>NZ_AP043666.1:2557500-3743599 GCF_055397115.1 Fundidesulfovibrio sp. YSD1
GGCTCACTGCTGGCCAGGTTGCGCTTCCTGCCCGGGGACGCGGAGACGAAAATGGTGAGGATATCGCCCCATGCGGCCAAGACCGGCGACAGGGTCTACCTGAACGCGAACAGGGTGTTTTTCCCGAGCGCCTTCGGCCTGGACGATCAGCGGATCCTGGGGCCGTACGTGCACGCGTACCTCTTGCGCTAGCAAGCAGATTGCCGCAGGCGCCCCTCTGGCCTTGGCCGGGCCGGGATGGTAGCAGCGAGACACAGACGAACTGCGGAGCCCGACATGCGAAAGAACCAACCGTGGATGGTGTTGGCGGCGCTTTTGACGTTGACGCTCGGCCTGCTGCTCTATCTGGGCAACGCGCGCGGCCCCTGGCGCGTGGAGGAACTCCTGGCCACGCAGGTGCGCAAGGTGCAGCTCACCGCGCAGGTCCGCGCGAGCCTGCTCTCGGCCGTGGATGCGGGCAAGAACGCGTTGCTCGCTGACAGCCCGGAATCCTCGAAGGCCTATGCCGACCAGGCGCGTGCCGCTTCCAAGGCGGTGGACGCAGGGCTTGTCGAACTCAAGGACATCTCGGACCGTGACGGGTTCGAGGCGCAGCGCAAGGTCGTGGAGAACTTTGCCAAGGCCTGGGGAGAGGTCCGGGCCATCGACGAGGAATATCTGGCGCTGGTGGTCCAGAAGACCAACGAGCAGGCCTCGAAGCTCTCGCAGGGCCAGGGGCTCGAGATCCTCGAGCGCCTCGAGCGCGCCTTGCGCGCGGCCGTGCAGTCTTCCTCCGGCTCGCCAGGCGGGGAAAAGCTGGCCGTGGCCTGCTTCGACGCCGTGGCCCAGGCGTCCGTGATCCTGGCCCTCCAGGCCCCGCACATCGGCGAGGCCACCGACGCGGGCATGGACCGCATCGAGGAGCGCATGCAGGCGGCCTCGCAAGCCGCGAGGAAATCCCTGGCCGAAGGGTCCGCGCTCGCCTCGGGAGAGGCCGCCGCGCGCATGGCCGAGGCCTCCAGGGCGTTCGAGGATTTCGAGGCCACCAACCAGGCGGTGCTCAGGCTCTCGCGCATCAATTCGGACGTGAAGTCCCTGGCGTTGCTCATGGACCGCAGGCGCGTGGCCGCCGCGGCGTGCGAGTCCTTCCTCAACGAGCTTCAGGAGCTCATCAACGCGAGGCTCTCCAAGGCCAGCAGGTAGCCCCTCAGTTCAGGGAGCGGCCGTTCACGGTCAGGACCTTGCCGTCCCACGCGGCCGAGGAGGCGATCCTGCCGCCGTCCACGGTGGCCAAACCCATGGCGACGAACTGGACAGCCTGGGCGAACAGCTCCTGCGCGCACTGGGCCTGGTCCACTCCGGCCTTCTTGTCGCTGGCCGCCACCGTGCACACTGTCCGGACGATGACGTCCAGCTTGCCCGAGAGGTCGGCCTTGGCGCGCAAAAGCGGCAGGGCCTGCTCGGCCGTGGCCGGGATGGCGGGCATGCCCTCGGGCCTCACTTCGCAGGAAAAGCTGAAGGCGTCCTCACCCTCGAAGAATCCGAATTCCAGGCCGGCCGAAGGCGAGCGCGGGAGCATGGCGTTGCCGATGGCGCGCAGCTCCGGTTCGCCCAGTGGCGGCGATCCCGCCGCCAGGGCGCGCTTCGACTGCAAAAGCGCGACGAGGTCGTTCAGCGCGGCCAGGTCGATGGCCGAAAGCTGCATGCGCAGGCGAAAGGGCTGGGCCTTGCCTGCTCCCGTTTCCAGGTTCCCGCCCAGGGCCAGGGAATAATCGGCCACCTCGCCCTTGGGCGTAAGCGACGCGTCCAGGGCCAGGCCCGCGAGCGCGCCGCCTTGGGCCTGCCCGGCGGCCTTGTACTCGGCGGCGTCGATGCGCAGCTTGTGCTCGCCCGCCCAGATCAGCTTGGTGGCCAGCGAGGCCTTGCTCTCCAGGGTCATGTTGCGCATGGCCATGCTGGCCTGCCCGTCCTTCATAAGAAGAAGAGGCGCCTTGGCGCTGCTCTGCACGCGGGTCAGCGCCGAGTCGTGGGTGGCGTCGATGGTCATGCCCTGCCAGTCCACGTCCAGGGGCTGGCCGCCCGCTGACACCGTCCGGGAGAAGCCCGGCACGGTGAGCCTGGTCTCGCAATCGCCCCCGAAGGCCACGCGGGTGACGCATTTCGTGGCCATGAGCTCGGGGAACTTGGCGAAGAAGTCCTTCACGTCCTGGTCGCTGGCCGGATTCAGGGCGAACGTGGTCGCGACCACGGCCTGGGCCAGTGAGGCCTGGCCGGAGGCGAAGGGGAACGGCCCGTGGGCCACGTCCACCGCCGCGTCCAGCACGAGGCGCGTGGGCTTCGACCCTGCGGGGCGGTCCTCGGGGACGGCCATGTCCAGCGTGTAGACGTAGCGGCTGGAGAAGAGGCCCTTTTCCGCGCTCTTGGGAGTGATCGCGAGGGTGGGATTCTCGGCGGCGGCCTTGGCGAAGTAGTCAGAGACCAGCGGCTCCACCCGGGTGCCGACGAGGTAGTAGGAGCCGAGCAGGGCTGCGCAAAGGGCGACGGCGATGGCGAGAAATCTCTTCACTGGGCCTCCGGGGCGGTTTCAGGAGATCGGGACGTAGGTGAGCATGAGGTCGGGGCCGCTCTGGGCGAACGCGGCCAAACGCAGGGGCAAGGCCTGGCGCATGGATTCGGCCACCCCGCCCGCGAACACGGGCACCGCCTCGGCGTCTCCCAGTATCTTGGGAGCGAGGAAGTAGCGGAACTCGTCCATGAGGCCTTGGCTGGCCAGCGACAGGGCCAGCCTGCCGCCGCCCTCGCAGAGCGTGGTGTGGCAGGCGGCCTCCAGCCTGAGCTTCGCGAACCCGGCGGCAAGGTCCAGGCGCTCGCCCGAGGCGGGAAGCTCCCAGACGCGCACGCCCATGGCGCGCAGGGCCTCGGCGCGCACGGACACGGCGTTGGCCGAGTCGGTCCAGAAGATGGTCTGCTCCGGGCGCTGCCTGAGAAGCGTGAAGGGGGCGGAGGCCTCGGGCAGAAGCGAGGTGACCACCACGGCCAGGGGCTGCCTTTCAGGGGCCGGGCCTTCGGGCCTGGCCGTGAGCTGGGGGTTGTCGTGGCGCAGGGTTGCCCCGCCCACGAGCACGGCGTCCACGCGCGTGCGCAGCTCGTGCACGGCCGCGCGCGACTCGGGGCCGCTGACCCAGGCCGAGTGCCCGGTGCGCGCCGCTATCCGGCCGTCGAGCGTGGCCGCCATCTTGAGGATGTTGTAGGTGCGCGGGGTGAACTGCCAGACCGCGAAATCCGCGATCATGTCCTTGCAGGCGCGCTCCAGCACCCCCACGGTCACGTCCAGGCCGTGGGTGAGCAGGAAGCCCGCGCCCCCACCTTCCACGCGCGGGTTGGGGTCGGCGCAGCCCACTACCACGCGCGTGATCCCGGCTTCGAGCACGGCCTTGGTGCAGGGCGGGGTCCTGCCGTGGTGGTTGCAGGGCTCGAGCGTCACGTAGAGCGTGCACTGGGCCGGGTCCACGCCCTTGGCGCGGGCGTCGGCCAGGCAGTTCACCTCGGCGTGCGGGCCGCCGCAGACCTTGTGCCAGCCCCCGGCCACCACCTGGCCGCCGCGCACGAGAACCGCGCCCACGCAGGGGTTGGGGGCGGTCGATCCCTTGCCCCTGGCCGCGAGCGCGAGCGCCTCGGCCATGAAGGCTTCGTCAGGGTTTTTCGGGGCTGGGCAGGGTATCAAATTTCACTCCGGATTCCTCGAGCATGTCCCGCGAGAGTTCGTCGGGGTAGCCCTCGGCGTAGTGGATGTTGCGCACGCCGCAGTTGATGAGCATCTTCGTGCAGATGATGCAGGGCTGCGTGGTGCAGTAGAGGTCCGCCCCGGCGATGGACACGCCGTGCACGGCGGCCTGGATGATCACGTTCTGCTCGGCGTGCAGGCCCCGGCAGAGCTCGTGGCGCTGGCCCGAGGGGATGTTCAGCTTTTCGCGCATGCACCCGATGTCCAGGCAGTGGGCCGTGCCCGCGGGCGCTCCGTTGTAGCCCGTGGCCAGGATGCGCTTTTCCTTCACGGCCACGGCTCCCACCTTGCGGCGCAGGCAGGTGGAGCGCTCGGCCACGAGAAAGGCGATGCGCATGAAGTATTCGGGCCAGGGCAGGCGTTGGTCCATGAGAATGGGACTCCCCTTGTTTTGAGCGAAAGTGATTGCGGCGCGCCCCTTTGTCAAGAAACAAGAAAGGGGCCGCGCGGCTTCCCGGCGCGGCCCCTGGGGCGTCGAAACGCGCTTTCCTACCAGCCGAACAGCGGGAACCGGCTGGCGAAGGCCTTCACCTCGGCCTTGATGGCGGCCAGGGCGGACTCGTTCTCGCGGCCCTTGATGGCCGCGTCGATCCAACCCACCACCTTCTCCATCTCGGCCTCCTTCATGCCGCGCGTGGTCAGCGCCGGGGTGCCCAAGCGGATGCCCGAGGTCACGAAGGGCGAGCGGGTCTCGAAGGGGACGGTGTTCTTGTTGGCCGTGATCCCGGCGGCGTCCAGGGCGATCTGGGCCTCCTTGCCGGTCACGTCCTTGTTGTTCAGGTCCACGAGCATCAGGTGGTTGTCCGTGCCGCCCGAGACCAGGTCGTAGCCCAGAGACACGAGGCCCTCGGCCATGACCTTGGCGTTCTTCACCACCTGGGCCTGGTAGGCCTTGAACTCGGGGCGCAGGGCCTCGCCGAAGGCCACGGCCTTGGCCGCGATCACGTGCATGAGCGGGCCGCCCTGGATGCCCGGGAAGATCTGCGAGTCGATCTTCTTGGCCTCGTCCTCGCCCGCGAGGATGAGCCCGCCCCTGGGGCCGCGCAGGGTCTTGTGCGTGGTGGAGGTGGTGAAGTGGGCCTTGCCGATGGGCGTGGGGTGCTCGCCCGCGGCCACCAGGCCCGCGATGTGGGCCATGTCCACCATGAGCATGGCCCCGACCTCGTCGGCGATGGCCCGGAAGCGGTCGAAGTCCAGGGTGCGCGGGTAGGCGCTGGCCCCGGCCACGATCATCCTGGGCTTGTGCTCGCGGGCCAGGGCTTGGAGCGCGTCGTAGTCGATGGTGCCGGTCTCGCGGGACACGCCGTAGAACACGATGTTGTAGAAGCGGCCGGAGAAGTTCACCGGGCTGCCGTGGGTCAGGTGGCCGCCGTGGGAGAGGTCCATGCCGAGCACGGTGTCCCCGGGCTTGAGCACCGAGAAGTACACGGCCATGTTGGCCTGGGAGCCCGAGTGGGGCTGTACGTTGGCGTAGTCGCACCCGAAGAGCTGCTTGACCCTGTCGCGGGCCAGGTCCTCGGCCACGTCCACGAATTCGCAGCCGCCGTAGTAGCGCTTGTGGGGGTAGCCCTCGGCGTACTTGTGGGTCATCACCGAGCCCTGGGCCTGGCGCACGGCGGCGGAGACGAAGTTCTCGGAGGCGATGAGCTCGAGCCCGCCCACCTGGCGTTCGATCTCGCTGGCGATGGCCGCGGCGATCTCGGGATCGCGGATGAATATCTCGTCCATGGAAATCTCCTTGTTCCCCGCAAAATGCTTAACGGACTTGGCGGCGTATGCCCGCGAAGCCCGTTAAGCGTTGAAGGTCGAAGGGTGCGGCCGTGTGCCGCGCCTCATAAAAAGTTCAGCCCGGGCTACGCCTCGAACCTCTTGAAGATCACGCAGGCGTTGGTCCCGCCGAACCCGAAGGAGTTGTTGATCACCGTGCGCACCTCGCGCTTGGCGGGGGCGTTGGGGGTGTAGTCCAGGTCGCACTCGGGGTCGGGGGTCTCGTAGTTGATGGTCGGGGGCACGATGCCCTCGATCATGGACTTGACCGAGAACACGCTCTCGATGGCTCCGGCAGCGCCCAGGCAGTGGCCGATCATGGACTTGTTGGCCGTGACCGCCAGCTTGTAGGCGTGGTCGCCGAAAACGGACTTGATGGCCTTGGTCTCGCAGGCGTCGTTGAGCTGCGTGGAGGTGCCGTGGGCGTTCACGCAGTCGATGTCGCCGGGCTCCATGCCCGCCTCGCGCAGGGCCGCGCGCATGGCCAGAGCCGCGCCTTCGCCGTTCTCCGGCGGGGCGGTCATGTGGAAGGCGTCCCCGGAGGCGCCGAAACCGGCCACCTCGGCCAGGATACGCGCTCCGCGCGCCTGGGCGAACTCCAGTTCTTCGAGCATCAGGATGCCCGCGCCCTCGCCCATGACGAAGCCGGTGCGGTCCTTGTCGAAGGGCCTGGAGGCCTTGGTGGGGTCGTCGTTGCGGGTGGAGAGGGCCTTGAGCGCGTTGAAGCCGCTCACGCCCATGCCCGCGACAGTGGACTCGGCACCGCCGCAGATCATGGCCTTGGCCCGGCCGAGCATGATGTCGGTGTATGCGTAGCCCACGCCGTGCGCGCCCGAGGCGCACGCGGTGGTGGTGCAGACGTTGGGGCCCTTGGCCCCGGTGAAGATGGCCACCTGGCCCGCGGCCATGTTGGCGATGAGCACCGGGATGAAGAACGGGGAGACCTTGGAGGGCCCGCCGGCCAGGAGCTTCTTGTGCTGCTCCTCGATGGTGTTCAGGCCGCCCAGGCCGCAACCGATGAGCACGCCCACCTCGGGAGCGAGTTCGGGGGTGATCTCGAGCCCGGAGTCCTTGACCGCCATCTGCGCGGCGGCCACGGCGTACTGGGTGAAATGGTCCATGCGCCGCGCCTGTTTGGGCGGGATGTGCGTGGCGGGGTCGAAGTCCTTCACCTCGCAGGCGAAGGTGGTGTCGTATCCCGTGGCGTCGAAGCGGGTGATTGGGCCCGCGCCGGAGACGCCGGACAGGAGGTTCCGCCAGCTGGTGGCCAGATCGTTGCCGATGGGCGTGATCGTGGCCATGCCGGTGACGACGACTCGTTTGAGCTTCATTGGCATTGGCACCTTGGGGGAAATGAGGCGGCCGGGCCAGGCGCGGCCGGCCGCCCTTGCTTATTTAGCCCTGCTTGGACTGGACGTAGTCGATGGCGTCCTGGACCTTGACGATCTTCTGGGCGTCCTCGTCGGCGATCTCGACGCCGAACTCCTCTTCCATGGCCATGATCAGCTCGGTGAGGTCCAGGGAATCGGCGCCCAGGTCGTCAACGAACTTGGCCTCGGGCTTCACTTCGTCAGCGGACACGCCCAGCTGGTCCACGATGATCTCTTTGACTTTTTCGACGACGGACATGGTCTTTCCTCCAGATAACTGTGGGATGGTTGATCGTTTGATTAGCGGTAGAGCCCGCCGTTCACGGCCAGGACCTGGCCGGTGACGTACCCGGCTTCGGGCGAGGCGAGATAGGAAACGGCCGAGGCGACGTCCTCGGGAGCGCCCATCTTTTTCAGCGGAATCTGTTCCAGGAAATTGGTCTTGACCGCCTCGGGGAGCACGGCGGTCATGTCGGACTCGATGAAGCCCGGGGCCACGGCGTTGACCGTGACGCCGCGCGAGGCGAGCTCCAGCGCGGCGGTCTTGGTCAGGCCAATGAGCCCGGCCTTGGCGGCCACGTAGTTGGCCTGGCCCGCGTTGCCGCTCTGGCCCACCACGGAGACGATGTTCACGATGCGCCCGGCGCGGCGCTTCATCATGATCTTGGCCGCCTCGCGCAGGCAGGTGAAGGCACCGGTGAGGTTCACGCCGATGACGCGGTCCCAGTCCTCGTCCTTCATGCGCACGAGCAGGCCGTCCTTGGTGATGCCGGCGTTGTTCACCAGCACGTGCAGGTCGGCCTTGCCCTCGATGTGCTCCTTGAAGAAGGCGGGCACGGCCTCGCGGTCCGAGACGTCCAGGCGCAGGGCCTGGGCCTCGCCGCCTTCGGCCATGATCTGGGCGGCCACGGCGTTGGCCTCGTCGGGCTTGCTGACGTAGGTGAAGATGACGGAGTAGCCGTCCTTGGCCAGGCGTTTGGCCACGGCCGCGCCGATTCCGCGCGAGCCGCCGGTGACGAGTGCGGTAAGCCGGGGTGGGTTGCTCATGGGGTGTTCCGGTATGGGCTAAAGAATTTTTTCCCTAACGTAATTGCCGGGCAAACTCAAATGGCATTTTCTAGACGAAACGCAGCAGGGCCGCGCCCCAGGTGAAGCCGCCGCCGAAGGTGGTCAGCAGCACGCGGCTGCCGGACTTCACGCGCCCCTCGCTCTTGGCGTCGGCCAGGGCCATGGCCACCGAGGAGGCCGAGGTGTTGCCGTAACGGTCCACCGTAATCATCACGCGCTCGCCCGAGAACTTCAGGCGCTTGCCCACTGCCTCGATGATGCGCAAGTTGGCCTGGTGCGGGATGAAGAGGTCCACGTCGTTAAGGGTCAGGCCGTTTCGCTCCACGATCTCCTCGCACACCGAGCCCATGGAGCGCACGGCGTTCTTGTAGACCTCGGGGCCGTTCATCTCGATGAAGAAGTTCTCGCCGACGATGTCGCCGAGCTTCAGCGGCCAGGCCGACCCGCCGCTCTTGACCGTGAGCAAAGGCCACAGCGAGCCGTCGGAGTGCAGGACGATGTCCTCGATCACGGCCTGGCCCGGCTTGGGCTCGCGGTCGGAGAGGACCACCGCGCCCGCGCCGTCGCCGAAGAGCACGCAGGTGGCGCGGTCGGCCCAGTTGGTGCGGCTGGTGGTGATCTCGGAGGCCGTGACCAGGGCCACGGACCCGGGGCGCAGGGCCACCGCGCCCATGCCCGCCTCCAGGGCGTAGAGGAAGCCGGAGCAGGCGGCGTTCATGTCCACCGCCGGGCGGCCGCTGATGCCGAGCTTCTCCTGCAGGATGCTGGAAGCGGGCGGGCAGAAGGAGTCCGGGGTGAAGGTGGCGTAGTAGATGTGGGTGACTTCCTCGGCCGTGCGCCCGGCGTCGGCCAGGGCGTTGGAGCAGGCCCGGACCGCCAGGTCGCTGGAGGCCTCGCCCGGGGCGGCGATGTGGCGCTCCTTGATGCCGGTGCGTGTGGTGATCCAGTCGTCGCTGGTGTCGACCATGGTCTCCAGTTCGGCGTTGGTGAGAACCCGTTCGGGTACGTGACGGCCGAAGCCTTCGAGGGTGAAGCGTCCGTGCATGTGGTGGGGGTCTTTATTCGGCGTGGGCCGGTCTTTTGATGAAATGGGCGAAGTCCTTGTTGGCGGCGAGCCCGGCCTGGAGGAGGCTTGCGGCCTCCAGGCGCACGAGCGTGCCGGCCATGTCCACGGCGTTGGCGATGGCCTTCTGGTTGGATGCCCCGTGGCTGACGATCACGGTGCCGTTGAGGCCCAGAAGCGGCGCGCCGCCGTACTCGGCGTAGTCCATGAGCCTGGAGAAGCGCTTGAGCGCCGAGAGCGCCAGGGTGGTGCCGATCTTGGCGAAGAAGCCCCGGCGCAGCTCGCCCTTGAGGAGCCTGCCCATGGACGAGGCCAGGCCCTCGGCCAGCTTGATGGCCACGTTGCCCACGAAGCCGTCGCACACCACCACGTCCACCTCGCCGGTGAAGAGGTCTCGCCCTTCGATGTTCCCGACGAAGTTGAGCGAGGAGTGTTTGAACAGCTCGAAGGCTTCCTTGACCAGCTGGTTGCCCTTGCCCTCCTCCTCCCCGTTGGAGAGGATGGCCACCCGGGGTTCCGGGCAGCGCAGGAGCACCCGCGACATCACATCGGCCATGATGCCGAACTGAAGCAGGTTGAGCGGCTTGCAGTCCACGTTGGCCCCGGCGTCGATGAGCACGCTGGGCGTGCGCTCCGTGGGCAGGATGGTGGCCAGCGCGGGCCGGTCCACGCCCTCGATGCGCCCCAGCGTGAACAGGCTGCACGCCAAGACCACGCCGGTGTTCCCGGCGCTGATCAGCCCGTCGGCCTCGCCCTTGCGGATGAGGTTGCACGCCACCTGGATGGACGAGTCCTTCTTCTTGCGCAGGGCTTCGGAAGGCTTGTCGTGCATTTCCGCCACCTGGGTGGCGTGCACGACGCGAACGACCACGCCTCGCGTGTCGAGCTTGGAGAGCTCGGACGCGATGCGCGGTTCGTCCCCGACCAGGATCAGGTCGTACTGCTTTCTCTTGGCGGCCTGGACCGCGCCGGGGACGACCACGTGGGGGCCGAAGTCCCCGCCCATGGCGTCCACGGCGATGCGAGGCCGGTTAGGACTGGGGTTCATCCCGCTTGAGCACCTGACGGCCCTTGTAGGTGCCGCAGCTCGGGCACACCCTGTGGGGCAGGGTGGGCTCGCCGCAGGAGCACAGGATCACGTTGGGCGGGGTCAGGGCGTCGTGGGAGCGGCGCATGCCCTTGCGGGACTTGGAGACTTTCTTCTTGGGGACGGCCATTTCCGTATACCTCTATGATTGGACTTTCTTGGCGATGGTAAGCCCGCGCAGGGCGGCCATGCGCGGATCGGGCTCCTCGCCGGAGCACTTGCAGGGCCCCTGGTTCAGGTCCTGCCCGCAGTCGGGGCACAGCCCCTTGCATTCCTCGGAGCACAGCGGCTTGACCGGCAGGGCCAACAGGAACTCTTCCCAGAGCATCCCGCCCGCGTCAAGCTCGAGCACGCGCCCGCGCCTGCGCAGAAGCGTGGGCTCGAGGGTTTCCTCTCCGGGCAGGGCCTCCTGCTCGAAGCGGTCGAAACCCAGGTCGATGTCCAGGCGCACCGGTACGGTGCAGCGGTCGCACGGGGCGGTGACCGCTCCGGTCATCTTTCCGCGCACCAGCGCGCCGCGCTCCTGGGGTTGCACCGAGAACGCGGCCGACATGGGCGACGCGGGCACAAGCTCCATGCCGAACTCGCGCCATCCCTCGGCCCAGAGTTCCTGGTCGTCGATGACGTATTCGCGGCCCTCGGCCGGGATGTCGGTTATGTCCAGCCAGTGCTCGGCCATTTCTCGCCCTCCGGGAAACAACGCTGAGTAATCGCGCCCCCGCCTTCTGTCAACAAAAAGCTTGCCAGCCTCGAAAAGAGCGTGTAAGCATCGCTTCCCTTTCGACGAGCATTACATTTCCAGGGGCATGACCCCGCGTGGAGGTTCGATATGGCCAAGGTTTGCGAAAAGTGCGGGAAAAAACCCCAGGTCGGCAACAACGTCTCCCATGCCAACAACAAGTCGAAGCGCCGCTTCATCCCCAACCTTCGCCAGGTGCGCGCCATGAAGGCCAACGGCGAGGTTTCCACCATCACGGTGTGCACCCGCTGCCTGCGTTCCGGCACGGTGGTCAAGCCCGTCGCCCGTCAGAAGGCCGAGTAGGCCTCTCGCGGCCCTGGTCCGCGTATTCGCGGCCGGACCGGGGAAACCCCGGTCCGGCCTTTTCGCGTTTCGCGCCGCGCCTCCCGGCCCGGCGTCCACGGGGTAAGCGGCCGTCTGCCCGGCGGTGGACGGTCCAGGACAACCGTTGCCTTCCCCGAGGGGCGTTGCCCGGCGTCCAGGGGCGCTGCGGCTAGCGCGCCTCGACCCTGTCGCGCCCGGCGGCCTTGGCCGCGTACAGGGCCTCGTCCGCCCGCCTGAGCAGGGCCTCGGCCGAGGCGTCCCCGCTCTCCATGGCCGTCACCCCCAGGCTCGCCGTGACCGCGATCCCGGATGCGATCCCGGGCCGGCCCGGCAGCATCTCCGCCACGGCCCGGCGCAGCCGTCCGGCCAGCGCCCTGGCGTCCTCGCGGTCCATCCCGGGGGCCACCACCAGGAATTCCTCCCCCCCGAGCCTCCCGGGCACGTCGTAAGCCCGCGTGGCGTCGCGCAGCACCGCGCCCAGCGCGGCGAGCACCGCGTCGCCGGCCTGGTGGCCGTGGGTGTCGTTCACGGCCTTGAAATGGTCGAGGTCCAGCATGATGCAGGCCAGGCTTCCGCCCTGCCTGCGCGCGCGCTCGAATTCCTCGTCCAGGCGCTCCATCAGCCTGCGGCGGTTGGCCAGGCCCGTGAGGGCGTCCGTCTCGGCCATCAGCCTGAGCCGCTCCCGGCTTTCGGCCAGCCTGCGGCGCATGGCCGCCATAAGCATGCCGAGCATGGCCGTGACCACCGCGATGGCCGCCAGCGACACCCCGGCGATGACCCGGGTGTCGTGGCCGAGCCTTTGGTGCACGGCGCTCACGTCGAAGCTCACGCTGATGCCGCCGCGCGGCTCGCCCACGCGGTAGCCCTGGGCCGCGTGGCAGGGCAGGCAGGACTCCTCGGTGGCCAGCGGGGCCATGTAGCGGAAGGTCCGTGCGCTTCCGGCTTCCTCGGTGGCGAAGAATTCCTTCTCGCCCAGGGCGAAGGCGCGCAGGGCCTCCTGCTCGAAGGGCGTGGGCGCGTTGGCCGGGTTGACGAGCTTCAGGCTGGTGATCCGAAAGCGCACGCCGCCGGACTGCCCGGACATGTCGGATATCTCGCGGGTCATGGTGGAGGGGTTGATGAAGGTCAGCGCCTCGCCGTCGCGGGTCAGCACCTCGGGCCTGGCCAGGAAGGGGTTGGGCGGCGTCTCGGGCCTCTTCTGGGTGTAGACCCCGCTGTGCCAGGCGTTCCACTGGCGCATCACCGCCATGGAGCCGAAAAGCGCCCGGGCCTGCGAGAGCACGGCCTCGTCCGCCAGCTGGCGGCTGCGCCAGGCCAGGGCCAGGAACACCACGGCCAGGCTCGCGGCCACGGCGATGCCGATCCCCGCGAAATACAACCTGAAAACGCGCCTTTCCGACCGATCCATGCGGAAATGCCTACGGCAAGACCCCGGCCCCGGCAACGCAAAAAGCGCCCGGCCGCACGGAGGCTTCCGTGGGCCGGGCGCGCGACAATTATATGGATGCGGCGGGGCGGGCGTTCAGCAGGCCTCGGCCAGCCCGTCCACGATCCTGCCGTCCTCCATGGCCACCATGCGGTCGGCAAGCCTGGCGTAGGACAGGTCGTGGGTGACCATCACCAGGGTCACTCCCTCGCGGTTCAGGTCGCGCAGGAGCTCGATGATGCCGTCGCCGTTTTTCTTGTCCAGGCTGCCCGTGGGCTCGTCCGCGAACAAGACGCCCGGGCTCTTCACCAGGGCGCGCGCGATGGCCACGCGCTGCTGCTCGCCGCCGGAGAGCTTGCCGGGCAGGCGCTCCTCCTTGCCGGCGAGCCCCACGCGCTCCAGGCAGGCCCGGGCCTTGTCCCTTATCTCGACGCTCACGGGTTTCAGCGAATTCATGTAGGGCAGCATCACGTTCTCAAGCGCCGTCAGGTAGGGCAGAAGGTGGTGCAATTGGAAGATGATGGAGAAGTCCTTGTGGCGAAGCCCGTTGATCTGGCCCTCGCCCATGGAGGTGACCTCGCGGCCCTGGTAGACCACGCGGCCCTCGTCCGGGCGCAGCAGCGTGGAGAGCACGTTCAGCAGGGTGGACTTGCCCGAGCCCGAGCGGCCCACCACGCAGGCGAACTGGCCGTCCGGGATGTCCACGGACACGCCCCTAAGCACTTGGGTGTCCCCGAAGGTCTTGGATACGTTGAGCGCTTGCAGCATCGGGGCCTCCTACAGCATGACCAGCGCCTGGCTGGGATCGGTTTTCGCGGCCTTCCACGCGGGGATCACCGAGGACAGGCACGAGATCACGGCCACCCCGGCCAGGGTCACGCCCAAATGCCAGGCCTCCATGGCCAGCTCGGCCTCCTTGGCCAGGTCCAGCATGGCCATGACCTTCACGCTCACGCCGAAGCCGCCGAAATAGCCCGCCAGCCCGGCCGCCATGCCTATTATCAGCGCCTCCATGCAGAAGATGGAGAACACCGACGCCCGCGAGAACCCCAGCGATCTGAGCACGCCGATCTCGTTCTTGCGCTCGTTCACCGAGGCCAGAAGCGACAGGGCGATCATGAAGCAGGCCGTGAGCAAAAGGATCACGCTGACGATGAGCGCCAGGTGCTGCACGAAATGGATGGTGTACATGCGGCTCTTCACCACCTTCTGCATGGCCACGATGTCCACGTCCGGCAGCACGGACTGGATTTCGGCCACGATCTCGTCGATGGGGCAGCCCGAGCACAGGGCCGCCACCTCGGCGAAGTGGATCACGCCGGGCTGGCCCATGGCCTCCTGCACGTCGATGAGCCCGGCGAAGACCACGTTGTCGTCCTCGCTGCCCGTGGGCGTGAGCACCCCGGCCACGCTGAACGTCCGCCCCAGCGCCTCGAAGCCCTGCCCGGGCTTGAGGCCCAGAGCCTCGGCCGCCTTGGAGCCCACGAGCACCTCGCCCGGTTCCGCCGCCGGGCGGCCCTCGAAGCCCCAGTAGCTCTTGATGAGCAGTTCCTCGTCCCAGTCCACGCCGATCATGGCCACGGACTTGTCCGCCACGTGGGCCAGGGCGATGAACTTGGGGGCCACCGAGGCGATGCGCTCCTTGAGTTCGATGGTGCGCACCTTGTCCACCTGCTCGCGCGTCAGGTGCTTCACGTCGAAGGACACGCTGCCCAGGCTGAACCCGCCGTAGCCCACGGCCAGGGTGTCCACCTTGGGCTGGAGCATGATGTTCGCGCCGTAGGCCGTGAGCTTCTTCTCCATGGAGTCGCCCACGGCCTTGGACACGTAGTTGAGCGCCACCACCGAGCAGATGCCCGCGGCGAAGACCACCGCGAGCAGCGCCGTGCGCATGAACTTGCGCCTGAGCGTCCTCACGGGAAGGGTGAGCAGGTTCATGGGCCCTTTCCTACTTGAAGTATTTCACGCCCGAAGCGAGCTCGGCCTTGGAGAGCACTACCTGGCCGTCCTCGACCTTGTTGGCCACCGGGTGCGGGTTGCACCCGCCCTTGACCATGCCCACGCGCGAGACGTGGAACTTCATCCCGCAGTTGACGCAGACCATGAACTCGCCCGCCTGCTTGTAGCCCTTCTTCTCGGGGAAGCAGACGTCGCAGGCGTCCAGGGCCGAGCGCACGGTGCCGTCCGGGGCCTTGATCAGGAAGTACTTCACCGTGGTCCCGTCGGCGTCGAACTTGTAGTACTTGGCCGTGTCGCTCACGTCCCCGAGCGGGACTTTCACGGTGTCGTCGGCCGCGCGGGCGGCCAGGGGCAGGGCAAGAAGCAGGAGCAGGGGGAAAAGAATGCGTTTCACGTGGTATCCTCTCGAAATGGTGTGCTCGCCAAGGGCCTGAAGTTCCGCCCCGCGAGCCGGGACGTCCGCAAACCTAAGCACCGGATGCGGGCAGTCAAAGCCGACCATTTTAAGCAGAATTCATGCCGCAATCTATACGCACGGAATAACGAGATAAATATTTCGCGTTGCTCCGTGCTTGTGCAACATCCTGCACCTGCGGCCGGTGTGTGCAATCCGGTGCCGCGCGCGTTGACAGCCGCCCGCTCCGGCGCGTACCAGCCCTGCACAACGATTTCGCGGAGGCCACATGACCGTCATAACCCGTTTCGCTCCCAGCCCCACCGGTCAGCTGCACATCGGCGGCGCGCGCACGGCCATCTTCAACTGGCTCCTGGCCCGCCAGGCCGGGGGCACGTTTTTGCTGCGCATCGAGGACACCGACACCGTGCGCTCCGAGGCGGCCTACACCGAGGGCATCCTGGCCTCCATGAAGTGGCTGGGCCTGGACTGGGACGGCGAGCCCATCTACCAGAGCAGGCGCTTCGACATCTACAACGCCTCCATCGACCGGATGATCGAGACCGGGCAGGCCTACTGGTGCTCCTGCACGCCCGAGGAAGTGGAGGCCATGCGCGAGGCCGCCCGGGCCAAGGGACTCAAGCCCAAGTACGACGGCCGCTGCCGCGAGCGCGGCCTGGGGCCCGGCCCCGGGCGCGTGGTGCGCCTGAAGGCCCCGCTGGCCGGGGTCACGGTGATGGACGACGTGGTGCACGGGGCCGTGGCCTTCGAGAACTCCGAGCTCGACGACATGATCCTGCGCCGCTCCGACAACGCCCCCACCTACAACCTGGCCGTGGTGGTGGACGACAGCGCCATGGGCATCACCCACGTCATCCGGGGCGACGACCACATCAACAACACGCCCAAGCAGATCCTCATCTACAAGGCCCTGGGCCTGCCCCTGCCCGTGTTCGGCCACGTGCCCATGATCCTGGGGCCGGACAAGAAGAAGCTCTCCAAGCGCCACGGCGCGACTGCCGTGTACGAGTACGACGCCGAGGGCATCCTGCCCGAGGCCATGCTCAACTGCCTGGTGCGCCTGGGCTGGGCCAGCGGCGACCAGGAGATCTTCAGCCGCGAGGAGCTCGTGAAGCTCTTCTCGCTCAAGAACCTGGGCAAGTCCGCCTCGGTGTTCGACCGCGAGAAGCTCCTCTGGCTCAACCAGCACTACATCAAGGAGAGCGCGGTGGCCCGCCTGGCCGGGCTCCTGGAGGGCGTGCTGGCGGGGCGGGGCTTCACGAACCTGGACAAGGCCTACCTGGAGGCCTTCATCCCGCTCTTGCAGCCGCGCTCGCGCACCCTGGTGGAGATGGCCGACCAGGCCCAGATGTTCGTGGCCGAGGCCCCGGAGATGGACGCCCAGGCAGCGACGAAGTTTTTGACCGAGGACGTCTTGCCGCACCTGGCCGCCCTGCGCGCGATCTTCGCCCAGGCCCCGGCCTTCGAGCAGGAGCCCCTGGAGGCCGCCGCCAAGGCCTACCTCGACGAGAAGGGCCTCAAGTTCAAAACCGTGGCCCAGCCCCTGCGCGTGGCCCTCACCGGGCGCACCGCGAGCCCCGGGCTCTTCGAGATGATGCAGGCCATGGGGCGCGAGCGGGTGCTCGCGAGGTTGGACCGGGTTCAGGCGAAGTAGGAGGGCGGCCGCGAACGGGCGGCCGTTTGATCATCGTGCCGGATTATCGCCCGGCGGTTCGCGCGAGGCGCGGATCGCCGGGCGTTCGCGTTTCCTGGCCTATCCCCCCGAGCGCCTTTTCGCGAATTCTTCCTTCAGCCGCTTGAGCACGTGCTCGTAGCCTCCGGGGTGGTGCGGCTTCAGGCAGGGGGTGCAGTCCTTCACGCCGTTCGCGTCCCGGAAGTCGCCGCCGCAGTTCTCCAGGAAATACAGCGGGCAGAAGCAGAACAGGCAGTTGAAGCCCTCGGGGTCGGCCCCGGGGTGGCAGGGGTAGTAGCGGCAGGCCCGGTTCTGGAAGAACTGGTGGGCGGGCGGCTGGCACGGTGATTGCTGTGACATGGGTCGCAGTCTCGTGGAAGGGGGTTCACGTCATGGCGATGACGCCACAGAACATCAAGGCCGCCCTGGCGGCCAGGCCGGAGCTGCAAAGGTTCGGCAATAACAAGCTCTCGCAGGACCAGACGACGTTCAAGGCCATGCTCACCAGCCAGCTCGGTGTAAGCCAGGAGGTGCTCGGCGGCAAGGGCAAGGACGTGCTTTCCATGCTGTCCTCCATGCCCGCCGCGCGCAAGGACGGGGTGGTGGACGTCAACCTTCCGGCGGGCAAGCCCCCGGCGGCCAGGGGCGCGGCGGCCTCCAACGAGGTGCGGGGCGGCATCGACCGCAACGCGCGCCACCCCGAGGACCTGGGCCATCTTCCGGGCGCGAATGCCAAGGGCGCGCTGCCCCAGGGCTTCACCAAGGACGAGGAGGACCTCCTGCTGGCCGCGGCCGCGGCCGAGTCCAAGTTCCTGGCGGCCAAGCGCCAGGCCGCCGTGCGCAAGGAGGACGCCCGCTACGCCAAGTCCGACAGACTGGGCGTGCTGTCCGCGACCTACGAGTCGCGCGGGGCCATCGACGCCATCGGCTACGACGGGCGCGGCGGCACGTCCTACGGCACCTACCAGATCGCCTCGGGCGTGGGCACCATGGGCCGCTTCATGGATTACCTCGAAACCAAGGCCCCGGACCTGGCCGTGCGGCTCGCCGCCTCCGGCCCGGCCAACACCGGCGGCAGGAGCGGGGCCATGGCCGAGGAGTGGCGGCGCATCGCGGCCGAGCACCCGAACCGCTTCGAGGCCCTGCAGCACGAGTTCATCTCCTCCACGCACTACCAGCCCGCGCTCAAGTCCATCAGCATGACCACGGGCGAGGACATGTCCACGCGCTCCCAGGCCGTGCGCGAGGTGCTCTGGAGCACCGCCGTGCAGCACGGACCCAACGGGGCCTCCGAGATCTTCACCCAGGCCCTGGAGAAGCTCCAGGCCTCGGGCAAGTCCAAGTCCGACAAGGACCTCATCGAGGAGGTCTACGGGCAGCGCATGGTCCAGTTCGCCGGGCGCGGCAGGCTGCGCGTGGCCGTGACCTCGCGCCTGGCCGACGAGAAGCAGTCCGCCTTGGCCATGCTGGGCGGGCGCAACGTCAGCTAGTGTGGCGCCCGCGAAATGAGTGTACAGTCATTTCGTGGGTAATGATCCGAAATGATTGTTTTATCCTTGGAAAAAACGTCCATGTTTTTCAAGGAGGCGGCACCCGGCGCCGGGCTTGCAACGCGGAAGGCCTGCGGCTATCTTCAGAAAATACGACCCCAAGGGAGGCGCTCGTGTCCGCAATGGTGACCCGGTTGGCGATGGTTCTCGTCTTGTTGCTGGCGATGTCCGGGACGTGCCTGGCCGCGGCCAAGGGCGTGCTCGCCGAAGGCTTCGGCGCCGTGGCCTGGGGCGAGGACGTGGGCAGGCGCGACGGCTTCATGAAGCTGCGCTCCCAGGACGGGATCGACTATTACGTCAACCTGCGCGAACGCTTCGAGTTCAAGGGCTACGGCAAGCCCACGGTCTTCTACGGCCAGGCCGGGGGCAGGCTCTACGCCGTGCACCTGCGCCTGAAGGACGGCTCCGGCTACGACAAGCTGCTGGCCGAACTGCGCAAGATCTACGGCAAGGGCAAGCTGGCCAAGTCCGACGACGGCGAGGTCGCCAGTTGGCGCACCGGGCCCGTGCGCGTGAAGCTCAAGCGCGACCAGGACGGGGCCGTGAAGCTCTCCTTCTACTACCAGCCCGTGGCCGTGACCCTGGACGCCCTCCAGGCCGACGCGGACCCCTCCGCCGAGGATCTGGCCAGGATGCTCCCCCCCGGCACCCCCCAGGTGAAGTCCCCCTCGTCGGCCGCCCCGGCCGGCCAGGAGGAGTACGTGGGCATCGACGTGCTCAAGTACCTGCGCGAGGGCGAGAAGCTCCTCAAGGTGGATATCCCGCGCTACCGCAAGAACACCCAGCAGTAGGCCCGGGAAGGATCGAAAAACGGACGGCGCGGTCTCCCGCGCCGTTTTTTTTGCCGTCCGGAAGGGGGATCAGGCCCCGGCCGGAGGGGCCGGAGCCGGGGCGGGCTTGACCATGCCCAGCCTGGAGAGGATTTCGGCCAGCCTGGCCTGGACGTTGGTGGAGGCCTTGGCCACGAGTTGGAGGTTCACCAGCAGCACCACCTCGGTCTTGAACTCCATGCGCATCCACAGCCCGGTGAGCGCCTGGGAGAGCTCCGGCCCCATGTTGGCCAGCTTGATGGCCTGGGCCAGCTCCTGGGGGGTCTTGTCCTTGAAGATGAGCCAGTCCCGGGAGCCGGGGTCGTCCTCGAAGAACACCTTCTGGCGGATGCGGTTGAACCCGGCCCCTGCCAGGGCCTCCACGTCCCTGCGCGCGGCCCGGTGCTGCCTCAGGCACTTGATCTGCACCTTGGCCCCTTCCTCCTGGGTCTTCTCGGCCAAAAGCCTGCACAGGGCCAGCTCCAGCATGAGCGTGTGCGCCTGGGCCAGGGAGGCCGGGTCGAAGGCCTGGGCCACGGCCAGGAGCTTCTCGATGTCGCGCGGGGGGAAGGACTGCATGGCCTTGGCGATGTCCTCGCGCAGGATGCACAGGGCCAGGGCGGCCCCGGCGGCCATGGCCGTCATCTGGTTCCTGATGAACTCGCGGGCGGCCTGCTCGCGCGCGGCCCTGCGCTCGGGGTTGTCCGCGTCGGGCTCGGGGGGCAGTTCCTCGTCGCTTAGGGGCTTGCCCTCCGCGAAGATCTCCACGAAGCGGGCGGCCACCGGGTCCATGCAGGCCACGCGGGCCAGGATGTCCAGGTCGTGGCGCGCGGGCTTGCCGGGCAAAAGCGGCGTGCCCAGCCCGGCCAGCATGGAGGCCGCGGCCTGGGCGCAACGCCCGGCCTGGGGGTCCTGGCGCGCGGAGTCGAAAAGGGTCTGGAGGCGGGTCTTGTCGATGTCCTTGTCCGTGCCGGGCAGAAGCTCCAAAAGCCCGTCCAGTGGCACGCGCACGGCCACGAACGCGCCCTCGCGCCCGAGCTTGAAGCGCTCCCTGGCGATGAGCTCCGGGTAGGAGCGGTTCACGAAGCCCAGGGCGAAGCGCTCCAGCAGGGCCTTCCAGTAGCGGTCGTCGGAGAAGCCCGCGTGGGTCACCTCGTCGATGTCGGCCAGGGCCGTCTCGCCGAAGCGGCGGATGATCACGTCGTTGAAGTCGTCGCGCACCACCCCGGAGAGCAGGATGTAGCCCTGGAGGCATTTGGCCAGGAGCGACTCGAGGTTGAGAAGCTGCCCCAGGAGGGCCGAGGACTGCTCCTCCTGGCCGGTGCGCGCCGCCACCTCGTACTGGTTGAGCGTGACCAGGAACTGCGACATCCAGTCGCGGTACAGCTCGTGGGCCGGGTGGGGTTCGCCGCGCGTGGCGATGGCCGAGGCCAGGTTCTGCTGGTCGTTGTCCAGGGTGGGCGATTCGGTGAGCCTGGCCTTGTTGGCCAAAAGCACGGCCAGGAAGATTTCGCGCTCGGCCACGTCCCTGCGGGCGGAAGTTTCCTTGAGGCGGCGCAGCGCCTGGAGGTAGCTGTCGATGCGGGTCGAGGAGTCGTCCTGGCTCATGCGGTCTTCCCCGGGCTGTGGGTCTCTTGCGGCCACCGTATCAAGGGTCGGGGCAAATGCCTAGCCGGACCCGGTGCGCGCCCCCATGCGCGCGAAGGCGAGGAGCACGCAGCCGAGCGCCAGGCACGCGGCCACTGTCAGGGCCGCGTCGAAGCCCGAGGCGAACGCGGCCTTTTCGGCCAGGCCCCTGGCCAGCGCGCTGTTGCGCGCGGCCTCGAACACGGCCGTGGACACCGCGATGCCGCTGGCCATGCCCAGGTTGCGCACCAGGGCCATCACCGCCCCGGCCACGCCGCTTTTCGAGAGCGGGGCGCTGCCCAGCACGGCGTTGTTGTTGGGCGAAAGAAACATCCCGAAGCCGAGCCCCAGCACGGCCTGGCCGGCCACGCAGCGCCAGAAGTCCGACGAGGCCGTGAGCTGCGTGTGCGAGTAGAGCGCGCACGCGGCCACGGTCATGCCCACGCCCGTGAGCAGCGCGGGGCTTATCTTCTCCGAGGCGTAGCCGGAAAGCGGGGCCGTGAAGGCCATGGCCAGGGGCATCACCGCCATGACCAGCCCGGTCTGTTGCGCGCCGAACCCGGCCACGCGGTCCAGGAAGAACGGCAGCATCACCGCGTTGGTCAAAAGGGCCATGAAGGCCAAGAGCGAGGCCAGGTTGCCGAGCGCCAGGGTGCGGATGCGAAAGAGCGAGAGGTCCACCACCGGGTGGCGCACAGTGGCCTGGCGGCGCAGGAAGAGCACGAACGCGGCCAGGGACGCGCCCCAGCAGGCGAGTATCCCCGGCGAATGCCAGCCCCAGCGCCCGCCGTGGGTGATGGCCGTGAGCAGAAAGACCACGGCCGCGGCGTACTGGACCGAGCCCGGCAGGTCGAAGCCACCCTCGGGTTCGCGCTTGTCGTCGGGCAGCACGCGGCTGGCCAGGATCATTCCCAGGATGCCCACGGGCACGTTGACGTAGAAGATGGACGGCCAGCCCAGCCAGCCCACCAGGAGCCCCCCCAGGCTTGGCCCGGCCAGCGACCCCAGGGACACCACCATGCCGATGATGCCGAGCGCCCGCCCGCGCTCGGGGCCGGGGAAGCTCATGATCACGATTGCCGGGCCGTTGGCCATCAGGAGCGCCGCGCCCACGGCCTGCGCCGCGCGCCCCGCGATCAGCCACCACATGCCCGGGGCCGCGCCGCACACGGCCGAGCCCAGGGTGAAGACGAGAAAGCCCGCGCGGTACTTGTTCCTGCGCCCGCTCAAATCGCCCAGCCGGCCGAAGGCGGGCAGCAGGCAGGCGATGACCAGCAGGTAGATGGTGATGACCCACTGCGCGAAGGGCAGGTCCGCGCCGAACTGCTGGGCGATCACGGGCAGGGCCACGTTGACGATGCCGCCGTCCAGGGTGGCCATGAAGGTGCCCGTGACGGAAACGCCCAGGCAGGCCCAGGGCTTGGCCGAGAAGGGGTTGTCGGATTGGTTACTTTTCATCACGGTAATGTCGCAGGGGCTAGCCAATACGCCTTTTGACAGCTAGTGGCAATGTTCGCTAAACGCGCGATTGAAACAAGTGTTTGAGGCCTTCATGCAGCATGCGGAGCAGGACGAGACGAAGCTCAGGCTTTTGGAGGCCGCGGGCGAGGTCTTCTCGGAGAAGGGCTACCGGCAGGGCACGATCAGGGAGATCTGCGCCCGGGCCGGTACGAACCTCGCCTCCGTGAACTACCATTTCGGCGGCAAGGAGGGCCTCTACCAGGCGCTCCTGGAGCACTGCCACCGCCGGGGCCTGATGCGCTACCCCTCCACGGCCGGGGTCACGGACGACGCCACGCCCGAAGAGGCCCTGGAGGCCTTCATCCGCTCCTTCCTCTACCGCACCCTGGCCGAGGACAGCCCGGCCTGGAGCACCAGGCTCATGGCCCGGGAGATGGGCGAGCCCTCCCCGGGGCTCGACCGCATGGTCAACGGCTCGGTGCGCCCGAACATTGAGCGGCTCATGTCCATCGTGGCCCTCATCCTGGGCGACGGGGCCAGCGCCGAGGACGTGCGCAACTGCGCGCTCTCCGTGGCCGGGCAGTGCCAGCACTACTACCGCTGCCGCGCGGCCATAGAAATCTTGTTCCCGGACGTAACCTGGGACACCGCGGGCATCGACGTTCTTTCACGCCATATTCTCACCTTCAGCCTCGCCGCCATGCGCGGCTATCGTCAGGAAGGATCATAATGGGACGCTTCAAGGCCGCCTGCATCGCGGGCGCACTCGTGATGTTGGCGCTCGCCGCCGGTTGCTCCGACGACAAGAAGGCGAACGCCCCGGCCAGGCGGCCGGTGCCCGTGGCCGTGGCCAAGGTGGATTCCGGGGCCATCCCCGTGAGCATCCAGACCGTTGCCAACGTGGAGCCCTTCCAGACGGCCGCCGTGCGCACCCAGGTGGGCGGGCTCATCGTGGAGCAGCGCGTGCGCGACGGCCAGGAAGTGGCCGCCGGCGACGTGCTTTTCGTGCTGGACCAGCGCCCCTTCCAGGCCGCGCTCAAGGAGGCCCAGGGCAAGCTCGAGCGCGACCAGGCCCTGCTCAAGAAGGCCGAGGACGACCTGACCCGCTACACCGGGCTCAAGCAGAAGGACGTGGTCAGCCAGCAGCAGTACGACCAGGCCCAGACCGACGCCAAAAGCCTGCGCGCCTCCATAAAGCTCTCCGAGGCTCAGATCGAGCAGGCCCGCATCCAGCTGGACTACTCCGTGATCAAGGCCCCCTTCGCCGGGCGCGTGGGCCAGGTGCTGGTCAACGTGGGCAACGTCATCAAGGCCAACGACGACCGCAACCTGCTTGTGATCAACCAGATCCAGCCCATCTACGTGAGCTTCTCCGTGCCCGAGCAGTACCTGCCCGAGATATCCTCGCGCATGGGCAAGGCCTCCCTGCCCGTGGACGCCTTCCTGGTCGGCGACGCCAGTGCCCCGGAAACCGGCGAGCTGGTCTCGGTGGACAACGCCGTGGACCGCGCCACGGGCACCATCAAGCTCAAGGCCCTGTTCCAGAACGCGGGCAAGCGCCTCTGGCCCGGCCAGTTCGCCAAGGTCACGCTCAAGCTGGCCAACCGCGAGGGCGTGCTGAGCGTGCCCTCGGCCGCCGTGCAGCAGGGGCTCCAGGGCAGCTACGTCTACGTGGTCACGCCCCAGAACACGGTCCAGTTCAGGCTCGTGGAGACCGGCGGCAGCGCCGGGGAGCGCTTCATCATCGCCAAGGGCCTCGAGGCCGGGGAGACCGTGGTCACCGACGGCCACGTGCGCCTGGCCCCCAACGCCCCCGTGGAGGTCAAGGGCGGCGACGCTCAGCAGCCCGCCAAGGCCCAGGCCGCTGACGGGGGCGCGGCGAAAGCCCAGGGAGGCAAGGCCCAATGAGCCTTTCATCGGGATTCATCAAGCGTCCGGTCATGACCACGCTGGTCATGGCCGCGCTCATGATCTTCGGCGTCATGGGCTACAACTCGCTGCCCGTGTCCGACCTGCCCAACGTGGACTTCCCCACCATCCAGGTCACGGCCACGCTCTCCGGGGCCAGCCCCGAGACCATGGCCGCGTCCGTGGCCACGCCCCTGGAGAAGCAGTTCTCCACCATCGCGGGCCTGGACTCCATGAACTCCAACTCCACCCTGGGCATGACCAAGGTCACGCTCCAGTTCGACCTCTCGCGCAACATCGACGCCGCGGCCCAGGACGTGAACACGGCCATCGCCCAGGCCTTCCGGAACATGCCCACGGAGATGACCACCCCGCCCACCTACCGCAAGGTGAACCCGGCGGACTCGCCCGTGCTCTACCTGGCGCTCACCTCGCCCACCATGCGCCTCTCGGACCTGAACGAGTACGCCGAGAACATGCTCGCCCAGCGCATCTCCATGGTCAGCGGCGTGTCCCAGGTGGTGGTCTACGGCTCGCAGAAGTACGCCGTGCGCATCCAGCTGGACCCGGACGCCCTGGCCAGCCGCGAGATAGGCATCGACGAGATCGCCAGCGCCGTGCGCGCCGCCAACTCCAACGTGCCCACGGGCACCGTGTCCGGCCCCAGCCGCGAGTACACGGTGCAGGCCTCGGGCCAGCTGACCAAGGCCGAGCTCTACGGGCCGGTGATCGTGGCCTACAAGAACGGCGCGCCCATAAGGCTCAATGAGATCGGCCGGGCCGTGGACTCCGTGGAGAACGACCGCCGCCGCAACTTCTACAACGGCGAGCCCGGCTTCGTGCTGGCCATCCAGCGCCAGCCCGGCACCAACACCGTGGCCGTGGTGGACGCGGTGAAGAAGCTCCTGCCCGCCTTCAAGGCCCAGCTGCCCCAGGCCGTGAACATGGAGATCATGATCGACCGCTCCGAGTCGATCAAGGAGTCGGTGGAGGACGTCAAGTTCACCCTGGTGCTCACGGTGTTCCTGGTCATCCTGGTGATATTCCTCTTCCTGCGAAACATCTCGGCCACCATCATCCCCTCGCTGGCCCTGCCCCTGTCGCTCATGGGCACGTTCGCGCTCATGTACCAGGCCGGGTTCAGCCTGAACAACATCTCGCTCATGGCGCTCACGCTCTCCGTGGGCTTCGTGGTGGACGACGCCATCGTCATGCTCGAGAACATCGTGCGCCACATGGAGATGGGCAAGCCGCCGCTCATGGCCGCCCAGGACGGGTCCAGGGAGGTGAGCTTCACCATCCTCTCCATGACCATCTCGCTCACCGCCGTGTTCCTGCCCGTGCTCTTCATGGGCGGCGTGGTGGGCAGGCTCTTCAAGGAGTTCGCGGTCACCATCTGCGTGGCCATCCTGTTCTCGGGCTTCGTGTCGCTCTCGCTCACGCCCATGCTCTGCGCCAAGTGGCTCAAGGCCCACGGCCAGGAGCGCCACGGCCGGGTGTACATGTTCATCGAGGCCGTGTTCGAGGGCCTGCTTTCCACCTACAAACGCTCGCTGGCCTGGGTCATCTCCCACCGGCGGCTGACCATGCTCTTCTCGCTGTCGCTCCTGGTGGTCACGGGCTGGCTGTTCACGGCCATCCCCAAGGGCTTCCTGCCCAGCGAGGACATCGGCCAGCTGGCCATGGTCACCGAGGCCGAGCAGGGCATCAGCTTCCCGGCCATGGTGGAGAAGCAGAAGCGGCTCATGGACATCATCGCCGCCGACGAGAACGTCCAGGGCTTCATGTCCGTGGTGGGCGCGGGCGGGCCCGTGTCCACGCTGAACTCCGGGCGCATGTTCATCAAGCTCAAGCCCCGGCACGAGCGCCCGCTCTCGGCGGACCAGCTCATCCAGAAGCTCAGGCCGAAACTGGCCCAGGTGCCCGGAATCATGGGCTTTTTGCAGAACCCGCCCGCCATCCGCCTGGGCGGCAACTTCAGCAAGGGCCTCTACCAGTTCACGCTCCAGAACCCGGACACCCAGGAGCTCTTCAAGTATTCCGCCGAGCTCGAGGAGAAGCTCAAGGACGTGGCCGTGCTCCAGGACGTCAACTCCGACCTCCAGCTCAAGAGCCCGCAGGTCTTCCTGGAGTTCGACCGCGACAAGATCTCGGCGCTCGGCATCAGCGCGCACCAGATCGAGGACGCCCTCTACACGTCCTACGGCTCGCGCCAGGTGTCCACCATCTACGCGCCCAACAGCGACTACCAGGTGATCATGGAGCTTCTGCCCCAGTACCAGGGCGACCCCTCGCTGATGTCGCGGCTCTACGTGCGCTCCCCGGCCACGGGCAAGCTCGTGCCCCTGGACGTGCTGGTCAAGCGCCAGCTGGGCGTGGGGCCCCTGTCCGTGAACCACTCCGGCCAGCTGCCCTCGGTGACCATCTCCTTCAACCTGCGCCCCGGGGCCTCGCTCTCCCAGGCCGTGGAGGCCGTGGAGAACATGGCCCGCCAGACCCTGCCCGCCAGCTTCTCCACCAAGTTCGAGGGCACGGCCCAGGCGTTCCAGTCCTCCTTCGCGGGCATGTCGCTTCTGGTGATCATGTCCATCGTGGTCATCTACATCGTGCTGGGCATCCTCTACGAGTCCTTCATCCACCCGCTGACCATCCTGTCCGGCCTGCCCTCGGCGGGCGTGGGCGCGCTGGCCACGCTCATGCTCTTCAGGATGGATCTGGATATCTACGGGTTCGTGGGCATCATCATGCTCATCGGCATCGTGAAGAAGAACGCCATCATGATGATCGACTTCGCCCTGGAGGCCCAGCGCGACGAGAAGCTCACCCCGGCCGAGGCCATCTTCAAGGGGGCCATGGTGCGTTTCCGCCCGATCATGATGACCACCATGGCCGCGCTCATGGGCACGCTGCCCATCGCCCTGGGCTTCGGCGCGGGCGCGGAGGCCAGGCGGCCCCTGGGCCTGGCGGTGGTCGGCGGGCTTCTTGTGTCGCAGCTGCTCACGCTCTACTTCACGCCGGTCTACTACGTGTACCTGGACCGCTTCCAGACCTGGCTGGGCAAGCGCTTCAGGACCAACGGGGAGAAGCGCGCCGAGGGCGCGCCCCATGCGGCTGCTTGACCTGACCCTGCCCCTGGGTGAACTGACGCCCGGCTACCCGGGCGACCCGCCCGTGCGCGTGCGCCAGGTGCGCGACCTCGAGACGCACGGGTTCAGGCTGCACGAGTTGTGCTTCGGCAGCCACGCGGGCACCCACGTCAACGCGCCCTGGCACATGGCCCAAGGGGGCGCGCGCCTGGAGGAGCTGCCGCTTGCGTGCTTCGTGGCCCGGGCGGTGGTGGCGGGCGGGCCGCACGAGCCCGGAATGGGCGTGGTCTACGCGGACGCGCCGCTCACTGCCGCCATGCTGCCCGAACTCCTGGCGTCCGGCCCGGCCTTCGTGGGCCAGGCCGTTCAGTGGCCCCTGGACGAGGCCATCGAGCGCGCGCTGTGCGAGGCCGGGATCGCGAGCTTCGAGAACCTGGCCAATACGCATCTGCTGCCGCGCGGGCGGGATTTCCTGTTTGCGGGCCTGCCCCTGGCCGTGCAGGGCGACGGCGCGCCCGTGCGGGCGGTGGCGATACTGGAAGAAGAGTAGGATGCCTCCGGCGGCCAGGGGGAGAAGCCTCCCCCTGGACCCGGCTTTTCGCTTCGCGCAAGGCTTCGGAGATATCACGATGGAGTATGTGCTGGTCTGCGCCGTGGCCCTGGCCGCTTCCGGGCTCACGCTCTTTTCCGGCTTCGGCCTGGGGACCATCCTCTTCCCGGCCTTCGCCCTGTTCTTCCCCGTGGACGTGGCCATCGCCCAGACCGCCCTGGTGCACATGGCCAACAACGCCTTCAAGCTCGCGCTCTTCTGGCGCCAAGCCGACCTGAAAACAGCCCTACGCTTCGGCGTCCCGGCCATGATCGCGGCCTACGCCGGGGCCAGGCTCCTGGTGCTGCTCTCGGACGTCCCGCCCCTCTTCGGTTACGAGGCCCTGGGGGCCGAGCGCCAGGTCAGCGTGGTCAAGATAGCCCTGGCCGCGCTCATGGGCTCTTTCGCCTTCGCGGAACTCAGGGGTTCCATCAAGAAGGGTCCGGCCTGGGGCGGGCTTGTGGCGGGCGGGCTTTTGAGCGGCTTTTTCGGCGGGCTCTCGGGCCACCAGGGCGCTTTCCGTAGCGCCTACCTGCTCAAGGCGGGGCTCTCCAAGGAGGCCTTCATCGCCACGGGCGTGGTCCTGGCCTGCGTGGTGGACGCAAGCCGCCTGGCCGTCTACACCGGGCACCTGGCCCGTCCGGAAGTGGCGGACAGGGCCTGGCTGGTGGCCGCCGCGTCGGTGGCCGCGTTCGCCGGGGCCTGGATCGGGCGCAGGCTGGTGCGCAAGGTCACGCTCGAAGGCGTGCGCCGCGCCGTGGCCTGGATGATGGCCGCCATCGCGCTGGGCCTGGCCGCCGGTTTTTTTTAGAGCGGACGGAATGGGAATGGCAAAGCCCCCCGGACGCCAGGCGTCCGGGGGGCTCTTTTGTGATTTCGGCGCGGGTGCGCTAGCCCTTTCTCGCCGCGCGCCGCCTGGCCGCCCAGATGCCCGCCAGGCCCAGCCCGCTCAGGAACATCGAGGCCGGTTCCGGGGTGGGCACGGGGCCGTTCGCCGCGTCCGGGCCCGTGGGGTCCGTGGCCGGGTCGCTGGGGTCGAGCAGGTCCCTGGGCGAATCGAGCAGGTTCTTGGAAGGGCCGCTCGGGGAGTAGGAATAGGGAGAGCCGCCGTCGCCGGACGAGCCGGGGTCACCCAGTATCCTGGCCATGGGCAGCACCTGGGCGATCTCCTGGGCGTCGAAGGGCTGCGTGGCCGTGGAGCGCGGCGCGCTGCTGGTCCCCGTGGATCCGCCGCCGGAACCTCCGGCCGATCCGCCGCCCGAGCCGCCGGACCCGGAGGAGAAGCCGCCCTGGGAGAACGCGGCCGGAAGGAAGAACCTCGTGCCGGGCATGCGCGAGCCAAGCCCGCTGCCGGCGTAACCCGAGGGGTCCACGCCCGGGGTCCAGGAGTGCGCGCCAGCGCCGCCCCCGGCCTCCTGCTCGGGACCGGGCACGGAGAAGAGCTCCTTGAACAGCGCGGGCTCCACCTCCAACGAGATGGACTCGCTGGAGGGCTTGACCTTGGCGGTCTTCACCCTGTCGTCCATCACGGAGCGACGTCCGGACGCCGTGGGCGGAACGGAGTCATCGTCGCTTCCGAACGGGATGTCCAGGTTCGAGAACAGTTCGCGGATCGCGGTGCCTTCCGTGGCTCCGGCCAGGCCGATGAAGGCCAGCAGGATCGCGAGAACCGGGGCGATGATCTTCACCGCGCTCTTGCCGGAGGCTGCCTTGGGCGGACGTGAAGTGGGGCGTTTGTCTCGCATTGTAAGACTACCCGACGCTTTTTTATGGTTTTTCTAACATTTTCATCCGGAAAAGCGGGAAAACAAGCGTCTTGCGGGGATGTTTTGCAAGCGTCGTACCGATGGCCGGGGCGTGACGGCAAAAAGAAAGGCCGGGCGGACCCGGCCTTTCCCTTGGAAGCGTGCGGGGGATGCTATTCGTTGAAGTCGAAGGTCTTGTAGCCCCTGGTGCGGCACATGTCGTCGCGCTCGGCGTCGCGCAGGTCGGCGCGGGTCATTTCGGCCACCATCTCCTCGAAGCTGATGCGCGGCACCCAGCCCAGCTTCTCCCTGGCCTTGGAGGGATCGCCCAGCAGGGTATCCACCTCGGTCGGACGGAAGTAGCGCGGGTCCACCGCCACCAGACATTTGCCGGTTTCGGCGTGGTAGGCCTTCTCGTCCGCGCCCTGGCCCTCGAAGCGCAGGGGGATGTCCAGCTCCTTGGCCGCGGCCTGCACGAACTGGCGCACGCTGAACTGCCTGCCGGTCGCGATCACGTAGTCGTCGGGCTCGTCCTGCTGGAGCATGAGCCACATCATCTCCACGTAGTCGCGGGCGTGGCCCCAGTCGCGCTTGGCGTCCAGGTTGCCCAGGTACAGGCAGTCCTGCAGGCCCAGCTTGATCCTGGCCATGGCCCTGGTGATCTTGCGGGTGACGAAGGTCTCGCCGCGCACCGGGGACTCGTGGTTGAACAGGATGCCGTTGCAGGCGAACATGTTGTAGGCCTCGCGGTAGTTCACCGTGATCCAGTAGCCGTAGAGCTTGGCCACGGCGTAGGGGCTGCGCGGGTAGAAGGGCGTCTTCTCGGTCTGGGGGATCTCCTGGACCTTGCCGTAGAGCTCCGAGGTGGAGGCTTGGTAGATCCTGGTCTTCTCGGTGAGGCCCAGGATGCGCACGGCCTCCAGCAAGCGCAGGGTGCCCAGGGCGTCGCAGTTGGCGGTGTACTCCGGGGTCTCGAAGGACACGGCCACGTGCGACTGGGCCGCCAGGTTGTAGATCTCGTCGGGCTTCACCTGCTGGATCACCCTGATCAGGTTGGTGGAGTCGGTCAGGTCGCCGTAATGCAGGATCAGGTTGCGGTCCTTGACCGAGGGCTCCTGGTAGAGGTGGTCGATGCGGTCGGTGTTGAAGAGCGAGGCGCGACGCTTGACGCCGTGCACCTCGTAGCCCTTCTCGATGAGCAGTTCCGCCAGATAGGCCCCGTCCTGGCCGGTGATGCCGGTGATGAGGGCGACTTTCTTGTTCATTTCGTTTCTCCTTGGGCAGTGAGCCTCTCGCGTTCGGCCTTGACCATGGCCCGCACCACCTCGGGCATGTCCATGGTGGCCTTCCAGCCGAGCACGCGCTCCGCCTTGGAAGGGTCGGCGCGGCTCACCAGGATGTCGGTGGGGCGAAGGAGGCTGGAATTGAGATCGACGTGTTCGGTATGGTCAAGGCCCAACTCCGCGAAGACCCGGGCCGTGAAATCGAGAAGGGAGTAGCTCTTGCCGGTGGCGATGACGAAATCCTCCGGCCTGTCCTGCTGGAGCATGCGCCACATGGCGTCCACGTACTCCCCGGCCCAGCCCCAGTCGCGCACCACGTCGGTGTTGCCGAGGCTCAGGCGCTCGCCCGAGCCGGCCGCGATGCGCGCGGCAGTGGACACGATCTTGCGCGTGACGAAGCGCGAGGGGCGCATGGGCGACTCGTGGTTGGTCAGGATGCCCGAGCAGGCGTAGAGCCCGTAGGCCTCGCGGTAGTTGGCCACGGCCCAGAAGGCCGCGGACTTGGCCACGGCGTAGGGGCTGCGCGGCTTGAAGGGCGTGTCCTCCCCGGCGGGCTCGGGGGAGTTGCCGAAGCACTCCGAGGAGCAGGCGTTGTACAGCCGCACCGGCTTGCCCAGGAGGCGCAGGAGCTCCAGGATGTTGAAGGCGGCCACGGCCACGGACTCGAAGGTCTCCAGGGGCTGTTCGAAGGAGAGCCCCACGGAGCTCTGCCCGGCCAGGTTGTAGATCTCCTCGGGCCGGACCTTCTCCATCACCTGCCAGAGGCTCCTGAAGTCGGTCAGCGAGGCAGAGTGGATGCCCACCTTGTCAGCCACGCCCAGGGCGCGCAGGGCGGAGGTGTTGGCCATGGACGCGTCGCGGGACGTGCCCGCCACGGCGTAGCCCTTGTCGCAAAGAAGCTTCGCCAGGTAGGCTCCGTCCTGGCCCGTGACGCCAATGATGAGGGCGGATTTCATGGGTGTTCCAGATCGTTCGGCTTAAGCAGCCTTCAATGTGCCAATCGTGGTCTTCTGTCAATGCGCGCGGCGGAAAGTGCTGTGCAAGTGCATGTGCAGCCCTTTGCACAAAACCGGCCCGAGGTGTTTTTCAGATGGCGTCATCCTGTTGATTTTCCATGGTGTTTCCTGTGGCACGCTTGCTGCTACATGACCGGCGCGGCGCAACGACGCTCGCCGCGAGGAGACGGCTATGAAAACTCTCGCTCTGATGATGTTGACCATGGCGCTTCTGGGCGGCCTGGCGGCCACTGCCGAGGCCCGGGGCCACGGCTGGATGCGCGGCCCGGGCAACGGATGGTGTCAGGTGGCCCAGGCCTCCCCGGCGCAGGGCTACGGCCCCGGCAACTGCCCCGCCTGGGCGCGCGGCGGCCAGGGCTACGGCCAGGGCCGCGGCTGGATGATGCAGCAGGGCTTGAACGCCCCCCAGGCTCCGGCCGCGCCGCAGGCCCCGGCGGGCAAGTAGATTTCGCTTCCGCCTGAAGCGCGGGAGCACAACCGAGGAGAATGACAATGAAATTTCGTCTGATGACCGTGCCCCTGGTGGTGGCGGCCCTCTTGGCCTCCGCGTCCCTGGCCCTGGCCCAGCCCTACGGGCGCGGCTTCCACGGCTGGATGGCCGGGCTGCCCCAGGAGAAGCAGGAGCAGGTGGCCAAGCTCTACATGGAAGGCCGCCAGAAGATTTACGAGCTCGAGAGCCGCAAGTGGACCCGCCAGGCCGAACTGAACGCCCTGCTGGCCTCCGACAAGCCCGACTCCTCCAAGATAGAGGCCCTGGCCAAGGAGATCGGCAACCTGAGCTCCATGGTCTACCAGGAGCGCGTGGCCCTGCAGCAGCGCATCTTCAAGGAGACCGGCGTGAACCTGCCCCTGGCCGGCGGCCCCGGGCGCGGCGGCTGCCCCGGCGGCGGCGGTGGCGGCGGCTACGGTTACGGCCCCGGCGGCTGTCCCATGATGGGCAACCCCGGCCCCGGCGCGGGCCAGCAGGCCGCTCCCCCGTGCTGTCCGCAGCCCGGCCAGCCTTCGGACCAGAAGGCGCAGTAAGCATACTTCATCCTGTTCCCATCCACCTCGCCTCAAGGAACCCCGCCACCCCTCACCGGCGGGGTTCCGCCTTTTCAGGGCCGATTGCCTTGTGCGCGCCCACGGTGCTAGACGGTGGCGAGGGGGCGCGCCCCCATGCCCATCCCTTGAGGAGCATCCGATGATCCGCCGTCTCTTCTGGCTGCTGTTCGCCTTTTCCCTGCTTGGCGTCACCGCCTCGTCCCTGGCCTTGTTCGCCGGTCCTTCGGGCGACGTGGCCATGTGGTCGGGCTGGACCTTCCTCGGGCTCACGCGCCCGCGCTGGGAGGCCCTGCACTTCGGCGTGGGCGCCCTGCTCGCGCTCTCCGGGCTCGCCTCGCTCGCCCTGGGCGGGCGGCGGGTGATGGCCGGGGGCGAGGACGAGCCCGACGCCGGGCCCGCGTGGGTCACGGCCGTGGTGATCTTCGCCTCCGTGCTCGCGGCCAGCGCGCTCATGCTGCCCCCGGGCGGCACGCTGGTGGGCATGTCGGAATCCCTCAAGTCCTGGCACGCCAAGAGCTTCGGCGAGCCGCCCGTGGCCGGGGCCGCGAAGATGAGCCCCACGGAGCTGGCCAAGCGCCTGAGCCTGGACCCGGGCAAGGCCCTGACCAACCTGGCCCTGCACAACGTGAAGCTCTCCTCCCCGGACGCCACCATCGAGGAGATCGCCCGGCAGAACGGGCTGGTCCCGGCGGCCGTGTACGAGACCCTGCGCGGCGGGCGCGAGCCCAGGCTTCCGGCCCCCGCCCCGGTGCAGACCGCCCCGGCCCTGGCTCCCCCCCCGCCGCCGCAGCTGCCCGCCGACCCCCCGCCGGGCCTCGGCAGGCTCAAGCTGGCCGACGTGTGCGAGCAGTACGGCCTGCCGCTCGCCAAGGCCGTGGAAACCCTGGGCAAGGCCGGGATCCGCTCCTCCGGCGACCAGACCCTGCGTCAGATCGCCCAGAACAACCTGATGCTCCCCGTGGAGGTCTACGACGCCCTGCGCGGCACGCCCCAGCGCCCCCCGGCGGACTCGCCGCAGGCGCCCGCCCCCGCTCCGCAGCCGGTTCCCCAGCCTGCCCCCGCCCCCTCTCCGGCCCCGCAGGCCCCGGCCGCTCCGGCCGAGCCCCAGCAGCAGGCCCCCGGCGTACAGCAGCCCGCTCCGGGCGCGCAGACGCAGGCTCCGGCCGCCGCCCCCGAGGGCCTCGACCGCATGACCCTGGCCGCCTTCTGCCGGGACCGCAACATCGACACGGCCCAGGCCCTGGCCAGGCTCCGGGCCAAGGGCATCGTGGCCTTCTCGGACATGACCTTCCGCGAACTGGCCATCGAGAACAACCTCACCCCGGAGCAGGTCATGGACCTCATGACGCGTTAGGCCATGGACGTAAGCGCCCCGAGAACCTCCAAGAGCCTCCTGGCCCTGGCCGCGCTCGCCCTGGTGCTCCTGGGCGCGGCGCTCTCGGTGGTCACGTGGCGCAACCTCGTGGACCAGCGCAGGCTCATCGACCAGCACGTGCTCTACGCGGCCCGGGCCATCCTGCGCGGCGTGGAGGCCAACCTGGCCCGCGTGATGCCCATGCTCGGGCGCATGCAGCCCGAGGAGGCCCACGAGCGCCTGGAGGAGCTCTTCCGCGAGACCGCCGAATCCGGCGGGATCATGTTCCTGGGCGTCTACGACGAGGAAGGGCGCCTGCTGGTCTCCTCGGCCCCGCCCGAGGCCCGGGCCATGCTCGACGCCCCGCTGGACCAGCTCGCGCTCTCGGACCTCGCGCTCACGGGCGAGTGGTTCGGCAGCCTGCCCCTGGGCGGGGTGACCATGCTCGGCTACGCGGCCGCCGCGCGCCCGGGCCTGGCCGGGATCTCCCCCGGGCCGGGGCATGGACGCCGGGGAGGGCCGCCGCGGCAGCAACAGCGGCAGGAGCAGCCCCCCGTGTACTTCCTGGTGGGCATGAGCCTGGACGAGCATTACGCCCAGTTCGTGAACTTCCGGAACGCCGCACTGTTCCAGACCGGGTTCGTGCTGGGCACGGCCGCGCTCTTGTGGATCGTCATGCTGGCCTATCTGCGCAGGCGCGAGCAGGGGCGCAAGCTCGTGCGCCTGGAGAGCTTCCATTCCAGGCTCCTGGACTCGCTGCCCGAGGGGCTTCTGACCGTGGACGCCTCGGGCGTGGTTTCCTCGGTGAACCCGGCGGCCAAGGCCATCCTGGGCGAGAACCTGGTGGGCCGGCCCTTCGCGGAGCTGCCCGTGTCGCGCAGCCTGGAGGGCTGCCCGGACGCCTGCACCTGGCGTCAGCAGGAACTGGACGGCCGCAACCTCGAAACCCTGGCCGCGCCCATCGAGGGCGAGACCCTGGTGCTCGTGCGCGACCGCACCCAGCTGCGCTCGCTGGAGCGCGACCTGGAGCAGTCGCGCCACCTGGCCGCCGTGGGGCGGCTCGCCGCCGGGGTGGCCCACGAGATAAGAAACCCCCTGAGCGCGCTTCGGGGCTTCGCGCAGTTCTTCGCCTCCAAGCTCAAGGGCAGGGACCCCGAGGAGTCCTACGCCAACACCATGGTCCAGGAGGCCGACCGCCTGGGCCGCGTGGTCACGGACCTCCTCTACCTGGCCAGGCCGAGGCCCATGGAGCCCGTGGCCATGGACATGGAGGGGCTGGCGCGGGAACTGGAGAAACTCTTGCGCTTCGACCTGGAGCGCGCGGGAGCGGCGTTCACGGCGAGGCTCGAAGCGGCCGTCGTGTTCGCGGACCCGGACGGGCTCAAGCAGGCGCTCATCAACCTGATCCTGAATTCCCTGGCCGCGCTGCCCGGGGCGGGCGGGCACGTGACGCTCGCCACGCGCGAAGACGGGGCGGACACGCTGGTTGCCGTGGAGGACGACGGCCGGGGCATGGGCGAGGAGGAGCGTCAGCGCGTGCTGGAGCCGTTCTTCACCACCCGCAAGGAGGGGTCCGGGCTGGGGCTGTCCATCGTGCACAAGATCGTGCGCGACCACCGGGGCGCGATTGAGATCGAAAGCCGCGAGGGCGAAGGCACGGTGGTCACGCTCAGGTTCAGGAAGGGGCCCGTGTCCTTCGAGGCCGCGGCCCTTTCCGGTGGAGGAACATGAAGTCACTGCTGGTCATCGACGACGAGCCGGGCCATCGCCTGATGGTGCGGGCGGTCATGGAGGACGCGGGCTGGCGCGTGTCCGAGGCCGGGTCCGCCGAGGCCGGGCTTACGCTTCTGCGCGGCTGCCGCGACGGCGGGTGCCCGTCCGTTGTGCTCCTGGACATGAAGATGCCGGGCATGGACGGCATGCAGGCCCTGGCCGCCATCCGCGAAATCTTCCCGCAACTGCCCGTGGTCATGCTCACGGCCTACGGCACGGTGGGCTCGGCCGTGGAGGCCATGAAGCGCGGGGCGTTCGACTACCTGACCAAGCCTGCGGACAACGAGGAGTTGAAGGCCGTGCTCGGCAAGGCCTTCGAGTACGGCAGGCTGCTCGGCGAGAACAGGGACCTCAAGCGCCGGGTGGGCGAGGCGGACGCGTCCTCCAGGCTCATCGGCGACAGCCTGGCCATGCGCCAGGTGCGCGAGCTGGCCGCGCAAGTGGGGCCGGCCGAGGCCACGGTGCTGATCCTCGGCGAATCGGGCACGGGCAAGGAGCTTGTGGCCGAGCTGGTGCACGCCATGAGCCCGCGCCGGGAGCACCCGCTGATCAAGGTGAACTGCGCCGCGCTTCCGAACGAGCTCCTTGAGAGCGAGCTCTTCGGCTACGTGAAGGGCGCGTTCACGGGCGCGGTGAAGGACAAGCCCGGGCGCTTCCAACTGGCCCACGGGGGCACGCTCTTTTTGGACGAGGTGGGCGAGCTGCCCGTCAGCCTTCAGGCCAAGCTCCTGCGCGCCCTGCAGGAGCGCGTGGTGGAGCCCTTGGGTTCGGTGAAGCCGGTGGCCACGGACGTGCGCATCCTGGCGGCCACAAACCGCGACCTGCGCGCCGAGGTGGCCAAGGGCAATTTCCGCGAGGACCTCTATTTCAGGCTGGCCGTGCTCGAGATCGCCATCCCCCCCCTGCGCGAGCGCATCGAGGACCTGCCGCAGCTGGCCGCCTTTCTGCTCGACAAGCTCGGGGCCAGGAACAAGAAGACCGTGCGCTCGGTGAGCCCGGCTTTCCTGGAGGCGCTTTCGCGCTACCCGTGGCCCGGCAACGTGCGCGAACTCGAGAACGTGCTCGAGCGCGCCGTGATCCTCACGCGCTCGGACCAGCTCACCCCGGAGACCCTGCCCCCGCACCTGCTGGAGCCCGCCGCGCCCACCGGCGGCACGGCCCGCGAGGACAGGTCCCGCGCGGCCGCCGGGGAGGCCCCGGAGAGCTTCGAGGAGGCCGAGCGCCAGATACTCGTCAAGGCCCTGGAGGCCAACGAGGGCCACCGGGAGCGCACGGCGGACGCCCTGGGCATCAGCAGGCGCACCCTCCAGTACAAGCTCAAGAAGTTCGGGCTGGCCAAGCGATGAGCGCCAGCGTGGTCCGAAACGTGCCCGAGGCCCTGCGGCCCTTGCTGCCGGAGCTGGCGCGGGCGCTTGAGGACTTGCTGTCCCAGGCGCGTGGTGCGCTTGAGCGGGGTGCGCTTGGGGATGCGGCAGCGGGCGCGCACGGGCTCAAGGGCGCGTGCATGCGCTTCGGCCTTGAGGAAATGGGCGCGCACGCTGCCCGGGCCGAGGACGCGGCCCTGGCCGGGAACGGGCGGAACGCGGCCCTCGCGCTGGACGTGTTTGCGGCCGCTCTCGCGGCGCTTGGCGAGGCCTTGGGCTGACGCGCGCCGTGTTCCTGAACGGTGCTCCAGTGATTCGGGGCAAAAAACGGTGGTTGGTCCGGTGGGAAGGGGCGGCGTCCGCCCCGGAAGGTCATTCCTCGATGAGGCCGTTTTCCAGGCAGAAGGCGGCCAGCTCCAGCGAGCTTTTGAGCACGAGCTTCTTCTTCAGGTTGGTCTTGTGCTTCTCCACGGTCTTCACGCTCACGAAGATGGCGTCCGCGATCTCCTTGTTGGTCTGCCCCTTGGCGGCCAGCTTGAGCACCTGGCGCTCGCGCTTGGAGAGGCGCTCCAGCGGATCGGCGGTCTTGTTGCCCATGCGGCAGACCTGGGCCAGCATGGCGGAGACCTCGCGGGAGAAGAACGACTGGCCCGAGGCCACGGCGGATATCGCCGCGAAGAGCTCCTCGCTGGGGCTGTTCTTCAGCAGGTAGCCGTCCACCCCGGCCTGCACGGCCGAGGTGAGGTAGTTGTCCTTTCCGTGGGCGGTGAGGGCCAGGATGCGCACGCGCGGATGGCGGGACTTGATCTCGTGGATGGCCTCCACCCCGTCCATGCGCGGCAGGGAGAGGTCCATGAGCACCACGTCGGGGCCCAGTGAGCCGGCCAGGGTCACGGCGGAATGTCCGTCAGAGGCCTCGCCGACGACTTCGAATCCTGGATTGGACGTGAGAAGCGCCTTGAGCCCTTTACGGACTATCTCCATATCCTCGGCGAGAAGCAGTCGAATTCGTTTCATGATGTCCGGTCAGATGAAGTTGCGGACACATCGGCACAACAACGATAGCAAAAAAGCAATTCGAGTCAATGATAAAGTCCCCGTGCAGAGGCCGGGGCCAACGTATATCGGCTGTGGGAAACCGGCCAGGCCGGTTTTGCGGCGGCCTTGCCTGTGCCGGCGTTCCGACATGCGGACCGCAGGCTCGCGCCGTGTTACAACCCGAGCCCGGCCAGCACCTTCTCGGGTGGACGGCGCTCCGGGACCACGCGCAGGGGAAGCCCGCCCTCGTTGAACTCCTTGCTGACGTAGAGGCCGCAGAAGCACTGTCCGTACTCCTTCACGTCCTCCTCGCGGTAGGCGCAGGGGCAGACGATATCCTTGTCCATCTCGAAGCTGCCGGACGCCAGGCGGCAGGGGCAGGCCATGTGCCCGTAGCGCTCCTTGTTCACAAGGAGCATCTCGAGGAGCTCCATGACCATCTTGGTGTCGCGGTTGAAGAAGTAGCCCTTCTTCTCCTGGAAGGCCTTGAGCTTGCCGTGCAGTTCCTGGGCGTCCATGGTTTTAGTCTCCGAGGGCCTTGTCGAGTTCCTCGCGGTCGAAGCCGACCACCACCTTCTCGTCCACGACCACCGTGGGGAAGGACAGGGCCGGGTTGACCTTCTTGATGTACGCGATGGTCTCGTTGCGCTCCTCTCCGGAAAGCCTGTCCACGTACACGCACTCGTACTCGTGGCCCCGCTCGTCCAGGTACTCTTTGCAGTGCTTGCAGTGGATACAGGTTGAGAGCGCGAAAACCTTTATTTTCCTGGTCATTTGGGAGCTCCTTTTTGCTTGGCGGGGGTCCGGCCCCGGCTGCGCGGAGCGGACTGATATATTATCCGCCGTTCAAGGCGGTAGGTCAAGATGCTCAAGGGGTAGGTGAGGACCAGGTAGAAAAGCGCCAGCGGCAGGTAGGCCTCGAAGGTCTTGTAGGTGGCCGCGTTGACGATCTCCGCCCCCTTGGTCAGCTCGCGCACCGCGATGACCGAAAGCAGCGAGGAGTCCTTGATGAGCGAGACGAACTGTCCGGTGACCGGCGGGATGATGCGCCGCACCGCCTGGGGGAAGACCACGCTCCTGAGCGCCTGGGCGTGGGTCAGCCCCGTGGAGCGCGCGGCCTCCCACTGCCCCTGGGGGATGGATTCGATGCCCGCGCGGACCATCTCCGTGATGTAGGCCCCGGCGAAGAAGGCCAGGGTGACCATGCCCGTGAAAAAGGGGTTGTCCACGTGCACGATCACCGCGAAGCAGAAGTAGAAAATGTAGATCTGCGTCAGAAGCGGCGTGCCCCTGAAGATCCACACGTAGATGGTGGCGGCCTCGCGCAGCCAGATGTTCTCCGAGACGCGGGCGAGCCCCCCGGTCAGGCCGATGGCCAGGCCCAGCACGATGGCCCCGCAGGAGACGGCCACCGTGTTGGCGAAGCCCTGGATGAACAGCTCGCGGTACTGCCAGACCACGCTCCAGTCCCAGTTGTAGCGGATCGTGGACATCATGGCCGCGAGCGCCGCGGCGGCCACGGCCATGAGGGTCAGGCGGACTGCGATTCGTTTGGGCATAGAGGCCGTTGCCCCGGGCCAGCTCTGGGCTGGCCCCGGGCGGGGAGGCTACTGAAGCGCCGGCTCCACGTGTTTCTTGCGCAGCTCCTCGAGGGTGCCGTCGGAGCGGCGCAGCGAGACGAACATCTCGAACCAGTTCCACAGGTCGAAGTCGCCCTTGCGCATGGCGATGCAGAAGGGCTCATAGGTGAAGGGCTTGAGCAGCGCCTTGGTGGCCTGGGGGAACTCCCTGGCGTGCTTGGCGATGGAGAGCTGGTCGTAGAGGAAGGCGTCGGCGCGACCGTTGACCACCTCCTGCACGCAGGCGGACTCGTCCTTGTAGCGGTTGATGGTGGCCTTGGGGAAGCGCTTGGTGGCCAGGATGTCCGCCGTGGTGCCGGTCTTCACGGCGATGACACGCTTCGGGTCGTCGAGCTTGTCCACGCTGTCCACGTCGGGGGCGCGCTTGGTCGAGATCAGCGCGCACAGCCCGGTGGTGAAGTAGGCGCTGGTGAAGGTGATGGTCTTGGCGCGCTCGAGCGTCCCGGTGATGCCGGAGATGATCAGGTCGATCTTGCCGGTCTGGAGCGCGGGGATGAGCCCGGTCCACTCCATGTCCTTGATCTCGAGTTCCACGCCCAGGTCCTTGGCGGCTTGCCTGGCCAGGTCCACGTCCAGGCCCACGGGCTGGCCCTTTTCGTCGGTGGACTCGAAGGGCGGGTACTTGAGCTCCATGCCCACGATGAGCTTCTTGCGGCTCACGATCTCCGTGAGCAGGCTCTGCTTGTTGATCTCGAAGGGAGTCTGGGCGAAGGCGGACTGCGCCGCCAGGAGAACGGCGGCGATGATGACGAGTGATCTGCGCAGCATGGGGCATCCTCCCGGGTAGCGATGATTGCCCCCTCTTAGCCCAGAAGCGCGGGAGCGTGAAAGCGTTTTTTGCGTTTGCCAGCTTAGGGATGCGAGGCATCCCCGGGCCTGGCCCGGCCGGTTACGCGTCCCTGAAAAACAGGAACATGTTTTTCAGGGATAAAAATAGTTATTTCCAATTATTATCCAAAAAATAAAGGGGCGTTCATTTTGTGGCGCACACTAGAACCGGGCCTCCACGGCCCGGCGCACGGCCTTGAACACCGCCCCGGGGTCGCCCGTGGCGTCGATCATCGCGAAGCGGCCGGGCTCGCGCGCGGCCAGGGCCTTGAACCCGTCGCGCACGCGCTGGTGGAAGGCCGTCTCCAGCGCCTCGAAGCGGCCCTCGGCCTGGCTGGCCCCATGGGCCATGTTGCGCCCGCGCGCCCGGGCGAGCCCCGCCTCCACGGGCAGGTCCAGCACCACGGTGAGGTCCGGCGAGAGCCCGCCCGTGGCCACTTCACCAAACATCAGCAGCCGCTCCACGTCGAGGCCCCGGCCGAAGCCCTGATAGGCCACGGTGGAGTCGTGGTAGCGGTCGCAGAGCACGTCGGCTCCCCGGGCCAGGGCCGGGCGGATCACCTCGGAGACGTGCTGGGCGCGGTCGGCCAGGTACATGAAGAGCTCGGCCGCCGGGTCCAGGTGGGTGTTTCGCGCGTCGAGCAGGATGCGCCGGAGCTCAAGGCCCAGGGCGCAGCCGCCTGGCTGTCGGGTGGTCAGCACGCTGCGGCCCAGATTGGCGAGCCAGTCCGCCGCGAGCGCGATCTGGGTGGACTTGCCCGCGCCCTCTACACCTTCAAAGGTAATGAACATTGGGACGGGCCCTTTTCCTGGGGCTTTTTCGGGGGGGCGGACTCGGGCTTCACCCGCACGGGATTGAACACGTAGCGCTCCAGGGCCTTCACGTAGCCGGTCACGCCCACCTTCTCGGGGTCGTCCACGGCGGCCTGGAACTGGTGGATCTTGGCGTCGATGTTGTCCGCGAAATGCAGGATCATGGCTTCCGGGGTCATGGGCGTCTTGGGCGAGCCGAAGGCCAGCTCGCCGTGGTGGCTCACCAGCATGTGCTTGAAGTGCAGGGCCAGCCCGGGGTCCAGGTCGCGGGCCCTGGCCAGGAAGGGCTCCAGGATGCCCAGCGACAGCACGATGTGCCCGAGCATCTGGCCCTCGTCGGTGTATTCGCGCGTGAGCCCCGAGGAGAGCTCCCAGGCCTTGCCCATGTCGTGGAACGCGGCAGCGGCCAGCAGGGTGTCGCGGTCCAGCGCGGGGTAGAGCTGGCAGAGCGAGAGCGTCACCCGGCACACGGCCAGGGTGTGCTCCACGAGCCCGCCCCGGTAGGCGTGGTGCATGGCCTTGGCCCCGGGCGCGGCCAGGAGCTTCTCCTTGATCGCCGGGTCGGAGAGCACCTTGCGGCAGAAGCGCCGCCAGGGCGCGTGGCCTATGTTGGCGGCCAGGAACTCCTCCAGTTGGGCGTAGAGGGCCTCGGGCTTTTCCGCGCTCTCGGGCAGGAAGCTGCCGTAGTCCACGCCCTCGGGCGAGGGGCCGAGCGTTTCAAGGGAGTCGAGGTTCAGCTGGCGCTGGTCGCGGTAGGTGGTCACGGTCCCGGAGGCGACCACGAACTGCCCTGCGGGGAGCTCGTCGAAGGCCATGGACCCGGGCGACCAGAGCTTGGCCTCGATGGTGCCCGAGCAGTCCTGGAGCTTGAGCGTCCAGAACGGGCCGTTGCGGGCCTGGCCCTTGGAGGCCTGGGCCAGCAGGAAGGATTCGCTGACCTGGTCGCCAACGGACAGGTCGCGCACGAAGATTCGTTTCTCGGTCACCGGCTTGCCTCCGACAAGGGCATGCGGTACTTGCCCGCAATGCCACGGCGAAACTGCCCCGAGGGCAGGGGGGTTGTCAATCGACGCGGCGGATTTTCCCGGCATCATTGGAGAAAGCGAATGAGAATCCTTCTGACCAACGACGACGGCATCCAGGCCGTGGGCCTGCGCTCGCTCTATCACGCGCTCGTGCGCGCCGGGCACGAGGTGCACGTGGTGGCCCCGGTCACGGAGATGAGCGCGGTGGGCCACGCCGTGACCCTGGCCGCGCCCCTTCGCGTGAAGGTCTTCGACGAGAAGAACTTCTACGGCCAGGGCGTGTCCGGCACCCCGGCGGACTGCGTGAAGCTCGGCCTGACCACGCTTCTCGAATCCCAGCCCGACCTCGTGGTCTCGGGCATCAACGCCGGGGCCAACGTGGGCGTGGACATCCTCTATTCCGGCACGGTCTCGGCCGCCACCGAGGGCGCGCTCATGGGGTTGCCCGCCCTGGCCGTCTCCTTTGACGGCTTCAACCCCGGGGACCTCGCGGAGCAGGGCGACAAGACCGCTGAATTCCTCGAAACGGTGGACTGGCCGGCCCTGCCCAGGCACTGCGTGCTGAACCTGAACTTCCCGGACCTGCCCCTGGCCCAGGTAAAGGGCATGCGGGTCTGCCCTCAGACGCGCGCGGGCTACAACGACTGGTACGAGGAGCGCGTGGACCCCAGGGGCAAGAAATACTACTGGCTCACCGGCGTCATCCCGCCCGAGCGCGTCTCCGCGGGCAAGGACCGCGCCCTGCTCACCCAGGGCTACATGACGCTCACCCCCCTGCGTTTCGACTTCACCGACCACGAGACCATGGAGAAGCTCTCGGGCCTGAACTGGTGACCGGCCCTCTCGCGCCTTCAAAAACGGCCCCGCAAGGGGTTTTTTGCGTTGCGTGTAAACGTAAATAGTGTAGTCTGCCGCAAAACAATACCGTAAAGGCGGCAAACGGTATGCTGAACATCCTCATCGTCGACGATGACGAGGTCACCCAGTTCCACGCCAGCCAGCTTCTGCTTCCGCTGGGGCGCAACCGCCTGGCCTGCTCGGGCGAGGACGCCATCGCCCGCGTGCGCGGGTCCATCGAGTCCGGGGAGCGCTACGACCTGATCCTCATGGACGTGATGATGCCGGGCCTGGGCGGGCTCAAGGCGGTCAGCGAGATCGTCGGGCTCTACAACGAGCACAGGGTCCCCCTGGAGAGGCGGCCCAAGATCGTCATGCTCTCCTCCGTGGAGGAGCGCGAGACGCAGATCGACGCGCTCTACGCCTGCGGGGCGGACGTCTACCTGACCAAGCCCCTGGACGACCTGGTGCTGCGCAAGGCCCTGGCCGGGCTTGGGCTGCCGGTCCGGCTGGCTTGAGCCCCGGCCGCTACAGCTCCACCTGCACGCCCAGCTCCATGACCCGGCCCGGGGGAATGTTGAAGTACGACGAGGCAGGGCGCGAGTTGCGGCTCATGAACTCGAACAGGCGCTTGCGCCACTGGGCCATGGGCGCCTTGCCCGTGGTGAAGAGCGACTCGCGGCCCAGGAAGTAGGTGGTGTCGGCCGGGTCCGTGGCCAGCCCGGCCGCGCGCGCGTATTCGAGTATCTGGGGCACGTCCGGGGTCTGCATGAAGCCGCAGATGGCCACGACCCGGAAGAACCCTTCCCCGAGCCCCACGATGTTCAGGCTGTTCGCCAGGCTGGTGTAGGGCTCATCCGAGGACTGCACGGAGAGGATGATCACCTTCTCGTGCAGCATCTTGGTGTGCTTGAAAAAGTGCAAAAGCGTCACGGGCGCGCCCGAGGGCGACACCGAGAGGAACACCGCAGCGCCCTTGGCCCGGTGCGGGTTTTTCGAGGCCACGTCCTTCAGGAAGAGCTCCAGGGGCATGGCCCCGGCGTGCAGGGCCTGGCCCAGGGCCGCGCGCCCGTGCTTCCAGGTGATCATGCACGTGACCACCGACACCGCGATGACCACCGGTATCCACCCGCCGTCGAAGATCTTGAGCAGGTTCGAGCCGAAGAACGAGATGTCGAAGCTCAAGAAAAGCGCGAGCAGCGGCAGCACCTTCCACAGCGGCCAGCCCCAGCGCTTGTGCGCCACCAGGAAATACAGGCAGGAGGTGATGGTCATGGTGGCGGTCACGGCGATGCCGTAGGCCGCGGCCAGGCGGCTCGATTCCTTGAAGATGAGCACCAGCGCGATGCAGCCCCACATGAGCATGGTGTTGATCTCGGGGATGTAGATCTGGCCTTCCATGTGGTGCGAGGTGTGGATGATGCGCACGCGCGGGAAGTAGCCCAGCTGCACGGCCTGGCGCACGATGGAGAAGATGCCCGAGATCATGGCTTGGGAGGCGATGATGGTGGCCATGGTCGAGAGCGCCACCATGGGGTAGACGAAGGCCATGGGCACGATGCCGTAGAACGGGTTGGCCACGATGGCCGGGTTGGCGATGAGCCCCGCGCCCTGGCCGAAGTAGTTGAGCAGCAGGCCCGGGTAGGCGTAGACGAGCCAGGACAGGCGGATGGCTGTTTTGCCGAAGTGGCCCATGTCCGCGTAGAGGGCTTCGCCGCCGGTGATGCACAGCACCACCGAACCCAGCACCACGATGCCGTGGAAATGGTTGCGGGCGAAGAAGTCCACGGCGTGGGCAGGGTTCAGCGCCGCGAGCACGTCCGGGTGCTTGAGTATCTGCATGACGCCAAGCCCGCCGATCACCAGGAACCACAAGAGCATCACCGGCCCGAACACCCGGCCGATGCCCGCCGTGCCGTGCTTCTGGACCATGAACAGGCCCAGGATGATGCACAGCGTCAGGGGCACCACCACGGGCCCGGCCCTGTCCGTGGCCACCTCCAGGCCCTCCATGGCCGAGAGCACCGAGATGGCGGGCGTGATCACGGCCTCCCCGCACAGAAGCGACGCACCGCAAAGCCCAAGAAGCGCCGAAACGGCGGCCGTGGCGCCGCCGAGCTTCTTCACGGGCAGAAGCTCCATCAGGGCGAACATGCCGCCCTCGCCCTTGTTGTCCGCGCGCAGGATGAAGGACACGTACTTCACCGTGATCACCACGGTGAGCGACCAGAAGATCAGCGAAAGAACCCCCAGCACGTTGGCCGGGGTCAGCTCGATGGCGTGCAGGCCGTGGAAGCACTCCTTCACGGCGTAGAGCGGGGACGTGCCGATGTCGCCGTAGACGACGCCCAGCGCGCCCAGCGCGAGAAGGAGGGTCCTTTTGGAACCGGAAGCGTCGCCCGTGCTCATCGGCTCCCCATGTATCGCCCGGGTTCGCGGCCTGTCAAACCTGTGCGGGAATTTTCCGGCAAGGCTTGCGCGGGCGGTCCTGGCGGGGTATCTGGGGCGAGACTCGAAAAACCAAGGAGAGCAGTCATGACTAAAATCCTCCTGGCCCTGGCCGTGCTCTGCGCGGCCGCCCCCGCGTACGCCCAGCAAAAGGTCTACCAGTGCGTGCGTCCCGACGGCACCGTGGTCTGCACCGTGACCGACAAGTCCGGCGAGCCCAGCGTCACCTGCAACCACGAGTGCGTGGACTGCAACATGGTCTGCGTGGCGAGGCTGCACGTGATGGAAGAGGACGGAAGCAAGGCGCCCGTGGTCCCGCCCGCCGTGCAGGGCGAGCGCCGCCAGCCCTCCGGCGGGGCCGAGGAGACTCCGGAATACTGCCGCCGCGTCTACCAGGACTGCGTGGCCAAGTGCAAGTCTGACCCCATGAACAAGTCCCGCTACGACATCGACGCCTGCGTGTCCGGCTGCGACAGCTGGTACTCCGGCTGCGGCATGAAGCCCTGACCGGGTTTGGATGCCCGGGGTGCGAAACGTAAGGCCCGCCTGCGCCATCCGGCGAGGGCGGGCCTTCGTCTTGCCGGACCCCCAAAACACCAGCCCCCCTGAGGAAGGGGGGCTGATGCGAGGGTGGAGGAGGACCGGCCCGGGGGTGGCTTATTTCCCCGGGCCGGGATGAGGGACATTTCTATTGCACGGGGATGGACCGGAACATGGGCTGTCCCTGGCGCTTCACCAGAACCAGCACGGCTCCGTTGGCCTTCCCTTCCTTGTTGATGACGGCGGCGGCCTCCTCGGGGGTGGCCACGGGCCGCTGGTTGATCTCCACGATCACGTCGCCCTTGCGGATGCCGGCCTCGGCCGCTGCGGAGCCGGGCTCCACGTTCACCACCATGAGGCCCCCGGCCGGGCGGCCCGTGCGCGGGTCGGCGGTGGAGAGGGTCATGCCCAGGGTGTCGCCGGACTGGGCGGAATCGCCGTCCTGCTGCCCGGCCTGCTTGAGGTCGCGCTCCACCAGGGTGACCTTGGCGGTCTTGGACTGGCCCTTGCGGACGTAGGTCACGTTCACGGACTCGCCCGGGGGCATGGCTCCGATGCGGGTGGTCAGGTCGTGGGCGTCGGTCACGGCCTTGCCGTTGACCTCGGTGATCACGTCGCCGGCGGCCAGGCCGGCCTTCTCGGCCGGGCTGCCCGGGCCCACCTGGCTGACCAGCGCGCCCTTGGCGGCGGACAGGCCCAGGGCCTTGGCGGTGTTGTCGTCCACGGGCTGGATGGTCACGCCCATCATGCCGCGGCGGACCTTGCCCTTGTTTTTCAGCTGCTCGACCACTTCCTTGGCGATGTTGGAGGGCACGGCGAAGCCGATGCCCTGGCCCGAGGCCACGATGGCCGTGTTGATGCCGATGACCTCGCCCTCCAGGTTGATGAGCGGGCCGCCGGAGTTGCCGGGGTTGATGGAGGCGTCGGTCTGGATGAAGTCGTCGTAGGGGCCGGCGCCGATGATGCGGCCCTTGGCCGAGATGATGCCCGCCGTGACGGTGTGCGCCAGGCCGAAGGGGTTGCCGATGGCCACCACCCAGTCGCCCACGCGCATCTTGGCGGAGTCGCCCAGCTTCAGGAAGGGCAGGGACTTGCCGTTGTCTATCTTGATGAGCGCAAGGTCGGTCTCGGGGTCGGTGCCGATGACCTTGGCCTGGATGGTCTTTTCGCCGTTTTGCAGCTTCACGCTGATCTTGTCGGCCTTTTCCACCACGTGGTTGTTGGTCAGGATGTAGCCGTCGGCCGAGATCAGGAAGCCCGAGCCCAGCGAACGGGAACGGCGTTGGGGCTGCTGGTTGAAGAACTGGTCGAACTGGTCGAAGAAGTCGTCGAAGGGGGTTCCGCGCGGGATCTGCATCCTCGGCTGGCGCTGGGTCTGCTTGGGCGCGGTCTCGGTGAACACGTTCACCACGGCCGGTCCCGCCTTCTCGGCCAGGTCGGCGATCTTGGGCAGTTCGGCCAGGGCCTGGCTGGCCATGAGCAGGACGATGAGGGAACTCAAGAAGGTGGTGCGCATGAAAGTCGTCCGGTGCATTGTTCTCTCCTGATTTCCGGGCAGCGGTCCGCTACCCGTGATGCGGGGAATTAGTGCCTGTAAATGACAGGAATCTTTCCAGGATATGAACAGATGTTCATGTGGGGGAGGACTCACTCCGTGTTCCTCTCTGCGATTTCCAGTTCTCCCCATTTATATGCCGGGGACCCTTGCCTTACGGAATGGGCCCACGTTCGCAGAATGAGGAGGGAGGGAATGGGGGGACGGCGCCCAACGGTGTTGCTCGTGACGGCATGGATCGTTTTGTCCGCATCTTTGTTGGTAACCAATCACTTCAACGACATTCTCAAGCAGTGGGCAGCGACAAGATGTATAATGAATGGTGTTAACCCTTATTCAGTCGCGCTGAATGTTCTCGATAATTTTGTGGGTGATAGTGCTGCCAAGCTCAAGAATATAACAGAAATACGAGAGGTTATGTTGGGTGGCCAAGGGTCGCTGGTCGATGCCTGTCGCCCGACGGACACGACATATAGCCCTGCGGCGCTTGGGTCCCTCACCGTCACGATGGGCTTCCTACGGGACGAATGGGCCGTTTCGTTGTGTTGGTTTCTGGTTAACTTGGCATTTCTGTTCTCACTGACACATTCGCCGACAATGTCTTCCTTGAGGGGAGAGGCTCTTTTCGGGATTCAAAAAAACCTGATTCTGACGCTGGCGTTTGTGCCCGTGCTCTTCGCCCTGGAGATAGGGCAGTTTTCGATCATGGTCCTGGCGGGCTTGCTCTGGGCCTTGGACAACGAAGACCGGCCGCTGGTCGCGGGAGCCGCCCTTTTCCTGGTCATGCTCAAGCCGACCATGGGGGTGCCGTTGCTCGCGTTGTTCACCGGGGGGAAAAGGTGGCTCGCCGTGGCGGTCTGCGTTGCGTTGTGCCTGGCGTTTTCACTGGTCGTCGCCGTCATGACGGGGACAGCCGTACAGGAGCTTTACCGGCAATGGTTCCGGGTCGGATGGTACTACGGGTGGAACAAGCACTGGAGCATGACCGCCGACGCGGTGTGGTATCTGAGGTATTTGCTTCTGGGGGGCGCGTTCGTCGCGGCCTATCTGTCCGGCAGGATTTTCGGCAAGGATGGAGTCGTGTACGCCGGAGTGTTCTCCATGTCTTGGACGTACAACAGCCTTTACGATTTCGTGTTGTGCCTGCCATTTTTCGTCATGATTTTCGGCAGCAGGATGAGGCAACTCACGGGGCTCACCAGTGGCAGGGCCGTGCGCCTCGCGCGCGGGCTTACGCTTGTCGGCTACCTCGCCATATGCGCCTATTCGCTGTTGGCTTGCCTGATCGTCCAGGGCGTGCTCTCGAGCGGCTGGGGAGTGGTGAACAGGGGGAGGGCCATGCTCGTGGATTTGTTGGCCGTGGCATCGCTCGTCATGCTGTTTACCGGCGCATGCGGAAAATACGGTGTCAGCCCGTTGCCGTTCTTGTCCCCTTCAACGCGCAGGACGTCAGCACGGGAAGGATAGGCTCACAGTCAGGCCTGATCCTCCACTCCCGCCCTCCAGTAGATCGAGCCTGGCCCCGTGCAGCCGGGCCACGGCGGCCACCAGCGAGAGCCCCAGGCCCGAACCGGGGGTGCCCCGGCTCTCGTCCAGGCGGTAGAAGCGCTTGAGCACGTTGGCGCGCTCGGACTCGGGGATGCCCGGCCCCGTGTCGGCCACGAGAAGCGCCACCGCGCCCGCGCAGGCGTCGGGAGAGCCCTTGGAGTTGCGCGCCGGGGACTCCGGGGCCGCGTCCGCCAGCCCGGAGTCGGCCGGGCGAGCCCCCGGGGCGCAGGCCGCGCGGCGCACTTCCACGCGCACGCTGCCGCCCTCGGGCGTGTACTTCACGGCGTTGTCCAGGAGGTTGGCCACGGCCTGGGAGAGCAGGTGGCGGTTGCCGCGCACCATGAGGCCCTCCTCGCAGTGCGCGGCCAGGGTGATGTTCTTGTCCTCGGCCAGGGGCTCGTAGAGCTCCACGGCGTCGCGGGCCAGGGCCGCGAGGTCGAGTTCCCGGAACTCGCTCCCGGCGGCGGCGGACTCGGCCCGGGCGATGGTCAAGAGCGCGTTGAACGTGGCGATGATGGATTCGGCCTGGGCGATGGCCTCCTCCATGGCCTGGCGCTGGGAAGCCGGGTCCGGCGGCTCGAGGAGCGCGAGCTCCAGGCGCGAGCGCAGGCGCGTGAGCGGGCTCCTGAGGTCGTGGGCGATGTTGTCCGAGACCTGGCGCACGGTTGCCAGAAGCTCGCCGATGCGGTCGAGCATGTCGTTCAAGTTCCCGGCCAGCCGGTCGAACTCGTCGCCCGAGCCCGAGAGCGGGATGCGCTTGTGCAGCGCGCCGCCCATGATCTCCTGGCTGGCGCAATTGACCTCGTCCAGGCGCTTGAGCAACTTCAGGCTCATCACGTGGCCCCAGATGAGGCCCATGATCACGGTGATGAAGATGCCGCTGGCCATGGCCCGGGCCATGATGGTGCGCGCGCGCAACACGTCCGAGAGCTCGCGGCCCACGAGCATGTGCACCTTGCCGAAGAGCGTGACCACGCGCACCCTGGCCTCCAGGGGCTTGGGGTCGTTCTCGGCGGTCACGGGGATGGTGTGCCACTCGGGGAAGCCCTTGGGGTCGATGGAGCGGGGCCAGACGCGCATGTTTCCGGCCAGGTAGTGGAACTCGCGGTCCACCAGCAAATAGATGTTGGAGCGCGAGGCCTCGCTGCGCTGGCGGCTGGAGATCTGCATGGAGAGCGCGGCCAGCCCGCGCTCGTCGTACTGCTCCACCAGGCTCCAGACCTCGGACTCGATGAGCTCGTCGGTCTGGCGCATCATGAAGGTCACGGCCGCCCACCAGATGAACCCGAAGACCACCGTGGCCGAGATGGCGAACAGGGCCACGTACCACAGGGCCAGCCGGAAGCTGAAGGTCTTAAGGAGCTTCGGACGTATCACGCAGCATGTATCCCGCGCCGCGCACGGTGTGCAGGAGCGGCTTGTCGAAGTCCTTGTCGATCTTGCCGCGAAGCCTGGAGACGTGCACGTCGATGACGTTGGTCTGCGGGTCGAAGGCGTAGTCCCACACGCGCTCGAGGAGCATGGTCCGCGTGACCACCTGCCCGGCGTGGCGCATGAAATACTCGAGCAGGGCGAACTCCTTGGGTTTCAAGTCGATGGCCCTGCCCGCGCGCTTCACGGTGCGCGCCGTGAGGTCGAGCTCCAGGTCGGCCACGGCGAGCGTGGTGGCGGGCTTCTCGGCCCGGGCCCTGCGGCCCAGGGCCTCCACCCTGGCCATGAGCTCGGCGAAGGCGAAGGGCTTGGTCAGGTAGTCGTCCCCTCCGGCGCGAAGCCCTTCCACGCGGGCGTCCACGTCCGAGAGCGCGGAGAGCACCAGCACGGGCGTGGTGTCCCCGGCGGCGCGCACGGCCTTGAGTATGGAGATGCCGTCCATGCCGGGCAGCATCCTGTCCAGGATGATCACGTCGAAGCCTCCGGCCGTGGCCCGGTAGAGCCCGTCGCGGCCGTCGGCCGCGTGCTCCACGGCCATGCCCTGCTCCTTGAGGCCCTTGACCAGGTAGGACGCGGCCTGGGGGTCGTCTTCCACCAGCAGCACGCGCACGGCTAGAGCCTCACCTCGCCGGAGAGCGCGGTCCCCTCCCGGATCACCGCCTGCTTGCCGGTTTCGTTGATCACGGTGGCCGCGCCGGTCACGCTCACCCCGGCCTCGAAGAGCACGTCGCCCTTCACGGCCAGGCACTGGCAGGCCTTGAGCGAGGGTGCGCCGTGGGGGAAGCGGGACATGAAGTCGTCGATCTTTTTAAAGAACCTGGAGTCCAGGTGCACCTCGGGCATGTGGCCCTCGACGTCCGGGGAGGGCACCACGGTCTGGTCCTCGCTGACGCGGTAGCAGTCGGACATGACCACCAGGAGGTCCGAGGTGGTCTTGACCGGGGCGAAGCGCGTCCTGGGCACCTTCACGGCCTGGGCCGACTCGAACGCGGACACGGCCGAGCCCATGGCCGTCTCGATCTGGATCACCGCCGGGGACTTGTGGTCGCGCGGGTCCAGGGTCTTGGGGTTCAGGATCAGGTCCAGGGGCATCATGCCGTTGGCCACGAAGACCTTTTCCATGGCCCTGAGGTCGATCCAGAGGGAATTGGTGTTGAAGAACCTGTGCCGGTTGATGTCCTGGAAGGAGCCCAGGTCGCGCTCCAGGCACTGGGCGATCTCGCGCAGCACGAGGCGTCCGTTGGTGCGCAGCCTGGCCAGGTGCCCGCCCTTGCGGTCCGAGGGCGTGCGGCCCGCCACCTCCATGACGAAGGGCGCGCCCTCCTTGACCATGAAGCCGAGCAGGCGCTCGTCCATCACCGCGCCCAGGTTGTCCGAGTTGGAGATGAACGCGTAGTGGATGCCCCGGTCCAAAAGCTTGCGCAGCACCTTGGAGGTCACCAGCGCGGTGTAGAGGTCGCCGTGGCCCGGGGGGTTCCATTCCAGCTCGGGGTTGCCGGGCCAGACCGCCGGGGAGTGGTCCTTGAGCAGTATCTTGGGGTAGCGGTGCTGCAAAAACGCCAGGGGTAGCCCGCCGGGGCCGTTGTCGAAGCCCTCCACCTTGAGCATGGTGTCCAGGTGGGTCTTGAAGCTGTTCATGAACAGAAGCGGGATGTTCTTGCCGTGCTTTTTGCGCAACACGCGCATCTGCCCGATGATCAGGTCCAGGAAGCTCATGCCGTCCTTGACCGTGATCAGGCTCTTGGCCTTCTCAAGGCCCATGGACGTGCCCAGCCCGCCGTTCAGCTTGATCACCGCGCAGTGGGCGATGGCCTCGCGCCCGGCCTCGGCGTAGGGGGCCAGGGTGTCGTAGTCCGGGACCTCGTGCTCGGTGAGCGGGAGCAGCTCGTCCTCGGGCAGCTTGCCCTGCGCCCCGTAGAGCAGCCGGGCGTAGTAGCACTTGAAGATGTTGATGACGATGGGCGGGATGCCCTGCTCCTCCATCTTCAGGCCGAAGGGGCGGAACATCTCGATCATCTGGGGATCGGCGGTCTTCATGCAGTCCATTATCATGGCGGAATGTCCTTGCGCGTGCGTGTGTCACGTCGGTTTCATCCCCCGTGTGCGTGAAATGACCCCCCGCGTCAAGACGGCTCGCGCGCGGCCGTGGCCAGGGCCGAGGCGAGTATCAGCGCGCCACCGGCGAGTTGCGCCCAGGACACCGGCTCGCCCAGCCCGAAGTGCGCCCCGGCCACGGCCACCACGGGCACGGCGTTGATGAAGAGCGAAGCCGTGGAGGCCTGCACCTTGGAGAGCGCATAGTTGTAGGCCAAAAAGGCCCCCACCGTGGCGAAGAGCCCGAGCGCGGCCACGGCGGCGAGCGCGGCCGCGGGGACCGCCGCCCAGTCCGGCGGGGAGGCCGCGAAGAAGGGCAGGAAGAACGCCTGGCCCCAGAACATCTGCAGGCAGGTGAGCGACAGGGGGGAGAGCTCCCTGGCGAGGCCCGCCGTGGCCACCATGTACACCGAGGCCGAGGCCACGGCCAAGAGCATCAGCACGTCGCCCGCGTTCACCGGGCCGGTGGATATTCCCACCAGCAGGCACACCCCCGCCAGGGAGGCCGCCACGCCCGCCACGCTTCGCCCCCCCGGCCAGGCACGGCGCCAGGCCGAGGCCAGGGCCAGGACCATCACCGGGATGGCCGCCGAGATGAGCGAGGCGCTCACGGCCGAAGTCAGGCGCAGGGCGTATGTTTCCAGGGCGAAGTAGCAGCCCGGGAAGAGCAGGGATATGGCGAAGGCCTTGGCGTGGGTCCCGGGCGGGACCCCCCGCAGCCCGCGGAGCGCGACGGGCGCGAGCAGGGCGAAGGCCAGGGCGAAGCGCAGGAAGAGAATGGTGAACGGCGGCAGGTGCTCGAGCGCCACCTTGGTGGCGGTGAAGGACAGCCCCCAGAACAGCGCGGCCGCGCACAGGGCCGGGAACGCGGCGAAACCTCCACGAATCATGGAAAACCCCCAGGAGAAACGGATGCGTGGGGGATAGCGCCGGCGGGCCGGGATTTCTTGGATGAAATTGCGCGGGCGCGCTTTTCCTGGCGTCGCGCCCTTGAAGGGCATGAACATGCCCCTCAGGGATAAGAATAACTATTTCAAATTATTATCCACAAAATAAATGTACGCTTGTTTGGCGGGCGCCACACTAGCCGCCGGAGGCGGCCCGGTACTGCCCGGGGGTGGCCCCGGCGTAGCGCCTGAAGGCCCTGTTCAAGTGGCTCTGGTCCGTGAAGCCGGATTCCGCGGCCGCGCTGGCGATGGTCGCCCCGTCCGCCAGCAGGCGCTTGGCCAGTTCCACGCGCTTCTGCGCGCGGTAGGCCCCGGGGGTCACGCCCAGGGCCAGGCGGAAGATGCGCGGCAGGTGGCAGGGCGAGACGCCCACGGCCCGGGCGGTCTCGCGCAGGGGCACGCCGTGCGCCGGGTCCTGGGCGATCAGCCGGGCGGCGTCCAGCGCGGCCAGGCGCTCGGCCCGGGCGGACTGGCCGCATACGGCCGTGGCCCGGGGCGAGCGCAGGAGAAGCCCCAGGGCCTCCTCGAGCAGGGCCAGCTTGGCGGCCGCTCCCGCTTTCGCGTCCTGGGCCTGGGCGAAGCGCGAGAAGGCCCTTGCCGCGCCCTCGTCGTCGACCAGGGCCGGACCTCCGGCGTCCAGGCCGCCAGGGACGGCCCCGGCCCCTTCCAGGCAGGGCCGGAACCAGTCCGGGTCGAAATAGAACTTGCGGTACTTGAGCTGCGCGCCGGGGTCCGGGTTGCAGGCGTGCGGCTCCCCGGGGGGCAAAAAGACCAGCGTGCCCGGCCCGGCGGGCCAGCGCCCGCCCCGGCAGTCCATCATGGTCGAGCCCTCCTCCACCACGGCCACGGAGAAGGTCTCGTGGGTGTGCAGGCCGAAGGGCGCGCCCTGGATGCGCGAATCGCGCGATTCCAGGAAGGGCAGGTCTGGGTCGCGGGTGAAGGTGTTCGCGCATCGGGGCGCGGCCATGGTCCTGTCCGTCCTATTCGTCTTCCAGGTTCTTGCGCACCCAGCTCACGGCGGCGGCCACGGTGGGGAAGCCGATGGTGGAGGTCAGGCCCAAGAGGGCGTGGTAGATCTCCTCCAGGGTGGCCCCGGCCTTGACCGCCCGGCGCGCGTGGGAGAGCACGGAGCCCTCGGAGTGCGCGGCGGCGGCCGCTCCCAGCTGCACGAGCAGGATGGTCTTCTCGTCCAGGGGGCCCGCGTCGCGCACGGCCTTTCCCAGGGCCTCCACGGCGTCGATGCAGGCGGGGTACTTGGCGCGCATGAGTTCGTAGTGCCTGGGCTTCAGTTCGTCCTTCATGGCTGACTCCTGTTGCGCCTGGCCCGCTCAGGGCATCCAGCGCAGTATTTCGGTTGCGGGCCTGGAGCGTTTCCAGTCGAGGAATCCCTCCAGGTCCCTGACTCCGTCCTCGATCACGGCCTTGTACACCTCGATGCCCATGGCGCCCGCGTCCGGGGGCATGTCCCGCTTGATGGCCAGGATGGCCAGGCGCGTCTCGGGCGTGAGCGCCGCGGCGATCCGGTCGGCCACCTGTTCGAAATACCCGGCGTAGGGCGACTGGTCCATGATGTGTATGATGTCGAGCTGCCACATCTCGCCCTGCCTGTCGAGACACCATGCGTGCCACTCCAGGCACATCTCGCCGGTGTCCATGCTGTTGAGGAACTCCATGCGCTTGACCGAGGGGTTCGCGGCGAGCCGGGCCATGGCCGCGAAGCTCGCCTCCACGGTGAAGGGCGAGGAGTAGACGTGGATGTCGATGTCGCGCCGCGTCATCATGAGCCCGGTCCTGAGCGAGCCCACGAGGTTGGCCGTGGCCCCGGCCTGCCGCCAGATTTCGAGGGCCTGGGTGTCCTCGAGCACTTGCCGGGCCTGGGCGCTCATGCGCGCGGACCGTTGGAGGAGTTCGTCTGCGCCGGTCATGCCGGATGCTCCCTGCTGTGGTGAAAGAGGTGTTCCTATCCTGGCGCACCATCGCCAGCAAGCGCGGCGACGGGCAGGGAGGCGGTCCGGCGTGTTGACGCGGTGGCGACGTTCAAGCAAGAAGAGGATCATGAGCGAGTCGTGCAGGAACCAGGAAGAGCTCCTCGCCGAACTGGGCGAACTGAGGCTTCGGGCCGAGAGGCTCGAGGAGGCGTGGCGGTCCGTGCGCGAATCCGAGGAGCGCTACCGCAAGCTCCTGGAGACCGTCAGCGACTACGTCTACACCGTGCGCGTGGAGCAGGGCCGCGCCGCCCACACCGCCCACGGCCCGGGCTGCGCGGCCGTGACCGGGTTCACCCCGCCCGAGTTCGCCCGGGACCCCAACCTCTGGTACTCCATGATCCACGAGGACGACCGCGCCTCCGTGCTCGAGCAGGCCCAGCGGCTCCTGCGCGGTGAGGACACCGGCCCCATGGAGCACCGCATCCTGCACAAGGACGGCTCCGTGCGCTGGGTGCGCAACACCCCGGTGCTCAGGCGCGACGCCTTCGGCAGCGTGAACTTCTACGACGGCATCATCCAGGACATCACCAACGCCAAGAACATGGAGGCGAAGGCCATGCACGCCTCCCTCCACGACCCCCTCACGGGTCTGGCCAACCGGATGCTGCTCATGGACCGGCTGGCGCGGGTGACCGAGGCCGCCCGGCTCGACGGGGCCAAGGTGGCCGTGCTCTTCGTGGACCTGGACAACTTCAAGCCCGTGAACGACCGCCTGGGCCACGCCGTGGGCGACGAGGTGCTCAAGGAGGCCGCCGCGCGCATCCAGGGCCAGGTGCGCGCCTCGGACACCGTGGCCCGCGTGGGCGGGGACGAGTTCGTGGTGGTGCTGCCGGGCCAGAAGGGCGAGGCGGGCGCGGCCGAGGTGGCGCGCAAGGTCATCCGCGACGTGTGCCGCCCCTACGACAGCCTGGGCGGGGAAAAGGGCCCGGGCGCGAGCATCGGCATCAGCCTCTACCCCGACGACGGGCTCGACCCCTGGGAGCTCATCCGCAAGGCCGACGCGGCCATGTACTACGTCAAGAACCACATCCGCTCGAGCTTCGCCTTCCACTCCAGCCTGACCCGCGAGGCCGGGCCCGGGCCGCACGACCTATGAGGAGCCTCATCGAGGCGGGCCGATCCGCGCCCGGGCGCTCGCTGGCGCGCGGGCCGGTGGTGCTCTTCACCGTGGACCCCAAGACGCTCCGGGCCACCAGCGTCAGCGCCAACGTGGAGCGCGAGACGGGCTACACCCCGGCCGAGTTCCTGGCCGACCCGGAGATATGGTGGAAGAGCCTGCACCCCGACGACGAGCCGGCCGTGCGGGCCTCCTTCGAGACGCTCTTCGCGTCCGGCGAGGTCAGCCGCGAGTACCGCATGCGCGTGAAGGACGGCTCCTGGCGGCTGGTGCGCGACCAGCTGGTGCTGCGCTGCGGCCCGGACGGCGAGCCCCTGGAGATCGTGGGCTGCGCCTACGACGTGCAGCACCGCAAGAGCCTGGAGGAGGCCCGCCGCAGCGAGGCCGCGCTCTTCGAGGCCATGTTCCGCAAGCATTCCGCCGTGATGCTCATCCTCCAGCCGGAGACCATGCGCATACTCGACGCAAACGACGCGGCGCTCGGGTTCTACGGCCGGGACCTGGGCGCCCTGCGCTCCATGGCCCTGGCCGACCTCTGCCCGGGCAGGCCCGAATGCGCGGACACGTCCTTCTGGCGCGAAGGGGCGGAGTGCTGCCAGGGCAGGCCCTGCAGGCACCTCTGCGCGGGGGGGGGCTACCGCGACGTGGAGATGCGCGTGAGCCGCATCCGCGTGGCCGACCGCGACGTGCTCTTCGCCATCGTCAGCGACGTGACCAAGAGCGTGAGGGCGCAGCGGGCCCTGGCCGAATCCGAGGCCAGGCTCAGGAGCCTCTACGAGAACAGCACCGAGGGCATGTTCCAGTCCACCATGGATGGCCGCTTCCTCTGGGTCAACCCGGCGCTGGCCTCCATCCTGGGCTACCGCTCGGCCAGGGAACTGGTGGAGGGCGTCACGGACATCCGCACCCAGGTCTACCACGACCCGGCCGAGCGCGACGCCGTCATGCGCGAGCTGGCGGCCACGGGCTTCGTGGAGCGCAGCGAGATACGGGTGCGCCGCCGCGACGGCTCGCCCCTGTGGGTGTCGGCCAGCTCCTGGGCCGTGCGCGGCGGCAACGGGGCCATCGTGCGCGTGGAGGGGGTGCTTGGCGACATCACGGCCAGGAAGCGCGCCGAGTCCGAGCGCATGCTCCTGGCCACGGCCGTGGAGCAGGCGGCCGAGGGCGTGGCCATCCTCACGGGCGGCACCTGGGGAGTGGAGTACGTCAACCCGGCCTTCACCAGGATCACCGGGCTCGACCGCTCGGCGGTGCTGGGGTCGGCCTTCTTCGATTTCTTCGGCAGGGGGCGCCGCCCCATGCCCGTGCGCGACATCATGAGCGCGCTCACCGAGGCCAGGGAGTGGAGCGGGCCGGTGACCGACCTCAAGCCCGGGGGCGAGCCCATCGTGGCCGAGGCCATCTTCTCGCCCCTGCGCGACGAGTCCGGGCGGGTGACCAACGCCGTGGCGCTCCTTCGCGACGTGGCCCACGTGACCCGCCTGGAGAAGCGCCTGCGCCGCGCCGAGAAGCTGGAGGCCGTGGGCACCCTGGCCGGGGGCATCGCCCACGACTTCAACAACATCCTGACGCCCATCCTGCTCAACGCCGAGGTGGGCATGCAGCTCCTGCAGGAGGGCGACATCCTGCGCAGGCCCCTGGAGGAGATCATCCAGGCCGGGGGCCGGGCCAGGCAGCTCATCAAGCAGATCCTGGCCTTCAGCCGCAGGGGGGACCTGCGCACATCCAGGATCTCGCTGAACGGCATCGTGAGGGAGACGCTGGCTGGAGTCAGGCGCTCCCTGCCCCCGGACGTGGAGCTGAGCTTCGAGGACGGCGGGGAGGGGCTCGAGGTCATGGCCGACCCGGGCATCGTGCACCAGCTGGTGGTGAACCTGGCCGACAACGCCCTGCACGCCATGCGGGACCGGGGCGGCAGGCTGGCTGTGGGCCTCGCCCGCAGGACGGCGGGAGCGGCCCACGCCCACGCCCCGGACGGCCTGGCCCCGGGCGAGTATGCGGTGCTCTCGGTGGAGGACGCGGGCCACGGCATGGACAAGGGCCTCATGAGGCGCATCTTCACCCCGTTCTTCACCACCAAGAAGCCGGGGGAGGGCACGGGCATGGGCCTGGCCATGGTCTACGGCGCGGTCAGGTCCCTGGGCGGGGGCGTGCGCGTGGAGAGCGAACTGGGCCGGGGCAGCCTGTTCGAGGTCTTCCTGCCCCTGGCGGACTCGACCCAGGGCGCGGCACGGGCCCACGGCGGCAGGGCCCTGGTGGTGGACGCCCAGGCCTTCTCGCGCCGGGCGCTCGGCATGCAGCTTTCCGACCTGGGCTTCAAGGTGACCATGATGCGCGACGCCTCCAGGGCGCTCAAGGCCTTCTCCAAGGTGCCGTGGCTCTTCGACGCGGTGCTGGCCGGGGAGGACCTGAACGGCATGTCCGGCCGGGCCTTCCTCAAGGCGTGCCGGGCCGTGCGCGAGGACGTGCGCCTGGTGCTCCTCTCGGACAGGGCCGAGGCCGGGTCGCTCCTGGGCGTGGTGGACGCCGTGCTCCAGCGCCCCGTGGCCCCCCAGGCCCTGGCCGCGGCCCTGACGGGCCAGCCGGACGCTACCAGTTAGACGCGGCGATCTCGAAATGCGCCTGCGGGTGGGCGCAGGCCGGGCAGCGTTCGGGCGCGGCGGTGGCGTGCCTGGTCCAGCCGCAGTGGCGGCAGCGCCAGGTCACGGGCTCCTGCCTGGCGAACACCCTGCCCTGGCGGATGTTCCCGGCCAGGGCCAGGAAGCGCTCCCTGTGCCCGGCCTCGGCCACGGCGAGGGCCGCGAAGACCGCGGCGGCCTCGGCGAAGCCCTCCTCCCGGGCCGCGGCGGCGTGGGCCGGGTAGTCTTCGGTGGCCTCGCGCGCCTCGCATCCGGCCGCCTCCTCCAGGTTTTCGAGCGTCGTGCCCCCAAGCGAGGAGCGCAGCGCGAGGCTCACCTCGGCCTCGGCCTCGCCCATGAGCTTCTGCAAGCGCCTGGCGTGGGCGCGCTCCTGCTCGGAGGCCTCCTCGAAGATGGCCGCGATCTGGACGTAGCCTTCCTTTCGAGCCTGCTTGGCGTAGAAGCCGTAGCGCACGCTGGCCTGGCACTCCCCGGCGAAGGACGCGAGCAGGTTCTTTTCGGTGCGGGAGCCTTTCATGTCGGGCATGGGTCACCTCCAGTCTCCCAAGTGATCAAAATAAGTGGCCAAGTCAACTCGCCACGCGCCGCCGGGGCGGCGGAAACCCCTCCCTTCGTTGACAAAAAACGGTTCCTGAGGCTATATTTACGCGCTATCGCGGCGATTTTTTCACCCGCCTTTCCCGCATAAGAAACATCCGCCCGCATCCCGCAAGGAGGAGAGCGTCATGCCTTTGGTTTCCCCCAAGGAAATGTTCGAGAAAGCCTACGCCGGAGGCTACGCCGTCGGCGCGTTCAACGTGAACAACATGGAGATCGTCCAGGGCATCATCGCCGCCGGGAACCAGGAGCGCGCCCCGCTCATCCTCCAGGTCTCGGCCGGGGCCCGCAAGTACGCGGGCGAGAACTACATCATGAAGCTCATGGAAGCGGCCATGCAGGACACCGGCCTGCCCGTGGTGCTGCACCTGGACCACGGCCAGAACTTCGACATCTGCCAGAAGGTCATCAAGGCCGGGTTCACCTCGGTGATGATCGACGGCTCGCATCTGCCCTTCGAGGAGAACATCGCGCTCACCAAGCAGGTGGTGGAATGCGCCCACGCCCAGGGCGTGTTCGTGGAGGCGGAGCTCGGCCGCCTGGCCGGCGTGGAGGACGAGGTCAGCTCCGAGCACAGCGTCTACACCGACCCGGACCAGGCCGTGGAGTTCGTGGAGCGCTCCGGCTGCGACTCCCTGGCCATCGCCATCGGCACCAGCCACGGGGCCTACAAGTTCAAGGGCGAGGCCAAGCTCGACTTCGAGCGCCTGGAGAAGATCGGCAAGCTCATGCCCGGCTATCCCCTGGTGCTGCACGGCTCGTCCTCGGTGCCCCAGGAGTTCGTGGAGATGGCCAACGCCCACGGCGGCAAGGTCGGCGGGGCCAAGGGCGTGCCCGAGGAGATGCTCAGGCGCGCCGCGTCCATGGCCGTGTGCAAGATCAACATCGACACGGACATCCGTCTGGCCATGACCGCCGTGATCCGCAAGTACTTCGACGAGAACCCCGAGCACTTCGACCCCAGGCAGTACCTGGGCCCCGCCCGCGACGCCGTGCGCGACATGGTGGCCCACAAGATCCGCAACGTGCTGGGCTGCTCGGGCAAGGCCTGATCGGAAACCGAACTTCGGGGGCGCGGCCGGAAAGGGGCCGCGCCCCTTGTCCGTTACACTTCATTTCGGGCGCGTCGCGCGCACCAAGGAGGCATACATGGCGACCAAGATTGGCGTTAACGGATTCGGCCGCATCGGCCGCTACCTGACCAGGATTCTTGCCGGAGACAAGAACCTCGAAGTGGCGGTGATCAACGCCCGGGCCAACAACGCCGAGCTGGCCAGGCTTCTCAAGTACGACTCCGTGCACCGCACCTTCCAGGGCGAGGTAGGCACCTGGGAGCACGGCATCACCGTGGCCGGCAAGCAGATCCTGGTCACCCGCCAGCCCGGCGGCGAGTGGGAGTGGGGCAAATTGGGCATCGACATCGTGGTGGACACCACGGGCAAGTTCACCGACCGCGAGAAGGCCTCCCAGCACCTGGCCTGCGGCGCCAAAAAGGTGATCATCTCCGCCCCGGCCAAGAACCCGGACTGCACCGTGGTCATGGGCGTCAACGACCACGACTACGACCCGGCCTCCCACTCCATCGTCTCCTCCGCGTCCTGCACCACCAACTGCCTGGCCCCGGTGGTCAAGGTGCTGAACGACGCCTACGGCATCAAGCACGGGCTCATGACCACCATCCACTCCTACACCATGAGCCAGCGCATCCTGGACGGCTCCCACAAGGACCCCCGCCGCGCCCGCGCCGCCTGCGTCTCGCTGATCCCCACCACCACCGGCGCCGCCCGCGCCGCCACCCTGGTGCTGCCCGAACTCAAGGGCAAGCTGGACGGTTACTCCATCCGCGTCCCCACCGCCGACGGCTCCATCGTGGACCTGACCTGCGAGATGGAGAAGCCCGTGACCAAGGAAGGCGTCAACGAGCTCCTCAAATCCAAGGCCACCGAGAGCATGGGCTACACCGAGGAGCCCCTGGTCTCCGTGGACTACCTGGGCGACACCCACGGCGGCGTGGTTGACGGCCTGTTGACCACCGTGCTCGACGGCAACATGCTCAAGGTGGTGATCTGGTACGACAACGAGGCCGGATTCACCCACCAGCTGGTGCGCCTGATCCGGATGGTGGTGGACAAGGGCTAAAGGCCCGCGTCCCGGCGGAAGGCCCGCAAAGGGCTTCCGCCACGCCTGCTGACATCCGCCGCGCCCCGCCCGGAACGTCCGGAGCGGGGCGCGTTTCACTTCGCAGACCGCGCCCGGGAGGTGTCCGGGGGCGGCCGAGGGCTTGGTGACACGACAGTGAAAGCGCGCAGAACGAAGACAATCCTGGGCCTCGCGGCGGCGCTGCTGGCGCTGGCCTGCGCCCTTGGCGGGCTGTGGAGCGCCGAGCGTTCGCGCGCCGGGGAAGCGGCCCGGGTCGGGCTGCTCCACGGCATGGACCGGCTCCAGGCCGCGCTGGGCGCGCGCCTGTCCGCCCTGCGCGCGCAGGCCTCGGACATGGCCCGCGCTGACGGGTCCCCAGGTGCGGCGCAATCCGGGGGCGCGGACGCCGTGCTCCTGGCCGACGCCTCGGGCCGGATCGCGCGCGCCTTCGCGCACGCCCCGGCGTTCTCCCTGGAACTGGCCGAACTCCTCGAACTCTACGGCGTCACGAGCCGGGAGCGAAATCCCGCCGATTCCGGGATCGTGCTCACCGCGGCCGGGCCGGTGCTCTTCGCGGCCGCGCCCCTGCCCGGGCCGGGCGGGGGGACGCTTGTGCTGGCGCACCTTCTGGACGCCGGGGAAACGGCGGAACTCGGCCGCGAGGCCTCCCTGGACGCGGCCTGGCTGGACCTTCGCCGCCTGCCCGTGGACATCGGCCTGATCGACGTGGCCCGGCCCGCGCCCGCCAGCGGGGTCCCGGTGGCCGTGCGCGCGCTCGGGGGCGGACGCCTGGAGGGCGTGGGCCTGGCCTGCGACCCCTGGGGCGCGCCCATCGGGGCCTGGCGCATCTCCCTGGACGGGCCAGGAGGCGGCCCGGCCCGGACGGGCCTTGCGGGCGCGTTCGCCCTTGGCGGCGTGCCGGCCCTTTTGGGCCTGGGGCTTGCGAGGCGCGGCGGCAAGGGCTCCGGAGGCGGCGACGCGGGCGGCGCGGAGCTTTCCGGCCTGCGCGTGCTGGTGGCGGACGACAACGCCTTCAACCGCGAGCTGCTCACTGCGGTGCTCGAAGGGGCCGGGGCCTCGGTGGTGCAGGCGGAGGACGGCGTGCAGGCCGTGCTCGCCGTCCTGGAGCACGGCCCGGACCTGGCTCTCATCGACGTGCGCATGCCCGGGATGGACGGCCTGGAAGCCGCGCGGGCCATCCGCTCCAACCCGCGCTGCCGGGAGCTGCCCGTGCTCGGCGTCTCGGCCGGTGGCGGCGGAGCCGGGCGCGAGGAGTGTCTGGCGGCGGGCATGAACGGCTACCTCGCGAAGCCCGTGACGCGCGCCGCGCTCATGACCGAGGCCGCGCGCCTGTTCCCGCCCGGGGGCGCGCGCCCAGCCCTCCCGCCCGCCGGCGCCGCGCTCCCGGCCCCTATCCCGGCTTCGTCTTCTCTGCCCGGCGTGGACGGCGTGGACATGGCCCGGGCGCTCGCGCTCTTCGACGGGGACGAGGCCCTGCTGGCCCGGATGCTGGCCGCCTTTCCGGAGAACTTCAGGGGCGCGTGCGCGCGCATCTCCGCGCTGCTCGAGGCCGGGGACGCGCGCGGGGCCTGGATCATGGCCCACGGGCTCAAGGGCGCGGCCGCCGGGATAGCGGCCCACGGGGCGGGCGCACTGGCCGGACGGCTCGAGGAGCAACTGGCCGGGGGCGAGACGGGTCCGGCCAAGCGGACGCTTGCGCAACTGGACGCGCTCCTGCATGATCTCTTCGCGCGCATCGGGGAAGCCCTGGGACGCAAGGGCTCCCCGGGCGCTGGAACGGAGTTTTGAGATGGACGTGCAGACCGTGCAACGCATCAGGCGGGTGCTCGCCGAGACCAGCCTGCTGGTGGTGGACGACACCCCGATCATACGCAGCGTCATTGAGGGCATCCTCGAGCCCCTGGGCCTGAAAAGCGTGTTCCAGGCGGGCAACGGCGAGGAGGCCTGGGCCGTGCTCGAGCAAAAGCCCGTGGACATTGTGGTGGCGGACTGGGTGATGCCCGGGCTCAACGGCCTGGAGCTTCTCTCGCGCATGCGCGGGCACGAACGCTACGCGTCCACGCCCTTCATCATGATCACCGGCGTGCCCGACAAGACCCTCGTGACCGAGGCCATGAAGCTCGGCGTCACCGACTTCATGATCAAGCCCATGGACGGCTCCGTGCTCAAGCAGAAGATACTGAAGGCCCTGGGCCCGAGGCTCGCCTAGCAGCCTGTTGAAAAACTCTCGCTGGCTGCGTTGCAAGAAAAAGTCAAACCCTCACGTATGTGAAATACGCATCGGGCTTGACTTTTTCTTGCGCCTTGCCAGCGAGCTGTTTTGAACAGGCTGCAAAATAACGCTTCTTCAACGGCTGCTAGGCTCCGCCCGAACCCGCCGGACAAGGACTTTTCGGATGACCAAGACCACCGGCCCAGTCGCAGCCGTGACCGGGCTTACACGCGACGCCGTCAGGGCCAGCCTGGCGCTCTTCAAGGTGATGATCCCGATCATCGTGGTGGTGAAGGTCCTCAAGGAGCTGGGGGCCATCGAATACCTGGCCGCGCCGCTGGGGCCGCTCATGGAGCTGGTGGGCCTGCCCGCCGGGATGGGCCTGGCCTGGGCCACGGCCATGCTCTCCAACATCTACGCCGGGCTCATCGTGTTCCAGGCCCTCTCGCAGGACATGGGCCAGCTCAGCGTGGCGCAGGTCACGGTGCTTGGCGTGCTCATGCTCATCGCGCACAACCTGCTGGTGGAAGGCCAGGTGACCAAGCGCTGCGGGGTGAGCTTTCTCGGGCAGAACCTGCTGCGCGTGGCCGGGGGGCTCGGCTGCGCCTGGCTCACGCACCTCGTGCTGGACGGGGGCGGGTACCTGCAAGGCCCGGCCGCCATGCTCTGGCTGCCGCCCCCGCAGGAGGCCTCCCTGGCCGGATGGGCATACGGGGAGCTCAAGAACCTGGGCTACATCTTCCTCATCATCCTGGCGCTCATGGGGCTCATGCGCGCGCTCAACGCGCTTGGGCTCACGAAGCTCCTGGAGATGCTCCTTTCGCCGTTCCTCAAGCTCATGGGCATAGGCCCCACGGCGGCCACGGTCACGGTGATCGGCATGACCATGGGCTTGACCTACGGCGGCGGGCTGATCATCCACGAGACCAGGGCCGGGCACATCCCGAAAAAGGACGTGTTCGCGGCCGTGTCGCTCATGAGCCTGTCGCACGCGCTCATCGAGGACACGCTGCTCCTCGCCTTGATCGGCGCGAGCCCCTGGGGAACGCTCGGGGCGCGCCTGGCGTTCTCGCTGGTGGTCACGGCAGCGCTCTCGCGCTGGGCGGCCGCGCGGGAACGGGCCGCCGCCTCGGCCTGATCACTTGCCTTCCAGGGCCTTCTTCACCAGGGCCTCGATGCTCCCGCCGGTCTTCAGCCTGATGTAGCGGCCGGACACGGCGGCCACGTACGCCTGCGTCTCCGGGTAGGGCGGCACTCCCGCGAACTTGCGCACGGCCTCGGGCCCGGCGTTGTAGGCGGCCAGGGCCAGGCGCACGTCGCCGAAGGCCTTGAGCTGGGCGGCCAGGTAGCGGCTGCCCGCGTCGATGTTGGCCGTGGGGTCGAAGGGGTCGCCGAGGCCCAACTCCCTGCCCGTGCCCGGCATGATCTGCATGAGCCCCTGCGCGCCCTTGGGCGACACGGCCTTCTCGTCTCCGCCCGATTCCACCTCCATCACGGCCTGCACCAGGGCCGGGTCCAGCCCGTGCCTGGCCGAGGCCTGCCTGATCCAGGCTTTTCTCTGCGCGGGCGTCGAGCCTTGGGGCACCTTGAATTCGTAGGCTCCGGGCACGTGCTCGCCGGCCTGCGGCTCGGCGGCAAGGGCGTACAGGGGGAAAAGGGCCAGGAGCAGGGCGAGGAGTCTGTGCATGCCCCTGGCTCGCAGATGAGGGACGGTTTGTAAAGCGCGCAGGGCTCAGCTCGGGGCGTGCTCCACCTTGTCGATGAAGGAGCCCACGCGCGCGGCCTGGGCCTTGTCCAGTGCGAAGATGAGCCCCATGGCCACTGAGCCGTTCTCGTAGTCGCAGCTCTTCACCTGGGCGCGCACGCGCTCCACGCTCAGCCCGTCCAGGTGCAGGGCCAGGTCCATGCGGTCGCCGGTCATCACGTTGACGATGGTGCCGCCGCTGTTCAGGCCCGCCAGCACTCGGCAGCCGCCCAGGCTGATGTCCGTGACGTAGGCCGAGGACTCGAAGTGCTCGTTGACCAGCCTGGCGGCCAGCAGGCAGGATATCCTGGGGTGCTTGCGGCGCATGAGGATCTCGATCTTCCTGGGGTAGTGGAAGAAGACCATGGGGCGCGGCCTGGTGATGAACTTGACCACCCGGGTCACGAACCCGAAGTAGGCCCCGCCGGACTCGAAGCGCGCCCGCAGGCCCATGCCGGGCTTGGGGCAGTTCTTGAGCCCGGAGGCCACGGGCATTTCCGCGATGACCGTGTCGCGCCCGTCCAGGCCCAGGATGGCCGAGCGCTCGAAGAGGTGGCTGCCCGTGAACTGGAGGTCGATGGGCTCCATGCAGCGAAGCGGCACCTGGTCCGCGCCGCCCACGCTGGCCGTGGCCTCGCGCAGCTCCGTGCCCGGGATGGCCCCGGGGTTTCGCGGCGCGCTGCGTGTGGCCTTGGCCCGGATGGCCTCCGCGGCCTTGAGGTGCTCCATGAGCTGCCCGGCCGTGAGCGAGGCGTCCAGGGCGTTCTCGAAGCTGAGCCCCAGGCTGATGGAGCCGTTTTCCTCGCTTCGCCCGCGCACCTGGCCGGAGATCTTCTCGATGCGCATGGCCTCCACCGGCAGGCTGACCTCCACGCGTTCCCCGAAGCCCGCCCCGGCCGCGCCCTTGAGGTCGCCGCGCGCGGCCACCACCCGGCAGCCGCCCAGGCTCAGGTCGCTGACGTGGCCCCTGCAGGAGAACCCCCGGCCCTCGATCACGGCCGGGATCAGGCACTTGAGGCGCGGGTGGCGCCGGAGCACGCGCACCTCCACGTCCTGGGGAAACGAGAGGAAGGCCACGGGGAAGGGCATCTTCAGGCTCGAGAGCACCTGGGACTCGAAGCCGTAGACCACGCCCTGGTCCTCCAGGCGCACGAGCATCGCGGCGGGCTCCTGCCCCACCTGCTGGGGCATGGCCGCCGGAAGCCTGACGATGATGAATTCCCCCGGGACCACGCCCAGCACGCAGCCCCGGAAGGTGCGGTCGTCGCCGGGCAGCTGCAGGGAGACGGGATGGCCTGGTGAGAGGAGCGGGCAGGCCTGGCTCCCGGGCGTGCCGGGATTCCTCGGGGAGGCGTCGGTGCGCATGGCCGTCCTGGGCGGCTGGGCCGCCCTGCCGGAACGTTTGGGGGTAAGAACCGGGCCGGATGGCCCAAACCGCATGTCCTTCGGAATCTAACCCGTGGCGGTTCCACGCGAAAGCGCGGGAAACACGAAAAAAACGCCCGTCCGGGCCGGGGGCTCACAGCCCGCGCGCACGTTCCGGCTTGAAGGGCCTCTCGCCCGCCAGGGCCGCGTCCAAAAGCGCGAGGCCTGCCTGCCTGTCCCTGGGCATCCTGAGCTTGAGCGGCACGTAGTTGGAGGCGTGGTCGGCCAGAAAAAGCCCTCCGGTCATGCCCGTGTGCGCGAGCATCTCGCGCAACTCCATGGCCATGCCCCGGGCGTCGTGCAGCGTGAAGCGCCCGGTTCGAACGTCCTCCCACAGGGGCGTGCCCGGCACCGGGATCAGGCACAGGGCGGCCGCGTGGTCCGGGTCCATGGCCGTGAGGGCCTCGCCCGTGAGCCTGGCGTGCTCGCGCCAGCCTTCGGTCCCGGCCAGGCCCACGATCACCGTCACCGAGAGCTTCATCCCGGCCTCGCGGGCCTTGCGGGCCGCGGCGAGCATCTGCGCCGTGGTCACGCCCTTGTTCATGCGTGAAAGCACCGAATCGTCGCCGGACTCCAGGCCCATGTGCACCATGGCCAGGCCCATGGCGCGCAGGCGCGCGAGTTCATCCGGGCTCTTGGCCGCGATGCTGGCCGCGCTGGCGTAGGCGCTCACGCGGGTGAGCCTGGGCATGGCCTCGCGCAGGCGAGACAGAATGCGCTCCAGACGGGCAAAGGGCATGACCATTGCGTCCCCGCCACACAGGAACACCCGGCGTTGGCGCGTGAGCCTGCGCGCGGCGTAGTCGATGTCCGCGAATACCGTGGCCTCGTCCTTCACCCGGAAGCGGTCGGCCTGGTATGCCCCGCAAAAGGCGCAGGCGTTGCGCGGGCAGCCCACGCAGACCTCCAGGAGGATGCTGTCGGCTCCCGAGGGCGGGCGGATGATGTTGCCTTCGTGGTGCACGGTTCTTCCAGGCCTATTTCCTGGGCCCTTCGCAGACGGGCGCGCCGGGGTCGCAGCATGCCGAGACCACGCGGTTTCGCCCTTCGGACTTGGCCTTGTACATGCAAGTGTCAGCCGCCTGGACGAGCTTGTCGAACATGCCCGACGGGTCGCCCGCGTAGGCCTGGATGGTCGAGACGCCCACGCTCACCGTGACCTCCGGCCTGTCCGCGCCGCCCTGCCGGTGGGCGCGCACGCCGTCCAGCAGCCTGTCCGCGAGCATCCGGGCCTCGCCCTTGCCCGTGTTGGCGCAGACGACCAAGAACTCCTCGCCGCCCAGGCGGCCCAGCAGGTCCGAGGCCCGCGAATGGCCCTTGAGCGCGCGGGCCACCCCGGCCAGCACCGCGTCGCCCTTGGCGTGGCCGTAGTGGTCGTTGATGGACTTGAAGTTGTCCACGTCGATCATCAGGCAGGAGCAGGGCTTGTCCGCCCTGGCGCTCAGTTCCAGGAGCCTCGGCCCCTCCTCCATCAGGGAGCGCCGGTTGGGCAGGCCCGTGAGCTCGTCGGTCAGGGCCATGGTTTCCAGCAGGCGCATGTCCTCGATGATCTTGGCGCGCATGGTTTCGTAGGCTTCGGCCAGCACGGCCAGCTCCACGGGGCCCTCGCTTTGCGCCAGCGCAGGGGGGGGCTGGTCGTAGCGGCCCTGGGCCAGGCCCTTGGCGTGGCTGGCCAGGGGCTCCACCACCTTCTCGATGGAGCGCGCCAGCCTGAAGGCCAGGGGCATGATGGCCAGGAAGGAGAGAAGCCCCGCGGAGAAGATCACGGCCAGGGCCGGGCGCACGGCCTTGGACAGGGAATCCTCTGGCACGGTGCCCACCAGGGTCCAGCCCGTGGTGTCGAGCCTGCGCGCCAGGGCGATCATCCTGGAGCCGTCCTGGGCCAGGTAGTTGAAGGGCGAGCCGCCGGGGTCCACCTCGGAGGGCTTGGGGTCGTTCTGCGCGCCCGCGTCCTGGCCCTCGGCGCGGATGATCGCGCCCCGCCCGTCCAGGAGCAGGGTGTGGCCGCCGGGTTCGAGCGTGGGGCCGCCCACGGCCTTTTCGATCACGTCCAGGGAGACCGTGGCGAAGACCACCCCCAAAAAACGCCCGCCCGGGCCGTTCACGGGCGCGGAGAAGATGATGATGCGCGCCCCGGTGGCGCGGCCGGTGACCACGTTGCTGATGAACGGGCGGCCTTCCCGGCCCTCCTTGAAGTAGTCCCTGTCGCTCAGGTCGATCCCGGGCGTGGCCACGGTGTCCGCCACGGTTCGCCCCGACTCGTCGGTGAGCACCACGCCCTTGACCTCGGGCATGACCGACACCGCGCGCCTGAACGCCTCGGTGGCGCGCTCGCGGCTGGGGTCCGCCAGCTCGGGCAGCTCGGCCAGGCGCGTGACGTCGCGCTGGCGGTCGCCCAGCCAGGTGTCGATGAACTGCTTCTGGAGGGAGAGCGTGCGGCTCATGTCCTCCAGGGCGCGGCTCTGGAGCCGGGCCGAGAGGTAATAGCCTATGAACACCGCCATGAGCGCGCACGGCAGGAAGGTGAAGAGCAGGGCGTAGGCCCTGAAATAGGCGCGGAGCGGCCAAGCCGGCGACAGCAGCATTCTGGCGTTATCCTTCGGCAATGGTGAACGCCCGCAACGACATGGACGCCGCCCAATGCCTCTCCCATCTCGCCCCGGCTGTCAATGCGCGGAAATGGCGGAAAAAATTGAGGCTCTTACAACGAGCGGACCTGGTCGCGCCCCTGGTTCTTGGCCTGGTACAGGGCCGTGTCCGCGCGCTGGAGCAGGGAGTCCTCGGTGTCTCCCGGGCGAAGCGCGGCCACGCCGGCGCTCACGGTCTGGGTCCGGCCGCTCTCGAACACGTGGGCCTTCACGGTCGAGCGGATGCGCCCGGCCACGAGCAGGGCCTCCTCCAGGCCGGTCTCCGGGCACAGCACGAGGAACTCCTCCCCTCCCCAGCGTCCGGCGGAGTCGGCGGCCCGGATGGACGCCCGGGCGACTCCCGCCACCTCCTTGAGCACCTTGTCGCCCATGAGGTGCCCCAGCTCGTCGTTGACGCGCTTGAAGCGGTCCACGTCCATGAGGATGATGGAGAGGGGCCTGCCGTAGCGCGCGGCCCGGGCGAACTCCTCCCTGAAGAGCGAGTCGATGCGCATGCGGTTGGGCAGGCCGGTGAGGGGGTCGGTGCGCGAGGTGACCACGAGCTCCCGGTTCAGGCGCTTGAGCTGGAGGTTCCACAGAAGCCCGATGACCGCGGCCACCACGAAAACCCCGGACACGGCCAGGACCAGGCGGACGTTCACGCGCTCCTGGACGTTTATGGACACGTGCCTGTTGACGATGAGCCCGCGCTCCTGGGCCGTGATGGAGGCCACGCCCTTGTTCAGGACGTCGCGCAGCATGGGCTCCGCCCTGACCACGCCGATGCGCAGCTTGTTGGCGTAGTCCGGGAGCCTGCCCGCGATCTTCAGGTTGAAGAGCCCCTCCTTCCTGATGGTGTAGGCCGCGATGATCAGCGAGCGCAGGGTCATGTCCGCCTTGCGCTCCGAGACCATGTTCAGGGCCTCCATCTCGGTCTCGGTGACGACGACCTTCAGGTTCGGGTAGTCCCTGCGGATGCGCTCCTCCATGGAAGTGCCCCTGGGGAAGACGATGGTCTCGCCCATGAGCGCCGCCGGGTCGTCGATGAAGCCGTGTTCCTCGCGGGTGATGAACACGTTGGAGTCGGTGAACAGGGGCTCGGTGAAGAGCAGCCACTGGTCTCGCTGCGGGGACTGGTTGAGGAAGCTGAGCGCCATGCAGCGGCCCTCGCGGGATGCGGCCAGGCTCTCGTCCCAGTCCTTGGTGGGCACGATGCGCAGGCGCACCCCGGCGCGCTCGGCGGCCAGGCGCAGGAGGTCGGCGGCGATGCCCTGGTAGATGCCGTCCTCATCGATCCACTCGAAGGGCACCCAGTCCGGGTCCACGCAGACCGTCACGGGGCCGAGCTTCTCCACGTAGGCCTTCTCCTCCTCCGTGAGCCCGGATGCGGAGCACGGGGCGGCGGCCAGGGCCAGGAAGGCGAGCAGGGCCAGGGCCTGGGCCAGGCGCGGGAGCGGGAGTGGGTTTAGGGTCGGGATGCGCATGGGTGCCCGCGAACCATACACCAGGAGCGCCCCGGGCGGAAGTGGCGGGGCGCGCAGGGATAAACGGTTGAACTCGGCGTGCCGATTTGGCAAGGTCGCGCTCGTCCGCTTCGCGGCGCATTCCACCAGCAACCGCCACCCGCCCGAGCCAGGCGAACTGGCCCTGGCGCAGGGCCTTTCGACCCCGGCCCCGCGCGTGGGGTTGGAGCGCAAGATGACACCCAGAATGTTGGTTTCCTTCGTCCTGCCTTGCTACAACGAGGCCAAGGGCATCCATATGATGATGGACCGGCTGGAGGCCTTGGCCGCCGCCCGGCCCCACCTGGACTTCGAGTTCGTCTTCGTCAACGACGGCAGCCGCGACGACACGGCCGTGAAACTCGACGCCTTCGCCGCGCGCGACGAGCGCGTCAAGGTGGTCCACCTGGCCCGGAACATGGGCCACCAGATCGCGCTCACCGCCGGGCTCGACTTCGCCCGGGGCGACGCCGTGTGCATCCTCGACGCCGACCTCCAGCACCCGCCCGAGCTCGTGGACGACATGCTGGCCAAGGTGGCCGAGGGCTACGACATCGTGCACGCCCAGCGCACGAACCGCGAGGGCGAGTCCGCCTTCAAGGCGCTCACGGCCAAGGCCTATTACAAATTGCTCTCCGCCATCAGCCACGACGAGGTGGCCCCGCAGTGCGGCGACTTCCGCATGATCACCAAGAGGGTGGTGGAGGTGGTGCGCCGCTTCCGCGAGCCGCACCGCTACATGCGCGGGCTCTTCTTCTCGCTGGGGTTCAGGCAGTGCCTGGTGAGCTACGACTGCGGCGAGCGCTGCGCGGGCGAGACCAAGTACACCCTGCGCAAGATGCTCAACCTGGCCTCGGCGGGCATCATCAGCTGCTCGAGCGCGCCGGTGACGTTCCTGCTCACCTGCGCGGCGGCGCTGTGGGGCGCGAGCCTCCTCTACCTGGCCTACGCCCTGGTCCAGCACGCCATGGGCGAAACCATCCCGGGCTGGACCTCGCTGGTGGTGCTCTTGACGTTCTTCACGGGGCTCGTGCTCTTCAGCCTGTGGATCATCGCCCTCTACGTGAGCAAGATCTACGAGCAGGGCCGCATGCGCCCGCTCTACTGGCTGGCGGGCACGCGGAACGTCCGGCCCGAGGACGTCCGCGGCCGGGCCGGGGAGGGCGAGGGCCGCGAGATCCGGCGGGACGCGTGCTGATACGCGGGGCGCGTCCAGTACCCCCCCCGTCCGGCCCGGCCGGGCGCGCGCTCCTCTGCCTCTACTGGGCCCTGGCCCTGTGGCTGGCCTGGCTCGTCTTCGACGACGCGGCCTTCGGGCTCATCGACGACCACGTCTTCTACAACCATTCGCTGCTGGGGTCCTACTGGCGGCTCTTCTGGGGCAACGAGCTGGCCAGGTTCTGCCCGCTCAACGGCCGGGAGTTCCTGATCCTGCGCGAGGCCGGGGTCATGAGCGCCCCGCTGTTTCTCGGCATCCAGTCCCTGAAGCTCCTGGCCTGCGCGGGCCTCGCGCTCGGCGTGCTGCGCCGCTACGGGGCCCCGCTCGGCGCGGCCTGCGCGGCGGGCGCGCTCATGCTCACCACCCCGGCGTTTCTCGTGGCCGCCTCCAGGCTCTTCATCCCGGAGCTCACCTCGCTCACGTTCTTCCTGGCCGCGCTCTATTTCATGCCGGGGCCGGACGACAGGCGCGCGGGGTGGCGCTTCTGGGCCGCGCTCGCGGCGGGCAACCTGGCGCTCTACTACAAGGAGCCGGGATTCCTGGCCCTGGGCGCGCTGGCCTCCATGCTCGTCATCGGGGCCGGTTTCGGGCGCGGCGGCGTGCAAGGGCGCTTCGCGCGCGCGCTGCTCGTTTCCGCCGGGCTCTACGTCGCGGCCTATTACTTCCTGGCCTACCGCTACAAGGGGGCGCAGACCTACGCCGCCGGGCGCCAGCTCCCCCTTTCGGACATCCTCGCCTACTACGCCCAGAACGACGTCCTCTTGCTGGGGGGCCTGGCCGTCCTGTGCGCGCTCGCGCCCAGGCTCTGGCGGGGCCGGGACGGGGAGAGGGCGGCCGTGGCCTGCCTGGCCGGGGCGCTCGTCTACGTGGGCGTGTTCTTCGTCCTGCGCATCACCTCGCCGTGGTACCTCCTGCCAGCGTGGGCCTTCATGCTGCCGGCCCTGGGCACGGCCCTGGGCCTGGCGGCCGGGGCGCGCGGCAGGGCCTGGAAGGCGGCGGCCGTGGCCGCGGTCTGCGTGGCCGGGGCGAGCTCCGTGGCGGGCGGGATCTACCACCTCAAGTTCAACAAGGCCGCCGAGGGCGGGATGGAGCGCTTCTTCGACTTCCTGGCCAGCCGGCCGCACGCCGAAGGTTCTCCCCCGGAGGTGATCCTCGTGCCGCGCATCGACCCGGACTCCGAGATCGCCCACGGCCTGCGGGTCATGCTGAGCTACAAATGGCTGGCCAAGCGCTACGAGTACCGCTTCGGCGTCAACGAGGACCTCACCTCGTTTCTCGCCTCGCACAAGGGGCTGGTGATGCTGACGCCGTTCACCCTCGTGAGCGACAACGAGCTCAAGGGGCTCGCGCAGTGCTACCGCACGCTCCACGCCTCCCCGGAGGGCGTGCGGGATTATTCCCTCGCGGGCGTCACGCCGCGGATCGTGAAGTCTGCCGCGCCCGCGAGCGAGCTCTTGGCCAATAGCCTGCGCCTTCGCGGCAACTTCGCGCTCCTGGAGGGCGACGTCACCGGCTGCAACCGGCCCTTCGACTGGAGCAGGCTGCGCTTCGAGGCCGACGCCGTGGGGCTCAAGGTCTGCCCGCTCTCCAAGGCCAGCTTCAAGATCCGCGTGACCAACGACTCCGGCGAGGAGTTCGTGCGCGAGCGGGCCGTGCTCGGCAACACGGTGAAGATCGTGATGGCCTCGGCCAGGCAGGGGGAAGAGCTGCGTTTCGTGGGCCAGAAGGACCTGCCCGAGCGCATCGCCCCCGGCGAGACGGTGACCATCGAGGCGTCGTTCACGCCCCACGGGTTCACGCCCGCCGCGCTCGGCGGCTACCTGGGGTTCTTAAACAGCGAAGGGGGCATCCATCTGGCCTGGGACGGCCAGATTTTCGCCGGACACTTCAAACCCTCGCCCGGCGCGTGCCTGGAGTAGGCGGGCCGCGCGGGCACGGACGCAGGGACGGGGCGCCCGGGTGAACCGGAAATGCCCTGGACGCCCGATTGTCCCTGTTGCTATGCTTTGTTGCGCCCAAGCATCCGAGAAATCAGGAGCCTTCATGCCCCTTGCCCCGAAAGCGCCCGTCCTGGAGCGGGACTCGCGCGTCATCACCCCCTCCCAGGCGGCGTTCCCGTTCACGAGCGCGGCCATCTTCGGGGCGGGCTCGCGCGGGCTGGCCGCCCTGCGCCTGCTCAGGCGAAGAGGCGTGGAGGTCACGGCCGTCCACGACAACTCCCCGGCCAAGCAGGGCGCGGACATCGAAGGCGTGCCCGTGCTGGCCCCGGCGCGCGCCATGGAGTCCGGCTCCAGGGCGCTTGTGGTCTGCAGCCAGTGGGAGGCGGAGATCCTTTGCCAGCTCGTGGACATGGGCTATCCCGGACCGGTCTACTGCTTTCGCCACTACAGCGCGTTTCTCGAACCCGAGCTCCTGGACGAGCACGCCGGACGCCTGGAGGCCTGCCTGCGGGGCCTGGCGGACGACGAGTCCCGGGAGGCGTTCTCCTGGGTGCTGCTCTCCAGGGCCTACGGCGAGGACGGCTACCTGCGCCTGTCGCCCTATCCCCAGTACATGCACCCCCTGGTGCGGCCCGAGCCCGGCGACGTGGTGCTGGACGCGGGCGGCCACGGCGGCGAGACCAGCGCGGAGTTTTTGCGCCGCATGGGCGGGCGCGGCCGGATCTACTGCTTCGAGCCGTGCGCCGAATACTTCGAGCGCCTCCAGGCGGCGCTCAGCAAGCACCGCCTGGACGGCGCGATCACCCCGGTGGGCCTCGGGCTCTGGAGCGGCAAGGACAGGCTGCGCTTCAGGCGCGACCTGGTCTGCCCCGGCGGAAGCTGCGTGGACCCCCAGGGCGACGAGGTGATCGAGGTCACGAGCGTGGACGATTTCGTCACGGAGCGGGGGCTTGAACGCGTGGACCTGATCAAGGCCGACATCGAGGGCGCGGAGATGGAGATGCTTCGCGGCGCGCGCGGCACGATAGAGCGCCACGCGCCCAAGCTGCAGATATCCGTCTACCACCGCAAGGAGCACCTCTGGGAGGCCCAGGAGTTTTTGAGCGCGCTGCCGCACGGCTACGTGTTCCACCTGGGGCAGCACAGCATGATCCAGACCGAGACCGTGCTCTACGCGAGGCCCTCGGCGCGGGCCGGGGCCTGAACCTCATCCGGGCAAGCAGGGGAGAGCGGGCATGGACGTGATCGTTTGGGGCACCGGGGGCATGGCGTCCTGGTTCGCGCGCAGGGCCGCCGGGACAGGGTGGCGCGTGGCGGCCTACGTGGACAACGATCCGGCCAGGTGGGGAACCGAGTTTGGCGGCGCGCCCGTCTTGTCCCCGGAGCAGCTTCGCGGCGCGGACTGCGGGGCGGTGGTGCTTTGCAGCGCCTACGCCTCCGAGATCAGGGCGCAGATAGAAGAGGGCTCGCTCACCGGCGCGCGCGTGCTCACCTGCAACGCGCAGCGAAACGACCTGACCATGGCCGACGACGCGCCCTTCGCCCTGAAGAGCTGGCACACGCTCCAGGTGCCCATCACCGAGACCTGCAACCTGACCTGCCTGCACTGCGAGAACACCAAAAAGGGCGGCCCCGTGTCCCAGATGCCGCTCGCGGACCTGGTCAGGGCCCTGTCGCACTTCGACCCGGAGCAGTTCGCCAACCTGATGATCACCGACGGCGGGGAGATCACGCTGGTCAAGGATCTCCCGGGGTACGTGGAGGCCATGGGCTCGCAGGGGTTCCGCTCCGTGAGCTTCGTCACCAACGGCAGCAGCGGCAGGCGGGCCGTGATGGAGGACGTCCTGAAGACCGGGGCCGTGTCCGAGGTGCTCATCAGCATCGAGGCGGCCTCCGAGGCGCTGTACCGGCGCATTCGCGGACAGTCCTTCAAGCGGCTGACCGAATTCCTGGAGAACCTGCGCGCCGTCAGGGAACGCCTGGCGCCCAAGGCGAAGTTCTTTTTCAACTGCACCTGCATGAAGGAGAACATCGCGGAGGTGCCGGAAATCGTTTCCCTGGCGGCCCGTTACGGGCTCCATGGGGTCAAGTTCGTGGCCCTGTTCCCGGTTGCGGGCAAGCTGCCCCCGGAGAAGCTCTGCGTGCCCGGCCAGACCCTGGAGAATATCGACCCGGCCGTGGTTTCGTCCGTGTTCGCCCGTGCGCGCGAACTCGGGGAGCGCCACGGGCTGGCCGTGGAAACGCCCGTGGCCGCGCCCCGCCCGGAAGATCGGCACGCCGGGCGGGCGGCCTGCCACCGGCCCTCCGACGCGCCGCGGTCCCGCTGCCCCATGCCGTACCAATGGGTGCAGGTGGGGCGCGGCGGGGAGGTCCACCCCTGTTGCCAGATCGCCAAAAGCTACAGCCTCGGCAACGTTTTCGAGGAGGACTTCCGCTCCGTCTGGGAGAGCCCGGCGGCGAAAAAACTGCGAGACTCGCTCAGGCCCGGGGCGGCCCCGCTGCCACAGTGCGCCTCGTGCAACATCCTCAAGGGCTACTCCTGGTAGCCCGAGGCGGGGCCGCGCCGAACCCCCGGCGCCGCCGCTCCGTATCCCTCGAAACCCGTTCCGGCCCGGGACTGCCCAGCAGGTTCATGCCCGCGCGGACAAAGGAGCCCCTCCCATGAGAAACGCCGCGTGCGTCCTGGTCCTGGCATTTCTTCTCACCGCCTGCCACCACGGCGCTCACCCGGGCCCGAGGCCCCTCTCGGGCGGGCCCGTGCTCTACCAGTACTCCAGCCTGGCCGCGCTCATGGCGGGAGGCTACGAGGGCGAGGCCACCGTGGCGGACCTGGCCGCCAGGGGCGACTTGGGCCTTGGCACCTATCGCGGCCTGGACGGCGAGATGGTGGTGCTGGACGGGGTGTTCTACCGCGCGGACGCCTCGCTGGCGCTGAGCGTCGCGCCCCGGGAGGCCGCCGTGCCCTTCGCCACGGTGGCGTTCTTCGTCCCGGACGCGGGGGCCGACACCCCGGACCTTGGGGACCTCGCGGCCCTGGCCGCGTGGCTGGACTCGAAATTGCCGTCGGAGCGTTCGTTCGCGGCCGCGCGGGTGAGCGGCGTGTTCCCGGCGCTGACCATCCGCAGCGTGCCGGGCTTCTCCCCGCCGTACCCGGGCCTGGCCGAGGCCCTCAAGCAGCAGAACACGAAGGTCCTTGCGGACGCCGAGGGCGTGCTGGTGGGCATCCGCAGCCCTCGGGAGGCGGCCGGGCCTGCTGTCCCCGGCTGGCACTTCCACTTCGTGGACAAGGATCGCGCCACGGGCGGGCACGTGCTGGCCGCGTCCGTGCGGGGGGCGCGGGCGCAGTGGATGGCCATGCCGGCGGTGCTCATGGAGACGCCGCGCGACCCGCGCGACCCGCTCGGCCTCGAGGCCGTGGAGGTTCCGGGCGAGACCGTGGGCAAGGGGGCCGGGAAGTAGGGGGGCTGGGGCCGGCTTCGCCTACGCCGACATGTCCACGGGCGCGGATTCTACCACGCCTCCCCGAGAAGCCGGATGACGTCCTCGCGGGAGGGCCGTCTCGGATTGCCGCCGGTGCAGATGTCCTCGAGCACGTTCTTGGCGATCACGTCCATGTGCGACCTGAACGCCCCCTCGCCGATGTCCAGCTTTCGGATGCCGTTCGGGATTCCCATGGATTCGTTGAGTTCGCGCACCGACTGGATCAGGCCGGAAGTCCCTTCCTCCACGGTTGTCGCAGGCAGCCCGAAGGCCTTGGCGATCTCGAGGTACTTCACCCCCACATGAAAGCTGTTGAAGCGTATCACGTAGGGGAGCAGCACCGCGTTGGCCACCCCATGCGGCACGTGAAAAAGCCCCCCCAGGCTGTGGGCCAGGCTGTGGGTTATCCCCAACCCGCTGTTGTTGAAGGCCATGCCCGCCATGCAGGAGGCCAGCAGCATCATCTCGCGGGCCTCCATGTCGTCGCCGCACCGGTAGGCCCTGGGGAGATACCGGGACACGTAGGCGATGGCATGCTCCGCATAGATCGTGGTGAAGGCGTTGGACCGGAGGCATGTATACGCCTCGATGGCGTGGGTCAGCACGTCCATGCCCGTGGCGGCGGTCACGAACGGCGGCATCGTTCGGGTGAAGCGCGCGTCGAGTATGGCGATGTCCGGGATCAGGTATTCGTCGTTTCCATGGAGACCTGCGGGCAGGCCCCGTGGGAGATCCTGCGCCAGGCCGCCGAGCTGCTCGATTCCATCATGTTCGACATCAAGTCCATGGACAGCGCCAAGCACAAGGAGTTCACCGGAGTCCCCAACACGCGCATCCTGGAGAACTTCAAGCTCCTGGCCGAGCATTTCCCGTCGCTGCCCATACACGTGCGCACGCCCGTCATCCCCGGCTTCAACGATACCCCCGAGGACATAAGGGCCATCGCGGGCGTGGTTTCCGGCCACGCCAACGTGGACTACGAGCTGCTCCCCTATCACCGCCTGGGAACGCAGAAATATGCGTTCCTGAACCGGGAAGCGCCCATGGGCGCGGTGTCGTTGGATGCGGACCGGATGGACCAGCTGCTGGCGGTCTTGGGCAAGTGAGCGCCCGGTGACCGGGCGAATGCGGCAAAACGAGTCGAACAACATGAAAAGGGTCACGGCAAAAACCGTGACCCTTTTTTTATCTTGCCGGGGCGGCGAGATTTGAACTCACGGCTCCCCGCGCCCGAGAAATGGACAAAGTGTCCCGTGCTTTGAAATCTTTCGATAAAGTTTTATCGGATAACATGTTTTCGGGAAAACCGGCCATTGACTATGTCAGAACGGTGATCCAAAGGTTAGCCGCCGGAGGTTGTCACCATGGAAAGATGTTTCGTTCCTTCGTTCTCTCATTCTCGCAGAGCGCGGATTGCCCTCAGAGGGGCTCAAGATTGGGACATGTGTTGCTTTTGGCATATTTAAAAAATACGGGATTTCACAATGAAGAAAATGACGCCCCCCAAAAACATGCCCATGGACTTGGCGGACCGTTACACCATGAATGGCGTGGCTAAGGTGTATGATTGGTATTTCGATGATTCGTACGACATTGGCCAGCCCAGGCACTACGCGATGCAAACTTTTTTAGACCTGACGGCAAAGGCCAAGCGTGGCGAAACACATTATTACGGGGTGACAGACCTTTGGCTCTATCAGGCTTTGGCCCTGTTCCCACTTGCCGGAAAGAGGGTCGCGGTGTTCGGTTCGGCGACGCCCTGGTATGAATCCATTTGCCTGGCGTACGGTGCCCGGGAGGTGGTAATCTTCGAGTACGGGCCGATCATATCCGAACATCCATCAGTGCGCATGGTCACTTACGAACAATTCGCGCAATGTCCCGAGCCTTTCGACGTGGGGCTGTCCATATCCTCTTTCGAGCACGACGGCCTCGGCCGTTACGGCGATCCCCTCGACCCTGAGGGCGACCTTAAGGCAATGCAGGCCGCCAAGAGAATCATCCGCAAAGGGGGGCTCCTGTATCTGGCCCTGCCGATCGGCACTGATGCCGTCACATGGAACGCTCACCGGGTCTACGGCTTGCTACGTTTGACAATGATGTTCGATGGTTGGAGCACCTTGGCTAGTATCGGATTCGATCCCAGGCAGTTGCTCGTCTCTGGGAGAAGTGGCGTACAACCGGTTTTCGTGCTGGAAAACAGCTGATTCGTACGGCCGCTGCGGCCCTCGCTTGGGGGGCGGACACCGGCTTCCAGGGACGGATTCGCGGGGCCGCTCGAGCAGTCGGGTATGTTTGCATTTCGGATTTCCATCACAACGCGGCCATTGCGTCCTGGCGGAGGCGGCATGGCGGGGGAATGGATATGGATGCGCATCAGCCGTTGCGATTCTTCGTCTACCGTGAGGGCGTACATTTTGATTTGCCTTTCCGAGTGGCCGCGGCCGTGGACGCTCCGAAATTTGTCCCTCTGTACGCCGGAAAGGAGAACGATTTCAATTGCCCAAGAGGAAGATATGTGTCCGTAGCCTCTCCGGAAGACGCCGACTACATTGTTTTCCCCTACATTCTTGATGATTTCATCCAGGTCATCAGGGCCATGCCCGTTCATTATTTCATCCGCAAACTTCCCTTTTTCCGCACATATGAACGAAAGCACGTCTTTTTTCACTGTCACGACCATGGGCACCCGTTGTTCACCCAGGCCCTTATTCTCACCACAACTCCCGATCGCTCCAATGCAGACGACCAATATATCAGGGCCATGCCGTATCCGCCGGGACACCACGTGCTGCGCAATTCCCCGGATTACAATTTCAACGCGATCGATCTGGACACCAACTTCATGGGCACCCTGTCCTGGCCAGTGCGCTGCAACCTAATCCAGGGCGTTTTTAAAGAGAAGGGACTGCGCTATCATATTCAGTGTCCCAACACGGTGGATTGGGCATGCAAGAAGACGTCCTATCTGCATATGGCCGACGTGGAGAATGCACGTAATCTTGAGGAACAGTTTCTCGACGCCATGAGGAGATCCTGGACCACCTTGTGCCCTCGCGGCATGGGTTCCTCGAGTATCAGATTCTTTGAAACCATGTGCCTGGGACGCATACCGGTGCACGTGTCGGATTCCTACAGGCCGCCATTCGATGACGAGATTAACTACTCTGAATTCTGCCTATTCATTCCGGAGGCGGAGGCAGGCCAAGCCGGACAAATTCTTCGCGCGTGGCTGGCCAAACGTGACCGTGGACAGAGGGAAGCCATGTGCCGCAAGGCCCGGGAGGTGTGGGAGCGGTACTTCAAGCCAGAGGATGAGATTGATCTCTGCATGAAGTACCTCCGCAAACACTTGACTGAGGCGCGCATGGCCTCGGAACCCAGGTACGGCCTGGCACCGAGCCCGCTATCGGGGGGCGGCGAACAACGGATAGTCACCCCGCCGGGATTCTACGCCAACATGGTCGTGGATGAACGCGACCTGTGGCTCGAATCAGGCTTGAAGGTGAAGCCGGCCGTTCATCCGGGCGAAGGAGAGCTGGTCAACTCGGTCCGCTCGCACGTTGATTTGCAAAGCCTCCTGGGCGCCTTGGATCTGCTGCCGCTGCTGCCGGAGAACGCCGTCGTGGCCTGCACCGGAGCGCCTTCCGGGATTCTGGCCATCATGCTGGCCAACGGGCTCGTCAGGGCGCGGAACTTCTCATCTCTTCTCTACTGCGTGGAGGATTGGGAGATGAAAGAGCCCGGTTCAGGCGAGACCTTCGCGGATTTCAGGAAAAACATCGACGCGGCCCACGCAGGCGATTTCGTCAGACCGCTTCAGGGTAAAGAGGCGCCCGAGGCCTTCAAGGACGCATCGGTTCATATGGCAGTGGTTGCAGCCCAGGAGCAACTAACGGCACGCGAGACCCTGGCAGCCTGGAGAGACAAACTGACGGCGAACGGCATCGTGGCCGTCATCCCGCCGCGAGGGGAAGTGCTTGCCGGCTCCTGGCGTGAATCCGCGCGTGATCTCGGGCTCATGGTCCATCAGGCCCATCATGAGGGCCTACTGGTCTTGCGCAAAGCTCAGGAGCGGTCAGCTGCATGGCCCGTCCCTGAAACGGTTCATCCCCCGGACGCGCCAAGCCCGGTCTCCGGTGTGCGCTCCCGTTGCGAGAAAATGCCGGTACGCTCCGGCCCCAGCGGTGAACGCTTCCTTGCCGTCAAGGCCTCCGGCGGCATGGGCAACAGGCTCCTGGGAATCATGTGCGCCAGTGTCTACAGCATGATGACCGGCCGCAAGCTTTGCGTGGACTGGTCAGACTTCATGTATTCCGACAACGGGGAGAACGTTTTCCCAAAGCTTTTCAAGCTGGACGGCCTGCCTTTCTCCTACCGCATGCCGCGCACCGAGGACATTTGTCCGGAGTTCTGGCGCGAATTGCTGTATGCCAACGCCTTGATGGAGCAGTACGGCATCAACCACCTTGATCCCAAGGTCATGGACGTGACCCGGGTGGACCTGACCAAACGCTATGAGCAAACCGTAGCCGCCTTCTGGTCTTTCAACCTGGATCCCTTGCACGAGGCTCTGGGGCATGTCCACGAGCACTTGCCCCGGTTCGCCGGCCTCGGTGTGGACGAAGTCTGCGGCGAACTCATGAAGAAGCACATCCTGCCAAGGCCGGTGGTGACGGACAGGGTGGACGCTTTCGTGGAGAAGAACTTCTCCACGCCCATGGTGGGGGTTCACATCCGGCAGACCGATCTGCGCATGCCCCTGGAGGAAGTGGGCAAGACGGTGGAGGACTTGAAAAGGGAACTTGGCGCCCGGGTGTATCTGGCGACGGACAACCCTCGAGTCGAGCGCATGATGGGAGAGCTGTTCAAGGACGAGCTGGTGCTGATGCCCAAACGTTACCCAGACGGCGAAAAACACATGCACAGTCACAGGATAACGGGCATGAGCAATTTCGACAAAGCCGTGGACGCAATGGTGGAGATGTATTTGCTCTCGCGCTGCAATGCCATTGTCCGCTACCAGCCGAGCTCATTTGCCAGGATCAGCGGCTATTGCTCCAATCTCCAGGCCGAGCGGCTGATAACAGTGCCGGCATGAAGCGCGGAGGCGGCGAGGACAGGTCACACGGCCGGCCCATATTCGGGGCTTAAAAGGGGAGGAGCGGCCAACAGGTTGTCCAGGCCGGTTATCCAACAGAAAAGGGGTAGCTCAAATAGAGCTACCCCTTGATTTCTTTGGTCGGGGCGGCGAGATTTGAACTCACGACTCCCTGCGCCCAAGGCAGGTGCGCTGCCAGGCTGCGCTACGCCCCGTCCGGAGATGTGTTCCCTAGAGAATTCCTGGCCCGCTGGCAAGGAAAGTTCAGGCCGGTCCGTCTTCTTCGCGGGCGGGCGGGCGGCCCTTGCCGGTCACGTCGATGATGATGGAGTGGAAGACGGTCCGCCCGTGGTGGCTCATGGCCGACACTCGCGACTCCACCTCGCGCACCTCGCCGCTGGCCAGGCGGTGCTTGAACGTGAACAGGCAGCGGCTGCCAAGCTTGGCTTCGTCCAGGGCCGCGCGCAGTTCGTCCTCGGGCAGGACGTTGATCTCGCCGATGTTCATGGAGCGTAGCGCGTCCAAGGGGTAGCCGTAGAAGGCCTGGGCCGTCGGGTTGGCGTCCAGGATGGCCCCGGAGTCCGAGTCGATGAGCAGTTGCACCGTGCAGTTCGAGAGGAAGAGGTTGCGGTAGCGCTGCTCCGATTCCCTAAGGGTCAGTTCGCAGGCCTTGGATTCGGTGATGTCGAACCACGACCCCACGATCTCCAGGGGCCTGCCCTGCGCGTCGCGAACGAGGCGGTAGTCCACCCGCGTCCAGCGCCAGCTGCCGTTGCCGTGCCGGAAGCGGAATTCGTGCTCGAGCCTGCCCTTCTCGAGGAGTTGGGGCCTGCGCTCGAGCAGGCGCTCGAGTTCTCCCGGGTAGAGGTTCGCGGCCCAGGCCTCGTAGTTGCCCACGAAGGCCTCGGGCTCGTGGCCGAAGACCGTGCGCAGGTTGTCGGAAATGTAGGTGGCGCTGAAGTCCTCCCCGGGCTTGCTAGTGAAGAGCACGGCCGAGCACGAGGCGAGCAGGAGCTCCAGGAAACGTCGCGCGCGCTCCAGGGATTCCTCGGTGCGCTTGCGGTCGGTGATGTCGAAGGACATGTGCACCGCGCCCTTGACCGCGCCGTCGCGGGTGCGCACCGGGTTGCAGCGCACCACGTAGGTGCGTCCGGACGGGGCCGTGAACTCGCCCTCCCAGGGCTTGCCCTTGGCCATGGACTCGGGCAGCGGGCAGCCCGGGCAGGGCTGGTCCAGGCCCTGGAAGACCTTGTGGCAGCGCTGGCCCAGGCACTCCGCGCCCTTGACCGCCGGGGAGTTGGGGTCCCCGCTGGAGGCCCAGGCCACGCGCATCCCGGGGTCCACGAACTTCACGGTCATGCCCGAGAAGCTCTTGAGCAGGGCGGAGCGTTCCTGGATGGCGTTCTCCAGGGCGATGCTCGCGTTGACGCGCTCGGTGACGTCGAAGCCCACGAACAGCACGCTGGCGATCTGGCCGTCGTCGTCGAACACGGGGGTGCTGCGCGTGAGCCAGTGGCGGCCGTCCGGGGTCTCGAGCTCGCCGTTGGCCGGGCGGCCCTTGGCCAGGGTCACGCTCACGGGGCAGCCGGGGCACGGCGTATCGCTGTTCATGACCTGGGCGTGGCAGGTCTTGCCGGTCTCCAGCGCAGAGCCGTTCGTGCCGGCGGCGGCCTGGTTGGCCCAGATCACCTCGTAGCGCGGGTTCACCTGCTTTATGATCACGCTGTCCAGGCTGGAGAGGATCGAGGCCTTTTCCCGCTCGGCCAGGCGCAGGGAGCGCTCGGTCATGGCGCGCAGGCTGGCCTCGCCCTCCAGGCGGGCCACGGTGGAGGCCAGGTGCGCCGTGCGGTCGCGGATCATGAACTCGAGCGAGTCCTTGGAAGCGGCCAGGAGCTCCTCGAAGCGGCGCTGGTCCGTGACGTCGATGGCCACGCCCATGACCCCCCCCTCGCCGGAGGCGGCCTCGGCCATGAGCAGCACGTGGCGCAACGCGCCGTCGCGCCTGATGATGCGTAGCGGCGTGAGCGGATGGGAGCGCATGGCGTCCAGGGAGTCGAGCAGGGCCTGGGCCGCCGGGCGGTCCTCCTCCAGGACGTGGCCGAGCAGGCGCTTGCGGGTGAGCTGCCTGGGCTGCGAGGCCGGGAAGCCCAGCATGGAGCGGATTGAGGGCGAAAGCCTGCACGGGTGCTCAAGGCCCCGGTATTCCCAGACGCCCAGGTGGCTTACATGCAGGAAGGTCCTGCTCACCGGCGGGTCGTGCCCCGGGGGAGGGGTGGCGGCCGGGCCGGGGGTGAACAGGAACAGGTTGGCCGGACGCGTGTTCAGGGCCTGGGCGATGCGTTCGATACAATCGAACGAGGGCGAGACGAGCCCGCGCTCCATGCGGCCCAGATATCGGTCGGAGATGCCGACCAGCTCCGCCAGTTCCAGCTGCGTCAGGTTGGCCAGCTGTCTGAGCGTCCGCAACCGGTCGCCGAAGTGTTTCTTCAAGAACCGCACCCCATGATCGAAGCTTATCCCAATCATTCCGGCCTAGAAACAACCCAAGGGATTGTATTCCCATATGCGCGCTCCTGCATCGCCAGTCAATGAGCGGGAGCCGGAAATCGCGTTCCGGGCTGATTCGGGCGGGTGAGGCCGCTTTCCTCCGGGCGCTCCATGGGCTATCAAGGACACATGCACGGCCATCCGCTGATATCATCGCTGCTGGGGCAGCTCGAATCCATGGAGCGCACGGCCAGGGAACTGCGCGCCCCGCTTCTGGCGGGACAGGCCGAGGCCCTGCGCCAGGGCGTGCTCGGACTCGTGGGAGAGCGGGCCGCGCTGGAGGAGGCGGCGGCCATGGCCGCTGTCAAGGCCAGGAGGCTGGAGATGGCCATCGAGGAGAACCGCAGGCGCCATGAGGACGGGCTGCGCTCCTTCGACCGCTTCCGCCAGGCCTTCGTGATCGTGGAGTCCCTGCGTGACCTGGGCTCCCTGCCGGACATCCTGGAGCGGCTGCGCGCGCTCTTCCGGGTTGGGCGGATGCGCCTGGTGCTGGACGAGGCCGGGTTCGGCGCCTACTTGCCGGAGGAGCTGCCCGTGATGCCCCAGGAGCTCCTGCTCGAACTCGCCGCCAAGGTGCGCGCCTCGGGCAGGCGCAGCTACGTGGGGCCCGCCACGCTCGCCCCGGAAGGCGTGTTCACCCAGGCCGAGGCCAGGCGCTGGGGCTCGTGCTTCGTCTATCCCCTGGCCGACCGTTTCCGGGAGGGCCGCCTGGCCGGGCTCATGGTCGTGGCCGACCTGAGCCCCGCCCGCTACCGTGAGGACATGGCCACGGATTACATGGAGCATTTCAGCGACGCCCTGGCCAGCTCCGTCACCGAGGTCACGGACCGGCGCAAGGCCGAGGAGCTGCGCGAGGACGTGGAGCGCATCACGCGCCACGACCTCAAGTCGCCCTTGTCGGCCATCCTGACCCTGCCGCAGCTTCTGCTTGAGGCCGACAACCTGACCCCCCGCCAGCGCGACATGATCCGGCTGATGCACGAATCGGGCAGGCGCATGCAGTCCATCGTCACCATGTCGCTGTCGCTCTACAGCATGGAGCGCGGCAGCTACCAGCCCAGCCGCGCCGAGCTCGACCTGGCTGGGCTCGCCCGCGCCATCTGGGAGGAATGCGGCGGCCCGTACCGCTCCGCCAGGATGACCCTGGAAATCGAATCGGCCGAGGATCCCTTCGTGGTCATGGCCGAGGAATTGCCCTGCTACACCATGCTGGCGAACCTCGTGAACAACGCCCTGGAGGCGTCCAAGCCCGGGGACCGCGTCACGGTGCGCCTGCGCCGCGAGCCGGGCTGGGCCGTGCTCGAGGTGGCCAACTCGGGCGACGTGCCCGAGGCCATCCGGGAGCGCTTCTTCGAGAAGTACGCCACCAGCGGCAAGCGCGGCGGCACGGGGCTTGGCACCTACACGGCAAGACTCGTGGCCCAGGCGCACGGCGGAAGCATCGAGCTTCAGACCGGCCAGGGCGAGGGCACGGTGGTGCGGGTCAGGCTGCCGGACGGCGAGGCCCGGGCCTGAGGGCTCAGCGCCCGCCCGTCAGCAGGGAGTAGGCGGGAGGAAGCAGCCTCTTGAGCGCAAGCCCCAGGCCAAGGCAGGCCAGGGGGGTCGCGGCTGCCAGCGCGAGAGTGTAGCCGAGCTGTGCCGCGGTGCTGCCCGCCAGGGGGACGCCCCGTGTCCATTGGGACAGGTAGGAGAGCACGGGCTCGTGCAGCAGGTAGATGAAGAAGATGTACGGGGCCAGGGCGTGCAGCCACTTCCACTCGCCGAGCCCGGCCGGACGCGACCAGAACCAGACCGTGGCCACGCCCAGGAGCACGCACTGCCTCCAGAGCGGGAACTTGTACGGGTAGCCGGGGTGCGCGATGTGCACGTAGACGCTCACCGCCGTGAGCGCCACGAAGAGGGCCGTCACGGCCAGGGACACGGGCGCGGGCGGGTCGAGCCTCGCGCGTTTCACCGCCAGGAACCCGCCCAGGTAGAAGAAGAAGGCCCCGCCCAGGTCCAGGACGAGCCCCTCCTGCAGCATGAAGTTCCACGAAAGCCACAGCGCCGCGAGCCCGGCCCAGGGAAGGGTGCGCAGCGCCAGGCCGAGGACCGGCGCCAGAAGCGCCAGCAGGAACAGGTCGCGCAGGAACCACAGCGGGTAGATGAGCGGCAGCCCGTCCAGGCCCAAAAGCAGGTTCAGCCAGCCGCGCTCGCGCACGTAGGTGGTGCCGCCGATGCCAGGCACCGAGCCCTCCACCACGATCCAGCCGAGCCAGAACAGGTTGACCAGCAGGAAGGGCAGCATGATCGTCCTGAAGCGCTTGGCCACGAACCCGGGGTAGGCCGCCAGGCCTTTGTCCGGGCGCAGGAAGAGCAGGTAGCCGGAGATGGCGAAGTAGAGGGGCACCGCCGTCTGGAAGAGGTGGCGGCAGACCGCGTTGAACAGGGTGGCAGCCGCCTGGGTCTCGGCCACGCCGGAAAAGAGCAGGCCCTTCTCTGCGTGGATGCCCACCACCGCGAGCATGAGCAGCGAGCGCAGGGCGGTGATGCGCCTGGAGGTGTCCCGGTCCAGGGTGAAGGCGGTCATGGCGGCGGGTCGGGGCGTTTCGGCGTCGCGAGCGCTCATCCGGGCAGCTGCGCGCCGGTCAGGCCGAAGCGGCGCTGCCTGCCCGCGTAGTCGGCCAGGGCCTTTTCGAGTTCTGCGTCGTCGAAGTCGGGCCAGGCAACGTCCGTGAAATAGTATTCCGCGTAGGCGCTCTGCCAGAGCAGGTAGTTGCTGATGCGCACCTCGCCGCTGGTGCGGATGACTAGGTCCGGGTCGGGCTGGCCCGCGGTGAAGAGCTCCTGCGCGAAGCGCTCCTCCGTGATCTCGCCCGGCTTCACGCCCTGCTCCACGAGCCGCCTGCACGCGCGCAGGATCTCGCCCCGGCCCGAGTAGTTGAGCGCGAGGTTCAGCGTCATGGACTTGCAGTGCGCGGTCTTGGCCAGCACGTGCTTGAGCACCTGGCGCACGGCGAAGGGGAAGTCCTCCAGTTCGCCCAGGACCTTCAGGCGGATGTCCTGCTCGATGAGCGAGGCGAGCTCGTTGTTCAGGAAGCTGACCAGCAGGTCGAAGAGCGTGCGGATCTCGTCCTGGGGGCGTCCCCAGTTTTCCTTGGAGAAGGTGTACAGGGTCAGGTGGGCGATGCCCAGCTCGCGGCAGCGCGTCACCAGGCGCTTGGCTGTCCTGGTGCCCTCGCGGTGGCCCTCGCTGCGCGAAAGGCCCCTGCGCTGCGCCCAGCGCCCGTTGCCGTCCATGATGACGGCCAGGTGGCGCGGCAGGATCTGCGGCGTCTGGGACATGGGCTGGGCTGGTCCTCCTGGTGGGACTGCCCCCCCGGCCGGGCCGGAGGGGCAGGGAACGTTCACGGGCAAGGCCCGGGCGCGGGCCACGGGCAGTGTACACGCTGGCCCGCCAGGGTCAAGGCGGGCCGGGGCGCGCTAGATCTCCATGATCTCCTTCTCCTTCTTGGCCAGGCTCTGGTCGAGCTTGGCCACGTAGGAGTCGGTGGCCTTCTGGATGTCGGCCTCGCCCTTGCGCAGGTCGTCCTCGGAGATGGCCTTGTCCTTCTGAAGCTTCTTGAGCGCGTCGTTGGCGTCGCGGCGGATGTTGCGCACGGCCACCTTGGCTTCCTCGGTGTACTTCTTGGCCACCTTGACCAGGTCCTTGCGGCGTTCCTCGGTGAGCGGCGGCAGGCCGATGCGGATGACCTTGCCGTCGTTGACCGGGGTCAGCCCCAGGTCGGACTTGAGGATGGCCTTCTCCACCAGGGCGAAGGCCGCGCGGTCCCAGGGCTGGATGGTGATGGTGCGGCTGTCCGGGGTGGAGAGGGAGGCGATCTGGTCCACCGGGGTGGGGGTGCCGTAGTAATCGACCTTCAGGCCGTCCAGCAGGGCCACGGAGGCGCGGCCGGTGCGCAGGTGGGAGAACTCCTTCTCCAGGGCCGCCGCGGCCTTGTCCATGCGGTTCTTGGCGTCCTTGAGCACGTTGTCCATGCGACTCTCCTTATTCGACGATGGTACCGGCGTTCATCCCGGTGATCACCTTCCTCAGGTTGCCGGGGACGAACATGTTGAAGACGACGATAGGCATGTTGTTGTCCATGGCCAGGGACACGGCGGTGGAGTCCATCACCTTGAGCTGCTTCTCGAGCACTTCCATGTAGGTCAGCCTGTCGAACATCACGGCGTCGTCGAACTTCTTGGGGTCCTTGTCGTAGACGCCGTTGACCTTGGTGCCCTTGATGATCACTTCGCTCTTGAGTTCCATGGCCCGCAGGGCGGCGGCGGTGTCGGTGGTGAAGTAGGGGTTGCCGGTCCCGGCGGCGCAGATGACCACGCGGCCCTTCTCCAGGTGCCTGACGGCGCGGCGGCGGATGTAGGGCTCGCAGACCTCCTGCATGGTGATGGCCGAGAGCACGCGGGTGGAGAGGCCGAGCTTCTCCAGGGCGTCCTGCACGGCCACGGCGTTCATCACGGTGGCCAGCATGCCCATGTAATCGGCGCTGGCGCGCTCCATGCCGGAGGCCGAGGCGGACATGCCCCTGAAGATGTTGCCGCCGCCGATGACCATGGCCAGTTCCACGCCCATGGAGGCGGCGTCCACGATCTCCCTGCAGAAGTTGCCGACGGTCTCGGGGTCGATGCCGAAGCCTTTGGCCCCGGCCAGGGCTTCCCCGGAGAGCTTCAGGAGCACGCGCTTGAAACGAAGGTTTTCCATGTGAGTCCGGTTCCTGTGGGCTTGGGGGCGTTTCCCGGTTCCGGTCCGCCGCGCCGTGCGGCCGGCCGGGCGGGAGTGCGCCGCCGTGGGGCGTTCGCCCTTGTTACGTGATTTCCCGTTGGAAAGCGAGGCCCTGCCGGGGGGCCAGCGCGAGGCGGGCCGCTCCGGGCATGTCGCCCGCGCGGCCCGGCCTCAAAAAAAACGGGCCTTGCGGCCCGCTTTGGTTATTCCTCGCTGGCGTCTTCGCCCAGCTGCATGCGGACGAAGCGGCCGATCTGGATGTTCTCGCCCAGGGTGGCCACCAGGTTGTTGAGCAGGTCCTGGACGCTCAGCTTGTCGTCCTTGATGTAGGGCTGATCGAGCAGGCACACTTCCTTGTAGTACTTCTTGACGCGGCCTTCGACGATCTTGTCCACGATGTTGTCGGGCTTGCCCTCGGCCTTGGTCTGGGCCACGTAGATGGCCTTTTCCTTCTCCAGCAGGTCCGCCGGGATCTGGTCGGAGGAGACGCACACGGGGTTGGCCGCGGCGATCTGCATGGCCACGTTCTTGGCGAACTCCTGGAACTTCTCGCCGCGAGCGACGAAGTCGGTCTCGCACTTGATCTCGACCAGGACGGCGATCTTGCCGTTGGAGTGCACGTAGGAGCCGATGACGCCCTCGGAGGTGGCGCGGCCGGCCTTCTTGGCGGCCTTGGCCAGGCCTTTCTCGCGCAGCCAGGCAACGGCCTTCTCGCAGTCGCCCCCGCAGGCCTCCAGGGCCTTCTTGCAGTCCATCATTCCGGCGCTGGTCTTGTCGCGCAGGTCCTTGACCGCGCTGGCGCTGATCTGGGTCATATCTACTGAACCTCCTCTTCGCCCGCGGCCACGGTCTCGGCGGCGGGTTCGGGCTTTTCGTCGGTTTCGGCCTTGGCGGCGGCCTCGGGCTCGGGGCGGTCCTTTCCGGAGGCCTCGCCCTCGAGGCAGGCGTCGGCGACGCAGGTCACGAAGAGCTTGATGGCGCGGATGGCGTCGTCGTTGCCGGGGATGATGTAGTCGATGACGTCGGGGTCGCAGTTGGTGTCGACCACGGCGACAACCGGGATGCCCAGCTTGCGGCACTCGCTGACCGCGATCTCCTCGCGCTTGGGATCGATGATGAAGGCGGCGGAGGGCAGGCTGTCCATGTCCTTGATGCCGCCCAGGGTGGCGTTGAGCTTGGTGACCTCGCGGCCGTACATGGCGATTTCTTTCTTGTGGTAGCGCTTGATGGTGCCGTCTTCGAAGGCGGTCTCAAGCTTCTTCAGGCGGTCGATGGAGCCGCGGATGGTCTGGAAGTTGGTGAGCATGCCGCCCATCCAGCGGTTGGTGACGAAGAACTGCCCGGCGCGCTCGGCTTCCTTCTTCACGGCCTCCTGCGCCTGGCGCTTGGTGCCGACGAAGATGATCCTGCCGCCCTTGGCCACGGTGTCGACCAGGAAGTCGTGGGCCTTCTGGAACAGCTTCACGGTCTGCTGCAGGTCGATGATGTGGATGCCGTTGCGCGCGCCGAAGATGTAGGGGCGCATCTTGGGGTTCCAGCGACGGGTCTGGTGGCCGAAGTGCACGCCGGTCTCCAGAAGCTGCTTCATGGTAACGTAGGCCATGGGGCCCTCCTTTGGGTTTTTCCTCCACGCCGGGCGTTTCCCTCCGGCCCTCGCGGGCACCCTCGGGGGTCTTTCCGGCGTGTGTGAAGTTGGGAAGCAGGACTACCTACAACGTGACGGCTGTCTTGGCAAGTGGCCCGGGTCCCCCGAAAAGAGGTTTTTCACCGGGCCGTTTTTGGCTATGAAGCCCCGATGCCCGAAGCCGCCGCGAAAAGAAACGGTTTTCCCATGCCCTGGGCGGGCGTGCTCCTCGCGGCCTGCGGCTTCGCCCTGGCCTGGCTGGCCTTCGCGCGCCTGCCCCAGGTGTTCTGGGCCGAAAGCTTCCCGGTCTACCGCCGTCACCAGCTGCCGGCCTACGCGCTGTTCGACCCCTCCCGCGCGGAGCAGCCCAAGCACGTCTTTCTGGGGTCGAGCTACATCGTCAACGCCTGGGTGGCCAACGACCTGGACAAGCCCGGCCTGCCCGAAATCGAGGACCCGGCAAGCTCCTACGCGGCCACGGCCGCCCTCGTGGCGGCCAGGGAGTTCGGCGCGTCCGGCCAGGGCTTCTACGACCTGGGCCGCCCGGGCCCGGGTTTTCTGGACCACGTCTGGTACCTGGACAAGGCCCTCGCGGCGCGAAACCTCAAGACCGTGATCTACGCCAACGGCCCCTCGGGCATGTTCCACTTCCGGCCCAGTCCCTTCGCGGACGTGGAGCGCGCGAGCCTGGAGGCCCTGTGCGTGCTCGAGGGCTGGAAGCGCCGCTACCCCGGGGCCGCGGCCTCCATCGAGGCCTACATGGAGATCATTCGCGGCTCGGACGCCTTCGCCCGGGCCGAGCGCCGCTTCGGCCCGGGCTGGCGCGGCCGCGTGGACCCGGCCGCCTTGGTCCTCAAGGACTCCCCCTGGCTCGCGCTTCGGGAGAAGCTCGCGGGGCGCAGTTCGGACGCGGCGAACATGGGGCTTCGCGGCAACACGGCACTGGCGCTCTCCAAGCCCGCCGAGCTGCGCGACCTCGCGGTCTGGCGGCTCACCTGGCTCGCCCGGTTCGACCAGGACGACGCGGGCAAGCGCACGCTGTCGCTCCTGGACACGGCCGCGCGCTTTCACGGCGACCCCCGCCTGGACGCGCCCGTGCGCCTGGACCCGCCCGTGGACCCCTTCTCCGACGAGGAGGCCCTGGCCCACCGGGCCTTCGCGCGCATGGCGGGCCAGGTGCTCGGGGAGGCGGGCGTGCGCCTGGTCTGGTTCTTCCCGCCCGAGGTGGCCATCCCCCCGGCCATGTACGAGGCCTTCTACAGGCCGGGCGTGGTGGACACGGTGCGTTCCATCCTGGAGCCCATGGGCCACGTGGTCAGCGACCACGTGGTGGACCACGGCCTCACCCAGCGCGAGTTCATGCTCCAGCAGTTCACGGACCCGGTGTTCGGCTACGGCTACAAGCCCACGTCCATAGGCAAGCTCAAGGCCGTGCGCCTGCTGCTCGAAGACATGCGGCGGGCGTCCGCCCTGCCCGGGGCGGCCCCCCGGGGAGTGTCCTGCTGGCCGGGCGAGGCCCGGCTGGCCCCCGTGAAAATGTGCGTCAGGCCCTATCCGCCGCTGGACCCGGACGTGTGCCTGCCCTGGCGCCTGGAGGACAAATGACCATCAAGCTCGCCGCGCGCTGCCTCCTGGCGGGCGCGCTGGCGTTCATCGCCCTGTCGCTGCTCGTGAACCCGGACGTCACCGGGGCGCGCGTGGCCTGGGGCACCTTCTACGGAGCGTTCTGATCATGGCTCGAAAGACGTACGCGGACCTGGCCGGATTCGTGGCCAAGACCCTGCGCGTGAAGGACCTGGGGCCGGACCCGGGCATGGGGCGCATCCCGGCGTGGGATTCGCTCGCGCACGTGAACTTGGTGCTGGCCGTGGAGGAGTGGGCCGGGGTGGCCGTCCCCCCCGAGCTCATGGGCGAACTGACCACCCTGGAGGCCCTGGCCGCCCACCTGGCCGGGGAAGGGGTCCTGGACTCGTGAGCGGCTCCTGCGACACGACGCTTTTGCACGAGCCGGTCTGGCGCTGGGCCGAGAAAACCCCGGACGCCCTGGCCGTGCAGGGTCCGCTCGACCACCTGAGCTACGCCCAGCTGGCCTCGCAGGCCGGGAAGCTGGCGCGGCTCCTCCAAGATGAGGGCTTTTCGCGCGGCGCGCGCCTGGGGCTTCTCATGGAAGGGTCCATGGCGTGCTGCGTGGGCATGGTGGCCGCGTCCAGGGCCGGGGGCTGCTATCTGCCGCTCGGCGTCAACGACCCGCCCGCGCGCCTGGCCGCCGTGATCCGCGACGCCGCGCCCGAGGCCCTGGCCACGGTGCGGGCCCACCTGCCGCTTCTCGCCCAGGCCCTGGCCCTGGCCGGGGTCTGCCCCAAGGCTCTGGTGGTGCTGGACGGGCAGCCGGACAGGGACACCCCCCTGCCGTGCCCGGCGTTCGGCCGCGAGGACGTTCTGGGCGCGCCGGAGCCTCGGGCCTGTCCGTCCATCGGGCAGGACCTGGCCTATATCCTCTACACGTCCGGCTCCACGGGTGCGCCCAAGGGCGTCATGGTGCGCCACGCCAACGTGCGCGCCTACCTGGGCTGGATGGCCGGGCAGTTCTCCGTGACCCCGGAGGACCGCTTCTCGGGCCACGCCAGCCCCACCTTCGACATCTCCGTGCACGACGTGTTCGGGGCCTTCTACGGCGGCGCGTCCGTGCACCCGCTCTCCACCCAGGCCCAGAAGGCCTTCCCGGGGCCGTTCATCGCCGCCAGGGGCATCACCTGCTGGAACTCCGTGCCCTCGGTGATCGCCATGATGCTGCGCTCGCGCCAGCTCACCCCGCACTGCTTCCCCAGCCTGCGCCTGGCCGTGTTCGCGGGCGAGGCCCTGGCCCCCAACCTGGCACGGGCCTGGATGGACGCCCTGCCCGGATGCGCGCTCTACAACAACTACGGCCCCACCGAGACCACCATCGTGGTCACCTGGCACAAGGTGGAGACGCTGGAGCAGGGCAGGCCCGTGCCCATCGGCAGGGCCACCTCCCCCAGCGAGTGCCTGGTGCTCGACCCGGACACGCTCGAACCCGTGGCTCCGGGCGCGCCGGGCAGGCTCTTCGTGCGCGGCCAGCAGGTCAGCGCGGGCTACTGGCGGAGGCCCGACCTCACGGCCCGGGCCTTCGTGCCCAACCCGCTCCAGCCGGACCTGAACGACGTGCTCTACGACACGGGCGATTTGGCCTGGGCCGGGGAGGACGGCGTGATCCACTACCTGGGCCGCGCCGACGGGCAGGTGAAGGTGCGGGGGCACCGCGTGGAGCTCGGCGACGTGGAGGCCGCGCTCTCGGCCCTGGACGGGGTGATCGAGGCTGCGGTGCTGGCCGTGCCCGGCGAGTCCGGCGCGGAGCTGGCGGCCTGCGTCTCCGGCGCGCCGGAGGCGCTCGGCGCGCGCGCCATGCAGGACGAGGAAGCCCAGGGCCGCGTGCTCTCGGCCCTGGCCCGGGCGCTGCCGCCCTACATGCTGCCCAGGCGGGTGCTCTTTTTCGGGGAGCTGCCGCGAAACGCCAACGGCAAGACCGACCGCAAGGCCCTGGACGCCCTGGCCCGTAGCGCCCTCGCGGGCGAGGCCTGAAACACGGCCCCGCCGCCTGAAGGACAAAACCCCGCGTCATGCTCAATTTCTACACCGAACTGGCCTTCTACCCCCTGGCCGGACTGGCCCTGGTGCTTTACCGCGTGCTCTCCCCCAGGCTCGGGGAGTCGGGGCGGGCGTGGCTTTTGGCGCTTGCCTCCGTCCCGTTCCTCCTGATGCTCGCCGACGGGGCGCGCATCGTGGCGTTCATGGCCATGAGCGTCGCCCTGCTGTGCCTCTCGGTGACCAGGGTGCGGGCGGGAGGGCGCGCCTGGCCGTGGGTGGTCCTTTGGGTCTGGCTTCTCGTGGCGGGCAAGCACCCGGTGTACGCCTCGTGGCTGCCGTTCGTGGACGCGAACGCCTCCGGGCTCACGGGCTGGGGCTGGATGGGCTTTTCGTATTTCGTGTTCAGGGCCGTGGACGCCCTGTTCCAGGCCCGGCGCGACCCGGGCGTGGGGCCCGCGCAATGCGCGCTCCTGGGGCTCTACTTCGCGCCCTACGTGTCCGGCCCGGTGAACCGCATGGGGCAGCTGCGCAAGGACCTCGCCGCCCCGGACGCGCCCCTGGATCTCGAGCGCGCGCTCTCGGCCGTGACGCGCATGTGCTGGGGCATCGTGAAGATCCTCTTCCTGGCCAAGTGGGCCTACTATTCGAGCGTGGCCGCTCCCGAGTTCCAGGACGCACGCCTGCCCGGGCTGCCGGGGCTCGCGCTCGGGGCCTGGGCCTACTACCTCTACATCTACTTCGACTTCTCGGGCTACACGGACGTGGCCGTGGCCCTCTCTGGGCTCTTCGGGGTCAAGCTGCCCGAGAACTTCAACCGGCCCTTTTTCGCGGCCAACATCCAGGAGTTCTGGAACCGCTGGCACATGAGCCTCTCCACCTGGTTCCGCGACTACCTCTTCTTCCCTTCGCTCAAGACCCTGCGCGCGCGGGCCCCCGGGCTGCACCCTCAGGCGGCCCAGGCCGGGGCGCTGTTCCTTACCTTCCTGGCCATGGGAGCCTGGCATGGCGACGGGCTCAACTGGGTGGCCTACGGGCTCTTCCACGGGCTCTCCATGTCGCTGTGGGCGCTCAAGCGCTGGGGGGAGGACTCCCTGGCCCCGGAGCTCTTCGCCTCCCTGCGGGCAAACCCCTTCTACCGCGCCGGGTGCGTGGCCTTCACCTTCAACTACGTTTGCATGGGCATGCTCCTCATGCTGGACTTCGACATCCTCTCCGCCCTGTTCGCCGGGTAACGCCACTTGTGCGGAAATTTGCACATCCAGGTGCAAGCTCGCGTCCGACCTGCACCTGGCAAGCCCGCGCGTGTTGATTGTTTGTCTGAAATATCGATCTGTTACATCTTGGCACGTCAAATGCTACTTTGGGGGTATGGTTTTCAACCCCAAGGAGCACACCATGAACAAGACCACCCGTTTCTTCCAGGCCGTGGGCGGCGTCGCCCTGGCCTTCCTGATCGGCGCGGGCGCCTTCGCCGCCCAGGACAAGGCCGCCCAGAAGGCCCAGCCCGCCGAGGCCCCGGCCAAGGCCGAAACCGCCGCCCCCGGGTACGCCCCGGGCATGCCCGGCTGGCTGAAGCACCTGCCCGCCGACAAGGTCGAGGCCGCCAAGGCCATCTGGCTCTCCGACGGCCGCACCGTGCATGCCCACAAGCAGATGCTCAAGGCCAAGCGCTTTGAGCTCGAGGCCCTCTTGACCCTGCCGAACACCGACGACAAGGCCGTGCAGGCCCTGGTGAAGGAGATCGCCTCCTACGAGGAGAAGCTGCTCACCGCCGAGATCACGCTCAGGCGCAACCTGGAGAAGGCCGGCATCCCCGCCTGGGGCCACTCCGAGCACGGCATGGGCTCCATGATGGGCGAGGGCATGAAGTGCAAGATGATGGGCGGCCACGACGGCGGCGAGGGCCACGGCAAGGGTTCCGGCGCGGCCGGCGCCCCGGCTGCCCCGGCCGGCGCGGAGAAGCCCAAGTCCGGCCACTCCGGCCACTAGCCCCGGACTTTCTCCCGGGGCATGGACTGCGGCCCGGGTGATGATATAGGATGGACCGGGCCGCCCTCCCCACGCGGGACAAGGCGGCCCCGGCCTTCCCGTCACGGGGAGGGCCGGGCGTCACCGCCAGGCGGCAAGGCCGCGAAAACGGAGGGAGCGTGTCCAGACTCGTGCAATCCATCCGCCAATGGGCCGCGCGCCTGCGCGGCGTCCCCCGCGAACAAGGCCCGGCCGGGGCAAGCCCAGGCCGCCGCCTGTTTCTGGCGCTCTCCGCCCTGGTCCCCCTGGGCGCGGCGGCCAAGGCCGTGGAGGCAGCCGCGCCGCACGGGCAGCACTCCGGCCAACCCATGCCCGGCCACTCGGGCCATTCCGCGCCGCTCCACCCCTGGCGCGATCCCGCGATCAAGCTCTCGCCGCCCCCGCCGCTCACGGGCAAGGGGCAGGGCGTGGTCCTCACCCCGCACGTGCCCACCCTCGGCCATGAGCTGGACGGGAACGTGAAGGTCTTCAGGCTCACGGCCCAGCCCGTGGAGCGCCTGATCCTGGACGGCCCCCCGCCTCCGGGCTCGCTCTGGGACCGCTGGCACAAGGCCAAGGGGGCCATGCACGGCATGGACGTGCCCAAGAAGGTGCGCGTGTGGGGCTTCAACGGCTCCTGCCCCGGCCCGGCCATCGAGGCCGTGCAGGGCGACCGGGTGCGCATCATTGTGCGAAACGAGCTGCCCGAGCCAACCAGCATCCACTGGCACGGCCTGGAAGTGCCAAACGACCAGGACGGCGTGGGCGGGCTGACCCAGCCGCCCATCATGCCCGGACAGACCTTTGTCTATGAATTCGACCTGCACCAGGCGGGCACGTTCATGTACCACTCCTCCTTCAACGAGAAGAAGCAGGTGGGCATGGGCATGGGCGGGTTCTTCGTCATCCATCCGGCGGACGGCTCGCGCAGGGTTGACCGCGACTTCGCCATCCTGCTCCAGGAGTGGCGCTTTCTGCCCGGCAACGAATACGTGGACGTGACCTCCACCGACCCCAACTGGTTCACCATGAACGGCAAGGCCGCGCCCTCCACGGACGTGCTCACCGCGCGCGTGGGCGAGAGCGTGCGCCTGCGCCTGGCGAACCTCTCCAACATGCACGCCCACCCCATCCACCTGCACGGCGTCACCTGGAAGGTCACCGGCACCGAGGGCGGGCCCATACCCGAATCGGCCCAGTGGCCGGGCAACACGGTCAACGTGCCGCCGGGGGCCATCCGCGACGTGGAGTTCACCTTCACCCACCCCGGCTACTGGCACATGCACTGCCACAAGCTGCACCACGTGGTGAACGCCCACGCGCCCGTGCCCATGGGGATCATGCCCATGGGCGGCATGACCATGCTCTTCGAGGTCGCTGGCGACGGCGCACACTCGCCGCACGCGCCCGGCCATTCCCCCCAACCGGCCCCGCATCCGCCCGGCCAGGGCGGCCACGGCGGGCACGGATAACGGCCAGGCAGGCCCCGACCATCCAACCGGGAGGCGACTTGACCATGCGCAACATCCTCTGCCTGCTTTTCGCCGCGACCCTTCTGGCCGGGTGCGCCCAGGTGCGGCCCGAGGCGGATTTCGGCAAGGTCTCGGACATCGCCCAGGCCCGCCACGGCCAGCGCCCCATGTGGGTGCTCACGCCCGAGGACGAGGCCTTCGCGCGCAAGGAAGCTGGCGAGATCCTCGCTAGAGGCGTGACCCAGCGCGACGCCGTGCGTCTGGCGCTCCTGAACAACCCCGGGGTGCAGGCCCGCTTCGACGAGGTGGGCATCTCCAAGGCGGACGTGGTCCAGGCGGGCTTGCCGAAAAACCCGTCGCTGGCCATGCTGTTCTCCTTCCCGCTCTTCTCCGGCGGGCCCATCGCAGCCCTAGCCGCGCAGGCCATGGTCTCCGTGTCGGACCTGGCCGAAGTGAAGGACCGGACGGCCAAGGCCCAGGCCGAGCTGGAGCGCGACATCCTCCTGATCGGCCGCGACTCCATGGCCGCCGCGCGCGAAGCGCGCCTCGCCTGGCTGGAGACGGCCTACGCGGATCGCGCCGTGGCCCTCTCCGAGAGCCTGGCCGCGCGGACCGCCAAGCTCTCGGCCATGGCCAAGCGCTACCGCTCCTTCGGCCTCACCGACGACGCCTCCATCGCGGCCCTGGAGGCCGTCTCGGCCAAGGCCTCCCTCGAAGTCTCCTCTCTCAAGGCCAGGGCCCAAGTGGCCAAGGCCCGGCTGGCCCGGCTCATGGGCGTGGCCCCCGGGCAGGATTTCTCCCTCGCCGGGGACGTGCCCGGTTCCCCCGCGTCCCTGCCGGACAAGGCCGTCGCGCTCGACTACGCCGTCGCCAACAACCTGGAGGTCCAGGCCGCCACGTTCGCCCTCAAGGCCGCCCAGAGCGGGGTGGAGCTGGAAAAGGTACGCTGGCTCAAGGATTTCGAGGTCGGCGGAGCCTACGACTACGACATCGAAGGCAACCGGACGCTCGGCCCCGGGGTCTCGCTGGCCCTGCCCATCTTCGACGCCAACCAGGCCCAGCGGGCCAAGGCCGCCTACCGGGTGCGCCAGGCCGGGCGCTTGCTCGAGGACGCCCGGCTGGCGGCGCGCGAAGAGGCCCTGCGGGCGATCGAGGACGCGGCCCTGGCCAGGGCCACGGCCGAGGGGCTGGCCTCCGGGGTGCTGCCCCCGGCGCAGCGCGCGGCGGCCTGGAGCGCGAAATACGCCGGGGCCATGCAACTGCCGGAACTCGACGCGCTCAAGGCCGAGGTGGAGCTTCTTCACGCGCGCCTGGAGCACAACAAGGCGCTTCAGGAGGAGCAGGCCGCGCTGGTGAGATTGGAATACGCCCTGGGCGGGCCGGTGCAGTAGCCAGGCGGGGCTCTGCCCCGCACCCCGGCAGGGCGCTGTCCTGACCCGCAAGGGCTCCGCCCTTGACCCGCCGGGGGCAGAGCCTGCCCCCGGACCCCGGCTGTAGCTTCGCGGGCGTCACCGACAGGCCGGAGGGGCAGGGGCGGGGGAGGGGACCGCCGGGACCGCGCCCAAGGCGGCGCTCATCCCGGCGGACCGCCGTCGCCGCAAGCGGCGAGGGGTGAAGTTATTGAAACCAAATCGAAGGCCCTTTGCCCCGCGCTCGCGCGGGGCAAAGGGCCTTCGATTATTAAGCCGATGTAGTTCAAGTGGGCGGTGAAGCCCGCGAAGCCGTTGACGGGGTCCGGGGGGAGGCACTCCCCCCGGCCGCCGGAGGCATCTTAAAGCATGATCACCAGCGGCACCACCACGGGGTCGCGCTCGAGCACTTTCCTGAAGAATCTTCTCAGCGACGAGCGGATGCGCTCCTTGAGCTTGTCCGGGTTGCCGGGCGGCACGGAGTCGATGGTGTCCAGGATGACGCACTTGGCGTCCTCCAGCACGTGGGAATAGTGCTGCTCGAACACGAAGCCCTTGGAGATCAGGTTCGGCCCGATCATGATCTCGCCGGTCTTCTCGTCCATCACGAGCATCACCACCACCATGCCCTCGCCCGCCAGCAGCTGACGCTCCTTGAGCACGCTCTGGCCCACGTCGCCCACGCCCTTGCCGTCCACGTAGACCTGCTCCACGAGGATGTGGTCCTCCAGGCGGATGCCGCCCCCGGCGTGGAAGGTGATGGGCTGGCCGTCCTCCAGGATGATGGCCCGCTCCTCGGCCACGCCGTGCTCCAGGGCCAGGCGGCGGTGCTTGACCAGGTGGCGGTACTCGCCGTGCACGGGGACGAAGAACTTGGGGCGCACGGTGCCGAGCATGATCGAGAGCTCTTCGCGGTGGGCGTGGCCCGAGGCGTGGATGGCCTGCGCGCGCTCGTAGATCACCTCGGCGCCCAGGCGGTAGAGCTTGTCGATGAGCTTGTGGATGGCCCTGATGTTGCCCGGGATGAAGCGCGAGCTCATGAGCACCAGGTCGCCCGGCTGCACGCGCAGCTGGCGGTGCTCGGCGGCGGCCAGGCGCGACAGCGCCGAGAGGGGTTCGCCCTGCGAGCCCGTGACCAGCAGCACGGCCTTGTCGAGGGGCAGCGAGCCGATCTCGTCCATGCTGGCCCACACGCCAGGCGGCATGCGCAGGTAGCCCAGGTCCCGGGCGATATCGATGTTGTTGGCCAGGCTCTTGCCGGAGACGGCCACGCGCTTGCCCGTGTCGTGGGCCAGGTCGAAGATCTCCTGCATGCGCTGGATGTGGCTGGAAAACAGCGTGACGATGATCCGGCCCGTGGCGTTGCGGAAGATTTCGGCCAGGGACTGCTTGATCTCCATTTCGGTGAGCGCGAAGCCCTCGCGCTCCACGTTGGTGGAGTCGGAGAGCATGCAGAGCACGCCGGGGTCGGAGAACTCGCGGAAGGCTTCCAGGTCGGTCTGGTGGCCGTCCAGGGGGTAGCGGTCGATCTTGAAGTCGCCGGTGTGCACGATGCGCCCGGCCGGGGTCTCGATGCCCAGGCCGTAGCTGTGCACGATGGAGTGGCAGACCTGGAAGAAATTGAAGGCGAAGGGGCCGACCTCCACGCGGTCGTTCTTCTTCACCGGGCGCAGGTCCGCGAACTTGAGCAGGTCGTGCTCCTCGAGCTTCTTCGAGACCAGGGCCAGGGTGAAGGGCGAGCCGTAGATGGGGCAGTCCACGTAGGGCAGCAGCCAGGGCAGCGCGCCGATGTGGTCCTCGTGGCCGTGGGTGAGCACGATGGCCTTGAGCTGCTCCTTGCGCGCCAGGATGAAGTCGAAGCGCGGGATGACCACGTCCACGCCGAAGAGGTAGTCCTCGGGAAACATCAGGCCGCAGTCCACGAGCACCATGGTGTCGCCGGAACTCACGGCCATGCAGTTCATCCCGATCTCGCCGAGTCCTCCCAGCGGGTAGAGGGTCACGCCGTCCGGCATCGTTTGCGCTCCTGGTAGGCGGTTTCCATGTGGTCCTTGAGCCAGCCCTTGAATTCCTCGCGTTTCTTGATGGTGAAGCGTTGCCTGGGGTCGAACGGGGCGAGCGCCGTGACGCGCACCTCGCCGGGCGAGGGGAGCTTGCGGCCCCGCTTCAGCACGTCCATGGTGCCCGTGACGATGACAGGGGCCACGGGCCGCTCGCACTTGAGCGCCATGATCATGCCGCCGATCTTGAAGTCGCCGAGGGTGGAGCAGTCGCGGCTGCGCGTGCCCTCCGGGAAGATGAGCACGCTCACGCCGCGCCTGGAGGCCTCAACCGCGTCGTCGATGGACTTCATGGCCTTGCGGGAGTTCTCGCGCAGGATGGGGATGTGCCCGGTGCGCAGCATGGCGTGGCCGAAGAGGGGGATCTTGAAAAGCTCCTCCTTGGCCACGAAGCGCACGTTCCAGTGCTTGAGCGTGGCGAAGAGCACCAGGATGTCGAAGTGGCTCTGGTGGTTGGCCACGAAGACGTAAGGCTGCGACGGGTCCAGCGCGTTGAGGTCGGCCTTCACGCGCACCCCGGCCAGGGCGAGCGCCAGGCGTGCCCACTGGCGTTCGAACCAGTGGGCCAGCCTTGCGTTCTCGCCGATGCCGGCCGTGAGCCAGCACAGGCTGCTGACCGCGACGGTCAGCAGCGGAAAGAACAGGATGAACAGCGCCTTGTGCAGTACGGCCATCGGCGGGTGCTACTCGGCTTCCTCGTGGTCGTGGCCGCAGCCGCAGGCGCTTTCGATGGAGAGGATGATCTCGGTGGCGTCGCGCAGGGCGCCGGAGACGTCCTTGAGCTCGGTGGCGCTGATGGCCTCGTTGTCGAGCAGTTCGCCAGCCTTGAACACGACGCGCAGGGCGTTTTCCAGGAGCAGATCCTGGGGATCGATCTCGAATTCTTCCACGGTATTCTCCAGATGAATGATGTGAGTCGGCAGGACGCCGAAATGCTCCCTTATACTCGAAGGCGGCAAAAATCTAGGCCTCGGGGGCCATGTGCTCGAGGATCACGGCCAGGTCCTCGGGGCGCGATTTCGCCCCGAGCGACACGGAATGCCCGTGCACCCGGAAACGGCCGTTGTCGGCCTCGACGTACCCGGCCGAGATCACGGCCGAGTAGGGCACCAGCTCGCGCATTTCGCCGTGGCTGATCCTGCCGGGGAAGAGGATCGGGGCGGGGTGCCCGGCGAAATCCTCGAAAATGATGTATTTCATGCCTTTGCTCCGGGAAGGGACGGGTTTTGGACGCGCGTGCGCGCACGTCGCGCGCGGAAATGTAACGCATCAGCCCTTTACAAGTAAAGCGACTGGGCATAATAACAACGGGCTCAACAGCTAGACATTATTACAAATTTATATATTTCGAGAGCTTAGAGATGAACAGCGTTCCCATGCACCTGCGCCGCCTGGTGGCCGACGTGCTGCCCAAGGGGTTCGAGGTGGCCAAGACCGGCGAAGAGCAGCCCTCGGGCGGCTACGCCTATTTCCACGTGATGGACCCGGACAAGCGCCGCCGCACCTTCTCCCACGCCGAGCCCACCCTGGACGAGCTCTTCGGCGAGATCCGCAAGCTGGCCGTGGAAGTGCGCCGCCTGGACTACTGGAAGCGCAAGCACGAGATCACCGACGCCGACATCGACGCCCTGGTGGAGAGCGTGTGCACCAACATGCCCAAGCTCAAGGGCCAGCGCTGGGGCTACGCCGCCGAGGCCATGACGAGCCCCTGCTGCGGCACGCGCATCCCCGCGGGCAAGTGGTGGATCCACGAGGACGCGGGCATGCTCGGCCAATTCGCGCCCTTGGGCCTTGGCCAGGGCTCGCCCGACGTGGTCTTCATGGACGCCCAGGACTTCGCCCGCTACCTGATCGAGCGCAAGGAGTCGCGCTTCGAGCGCTCCGTGCGCCAGTAGGCAGAGAAACCAAGCCTCTTTCGAGCGCCTCGCGGCATGGCCGCGAGGCGCTCTCTTTTTGGGCGAAGCGGGCCGCCCTTGCGGGGGCAGGCGCTTCCTAGTATGGTCCGCCGGGTCCGGAGGGACTTCTTATGCGCAAGTACGCAATCTGGCTCGTCATTTTAGCTATCCTGACCCTGCCGGCCCTCGCGGCCGCCCAGGCCAAGCCCGCCTCCTTCAGGATCGCCATCCTGGAGTTCGATCCCGTCACCTCCGAGGCGGAGAAGGACAACCTGGGCCGGGTGAGCGCGGAATTCCTCATCACGGCCGCCGTCAACTCCGGCTCCTTCGCCGTGGTGGAGCGAGCCGCCATCAAGAAGGTGCTGGACGAGATGCAGTTCGGCAAGGGCTCCAACGCCCCGGCCACCGCCGCCCAGGCCATCGGCAGCATGGTGGGGGCCCAGGGGGTGCTCACCGGGTCCGTGGCCAGGACGGGCGCGTCGGTGCGCATGGACGCGCGGCTCATCGACGTGGCCTCGGGCAACATCGTGGCCGCGCGCAACGCGTACGCGAAATCCGACCTGCGCTCCATCGCCACGGCGGCCGAACTCCTCGTGAGCCAGCTTGAAGGCGACCTCTCCAGGCTGACCCCGCCCGCGCCCAGGCAGGACGCCGCTCCGCAGCCTTCCGCCAATGCGGAGCAGCCCAAGCCGGAAACAGAAAAAATTAAAGATAATCAGCAAGATAGCCAGAAAGAAGAGAAGCCTGCCCAGGATGCTCCCAAGCAATGATCCGGCCAAGCAACGCACTGTTGCATCGGCTCGCGATACTGCATCATTACAGCAGTGATATCTTGTTTTGGAAATAAAACAAAAAAAATGGTTGCCCGGTTCAGGGTCCCTGCGCTAGGCAGTTCTCGACCCGCCTGACACGGCCGCGCGGCGTCCGTCCTTGGATGGACGTCCTGCCGGGGTGACGGCGGGCCGGCCTGCAATCGACCGCCGGGACATGACGAAATCCGGCGGCAAGCCGCCAAGGAGTTCCACGGAATGCGCAAATGGACGGTGTTCGCAGCCGCCTTTACCATCCTCGCATTGGTGTTTTCCTCTCCGGTCGTTCACGCCAAATCCACCGCGACCGACAAGAAGCAGTCCAAGCAGGTCCAGGCGGCCGGCAAGACTTCCTCGAAGAAGGCGGCGGCCGAATCCTCCAAGTCTTCCAAGGCGTCCAAGTCCGCCAAGGCGGATGACAAGAAGAAGGACGCCCCGGCCAAGGTCTCCAAGAAGAAGGAAGCCCCGGCCAGGCAGGACCAGGCCAAGGCCAAATCCAAGCAGCGCAAGCGCAGCGAGGACACGACCCCGGCGAAAGCCCCGGCCGTGGCCCTGCCGGATTCCTTCAAGGGCGAGTTCGGCGTGACCACCAAGGCCGCCATGGCCATCGACTCCGAAACCGGCCGCGTGCTCTTCGCCCAGGAGGCCGACCAGCCCATCGCCCCGGCCTCGCTCACCAAGGTCCTCACGCTCTACCTGATCAACGAACGCCTGGAGAACGGCACGCTCAAGCCGGACGACCTCATCCCGGTCAGCCAGGACGCCAGCCACGCGGGCGGCTCCAACATGCGCCTGAAGGCGGGCGAGACAGTGCGCCTGGAGGACCTGATCAAGGGCATCGCCGTGGCCTCGGCCAACGACGGGTGCGTGGCCGTGGCCGAATACCTGGGCAACGGCTCCGTGCAGCCCTTCGTGGACGAGATGAACCGCAAGGCCAAGGAGCTGGGCATGACGAACTCCCAGTTCTTCAACCCCAACGGCCTGCCCGCCGAGGGCCAGGTGACCACCGCCCGGGACATGGCCATCCTGGCCAGCGCCTACCTGAAGCGCTTCCCCGAGACGCTCTCCATCCACTCCATGACCGAGTTCACCCACAACAACCGCGTGCGCCACAACTCCAACTCCCTGCTCGGAAGGGTGGAGGGCGTGGACGGCCTGAAGACCGGCTTCGTCTGCTCGTCCGGCTTCAACATCGTGGTCACGGCCAAGCGCGGGGGCACCCGCCTGGTGGCCGTGGTGCTCGGGGCCCGCAACCGGGGCGTGCGCGCCCGGGAGGCCACCAAGCTGGTGGAGGAGGGCTTCAAGATCGTGGCCGCCCAACAGCAGGACCAGCAGGGCAAGCATCTGGCCATGGGCAAGTAGCGCCCGTCCGCTGGACTTCGCGCCACGTAAGAGTTACCCGGAACGTCCGGCCGCCACGGCCGGACGTTTTTTTTCGAGGGCCTATCAGTGAAGAGCATCAATCCCGCCACGGGCCAGGTCACGGCCGAGTACGAAGAACATTCCCAGGCGCAGGTGGAGGCCATCCTCACCGCGAACCGTTCCGCGCTGACGTGCTGGGGCAACCACCGCCTGGATGAGCGCGCAGCCATCCTGCACCGCGCCGCCGCCCTTTTCGAGGAGTCCACCGAGCGCCTGTCCGGCCTCATCACCCTGGAGATGGGCAAGCCGCGCGGCGAGGCCCTGGCAGAGGTCAAGCGCTGCGTGAACGTCTGCCGCTTCTACGCGGACAACGCCCCGGCCATGCTTGCGCCCCAGAAGCCCGAAGGCGCGCCCGAAGGCGCGAGCATCGTCTTCGAGCCGCTCGGCGCCGTGCTGGCCATCATGCCCTGGAACTTCCCGCTCTGGCAGGTGATGCGCTGCGCCGCGCCGGTGCTCATGGCGGGCAACTCCTTTTTGCTCAAGCACGCGCCCACGGTCACGGGCTGCGCCCTGGCCATGGAGGAGATCATGGCCGGGAGCGGCCTCCCGGCGGACCTCTTGCGCGTGCTGGTCATACCCGAGGACCGCGTGGCGGACGTCATCGCGGACCGGCGCGTGCGCGCCGTGAGCCTGACCGGTTCCTGCCGCGCCGGCGCGGCCGTGGCCGAGGCGGCCGGGCGCTCGCTCAAGAAGGCCGTGCTGGAGCTCGGCGGGTCCGACCCGTTCATCGTCCTGGCCGACGCGGACCTCAAGCTCGCCGTGACCACGGCCGTGGCCGCGCGCTTCTACAACGCGGGCCAGACCTGCGTCTCGGCCAAGCGGTTTCTCGTGGAGCGAGGCGTGGCGCACGAATTCGAGGAGCGCATGGCCAAGGCCGTGTCCATCCTGCCCATGGGCGACCCCACGCGCGCCGAAACGCGCATCGGCCCCATGGCGAGAAGGGATCTGCGCGACAACCTCGACCGGCAGGTGCGCGAGTCCGTGGCCATGGGCGCGCGCGTGGTGCTGGAGGGCGGCCCCGTGGAGGGTCCCGGGTTCTACTACCGGCCGGTGGTGCTGGCCGGGGTGCGGCCCGGGATGCCCGTGTTCGAGGAGGAGGTCTTCGGGCCCGTGGCCAGCATCACCTCCGTGGAGAACGCCGAGGAGGCCCTGTGGCTGGCCAACTCCAGCCGCTTCGGGCTCGGGGCCAGCGTCTGGACGAAGAGCGGGCGCATGGGCCGAAAGCTCGCCGGGCTTCTGGAGGCGGGCACCGTGGCCGTGAACACGCTGGTGAAGTCCGACCCCAGGCTGCCCTTCGGGGGGGTCAAGGATTCCGGGTTCGGCCGGGAGCTCGGGGTGCAGGGCCTCATGGAGTTCGTGAACGTGAAGGTGCTGCGGATTCCGGAAGAGGGTTAAGATTAAGCGCGGAGCATGGCTGTGCGCCCGGCGCGCGGCGTTCGGGATCGATGGGGGAAGACTATCCGTCGCCGCTTGCGCGCCAGGCTCGCCCAACCAAGGGGCATCCGGACGCGAACATGCGGCTGGTGAACGGCGCGAAGCCGTGAAGGGTCCAGGGAACATCGTTCCCTGGCGGGAGAGGTCCGGAGAGGGCGGCGCCCTCTCCGGTTTGTCTTTCGCCCCTAGTGCGTCTTGCCCGAAGCGGCCTGGGCCTGCTCCGGCGACTGCTCCAGCTTGGCCTGGAAGGCCTTGACCTCGTCCAGAAGCCGCCAGTTGACGAACATCTCCATCCATTCGTCGAAGGTCATGGCGCGCTCGTCCAGGTAGCGCTCGTGGCCGCGCTGCCACATGAAGAACATGTGCATCTCGATCTTGAAGGCCTTGGAATCCAGGGCCGGGAGCACCTTGCCCCCCGGGTACTTCTCGCCGTCCAGCAGGCGGCAGACGAACGCCCCCACGTTCTTCAGGCAGGATTCGGGGGTGATCTCGGCCTTGTTGGTCTCCTCCAGCAGGGCCACCAGGTCGGGGTGGGCCTTGCGGCAGGCCTCGAGCACGTCCTCGGGGATGTCCAGCACGGTTTTGCCGTCCTGCTCCGCCGTGTAGTAGAATCTGGCCCAGTTCTCGAAGATGAAGACGCGCACGATGTCCTTGATCAGGTTATCCTGGTTGCCCAGCATGGTATAAAGACTCCTTTTGTTGTTTCAATCGCTTGGGGCGTGGCAGCGCACGAAGTGGCCCGGGGCCGCCTCGCGCCAGGGCGCGGGTTCTTCCGCGCAGCCTTGCACGGCCTCGGCGCAGCGCGCGGCCAGGGGGCAGCCTGGGCCCGGGGCGCGTGTTTCCGCTGCCTCTTCGCCCCGCTTGTGGCGGGCCGAGGGGTCCGGCGCGGGGATGGCCGCCAGCAGCGCGCGCGTGTAGGGGTGCAGGGGCGCGGCGTAAAGCTCGCCCGCGGGGGCCAGCTCCACGAGCCTGCCCGCGTACATCACGGCCACGCGGTCGCTCAGGTGGCTGACCACGGCCAGGTCGTGAGAAATGAAGAGGTAGGTCAGGCCAAGGCGGTTCTTGAGGTCTTCCAGGATGTTTATGACCTGGGCCTGGATGGACACGTCCAGGGCAGAGACCGGCTCGTCGCAGACCACCAGCCTGGGGTTCAGGGCCAGGGCCCGCGCGATGGCGGCGCGCTGGCGCTGCCCGCCGGAGAACTGGTGCGGGTAGCGGTCCGCGTGGGCCGGGGTCAGCCCGACCATGTCCAGGAGCTCCAGCACGCGCCTTTTCCGAGACGCCTTGTCGCCCGCGCCGCGCGCGGCCAAGCCCTCGCCCACGGACTGGGCCACGGTCATGCGTGGGTCCAGCGAGGAGAAGGGGTCCTGGAAGACCATCTGGGCGAGTTCGGGCATGCGCCCGGGGATGCCCGGGTCGTGCCAGATGTCCTTGCCCTCGATAAGGATTTCGCCGCTGGTGGGCGGCTCCAGGCGCACGGCCATGCGCGCCAGCGTCGATTTGCCGCAGCCGGATTCGCCCACGAGCCCGACCGTCTCGCCCGGGGCCACGGCCAGGTCCACCCCGGCCACGGCCGCGACCTCGTGCACCTTGCCCAAAAAACCGCGCCTGGTGCTGTAGGTCTTGCGAACGTTCCTGAATTCCAGGCAGGGCGCGCTCATGCGGCGGCCTCCCCGGCGTGCAGCCAGCAACGCACCTCGCGCCCGGGCGCGGGCCGGAAAATGGGCGGGATGTCCTTGGCGCAAGGCTCGAAGGCGTGGGGGCAGCGCGGGTGGAAGTGGCAGCCCGGGGGCAGGGCCGTGAGCGGCGGCACCGCGCCCTCGATGGGCCTCAGGCGCACGTGGCGCGAGCCGAGCCTGGGCAGCGAGGCCATGAGCCCCTGGGTGTAGGGGTGCAGGGAGCCCGCGAAAAGGTCCTGGACGGTGCAGAGCTCCACGAGCCTGCCCGCGTACATCACGCCCACGCGGTCGCAGGTGCGGGCCACCACGCCCAGGTTGTGCGTGATGAGGAGCATGGAGAGCCCCTGGCCGCGCGCCAGGGAGTCCATGAGCTCCAGGATCTGCTTCTGGATGGTCACGTCGAGCGCGGTGGTGGGCTCGTCCGCGATGAGGAGCTTGGGGCCGCAGGCCAGGGCCATGGCGATCATCACGCGCTGGCGCATGCCGCCGGAGAGTTCGTGCGGGTAGGCGGCCAGGGTGCGCTCCGGGTCGGGCAGGCCCACGCGGGCCAGGTGCCCGGCCGCGCTCGAAAGCGCCTGGCGCTTCGTCAGCCCGGAGTGGAGCATGAGCGGCTCGGCCACCTGCATGCCCACGCGCATCACTGGGTTGAGCGAGGTCATGGGCTCCTGGAAGATCATGCCGATCTCGGCCCCGCGCACGCGCCTGAGCTCCTCCGGGGCCATGGCCGCGAGGTCGCGCCCGGAAAACAGCGCGCGCCCGCCCGCCAGCCGCCCCGGCGGCGGGGTGAGGCCCAGGATGGAGAGCGAGAGCACGGTCTTGCCGCAGCCCGATTCGCCGACCAGGCCCAGCGTCTCGCCCTGGGCGAGGTCGAAGCTGACCGAGTCCACTGCGGTGGCGGGCCCGGCGGCGGTGTCGAAGACCGTGCGCAGGGATTCGAGGCGAAGGAGCGGTTCCATTTTTCCCTTGTGAGCCAGGCGTCGGGTCCGTAAATCTACGGTTTTCGCCAAGTCATGGCAAGGAGGCTCTGAACGGTGACGACGTTCGCGGTGATCGGCGGCGGGCTGGCCGGGTGCGAATGCGCCCTGGCGCTGGCGCGCTCAGGCATGAAGGTGACGCTTTACGAGATGAGGCCCCAGCGCTCGAGCCCGGCCCATACCGGGGCGGATCTCGCGGAGCTGGTCTGCTCCAACTCGCTGCGCTCGGACGAGGCCGACAGCGCAGTCGGCCTTCTCAAGCGCGAGATGGAGAGCCTGGGCAGCGAGGTGATCCGCGCGGCCAGGGCCACGGCGGTCCCGGCGGGCAAGGCCCTGGCGGTGGACCGCGAGCTCTTCGCCCGCGAGATGACCCGCGCCGTGGAGGCCGAGCCCCTGATAACGCTTGAGCGCCGCGAGGTCGCCTCGCTCGCCGACCCCGCCCTGGCCGGGTTCGACAAGATCGTGGTGGCGGCGGGGCCGTTGGCCTCGCCGGAATTGGCGGCCAGCCTGGCCGAGGCCATAGGCTCGGGCAGCCTTTACTTCTACGACGCCATCGCGCCCATCGTGCACGCGCACTCCATCGACCGAACCAGGGTGTTCTCGCAGTCGCGCTGGGAGGAGGGCGAGGGCGACTACCTCAACTGCCCCATGGAGAAGGACGAGTACGAGGCCTTCCACGCCGCGCTTTTGGCCGGAGAGAAGGTGGTGCCGCGCGAGTTCGAGAAGGAGATCCACTTCGAGGGCTGCATGCCCGTGGAGGCCCTGGCCGAGCGCGGCTTCAAGACCCTGGTTTTCGGCCCGCTCAAGCCCGTGGGGCTGACAGACCCGCGCACAGGCAGGCGTCCCTACGCCGTGGTGCAGCTGCGCCCGGAGAACGCGGATCAGTCCACCTACAACATGGTGGGGTTCCAGACCAAGCTCAAGTACCCCGAGCAGGAGCGCATCTTCCGGATGATCCCGGGGCTCGAGAACGCGGAGTTCGCGCGCCTGGGCTCCATCCACCGCAACACCTACGTGAACGCGCCCAAGGTGCTGAGCGCCTCGTTGGAACTGATCGCCCGCCCGGGCGTGCACCTGGCCGGGCAGATCACCGGGGTGGAGGGCTACGTGGAGAGCGCGGCCTGCGGCCTGTGGCTGGGGCTGCACCTGGCCAAGGGCCTGACCGCCCCGCCCGTGGAGACCGCGCTGGGCGCGCTGCTCGCGCATCTGGCCAGGCCCGCCAAGAACTTCCAGCCCTCCAACGTGAACTACGGGCTCACGCCGGAGCTCACCGAGCGCGCCAAGAAGGACTCGCGCAAGGCGCTCTACGCGGCGCGCGCCAGGGCGGCCTGGGAGCGGTGGGTCGCCGGGGAGCAAGAGTAGCGGAGAGCTGCGCGAAGCTAATAGAGGGTGCAGGGGGATCAACCCCCTGCCGGGAGAGGTCTGGAGAGGGCGGCGCCCTCTCCAGTAAAATCCGCCCTAGCCCAGGACCTCCGCCACCTCTTCGAGCATCCGCGCCGCCATGGCCGCCGGGTCGCCTGCGCGGGCGATGGGCCTGCCCACCACCAGGTGGTCGGCTCCTGCGGCGATGGCCCTGGCCGGCGTCATCACCCGGGTCTGGTCGTCCTTGGCGGCGTGGTCCGCCGGGCGGATGCCCGGGGTCACGATCAGGAAATCATCCCCGTAGACGCTCCGCAGCATGGCTGCCTCGCGCGCCGAGGCCACCACGCCCGCGCACCCGGCGGCCAGGGCGATGCCCGCGCGGTCGCGCACCAGATTCTCGATGGTGCCCGGATAGCCCAGTTCGGCGCGCTCGGCCTCGCCGTAGCTGGTCATCACGGTGACGCCCAGCACCTTGGCTGTCCCGGCCTCGGCCACGGCCGCGCGCGTCACGCTCGAAACGTGGGCGTGGATGGTGGCCAGGTGCACGCCGCGCCTGGCGGCCTCGCGCATGGCCATGCCCGTGGTCTGGGGGATGTCCAGGAACTTGAGGTCGAGCATGAGCTTGTGGCCCATGCCGATGATGCGCTCCACCAGCCCGAAGCCCTCGGCCAGGAACAGTTGCAGGCCGACCTTGTAGTAGCCCACCGTGGAGCCGAGCGTGCCGACGAGCCGCAGGGCCTCGTCCGCGCTGTCCACGTCCAGGGCGAAGATGATGCGTTCCTTGAGCGGTATGTCTTTCACTTTCATTCGCTAAATCCGATCAGCATGGCAAAGGCGCGCGCCTGCGCGCCGGTTGGCGGGTTGTCCCAGAGGAGGTTCTGCAGGGCCCACCAGTCCTCGGGCAGGCCCAGTTCGCGCACGCGCTCCACCATGAGCGAGAGCGCGGCCCAGTCGGGCGACGCCCCCCCGGCCTCGGCCAGGGCGCGGGCGTTCACACGCTCCATCAGCCCGGCGCGTTCGAAGCCGCAGCCGCAGCTCTGGCGCAGAAAGGCCAGCAGCAGTTCGCGCCGTTTGCCCGAAACGTCAAGCCCCCAGACGTAGGCCCAGGCCAGCGCGGCCCACATGCCCGCCCAGCGCGGGGCCAGCGTCATGGTGGCCTGCGCCTCCTGGAGCTCCGTGACCAGGGGCGCGCCAGCGGCCATGCGTTTGGACGCGGCCTCCCAGAGTTCGTCCGAGGCGGCCACGGCGAAGGCGTCGGCCAGGCCCTGGCGCTTGTTCACGGGCAGGGAGCGCGGCACGAAGGCTTCCCCGCCCCCGGGCCAGGACACGGACACCGGGCAGGCCAGGACGTCGTCCCGGGCCTCAAGCCCGTCCCATTTCCAGGCCACGTCCTCGGAGCCGGTCTCCAGCGCCCAGGAGATGGACGCCTTGCCCTCCCATGGCGAGGAGGGCGTCACGGACACGCGCACCCCGGGCCAGGCCGCCTCGGCGGACTCGCCGGGCGCGGGCATGCGCCCGCCCGCCCACAGGGTCAGGAGGGCCTGGGCCGTTAGCGAGGCCCGGGACTCCTGGCGCGGCTTGACCATGGTGCGCCAGATCAAGGCCCCGTCGCCGAACTCGGGGATGTTGGACACGGCCTGCTCGAGGATGGAGACCAGCTCGGGCTCGATGTCCGGCCCGTCCGTGCGCTGGGCCAGTTCCATGGCCCGCAGGCAGAAGGTCAGGGCGTTGACCGGCTCGATTCGCGAGATCTCGTCGAAGAACCAGGCGCAACTGGCCAGGGAGGAAAGCCCCCATTGCTGCATGGCCAGGAGCTTCCAGGCCCTGGCCTGGTCCGCTTTCGAAAGTTTCTTCCTGAAGTGCGCGGCCGCGAACACGTCCTGGTCCGTGAGCCCGGCCAGGACCTTGCCGTAGGCTGTCAGGGCCTCGCGCGGGTCCGCGAAGACCGAAGCCCCGGCCTGGAAATAGTGCTGGTCGGCCAGGTCCTTGGCGCGCTGGAGCGCCGAGCGCAGGGGGGCGCGCCAGCGCTGGTTCCAGCCGGGGTGGCCGCCCGTGGAGCAGCCGCAGTCAGAGCGCCAGCGCTCCACGCCGTGGGCGCAGCTCCAGGCCGAGGGCTCGTGCAGTTTCACCTGCATCCTTGGCGGGTTGGCGGCCAGGAAGGCGGCGAAGTTGGTCAGCTTCACGCCGTCGCGGCCCTGGCGGGCCTGGTCCAGCACGAAGGCCAGGGCCATCTCGCCGAAGGTGAAGTGGTGGCCGTAGGTCTCGCCGTCCGTGGCCAGGGCCAAAAGCCCCGGGCTCGCAGCCTGGGAGAGCCTGCGCCAGAAGCCCTCGCCGTCGGCCAGCAACCGCTCGAAGGCCACGGCCTGGGAGAGCGGGCCGTCGTAGAAGAACACGCTGATGGAGCGCCCCGAGGGCAGCTTGACCAGGTAGGGCAGGCGGATGTCCAGTGTGGAGGCGTCCACCGGGGTCCACTGGCCGTTGGTCAGGGGCCCGACTGCCTTGGCCTGGCCGGGCGCCAGCACGGTGAAGGAGAGGCCGTTTGCGGCGAGCACCTCGAGGGTGGCCAGGTCCACGGCGGTCTCGGCGAGCCACATGCCTTCGGGCGCGCGCCCGAAGCGGGCCGTGAAGTCGTCCACGGCCCAGGAGACTTCGAGCTCCTTGTCCAGCTGGCTGGCCAGGGGCAGGATCTGGTGGTGGTAGACCTGGGCCATGGCGTTGCCGTGGCCCAGACGGGCGAGGCTCGCGCGGTCGGCCTCCACCATCAGGCGCACCGTGTCCGGGTCGGCGGAGGCCATCCAGGAGAGCAGGGTGGGGCCGGCGTTGAAGCTCAGCCACTCGTAGCAGTTCATCACCTCGCGGATGCGCCCGGAGCCGTCCAGGCGCCTGGCCCGGGCCAGGGGCGCGTAGGACTCGCGGGTGATGCGCCGGTTCCAGTCCAGGCTCGGGGCCGCGCTGCCTTCGGGCAGGATGGCGCCCAGCCAGGGGTCCTCTCGCGGGGGCTGGTAGAAATGGCCGTGGATGCAGAGGTGCTTTTCCATGGGCCGGAGCCTAACGCTTTTCGCCGGGGCTTGATAGGGGGGCGGGGATCAGGTGGGCCGCTGCCGCCAGGGCTTGCTCATGGCCCGGGCGAGCACCCCGGCCAGGTCGTCGTATTCCACGGGTTTGGCCAGGTAGTCGTCCATGCCCGCGGCCAGGAAGCGCTCGCGGTCGCCGGGCAGGGCGTGGGCGGTCAGGGCCACGATGGGCACGCGCGTCTTCTCCCCCAGGCCCTGGGAGGCGCGGATGGTCTGCGTGGCGCTCAGCCCGTCCATCTCGGGCATCTGGATGTCCATGAGCAGGCAGTCGAAGTCCTCCTGGGCCAGGGCTTTCAGGGCCTGCGCGCCGTTCTCCACGATGGTGGCGCGGTAGCCCAGGCTTTCGAGCATGTCCATGGTCATCACCGTGTTGATGGGGTCGTCCTCGGCCAGGAGCACGCGCCCGCCCGCCTGCCTCTCGTCCGGGTAGGCCGGGGCGGCCAGGGGGGCCTGGGTCCCTTCCGGGGCCTGGTGCACGGGCATGGTGAAGCGAACTGCCGTGCCCTCGCCGGGCGCGGTGTCGATCTCCAGCGTTCCGCCCCAGAGCTCCACCAGCCGCTTGACGATGGCCAGGCCCAGGCCAGCGCCCTGGTAGCGCCTGGTGTGCGAGCCGTCGGCCTGGGTGAAGGGCTGGAAGATGACCGCCAGCTTCTGCTCCGCGATGCCGATGCCCGTGTCCTGCACGGTGAAGAGAAGGCGCGTGACGCCCGTCTCGTCCGAGGCCACGGGCTCCACCGCGAGGGTCACGGAGCCCGATCCGGTGAACTTCACGGCGTTGCCCGTCAGGTTGAAGAGGGCCTGCCTGAGCCTGCCCCCGTCGCCCATGAGCGTGCGCGGGAGCGACGGGTCCGCCTGGACCGTGAGCGCGAGGGATTTGGCCTGGGCCTGGCGGGAGTAGAGCTGGGCGATCTCGGAGAGTATCCCGCCCGGGGCGAAGGGTTCCAGCACGCACTGGCGGTTGCCTGCCTCCAGGCTCGAAAAATCGAGGATGTCGCCAAGCAGGGTGAGCAGCGACCTGCCGCACTCCAGGGCGTTGGACACCCAGCCCTGCTGGCGGGCGGTCAGGGCCGACTTCTCCAGGAGCTGGAGCATGCCCAGCACGCCGTTTAGGGGCGTGCGGATCTCGTGGCTGACGTTGGCCAAAAACTCGCTCTTGGCCAGGTTGGCCTCCTCGGCCGCCTCCTTGGCCGCGATGAGCTCGCGCTCGCTCTTCAGGCGGTCGGTGACGTCCGTGGCCACGGCCAGGACCACGCGCTCGCCCGAGTGGTCCTCGGTGAGCAGGGCGTCCAGCACCACCTGCCTGGCCGCGCCCCGGGACGTGCGCAGCTGGGCCTCCACCTGCCGGAGCGGCAGGCCCTTCCAGAGGGCCTCCAGGTAGTGCCTGTCCACGGAGAGGATCTCGGACGCGGGGCTCGAGAGGAGCTTCTCCCGGCTGAAGCCCGTGTGGTCGCACAGGCTGCGGTTCACGCCGCCGAACCAGCCGCGCGAGGTCAGGGTGAACATCATCACCGGCGCGGACTCGAACATCTGGCGGTACCAGGTGCGCCCGATGCGCACCAGGCGCTCGCGCTCGGCCAGCGAGTCCATCATCCGGCCGATGGAGCGCGTGAGCGAGGCGAACTCCTCGATGCCCTCGAACACCGGGCGCTCGCCCTTTTCCAGGGCCCGGGCGATGTGCTTCACCGGCCAGGCCACGGTGCGCCTGATCCAGTAGAAGAAGCCCGCCAGCACGACCACCAGCACGGCCCCGGCCTGGAGGTACATGGCCGTGATCTCGCGCGAGACGCGCGCGTACTCGGAGCCGCCCTCGGCCAGCATGACGCGCCAGCCCCAGAGCGAGGAGTCGATCTGGTAGACGAAGCGCTTGAAGCCCCCCTGCTCGACCAGCACGGCCGTGTCCGGCGGCAGGCGCAGGTCGGCCAGGGGGCCGGGCGCGGCGATCATGTGGCTGAGCAGGATGGAGCCCTTGTCGTCCACCACCACGGCCGGGGTGCCGGTCAGGCGCAGGTGCTTCTCGAGCCTGGAGAGCGTCCTGCCCCTGGCCACGCGCTGCTCGGCCGGGTCGTTGGCCTTGCCGGAAAGGAGCAGGTGGTCGTAGGAGTCGCCCAGGATGTCGCTCACCTCGCGGGCGTGGCTGCCAAGGCCGCGCTCGGCGCGCTCGCTGGCGAAGCGCGAGATGGCGTCCAGGGCCATGAGCCCGAGCACGCCCCACAGCGCGAGCGCCCCCACCACCACGGGCAGGGCCAGCCGGAAGGAGAGCCTGTTGAACACCATCCGTCACCTCGCCACTGCGGGAAGCGCCGTGCGCATGGTTTCGGGCCAGACCACCTCGCGCTTGCCCTTCTGCCATTGCAGGGTCAGGGGCATCTGGCGCAGCTGCATGCCCGAGGGGGCCACGCCGTAGCGCCCCATGACGGTCAGGGTCTCCAGGCCCGAGAGGGCCTGGCGCAGGCTTTCCTTGTCCAGCGCGCGGGCCCTGGCCACAGCGGCCTCGATCACCTGGCAGGCCGCGTAGGACGCGGCGGCCATGTAGTCCGGGTCCTGGCCGTGGGCGGCCCTGAAGGCGCGCACGAAGCGCGGCCCGTCCGGAAAGGCCTGCGAGGCGCGGATGTCCCAGGGCAGGGCGGTGAAAACCCCCTCCACCTCCCTGGCGGGCAGGGTCAGGAGCGCCCCTGAGGCCAGGCTGGAGGACACGTAGGCCGACCGGCCCTGCAGCCACCCGGCCTTGCCGAGGGCCTTCACGGCGGCCACGGAGGCTCTCTCGCAGCCCCAGACCGCCACGGCGTCGGCCTTGGCGGCCTTGAGCCGCTCGATGGCCGCCGGAAGCTCCGCCGCGGCGAGGGCGAGCTGAAGCGTGGGCTCCACGCCGTAGCGCCTGGCCCACTTCTCCGCGATGGACAGGATTCTCGACGGGTTGGGGTGGTCCACGGCGAGGATGGCCACGCTGGACGCGCCCGAGCGCGACAAGATCTCGAAGAACCCGGCGGGCCAGTCCGCGGCCGGGGAGAACACGCCGAAGGCCAGGCCCCTGGCGTCCTCCCAGAGAGTGTCGGACACGGCCATGGGGAACACGCAGGGCATGCCCGCCTGCTTGAGCACGGGGAGCACGTCCAGGGAGGCGCTGCTGTCGGGCGGGCCGATCAGGAGGTCCGCGCCGCCCGAGGCGAGTTGCCGGTAGGCCTCCACTGTCCGCGCGGGGTCGGAATGGTCGTCCACTGCCTTGAGTTCCACTTGGCGGCCGAGGATGCCGCCGCGGGCGTTGACCTCGTCCACCCAGAGTCGCACGCCCTTTTCGCTGGAGCTTCCCATGCGCGCCGCCTCCCCGCTCAGGCTGAGGGCCATGCCCAGGCGCACGGGGGACGCGCCGTCCCCCGTGCGCGCGCCGGGCAGAAGCAGGAGCGTGAAAACGGCAAGCAAAGCTGAAATGGTGCGCACTGAGTTCATAGCCTTTCCAGGTCTTCCAGTCACAACATAAAGGGAAATGGAAAAAATGAACAGGGGGGGCTGTGTTTTTTTCGCTACGAGGCCTGCGCGTGGGGGTTATTCCGCTGGGAGGAACGTTCCGGGGCGGCTGACGGAGTGGCCTTGGCGGCGCGCGGCCTGGAACGCCGGGGGACGGGGCGGGGCAGTGCGTGGGGGGGCATGGCGAAACGTGCGTGTTGCGTCCGCCCTGCATTGGGGGTTCAGGAGATTCTCTTTGGTGAAGAGGGCATGGAGACGTTACGCACAGGAAAGGAACAGCGGGCGCACACGAAAGGAACGGACACCGCGCGGTTTTTTCAGCGCAGCCACAGGGCTACTCGCGTGGCCAGCCATTCCATGGTCAGCGTGGGGTTCACCTGGCCCACCAGGGCCTCCTGGGCGGATTCGAGCAGGATGTCCAGGCGGCGAAGCCCGCTTAGGCCCAGGCGCTCGCCCAGAAGCGCGGCCAGCGGGGTCTGGGGCCGCCCGGCCAGGATGTCGGTGAGCTCCTTGGAGAGCGCCAGCACGATCTGCTGGGCCGCGTTGCGCGTGAGCTTCGCCTTGGAGGCCGTGAGCCCGAAGAGCCCCTGGCCCGTGCGCCAGAAGCGCTCCATGGCGTCGAGCCATTCCGAGCCGCAGACCTCGTTCTCCGGCAGCGCGCAGGTGGCCTGCCCGGGCGCGGGCCAGGCCAGGGTGAGCACCCAGGAGCGCGAGACCAGCGTTGGCAGAAGCCTCTCGCGCTGCGGGGCCAGGAGCACGAAGCAGTTGCCGGGCCTGGGCTCCTCCATGGATTTCAGCAGGGCGTTGGCCGCCTGGAGGGTCAGGCTCTGGGCCTCGGTGAGCACCACCACGCGGTGGCCGCCGCCGCGCGGGGGCTCGCCCACCTTCTGGCGCACGTCGCGGATGTCGTCCACCTTGATGGACTGCTCGGCCCCGTCCAGGAAGACCAGGTCCATGTGGACCTTGTCCCTGATCTGCACGCAGGGCTCGCAGGTTCCGCACGCGCCCGGGGAGCCGCAGTTGAGGGCCGCCGCGTAATAGAGGGCGGCCGCCTCGCGTTCCGAGGCGGAGCCGCCCTCCAGGACGAGCACTTGCGGCGGGTTCCCGGCCAGTTGGTCCATGCGCCGCCTCGCCAGGTCCTGTCGGGCGGGCAGCCCGAAGAAGGCGGCGTCCACGGATGATCAGTCCCTGTAGATGGTCTGCGCCCTGTCCGGACCCACGGAGATGATGCTCGCGCGCACCCCGGAGAGCTCCTCCACGCGTTCCACGTAGCGCCTCGCGGCCTCGGGCAGCTCGCCGAAGCTGCGGCAGACGCTCACGTCGTCCTTCCACCCGGGCAGGGACTCGTACACCGGCTCCACCAGGCCCAGGGCGCCTTCGCGCTGGGGCGGGTAGAGGATGTCCTGGCCCTCGTAGCGGTAGGCCGTGCAGATTTTTATGGTGTCCAGCCCGCCCAGCACGTCGAGCTTGGTCATGGCCAGGCCGGTGGTGCCGTTCAGGCGCACGGCCTCGCGCAGCACCACCATGTCCATCCAGCCGCAGCGGCGCTTGCGGCCGGTGGTGGCGCCGAACTCCGCGCCCACGCTCTGGAGGTGCTCGCCGTCGGCGCAGCTCAGTTCCGTGGGGAAGGGGCCGGAACCCACGCGGGTGGTGTAGGCCTTGACCACGGAGATCACCTCGCCGACATCGCGCAACGAGCAGCCCGACCCGGCGGCCGCGTTGCCCGCCAGGCAGCTCGAAGAGGTGACGAAGGGGTAGGTGCCGTGGTCGATGTCCAGGTGGGTGCCCTGCGCGCCCTCGAAGAGCACGCCCCCGCCGGAGGATAGGGCCTCCTGGATCATGGCCGGGACGTCCGCCAGGTAGGGGGCCACGCGCCGGGCCAGGGGCAGGAGTTCCGCCAGCACCTTGGAGGCGTCCAGGGGCTCCATGCCGTAGAGGCCCGAGAAGAGGGCGTTCTTTTCGGACAGGGCGTGCTCGATCTTCTCGGCCAGGAGCTTCTCGTCGAGGAAGTCTCCGGCGCGGATGCCCACGCGCGCGGCCTTGTCCTCGTAGCAGGGGCCGATGCCGCGCCCGGTGGTGCCGATCTTGCCGCCGGCCTTGGCGGCCTCGCGGGCCGCGTCGAGCATCTTGTGGTAAGGCATGATCACGTGGGTGCGCAGGCTCACGGCCAGCCTCGCCGGGGACATGTCCACGCCCTTGGAGGACAGCTTGTCCACCTCGGCCAGAAACACCTCCGGGTCGAGCACAACGCCCGCGCCGATCACGCAGCGCTTGCCCCCGTGCAGGATGCCCGAGGGAATCAGGTGCAGCACGGTCTTCTCGCCGCCCACCACCAGGGTGTGGCCAGCGTTGTTGCCGCCGTGGAACCTGACGATGAGCGCGGACCGCTCGGTGAGCAGGTCGACGATCTTGCCTTTGCCCTCGTCGCCCCACTGGGCGCCGTGAACCACCATGCCAGCCATTGATCCTCCAGGGAGCAGCGCTCCGGGGCTTGGCCCCGGACCCGGCCCGGGCAAGGCCCGGGGCCGCCGGAGGGAGAGCGTCCCTCCGGGCCTGCGTCGGTTATTGTCGCCTCGGCCCGGGAGGGCCGGAAGTTAGCACTTTCACAAAAGGCTTTTTTGCGTAAAAAACCCCACCAGCGTTGTCAACGAATTAGGCTGGCCGGGGGGGAGGCAAAACCCGCCCCGGAGCCGATCACGGCCAACCGCCCCGCTTGAGGGCCTCAAAGATATGGAATTCACAGTCTATCTCGCCCCCAAGGGCTTCACCAACGAACTCGTCTACGAGCTGGGCGACGTGGCCGAGGTGGTGGACCGCCTCGTGTTCGCGCCCGGCCCGCCGCGCCCCGTGGCCTGGGCCCAGAACATCTGGCTCGACCCGCAGCGCATCCGCATCGACTCCATCACCGACGGAGCCAACAAGTTGCGCGCCCTGCAGCGCAACTGGGCGCTCTGGTCCACCAAGCACCACCGCCGCGCCCGGCTCATCGAGGCCCAGCTGCCGGCCGTGAAGCCCAAGCCCGTGCACATCGGCACGCCGCCCCCGCGCTCGCCGCTCGGGTCCTGGACGCTCCTGGAGCGCGACCTGATCGTGGCCTCGCCCACCTGCTCGAGCCCCTTCCCCCACGGGGAGGTGCAGTTCGTGGAGAACAGGAAGGACCCGCCCAACCGCGCCTACCTGAAGCTCTGGGAGCTCTTCACGCTCCTGGAGGCCGCGCCCAGCCCGGGCAGCTTCTGCCTGGACATGGGCGCGAGCCCCGGCGGGTGGACCTGGGTGCTGGCGAGCCTGGGCTGCCGCGTGCTGGCCGTGGACAAGGCCCCGCTGGAACCGCGCGTGGAGGCCATGCCCGGCGTGGACTACCGCATGCTCTCGGCCTTCGCCCTGGACCCGCGCGAGGTCGGCCCCGTGGACTGGTTCTTCTGCGACGTGGTCTGCTATCCGGACAGGCTCTGGAGGCTCGTGGACCGCTGGCGCACCTTCGGCAAGGTGCGCAACTTCGTGTGCACGCTGAAGTTCCAGGGAGCGACCGACCATGAGACCGCCGCCAAGTTCTGGGCCTACCCCGGTTCGCGCCTGGTGCACCTGCACAACAACAAGCACGAGCTGACCTGGGTGCTCCTGGACAACGAGGAATTCCCCTCGTTCGCCCCGGAAGCAACCGGGCAGGAGGCCCCTGGGCAGGGCGGGGAAGAGGGCGCGCCGCAGGCCGGGGGCGAGACCCGGGCCGAAGCGCAGGCCGAGGCCGGGACGGCGGACGAGACGGCGCCGCGAGCCGGGGCAAGGGACGAAGCGCGGACGGAGGAAGAGGCGCGGAAGGATCAGCAAGGCCTGGAAGAGGGCAAGGACCCCGGGGCTACTCCGTAGCGGGAGCCTCCGGCTCTTCCTTGGACCTGAAGGAGAGCACCTTGGCCTTGGGCTTGTTCGCGGCCCTGGCGGGCTGAGGCTCGCCGTGGTGGCTGGGCACGGCCTCGATCAGGCTCTTGGGGGGCGTCTCGCCCGGGGCGCGGCCTTCGGACCAGTTCAGGTTGAAGAGCTGGTTCTTGAAGCGCACGGCCTGGATCATGGAGAGGATGAGCACGGCCTCCTCCCACCTCTTGGAGGGCTCGAAGCGTTTCACCTGCTCGGCGTAGCGTTCCCACATGCTGGTCAGGGACGCCTCGTCGTAATTGTTGAGCTGCCGGGCCAGCTTCACCAGAACTTTTTCCACGGTACCTCCGCGCGCATTGCGCGAGGAGCCGCGTACCACGAAAACCCGGCGCGGCCAATGCCCGTTTGCCGCCCGGGGCCGGGCGTGCTATCTGCTGGGTCCCAGCACGAATAAACGGAGCCGATCATGAGCGATCTCAAGAAGATGTACACCACCATCCAGGAGGACCCCTTCCCGGGGGACATGACCATCACCCTGGGCGGCCAGACCCTGAAGTTCGTCAAGCGCACCTGGACCATCGACGGCGAGGCCAAGGGCCTGCGCTACGGCGAGAACCCGGACCAGCCCGCCGCGCTCTACCAGCTGGCCGAGGGCGGCCTGGAACTCGGCGGCGTGGCCTTCAGGGGCCCCAAGCGCGGGCTCGTCTCCGCCATCACCGAGGAGCACCTGATCCAGTCCGGCAAGCACCCGGGCAAGACCAACCTCACCGACGTGGACAACGCGCTCAATATCCTCCAGTACCTTTCGGCCAAGCCCGCGGCCGTGATCCTCAAGCACAACAACCCCTGCGGGGCGGCCTGGACCTCCGAGGGCCTGGCCAAGGCCTTCGAGCGCGCCAACCTCTCCGACCGCATCGCGGCCTTCGGCGGGGCCATCGTGGTCAACCGCACCCTGGACAAGGCCACGGCCGAGCTCATCTCCGCCGGGTACTTCGAGGTGGTGGCCGCGCCCGACTTCGAGCCCGCCGCGCTCGATATCCTCAAGGCCAAGAAGAACCTGCGCATCATCGCCCTGCCGGGCATCGCGCACCTGGCCGAATACGCGGGCGAGCCCTTCCTGGACGTGAAAAGCCTCATGGACGGCGGCGTGGTGGTGCAGTTCTCCTTCCGCAACCGCATCCTTTCGGCGGGCGACTTCCTCCCGGCCAAGACCCAGACCAAGGACGGCGCGGTGTTCACGGCCCGCGCGCCAAGCCCGGCCGAGGCCGACGACCTGCTCTTCGCCTGGGCCGTGGAGGCGGGCGTGACCTCCAACTCGGTGATCTTCGCCCGCGACGGGGCCACCGTGGGCATCGGCACCGGCGAGCAGGACCGCGTGGGCGTGGTCCAGCTGACCATCCGCAAGGCCTACACCAAGTACGCCGACCTCCTGGCCTTCGAGCGCCACAAGCTCTCCATCTACGAGCTCACGGCCAAGGCCGCCCACGACGAAGCCCTGGCCGCCTCCCTGGCCGAGATCGAGGAAACCACCAAGGCTGAGCGGGGCGGGCTGCCCGGCAGCGTGCTGGTCTCCGACGGCTTCTTCCCCTTCCGCGACGGCGTGGACCTGGCCCTGGCCCAGGGCGTGACCGCCATCGCCCAGCCCGGCGGCTCCATCCGCGACTGGGAAGTGATCCAGGCGGTCAACGAGGCCTCGCCCCAGGTGGCCATGGTCTTCACCGGGCAGCGCTCGTTCAAGCATTAGCGTCCAAGGCCCCGGGCGGATCAATGATCCGCCCGGGGCCGGTTCGATCCTGTTTTCACGCGCCGCGCGAGCGGCCATCTTTTTTCGTCGCCGGAGGCGTCCCGAACTTGACCAGACATCCGTCCATGCAAACCATCCCCACCCCCGGCTGCCTCGTGGAATTCCTCCAGGGCAACGAGCCCCATGTGGCCTGGGTGGAGGAAGCCTCGGGCGACAAGCTGCGCCTGTACACCCTGAACAAGCGTGAGACCAAGCTCACGGCCTCGCGCCTGCTGCCCTGGATCGGGCCGCGCTTCGAGGGCAGCTTCAACCGCGAGGCCATGCTCGAGAAACTGCGCGAGCACGCGGCCAGGCGCGAGGACCTGGCCAGGTCCATCGACCCTCTGGAGATCTGGGAGCTGGCCCAGGGCGAGGTCAGCCAGAATTCCGCCGTGTGGTTCGCCGGGCTCGTCTTCGAGGACCCGGACGTGGACCGCGTGGCCGCCATGGGCCGCGCGCTGCTCGCCGTGAAGACGCACTTCAGGTTCCAGCCGCCCAACTTCGAGGTCCACCCCGCCGAGACCGTGGAGAAGCGCCTGGCCGAGCAGGACGCCGCGCGCGAGCGCGAGCTGGTGGTCAACGCGGGCCACGCCTTCTTCCAGGAGCTTTGGGGCGGCTGGGCCTCGGGCAGGCGCAAGGACCCGGCCAAGCTGGCCGCCCAGCTGGACCCGGGGGCCTCGGCCAAGCTTCAGGCCCTTCTGCGCGGGGTCATGGCCGATCCGGACAGCCAGGAGCTGGCCCCGCTCTGGCAGAGCCTGCGCAAGGGCCTGCCCGAGCACCCCGCCCAGGCCCTGATCCTGGCCATGGAGTGGGGCATCGTGGACCGGCACCACAACGTGCTCCTGGACCGGGCCGGGTACGCCCCGGGCGACGCCTGGAGCGAGGCCTTCGCCCGCGAGGCCGGGGCCCTGCGCGAGGCTTTCGAGGCGGCCAGGCAGGCCCCGGACCCCGCGCGCTTCGTGAGCATCGACTCGCCCACCACCAGGGACATCGACGACGCCTTCCACGTGGAGAAGACCCCAACGGGCTGGAAGGTGAGCATGGCCCTGGCCAGGCCCACGCTCTCCTGGGATTTCGAAAGCCCGCTCGGGCGCGCCGTGTCCGAGCGCGCGTCCAGCCTGTACCTGCCCGAGGGGGCCAGCCACATGCTGCCCGAGACGCTCGGCTGCGGGCTCTACAGCCTGGTTGCCGGGGAGGACCGCCCTGCGCTCATCCTCGATTGGGTGCTGGACGAAGCCGGGAACACGGCGGAGTTCACCCCCAGGCTCGGCTGGGTGCGTGTGGCCGGGAACCTGACCTACGCGTTCGTGGAGGAGGCCCTCGCCTCCGGGACCGCCGAACCCGGCGTGGCGGGCGCGGCCGCTCTGGCCGCCGTGCTCAGGCGGGCGCGCGTGGAGCGCGGGGCCGTGGTCATGGACAGGCCCGAGCCCAAGATATCGCTTTCAGGCCCCATGGACTCGGTGAGCGTGGAGATCACCCCCTCGCCGGACCACCCCGAGGCCCAGATGGCCGTGAGCGAGCTCATGATCCTGGCCAACGCCTCGGTGGCTGCCTGGGCCCAGGAGAAGGCCGTGCCGCTTCTGCACCGCACCCAGGACATCTCCATCCCCCACGGCTACGCCGGGATCTGGACCGACCCCGTGGAGATGCACCGCGTGGTCAAGCAGCTGGCCCCGGCCAGCCTGGACGTGCGCCCGGCCAGGCACGCGAGCCTGGCGGCCGACGCGTACAGCCCCATCACCTCGCCGCTTCGGCGCATCTCGGACTTCGTGAACCTGGCCCAGGTGGAGGCCTTCCTGGCCTCGGGCTCCCCGCGCTTTTCGCGCGAGGAGTTGGCGGCCATGCTGCCCGTCCTCTCCGCGCGCCTGGACGCGGTGGGCCAGATCCAGCGCTTCAGGCCCAGATACTGGAAGCTCGCGTTCCTGCGCGAGCACGGCCGCGAGCGGGAGTTCGAGGCCGTGGCCCTGGAGGACTGCGGCCCGTTCGCCAGCCTGATGATGACGGAGATCCAGTTGTTCGTGCGCGCGGGCAGCGACACCCTGGGCGGGCGCGCGCAGCCCGGCCAGCGCTACTGGCTGAAGATCGGCAAGGTGGACCCGCTGACCAACGAGTTCCGGGTCACGGGCGCGCGCGAGGCCGAGGACAAGCCCGACGTGGGCGACCTGTTCGGCCAGGGGGCGTAGGGACCGGCCGGGTTCGCCGCCCGCGCGGAGTCCGCCCACGGGGGCTGGGCGTCCCGCAATGCCGCGCCTTGAGCGCTTGCAATGGCGGCCGGGTGTGCTTCGTTGACCGCGAGGCCACGCTCTGGCAGATTTCGGACACCACGGCGCGGGCAGCGCCCCAGGCAAGACAGCACGCAAGGAGCAGCACGTGATCGCCAAGCTTTTCTGGCTCGCCCTGGCCTACCTGGCCGGTTCCTTCCCCTTCGGCCTTTTCATCGCCCAGGCCGCGCGGGGCATCGACCCGCGCGCCGCCGGCAGCGGCAACATCGGGGCCACCAACGTGGCCAGGCTCTGCGGAACGAAACTCGGCGTCCTCACCCTGGTCTGCGACGCGCTCAAGGGATTCGTGCCCGTGGCCGTGGCCTGGCAGATGTCCGAGGGCGCGTTCTACCCGTCGCTTGCGGCCCTGGCCGCCGTGGGCGGGCACATGTTCCCGGTGTTTCTGAACTTCAAGGGCGGCAAGGGCGTGGCCACTGCCATAGGCGCGTTTTTGGCGCTCTCGCCCTGGGCCACGGTGGTCTCCGGGCTCGCCTGCGCCGGAACCATCGCGCTCACGGGCTTCGTCTCGGCCGGGTCGCTCCTCTTGGCGGCCAGCCTGCCCGTGACGGTGTGGGCGGCCTCCGGGTTCGCGCCCGTGCCGGTCACGGCCGTGGTGGCCGCGCTGATCATCGCCAAGCACAAGGACAACATCCGCCGCCTGAGGGCCGGGGAAGAGAAGCCCTGGAGAAAAAAGTCAGGCGAATAGAGCCGTTGTAATTTTTAACTTGACTCCCCCTGGGGAGGCTCATACATTTCGCGAGTACGCCCCGGAAAACGGAAGACGGTGTGAATCCGTCACAGGCGCGCTGCTGTAACCGGCACGAAAACGGGCGGGGAGCCACTGGGTGAGAACCCGGGAAGGCCTCCGCGCACCACCCGGCCGGAAGTCAGAAGACGTATCCGGGGATGATCGGCCAGGCTCCGCGAACGGGCCATGGTTCCCGCGTTTCGTCCTGGCGGGCTCTCCCGCACCAGGACGCCACCACCCGATCGGGGCGTATTATTTTTCGTATTTGACAAACGCAGCACTGGCGCGCCTTCGCGGCCGCCGTGGATTTGGAAATCCGTAACTAACTGGCATAGCGAAATCTTTTTTGCTTTTGCCAGGCCTTTGCATCTGCTACTTGAACCCGGACCGCCTATGAGCATGGAACCGCAACCTCCCCGCCGCGAAGACCAGGCCCCAAGGGCCAGGGTCAGGGCAGTGACGCCCCTGTCGCTGTGCGACTGGCCCGGCAAGAGCGTCTCCGTGCTCTTCCTGGGGGGGTGCAACCTGCGCTGCCCCACCTGCCACAACGCAACGCTCGCGTTCACCCCTTCGCGCCACCCGGTCCTGGACCCGGGCGCGGTGCTGAAGGCCCTGCGTGCGCGCAAAGCCTGGCTTGACGGCGTGGTGGTCTGCGGGGGCGAGCCCACCCTGGACCCGGGCTTGCCCGGCCTGGTGGAGGAGCTCGCCGCGCTCGGCCTCCCCGTTAAGGTGGACAGCAACGGCATGCGCCCGGACGTGATCGCCCGGGTGCTCGAGCGCTCGCCCGCCACGGTGTTCGCCGTGGACGTGAAGGGCCCCTGGGAGCGCTACCCCGCGCTCACCGGCGGGGCCGTCTCGCCCGCCGAGGCAGCCGGGGCGCTTGCCCAGGTGTTCGCCATGGCGAGCGAACGCCCGCAATCATTTCTTTTCCGCATCACCCTCGTTCCGGGGCTCTCCCCGGAGGACGTGCGCGCCGCCCGGCGTCAGCTGCCGGAGGGTTTCGCACTCAAGGAACAACTCTACGTGCCGCCCCCCGGCGGCAAGGAGACCACGCATGCCCCTGCAGATAGAGAAGCGCGACGGATGTCTGGAGACCTGGTCGCTCGAGCGGATATCCCAGGCAATCCTTAAGGCCCTCAAGGCCAGCGGCATCCAGGACCCCCTTCTCGCCAAGCGCCTCGCCCGGAAGGTGGAGGAGAAGCTGGCCGGAGCGGATGTGCCCAGGCAGGAGCACGTGCAGGACATGGTCGAGCGCGTGCTCATGGAGTCGCGCCTCTACGACGTGGCCAAGCGCTTCATCATCTACCGCGAGAAGAGGCGCGCCCTGCGCGAGCAGAAGGCCGCCTACCTGGACATCTCCGACACCATAGACAACTACCTCTCCAAGGCCGACTGGCGCGTGGCCGAGAACGCCAACATGGCCCACTCCTTCCAGGGGCTCATGCTGCACCTCTCGGGCACGGTGCAGGCCCGCTACGCCCTGGAGAAATATCCCGAGGAAGTCCGCGCCGCCCACGACCACGGCTACTTCCACATCCACGACCTTTCCTTCGGCCTGGCGGGCTACTGCGCGGGCTGGAGCCTGCGCGACCTGCTGCTCGAGGGCTTCAACCTCGAGGGCCGCTCCTCGGCCGGGCCGGCCAGGCACTTCGACTCGGCGCTTGGCCAGATGGTCAACTTCCTGGGCACGCTCCAGAACGAGTGGGCCGGGGCCCAGGCCTTCAACAACGTGGACACCTACCTGGCCCCGTTCATCCGCCACGACAAGCTCACCTACCACCAGGTGCGCCAGGCCGTGCAGAAGTTCGTGTTCAACCTGAACACCACCTCGCGCTGGGGCGGCCAGACCCCGTTCACCAACCTGAGCTTCGACCTCACCCCGCCCAAGCACGTGGCGGGCGAGGCCGTGATCATCGGCGGCAAGCTCCAGGACGCGGTCTACGGCGACTTCCAGGCCGAGATGGACATGTTCAACAAGGCCTTCCTGGAGGTCATGGCCGAGGGCGACTACTTCGGGCAGATCTTCTCCTTCCCCATCCCGACCTACAACGTCACCGAGGACTTCCCCTGGGAGTCGCCCATCGGGTCGAGCCTTTTGGAACTCACGGCCAAGTACGGCGCGCCCTACTTCCAGAACTTCATCAACTCCGACCTCTCCCCCGAGGACGTGCGCTCCATGTGCTGCCGCCTGCAGATGGATCTGCGCGAACTGCGCAACAAGGTGGGCGGGCTCTTCGGCGCGGGCGATTTGACCGGCTCCATCGGCGTGGTCACGCTCAACCTGCCCAAGCTCGCCTATCTGGCCCACGGCGAGGAGGACTTCCTGGATCTGGTGGGCGAGTACGCCGCCCTGGCCAAGGACGCCCTGGAGTTCAAGCGCAAGCTCATCCAGGACAACCTGGACAAGGGCATGTTCCCCTATTCGGGGCGCTACCTGAAGAACGGCTACAAGGGCCACTTCTCCACCATCGGCCTGGTGGGCGGGCACGAGGCCTGCCTGAACATCCTGGGCAAGGGCATCGAGACCGACGCGGGCATCAGGCTCATGACGCGCACGCTGAACCACCTGCGCGAGATCACCAGCCGCTTCCAGGAGGAAACCGGGCACCTCTACAACCTTGAGGCCACCCCGGCCGAGGGCACCAGCTACCGCCTGGCCAAGATCGACAAGAACCTCTATTCGGACATCCAGGCCTCGGGCAACGGCACCCCGTACTACACCAACTCCACCAATCTGCCCGTGGGCCTGTGCGAGGACGTGATCGCCGCGCTCGAGCACCAGAACAAGCTCCAGCCGCTCTACACCGGCGGCACGGTGTTCCACACCTTCCTGGGCGAGGCCGTGGCCGACACCGAAGCGCTCAAGAACTTCATCGTCAAGGCCTTCCGCATGACCAAGATCCCCTACCTCTCCATCACGCCCACCTTCAGCGTGTGCAAGGAGCACGGGTACATGTCCGGCGAGCACTTCGAGTGCCCCACCTGCGGGGAGGAGGCCGAGGTGTTCACGCGCATCGTGGGCTACTACCGCCCGGTGTCGCGCTGGAACAAGGGCAAGAAGGCCGAGTACGCCGACCGCGTGACCTACGTGGGCACGTGCGGGTGCGAGCCCGGGCAGCTCTAGAAAAGGGCTGGATACGCGCTTGAAACGGGGCCGGACGGGATCGTCCGGCCCCGTTTTTTGATTGTGCCGGCGGGTGGTTAGAGCTTGGCCAGCAGGGCGAGCTCGCGTTCGTGCTTCCTGACCCAGGCGTGCAGGTCCTCGAGGATTTCGCGCGCGCCGCGTCTGGGCTCCCAGCCGAAGGCCCGGCGCACCTTGGCCGTGTCCGTGACGTAGATGGCCATGTCCGCCGGGCGGTTCTCGGGCCGGGCCGCGATCTCTGTCGTGTTGCCCGTGATGTCGCGGCAGAGCATGGTGGTCTCGAGAAGCGACAGGCTCACGTCCAGGCCGCCGCCCACGTTGAAGATTCCGCCGTCGGCCGTGGCCCAGTCGCCGAGTTGCAACTCGATCAGGTCGAAGAGGTCGTCCGGGTGCATGAGGTCGCGCACCTGCTTGCCCTTGCCGCCGAAGCCTATGTAGGCGAGCGGTCTGCCGAAGTGGTGGGCCTGCATCCACAGCGAGAACACACCCTGGTCCACCTTGCCGAACTGCCACGGCCCGGCGATCACGCCGCAACGGTTCACCACGCCGCGCAGCCCGTACATGGCCCGGTACTCCTCCAGCACGAACTCCGAGCAGAGCTTGGTGGCCCCGTACATGGACTTGGCCCCGTAGATGTGGAAGTCCTCGGCCACGCCCACGGGGGACCAGCCCCGGGGGCCTTCCTCCACGGACCACACGAAGCGCGTCTCGCCCTCGGCGTGGGGCACGGCGTTCAGGGGATCGTAGGCGTAGACGCGGCTGGTGGAGAGAAACACCACGTCGGCGCGGTGGGCGCGGCACATCTCCAGGCAGTTGATGGTGCCCGTGAGGTTGGTGTTCACCAGGTATTCCGGGCTGCCGCCGAACCCGGCCAGCACCGAGGGCTCGGCCGAGCATTCGAGGAGCAGGTCGATCTTGCGCTCGAAGCGCAGGTCCTCGGGGTTGCGGATGTCGCCGTGGAGGAACTTGATGCCCGCGTCGGCCAGGCGCGGCAGGTTGAACTCAGAGCCCCGGCGCTTGAGGTTGTCGAGGACCAGGATCTCCTGGCCGGGGTAGCGGGCCTTGAAGGCCATGGCCAGGTTTGAGCCCACGAAACCGGCCCCGCCGGTGACAAGGATCGCGCCGTCGTATTTCTTCATCGCCAGAATGCCTCCGTGAGCGGTGCTCGCGGCAGGCGTAACAGAGCGGCGCGCGATTAGGAAGCGATCAGCCGTTGCGCCCGGTCCTGACCATCTGGGCGAGCCCCAGGCTCATCACGCTCATCACGGCCCCGGCCAGGAAGGGGATGCGGTAGTCTATGGTCCACAGCCAGCCGCCCATGGCCGGGATGAACACCGCGGCCACGTGGTTGATGGTGAAGCCCACGGCCGAGGAGGGCGCGATGTCGGGCTTGTCCGCCACCTTCTGCAGGTAGGTGCGGATGCACACCGCGAAGTTGAAGGCCAGGTTGTCCAGGATGAACATGGCCCCGGCCAGGATGTGCGAGTCGGTGTAGGCGTAGACCGTGAAGACCAGCGCGGCCGTGACGTACTCGACGCTCATGAGCGCGCGCTCGCCGAAGCGGTTGATCATGCGCCCGATGATCGGGTTGGCCACCCAGGCCACGAGGTTGTTCACCACGAAGAGCGCGCTCATGGCCATGAGCGAATACTCGAACTTCTTCACCAGCAGAAACGCCGCGAAGACCATGAAGATCTGCCTGCGCGCCCCGGAAAGGAACGTGAGCGCGTAGAAGAGCCAGTAGCGGCTTCTGAGGATCATGCGCTTGTGCTGCGGCGGCAGGGACTTGTCCGACGGGTCCTGGAACACGGCCCACAGGCCCATGAGCGTCACGGCCCCGCCGATGAGCAGGAAGATGTGCTTGTAGTCCATGCGCGTGGCCAGGGCGAACACGGCCGCGCCAACGGCGATGTTGGCCAGGGCCGAGGCCGCGCGCAGCCTGCCGAGCACCACCGGGGCCATCTCCAGGCTGAAGTACTGAAGCGAGAGCGACTGGTTGAGCGTCTCGTAGTAGTGGAAGCCCGTGGACATGATCAGCGTGGAGAACACGATGCCCCAGAAGCTCGGCAGGTAGCCCGTCATGGACACGCCCAGGCCCAGCACCAAAACGGAGAGCGCGGCCGCGCGGTGCTCCGTGAACACCAGGAGCAGGTAGATGACCAGGAGCGAGAGAAACCCCGGGACCTCGCGCACGGACTGCACCAGGCCCATGCCGAAGGCGTCCAGCCCGGCCGCGTCCACGGCGAAGTTGTTGATGAGCGTCACCCAGCCCTGCATGCCCACCTGGGAGGCGATGGTGGCGACGAGGAGGAAGATGTACATGCGGCGTTGCGCTGAGGACATGAAAAAAACCTCCCGGTGCTTTGCGAAGTGGCGGAACATGACAGAAAAACGGGCTTGGGTCGAGAGGGGGCCGAAACGGCCTTCGTGACGGGCGCTAACATTTCGTGCCGGGAAATTGCCGCCCCGCGCCTTTCCTGGTCCTGGGACGTCCTGCAAAGAAGACCAATCGAATCCTCGTAGGTCTGATTCGGCCAGGGCATTGACAACCTCTGAGGTGGTGGATAGCGGATTGCCGATGCTTAAGGCCGCTGATATCCAGGATATCCTCCTTGAATTGTCCACTTCACGGGAAAACCGGCTGGACCCGCAGTTTCCCGAGCCTGCCTTCGACACGCCGCTGGTGGGCTTCTGCTCCGGCGGGGACGAAGCCTGGGAGTGCATCTCCGAGGATATCGGCCCCTTCCATTGGAGGCCGCTCGACGCCTTCCGCCTCGCTTTCCCCGACGAAGACCCCGCCCCCGGGGAGTTGACCGTGATCTCCTGGGTCTTGCCCCAGACCAAGGCCACCAAGGGCGACCACCGCAAGGCCAAGGGCATGCCCTCCAAGCGCTGGAGCCAGGCCCGCCTGCACGGCGAGGGCTTCAACGAGTTCATGCGCGTGGAACTGGTGCGCAGGCTGGCCAAAGCCGGGGTGCGCGCCGTGGCCCCGGCGCTCATGCCCCAGTGGCGCAGGGAGGTGTCGGACCGGCACGGCTACGCCTCCACCTGGTCCGAGCGGCACGCGGCCTTCGCCTGCGGCCTTGGCACGTTCGGGCTTTCCGACGGGCTGATCACCCCGGCGGGCAAGGCCGTGCGCGTGGGCTCGGTGGTGGCGCGCCTGGCGCTTCCCTCCACTCCCAGGCCCTACGGCATGAACCACCGGGCCTACTGCCTGTTTCACACCACGGGCAAGTGCCTGGCCTGCGCCGAGCGCTGCCCGGCCAAGGCCATCTCGCGCCTGGGCCACGACAAGGTGGCCTGCAAGCGCTACATCCGCGAGATCACCTCCCCGCACGTGGAGAGCTCCCAGATGGGCGTGCCCGTGAACAGCTGCGGGCTGTGCCAGGCCGGGGTGCCCTGCGAGTCTCGCATCCCCCCCTCGAAACACAAGGAAGATTGAACCGGCCGGGTTCCCGCCGTGCGCGCCCTTTCCCCCCGAGGTGATGAATTGCCGGGGGGGAATGCGCCAGGGAGCCAGCGAAGCCGCATCAGGATTTTGGGACAGCCGTTCATGCCCATCCTCGACACCACCACCATCGCCCTGATCGGGCTCGTGCTCCACGCGGCGCTGGGCCTGGTGCTCCTGCACACCTACCTGACCCGCAAAACCTATCCGGGGTTCCGCTGCTGGACCCTGGCCCAGCTGTGCTGGGTGGCCGGGTTCACGGGCTTTTTCCTGCGCTCCGGCTACGGCGAGCAGACGCTTCCCGCGGTGCTGGCCAACCCCCTGCTTCTGGCCCACGCCTTGCTGGTGCGCCAGGGGATCGCGCGCTTCCACTCCTACAATCAGGGCGGTCGCTTCGCGAAAATCAACCTGGGCGTGGCCGTCGTGGCCCTGGCCGGGTGCTACTGGTTTTTCTTCGCGTACGACGACCTGAACATGCGCATCGCCTGCCTGAGCCTGGGTATGGCCTTCATCCTGGGGAGCGCGGCCGTGGAGCCCCTCCTCGCCGGGCTCAGGGGCAAGGCGCGCTATTCCGCGCAGCCGCTTCTTTCGGGGGCCCTGCTGTACTCTTCCGCCACGCTGACGGTGCGGGCGGGCGTTGCCGCCACGAGCCCCCCCTACGCGGAGGTCCTCTCGGATGACCCGCTCATGGGGGCGGTGTCGCTCATGACGGTGTTCTGCGCGGTGCTCGTGGTCTACGGCTTCATCGCCCTGACCCAGGAGCGCATGGAGCGCGAGCTCGACCAGGCGCGCGCCAGGCTTGAGGAACTGGCCAACACCGACGAACTCACCGGCCTGGCCAACAGGCGCAAGCTGGTCGAGACCGCGCGCCACGACATGCGCCTCGCGCGGCGCTACGGCCAGCCCCTCTGCCTGATCGTCTTCGACCTGGACCACTTCAAGGCGGTCAACGACACCCACGGACACGCCGTGGGCGACGCGGTGCTCGCGGCCGTGGCCATGCGCTGCCGGGAGGTCATGCGCGACGTGGACACATTCGGGCGCTGGGGAGGGGAGGAGTTCGCGGTGATCATGCCCCAGACCGGCCTGGAGGCCGCCTGCGTCATGGCCGAGAGGCTGCGCGCCGCGTTGCGCGGGTTCTCCCCCGTGGAGGGGGTGAGCGTCTCGGCCAGCTTCGGGGTGGCCGAACTGGGCCGCGAGGATTTCGAGGATCTGGCCTCCAGGGCCGACGCCGCCCTGTACAAGGCCAAGCGCGAAGGCCGCGACAGGGTCTGCCGGGACTGCTGAGCCCGGACTTGGCAAGGCCCCGGCGGGCGGCTATCCTGCCCGGCGCATGAAGAAACCTTCCCCGCAAGCGCTTCCGAGCCCTCCGCGCCCAAGCGGCTTGGCCCGCGCCGTGCTGCCCGACGCGCTCGCCTTCGCGTGCCTGGCGGCCGCGCACCAGGCCTGGGGTTTGGTGAACAGCGTGCAGCAGGGCCGGGACTTCCTGACCTACATGTCCTACTACGCGCAGCTCTTCCTGCCCGAGCCGGTGGACCACCTGCTCATGCTCTACAGGACGCCGGGCGCTCCCCTGTTCTTCGGTTTACTCGACTCGCTGGGCGGGCTGGCCCTGGTGGAGGCCGGGCTTTGCGCGCTCTTCGCCGCGAGCCTGACCGTGCTCGCCCGGGCGGTGCGGCTGCGCTGGGGAACGGCGGTGGCCGTGGCCCTGCTGGCCGTGCTCTGCCTCATTCCGTCCTACAACCTGGTCTGGCGCACGGTGTCCAGCGAGAGCCCCTTCTGCGCGGGGGTGGCCTTTCTCGCTGCGGCCGCCCTGGCCGCCTTCGACAGGCCCACGCCCCGGCGTTGGGCCGGGCTGGGCGCGCTCTGCTTCGTGCTGGCCATGATCCGGCCCTCGGGGCAGCTTTTCGGACTTTTGGGGCTGGGCGCGCTCTTTCTGCCCGGGATCGCCGCAAGGGCGCGGATCAAACTCTGCGGGGCGTTCCTGCTGACGTTCGCGCTTTTGTGCGCCTCCTGGGCCGCGCACAACGGGCTGCGCTACGGCCAGTTCACCGTGGCCAGGGGCGGGGCCGCCATCATCCCGGCCTACCGCCTGTTCATCCTGGAGCGGGCCCTGGACCCACTGAACGGCCCGGCGTCACAGGCCCTGGCCTCGGCCGTGGCCAGGGACCTCCTGCCCCGCAAGGAGTACAGGGAGAAGCAGGTGGACCTGGAGCTGTTCTTTTCCGCCGGGGACAGCTTCATGTTCGCGGACCTGGTCGGCCTGAGCGACAGGGCCTTCGGCTGGGATTCGGGGTATTCGACGCTGCGCTACGCCGCGCTGGAGGCCTTGGCGCGCAATCCCCGGCAGTACCTGGCGGGCGTGCGCGACTCGTTGTGGCTGGTCTTTTCCAGCGACGAGTTCGACATCTTCGGCAAGGTGCGCGAGCGTTGGCCGGAGCCGGAAGCCGCCACGCGCCACAAGGGGATTCTGGGGATGGGCAAGCCCGGGCTGCCGGGCGAGGTGGAAATTCTGGGGAGCTCCAGCGTGTACTGGCTCTCCTCCGGCTCCGGGCGCTTCGCGCCGGACCCTCGCACCGTCCAGGCCGTGCGGGCCGCCGAGCAGGACTATCTGGAGCGCTACCCGGACTTCTTCAGGGCCGTGCGCCCCGGTCCGCTGGCGGCGCAAGCCTGGGCCGCGCTGGCCAAGGCGTCCTCGTGGTTCTTCGTGGCGGGGCTGGCCGGGCTGCTGGCCTTCACCGAGCGCTCGCCGCGCTGCCAGGCAGTGCGCTGGCTCTACGGGACGAGCCTGGCGATGCTCCTGGCCACCTACGCGGGCACGGACACGGTGATCCAGTTCCGCAACCCGTTCGACCCGGTGTTCGTGCTGGCGGCCCTGGCCGGGATCGTCGCGGTCAAGGGGCGGTTTTCCCCGGGCCGCCCGCCGCGCGTTTGAAAAGACCTATTCCCGCGGTCCGTTCAAAAAGCCGGCTGGCAAGGCGCGAGGAAAAGCCAAGCCCGATGCGTATTTCGCATACGTGAGGGTTTGGCTTTTCCGAGGCAACGCAGTCAGCGGGGTTTATTCAACGGGCCGCTAGCAGGCCCCGGCCGCGCCGGCGTCCATCACGTCCTTCTGCACCTCGTGAATTTCTTGAAGAATCCTGGGTACGTCGTAGGTGATCTTCCAGCCGGGGTAGTGCTCCTCGAACTTGGAGAGCCCGGAGATCCACCAGATGTGGTCCCCGATGCGGTTGGTCTCGTCGTACTGGGCGTTCATCTCCCGGCCGGTGATCTCCTGGCACAGGTCGATGGCCTCGGCCATGGAGCAGTTGGAGTAGCGCCCGCCGCCGATGTTGTAGACCTCGGCCACGCGGGGCTTCTCGAAGAAGTGCCACAGTGAGTTCACCAGGTCGAAGGAGTGGATGTTGTCGCGGACCTGCTTTCCCTTGTAGCCGTAGATGAAGTATTTCTTCCCGGTGATGCAGCAGCGCATGAGATACGACAAAAAGCCGTGCAGCATGGTGCCCGAGTGCGCCGGGCCCGTGAGGCAACCGCCCCTGAACACGCCCGTGTTCAGGCCGAAGTAGCGCCCGTATTCCTGCACGAGCACGTCGGCCGCCACCTTGGAGGCCCCGAAGAGGCTGTGCTTGGTCTGGTCGATGGACATGGTCTCGTCGATGCCGCCCTCCCACTTGTGCCCGGGCGCGATTTCGAAGCGCTTCTCCAGCTCCACCAGGGGCAGGTGGTTGGGCGTGTCGCCGTAGACCTTGTTGGTGGAGGTGAAGATGAACACTCCCTCGGGGCAGTGCTTGCGGAAGTTCTCCAGCATCACCAGCGTGCCGTTCGCGTTGACCGAGAAGTCCATGAACGGGTCCGAGGCCGCCCAGTCGTGGGAGGGCTGGGCCGCGCAGTGGATCACGGCCGAGACGGCCTTGCCGTAGCGGGCGTGGATGCGGGAGATGGCCTCGTTGTCGCGGATGTCTGCGTCGTAGTGGGTGTAGTTGGGCAGATCCTGCTCCAGTCGCTGGCGGTTCCACTCGGTGGAGGCGTCCTCGCCGAAAAAGGTCTTGCGCAGGTTGTTGTCGATACCCACGACGTCGAAGCCCTTGCCCGCGAAGAAGCGGACGGTTTCGGAACCGATCAGCCCGGCCGAGCCGGTGACGATGGCGACAGACATGCGGTGCTCCTTGATGCGCGAAATGCGGAAACGCGCGGCAGGGCGGGCTGTTACCGCCGCAGGCGCGCGAAATCAATAAGCAACATCCGTGCCGAACGAGGGCTTTGCCTGCGATCCAGGCCAGAGCAACCGGTGAAGCCCGCGAAGCTATCGCCGGGTCCAGGGGCAGGCACTGCCCTGGCAGGTGCAGGACAGCGTCCTGCCGGGGTGTGCGGGGCGGAGCACCGCCTGGCGATCAAGGATTTGACGCGGGCAGGGCGGCGGCGACGATCTCTTCCAGGGGCGTGTATCCGGCCGTGAAGCGCCGGAGGTGCGAGACGTGCACGGGGCGGCGGTTCAGGCGCATGGCCTCGATCTGCTCCGCGCTGAAGGGCAGCCGGAGGCCGAACGCCGTGGCCGCGCGGGCGACGGCCATGGCCAGGCCCTCGGGCACCGCGACGATAGGGGCCGTGCGCCCGAGCCGGGCCAGCACGGCCTCGGCCAGCTTGCGCTGGCTGACGAACTCCTCGGTCAGGAGGTTCCAGGCCCCGGGGCGGCCCTCGAGGGTCAGCGCGCGAAGGGCCGCCAGGCAGTCGGCCAACCCCACCAGGGCCACCTGATCCCTGCCTCCGGCGATGAGCGGCACCACGGCCGCCGTGGCCAGGGTCGCGCACATGCGCCCGAAAAGCCCGCCCGGCCCGGCCACGAGCCCGGGGCGCGCCACGGCGTGCCCGGCCTCCAGGAAGGCGGCCTCCAGGGCGAACTTGCCCCGGCCGTATTCGCCCACGGCGTCCTCGCGCGCGGAGTGCGAGCTCACGAATACCTGCCGGGCCACTCCGGCCTCGGCCGCGGCCGCGAGGGCGGCCAGCGTGCCCTGCACGTTGCGCTCCATGGAACCGGGGCGCAGGTCCCAGGCGCAGTGCACCACCGCGCCCGCGCCCTCGAACATCCCGGGCTCCACCGGGTCGCCGAGGCTCAGCGGAAGCGCCCGCCCGGCTTCGTCCGCGCGGGGCCTGGAGGAGGAGCCCGCCACGAGCGCGCCCGCGCCTTCCAGGTCGCGCGCCAGGGCCTGGCCCAAAAAGCCGGTGACGCCGGTTATGAAGACCTTCACGCGCGCCCCGCGACGATGTCCCCGGCGATGCGCAGGGCGTTGGCCATGACCGTGAAGGTCAGGTTCTTGGCGGGCAGGGAGCTGAAGCAGGCGCCGTCCACCACGTAGACCTTGTCCGACCCCTCCAGGCGGCCCCAGCGGTCGGTCTCGTAGCGGCCGGGGTTGCGGCGCATGGGCAGAAGCCCGGCGTAGTGGATGCCCTGGCCCATGGCCGGGTACATGCACAGGGCCTGGTGGCCGTAAAAGCCTATCTTGCGGAAGGCCTTGATCACGGCCTTCTCGGCCGGCCCCTTGGGCTGGGGCGCGAAGGAGATGTCCAGGCTGCCCTCGGGGGTCAGGCGCAGGAAGCTGTCCGGGTCCTGCCTGCCGGGGTAGAAGAGCATGAACACGCCGATGGCCGGGGCGAGATAGCGCGCGGCGGCCAGGTTCGCGCCCACGGTCAGGGGGAAATCGAAGAGCATGTCCGTGCGCAGGGGGCCGCCCGTGCCGTAGAAGGTGCCCTGCACGAGCCTGTCCGCGCCTTCGTACACGATGCAGGCCTGGCCGAGGTTCGACTCCCTCGGCTCGAAGCGCGCGCCAACCAGCGGCAGGTGGAAGAGCGGCACGCAGGCCATGGGGTTGTCCAGAAGCGGCAGGCGAGTGGAGGTGTCGCCCCGGCTGGCCAGCACCAGCTTGGCCGAGTTGAGCGCGCCCGCGGCCAGGATCAGGCGGCGGGCGAGAAAGCGCATGGGCTCGCCCGAGTCCGCGCCCCTGGCCAGGACCTCCACGTGGTCCCCGTGCTCGACGAAGCGCTCCACCAGCACGCCGGGCCGGTAGTCCAGCTCGCCCTTTTCGGCCAGTTCTCGCACGGTGAACGCGGGCGAGTAGACCGCCTCCAGGTGCGGCTTGAAGAATTCGAGGTTCTCGTAGTCGTAGCGCCGCCTGCCCCGGTGGTCCACGGAGGCCACGGCCAGCCTGGGCCGCCCGATGGCCAGGCCCTGGGCGCGGAAGTGCTCGCGGTGGCGGGCGTAGCCGCCGAAGAGCCGGGTGGCGATGCGCGAGAGCTCAAGCGGCGGCAAAAGCCCCTGGGCCGGGCCGAACCAGGGGTCCAGGTCGTCGGAGGTTCCGGAGATGCCCACGTGCTCGGTGAGCTCGGCGTAGTGCGGGGCCAGTTCGTCCGCCGTGAGCGGGAAGCCTTCCAGGTCCGCGTCGTTGAAGCGGAACACGCCCGCGCCCCAGGCGTTGGCCAGCCCGCCCTGGGCGAAGCTCATCACGCCCTCGAAGTTGCGGGCCTCGCTCACGGGGGAGAGCCGCTCGCTGTCCTTGATGATGTATTGAAGCCCCGGGGACTTGAGCTTCAGGCTGATCTTGCGCTTGTGCAGGTTGTGCAGGCTCTCGAAGTTCTCGCCCACCAGGCAGCCGAAGAGGTCCTGGGAGCGCCTGCGCACCTCGAAGATGTTCCCGTCCAGGCCGGGCACGGGCTCCGGCGGATAGCCCACGTCGAGCATGACCGGCTTTTCCTGCGCCCGGGCGAGCCCCAGCGCGGCCGAGGCCCCTGCCGCGCCGCTGCCTATGATGATCGTCTCAACCAAGCCGGTGTCGTGCGACAAGGACAAACCCCTTGGCGGCCTTGAAGGCGGCCGTGGCCAGCGCGCCGGCCAGGCGCAGGATCGCCGCCGGGCGGGGCTCGCCGGTGTTGAAGAAATGGCCCAGGTAGTCCTTGCGGACCTCGCAGAGGTAGAAGAGCGCCTGGATCTTCTTGGTCAGGAGCCTTTTCCCGCGCAGGCGCAGGGCGAACTCCACGGCCTCGGGGTCGAGCCTGAGGCGGACCACCTCGGCCACGGCGCGCTCCTCGCGCGGGTCGGCGCCCGAGAGGCAGGCCCGGCAGGCCGCGGCGTAGCGTGCGGCCACCTCGGGGGGCGGGTCGCCGCCGAAAAAGGCCCGGTGCAGGTGGGCTGCCTCGCGCCTGAGCGCGTCGTCGTCCAGGGTCTGGGGCATCAGGTCCTCTCGCGGATGGCCATGGGGCGGTTCATCGGCCTTATTTTTCGAGGACAGGCTTCCGGAGGAAGATGAAGTCCCGCTGGATTATGAAGTTGAAGATGTAAAGGGTCACTTCGGCTATGGGTTTCGCCAGGAGCGTGTTGATGCCGAAGTATTGCGTCATGAAGCTGATCAGCCCGTAGGAGACGAAGCCCATGAACGTGAGGAGGGAGAAATACAGCGACAACGTTATGACGAACTTCCTGTCGGACTTGAAGACGAACTTGTAGTTCATCATGCAGTTGACCACTCCCGCTACGAAGCGCGCCATGAATTGGCTGAGGAGCAGCTCGTTGAACAGCATGAACGTGATCAGGAAGATGATGTAGTCGATGACCGAGGAGAGCGTGGAGGACAGCGTGAAACGGATGAAGACCAGGTAGATGCGCAGCGAATCCAGGAAGGGATTGAAGTGCGAGGTGGGGTTGCCGTCCTCGTAGATGGTTTCGATGGGCACCTCGCGGATGTCCACCTGGTTCATCTTGCATTCGATGAGCATGTCCAACTCGAAGTCGTAGCCCCGGGCGCTCACCAGCATGAGCCTCGGCAGAAGGTTCTGGGGGATGCCCCGCAGGCCCGACTGCGTGTCCGTGAGGTTCTTGCCCACCAGGAGCTTGAACACCTGGCGCGTGAGCGTGTTGCCGAAGCGGCTGCGCAGGGGCACCTCGCCCGAGAAGGCTCGCGCCCCGATGAAGAGCGTGTCCGGCCGGGCCGCCAGGGCCCGGACCAGGTTCATGGCGTCCGGGATGCGGTGCTGGCCGTCCGCGTCCATGGTCACCACGCCCAGGGCGTCCGGGTGCTCGACCAGGACGTGGTTGAAGGCCGTCTTCAGGGCCGCGCCCTTGCCCAGGTTCACGCCGTGCGTGAGCACCGTGATCTTGGGCGAGATCGCCGCGACATCCTTGAACACCGAGGCCCTGGAGACGTGGCTGCCGTCGTTGACCACCACGATGGCCCGCACGGGCTGGTCCGCCAGTTCCCGGACGATGTCGGCGAGGCGCGGCAGCGGATTGTACGCGGGAATGACGACCACAATGTTTTCAGGATGCACCCAGGCGACCTCCGGGAGGGGATGATGGCTTCGCTGTGCGGGCGGACGCCCGCCTGGGCCGGAATGCCGCAGGGCATGTTTCCGGCAACAGCATGACATAGAATAATCTCATAAAACATGCCAAAGAGCAACAGCGGAACGCAGCCGCGACGGTAACGATTGCGTCACGCCGTGGCCGGACCGCAAAGAAGCAAGCAAGGCCGGCGGGCGCTATTGATCTTGGATGACCTGTGGATTATGTACGGCGCGATGCGCCTTGTATATCTCTCTCCCGTTCCATGGGACAGCTTCGACCAGCGTCCCCACCAGTTCGTGGAGTGGTGCCGGGTGCGGCACGGCGCATCGGTGCTCTGGATCGATCCCTATCCCACGCGCCTGCCCGACGCCTCCGACCTGCGCAGGCTGTGCCGCCTGGAGCGGCCCGTGGCGGCCTGCCCGCCCCGTGGGCACGCGCCCGGGGCCGAGCGCGTGCTGCGCCCCAGGTCCTTTCCCGTGGAGCCCCTGCCCGGCCTGCGCCAGGCCAACAGGCCCCTGTGGCGCGGCGTGCTCCGGGAGGTGGACGCGTTCGTCTCCGGCGGGGGTGCGGTGCTCGGCGTCGGAAAACCGTCGCGCCTGGCCCTGGAGATCCTCTCCAGGCACCCGGGCGTCCCTTCGTTCTACGACGCCATGGACAACTTCCCGGCGTTCTACACCGGGCTTTCGCGCCGCTCCATGCAGCGCTGCGAGAGCGCGGTGGAGGACCGCGCGGACAGGATCGTCGTGTCCTCCACCGAGCTTTCGCGCCGCTTCGCGCGCCACGCGGGGAGGCTCTCCAAGGCGCTCAACGCCTGCGCCTCGGACCGGCTGCCGCAGCCCAGGCTGGCGGGTCCTCCGGACGCGCGCCCCGTGCTCGGCTACGTGGGCACCATCGGGCACTGGTTCGACTGGGGGCTGGTCACGTCCCTGGCCGAGGCCAATCCGCGCGTGTCCGTGCGCCTGGTTGGCCCGGTGCACGTGCCGCCTCCGGGGCCGCTGCCGGGCAACGTGGAGCTTCTGCCCCCCCGCGCCCACGCCGAGGCCCTGCTCCTCATGCGCGAGTTCTCCGCGGGCCTGATCCCCTTCAAGCTGACGGAACTCACGGCCTCGGTTGACCCGATCAAGTACTACGAGTATCGCTCACTGGGATTGCCAGTCGTTTCGACGGGATTCGGCGAAATGGCCCTGCGGCGGTCCGAACCCGGGGTGTTCATCCTGGACAGGGACGCGCACCCCTCGCGGATCGCGGAGGCGGCGCTGTCCTGGCGGTGCGGCGTGGACGAGATCATGGACTTTCGCGCCGAAAATTCCTGGGAGGCCCGCTTTGACGCATCCTTCGTCCTCCCCTGAGTGCGACGCGGTGGTGGTGAACTACAACGCCGGCGGGCTGTTGTCCGGCTGCGTGGCGTCCATCCTCGCCGCCGGGGCCGCGCGCGTGGTCGTGGTGGACAACGCCTCCAGGGACGCCAGCCTGGCCGAGCTCGCCAGGACCGTCCCGGCCGAACGCGTCAGCGTGATCCGCAACGCGAGCAATTTGGGCTTCGCCAAGGCCTGCAACGCCGGGCTCGCGGCCACGTCCGCCCCGATGATCCTCTTCTTGAACCCCGACAGCGTGCTGGACCCTGGGGCCCTGCGCCGCCTGGCCGCCGCCCTCGGGGCCGATCCGCGCGCGGGCATGGCCGGCGGGTTCGTGGTGAACCCGGACGGCACGGAGCAGCCCGGCGGAAGGCGCGACTTCCCCACCCCGGGCAAGGCTTTCGTCAAGGCGTTCGGCCTCTCCGGGTTCCTGCGCGACTTCCAGCGCCACCAGGACCCCCTGCCGCACGCGACCGTGGAGGTGCAGGCCGTGTCCGGCTCGTGCATGCTCGTCAAGCGCGAGGCCGTGGAGGACGTGGGGGCCTGGGACGAAGGCTACTTCCTGCACTGCGAGGACCTGGACTGGTGCATGCGCTTCCACCTCAAGGGCTGGAAGGTGCTCTTCGTGCCGGACGCGCCGGTCACGCACGTGAAGGGCGCGTGCGGAGAGGGCCTGCGCCTGTTCGTGGAGTGGCACAAGCACAAGGGCATGGTCCGCTTCTACCGCAAGTTCTACCGCGACCGTTACCCGAGGGCGCTCTGGGGGCTCGTGGTGGCCGGGGTGTGGCTGCGCTTCGCCGCGCTGGCCTGCCTGTCGGGTGCGAAGGGCCTCCTGGCCCGGGCGGGGCTTGCGCGTGCCTAGCGCGGCCGGCTCCATGGTGGGGGTGATCGGGGCCACGAGTCTGGTGGGCAGTCGCCTGACGCCCCTGCTTGCGGCTTCGGGGGCGCGGGTCGCCGCGTTTTCGCGCCGTGGCGCCCCGGAAGGGGGCGATCCCGCGCGCTGGTTCACGCTTCCGGAACCCGGGGGCGAGCCCCTGGCCGCATCCGCCGTGGGGGAATCCGTGCCCCTGTGGGTCTGCGCCGCGCCCATCTGGTGCCTTCCGGAACATTTCGGGCTGCTGGAGGTCCTGGGCGCGCGCCGGGTGGCGGCGGTCTCCTCCACGAGCCTGTACACCAAATCAGGTTCGTCCGACCCCGCCGAGCAGGAGGTCGCCCGCAGGCTGGCCTCGGCCGAGGAGGAGCTCGCCCGCTGGGCCGGGGCGCGGGGCGTGGAGTGGGTGATTCTTCGGCCCACCCTGATCTACGGCGGCGGCGAGGACAAGAACATCGCCCAGATGGCCCGCTTCATCCGCCGGTTCGGCTTCTTCCCCGTGTTCGGCCAGGCCTCGGGCAAGCGCCGCCCCGTGCACGCGCGCGACGTGGCGGCCGCCTGCGCCCGGGCCCTCTTCGCCCGGGTCTCCGGCCGGGCCTACGACATCTCCGGGGCCAGCACGCTCACCTACCGCGAGATGGCCGAGGCCGTGTTCCGGGCCATGGGCCGCGCGCCCAGGCTCGTGCCCGTGCCGCTCGGGCTCATCCGTGCGGCCGTGGGGCTCGCGCGCCTGCTGCCCCCTTGCCGGGGCTGGAGCGCGGCCATGGCCGAGCGCATGAACCGCGACATGGACTTTGGCCACGACGACGCGGCCCGCGATTTCGGCTTCGACCCGGGCCGGTTCGAGCTCACGCCCGAGGACGTGCGCCCGTGAGCGCGCTCGTGCCCATGAGCGCGGCCAGCGCGCTCGCCTCCTGGGCGGTGGCCCTGTGGGTGCTCGGCCGGGCGGGCAGACTCGGGCTCGTGCAGCAGCCCAACCACCGCTCCAGCCACGAGAAGCCCACCCCGTGCGGCGGTGGGCTCGGCATCGTTGCGGCCGGGACCGTCGCCACGGCCTGGTTCGCCTGGCAGGGCTCGCCCTGGCTCTGGGCGGCCCTGGGCCTGGCCGCCCCCCTGGCCGTGACCGGGTACTTGGACGACGTGCGCCACCTCTCGGCCAGGGTGCGCTTCGGCGTGCAGCTCGCGGTGTGCGCCGGGCTGCTGACGGTGCTTAACGTGCCCGGCTGGCCGGAGCTGCGCCCCTGGGGTGGGCTCGCGGCCTGGGCACTGGCCGGGTGTACGCTCCTCGCGGGCGCATGGTGGGTCAACCTGTTCAACTTCATGGACGGCATCGACGGCATCGCCTCGGCGCAGGCCGTGTTCATGCTCGTGGCCGCGTCCGTGCTGTGCGTGCTGGCCGACCCGTCCTCCGGGGCGTCCGGCGAGGTGGGGGCCATGGTCTGCCTGGCCTCGGCCGTGGCCGGGTTCCTGGCCCTCAACTGGCCGCCGGCGCGCATCTTCATGGGCGACGTGGGCAGCACCTGGGCCGCGTTCATGGTCTTCGCCCTGGCACTCGCCACCGTGCGGGCCGGGTGGATGGCCCCGGGCGCGTGGGCCATACTCGGGGCCGCGTTCGTGGCCGACGCCACGGTGACGCTCCTCGCGCGCATGGCGCGCGGGGAACCCTGGCGCCAGGCCCACCGCAGCCACGCCTACCAGCGGCTTTCCCGGCGCTGGCAGGGGCCGCGCAAGGCCGGTCACCTCAGGGTGACGCTTCTTCTGCTGGCGGTGGATATGCTCTGGCTGGCCCCCCTGGCGTGGGCCTGCCAATGCTGGCCCGGCTGGACGGCTGCCTGGGTCTCTCTGGCGTATGTCCCTTTGGCCGCCGCCGCTTTCGCGGCAGGCGCTGGAAGGCCGGATCATGCTCTATAGGCTTTTGGAACGGTTGTTCAACTCGCTGGTGACCCTGCCCAGGCCCGCCAAGATGGGCCTGATGCTCGCCACCGACGCGGCCTCGCTTTTCTTCGCGGCCTGGGCCGCCTACACGCTGCGCTTCGGCTACCTCTTCGAGCCCAACCACTACCAGGTGCTGCTCATGCTGATGGCGCCCGTGCTGGGCCTGCCCGTGTTTCTCGCGCTCGGGCTCTACCGCTCGGTCATCCGCTACGTGGGCGAGCAGGCGCTTCTCCTGGTGATCAAGGGCATGTCCCTGGCCGCGCTGATGTGGGCCGTGCTGGCCTTCATGACGCAGATCACCGGCGCGGAGGGGCTGCCGCGCTCGGTGCCGGTGCTGTACTGGCTCATGGGCATGGTCCTGGTGGGCGGCACGCGCTTCGCGGCGCGCTGGGCCCTGTGGACGCCCACGCGCAGGCGCTTCTCGGGCAAGCAGGTGCTCATCTACGACGCGGGCATGGCCGGGCGGCAGCTGGCGACGTCGCTGCGCTGCGGGCGCGAGCTCTTCCCCGCGGGCTTTTTGGACGACAACCCCGCGCTCCAGGGCAAGGACGTGGACGGCCTGCGGGTCTACGCGCTTTCCGAGCTGCCCATGCTCATCAAGCGCTTCGAGATCAACGACGTGATCGTCACGCAGCACTCGGCCAAGGTCGCCAAGATGCGCAGCATCCTGGACTTTCTGGAGCAGTTCCCGGTCCGGGCGCGCATTCTGCCCTCGGTGACGTCGCTGGCCGACGGGCGCTACCTGGTGAAGATGGTGCGCGAGGTGGACATCGGCGACCTCTTGGGGCGCGACATGGTGGAGGCCGACCCCGACCTGCTCGGGCGTTGCGTCACGGGCAAGTCCGTGCTGGTGACGGGCGCTGGCGGGTCCATCGGCTCGGAGCTCTGCCGCCAGATCATGGCCCTGGGGCCTTCCCGGCTGGTGCTCCTGGAGGCCAACGAGTTCGCTCTCTACCAGATCGAGCGCGCCCTGCACGCCCCGGAAGGGATGCTGCTGGTCCCCGTGCTGGGCTCGGTGAAGGACAAAGGGCTCGTGTCGCAGCTCTTCGCGGAGCACGGCGTGCAGACGGTCTACCACGCGGCGGCCCACAAGCACGTGCCCCTGGTGGAGGGCAACGTGGTCGAGGGGGCCTGCAACAACGTGCTGGGCACCATGATCCTGGCCCGGGCAGCCTATGACGCCGGGGTCAAGACCTTCGTGCTCATCTCCACGGACAAGGCCGTGCGGCCCACCAACGTCATGGGCGCGACCAAGCGCTGGGCGGAGCTGGTGGTGCAGGGCTTCGCCAGGCGCGCCCAGGACGCGGGGAGCGGCCAGAGCTTTTGCGCGGTGCGCTTCGGCAACGTGCTCGGGTCCTCGGGTTCCGTGATCCCGCTCTTCAAGGAGCAGATCGCGCGCGGCGGGCCGCTGACCGTGACGCACCCCGAGGTGACGCGCTACTTCATGTCCATCCACGAGGCCGTGGAACTGGTCATCCAGGCCGGGAGCATGGCCGAGGGCGGCGAGATATTCCTGCTGGACATGGGCGAGCCCGTGAAGATCGCGGACCTGGCCCGCAAGATGGTCCGGCTCGCGGGCTATTCCGAGCGCACCGAGGCCAACCCCGGGGGGGACCTGGAGATCGTGTTCACGGGCCTGCGCCCGGGTGAGAAGCTCTACGAGGAGCTGCTCATCGCCAGCAGCAACGCCGAGGGCACGCCGCATCCGAAGATCATGAAGGCCAACGAGCCCTTAGACGTGCCGGGCGGCCTGGACGCCCGGATGGACAGGCTCCGCGCGCTGCTGGGCGAGCGCGACGCCCGCGCGGTGCGCGAACTGCTCATGGAACTGGCCGGGTAGGGCCGGGGGGACGGGGATGCCTGGGCGCACAGCAGGAAGGACCACGCCGCGACCGGGGCCGCGCCACGGCGCCGCGCCGGGCCTGCCCCTGGCCCTGCTCGCCTGCGTGGGGCTCTACGCGGTCTACCTGAACATAATCTTCGACCTGGCGCTCGCCGGGCTCATGCTGCTCACGGGCCTGGCCCTGGGCGGGCTCGTCCCGCTCCGGGGGCTGAAGGCCGGGGACGCCCTGCTGGCGCGCCTCGCCTCGGGGCTCGGGGTCCTCGCGCTCCTGGTCTGGCTGAGCACGTTCGGCAGCCTGCGTTCCCAGAGCCTCTTCCTCGTGCTCTCGGCCGCCGTGATCCTCTGGCGGCGCGAAGCCCTGTCGCGCCACCTGGGGCAGGCGGGCAGGATATTCGCGCGCTTCGCCTCCGGCGACAGGCTCTGCGCCTGCCTCTTCCTGGCCGTGGCCTTCTTCTGGACGCTCAAGGCCAGCGCCCCCATATCGGCCTACGACGCCCTGACCAAGCACGTGGCCATCCCCTGGGACATCCTGAACAACACGCACTACGACTACAACGTCGTCCGCTCCATCGTGTACGGGGATTTCGCCCTGGGCGCGCACATGCTCTACCTGTACCTGCTGACCCTGGGCGGGCATTCGGCCATGGTCTACGTCCAGGTGGCGGCAGGGCTCACCGCCTGCCTGTGCCTGATGCGCGTCACCCGCCAGGTCGCGCCCGGACGCTTCGCGCAGCGCCTGGTGGTGCTCCTGGTCGGGGCCACGCCGCTGGTGTTCATGCTGTCCAGCATCCTCTACGTGGACATGGTGGTCTGCCTGTACGCCTTTCCGGCCGTGCTCCTGCTGGTGCGCGGATGGCGCGTGGCCGCGCGCGCGGCCGCGCCGTGCGGGTTTCTCTTCGGGTGCGCCCTGTTCGTGAAGCCGAGCATCGTCTCGCTGGCCGTCCCGGCGCTCTCGGCCCTGGGGTTCTCGCTGGCGCTGGCCGCCCGGCGGGGGCTCGTTCGCCCGGGCAAGACGTGCCTGCGCGCGGCGGCCATGCTCGCGCTTTTCCTGCTGCCCGCGCTGCCCTCCGTGCTGGTCATCTGGCACAAGACCGGCAACCCGTTTTTCCCGGCCATGAACAACGTGTTCCAGAGCCCGTATTTCCCGCGCGAGGCCTTCCCCGACCCCTTCGGCAAGAGCGAGTTGGGCTACGGGTTCACGGCGCTGTGGCGCATGGTCTTCCACACGGACAGGTTCATCGAGATGGCCCCCGGCGGCCTGGGCTACCACCTGCTGCTTTTGCCCGCCGCGTTCCTGCCGTTTTTCACCCGGTACAGGCGGAAGTACGCCCTGGTCTGCTTCTTGTGCGCGGCGAGCTTCGCCTTGGCGCTCATGCAGTCGCGCAACGCGCGCTACCTGCTCCCGGCGTTTCTCTTGACCATCCCGCTGGTGGCCGCCTCGCTCGACACCGCGTTCTCGCGCCTGCGCCCGCCCCGGCTCCGCCAGGCCGTGGCAGTACTCGCGGCGGCGGCCCTCACGGCCCCGTGCGCGGTTTACCTGGCCAAGGCCCCGGGCATGGCGCACTTCTCGCCCGCGTATTTTCATCCGCGCGCGGCGGAGTGGGTGGACAACCCGGTGATGGAGGTGCTCTCGAGCGTCGACGACAAGAAGACGTGGGTGCTCGCCTTCAACGAGGAGTTCCGGGGGGTGTTCAAGGGCCAGCTCTACTCGCTCACGTGGCACAACAGCTTCGTCCTGGAGCTTCTGGAGAGGAAGGTCCTCACTCCGGAGACCCTGCTGCAATCCTTCGACTACCTGCTCTACGGCAAGGCCCCGAGCCTGCGGGGCGTGGCCTCCTTGCATCCGTCCGTCATCGCGGACCGCCTGGAGGTGTTTCGCGAATCGCAGAACTACGTGCTCTACAGGATCAGGAAACGCCCCGTGACGGTGCTGAAAGAAAGCCTGGCCGAACCCGCGCGCGTGACCGTGTCTGACCCCAGGCTGCTGCCCTTCGAGGCGGCCCCGGGGGCGGTCTATTCCCTTGCGCTGCGCGTGGAGGCCGCGCCTGACGGGGCCGGGGAGGCGATCGTGCGCTTCCAGGTGAACTGGCACGACGAGAAAGGCGGGTTTCTGGGCGTGTCCCTGCTGCCCGCGCCCGTGCCCCGGGAGGGCGGCCCGGTGGAGATGGCCCGGGACGGGCTCACCGCGCCGGAGGGTGCCGTCAGGGGGCTTCTCTACCTGACGAGCCACACGGACGTGCCGGTCGTGGTGCATGGCTACCGGCTGACCATGACAACCCCCGGGAAGGGCGGGCCGCTGGTCGACGCCCTCAGGGCGTACGGCCGCAAGTGGCCGCACCTGGCCCCGCTGTCGTTACCCTGAGAATTCCTTGCGGTAGGTGTGGGGCTTCCAGGCCACGCCCCATTTGCTTTCGAACTTGGCGCGGTTCTCCTCGAAGAGCGCCCTGTAGCGGCCGTCGGTCTTGAGCTTGTTGAAGGACGTCTCGCCGAAGTGGTGCACGAAGACGTCGTCGCAGCAGACCACGCGCAGCCCCTCGAGGCGCACCCGGTGCGCGTAGTCGTCGTCCTCGAACATCCCCACCCCGAAGCGTTCGTCAAGAGGCCCCACGCGCTCGAACACGTCCCGGCGCATGGCCACGCAGTACATGGCCAGCACCGCGATGTCGAAGCGCTCGGGGGCGGGGTGCCTGGCGTAGTGGGCCAGGGCGAAGCCCGGAACCTCCAGGTGGCTCGAGTAGGAAACCGGGATGCGCGCCTCGTTGCCCGCCGAGTTGGTCACCGGCCCGGCCAGGCCAACGGAAGGGTCCTCCAGGTGGCGCAGGAGCCGGGTCAGCCAGCCGCGAGGGACCACGGTGTCGTTGTTCAGCAGCACCAGACGCTCGCCCCTGGCCACGGCCAGGCCCTGGTTGTTGGCCGCCGCGAAGCCCCTGTTGTCCGGATTCAGGATCGCCGTGATCTCCGGGTGGGCCGCCTCCATCTCGCGCAGGAAGTCCGGCGTGCCGTCCGCGGAGGCGTTGTCCACCACGATGATCTCGAAGTTCGGGTAGCCCCGGTGGCGCAGCAGGCTCTCCAGGCAGAGTTTGTTGTACGCGAGGTTGTTGTAGGTGACGATGACGATGGACGCCGAAGGCAGCGCCCGGAGCAGGGCGTCGTCGAGGCTTTCCCCTGCGCCGGGCTCGACGCGGGGCCAGCCGGAGGCGTCGCGCAGGGCGTCCGCCAGGGGCTCCCAGGCGGGGGAGAGCGGCAGGACCGAGGCCTCGACCAGGCCGTGCTCCCTGCGCAAGGTGTCGAAAAATTCCAGAAGCGCCACTGTGCGGGCCTCGTCGAGGGGGGCGTCCTCCAGGCCTTTTCCACCCGGCCAGGGCAGGCTCACGCGCCAAAGCCCCGGGCCTTCCTGCCGCGCCCCGGGGGGCTGGTCCGCCTCGGGCGACACCGCGAAGAAGCGGCGTCCCGGCTGCCCGGCCAGCCATCCGGCGGGCAAGGCGCTGTCGCCCGGTGCGAGAAGCGCCAGCACGTCGCGAGCGGACGCCTCCTCGTAATCGACGAAGGGAAGGGGCTCGGCGAGGGCCTCGGGCTGGCCCCCCGGCATGGGCGGGGGCGCGGCCACGGGCGGCTTCAGGCCCGGAAAGGCCCGGCGCAGGCGCTGGATCAGGCGCTCGCAAACGGGCCAGCGCCCGAGGGAGCGGCGCGCGGCCACGGCCAAGCCCCAGGCCAGGGCCGAAAGGCGCGAGGGGGCGTGGCTCACTGTCCGCGGGTCACGGACGGGAGGTCCTTGGCGAACCAGCCGCGCAAAAACCTCCAGCCCCTCCAGAAGTGCGTGAGCACGGTCACCGGAACGGCGGCCAGGGTCACGGCAAGGGACTCGTGGCGCAGGGTGTCGGCCGCGCCGAGCGCCACCAGCGCGCCGTAGACGAAGAACACCGCCTCCAGGAGCCAGCAGGGCAGCACGAAGAGCCCGGGGACCAGCATGAGAAGCAGCAGGGGGGGCAGGTAGGCGCACTTGCAGACCGCGCCGGGGCTCAAGCGGGCCTCGTGCCCGCGCCTGGCCGAGGCGTCCCCGGCCCGCTTCAGGTGCGCGCACAGGTCGGCCTCGCCCGCGCGCCAGACGAGCAGTTCGGGAAGGTACAGGATGCGCCCGAGGCTCTTGGCGGCGAGCGCCTTGCTGAAGCCAGTGTCCGAAGCGTCCCGGCCGCAGGCCGCCACGCCGTCGGTCAGCTTGACCGCGTCGCGGCGCACCACGAGGTTCAAGGCGGGCCAGGCTCCCACGTCGCCGCGCGGGGGCACGGGCAGCAGGCGCCGGGGATGGCCGCCCGTGAAGCGCGAATACGCCGAGGCCGCGCAGGCCCTGGCCACGAACGGGGCCGATGCGGGCGTGCGCGCCGGGCCGCACACGGCAGCGAGGTTCGCCTCGCGCTCGAAGGCCTGGCGGGCGTAGGTGAGCCAGTAGGGTTCCGGGCGGCAGGCGTCGTCGATGAAGGCCAGGTAGCGCCCTTCCGAGGCGAAGGCCCCGGCGTCGAGCTTGCGGGCCGAGCCCACGTCGCCGGTGGGCGCGATGCGCACGGAGGGGTGCGCGTAGAGGCCCTTGACCTCGGCCATGGGGCTGTCGGGCAGGAGGATCACCTCATAATTGGTTTCCACCGACTCGAAGAGGTGGCGCAGGCATTCCTCCACCTCGATGCCCGGCTCCTTGAAGGCCACGATGACTGAGAACAAGGGGCTGTCTGCCATGGTCTACTCCCGGAAATCCTTAGCGTCTTGGGCGCTTGGCGCGGGGGCGCGCCCCACGCGAAGCGGCATCATGCCGGGGCCGCCGTGCACGATGCCGGGTTCGGCCCGGCGGGCGCAATCGCCCGCCGGAGTATTTTCACTGTAGCCGCGTTAGCGTTTCAGGAACCAGTCGAAGTACTCGATGGTCTTCTTCAGGCCGTCGGCCAGCTTCACCGTGGGCTCCCAGCCCAGCGCGCTCTTGGCCAGGGTGATGTCCGGGCGGCGCTGCCTGGGGTCGTCCGCGGGCAGGGGGCGGTACTCGATCTTGGACTTGGAGCCGGTGTACTCGATCACCAGCTTGGCCAGCTCCAGGATGGTGAATTCGCCGGGGTTGCCCAGGTTCACCGGGCCGGTGAACTCGTCGGGGGTCTTCATGGAGCGCACGAAGCCGTCGATCAGGTCGTCCACGTAGCAGAAGGAGCGGGTCTGCTGGCCTTCGCCGTACACGGTGAGCGGCTTGCCCTGCAGGGCCTGCACGATGAAGTTGGAGACCACGCGGCCGTCGTTGGGGTGCATGCGCGGGCCGTAGGTGTTGAAGATGCGCACGACCTTGATCTTCAGGTTGTGCTGGCGGCGGTAGTCGAAGAAGAGGGTCTCGGCGCAGCGCTTGCCCTCGTCGTAGCAGGAGCGGAAGCCGATGGGGTTGACGTTGCCCCAGTAGGACTCCGGCTGCGGGTGCACGGAGGGGTCGCCGTAGACCTCGGAGGTGGAGGCCTGCATGATGGTGGCCTTCACGCGCTTGGCCAGGCCGAGCATGTTGATGGCCCCGTGCACGCTGGTCTTGGTGGTCTGCACCGGGTCGAACTGGTAGTGGATGGGCGAGGCGGGGCACGCCAGGTTGTATATCTGGTCCACCTCGATATAGAGGGGGAAGGTGACGTCGTGGCGCAGAAGCTCGAAATTCGGGTTGTCCATCAGATGCTGGATGTTGAGCTTCGTGCCGGTGAAGTAGTTGTCCAGGCAGATGACTTCGCAGCCTTCGGCGAGCAGGCGCTCGCAGAGATGGGAACCCAGGAAGCCCGCGCCGCCGGTGACGAGCACACGTTTGTTCAGGTGCATGTCGGATGATCCTTTTGAGGTGAGATGAAGCGGTCCTTGCCTTGGGCCTGTAAACCGCTTCCGGGAGTTTGTAAATCCGTGACGGCGAAGAGAGAGGGGAAGTTCCATGCGTCCCCGGCTGCCCGGCCGAAGCGGGCGACGCTTCGGTCCCCTGGCTGCGTCCTTGACGGAACCAGCGCGACATTGATAATGTTTGCAATCAAACAAAGGCTGGTTTCCAGTCTGAGAGGGAGAATGGCGTGAAGGGAATAGGGCTTGTCGGTTTTGGCTACTGGGGACCGAATCTCGCAAGAAATTTCGCAATACAGGAAGGAGTCCGGCTCGCAGCCATCTGCGAACAACAACCGAAACGGGCAGCAGCGGCGAAACAGTTGTATCCCTCGGCTCACGTGACCGCCGATTACAACGAACTGCTGAACGACCCGGACATCCACGCCATCCTCATCGCCACCCCCGTCTCCCACCACTACCCCCTCGCAAAGCAGGCGCTGCTCGCCGGGAAGGACATCCTGGTGGAAAAGCCTTTCACCCAGACCTACGAAGAGGCCCTGGAGCTCATGGAGTTGGGCGAGTCCCTGGGGCGAATCATCGCCGTGGACCACACCTTCCTCTTCACCGGGGCCGTGAAGAAGATCAAGGAACTCGTGGACAGCAAGGTGCTGGGCGACATCCTCTACTTCGACTCCGTGCGCATCAACCTGGGTCTGTTCCAGAAGGACGTGAACGTCATCCACGACCTGGCCCCGCACGACCTGGCCATCCTGAGCCACCTGGTGGACACCCCGCCCGTCTCGGTGCAGGCCATGGGGGCCTGCCACGGCGGAGCCTGCATGGAGAGCGTCGCCTACCTGCACCTCGAATACGAGACCGGCATGGTGGCGCACTTCCACTTCAACTGGCTGGCGCCCGTGAAGGTGCGCAAGACCCTCATCGCCGGGACCAACAAGATGGTGGTCTGGGACGACCTGGAGGCCAGCGAGAAGGTCAAGGTCTACGACAAGGGCGTGCTCATCTCCAACGACCCGGATTCGATCAACAAGGTCAAGGTGGACTACCGCACCGGCGACATGTGGGCCCCCAAGCTTCTGCACCAGGAGGCGCTCGGCGTGGAGGCGCGCCATTTCGTGGACTGCATCGTGGGCAGGACCCGGCCCCTGGCCGGGGCCAGCGAGGGAGCCCAGGTGGTGCGCATCCTGGAGGCCTCCAAGGAGTCGCTGGCCAACGGCGGCAGGCGGGTGGCCCTGTGAGCGGCGAGGGCCTGCTGAAGATAGCGCCTGATGTCCGCCTGGGCAGGGACGTGCGCCTTGTCGGGTTCGCCAACCTCTACGGCTGCGTCATCGGCGACGAGTGCACCATAGGCACCTTCGTGGAGATCCAGCGCGACGTGGTGGTGGGCGACCGGGTGAAGATCCAGAGCCATTCCTTCATCTGTTCCGGGGTGACCATCGAGGACGAGGCCTTCATCGGCCACGGCGTCATGTTCACCAACGACCGCTTTCCCCGTTCCTCCAACCGCGACGGGTCCAAGAAGGGCGGCTCGGACTGGCAGTGCGTCCCCACCAGGATCTGCCGCCGGGCCTCCATCGGCAGCAACGCGACCATCCTGTGCGGCGTGACCGTGGGCGAAGAGGCCATCGTCGGCGCGGGCAGCGTGGTCACGCGAGACGTCCCGCCCAGGGCGGTGGTGGCCGGCAACCCGGCGCGCATCCTGCGCCACATCGACGAAAACGGAGTGGAACTCGAGTGACCGATACATATGAAGTGATCCCGTTCCTGGACCTGGCCCTGCTGCACAAGCCCCTCAAGCCCGCCATGCTCCAGGTGCTCTCCGACGCCCTGGACACGTCCGGCTTCATCGGCGGCAAGCAGGTGAGCCTTTTCGAAGAGGAATTCGCGGCGTTCTGCGGCTCTCCGGCCTGCGCCGCGGTGGCCAGCGGCACCGACGCCGTGCGCCTGGGCCTGCAGGGCCTGGGCGTGGGCCCGGGCGACACCGTCGTCACCGTGCCCAACACGTTCATCGCCACCACCGAGGCCATCTCCCAGACCGGGGCGCGCTTCGAGTTCGTGGACATCGACCCGGCCACCAGCCTCATGGACATGAACCTCCTGGAAGAGCGCCTGAAGCGTTCGCCCAGGCCCAAGGCCGTGGTCCCGGTGCACCTGTACGGCCAGTGCGTGGACATGGGGGCCTTGCGCGCCCTGGCCCGCAAGTACGAGTTCTTCATCGTGGAGGACGCCTGCCAGGCCCACGGCGCGACCTTCGAGGGCAAGCCCGCCGGGTCGCTGGGCGACGCGGGCGCGTTCAGCTTCTACCCCGGCAAGAACCTCGGGGCCTGCGGCGAGGGCGGGGCCGTCACCTCCGGCGACGCCAAGGCCATGGAGACGATGAAGATGCTGCGCGACCACGGACAGGCGCGCAAGTACGTACACAAGCTCGAAGGCACCAACGCGCGCCTGGACGCCGTGCAGGCGGGCTTTCTGCGCCTGAAGCTCCCCCACGTGGCCGGCTGGAACGAACAGCGCCGGGCCGTGTCGGACCGCTACGACCAGGCCTTCTCCTCCATGGGCTTTTTGCGCACGGTGGCCGTGCTGCCCGGCAACGTGCCCGCGCGGCACCTCTATGTCGTGCACCTGGCGGACCGCGACGCCCTGGCGGCCCACCTGGGCGAAAAGAACATCCAGACCGGCCTGCACTACCCCATCCCGCTGCACCTCCAGGAATGCTACGCTTCCATGGGCTTCTCCAAGGGCGACTTCCCCCGCGCCGAGGCCGCCGCGAGCGAGCTCCTGAGCCTGCCGCTCTTCCCGGGCATGCGCGAGGACCAGGTTGACCGGGTCATCGCCGAGGTCGGGGCTTTCGGAGGCAAGGCATGAAGATCACGGGCGCGCGCGTCGCCGTCACCGGCGGCGCGGGATTCATAGGCAGTCACCTGGTGGACAGGCTGGCCGGGCTTGGCAACCAGGTGCTGGTGGTGGACGACTTCTCCACCGGGGACAGGGATAATCTGGTCCTCCAGGCGTCCAACCCGGCCGTGACCGTGGCCGAGCTGGACATCCGCGACGAGGGCGCCCTCATGGACGCCTTCCGGGGCATGGACTTCGTCTTCCACATGGCCTGCCGCAACGTGCGCCTGAGCCTGCGCAGGCCCACCGAGGTCCACGAGGTCAACGCCACGGGCACGCTCAATACCCTGAAAGCCGCCTGCGCGGCCGGGGTGCGGCGCTACCTGTACTGCTCGAGCTCCGAGGTCAACGGCACGGCCGACGTGGTGCCCATGCCCGAGGACTACCACTTCAAGCCCGAGACCATCTACGGCGCGTCCAAGCTCACCGGCGAATACTACACCCAGGTGTTTCAGCGCGCGGGCTGGCTCGAGACCGTCATCGTCAGGCCCCACAACAACTACGGCCCGCGCGAGCATTACGAGGGCATCAGCGGCGAGGTCATCCCCCGCTTCATCCTCCAGGCCCTGGCCGGGCTGCCCCTGACGGTCTACGGCGACGGCTCGCAGACCCGCGACTTCACCTACGTGGCCGAGACCGCCGACTTCCTCGTGCGCCTGCTGGAGTGCGACAAGGCCGTGGGCGGGACGTTCAACCTCTGCCACGGCGACGAGGTCTCCATCCGCGACATCGCCACGCTCATCCTGGAGGTCACCGGCTCCGGGGCCAAACCGAGCTTCCTGCCAGGCAGGCCGAGCGACGTGCTGCGCCTCTACGGCGACAACTCCCGCCTGCGCGAACTCCTGGGCGAGGCCCCCTCGGTCTCCATCAAGGAGGGCCTGGCCAGGACCGTGGACTGGTTCAGACGGAACGTGGAGCTCACGCCCGAGGTGGTCGAGTCCGTGAGCACCGCCGCCAGCTGGGTGAACTTCCCGGGCGAGGACTGGCTGCCGGAGAAGCGCACCGGGCAGGGCGGCAAGGCATGAGAAAGGTCGCCTTCGCCAAACCCTGGCTCGGCCAGGAGGAAGCTTCCGCCGCCGCCGAGGCGGTCCTCTCCGGCTGGGTGACCCAGGGCCCGCGCGTGAAACGCTTCGAGGACGATTTCGCCGCGCTCACCGGAGCGGCCCGCGCCTGCGCCGTGTCCAACTGCACGGTGGCGTTGCAGATGGCCCTGGCCGAGTGCGGGGTCGGGCCCGGCGACGTGGTGCTCACGGTGAGCCACAGCTTCATCGCCACGGCCAACGCCGTGCGGGCCGTGGGCGCGGAACCCGTGTTCGTGGACATCGACCCGGACACCCTGAACATGGACCCCAAGACCCTGGCCCGGGTCATCGAGAGGGAGTTCGAGGCCACGGAGCAGGGCCTGCGCTACGTCGACGCAGCTCGCTTCGCCGTGCCCGGCAGCCTGTTCGAGAGGCTTCGCGAGCCCTATGGCCGCCTGGGGGCCGTCCTGGCCGTGCACCAGCTGGGCATGCCCGCCGACCTGGCCGGGCTTTTGGCCGTGGCCGGACGCCACGGAATTCCCCTCATCGAGGACGCGGCCTGCGCCTGCGGCAGCGCGCTGAGCCTCGACGGCGGGGCCACCTGGGAGCCGGTGGGCAAGCCCCACGGGCGCACGGCCTGCTTCAGCTTCCATCCGCGCAAGATCGTCACCACCGGCGACGGCGGCATGCTGACCTACACGGACGCGGGCGCGGACGCGCAGTTCAGGCTGCTGCGCCAGCACGGTATGAGCCTGTCCGACGCGGCCAGGCACGGCGCGGGAAAGGTGGTCTTCGAGGACTATCTGGTCGCGGGCTTCAACTACCGCATGACGGACATCCAGGCCGCCGTGGGCGTGGAGCAGTTGAAGCGCCTGCCGGAGATGGTTTCGCGCCGCCGGGAGTTGGCGCGGCTCTACGGGCAGGCCCTGGCCGCGCTGCCCGGGGTCTCCCTCCAGCGCGAGCCCGAATGGGCGCGCACCAACTGGCAGAGCTACTTTATCCGCATCGAGGACGCCGCGCTCCAGGTCCCGGTGATGCAGGAGCTTCTGGACAAGGGCGTGGGCACGCGCCGGGGCGTGATGTGCGCGCACCTGGAGCCGCCCTACGCGGGCGTCTGGGAAAAGGGCTGCCTGCCGGCCAGCGAACAGGCGCGCGACGCGGGAATCATCCTGCCCCTGCACCACGAGATGACGCCGGACGACGTGGCCTACGTGGCCGAGTGCCTGGAGAAGGCGCTGTGGCGCTAAAAAAGCCGCGAATCCGGCGGCCTGCAACGCCAAACGAGGAAACTGTCTCGCCATGGGTAAATCATACTCGCCGAAATACGTCTATCCGCTCCCCGATTCCGACTTCTCCCACTGGGACGACGACGGGGACACCCTGTTCAAGGACATCCGGGACGTGCCCCAGGAAAGCTACGGGGCCTGGTGGCCCACGTTCTTCCCCACGTCCATCGGGTTTCTGGTCACGGGCAACCGCGAGCGAAGCAACGTGATGACCATCTCCTGCATGGTCGTGACCTGCGCGCATCCCTTCACCGTGGGCTTCCCCGTGTTCGGGGGCGAGCGCTCCACGCGCGGCAACGGCCCGCGCTATTCGCTGGACCTGCTCGAGGCCCACCCGGAATTCACCCTGAACGTGCCCTGCATGTCCTCCGAGATGACCAAGCGCGTGATCATCTGCGGCAGCCTGACCGGCCGCGACGGTACGGACAAGTTCGCCAAGGCTGGCTTCACCAAGGCCCCGTCCCGCTACGTGGAGCCGCCCATCCTCAGGCAGTGCCCCATCAGCCTGGAGGCCAAGGTCCATTCCATCCAGAACCTGGGGACCCACAACTGGGTCATGGGCCGGGTCCAGGCCGTGCACATCGACAAATCCCTGGCCACGGGCGGGCAAAAGCTCGTCTGGCTCAGCATGCCCCGCTTCCTCGGCGAAGAGGGCGGGCTTCAGGAAAGCGAGGAGTAACCCGTGAGCGCCATCCCCCATTTCATCATCGGCGGAGCCCCCAGGGCGGGCACCACCTGGCTGGTGGAGGCCCTGGACCGGCACCCCCGGGTGTACATGGCCAGGCCCTTCGTGCCCGAGCCCAAGTTCTTCCACATCGACGAGATCTACGCCAAGGGCATGGACCATTACCTGCGCACCTGGTTCGCGGACGTGCCCGAGGGCGCGGTGGCCGGGGAAAAGGACACCTACTACCTGGAGAACCCCGAAAGCGCGGGGCGCATCCACGCAAACCTCCCGGACGTCAAGCTGATGTTCCTCCTGCGCGAGCCCGGGGCCAGGGCGCACTCCAACTACCTGTGGTCGCGCCAGCACGGGCACGAGCCGGAAACCTTCGAGCGGGCCATGGAGCTCGAGGAGCAGCGCGGGCGCGACCTCCCCGAACGGCTGCGCTTCGTGCGGCCCCACGCCTACCTCTCGCGCGGGCTCTACGCCAGGCAGCTCAAGCCCTACTTCGACCTCTTCCCCCGCGAACGGATCCTCTGCCTCAACTTCGAGGACATCATCCGCGACCCGGCCGGGCTCATGACCAAGGTGCACGACTTCCTGGGCGTCGAGGTCCGCCCCGGGGACGGCCTGGGCCTGGGGGACGTGAACCCGGCGGTGGACGAAAGCCAGGAGCGGCTCTCGGAAAAGGACCGCAAGGCCCTCGACGCCTACTTCGAAGGGCCCAACCGGGAGCTCTTCGCCATGCTGGGCCCCGGGTTCGAGCCCTGGCGGGGCGAGTCATGAGCTTGGGAGGGCGCGTTGGGACTGTTCGCATGGAGCTGACGCCGTGACGGCAGGCAAGGGCGGCGCGAAGCCGACGGTGCTGCTGCTGACGCCGGTGTTCAACGAGCACGAGGGCCTGCCGGAGTACGAGCGCCGCGTGCGCGCCGAACTGATGGACCGCGAGGACTGCGACTTCCGGGTGCTCTTCATCGACGACGGCAGCCGCGACGACTCCTGGGAGATCATCGAGGGCATCTGTTCGCGCGACCAGCGCTTCGAGGCCATCAGGCTCTCGCGCAATTTCGGGCCGCACGCCGCGCTCAGCGCGGGCTTCGCCAACGGCGACGCGGACGCCATGGTCGTCTTGTCCTGCGACCTGCAGGACCCGCCCTCGGCCGTGCTGGAAATGGTCGAGAAGTGGCGGCGGGGCGCGCAGATCGTCTGGGGCAGGCGGCGCAGCAGGGCGGACGGGACGTTCAGGAAGTTCTGCAGCCAGATGTTCTACGAGCTGCTCAAGCGCCACGCCATGCCCAGGCACTCCAAGTTCGCCACGGGCAGCTTCCTGCTGGCCGACCGCAAGGTCGTGGACTGCTACCGCCAGTTCCGCGAGCACACCCGGATCACTTTCGCCCTGATCGCCTGGACGGGCTTCAGGCAGGACGTGGTGGACTACGACCGCGAGGCCAGGAGGCACGGCAGCTCAGGCTGGAACTTCGGGCGCATGCTCAAGGCCATGTACGACACCCTGGTGGGCTTTTCCGGCCTGCCCATGCGGCTCATGACCTGGGCGGGCATCGGCATCTCGCTTCTCAGCTTCGCCTTCTCGGCGTACCTGGTGCTCAACTGGCTGCTCTACGGCAGCCGCATGCCGGGCTGGCCGAGCATCATGCTGGGGATATCGTTCTTCTTCGGCGTGCAGTTCTTCTGCATGGGGCTCATGGGCGAATACCTTTCGCGCATCTATCTGGAATCGGTCCAGCGGCCCACGTTCTTCATCGCCGACCGCATCGGCGGCGAGGCCGGGGCGGCACGGGAAGGAACAGCCGATGGAGACGCGTAGGGCGCTTGTCCGCAAGGCTCCGGCACGGGCGGCCTGGGCCGAGGGCCTGGAGGTGGCGCTCACGGACCGGATGCTCGAGGAGGGCGGGCTCGGGCGCTTCCTGGGGCGGGACGGGGCCCTGTCCATCCCCGGGGATTTCGCCTGGGACGCGGGCTGGGGCGCTGAGCTGCGCGATCTGCGCGCCTACACCGAAACGAAGCCGCTGTCCTCGCGCACGGGTTTCTCCTACCAGCGCGTGCCCGAATGGGTGCGCAGCCTCGTGGCCTCCTGCATCGGGCGGGTGAAGCGCCGCAGCCAGCGGGTCTGGGCGGAGTTCCCGGGCTGGCCGCTGGACCTGAGCGCGGATTTCCTGGCCGACCTGGCCGCCGGGGAAAGGCCCGCGGGGGGCGTCACCCCCGTGCTCCTGACCCACGACCTTGACTCGGCCGAGGGCCTCGAAAATCTCGCCGCGTTTTTCCTGGACGCGGAGGAGGCCGTGGGCGCGCGCTCCTACAGCTACGTCGTGCCCCTCAAGTATCCGCTGGACCACGGGCTCTTGCGCGAAGTTCATTCCCGGGGCCACGGGATCGGCGTGCACGGCTTCGACCACAGCAACACCACGGCCTTCGCCGAGGAGGGCTCGCGCCGCCAGCGCCTGGAGCAGGGCCGCGCGGCCCTGGCCGCGTACTCCCCCACGGGCTACCGCGCGCCTTCGCTTCTGCGCACGCGCGGCCTGCTTGGCGACCTCGGGCCGCTCTACGCCCACGACAGCAGCATCCCGACCTCGGGCGGGCTCTTCCCCATCCCGAACAACGGCTGCGCCAGCGCGCGTCCCTTCATGGCCCAGGGTATCCTGGAGATTCCCCTCAGCATGCCGCGCGACGGCAGCCTGCGCTTTCTCGGCCATTCGCCGCGCCAGGTGCTGGAGATCTGGAAGCAATGCGCGCAGCGCATCGCCGACTCCGGCGGGGTGGTGGTGCACCTGACGCACTGCGAGCGGCGCTTCAGCGGGCATCCGAAGTATTTCGGGGCGTACCGCGATTTTCTCGAATACCTGGCGGCCTCGCCGCGTTTCAGCTTCAGCACGCCCGACGAGGTCGCCCGCGTCCACGCGGCGGCCCTGGCCGGGCCGGGAGGGGCCCATGGGTGACACGTTCCAGCAGTCGCGGTTCGAAACCAACGCCCTGCGCGCCGATTTCTTCGCCGGGCAGGTGCGGCGCGTTCGCGCGGCGGGCGAGCCGTTCCGCCTGCTCGACGTGGGGTGCGGCACGGGGGGGCACATCCTCCGGCTGGCCGGGGAATTCGGCGCGGCGAGCTTTCACGGGGTGGACATCTCGCCGGGCAACGTGCGCTCCGCCCGGGAAGCCTGCGCGGAGCGCGGCGGGAACGCCGCCTTCGAGGAGGCGGATTTCCTCGCGTGGCGGGGCGAGGCAGCCGACGTCGTCATCTCGGACTCCACCCTGCACCTCATCCCGGGCGACACGCAGGCCCTGGCGCGCGCCCTGGGCCGGGCCGTCCGGCCAGGGGGGACGCTTCTTTTCTCCATGCCTTCGGACTGCCTTCGCAACCGGGCGCTTTTTCTCGTGCGCAGGCTGGCCGGGGCCGTCCGGGGGCCGTGGCTGGACGCGCTGATACTTCGCGTGGCCAAGGCCGTCTACGGCGGCAGCGGCTTCGACGAATCCGCACTGCGCGACCGCATAGCCTACATGTACATCATCCCCGAGAGGGTCTACGGGGCCCGGTTCCGGGCGCTTCTGGAGGCCCAGTCCTTCCGGCTCGTGGAGTGCGAAAAGGAGCCGCAGCGCTACCTCTTGAAGCCCGCGCACGTCTTTTGCCGGTTCGACAAGACCGCCTAGGCCCTGGACGCGCCGGGCAGGCCCGTGGCAAACAGTGCGCGCGCCACGGGGCCGGGACGAGCGTCCCGGCGGAACACAAATTACCCTACCTCCGGAAGGCCCGGCGGTTCTTCCGCGATAAAGAGATGAATCCAGAACACGAGATCGAAGGCAAGGAGCCGGTCCTTCAGGGCTCCAAGGGGCGTTTTCGGCGCCTGGCGTTGTACGGCGCCGGGGCGGTCTTCGCGGCGGTGGCGTTATGGAGCTCCTTCCTGCGCTCGCAGTACCTCGTCCTCAGCGCCGACGACACGGCGTGCCTCGCGGAGTGCGTCGAGGCGGCCTGGACCAAGGGCCTCCCGTATTCCGACATCAAGGCGAAGATGCTCTATTATTTCTACGACAAACAGAACCAGGTGCTGAGCGCCTCGGCCGATTCGATCTGCGCGCGCGACTTCGGGCCCTTCTCCCTGGAGCCGATCAACCAGTTCCGGCGGCACACCTACTTCATCATCTACCTCTGGGCTCCGCTCACGGCGTTCTTCTCCGGGGAGACGGTCGCCCTGTTTTTGAACGCCCTGGCCCTGTGGGCCTTCATCCCCGTGGCGGCCGCGCTGTCCCGCCGCCTGGGGCTGGGCTGGCCCGTGACCGCGCTCTTCTGCCTCACGCTCATGTCGATGCCCCCGTGGGCGCTGTCGCTCTCGTCGGGGCAACCCTATCCGGACCGGTTCTTTCTCCCGCTCTTCCTGGGGTGCCTCTGCTGCCTGGCCGGGAAAAGGCTCCGCTGGCCGTTCTACCTGCTGGGAGTGCTCGCCGCAGCCACCGTGGACCGCGCCGGGCTGATGGCCGGCATCGTCCTGGTCCTCTATGCCGTGCTGTACTGTTGGCGCGACAAGCCCAGGCGCAACGCCCTGATCGCCTTCGGCTGCGCGCTGGCCGCGTTCAGCATGGCCGTGGTCAAGTTCTTCCTCATCTCCGAGTACACGGGTTCGTTCCTCAGTTCGATACTCTCGCTGTCGTTCCTGACCAATCCGGAGTCGCTGCGCAACATCGGGCTCATGTTCCTGGTGCTTTCCCCGCTGCTCTTCTGCGCGGCTTTCGACTGGCGGGCCCTGGGCATCGCATTGGTGGCCATGGCCCCCAACGTGATGGGCTCCATGGGCGGAGGCGAGAAGACGGGCTGGCCCACACACTACCACTCCTTCTACATGCCGGTGCTCACCTGGGCTGCCCTCATGGGGATTTCACGGGCCTGGGCCTGGGCGCGCGGCAGCGCAACCAGGCGGTACGGCGCGTACGCGTCCCTTGCCGGAGTTTTGCTCCTGGCGCTCACGGTGTCGCCGTTTCCGGACCAGGACAAGTTCGGGCTGGCGAGCCTGCGCAACATCCCGAGGTACAACACGCTGCCCAGGCTGGCGGAATGGACCGAGGACTACCTCAAGGCCCCGCAGTCCTCGTTCTTCGCGCACACGCGCATGGTGCGCGGCCAACTCGAGGAGGCCGTGCCCAAGGGCTCGACGGTTTCCATGGTCTATCCGGCCATCTCGGCCTTGTACAAGGACAGGACGCTCTACTATTACCCGCAAGGGATGGACGACGCCGAGTACGTGGTCATCGAGTACACGCAGCGCCCCGACGGCTCCGTCGAGCCGGCGGGCCTGCTTTCGTACCTGCCGCCGGAGGAGAAGGCCAAGGCGCAGGCCTGCGTCAACGAACGCCTGGAGCGGCAGTTCGACGTGCAGGGAGCCAAGCGCATCGGCAGCTATCTGGTGATCAAGAGGCGCTGAACGCGCCGCAAGCCTCCGCCGGTGAGAACCGGCCCGCCCCGCTCGTGTCGCGTCCTTGAAAGGCATGAGGATGTTTTTCGAGGACGGAAATAATTATTCCAATTGATTGCCCTCGAAATGAGTGTTTATTCATTTCGAGGGCGCAACACTAGCGCTTGGCGAAGGCCTTCGAGGCGAGGATCGTCTCCACCCTGTTGTCCCACGAGTTGCTCCTGGCCACGGCGAGCCGCTTGTCCGTGAGCGCCTTGTCGGGCTTCTCGGCCACGGCCGCGTCCAGCTTGGCCAGGAAGTCCTCCTTGTCCTTCGCCAGATAGCAGATGTCCCGGAAGGGCTGGAGCTCGGGCAGGTTGACCGAGACCACGGGCTTGGCCGCGCTCAGGTACTCGTAGAACTTCACCGGGTTGGTCGCCAGGATGAGCGGCGTGAGCTGGAACGGGATGGTGCAGACCGTGAAGTAGGCGAGGTACCCCGGCAGCTCGGCGTATTTCTTCTCGCCCAGCAGGTGGACGTTGCCCAGCCGCTCGAGCGCGCTCACGTCGCAGTGCGTGTGGCAGCCGATGAGCACGAAGTTCCATTGCGGCCTGGCCTTGGCGCAATGGGCAAGGAGCTCCACGTCGAACCATTCGGCGATGGCCCCGAAGTAGCCGATCACCGGGCGGTCCGCCAGGCGGTCCAGCTCCCCGTTGCGCCTGGGGTCGTGGAAGTGCTCGAACTCGGTACCGTTATTTACCAGCAGCACGTTTTCGTTCAGGACCTTGGCCTTGTCGAAGAGCAGGTCCGAGGAGGCGAGCACGAGGTCGGCCTCGCGCAGGAGATCCTCCTCGGCCTGGAGGGCGTCGGGCTTGGTGTTCTCGAAGCCGCTGTGGTCGTCCATGCAGTCGAAGACCAGGGAGCCGCCGAAGCGGTCCCGCAGGGGCTTGGCCAGGGAGTGCCAGCTGGGGAACTGCACGAGGAGGACCGGCTCGCGCACGTTCAATTCCTCGAGGGTGGCGGAGAGGCCCATGAGCACGTTGCGCAGGTTGCCGTCCTTCAGGCAGTTCTCGTAGAGCACGCAATGCGTCCGGCTGCGTAGGCTGACCTCGAAGACGCCGGGGTGGAGCTTCGTGAAGCTGACCTCCTCCCGGGCCTGCGCCTCGTCCGCGTACTCCTCGCCGCGCGGCGCCAGGTTCATGGAGAGGTAGACCACCGTGTGGCCGCGTTCGGCGACGCGGGTCAGGAGTTGCTGCGGGCGCTGCCAGCGCAGGCTCCAGGGGATGATCGGGAAGACCACCACGACCCTGCCCGTGGCCTTGACGCTCTCGAACAGCTCGGAGGCGGCCTTGCGCCGGGCGGCCCGCAGGAAGGTCTGGGCCAGGCCGGTGGAGCGCAGCTTCATGGCCACCCCGCGCGCGAACTGCCTGGGGCCCTGGCGCAGGAGGGAATAGGCCGTAAGCAGGCGGTTGAGTTGCGGGATGCTGTCCACCACGTCGAGCCGCCGCTTCATCCAGGACGCCCACTCGGACATGTCCATGAGCTCGCGCCTGGTGTTGGCCAGTTCCGCCTGGCAGGCCTCGTACTTCTGCGACAGCTGCTCGAACCCGGAAATGGCCTGCAGATCTTTCGGGTAGGCACGGCCGGCGTCCACAGCGCCGGGTCCGCCGGGCCTGAGCCGCCCGGCCGCAGCTTCGGCCTGCCACTGGTGCAGTCCGGCGAGCTCGGCCTCGACGAAATCCCGGAAGTCGCGCCAGCGCTCCTCGAAGAAGCCGCAGGAGGGGTGGAAGGCGCTCGTGAGGTCCCGGGCGGCCCCCCGGGAGGCGACGAGGCAGGTCCTGTAGAAGGGCGGGCAGTGGTCCAGGTCGCCCATGGAGGCGACGAACTTCTGGCTTATCCGGAGCGCCGCGGGCCGCGTCCTGGGGGTTTCCCAGAGCACGAGGATCACCGGGAGCAGCCAGGCCAGCATGTCCGCGTTGCCGTGGTGGCGCTTGCTGCAGTGCCAGCCCAGGTTCCCGAGCGTTTCCTCCACCCAAGAGCAGGAGGGCAGGCCGTGGGAGATGTGCTCGTCCAGCCAGGGGTATTCGTGGCCGAAGATTTCCCGGAAGAGGGCGTTGACCGCGTCGTCCACCTCTCTGGCCCGGGTGCCGTCGGAGGAGGGGAAGAGCAGCACCAGGGTCTCTCCGGCCAGGGAGGAGACCCTGCGCAGGAACTCCTCGCGCTTGCCCACGGGCACGTGCTCGATCACGTCGATGGCGGTCACGTGGTCGAACGTGCGGCCCTGGACCTCGGGCGAATCGATGCCGCCCGCGATCTGGTTCACGCTCCTGAATTCGTTCCGGGCGATGAGCGGGTCGAGGTAGGTCACGCGCAGGTCCGGCAGGTAGCCGCCCAGCAGGCACTCGGGGCCGCAGCCAACGTCCAGCACGGAGTCGCCGGGCCTGGCGACCTTGGCGAGGATCTCGCCGCAGACGTGCAGGCGGCTGTGCTGGTCGAAGAGCACGGCGCCCTCGAACTCCAGCTCCTCCTGCTTCACGCCCGGGGCCGGGAGCGGGTGGACGGATTCGAGCGCGCCCCCGAAGGCCTTGTCCTCCCAACTCGCACTTTTTCTGAGGACCACGGCGCAGGCCGTGTCCAGACCCTGGTCGCCCCCTTCCCGGACGGACGCGAGCAGTTCGCCGGCCGCCCCGGCCACGGCTTCGAGGTTTTCGAGGCCGAAGCGCCACAGGCTCGTAGCGCCGCCCTCGCCAAGAAGCATGACCCCGCCCGGCGCGAGCGCACGGAGCGCCTCGATCGCGGCCCTGCGCCAGTCGCCGCGGCCCCCGAGCGCGTCCAGGGCCACCACGGCGTCGAAGGAGCCCCGCGCGAAGACCTCGGTGACGCGCGCGCCGTCGAGCAGGCACTCGATTCCGGGGCCGGGCCGGTTGCCGATGGCCGTCCAGCGCGGCTCGAGCGCCGCGAAGGCCTCGCGCGCCACGGCCCCGTCCACGCCGTCCGGGACGATTTCCAGAATTCTCGCGCCATGGCCCAGGAACGCGGCCAGCCTTTCGAAAAGCTCCGAACGGAAGGAGGCGTCCATGCTCAGTTGCCCCCCAGGCGCTTGGCCAGGATGTCCGCGATACGCTCGCAGGCCCGGCCGTCCCCGAAGGGGTTGGCGATGGCGGCCACGCGCCCGTGGTGCTGCGCGTCGGTGAGCAGCCTGCCCGCCTCGCGCACGATGGTCTCCACGTCGGTGCCCACCAGCGTGGACGTGCCCGCGGCCACGCCCTCGGGCCGCTCCGTGACCTCGCGCATGACCAGCACGGGCTTGCCGAGCGTGGGGGCCTCCTCCTGGATGCCGCCGGAGTCGGAGAGGATCAGGTGGCTCGCGTCCATGAGCTGCACGAAATCCTTGTAGGCCATGGGCGCGGTGAGCACCACGCCGGGGCAGCCGCCGAGCAGTTCGTTCACCGGCTGCTGCACGTTGGGGTTCAGGTGCACGGGGTAGACGAAGCGCGTGTCCGGGTGCAGCCGGGAAAGCTCGGCGATGGCCCTGCAGATGTCCCGGAAACCCTCGCCGAAGCTCTCGCGGCGGTGCCCGGTGACGAGCACCATGCGCCGCCCGCCTTCCAGCGCTCGCGCGACCTCGGGGGGAAAGGGCCGGGGATTTGCGCGCACGCTCTCCACCGTGAGCATGAGCGCGTCCACCACGGTGTTGCCGGTGACGAACACGTCCGCCTCGGGCGTGCCCTCGCGCAGCAGGTTGTCCCGGGCCAGGCCGGTGGGGCAGAAGTGCAGGTCGGCCGCGATGCCCGCCACCCGGCGGTTGACCTCCTCTGGGAAGGGCGCGCGCCGGTCGAAACTCCTGAGCCCCGCCTCCACGTGCCCCACGGGCACGCCCCGGTAGAAGGCGCAGAGCGCAGCCACCATCACCGTGGTGGTGTCGCCCTGCACGAGCAGCGCGTCCGGGCGTTCGCTCTCCAGTAGGCCGTCCACGGCGGTGAAGAGCCTGGCGCTCAGGGAGGCCAGGGTCTGGCCGGGGGTCATCACGCCCAGGTCGAGGTCGGGCTGGAGGCCGAAGTCGGCGAAGGCCTGGGCCAGCATCTCGCGGTGCTGGCCCGTTGAACACAGGGTCACGCTGAAATCGCCCCGGCGGGCGCGCAACTGCCTGACCAGCGGGGCGAGCTTGATCGCCTCCGGCCTGGTCCCGGCGCAAACGAGGATTTTCTTGGCCATTTTCCTTGGGTCCTGATGCGGCGCGAACCGCCCCGGATCGCGCTTTACGGGGCTTCGAACATGCAAAGCCTCACGAACCTATCAGCCCGCCGTGGCAAGGTAAAGCCGCCGCCCGCCTTGAGGCGGACCGGCCGGGGCCGCGCTAGGTCCAGAAGAGCCCGCTCCACTCGCCGCTGTCCTCCCGTACGGGCTCGGGCATGCCCTGGCGCACGTAGGCGTCGGCCACGGCCTGGGCCTGGGTGGTCAGGATGCCCGAGAGGATGAGCGCCCCGCCGGGCTTCAGGTGCCCAAGCAGGTGCGGGGCCATGTCGATCAGCGGCTGGGCCAGGATGTTGGCCACGATGCAGTCGAAGGCCATGCCCGGGTGCAGGCTCTCGAGCCCGCCCACGGCCAGGCGCACGGGCGCGCCGGGCGAGCCCGAGGGCGGCAGGCCGTTCAATTCCAGGTTCTCGGCGGCGCAGAACACGGCCTGGGGGTCGATGTCCACGGCCAGGCCCACGCAGCCGAGCTTCACGAGGCCTATGGCCAGGATGCCCGAGCCCGTGCCCAGGTCCAGGAAGGTGTCGCCCTTCTTGAGCCGCCCCGACTCCATCAGCCTGGCGATGCCGCCCAGGCACAGGGCCGTGGTGGCGTGGTGGCCGGTGCCGAAGGCCATCTTGGGCTCGATGACGATGGGCTCCAGGCCGTGGTGGTCGGAGTCGGCCAGCCAGGGCGGCACGATCTCGAAGCGCCCGCCGATGTCGATGGGCGTGAAGAACTCCTTCCAGGCGGCGGACCAGTCCTGCTGCTCCTGGGCCTGGGTCTCGAAGCGGGCCATGGGCCAGCGCGAGGCCACGAAATCCCCGGCCACTGCCGCCAGGGGCGACTGGGGCTCCAGGTAGAAGCGGAAGGTCACGTCGCGCGTGGCGGGCGCAGTCAGCTCCTCCCAGCCCTGCAGGGAGTTGCCGGACAACCAGGCGGAGACGTCCTCGCCCAGGGTTTCCAGTTCCTGTTCCGAAAGGGTGCCGGGAAGGGTGATCTCGATCTTGAGCAGTTGGGACATGGCGATTGTTCCGTGAAAAGTGATGGATGCCTTGAAGTGGCGGGGTCGAAAAAGGCCGGACCCGTTGGGCCCGGCCCGCGCGATTCTTGTTGCCTACGCCTCGGACAGCACGGCCGAGAGGGCCTGGGCGAAGCGCGTGAGCTCCTCCTGCCCGATGACCAAGGGTGGCAAGAGCCTCAGCACCGTGCCCTGGGTCAGGTTCAGGATGAAGCCGCGCTTCAGGAGCTTTTCCCAAACGGCCTGCCCGTCCACGGCAAGGTCGATGCCGATCATCAGCCCGAGCCCGCGCACCTGGCGGATCTTGCCCGGGTTCTCCTCGGCCACGTCCTCGAAGAGCGCCAAGGCGAAGTCGCCCATGCGGGCGGCCCGCTCGTCCATGCGGTCGCGCTTGAGGATCTCCACGGTCTTGATCGCGGCGGCCGACACCAGGGGCGTGCCGCCGAAGGTGGTGGCGTGGCTGCCCGGCTCGAATCCGGCCGCGACCTCTTCCGTGGCCATCACCGCGCCCATGGGCAGGCCGTTGGCCAGGGCCTTGGCCACGGTGACGATGTCCGGCGCGAGACCGAAGTGCTGGTGCGCCCACCAGCGTCCGGTGCGGCACATGCCGGTCTGGATCTCGTCCACGATGAAGAGTGCGCCTTTCTCGCGGCACAGGGCCTGGACGCCTTGCAGGTATTCGGCCGTGAAGGGCTTCACGCCGCCCTCGCCCTGGACGACCTCCAGGATCACTGCGGCGGTGGTGTCGTTCACGGCGGCCGCCATGGCCTCCAGGTCGCCCGCCTCCACGGTGGCGAAGCCTTCCGGCAGGGGGGCGAAGCCGTCCTTGACCTTGTCCTGGCCCGTGGCCGTGAGCGTGGCCAGGGTCCGGCCGTGGAAGGAGCCGGTGAGGCTCACGATCCCGTAGCGGTCCTGGCCCTTGACCTTGCGCATGTACCTGCGGGCCAGCTTGATGGCCCCCTCGTTGGCCTCGGCCCCCGAGTTGCAGAAGAAGCAGCGCCCGGGCCCCCAGGTGGCGAGCAGGGCCTCGGCCAGGTCCACTTGCGGCTCCTGGAAGAACAGGTTGGAGACGTGCACCAGCCTGGCGGCCTGCTTGCACACGGCCTCGGTGACCTCGGGGTGGCAGTGGCCCAGGCCGGTGACGGCGATGCCCGCCAGCAGGTCCAGGTATTCGCGGCCTTCGAGGTCGTAGAGGGTCGATCCCTTGCCCCTGGACAGGGCCAAGGGATAGCGGCCGTAGGTGTTCATGACGGACGCGGCGGTCCGGGATTTCAAGTCTTCGAATTTTTCGTTCATGGCAACCTCAAAACCCGTCGCGCCTCGCGGGCGCGGCGAAGTCAAAAGCGTTTCGGTGCTACGGGAAAGCCCCGGCGGCGCCGCGCCGGGAACAGGCCTGGGCGGGGCTTGCCCCCCGCTCTCACACCTTGCCGGTGTGGCCGAATCCGCCCGCGCCTCGGCAGGTTTCGCCCAGTTCGTCCACGATCTCCACCCGGGCTGGCCGGAAGGGCATGACGACGAGCTGGGCAATACGCTCTCCACGCGCGACGGTCTTGTGGTTTTCCGAAGTGTTGAGCAGCCAGACCGTGACCTCCCCCCGGTAGTCGGGGTCGATCACGCCCACGCCCTGAGCCACCACGAGCCCTTCCCTGGCCCCGAGGCCGGAGCGGGAGAAGACGAACCCGGCCAGGCCCGGCTCGCAGATCTCGATGGCCACTCCCGTGCCGAAGGCGTGCCGCCCGCCGGGCGGGATGTCCACCGAGAGGACGTCCATGGCGGCGCGCAGGTCGATGCCCGCCGAGCCGGCCGTGGCCTGCTCGAGGGGGTGCTCGGTCCAGACGGGATGGAGGAACTTGACCTTCATCCGGGTTTGCTGCGCGTCGGTGTTCACGTATTCTCCTTGGACGCCGTGGCGGCGTCATCCTCCCTAGCGCGTTTGCCCCCGGCGCAAAAGAGGAAAATTGGCACGAGCCCAGCTTGTCCGGGTCATTCTTGCCATTTCCGGAAAGGACTGGCATGGTGTTCACGCTACGAAACCGTCTTTGAGGAGCTTCCATGCAGCCCCTGCGTGTCTACAGCGTCGTCCCCAAACTTCCTCCCAAGCTGAAACCGCTTTGGGAGCTGGCCTACAATTGCTGGTTTTCCTGGAACACCGAGATCGCGGAGCTCTTCGCGCAGGTGGACCAGAAGCTCTGGCGCGAATGCGAAACCAACCCCGTGGCCTTCCTCAACAGGTTGCCCCAGCGCACCCTGGAGAGCCTGGCGGGAGACCAGTTCTTCCTGGACCGCCTTGGGGAGATGCGCAAGAACCTGGAGCACTACCTCTCCAAGACGACCACCGCCATCCCCTTCCCCGAAGGGGAGAACAAGGAGCCGGTGATCGCCTACTTCAGCTTCGAGTACGGCGTGTCCAAGGCCCTGCCCATCTACTCGGGCGGCCTGGGCATCCTGGCCGGGGACCACCTGAAGTCCGCAAGCGACCTCTCGCTTCCCCTGGTGGCCATCGGCATCGCCTACCAGCAAGGCTACTTCCGCCAGTACCTCACCCCCGACGGCTGGCAGCAGGAGCGCTACCCCATCTACGACTTCGAGCAGATGCCCATGGCCCTGGCCACCGACGCCGAAGGCAAGCGCCTGCTCATCGCCGTGGACCTGAAGGGCGACACCGTGCTGGCCCAGGTCTGGAAGGTGGCGGTGGGGCGCATAAGCCTCTTCCTGCTCGACACCAACATCGCGGAGAACCCGCCGCACTTCAAGCAGATCACCACGCGCCTCTACGGCGGCAACCTGGAGATGCGCCTGTGGCAGGAGATCCTCCTCGGCATCGGCGGCATCAAGACCCTGGACTCCCTGGGGTTCAAGCCCAAGGTCATCCACATGAACGAGGGCCACTCGGCCTTCGCGGGGCTCGAGCGCATCCGCCGCTTCATGGAGGACTCCAAGCTGACCTTCGAGTCCGCCGCCGAGCTGGTGGCCTCCTCGTCCATCTTCACCACGCACACCCCGGTCCCGGCGGGCAACGACCGCTTCCCGCCGGACCTCATGCAGCCCTACTTCGAGGACTACGCCCGCAAGCTGGGCCTGGCCTGGAAGGTGTTCCTGGCGCTCGGGCGCGAAGACCCGCGCAACGACGCCGAGCCCTTCTGCATGACCGTGCTGGCCCTTCGCCTCTCGCGCATCAGCAACGGCGTGTCGCTCCTGCACGGCCACGTCTCGCGCAACATGTGGAAGCGCGTCTGGCCGCAGTACCCCGTGGAGGACGTGCCCATCGGCTCCGTGACCAACGGCGTGCACGCGCCTACCTGGGTCGCGCCGGACATGGCCCTGCTCTTCGACCGCTACATGGGCTCCAACTGGCGGGAGGACCCGGACTGCGCCCGCGTGTTCGACCAGATCGAGGCCATCTCCGACGCCGAACTCTGGCGCACCCACGAGCGCCTGCGCGAACGCCTGATCGACTACGTGCGCCGCAAGCTGCACGACCAGCTGCTCGTGCGCGGGGCCAAGCGCAAGGAGCTCCAGATGGCCGAGGAGGTCCTGGACCCGCAGGCCCTGACCATCGGCTTCGGGCGCCGCTTCGCCACCTACAAGCGCGCCACGCTGCTGCTCTCCGACCAGGAGCGCCTGATCAAGATCATCTCCGAGTCGCCGCGCCCGGTGCAGTTCATCTTCGCGGGCAAGGCCCACCCCCACGACAACGAGGGCAAGAAGCTCATCCAGCAGCTGGTGGCCCTGTGCAACACCCCCGAGTGCCGCTACAGCATGGTCTTCCTGGAAGACTACGACATGGAGGTGGCCTCCTACATGTACCAGGGCTGCGACGTGTGGCTGAACACGCCGCGCAGGCCCCTGGAAGCCTGCGGCACCTCGGGCATGAAGGCCATGATGAACGGCGTGCTCAACTTCTCCACCCTGGACGGCTGGTGGGCCGAGGCCTGGAAGGCCGACAACTCCATCGGCTGGGCCATCGGCCTGGGCGAGGAGTACGAAGACGCCCAGTACCAGGACTTCGTGGAGTCCCAGACGCTCTACAACGTGCTGGAGAACGAGATCATCCCCACCTTCTACGAACGCGGCCACGGCAACCTGCCGCGCGCCTGGATCAAGAAGATGAAGGACTCCATCCAGACGCTCGGGCCCCTGTTCTCCTCCCATCGCATGGTGGAGGACTACGCCAAGGTGGCCTACGTGCCCGCCATCGAGAACTACAACAGGCTCGTGAAGGACGACTTCACCGCCGCCAAGGACCTGGCCCAGTGGCGCATGGAGATGATGACCAAGTGGTCCAGCCTGGCCATCCGCAACGTGCGCGCCGCCGAGCCGCAGCAGGTGTTCGTGGGCGAGCCCATCGTGGTTTCGGCCGACATCAGCCTGAACGGCATCCGGCCCCAGGACGTGCGCGTGGAGATCTACTCCGGCCCAGTGGACTTCGAGGGCAAGTTCACCCAGCGCGAGACCACCATCATGCAGCCAGGAGCCAAGACCGACGACGGCTGGCAGGTGTTCAGCGGCGAGGTGATGCCCATCGAGGCCGGACGCTTCGGCTACACCGTGCGCATCCTGCCGCACCACCCGCTGCTTCTCGATTCGCACTCCCTGGGGCTCATCCGCTGGGCCGACCAGGGGTAGCCAGGACAGACCAGGGCTTAAGCCCTGGACCCGCTGGGGGCAGTGCCTGCCCCCAGACCCCGGCGACGGCTTCGCGGGTTTCACCATAACCATGCAATGGCCGCCCCTCCGGCTGGAAGCTCGCTTCCAGCCGGAGGGGCGGCCATTTCATGCAACCGGTGATCGGCGCGAAGCAATTGCGGGTGCAGGGGGGTCACCCCCCTGCCGGGAGAGGTCCGGAGAGGGCAGCGCCCTCTCCGGCGGAGCCTCCCCGTTTACGCCGGGTTTTCCAGGCTGAAGCGGCTGGCGGTCTCGTCGTAGGCGAAGAGTTCGGCGTAGCGGCCCCAGGCGATGACCGCGCGCAGGGTCTGCCGGGCCTTCTTTTCGGACATGAAGTCCTCGAGTTCCTCGCTGAACCTGGCGAAGGACGCGCTGTGCGAGGCGCGCTCCTCCAGCACGTCGCTGATGAGCGCGGCCAGGGGCACGTGTTCCACCAGCTGGTCCGCGAAGATGGTCTTGCGGCCGTCCACGTCGGCCTCCACGAAGCGCCTGCCCGGGGGCGTCAGGCGGATGTCGCCCGCGTCCACCTCGGCCAGGCGCATGAGCTGCAGCGTCTCCGCGATGGGGAAGAGGTCGTCCACCTCCATGTGCAGCTTCTCGGCCACCCTGGGCAGGTCGGCTTCGCCGTCGAAGGGCGGCGCGGCCACGGTCTCGAGCAGGCCCGCCAGCTTCTCGGTTGAGATGTCCGGCAGGGCCATGCCGATGCCAACGCCCGGGAAGCCTTCCGCCGCGCGCGCCGCTTCCCCGGGTTCGGGGGCCTTGGCGGTCATGCGCCCGTAAATGTCGTCCACAAGCGCCCTGAATTCGGGCGAGGCACGCCTGCGCGGGTGGGGCAGGGCCACCTTGATCTCATGGGCCACGGTGCCCGGGTTGGAGGAGAAGATCAGGATGCGGTCGCACATGAGCACCGCCTCCTCGATGTTGTGCGTGACCAGCACGATGGACCCGATGGGCATACGCCCCTCGATCCACAGGTCGATGAGCTCCGAGCGCAGGGTCTCGGCGGTGAGCACGTCCAGGGCCGAGAAGGGCTCGTCCATGAGCAAAAGCCTCGGGTGCACAACCAGGGCGCGCGCCAGGCCCACGCGCTGGCGCATGCCGCCGGAGAGCTCCCTGGGGTAGGCGGATTCGAAGCCGTCCAGGCCCACCAGGTCGATGGCGGCCAGGGCGCGGGAGCGGCAGGCGTCCCCGGGCAGGTGCTGCGCCTCGAGGCCCAGCTCCACGTTTTCGAGCACGGTGAGCCAGGGGAAGAGCGCGAAGGTCTGGAAGACCATGGACACGCCCTCGGCCGGGCCGGTGAGCGGTGCGCCCTGCCAGGCGGCCGTCCCGCCGCTGGGCTTCACGAGCCCGGCCACGATGCGCAGCAGGGTGGACTTGCCCGAGCCCGAGCGGCCGAGCAGCCCAACGATCTCGCCCTCGCGCAGGGTCAGCGACACGCCGTCCAGCACGAGCAGGTCGCCCGAGTCGCGCTTGGGGTAGGTCTTGCGGATGCCGGAGAGCTCGAGCAGGCGCCCGGCGGATTCGGAGCGGAAACGGGTGGTCATGGCGGGCCTCCTAATCGAGGGTGAAGCGGTTCGCGGCGTAGGCGTAGAGCGGGCGCCACAGCAGCCGGTTCAGGGAGATGACGAAGAAGGACATCACCGCGATGCCGAGCACGATGCGGTGGAAGTCGCCCTCGGCCGTGGCCGTGGCGATGTAGGCCCCGAGCCCGTGGGCCGTGAGCGTGGTTCCGCCCCACTGGACCACCTCGGCCACGATGCTGGCGTTCCAGGAGCCGCCGCTGGCCGTGACCGCGCCGGTGATGTAGTAGGGGAAGATGCCCGGCAGGATCACCCTTCGCCAGCGAAGAAGGCCGCCCACGCGCAGGTTCGAGGCCGCGTCCATGAGGTCGCCCGGCAGGGCCGAGGCCCCGGCGATGACGTTGAAGAGGATGTACCACTGGGTGCCCAGGATCATCAGCGGGCTCAGCCACACGTCCGGGGCCAGGTCGAAGCGCACGATGACCACCACGGCCGCCGGGAAGAGCAGGTTGGCCGGGAAGGCCGCCAGAAACTGGGCCACGGGCTGCACGGCGGCGCTGAGGCGCGGCCTGCGCCCGATGAACACCCCCACCGGCACCCAGACCAGGCTGGCCAGGGCGATGAGCACGAGCACGCGCGCCAGGGTGGCGAGTCCCAGGGCCAGGACGCCCGGAATCTCGGAGAGCCCCGGCCCCTGGGACAGGAACCGGACGGCCAGCGCGATGCCGGAGAGCCCGGCCAGCACGCAGGCGGCGCGCCAGATGCGCTCGCCCCAGGCTCCGGCAGGGCGCGCGGCCCTCGGCGGACGCAGGGCGCGCGGGGCCGGCAGCCTGAAGTTGACGGCCTTGTCGGCGGCCCAGCCCAGGGGGGAGAGGAGCGTCCTGAACAGGCGAGTGCGCCGGACCAGGTCCAGGAACCACGATCCCGGGGCCGCCTGGGAGGCCGAGAGCTCGCAGCGGAACTTGTCCCCCCAGGCCACCAGCGGCCGGAAGATCAATTGGTCGCAGATGACGATCACGACGAGCATGGCCAGCACGGCCCAGCCCACCGAGGCCAGGTCGCGGCGTTCGATGGCCAGTGCCACGTAGGAGCCGATGCCCGGCAGGCGCAGCGTGGTGTCGCCCACGGCGATGGCCTCGGAGGCCACCACGAAGAACCATCCGCCGGACATGGACATCATGGCGTTCCAGATCAGCCCGGGCATGGCGAAGGGGGCTTCCAGCCGCCAGAAGCGCTGCCAGGCCGAAAGCCGCAGCACGCGCGCGGCCTCGGCGAGGTCCTTGGGCACGGTGCGCAGGGACTGGTGGAAGCTGAAGGCCATGTTCCAGGCCTGGCTGGTGAAGATGGCGAACACCGAGGCCAGCTCCGCCCCCAGCGCCCTGCCCGGGAAGAGCCCCATGAACCCGGCCACGGTGAAGGAGATGAACCCAAGCACCGGCACGGACTGGAGCACGTCCAGGGCCGGGATGAGGAGCATCTCGGCCCTGCGGCTCTTGGCCGCCAGCGTGGCGTAGGTGAAGGTGAAGGCCAGGGAGGCGGCCATGGCCGCGAACATGCGCAGCGTGGTGCGCAGCGCGTATTCGGGCAGCATCCGGGGGTCGAGCGAGAGCGCGGCCTGCTGCGCCTCTTCCAGCGGTTGGAGGGTCTGGCGCGCTCCGTGCGCGGCCAGGGCGAACGCCCCCAGGACGATGCCGAAGGCTGCGACGTCCCAGAGGTTCGGGGCGAAGCCTTTCTTCGGCCCCTTGAGGGCCAGGGAGTTTTCGAGAGTCATGCCGGTGCCTCGTCGCGTCTTTGCCCTGGGGCAACGGCGAGGCGTCCGAAAAGGAAGGGATCAGGCGCGCGGCGTCGTTGCCGTCAGGAAGTTCTCAGGGTGAGGGCTGCTACTGTCCAAGGGGTGTCGTCCTTTTTCGGGAAGCTTGTGGCCGCCCTATGAGCGCCCCGCCCCGAAGAGTCAAGGCGGGAAGGCCGGGAATGCGCTCCCCGGGTGATTACAGTTTGGACAGCCGCTCCGGGCGGCGCGGCGCGCCCGGCCCGCCGGAAAAGGAAAAACCGGCGCGGGGCCATGCCCCGCGCCGGTCGTGCTTTTCGCGCTTCCGGCCGTGAGGCGTCAGATCGAGGACACGAGTTGCTTGAATCCCTCGAGCTGGGGGATGAACGAGTCTTCGGGGGCGATGATCAGCGCCACCACCAGGTCGTTGCCGCGCGGCGCCACGCTCACGGCCATGTTGTGGTAGTGCGGGATGGAGACGGTCTTGGTGTTGTCCTCCCGGCCCTTGTCGTCGCCGCCCACGGCCGGGCCCGCGTCCTTCTCCACCTTGCGCCGCTCGACCTTGATGAACTTGTACACCGCGATGGGCCTCTTGCCGGACTTGGCGTCCACCACCTCCACGCCCAGGCCCTCGGCGAAGGCCGACTGCTGGAAGTGCTTCTCCAGGAGCCCCTGCACGGCCGCCGGGTCGGCCTTGCCCGCCATGCCCGGCAGCACGAGCATCCTGCCTTCCAGTCCCGGCCCGGTCAGGGCCGCGCCGCTTCCCGCGCCGGCCAGCGGTCCGCCGGGGGCGGTGAGGGTCACCAGCGGCCCGGCGGCCTGGACCATCAGGGCCTCGGCCATGCCGGACATGGCGGTCTTCTTGCCGGGGTTGTTCTTGTCCTCAAGCATGGCGATGTTCGGGTTGGCGGCCAGGGCCGCCTCGCGCACGGAGGGGATTCTGCCGGCCTGCCAGGTGCTGGGCAGCAGGCAGGACACGCCGCCCACGGCCGTGGTGGTGCAGGCCACGGCGGACGAGGCCTGCCGGACCGGGGCGTCCTTCCTGCCGGGCTTGCCCTCGCGCTCCGCCGGGGCCTTGGCCATCACCTTGGCGTGCCTGGCCTTGACCTGTTCGGCTTCGGCGGCGGCCGGGAGCTTGTGCTTCTCGTCCATGTCCTTGATGGAGGCCTGCACCAGGCTCTGCGCGGAGCGGAAGATCTGCACGCCGCCCGCCTGGGCCTGGTCGAAGCCCATGAAGCCCTTGATCTCGCGGAACACCGTGGTGGAATCGGTGAACTGTCCCTCGTGGAGAAGTTCGCCGCCGGCCCCGTCCAGGATGCGGTAGCGCATGGTGACGGTCCATTCGCGCTGCTCCTCGGCCGAGGAGATGGAGCCCAGGGCCGCCCCGCCAGCCTTGGAGCCCAGGTCGCCCAGGAGCATGCTGCCCATGAACGAACCGGCCATGGCGGCCATCTGCTTGTCCAGGTGCTTGAAGCCCGTGGAGCGGGCCTGCACGCCCACGATATCGAAGCTGACCAGCCACTGGGGCGGGGTGAGCTTGAACTTCTTGAACTTGGAGGCCACCGAGGCGTCGCCCAGGTTGGCGGCCACGGCGATCTCGCGGAACATGGCCTGCTGTTCGGCGTTGTCCAGCACCTTGAAATTGCACTTGCCCATTTCCGCTTCGGCGAAGTCGCGCAGGGAGTCAGGCGACACCCGGGCCAGGAATTCGTAGTTGGTCGCCGATACCTGTCCGGGCAGGACGAGCACCGTCGGGCCGGGCTGCCCGGCGTTGGCGTACTGGACCTCCTTGTAGAGGTTCTGGTCAGCAATTTCGTTCGCCTTTTTCGATGCTTGCCCGCAACCGGCCAGCATCACCAACGCCAGGAACGACAGCACAAGGCGCTTCGGACGCATGAATCCCTCCCTCCGTGGGCGGTTTAATGGAAACAGTGGGTTAGGCTATCTTCATCGGGCTTTGTTATCCAGGTGGGAGAACACGAAATCGTATCGGCGACAGAATTCGTCTTGTCTGTTCGTGCGAATATAATGAGCCGGAAACGAACCGGACCGGGCCGGCTCGCTTCCGCGCGGTACACGGACCGGGCTTTCCCGGCGGTTTCCTTTTTCCTGGCGCGCGCGTAGGAAAGCGGGGAGAATCCCCGGAAGACCAAGGAGCCGCCCCGCATGTTCGATTATCTGCGCCGCCGCAGCAAGACCGCCGGACGCCCGCCCGGCTCGCCCATGTACGTGGGCGTGGAGCGCTCCGGGCCGGTGGACATCGAAATGATCACCTACGACGCCTCCGGGGCCGAGTCCGTGAAGCCCGCCGACCTGGGCGAGTGCGCCTGCTTCGGCGACGGCCCGCGCAACACCTGGATCAACATCGACGGCCTGCACGACATGGCCGTGAACGAGCAGGCCGCCAAGGTCTTCGGCATCCACCCCCTGGTGCTGGAAGACATCCTGCACACGGGCCAGCGCCCCAAGATGGAGGAACTGGCCGACGGCTCCATCTTCGTCATCCTCAAGATGCTCACCTACAACGAGAAGGAGCGCACGGTCGAAGACGAGCAGGTCAGCTTCGTCCTGGGCAGGCATTACCTGCTCACCTTCCAGGAGCGCTCCGGCGGGGACGTGTTCGGCGAGGTGAGGAAGCGCATCCTGGGCCAGAAGGGCCGCACCTGCTCGCTCGGGCCGGACTACCTGATGTACGCCCTGCTGGACGCCATCGTGGACCACTACTTCGTGGTGCTGGAGCGCATGGGCGAGGACATCGAGGAAGTGGAGGAAAAGCTCCTGGCGCGCCCGCGCCCCGAGCAGTTGGAGACGCTCAACGACCTGCGCCGCGAGGCCCTGTACCTGCGCAAGCACATCTTCCCCCTGCGCGAGGTGGTGGCGAGGCTCGAGAAGGGCGGCACGGAGCTGATCGCGCCGGAGACGATCTTCTACCTGCGCGACCTCTACGACCACACCATCCAGGTGATGGACACCGTGGAAACGTTCCGGGACATGCTCTCGGGCATGGTGGAGCTGTACCTCTCCAACATCAGCCTGAAGATGAACGAGATAATGAAGGTGCTGGCCATGTTCGCCAGCTTCTTCACTCCGCTGACGTTCCTGGCCGGACTCTACGGAATGAACTTCAAGCACATGCCAGAGCTGGAATGGGATTACGGGTATTACGCGGCGCTCGCGCTGATGGGCGGGGTAGCAGTGGGGATGCTCTTCTATTTCAGAAGGAAGGGGTGGCTGGGCGGAAACGGCGGGTGACGCCGCTCAGACGCGCGAGCCGTCAACGCCCGAATGCGTCGGCTGGTCCGGCCAGGGCGTCGATGGAGTCGAGCCAGGCCTCGGAAAAGGCTTTTCTTTCGATGAGCCCGGCCAGGTCGGGCGTGCAGGCGACGCCGTGCGCGGCCAGCACGCTCAACCACGATCCTTCCTGCTCCCCGGCCAGATCCTTGTGCGCGTGGCGTCCGGCCACGGTGAGGAAGGGCGCGAGCACCGCCTCCCGGACGCCGCGACCCTGCAAGTCCCTGGCGATGGCCCGGATCGAGAGCGGATCGTCCGGATCGGCTGCCTCAAGCACCCCGAGCCTCGCGCCCGGCAGCGCCGCGCCGAGTTCCCCGGAGAGCGCGCGGTAGAGCTCCTGCGCGTCGTGGGTGGTGCCGTGGCCCATGAGCACCACGGCCCTGTCCGGGCCTGCCGCCGCGCCCAGGCACCCGGCCAGCGCCCTGGCCACGGCCGGGGCGTCCCCGGGACCGGAGAGAAGCGGCCCGGCCAGCCTGTAGCCAGCGCCCGAGCGCCCGGCGTGCTCCTCGATCATCCGGCGCATCCTGTCGAACTCCCCGCCCGCGATCACGTGCAGCGACTGTACGCGGATGTCCCTGACGCCGTCGTCGAGCCCGGCCAGCACCTCCCCGAGCCCCGGCCCGGGGCTGCCGGACCCGTGCCCCACGGGCCTGGGCGAGCCCGTGCGCGCGAGCCGCACGCAAAGCTCCGGCCTGCGCGCGGCGGCCAGGGCCGCGAACGCCTCCAGCGCCCCGCGCGCGGCGGGATGCGAGGAGCCGTGGGCGGCCAGGATCAGCACTCTTTCGGTGGGCGGCATGGGAGCGCGACCCCTACCAGACTTCCCCCACGGAGCCAACGCCGAATCGCCCGGCCTTGACAGCATACCCCCAGTGGGTATCTTTATACCCCGAGGGGGTATCCCTCCTGGAGGATTCCCATGGATTGCTGCTCGCCGGAAAAGAAGCTGATGGACAGGGTCAGGCGCGTCTCGGGCCAGGTGGCCGGGATCGAGCGCATGCTCGCCGAGAAACGCTACTGCGTGGACATCCTGAACCAGATCGCGGCCGCGCGCTCGGCCCTGGACGCCCTGGGCGTGGAACTGCTGACGAAACACCTGGAGACGTGCGTGCTCGGCCACGGCACGGGCTCCGAGCACGAGAGCGCCAAACCCCTGACGCGAGAGGAACTGCTGGACGAAGTCAAAACCGCGCTCTCGCGCTTCCTCAAATAGGCGGAAACGATCATGGAAAAACGCACCGTAGCCATCAGGGGCATGCACTGCGCGTCCTGCTCCGGGCGCATCGAGCGCGTGGTCGGGGCCATGGACGGCGTGGCCGAGGCCGTGGTCAACCTGGCCTCCGAGACCATGCAGGTCAGCTTCGACCCCGCGAAGGTGACGCTTGACGACATGGCCGCGCGCATCAAGGACCTGGGCTTCGAGCTCGTGCCCCCGAAACCGGCGTCGGTAACGCGCCTGGCCATCGGCGGCATGCACTGCGCCTCCTGCTCCAGCCGCATCGAGAAGGCCGTGGGCGGCATGGAGGGCGTGGCGGGCATGCGCGTGAACCTGGCCGACGAGACCGGTGAGCTCGAGCTTTCGCCCGGAGGCCCGCCCCTGGACGTGGTCATCGGGCGCATCCAGGAACTCGGCTTCACGGCCGAACCTCTGCCCGACGAGGACGAGGAACTCTTCGAGTCCCGCCGCAGGGAGGCCGAGGCCCGCCTGGAGGCGCAGCGCAGGATGCTCGCCCCCCAGTTGATCCTCGGCGCCCTGGTGCTGGTGCTGGCCATGGGGCCCATGATCGGCCTGCCCCTGCCGGACGCCATTTCTCCGCACGCGTCCCCGGCCGCCTACGCCCTCTTGCAACTCGCGCTCACCGCGCCGCTCCTCTGGCTGGGGCGGCGCTTCTACCTGGACGGCGTCCCCGCGCTTCTGCGCGGCGGCCCGAACATGGATTCGCTCATCGCCCTGGGCACGGGCGCTGCCTTCCTGGCGTCCCTCTGGAGCACGGCCGAGATTCTTCTCGGCATCGACCCGCAGCACACCGTGCACCAGCTCTACTACGAGTCCGCCGCCGTGATCGTGGCGCTCATCAGCCTGGGAAAGTACTTCGAGGCCCGCTCCAAGGCGCGCACCACCGAGGCGGTGCGCGCGCTCGTGGCCCTGGCCCCGGACACGGCCACGCTCGTCGAGGACGGCGAACAAAAGACCGTGCACGTGAGCCAGGTGCGCCCCGGGCACATGCTCCTGGTGCGCCCGGGCGAGCGCGTGCCCGTGGACGGCGTGGTGGCCGAAGGGGCCTCCGAGGTGGACGAGTCCATGCTCACGGGCGAGAGCGTGCCCGTGGCCAAGAACCCGGGCGACCGCGTCTCCTCCGGCACGCTCAACGCCCTGGGCGCGCTGACCGTGCGCGCCGAGCGCGTGGGCCGGGACACGGTGCTCGCGCGCATCGTGCGCCTGGTGCGCGAAGCCCAGGGCTCCAAGGCCCCCATCGCCAGCCTGGCCGACCGCGTGAGCCTCTACTTCGTGCCCGCCGTCATGGCCCTGGCCGCGCTCTCCGCACTGGCCTGGCTGGCCGCCGGGGAAGGCTGGGGCTTCTCGCTTCGCATCTTCGTCTCGGTGATGGTCATCGCCTGCCCGTGCGCCATGGGCCTGGCCACGCCCACGTCCATCATGGTGGGCACTGGCCGGGGCGCGGCGCTCGGCGTGCTGATAAAAAGCGGCGGCGCGCTGGAAGCCGCAGCCGGGGTGAACGCCGTGGTCCTGGACAAGACCGGCACGCTGACGCAGGGCAAGCCCGAACTCACCGACGCCGTACCCGCCCAGGGCGTTGCCGGGACCGAGCTGCTGGCCCGCGCGGCGGCAGTCGAGGCTCTCTCCGCACACCCGCTGGGCCAGGCCGTGGTGGGAGCGGCCCAGGCGCGAGGGCTCGCGCTGCCCCCGGCCTCCGACGCCCAGGCGGTCCCGGGCCAGGGCGTGGCCGCCGTGACCGGCGGCGTGCGCACCTTGGTCGGCCGCGCGCAGTGGCTGGCCGGTGAAGGCGTGGAGATGCCCCGCGAGCTCCTGGACGCGGGCGAGCGCCTCTCGGCCGAGGGCAAGACGCCCCTCTTCGTGGCGGCCGGAACCCGGGCGCTCGGCGTGCTGGCCGTGGCCGACGGTCTTCGCCCCGAGGCGGCGGAAGTGGTCGCCAGGCTCAAGGCCATGAACGTGCTCACCGTGATGCTCACGGGCGACAACGAGCGCACGGCGCGCGCGGTGGCTGAAAAGGCCGGGGTGGAGGAGGTCTTCGCCCAGGTCACGCCCGAGGGAAAGGCCGAGAAGGTCCGCGAGCTCAAGGCGCGCGGCTTCAAGGTGGCCATGGTCGGCGACGGCATCAACGACGCCCCGGCCCTGGCCGAGGCCGACGTGGGCGTCTCCATGGGCACGGGCATCGACGTGGCCATCGAGACCGGCGACGTGGTGCTCATGCGCGGCGACCTGCGTTCGCTGGTCACGGCCCTGGCGCTCTCCAAGGCCACGGTGCGAAACATCAGGCAGAACCTGTTCTGGGCCTTCGCCTACAACGTGCTGGGCATCCCCGTGGCCGCAGGGCTGCTGCACGCGTTCGGCGGGCCGACCCTCTCCCCCATGATCGCGGGAGCGGCCATGGCCGCGAGCTCGGTGTCCGTGGTGTCCAACGCGCTCAGGCTGCGCCTGTTCAAGGCGTAAGAGAGTAAGAGGGGGAAGAGAAGAGCAGGGCTCCGCCCTGCACCCGCTGGGGGCAGATGCCTGCCCCCAGACCCCGGCGTTCAGCTTCGCGGGCTTCACCGGCTGGCCCGGACCGGGGCGCGGACAAGTTGCGGTGGGCCAGGGAGCCGGTGACGCAGACGCCTGGGGCGCGGGGAGGGAACCGCCGGGACCGCGCCCAAGGCGGCGCTTGCCCCGGCGGACCGCCGTCGCCGCAAGCGGCGAGGGGTTAATTATTCAAACAATTCGAATGCCCCGTGAGCCGCGCTTTTGCGCGGCTCACGGGGCATTCGATTATTTCAGGTGGGCGGTGATGCCCGCGAAGCCATTGAGGGTCCAGGGGGATCATCCCCCTGGCGGGAGAGGTTTGGAGAGGGCAGCGCCCTCTCCAGTCTTGTGCCTCTAAGCGCGGGCCATGGCCTGCCTGGCCTCCTCGGTCTTGCCCTGCTTGTCCAGGGCCCGGGAGAGGTCGCGCCAGAACTGCTTCTGGTCGGGCCGCAGGGCCGCGCTCTGGCGCGCCAGGGCCTCGGCGATGGCCGGGTCTTCGCCTTCGTCCAGGTAGAGCCGGGCCAGGAGGTTCAGCGAAAAAGCGTCCTTGGGGTCGTGCACCAGGGCCTGGTGCAGGAACTCGCGGCCTTCGCCCGCGCGGCCTTGGGCCAGGGCCACGCGCGCCAGGTGGCGCATGGTCATGCCCCTGCCCGGCGGGAGCGCGGCGGCCTTTTCGTAGTATTTGCGCGCGTTGGCGAGCTTGCCGGACTCCTCGGCCATCCGGCCCAGGCGCAAGAGGCTGTAGACGTCCTGGGCATTGAGTTTCAGGCAGCGCTGGAAGGCCTTGCGCGCCAAGGCCTCCTCGCCCAGGCGGTGGCAGGCGTGGCCCAGGTTGTAGAGGGCCATGACGTTCTTCGGGTCCTTGGCCAGCACGCGCTCGAACTCGGCCTTGGCCTGGGGCATGCGCCCGAGCCTGGCCAGGCAGATGCCCAGGGAGTTGCGCGCCAGCAGGTTGCCCTCGTCGGCGAGGAGCGCCAGCTTGTAGTCTTCGATGGCCCCGTACACGTCGCCCACGGTGAAGAGCCTGTCCGCGCTGATGGTCAGCGAGATGGAGTCGAACACGGCCAGGCGTTGTCCCTCGGTCAGGAGCAGCGAGTGGTCCAGGGCCTTGCGGCAGTTCTCCAGCACGTCGGCCTTGCCGAAATTGAGGAAGGGATAGCCCGCGATGCCGATGGCCAGCCTGAGCCCCAGGCGCGCCTCGGCCGCAACCATCAGGGCCTCGAAGCGGGAGCGCAGGGCCACGGGGTCGTGGCCGGGCACGTAGAGGATCAGGCTGCCCGTGGAGAAGCGCCCGCCCAGCGCCTCCTGCCCGAAGGCCTCGCGGCACAGCGCGGCCACCTCCTGCACGCGGGCCTCGGCGGGCGACAGGCCCTGGCCCTGGCGGTCCTTGCCGCTGTCGGGCAGGCGCACCAGGGCCAGGCTGAACACGCTCTGGGCCTCGCGCGCGATGGTCAGGTGGCGGATGAAGTCGCGGTGGCCCAAAAGCCCGCTGACCATGTCGCGCTGCAGCGGCGCGGCGGGCTCGGCGTCGGCCGCGAAGAGGTCCTCCGGGTCCTGGGCCAGGAGCAGGCGGTCGCCGGGCTCGATGTCCCAGGCGGTGTCGGTGAGGTGCAGCACCTCGGCGAAGGACACGTCCTCCTGGGTCTCCATGAGGATGATCTCGCCCTTGACCATGGCCGGGTAGCGCCCGGAAACGCGGTGCTCGCCCCCGCGCACCAGCGGGTGCGCCCCGCCCGCGCGCGGCGACCACACCAGGTAGCGCTGGCCCTCCTTGGCGTCCACGGCGCGCCCGAGGCTCACGGCGAGCCGCCCCAGCGGCAGGCGCTCCAGCACCTGCCCGCCCTCGCGCAGGAGGCGCGAGAAGCTCATCACCTGGTCGCGCCCCAGGTCCTTGGCGCAGGAGAGCGTCTTGCGCGCCTTCTGCACCAGGATGCGCGCGGCCTCGCCCGTGGGTGCGGCCAGCTGCCCGCCGTGCAGGTCGCGCGGGTAGAGCGAGAAACCGGCGCTCACGGTCAGGCGGATGCGCTCGCCGTTGACCGGGTACTCGAAGACCTCCTCGGCCACGGCCGCGCGGAAGGCCTCGGCCAGATCCTGGCAGCGCGAGGCCGAGGCCCCGGGCATGAGCACCGCGAACACGTCCTCGCCGAGCCGGGCGCACAGGGCGTCGCCCGGGGCGGTGGCGGCCAGGAGCGCTCCCAGCCGGGCCAGGATGGAATCGCCGAAGAGGTAGCCGTAGTTCTGGTTGACCCAGGAGAAGAAATCCACGTCGAAGAGCGCGAGCCCGAAGCCGCCCCTTGCCTCGCCCGGGGCGTCCAGGCAGTCGGCCGAGCCCGGCAGGATGCAGGCTTGCACCAGCTCGATCTCGCGCTCCATGGCCGCCTGGAGCGACTGGCGGTTCAAAAGCCCCGAGACCGGGTCCGTGCGGCAGGCCTTGGCCAGCAGGAGGTTCTCCAGGCACAGCGAGGCCGCGCCCACGAGCATGGCCAGCGCGCCCTTGCCCGGCCCGGCCTTGACCCCCCTGGCCATGAACATGCCCATGAGCTCCCCGTCCAGGCGCAGGGGTAGCAGGAGCTTCTTCTCCCCGCGCAGCCACACCGCCTCCAGCTCCTCGCCGGGCGTGTCCGGCGGCGGGAAGTACAGGCTGTAGGACTTGAAATCCACGAAGGCCTGGAGCGCGTCCTTCAGGGCGTGCTCGCCGGCGATGAGGTCGTGGCGGGTCAGGCGGGCGCCCGAGGGGCGCAGGGGAGGGGTGGTTTCTCGCATGTCCCGGGTTGTAGCGCCAGGCAGGGCGCGCGGCAAGGGGCGCGGGGTTGTGCGCCCTCGCGCCGTGGGCTATAGGCCGGGCTCATGAGGAACAAGCAATGACCGGCAATCCTGTGCTCGAGGCGATCCATTCGCGCCGCAGCGTCCGCTCCTACACGGCGGAGCCCGTGACCGGGGCGGAGATGGCCGCCGTGCTCGAGGCCGGGCGCTGGGCCCCCAGCGGGCTCAACAACCAGCCCTGGCGGTTTCTGGTGGTGCGCGCGGGCGAGCCGCGCCAGGAGGCCCTGGCCGCCCACACCAAGTACGCCCACATCGTGCGCCAGGCCCGGGCGCTCTTCTGCGTGTTCCTGGACAAGGGCACGGTCTACAACCGCGCCAAGGATCTCCAGGGCATCGGGGCCTGCCTGCAGAACATGCTCCTGGCCGCGCATTCGTTGGGGCTAGGCGCGGTCTGGCTGGGCGAGATCATCAACCGTGAACCCGAGGTGACCGCCGCGCTGGGCCTGGACGAGGACAAGCTCGAGCTCATGGCCGTGCTGGCCGTGGGCAGGCCCGCCAAGCGCGGTTCCTCGGAGAGAAAGCCCATGGACGCGCTCCTTGTGGAGCCCGTGGGAGATGAGGACGCATGAAGATAGAGACTTTCGCCATCGGCCCCCTGGAAACCAACAGCTACCTGGCCAGCGAGGGCGGATCGGCCGTGGCCGTGGACGTGGGCGGCGATCCCGCGCCCATGCTCAAGTACCTCGAACGCAACGGGCTTGCGCTCACCCACGTGCTGCTCACGCACCTGCATTTCGACCACGTCTACGGCGCGGCCAGGCTCTCCGAGGCCACGGGCGCGCCAGTGCTGGCCGGGGCCGGGGACGCCTACCTGATGGAAAGCGAATTGGGCCGGGGCGGGTTCATGGGCTTCCCCAAGGTGAAGGACTTCGAGTTCAGGCCCCTCGAAGAGGGCGAGATCGAGCTTCTGGGACAGAACTGCCGGGTGCTCGCGACCCCTGGGCATTCGGCCGGAAGCCTCTCGTACCATTTCCCTCGGGCGGGCGTCGTCTTCGCCGGGGACGTGATCTTCTACCGGGCCGTCGGGCGCACGGATTTTCCGGGCGGGAGCATGCAGACGCTCCTCGATTCCGTGAAGACCAGGATCTTCACCCTGCCGCCCGAGACCGTGATCTACCCCGGCCACGGCCTGGAGACCACCGTGGGCGAGGAGATGCTGCACAACCCCTACTTCAGCGACTTCACGGCCTGACGCCAAGGGGGCGGGCATGGAGAGCATCGTCAGAAATCCCGGCCGCGACGCCTCGCCCCTGGTCCTCTCTTGCAGCCCGCGCAAGGGCGGCAACAGCGACGCCGCCGCCGAGGCCCTGGCCCGGGGGCTCGCCTCGGCCGGGGTCGAGGCCAGGGTCACGCACCTGCGCGACCACGCGGTGCTGCCCTGCAGGGGCTGCCAGGCCTGCGCGAGAAGCGTGGGGCACGCCTGCGTGCTCATGGAGCGCGACGAGGCCGAGGCGCTTTTCGCGCTGATCGTGCGCGCGCCCATGCTCTTCTTCACGGCCCCCATCTACTTCTACCACCTCCCCGGAGCGTTCAAGGGCTTCATCGACCGGGCGCAGCGCTACTACGCGGCGCAATTGGCGGGAGACCCGGTGCTGAATGCGCTCGAGACCAGGCAGGCCTTCGCCTGCCTGGTGTCCGGGCGACCCAGGGGGGAGAAGCTCTTCGAGGGGTCGCTTCTGACCCTGCGCTACTTCCTCAAGCCCTTCAACGCGGCCCTGGCCGAACCGCTCTGCCTGCCCGGCTTCGACGGCCCCGGCGACCTGGCCGGGGACGAGGCCACGCTTGCGCGCGTGGCCCGCTACGCCTCGGACGCCTGGAACGGTGCCGCGCCGTGAAGGCGGCGAAGCTCCGGCGGTAGGCCCCGTGGACTGGCGCGACCTTTGCGCGAGGCTTGTGCCCAGGGCGCTCGTCCTGGAGCTGACCGGGGCGCGCTGCCTCTTCTGCGGGGCAGTCACCGGCGGGCCCGGGCTCTGCGGGCCGTGCTCGCGGGAGTTCACGCCCAGGACGGGCGGCTACTGCCCGGGCTGCGGCGAGCTGGCCGGGGAACCGTGGGGCGCGCCCACGCGCTGCGGGCGCTGCCGCGTGGAGCCCAGGCCCTGGGACGCCATGGGCTTTTTCGGCGAGTACGGGGGCGCGCTGCGCGAGGCGGTGCTCGGGTTCAAGTTCGGCGGCAGGTTGCGGGGCGCGGCCCTGCTCGGCGACCTGGCCCTGCACGCCTACCGCCTGCACCGAGGGCGCGTGGACGGGTTCTCGCCCCACGGGCCGGACGTCGTGGCCGCCGTGCCCATGCACTGGCGCAGGCTCTGGGCGCGCGGCTACAACCAGGGCGCGGAGCTGGCCCGGGCCGTGGCTTCCGGGCTCGGCGTGGGGTTCGCGCCGTACGCGCTGGCCAAGACCAGGGCCACCACGGCCCAGAGCAGGCTCGGGGCCAGGGCGCGCAAGGCCAACCTGGCCGGGGCGTTCAGGGCGGAGAGGGAACTCGTGGGAGGAAAAAACGTGCTCGTGGTGGACGACGTGATGACCACGGGATCGACGCTGGAGGCCGCGTCCCGGGCGCTTCGCGCCGCCGGGGCCGCGCGGGTGGAGGTGCTTGTTCTCGCCCGGGATTGACGCGGATCAGGGCGTCTTCGATTTGAACGTGATGGATTTGACCTCGATGGATTGGCTGTTGGCCACGGAAAACCCGCACTTGGCGTAGCTCGGCCTTTCATATCTCATCGTGGCGACTTGGTTGTCGTTGATGATGAAGTTGATTGTGTCGCCTGTTTTCTTGATTGTCAGAGTGTTGAGACTCGCATTTCCTTTGACGATGTGTGGCGAAGGAGTCCAATCCTGGATGACAGAGTACTTGTCGTCCATGACCTTGTCGATGCAGTATGATCCATTTCCAGTGATTGTGAAACGATAGTAGTTTCTCGGTTCTTTGTTGTACCCCCAGATTATTCCATATCCATGCGTTTGTGTTCCATCAATCTTCATTATTTTCGTTTCGAGCACGAAATCGTCGTCTGGACGGAATCCGAGCGATTTGTACGTTACCCAACTCTCTTTTGACCGCTTGTGGGCGATGTAGTATCCATTGTGCCGCTTCTGAATGGTTGCGTCTTTCGTGTCAACCTCCGGCCACGTCAACTCGGGTGAGGTAAAATCGTCAGTGTATACGGTCGTGTATTCGTCGCGCTTGGCGGGGGCGGGCTTGGCCGCCTGAACGGGTTCCGCGGCCGGCTCGACGCGTTTGGGCTTTGGAGCCGCCGGCTTGGGCTGCGGTGTTTCGGTCTTCGGTGCGGGCTTCGGTTTGGGTTTCTCCTCGGTGCCGTCGTCGATGAGGCCCTTTGGGATGGTCGCTTGCTGGGCCATGGCGGGCGGCAGGGCGAACGTAAGCAGCAGGAGCAGGCATGAGGCGTATGCAAGGGCTTGGCGGAGTGCGTGCATCGTAGTCTCGCGGATGTGTGCGTTCAGTATCAGTAAATGATGTTCGCAACGGGAAGCAGTTGCTTCGTGTCTATGTCGTCACGGGTTTTCCACTTCATGTTGCAGTTTGTCACGTTGACCTCGAATCCGGACTCCATGCGTTTGACGGAAAGGCAGGATTTAGGATTTCTTTCCATCCGGACGCTGTAGTTGGGGCTCAGCCACAGCTTTTCGTCCTTGCCGACCAGCATTGCCTCCGGAGCGGTCCACGCGGTTTGCCCGATGACCATCTTCGCGGTGGTCGGCGTGCAAAGTTCCGTGAGCTTTTCGATAATGAACCTGGATGCGTTGAAGATGCTTTCCAGGTCGTTTTTCGTGAAGGACCCATGCGCCGCCTCTATCTTCCCGTCGGTGACCCTTATGAGGCGGGCGTCGATGCGGATGGCGTCGTTGTATCCCGTGATGGACCCGGATATGACGTACTTCGCTCCGGAAAGTTGGCCGATCTTCTGGGCGACTGAAGAGTAGCTTTTTCCCTGCGCCCCGAACTCCATCTCGTCAAGGATCTTCATCAGGGCTTCCCGCTCGACGACATCATAGGCTCCGATGTTCACTGCGGACGTTATCATGAATTCGGAAACCATCTTACCCTTGTTGCTGTCTTTTACGTCCGAGCTCAGCGAATCGAATTGCAGGATAGCGATCTTGATGGGGCCGTTGTCCTGTTCCTGTGCGGCCAATGCTTGACAAGTGATGCAGAACGAAACAAGTAAGGAGAGGACGGTTAGGAGAGCCATCGAAGATGGAGCACGCTTTACCGACGCAGCCCGTCTATCTGTTTTGATTGCCTTCATGCCGATTCCTTGTTTCGGAATGTCGCGTGGGATTCACTGAAAGGCCTGCGACGATTAGCAGAACGAGTAAGGAATTGGAAGGGTTGGCAAAAGAGTTTCCAGTTGCCCTACCTTTCCCGCGCGGAGCGAAGCAAGGGGAGGCATGGGAGGAAGCGCCCACCGCCCGCGCGGGCGAGATCCGCATTTATCCGAAAAACGGGTTGACATTTTTTTGTCCGCCTCTTAAGAACTGCTTCCCCGTTTGCGGAGGTCTATCATGTACGCTATTATTGAAACCGGCGGTAAGCAGTACCGCGTCGTCGAGGGCGCCAAAATCACCGTTGAGAAGCTCACGGTTGACGCCGGCGCCGAAGTGGCCCTGGAGAAGGTGCTCCTGGTCGGCCAGGACAGTGGCCTGAAGGTCGGCGCTCCCTACGTGGACGGCGCCAAGGTGACCTGCGAGGTCGTCGAGCACGTGCGCGGCCCCAAGATCGTGGTCTTCCACAAGTGGCGTCGCAACGACTCCCACAAGAAGACCGGCCACCGCCAGGACCTTACCACCCTGAAGATCAAGGCGATCCAGGCTTAGGAGGCTCACCATGGCTCATAAAAAAGCAGGCGGCAGCTCGCGCAACGGCCGCGACAGCGCCGGACAGCGCCGGGGCGTGAAGCGCTACGGCGGCCAGGTCGTGAAGGCCGGCAACATCCTGGTGCGTCAGCTGGGAACCAAGTTCCATCCCGGCGAGAACGTCGGCCTGGGCAGGGATTACACCCTTTTCGCTCTGGTGGACGGCACCGTCTCCTACGAGAAGTACATCCGCAACCGCAAGGTCAAGACCCGCGTCTGCGTGGTCCCTGCCGCGGCGTAGCGGACGCCTCAAGACATCGTTCCGAGAAAGGGCGGTCCGTATGGGCCGCCTTTTTTCGTTCGCCGTCCGCAGGCCCTGCCCGGCGCGCTTGCCTCGCGGAGCGGCGGGACCTATATCTTGGGGCCGGGTCCGGCAACTCTTGCATGGCTCGCGTCTTGCATTGATTTTCGGTGATTATCCCACGGAAGGGAGCCCATGGCGGACAAGGAACAAAAGAAAGTCATCATCAAGAAGGTGAAGAAGGGCGGCCACGGCGGCCACCACGGCGGCAGCTGGAAGGTGGCCTACGCCGACTTCGTCACGGCCATGATGGCGTTCTTCCTGGTCATGTGGCTGGTCAACTCCGTCACCGTGGAGAAGCGCGAGCAGATCGCCCAGTATTTCCAGTCCTTCAGCCTCCTGGACACCGGCGGCAAGCCCGGGCTCGTCCCGGCGGCGGACCTCTCCCAGATCGCCCAGCCCCAGAACCCCCCGGCCATTGTGGAGCCCATCTCCGAGACGCCCGCCGGCCCGGCCCAGGAAAAGTCCGAGGCCCAGAAGGCCGCCGAAGCCGTGAAGGAGGCCATCGAGACCGAGGCCCCGGACCTCAAGGAACAGATCATCGTCAAGACCGAGGCGGACCGGCTGGTGATCGAGGTCACGGAGGACACCAAGGGCAAGCCGCTTTTCGCCCTGGGCAAGGCCGACCTCACCCAGGACGCCAGGCGCGCCATGGCCTTGGTGGCCCCCCAGGCGGCCAAGGCGTCCAAGGGCAAGCTGACCATCGAGGGCCACACGGACGCCTACGCCTACGCCGGGGAGCGCTTCACCAACTGGGAGCTCTCCACGGAGCGGGCGGCGGCCGCCAGGCGCGAGCTCGAAAAGAACGGCGTGGCCCAGGACTCCGTCGGGATGGTGGCGGGCTTCGCGGCCACGCGCCCGCTTCTGCCCGAGAAGCCCCTGGACCCCAAGAACAGGCGCATCCGCCTGGTGGTGGAGCTGCCCAAGCCGCCCAAGGAGGAGGCCAAGCCCGGAAACGGCAAGGCCGAGTCCAAGAAGCCGGCCAACATTTTCGCCACGCCCCAGGAGCCGCCCGCGCCGCCTCCGCCCCCGGCGTCGCCCATCCCCCGGGAGAAGCGGGAAATCCTGGACCAGCAGATAGAAAGGCTTTACGACGAATCCATCAAGGGCAAACAGTAAACCGGCAGGCAGCGAAGAGAGATTATGTTCGCCATAATCGGCATAGCCATGGTCTTTGGCGCGGTCATCCTCGGCTACATGCTCGAGCATGGCAACTTCAGCGTGCTCTGGCAGCCTGCGGAACTGGTCATCATTTTCGGCGCGGCGTTCGGTTCGCTGGTGCTCGGCAATCCCAAGGAAGTGGTCATCGGCGCGCTCAAGGGCCTGGGGAGCGTGTTCGGCTCCTCCAAGACCAGCAAGGCCTTCTTCCTGGACATGCTCATCATGCTCTCGATGCTCTTCATGAAGATCCGCCGCGAGGGCCTGGTGGCCATCGAAAAGGACATCGAGGCCCCTGAATCGAGCCAGATCTTCACCACCTTCCTCAAGGACAAGTCCAACAAGTTCATAGTGGAGTTCGTCTGCGACACCATGCGCGTGTTCTCCACCGTGAACATCGAGCAGCACGAGTTCGAGAACATCATGGAGGCCGACATAGAGGCCTACTCCCACGAGGCCGTGGCCCCGGCCGGGGCCGTGAACAAGATGGCCGACGCGCTGCCGGGCCTCGGCATCGTGGCCGCGGTGCTCGGCGTGGTCATCACCATGGGCGTCATCAGCGAGCCGCCCGAGGTCATCGGCCACCACATCGGCGCGGCGCTGGTGGGCACGTTCCTGGGCGTGCTCATGTGCTACGGCATCGTCGGCCCCATCGCCGCGAGCATGGAGGCCAAGGCCAAGGAGGGCGAGCACTGTCTGATCGTGGTCAAGTGCGCCCTGGCCGCGTTCGTGGGCGGCAACCCTCCGCCCGTGGCCCTGGAGGCCGGCAGACGGGCCATCCCCAACCACCACCGCCCGAGCTTCGCCGAGCTCGAGGAGGCCGTGAAGGCGTCCAAGGGCAAGTAGCCCCCGCCCGCTTTTCTCCTTATTCCCATTGCCGCCAGGGACGCGAACGCCTATGGAAAAGGCAGCGTTTCCCTGGAGGGCATCATGGCGGATGCGACCATCCGTATTCTTCTGGCCGAGGACATCGAGATACTGCGCAAGGGGCTCAAGGTGCTGCTGGCCGCGCACCCCCACCTCCAGGTGGCGGGCGAGGCCTGCGACGGCGTCGAGGCCGTGGAACTGGCCATGACCCTGGAGCCCGACGTGGTGCTCATGGACCTCTCCATGCCGCGCAAGGACGGGGCCGAGGCCATCGCCGAGATCAAGCGCCTGCGCCCGGCCACCGGGATACTGGCGCTCACGGCCTACATGGAGCCCGATCTCGTGCGCAGGACCCTTTCCGCCGGCGCCGACGGCTACCTGCTGAAAAACGTCAAGGGCGACGAGCTGGCCGCCGCCATCGAGACAGTGGCCGGGGGCAGCCCCTACGTCTGCCCCGAGATCGCCCAGATGCTCATAGATTCCTTCGTGAATTCGGGGCAGGCCGCCACGGCCTCGGCCGTGGCGGACGTGCTCACCGAGCGCGAGCGGGAGGTGCTCTCGCTGGTGGCCTCCGGGCTCACCTGCAAGGAGGTGGCCTCGAAGCTCGACCTGAGCCCCAAAACCGTGGACGCGCACAAGGTGAACATCAAGCGCAAGATCGGCGCGAGGACCTCGGCCGAGATGATCGTCTACGCCATCGAGAGGGGGCTCGCGGGCGCGGCGTTCTCCAGTTCCGAAAGGGCCGTGTAGACCGCTTTCAGGGCTTCCCCGGCGGCCCTCGCGTCGCCTTCGCGCGAGGCCGCCTCCAGCCTGGCCCCGGCCTTGTTCACCGGGAGCACGCCGAAGGCCATGGACGACCCCTTCACGTCGTGACCCGCCTTGGCCGCCTCGGCCAGGTTCCCAGCAGCCAGGAAATCCCCCGCCTCGTCCGCGCGCATGCGGATGTACGCCGCGAACTCGGCCATGAGCGGCTCGAGTTCTTCCCTTGGGCCGCCCTCGACGTCCCTCTCCGGCGCGGTGTCCGGGTCGAAGGCGCGCAGGGCCTCCTTCAGGGCGTCGAGCGTCACAGGCTTGGACAGGTAGCCGGTCATGCCCGCCTCCAGGAAGCGCTCGCGGTCGCCGTCCAGGGCGTAGGCCGTGAGCGCCACCACGGGCAGGTCAGCCGCCAGGCTCCCGCACGAGCCGTCGCGGATGCGGCGCACGGCCTCCACGCCGTCGAGCCTGGGCATCTGCACGTCCATGAACACGAAATCGACTCCGCCCGCGCCGACCGCCTCCAGGGCCTCGTGGCCGTCCGAGGCCGTGGCCACCTCGTGGCCGAGCGAGGTCAAAAACTCGGTGAACACGTGGCGGTTGACCGGGTTGTCCTCGGCCACGAGCACGCGAAGGAGCCTGCGGGCCTTCTCGCGGGGCGCTTCCCGCCCGGCCGGGGAGTTCACGGGCTGGCCGTTCCCCTCCAACTGGGAGCTCTCGGGAGCGCGCGCCGTGGGCTCCTCCCCGGCTTCGGCGCGCTCGCCCGCGCCGGTTCGCGGCGCGGCCTCGCGCGCGGCCTCGCGCGCGGGCTCGGGCGCGGGCTCGGGCGGAAGGTTCCGCGCCTGCCCGGCCAGGGCGAAATCGGCCTCGAAGCAGAACTCGCTGCCGAAGCCGGGCTCGCTCTCCACCCAGATCCTGCCGCCCATGAGCGCGGCCAGCTCCCGGGAGATGGTCAGGCCCAGGCCCGCGCCCTGGTATTTCTTGGAGAAGGAGGAATCCGCCTGGCGGAAGCTCTCGAAGATGGCCCCAGCCTGGTCCGGGGGCACGCCCTCGCCGGTGTCGCGCACGCGGAGGAGGAGGGTGACGCCCGCCCCGGAAGGGCTCGCCGCCACCGTGAAGCGCACGCTGCCGGCCGGGGTGAACTTGACGGCGTTGTCCAGCAGCTTGGAGACCAGCTGGCCGAGCCGCGCCGGGTCGCCGAGGAGGGGGCCGGGCAGGTCGCCGGGGATGTCCTGCTCGAAGTCGAGGCCCTTCTGCCTGCACTGCGCGCGAGCTGCCGCGAGGGGTTTCTCGAGCGCGTCGGAAAGCTCGAACGGCTTCGCGTCCAGCACCAGCCTGCCCGACTCCATGCGCGAGAGGGCGAGCACGTCCGCGACCACGTCCAGCAGGGACTGCGCGGCCTCCGAGATCATGCTCAGGTGCACGTGGGTCTTGGCCGGATCGGTCTGGCGCCTGGAGAGCTCCGACAGGCCCAGGATGGCGCTGATGGGCGTTCTGATCTCGTGGCTCATGTTGGCCAAAAATTCGCTCTTGGCCCGGCTGGCGGCGCGGGCCTCCTCGTGGGCGGCGCGCAGGCGCTCCTCGCCGCGGCGGATGTCGGTGATGTCCTGGAGGGCGGCCACCACCCTGTCCAGGCTGCGCTCGTGGCCGGGCAGGGGCCTGAGGGTCACCACGCAGTGGCGCGGCTCCCTCCCCGGGGAGGGAACCGCCAGCTCGCAGGTGTAGGAGGCGGCCCCCTCCGAGAGGGCCTTGTCCATGCCCGAGAAGAGCGCGAAGGCTTCGGGGATGCGCACCGAGTCCATCTTCTCCACCAGCAGGGCCTTGCTGGCCGCCCCGGCGAACTCCATCGCCGCAGGGTTGGCGTCGAGCACGCCGACCAGCTTGGCGCAGTCGGCGGCGAAGTCGGGGTTGTTCCTGAAGAGCGCCTCCAGGTCGCAGACGGGCAGCACCTCGGGGGAGCGCATGAAGGCCGCCAGGGCGGAGAAATCCAGCTCCAGGAAGGGCACGGGCGAATCGGTGAACAGGCCCCTGTAGCGGGCCTCGCTGTTCTTCAGGCGCTGGTTGGCCGCCTCCAGGGCGGCGGTGCGCAGGCGGACCCGGCTCTCAAGCTCGGCGTTCAGCCGCTCCAGTTCGCGCTTGGAGTCGTCGAGCTCGCGGGAGGAGCGCTCCCGGCCCTGGGAGGCGTTCTCCAACTCGCGCACGGTCGTGCCCAGGGACTCCAGGATGTCCGCGCCGGCCCTGGCCAGGGCGCCCGCCTCGCCCCGCTCCTCCTGGGCGGCCCTGCGCAGCCCGGCGATGGTCTCCGGCGAGGCCCCCCGGGCGGGGTCGATGCCGGCCGCCAGGCCCGCGAGCCGGGAGAGCGGGCGCGTGATGCGCCCGGCGGCTGCCCAGGCCAGGGCCAGGGCCAGGGCCAGGGCCAGGGCGAACGCGAGGCCCTCCCGCCAGGCGAGGTTCATGGAGGCCTGGCCCAGCTCGCGCGATTCCATGGTCATGCCCACGTGCCAGCCCGTTTCGGGGATGGACACCGCGAAAGCCATCCCGCCCGCGCCAGGCCCGCCCCAGGGGACGCGCGCGAGGGGGTGTTGGGCCTGCCTGGACGCCTGCTCCAGGGAGGCGGCGAACTCGGGCGGGACCCCGCCGGGAGGCGGCAGGAGGAACGCCAGGCTCTGGGCGTCCATGATGAAGAGCCTGCCCGTCTCGCCCATGCGGATGCGGGCCAGCGAGTCCACGATGTCGCGCACGGTCTGGTTGCGGTCCTGGACGGCGCGGGCCTCCAGGCGGCCGTAATCCAGGCTCGCGCCCACGTGCCAGCCCCACGGGGCGAAGAAGGCCAGGCGCGCCAAGTGCTTGGACTCCACCCCGGAGTCGCCGCCGGGCCACCACAGGAGCAGGGTGTCCGAGCCGTCGCGGGCCACCACCTGGGCCGCCTTTTCCAGCGCGCCGCTCCCGGTGACGCCCTTGAGCCCCTTCCAGGACATCCCGGCCAGCGACAGATCCGAGTGCACCACCCCGGCGAAGCCTTCGTCGAAGGCGAAGATGTTCACCCCCGCCTTGATCGAGGCCAGGCGGGCCGTCTCCACGGCGGCGGCCTGGGCCTGGGCGCGCGTCATCGTCCCGCGAAGCTCCAGGGAATGGAGCGCCTCGACCTCGGCCAGGTAGAGGCCCAGCTCGCGCCGCAGGGCCGAGCGCTTGTCCATGATCGAATCCAGGCGCTTGTCGGAGAGGTCGCCGTAGCGGTCGCGGATGAGCGAGGAGGCCAGTTCCAGGGTCCTGGCGATGTCGCGCTCCTGGACGGCCTCCACGCTCTCGGCGTGGAAGAGTCTGGCCAGGCCCAGGGAGAGCGCGATGGTCCCGGCCGCGATGGCGGCCAGGATCAGGAAGACCTTCGTCCTGGGCGCGAGCGACGGGTTCGCGGGCATCAGTTCACAACGTTGCGGTTCATGACGTCGGGCCGGTGGAAATAGAACTCCACGCGGCGGTTGACGGCCTCGCTGTCCGGGCTGAGCGGCGGCACCAGCGGCAGGGTGTCGGAGTAGGAGACGGCCCGGATGCGCCCCGGGGAGATGGCCTTGTCCTCGAGCAGGGCGCGCACCACGGCCCCGGCGCGCGCTCCCGAGAGCTCCCAGTTGGAGGGGAACGGCCCGCCCGTGAACTCCCCGGGCAGGGCGTGGCCGCGCACCACGAGGTTCAGGTTGAAGGAGCGCAGAACGTCCTGGACTTCGCCGACGATCTTCTTGGCCTCGGGCGCGAGCTCGGCCGAGCCGGGCTTGAACATGAGCGAGTTGTTCACGCGCAGGAGCACCCCCGTGTCGTCGGAGCTGACGCCGGAGCTGGTCTTCAGGAAGGGGTCCTCGGTGATGATCTTCTTGAAGCGCATGGCGATGGCGTAGCGCGCGGCCTGCTCCTCGCTGAGCTTCACGGCCTTGGTCTCGGGCGGGCCGGTGTGGGGCAGGTCCGGGTGGATGGCCCCGATGCCGGGCGCGCCATCGGACTTGAAGTAGGTTTCCAGGGCCTTCTGCACGTCCTTGGGGATCATGTTCAGGATCCACATGAGCAGGAAGAAGGCCATCATGGCCGTGACGAAGTCGGCGTAGGCCACCTTCCAGCTCCCTCCGTGGAAGGCCCGGTGCCGCCTTGTGGCGGGCTTGGCCGCGAACGTGCTCTTTTGGCCCTTCATGCGCGTGGTCCTTGGTCGCCCGGGCGCATCAGCCCCGGATGATCTTCTCCAGTTCCTCGAAGGTGGGCCGGTAGATCTCGGGCACGCTGCGGCGTCCGAACTCCATGGCGATCATGGGCGTGGCCCCGTGGGCCGTGGCCGAGATGGTGGCCCGGATCACGCCGAAGAAGGCCTCGCGCTCCTGGGCGCGGTTCTCGAGCTTGGTGCCCATGGGGCCTATGAACCCGTAGCAGAGCAGCACGCCCAGGAACGTGCCCACCAGGGCCGCGCCGATGGAGTGCCCCAGTTCGTCGGGCGGGGCGGTGATCTTCTGCATGGTCAGCACCACGCCGAGCACCGCGGCCACGATGCCGAGCCCCGGGAGAGATTCCGCCACCTTGGAGATGTTGTACGCGGGCAGCGAGGAGAGCGCGTGCATGGACTCGATGTCCGCGTGCATGATGCCCTCGATCTCGCCGGGCTCCCCCGTGACCAGGTAGACCCTGAAGGTGTCGCAGATGAAGCGCGTGGCCTGCTCGTCCTGGCGCACGCGGCGGTGGGTGGAGAAGATGGCGCTCGATTCGGGGTGCTCGATGTCCTGCTCCACGCTGGCCAGGCCCTCGCGCCTGATCTTGATGAGCAGCCGGGACAGGAGGCTCAGGACCTCGGCGTAGTCCTCGCGCGAGTAGTGCTGGCCCGAGAAGATCTCCTTCAGGTTCGCGAGCACCACCGAGAGGGTGGAGCGGGTGGCGGCGATGAGGAACGAGCCAAGGGCCGCGCCGCCGATCACCAGGATTTCGGCGGGCTGGAAGAGCACGCCGAACTTGCCGCCGGCCACCCAGTAGCCTCCGGCGACGCACGCGACCACCACGAATATGCCAAGCAAAGCGATCATCAGGACTCCTTCGGGGCGCCGCCGGGACTGGACAGCGCCCGTTCTATCTCGCCCAGCAGGTCGTCCATGTCCAGGCCGGGGCGCTTGAGGGCCTCGGGGTGGTAGAGGCCCCTGGCGACGTTGTCGCACCATCTGGCCAGAGAGTTGACGCCGCAGGACTGGGCGTCCAGGAAATCCAAGGACTTGTCCAGGCGGGACGCCACGGCGAAGCGCAAAAAGCGCAACGCGAGGAAAAGCGAGCCCCCTTGCCGCGCCGTGCGCACCAGGGAGCAGTAGACGAATACGCTGAGCACCCCGTGGGGGTCCCAGCTGTCCGGGTCGGCCAGGCGCATGTAGGCGAAGAGGGCCGTGGCCCCGGCAAGGCCGGGAGGCAGTTCGTCCGGCGCGTTCACGAGAAGGCCCATGCCCCGGATGGAGAGGTCGGACACCGCAAGGCTCCCCGGCCCCCGCGAGGAGAGGGCGAACTCGGGCCTGCCCAACCTCTCGACGCCCAGGCGGACGTATTCCTGCTCGGGGCAGGGCCAGAGGGCCAACTCCTCGATGAGTTCGCCCGGAACCAGGACCCTGTAGTCCTTTCGCCTGTTTGATTCCTCCACGGCTCAACCCCGGATGTCTGTTGGAATTACGCCCTGCGGATAGCACGCCCCGGAGCGGGCAGGCAAGAAGCGTGTGGCGGCGCGTCCTGGCGGGAGGATTGTTTCTTCTGGCCAACAGGTTATACCTCCGGGCGTGAAGGACTCATCGCCCACCACCGGGCCGGACCAGGCCCGCGACGTCCCCCCGGCGACGCTCATGGCCCTGGCCAGGGCCCTCGCGGGCAGCGACGCCCTGGCCGCCATCCTCATGGACGGCGCGGGCAGGGTGGTCGCGGCCGGGCCCGGGGCGGGCTCGCCGCTCGGGCTCTCCCGGCCGCCGCTGCCCGGGGAGCCCGTGGCCGGGTTCTTCCCTCAGGACCAGTGGATGGCGCTCGAGCAACTGGTCGAGGACGCCTCCTCCCTGGGCGCGACCCGCACGGCCCTCCTGGAGGCCGGGCACGGCGAGGGCCGCAGGCGCGTGCTGGCGGTCTCGGTCCTGCCCGTTCCGGACGCGGACCCGGACGGGGCGGCCCTGGCCTTCCTGGCGCGCGACATCACCGCCGAGCACGAGCAGGCCGAGCGGCTCAGGCGCGGCACCCTGGACGTCATCCGCTTCAACGCCGAATTGCGGAGGGAGTCCACGGCCAGGCAGATGGCGCTCCAGGCCCTGGAGGAGCTCTCCGCCCGCCTGAAGAGCGTGCTGGCCGCCGCCTCCCGCGTGGCCGTGGTGGCCACGAGCCCTAGCGGTATCATCACCATGTTCAACCCGGGCGCGGTGAACCTGCTGGGCTTCACGGTGGAGGAGATGGAGGGCCGCGAAACCCCCCTGGCCTTCCTGGACGAGGACGAGCTGGCCCGGCGCGGCAGGGAGCTCGGCCAGGCCGGGGTGGGGGTGCTCGCGGCCCTGGCCCGCCGGGGCGGGCAGGATTTCGGCGAATGGACGCTCAACCGCAAGGACGGCGGTTCGTTCGCGGCGGAGCTCGTCATCTCGGCCATTGAGGGTCCCCACGGCGTGGAGGGCTACCTCCTGGTGGGCGTGGACATCTCCGGACGCAAGAAGGCCGAGGAGGCCATGGCCGAGCGCGAGGCCAGGCTGCGGGCCATCCTGAACGGCGCGGGCGAGGGCATCGTCACCGTGGACGGCCGCGGGCTCATCGAGACGGCCAACCCCGCGGCCGAGGCCATGTTCGGCCGCCCCGAGGGGGGCCTTGACGGGCTGGCCTTCGAGGACGTGGCCCCCGGAGCCCTGGACCAGGCCCATGGGCCGTACGGCGGGCCCGGCCGGGAGGCCGTGGGCGTGCGCGCCGACGGCTCCACGTTTCCCATGGAGCTCACCGTGAGCACGGTGGAGTTCGCGTCCAAGTCGCTCCGGACCTGCATCCTGCGCGACATCACCGCCAGGCGCCAGGCCGAGGAGGCCCAGCGCGGCTACACCCGCAGGCTGGCCGAGCAGCAGGCCGCCCTGGAGCGCGACCTGCGCGCCGCCGCCGAGATCCAGAAGAGCCTCCTGCCCAAGGGCCTGCCCGAGGACCCCCGCTACAACGCCCTCTGGCTCTTCGAGCCCAGCGCCGCCATCGGGGGCGACATCTTCAACATCCTGGCCCTGGGCCCGGACGTGATCGCGGCCTACATCCTGGACGTGAGCGGCCACGGCGTGCCCTCGGCCCTGGTGGCGGCCGCCGCCGCCCAGGCGCTCCAGTTCCATTCCCGGGCGGGTTTGGGCCCGGCCCGGCCCCGGGACGTGCTCGCGGCCCTGGACGAGGAATTCCCCCTGGAGCGCTTCGGGCGCTACTTCTCGCTCTTCTACCTCACCCTGGACCTGGGCACGGGCAAGCTCGACTATTGCGGCGCGGGCCATCCCTCCCCGGTGCTCAGGCGCAGGGGCGGGGGGCTTGCGCGCCTGGACGCGGGCGGGACTGTCATCGGGCTGGGCGGGCTCATGCCCTTCGAGGAGGGCGAGGCGCTGCTCGAGCCCGGGGACGTCCTGGCGCTCTACACCGACGGGCTCACGGAGTTCGAGGGGCCGGAGGGCGGGCGCTTCGGCGCGGACAACCTGGAGCAGTGGCTCGCGGCCCGGCAGGCCGGCGGGCTCGGCGGAATGATGAAGTCGCTGCGCCGCAGGCTCAAGGCTTTCGGCGGCAAGGCCAAACCGCAGGACGACCTCTCGGTCCTGCTTCTGGAGCTGGCCGCCCCGGGCGGCCGCGGAGGAGGCGCATGAACGTGCTGGAAAGCGTGATGAACGGCGTCACGGTGCTCGCGCCCCTGGGCGCCAGGCTGGACGCGGCCGGGTGCGGCGCGTTCCGCGACAGGCTCGAGCGCGCGCTCGCGCGCGGGCAGCGCTTCGTGGTCTGCGACCTCTCGGCCGTGAGCTTCATGGACTCCACGGGGCTGGCCGTGCTGCTGGGCGCCCTGCGCGCGCTCTCGGGCAAGGGCCGCCTGGCCTGCTCGGGCGTGCTGCCCCAGGTGCGCAGGCTCTTCGAGGTGGTCAAGCTGGACCGAGGGCTCCTCGGGCTCTACCCCACGGTGGACGACGCCGTGGAGGCCCTGGCCCGGCGCGGGGAGGGCGGGTCGTGAGCGGCGCGCGGTCCCTGGCCCTGGCCATCGGAAGCTCCCTGGAGAACGTGTCCCTGGTGGGCAACGCGGTCCGGGGAATCCTGGAGCGCGAGCCCGGCCCCACCCAGGACGCCTCCCTGGTGGAGGTGGCCGTGTGCGAGGCCGTGAACAACTCCATCATCCACGGCTACGGGCGCGAGCCGGGCCACCTGGTGGAGGTGGGCCTGCGCTTCGAGGCCGGTGCGCTCACCGTGACCGTGGCCGACGCGGGCAAGGGCTTCGAGCGCTTCCCGGAGGTCACGCCCCCCATGCCCGACGGGCGCGACCTCGACGAGATGCCGCTGGGCGGCTGGGGGCTTCGCATCATGGGCGCGGTGATGGAGAAGGTCGGGTTCGAGCGCAAGGGCGGCAAGAACGTCCTGACCATGGTCCGCCCCTGGGCCTGAGCGGGGTTGCCAAGCGGCGAGGTTTGGCGTTAGCAAGTGCAGCGGACGTTTGGTCAGGGTCTTTAGCGGACCGCCATCCCCACTCACCCCCGGCACCCCGCCCCCAGGGCGCGAAACGCGCCCCGGGACCCCTGGCCCATAAGCGTCGCGTGGAGCATGATCCTACACACCGCCAAGCAGATATCCGCCCGCAACGTGCTCGAAGGGCTGCGCCAGGGCCTGTCCAGGTTCTCGGGGCCCAGCCGCGTGGCGCTGGTCATGGCCGAAACCAGGGACGCGCCCCTCAAGGTGCTCGACCCCAGGCGGCTTCTGCGCGGGCACGAGCCCAAGCTGGCGAAACTTTTCCTGGAATCCCAGGATTGGCGCGACAACGCCCCGGACACGGCGGCCATGAAGCCCTTCGGGCAGGCCTCCTGGGCCGAGAAGCTCCACCTCACCGGGCTCATCTGCGCCGGGGGCTACTCCCAGCCGCTCTTCTACCAGATGTGGTTCACCGAGCTGCACCCGAACATGTGCTCCACCGGCCCCACGGAGCGTTGGCTGGAGCACGCCTCCTGGCTTCTGGCCCACGACTACGCCTCCGAGGGCGCGTTCTTCACCTCGGCCTCCAAGCACGCCCTGGAGGCCTTCGAGCAGCACGCCATAAGGAACCACCTCTTCCAGGAGATGAGCAGGACCCTGGGCCGGCCTCCGCGCATCCCGCTCTATCCCGTGCTCCAGGCCGTGCTGGACATCTCCACCACTCGCGAGGAGGGCCAGCCCCCTGCCGGGCGGATCGTCTTCGTGGAGCCCGCCGACGCGGACAACGTGCCCTGGCTGGTGCGCTTCCCCGAGATCGAGCGGCCCCTCCTGCACAACGCCAAGCACGTGCGCAAGCTGCTTCTGAGCGTGGAGAACTCCATGCGCAGGCTGGTGAGCGACGGCGAACGGGTGCTCGGCGTCAGCGGCCCGGCCAACGGCCTGGCCTCGAGGCTCACGGCCGACTTCCAGGACCGCTTCGGATTTTTGCGCCTGGGCGGCAAGCCCGTGTGCAGCTTCGTGGACGGGGCCTACCAGTCCACCACGCGCAAGCCCAACCTGGTGATCCTGGAGGAGGCGCTCCTGGAGACCGAGATATCCGCCGAGCAGGGGCATTCGCTCTTCCAGGTGGTCAGCGCCATCGTGGACGAGGCCCGCAAGGAGGGCTTCGGCTGCTCCCTGGTGCTGGACCCGCGCGAGGCCCTGCCCGTGCTCGCGGGCCAGCACGTGGACCCGCCCCTGTGCCTTTCCGAGCCGCAGTTCCTGGACCTGGCCAAGTCCCTGGCCAAGCTCGACGGCGCGCTGCTGCTCACCGGGGGCAGCTGCCTCAAGGCCTTCGGCTGCCTGCTGGACGGCAAGGCCGTCGAGTCCGAGGACCGCTCCCGGGGGGCGCGCTTCAATTCGGCCATGCGCTTCACGGCCATGCACCCGGGCATCATCGCCGTGGTCGTCTCTTCGGACACCCCGGTATTCATCTTTCAGGGCGGGGTTCAGCTGAACGCCGCGTGCGACCTGCGCGCCGAGGACGAACTCGACCTCGATCCCCCCGCGCTGGCGACCTGGCTGGAGGAATAGGCGCGGTGCCCGCGAGCTACGTCGTCTACCGCCGCACCAGGGACGGCCGCCTGCGCCGCCTGCTCAGGCTGCCCGTCTGGCTGCCCGCCTTCGTGGCCGCGTTGTCCCTGGCCGGGGCCGCGCACCTGGCCTTCAGGCTGCCGGAGATGGCCGGGCTTCGCGCCCTGGGGCAGGAGGTGCGCCAGGCCCGCCACCAGCGCGCCAAGGAGCGCATCGACCTGCTCGTGGCGCACGAGCGCCTGGCCTCGCTTCGCCGGGAGCTGGACCCCGTGGCCACCCTCAACTCCAAGCTCGCCGGATTCACGAACCTCTCCGACGCCTCCGGCGAGGTGCGCGGCGTGGGCTCGGCCGGGATGATGGAGACGGGCGCGGCCGACGAGCGCCGCCTGGGCCGCCAGCTCACGGCCATGGCCCGGGCCCTGGTGGAGGAGATCGCCTTCCAGGAGTCCCGGCAGCGCCAGCTCGCCTCGATCATGCGCGAGCGCGCCCTGGAGTTCGCGGCCAGGCCGTCGCTGTGGCCGGTGCGGGGCAACCTCAATTCAGCCTTCGGCTACCGCTACATGGGCCGCTCTCGCGACCACCACAAGGGCGTGGACATCGGCGTGCCGGTCGGCAGCCCCATCGTGGCCCCGGCCGACGGCAAGGTGGCCTTCGTGGGCTACGAGTCCGGCTACGGGCTCAAGGTCGAACTGGAGCACCGCCACGGCGTGAGCACCATCTACGCGCACCTCAAGTCCTCCCTGGTGGAGGAGGGCGACGAGGTGGCCAGGGGCTCGCGCATCGCCCTTTCGGGCATGAGCGGCCGCACCACGGGCTCGCACCTGCACTACGAGGTGCGCGTGAGCGGCCAGCCCGTGGACCCCATGAACTACATGCTGGATTGACGGCCCCGCCCGCGCGGCCATGAGTGTGGACGGACGGGTTCACTTTCTGCTATTCTCCCTCTTTCCCACACAGCGAACATGACAGGATAGACACGATGAAATACGTGCTTTTCGCCCTCGCGGTGGTTTTCGCCGCGTCCGGGTGCTCGAAATACGAGGTCTACGAGAGAAACCTCCAGTACATGACCATGGAGACCTTCGAGGCCGAGAGGTCCATCGCGATCAAAGAGCTCGAGCAGGCCCAGTCCGAACTGGCCGAGGCCCAGGCCTCGGGCGACAAGGCCCGCATCGCCAAGGCCACCGAGAAGTACAAGCTGGCCTGGGAAAAGGCCAAGAGCGTCAACGCCGAGGAGCGCCGCAGGAACCGGCCGTACTAGGGCTCGCGGGGTTCTTCTCCCTCTTTTGCGCCCGGCCTCCGAGCGCCGTGCAGCTTCGGGCGCGCGAAAGCGCGCCTTTTGTTTTGTCCCCAGCCGCGCGAAGGTTTGGCTTTCTCGGGGCAGCGCCGCCAGCGGGAGTCTTTGGGCGGGCAGCTAGGCGTAGTTCTTGCGCATGGCCCTGAGCATGGCCTTCAGCCGGTGGGTGTAGTCGTGCTCCGCGAGCACCCGGGCGCGCGCGGCCCGGGCCAGGCGCTCGCGTCCCCCGGGGTCGTCCAGCCAGCGGCGGGCGAGCGCCGGTATCTCCTCCGGGGGGCCGTAGCAGGCCAGCTCCGTTTCCGGGTCGAACAGCGCCTCCAGCTGCTCGCGCCGGTCGGTGAGCAGGAACCCGCCGCAGGCCGGGACGTCGAAGGCGCGCTGGTTGGGCGCGCCCTTCATCTGCAGGCTGGTGGCGTTGAAGTTGACCCGGCAGCGCGGGTAGAACCCGGGCAGGTCGCGGTAGTAGTCGAGCGGAGGGTGCAGCCGCCAGCCGCCCGGGGGCAGGAGCCTCATCCAGCCGCCGTCCCCGGCGATGAGCGGCGAGAAGGACAAAAGCGCGCGCACGCGCTCCAGCCGGTAGAGCCTCGTGGCCTCCCAGGTGAGCAGTTGCTCCATGTCGAGCCTCGCCTGGGCGTCCGGCAGGGCTTCCCACAGGGCGGCGAGGTCCGGGCGGGCGTTTCGCATGAAGCCAAGGGCCTCGCGCTCTGGCGAGGCCGCGAAATCCGCCGCTGCCGCCAGGGCCGCACGCCTGGCCTCGGGGTGGGCCGAAAGGCGCTTTGCGAGCCCGGCCACGGGCCTTTCCATGGAGTCGCCCACGAAGCCCGCGTCCGCGAGCCACTGCCCGCGCCCTGGGCAGCCGGGGGCGAAGAGCGCCGTGTCCGTGGCCAGGGGCAGATGGCTCACCAGGTCGAAGCCCAGGCCGCGAAGCCCCGGGAGCGTGTCGGCGTCCCAGGTGAAGAGCGCGCACCAGGGGCTTGCCTGCCCCGGATGGTCGTGCAGGATGAGCCTTGGGCTGTCCACGAACCAGGAGGCCAGGGGCAGGGCCATGCGCTCGAACAGGCGCATGAGTTCTCCCTGGCGGTCCAGGCCCAGGTGGTTCACGGTGAGGGCGAAATCGGGCCTGAACGTGGCCGCCGCCGTGAGCAGGGCCTCCACGAACCCGCTCTCGAGCCTGCCGCCCAGCGGCAGGGGCAGCTGGAAGAGCTCCCAGCCCAGGCGGGCCGAGGCGGACGTTATCTCGCGCTGCAGGAAGTAGCCGCTGGTGAAGAGGAGCAGGCGGGGGGAGGGGCCCCGGAAGCGCGGGGCGCGAACGCGCTCCCAGAAACCTTCGCCAGCCGGGGTATGTCCGGCTTGGCCGGCGGCCACGGTCAACGCCCGCCGGAGCTTTTCTTGGCCTTGGCGGGCGCGGGGGCCGGCTTTTTCTCCTGGGCTTCCTTGGCCTTGGTCAGCTGGGCGATGCGCGCGTTCAACGTGTCCACCTGGTGCTTCTGCTGGGCCGAGAGCTTCTGGACGCGCTGCTCGCACTGGTTCTTGAGGTCAGCCTCTCGGGCGGCCATGTCGTCCTTGATCTTCTTGATCTCGGCTTCCTGGGCCGCGATGAGCTGGTTCTTCTGGGCGAGCTGCTTCTTGAGGTCCTCTCCCGAGCAGCCGCCCAGGACAAGGGCCGCCAGGGCGGCCAGGAGGATGCGTTTCATGGGAGCTCCTATTTGATCTTCTTGACCAGTTTGCCCTGCTCGTAGAGTTCGTCGCGCACGAGTTGCCCGGAGTCGTCGTATTCCTTGAGCGGGCCGTGGAGCTTGCCCCCCTTGAAGCCCGCCTCGGTGCGCACGTGCCCGGTCTCTCCCCAGAGCTTCGTGTTCTCCGAGACCTTGCGCCCGCCCTGGAACACGGCCACGGTCTCCTCCTCCAGGCGGCCGGACTCGCCGTAGCGCCGGATGGTCCAGGTGTCGGAGGCCACGGAAACTTCCTCCGCGATCTGGCCGTTCTCGTACCAGACCTTGCTGGAGACGAGCCTGCCGCCGGAGTACACGGCCTCCAGCCGGGGTTTGCCGGACTGGTGGAGGTCCTGCACCTGGCCTGAATAGGGGGCGGAGTCCCCGGATTTGTGTATGAGGCCGCCGCGCTCCTCCATTTCCTCGGGGGAGGCGGCCGCCTGGGCGGCGTGGGCCTGGGGCCGCAGGAGGGCCAGGGCCAGCAGAAGGGCTGTGACGAGGGTGCGCATCGGGCCCAGGATAGCCTCAGGGGTTTTCACTGGCAAGGGCCAAGCCCCGCTTGCTTTCCGGTGGCGATGACGGTAGCTAGCGCAGGGCAGGGAGCAATCGCTGACCTTTCCTGGAGTCCGCAAAGCGCAATGACCTTCCCCAAATCCAATAAGCGCGAAAAATCGTCGTCCTTTCTTTCCCCGCACCGGAGCGACCTGATCGTCGGAGGCATCTGGATAACGAGCCTCGTCCCGGCGTTTATGATCTCGGTGTTCAAGAACGACCCTTTGTACGCGTCCGTGATCACCATCCTGATCCAGTTTTTGGCCTCGTTCGGCTCCATCACGCTCTTCGGCGTGATCAGCCAGCTCATCTGCTACCGCTACATCGAGTCCACCGAGGTGCACGACCGCATGATGGACGGCCTGTTCTACGGCTTCCACGCGGGCATGATCATCTGGGTGCTCTTCGCCTTCGCCCGGATGCTCTTCGGCAAGCGCACCGTGGGCGAGATCAACGCCCTCATCGGCGTCTTCGGGATCATGTGCATCCTGAGCTGCATCATAGGCATCCTCTGCGGCTTCATCTACGGCCGCTGGGAGGAGCGCAAGCGCTCCAAGGGATTCTAGCCCGTGCGCGTCCTGTTTTGCGGGGTGGGCGAGGCCTTCGACGAGGCCCTGCCCAACACGAGCCTGCTGGTGGAGGCCACGGCGAACGGACAGCGCCGCGAGGTGCTGCTGGACTGCGGCTTCACCGCCGCTCACGCCTACTGGCTGCACGGACCAAAGCTCGACGCCTCGCCCGACGGCCCCGACGCCGTGTGGCTCTCGCACTTCCACGGCGACCACTTCCTCGGCTTTCCGGCCCTGGCCGCGCGCATGCGCCTGGCCGGGCGCACTCGCGAGCTCGTCGTGGCCGGGCGCCCGGGCGTGGGCATGGCCGTGACCAAGGCCCTGGATCTGGCCTATCCCAACCTCCGGGAAAAATTGGACTTCCCCATTCGCTACGCCGAGTGCGAGCCCGGCGAATGCCTGGACGTCCTGGGCCTTTCGCTGGCCGGGGCCTACACCACCCACGCCGAGCCCTGCCTGGCGCTGCGCCTTGAGGACGACGACGCGAGCCTCTACTACTCCGGCGACGGAGCCCCGGCTTCAGAGTGCCTGGCCCTGGCCTGGGGAGCAGGGCTCGTGGTCCAGGAGGCCTTCGCGCTGGAGCCCGGCGACCCGGGGCACGGCTCCGTGGTCGAGGCCGCGGAGCTTGCGCGCGTGACCAGCCCCGGAGCCCTGGCATTGGTGCACCTTGAGCGCCGGCTCAGGGCCGGGAGCATGGCCGAGGTGGAGGCCCTCCTGGACGGCGCGGGTTTCGTCCCCCTGCCGGGCCACGTCCACACGGTCTGATCCGCTCACGTCAAGGCTTGGCCAGCGGGAAGCTCAACTGGAACATGGCGCCCTCGCCGTCGCGGCCAGGCCCTGCTGCGATCCGGCCCTTGAGCTGCCCGGCCAGCGACGTCACGAGGCGCATGCCCAGGGTCTGCGCCTCGAACGGGTCGAAGTCGCGGGTCAGTTCGAGCCCGTCGTTCTCAATCAGCGTCTCGACGCGCCCTCCCGTGAATTCCACCGCCACGCGTATCCTGCCCTTGTCGCGGTCCGCGAAGCCGTGCTTGATCGCGTTGGTGGCCAGTTCGTTCATGGCCAGGCCGAAGGGGATGGCCTGTTCCAGGGTCAGGAAGACCGGTTCCGCCTCGATCTCCAGGCTTATCTCGCGCTTGCCCCGGTGGGAGCTCACGAGCCTCGCCAGCAGTTGCCTGAGGTAGGCGGCCGCATCTATCCCGGCGAAGTCATTGGAGCGGTAGAGCTGCTCGTGGATCGCGGCCATCGAGGCGATGCGGCCCCGGCTGTCCGCGAGGGCGGCGCGGCCTTCCGGGCTGTCCAGGGTGTGCTCCTGAAGCGAGAGCAGGCTGGAGATGATCTGGAGGTTGTTCTTCACCCGGTGGTGGATTTCGCGCAGGAGCACCTTCTTCTCCTCGAGCGAGGCGGCCGTTTCGGCTTCCGCGCGCTTGAGCTGCGCGATGTCCACGTCCATGCAGTATTGGACGCTCTCGCCGCTGGCGGTCCTGATCACGGCGTGGCTGGAAAGAACCGGCGCGGGTGAGCCGTCCTTGCGCATAAGCGTCAGCTCCCCCGCCGGGATGGCCCGCCCGGTCTCGGCCATGCCCCGGATGGCCTGGCGCACCTCGTCACGCATGGGCGGAGGGATGATCAGTTCGATCAGGTTGTTCCCCAATGCCTCCTCGCGGGTGTAGCCGTAGAGTTTTTCCGAGGCCGGGTTCCAGTAATGCACGGTGCCGTCGGCGGAGTAGCCCTGCACGGACACGGATTCGATGGTGTCCAGGAGCGCGCGGAAGCGCTCCTCGCTCTCGCACAGCAACTCACGGGCCGTGACAGCCTCCGTGACGTCGCGCGCGCCGCAGAAGAAGCAACCGCCTCGCATCGAGGCGTCCCATTCGATGAAGCGGTAGGAGCCGTCCTTGTGGCGGTAGCGGTTCACGAAGCTCTTGACCTTTTCCCCCTTGCGCACGTGCGCGATGGCTTCGTCCGTGGTCACGAGGTCGTCCGGGTGGACGAGCTCCTTGTAGGGCATGCCGGTCAGTTCGGAGAGAGGGTGGCCGAGGGTCGCCTCCCAGGCCGTGTTAAGGCGCAGGAACCTGCCCTTCGCGTCGATCACGGCCAGCAGGATCACCCCCGACGAGAAGTAGCTCTCGAGGTCCTGAAGCCTGAGCGCCTGGCAGGACGCCTTTTGCCGCCAGCGCCGCATGATCGCGTGCAGTCTCCGGGAGAGCATTCTGTTCATCGTTGGCGTGCGTGGTTTTGGCGTTGCGGGAAGGACTTGTCCTCATCCTGCGGGAACAATACAGGATAAACGGAACATGTCGAGCCCTGGCGCGTGAATTCGGGGCACGCTCCTCACTCCAGCGCGGCCACCTTGGCCGCGTAGGCCTCCACGTCGAACTTGCGCCTGAGCCCCGCGAAATTCATGTACCGCACCGTGCCGAACACGGCCCGCTCCCCCCACGGCCGGTCGTGCACACCGCCCACGCACCAGGCCGCGCCCGCGTAGCCGTTGGGGTCGCGCCCGTCCAGGGAGTGGCGGTCGTTTAGGGCCAGTATCGTCTCCAGGGCCTCTTCCGGGCTTGCGGTCCACTCCAGGATCTTCTTCCCCCAGTACATGCGCATGTAGCCGTGCATCTTGCCCGTGAGGAGCATCTCGCGCTGGGCCGCGTTCCAGGCCGGATCGTGCGTGCGCCCGGCCTCCAGGACGTCGCGCGCGTACAGGTAGGGCCTTTGGTCCCCGGCGTGGGCGGCCAGGGTCTTTCTGGCCCAGTCCGGGAAGCAGGAGGTTCGGTCGTAATCCTCCCTGTACAGGCAGAAGTTGTCCGAGAGCTCCCGGCGCACCACGAGCTCCTCGACGAAGGCTTCCTTGTCCGCGGCCGGGGCGCGGCTTGAGAAGACCGCGAGCGCGGCGCGCTGGGCCGAGAGCATGCCGAAGTGCAGCCAGGGCGACAGCCCGGACTGCCCGTCCCGCGAGGGGTCGTTGCGCTTTTGCGCGTACCCCTCGAGCCCCGCGTCCACGAAGCGCCCGAGCGCGGCCAGCCCGGCGGCCTCGCCCGGCTCGAACCCTCCTGGCGCCCTGGCCCCGGCCAGGCCGGGCAGGGCGCGCTCCACCTCGTCCCAGGAGTAGCTCGTCCGGATCGCGGGCACGTGCCCGGCCTGGCGCGGCGGCTCGGGGAAGTCCTCAAGGAATTCGGGCAGCAGCCTGTGGATCTTGGGCCTGATGGTCCTGGCCATGTACTCGGCCTTGTCCGAGGCCGCGAAGCAGGGGACCACGTTGCGCGAGTCCACCTCGTAAAGCGGGCAGGGGAGCGCCGTGCCCGCCCGGCGCATCCAGGCCCGCTTGTGGCGCAGGGGGTCGAAGTCCGTCGCCACGGCCGCCGCGCCAAGCTCCCCGGCCAGCCGGGCGATTTCCACGGGCGGGTCGCCCAGCAGGCGCACGAAAGGCACGCCCAGGGCCTCGAGCTCCCGCGCGGTCTTTTTGAGCCCGTCCACCAGGAACCTGAAATGCCCCGGCGTGGCGGCCGGATAGGCGGGGTCCAGGCAGTGGGCGGCCACGAAGCCGCGTCCCAGACGCGCCGCGAGCCCGGCTGCGAACAAGAGCGTCCAGTTGTCGCGCGCCCTGTGGTCGCGGTGCATCCAGAAGACCACCGGCCCCGGCCCCGTGGCGCCCCCGGAGACGAGGCGCGCCCTGCGTTCGTTCATGTCCGCCTCCTCCTCCTGCTGCTTGCCAAGTGAGCCCGCACGCGGTAAAAGCGGAGAGCATCAAGAAAATTCCGGAAATACAGGAGTATATCATGCCTTCTTTCGACGCCGTCAGCAAGGTGGACCTGCAGGAGGTGGACAACGCCGTGAACAACACGGTCAAGGAGATCGCCACCCGCTTCGATTTCAAGGGGTCCAAGACGGAGATCGGCCTGGACAAGAAGACCAAGGTCCTCACCGTGACCACGGAAAGCGAGATGCGCGCCAAGGCCGTGCGCGAGATGCTCATCGGCAACCTGGTCAAGCGCAAGGTGGACACCCGCTTCATGGAGTTCGGCGAGGCCAAGCCCGCCGGGGGCTCGCTCATGCGCATGGAGGTCAAGGTCAAGGAAGGCGTGGACAAGGACACCGCCCGCAAGATCACCGGGCTCATCAAGGACTCCAAGATCAAGGTCCAGGCCCAGATCATGGACGACATGGTCCGCGTGACCGGCAAGAAGATCGACGACCTCCAGGCCGTGATGCGCCTGCTGAACTCCTCGGAGCTGCCCACGCCGCTCCAGTACGTGAACATGAAGAGCTAGGGGGAACCATGACCGGCAAGCTTTCCCGCATTCTCGCCGCCCTCGCGCTGGCCGCGCTCGCCGCCGGATGCGCCGGGGCCCAGCGCCCCCTGACCCCAGGGGAGTTCTACGGATTCTGCTGGCCCGCCCAGATCGACTACGACTGCTGGGACGACTCGCTCTGCCAGACCTACAGGGACTACCTGGAGCAGGAGCACGCCAGCAAGGAGGAATGCATCAAGGGATGCAACGAACTCCAGATGCTCGAAATGCGCCAGAACGCCATGCGCAACTGCGAGCACGCCATCGGCAACGCGACGGACTGGTGCATCATCTACTGCCGCCGCGCGTTCGATTATCCGCAGCAGAAAGGCGGCGAGGTCACGCAGCCGCAGTAATTCAGGGGCGGCCAGGGGGAGAAGCCTCCCCCTGGACTGTCCTTCAGATTTCCTCCGGCAGGCCGAACGGCTTGCAAACGACACCCATCGCCCGTCCGAAATAGAAGTCCATCTCGCGGGCCGAAACGCCGGTCTTCGCGGCGAACTCCCGCCTGAACGCGGCCTCGGCCCGGATGACCTCCCGCAGCCGGGCCAGCGCGGCGCTGTCCCCGGCCCGGGCCTCCCGGGCAAGCCCCGCTGCCTCGCCCGCCCCGAACGCCGCGTCATGGTACTCGATCAGCTCCCAGAGCCCCCCGCCCGTGTCCACCAGGTCGGCCCGCGTGAGCCGTCCCTCCCGGTAGATGGCCTCCAGGGCCGAGGTGTCCTCGCAAAAAAGCGCCCTGCACTCGGCCGGGCTGTTGCCGTGGATCAGGCAGGCTTTCGCCGCGCGGTCGTAGAACACGCAGGCGTGCCCGCCGCCGGCCCCGGCCAGCTTGACGACCTCGGCCGCGAGCCCCCCGACGGCCCCGGCCACGTTCTCGTGCACGGGCTCGCCCCGGCGCAGCGTCATCAGGCTTTCCCGGGCGATCAGCCCCGGGCGGACCAGTTCGAGGTCCTCGCGGTGTAAGGCCGGGCCGCCCTTGAGGCAGCACTCGCCGCAGCGGCGGCAGGAAGGGGTGTCGGTGAAGTTTGTCATGGTTTCCTTGTGAAATTTATAACGCGTGAAGCCGCGCCGGGCAAGGGATCAAACCCGGCAAGTGCCCGGCCCGCGCGGGCCGGGGTTGAATTTTCTTTGCAGCCCGGTGGAAAGCATGTTAGAAACTTCACGCGCGTGGTAGCCTTGGAGGATTGACAGTAATCTCTTATGCTTCTAATCCTTGTTTATCCCCATGTCGAGCCGCGCCACGAGCGCTTGCCGTGCGTTCGTGGGCTTAAGTCGGGAAAACGTCGCATCCGCAAGGGCGGGGCGCGATTTTCGTTAACAGGGCTGTAACTCTTACAACTCTTTTGGAGGAACACATGGCCAAACACCCGACCCCGTTGCTGGACCAGCTTGAGAGCGGTCCGTGGCCCAGCTTCGTCTCAGACTTGAAGCATGCCGCGGAAGTTCGCCACAAGAACCCCAAGGGCATCGAACTGCAGATCCCCGAGGACGTCATCGACGATCTGCTGGGCCTGCTTGAAATGTCCTACACCGACGGAACCACCCACTGGAAGCACGGCGGCATCGTCGGCGTGTTCGGCTATGGCGGCGGCGTCATCGGCCGTTACTGCGACCAGCCCGAAAGGTTCCCCGGCGTGGCCCACTTCCACACCGTGCGCGTGGCTCAGCCCTCCGGCCTGTTCTACAAGGCCGACTACATGGAAGAGCTGTGCGACCTGTGGGACTTCCGCGGCTCCGGCCTGACCAACATGCACGGCTCGACCGGCGACATCATCTGGCTGGGCACCACTACCCCCCAGCTGGAAGAGATCTTCTACGAGCTGACCCACAAGCACAACCAGGACCTGGGCGGTTCCGGCTCCAACCTGCGCACCCCTGCCTGCTGCATCGGCATGTCGCGTTGTGAGTTCGCCTGCATCGACGCGCAGCACATGTGCCATACTCTGACCAACGAGTATCAGGACATGCTGCACCGTCCCCAGTTCCCCTACAAGTTCAAGTTCAAGTTCGACGGCTGCCCCAACGGCTGCGTGGCCTCCATCGCCCGCTCCGACTTCTCCGTGATCGGCACCTGGAAGGACGACATCAAGATCGACCAGGCCGCCGTGAAGGCCTACGTCGGTGGCGAGATCCCGCCCAACGGCGGCGCCCACTCCGGCCGCGACTGGGGCAAGTTCGACATCCAGAAGGAAGTCATCGACCTGTGCCCCACCAAGTGCATGAGCTACGAGGGCGGCAAGCTGGCGATCGACACCAAGAACTGCTACCGCTGCATGCACTGCATCAACGTCATGCCCAAGGCCCTGCGCGTGGGTGACGAGCGCGGCGCGTCCATCCTGGTCGGCGCCAAGGCGCCCATCCTGGACGGCGCTCAGATGAGCTCCCTGCTCGTGCCCTTCATCCCGGCCGAGGATCCCTACGACGAGATCAAGGAAGTCATCGAGAACATCTGGGACTGGTGGATGGAAGAAGGCAAGAACCGTGAGCGCCTGGGCGAGACCCTGAAGCGCTTGGGCTTCCAGAAGGTCCTGGAAGTCACCGGCATTCCGGCCATGGCCCAGCATGTCAAGGAGCCCCGCACCAACCCCTACATCTTCTGGAAGGAAGACGAGGTGCCCGGCGGCTGGTCCCGTGACATCAACGAATACCGCAAACTGCACCAGCGCTAAAAGGGGGAACAACACATGGCGTTCGTTTCTTCCGGGTACAATCCCGCCAAGCCGATGGAGAACCGCATTTCCGACATCGGACCCCGGTTCTTCAAGGAATTCCTGCCTCCGGTCCTGGAGAAGAACTACGGCAAGTGGGTCTCCCACGAGATCCTCGAGCCCGGCCTTCTGGTTCACGAAGCCGAAAGCGGCGACAAGGTCTACACCGTGCGCGTGGGTTCCGCCCGCCTGGTGTCCACCGAGTACATCCGCGAGGCCTGCGCCATCGCCAAGCAGTACTGCGACGGCTACCTGCGCTGGACCACCCGCAACAACATCGAGTTCATGACGCCTTCCCTGGAGACCGCCAAGGCTCTGAAGGCCGACCTGAACTCCCGCAAGTTCGACAAGGGTTCCTTCAAGTTCCCCGTCGGCGGCACCGGCGCCTCCGTGTCCAACATCGTCCACACCCAGGGTTGGGTCCACTGCCACACCCCGGCCACCGACGCCTCGGGCACCGTGAAGATCATCATGGACGAGCTCTTTGATGACTTCACCAACATGCGCATGCCCGCCATCGTCCGCGTGGCCGTGGCCTGCTGCCTGAACATGTGCGGCGCCTGCCACTGCTCCGACGTGGCCGTCGTGGGCTACCACCGCAAGCCGCCGCTCATCGACCACGAGTACCTCGACAACCTCTGCGAAATCCCGCTGGCGATCGCCTCCTGCCCCACCGGCGCCCTGAAGCCCGGCAAGACCGATCTGCCCGACGGCCGCAAGGTCAACACCATCCTGGTGAACAACGAGCGTTGCATGTACTGCGGCAACTGCTACACCATGTGCCCCTCGCTGCCCCTTTCCGACCAGGAAGGCGACGGCGTGATCATCATGGTCGGCGGCAAGGTGTCCAACCGCATCTCCATGCCCAAGTTCTCCAAGGTCGCCGTGGCCTTCATCCCCAACGAGCCGCCCCGCTGGCCTACCCTGGCCAAGGTGGTCAAGAAGATCATCGAAGTGTACGCGGCCGAAGCCAACAAGTACGAGCGCCTGGGCGACTGGGCCGAGCGCATCGGCTGGGAGAGCTTCTTCGAGAAGTGCGAGCTGGACTTCACGCACCACCTGATCGACGACTTCCGCGATCCGGCGTACTTCACCTGGCGTCAGTCCACCAACTTCAAGTTCTAGGCAACCCATACCGGGGGGCGCGGGCCGTGAGGCCCGCGCCCCCCGGAAACCAAAGCGAGGTTCCGAATGGACGAAGCACAAGCCAAACAGCATATCATCGATACGCTGAAGGCCAAGACCAACAAGTCCAAGTTCTACCTGAAGGACTTCTACGCCTTCCTGCCGGACATGAAGAAGATGCAGGTCTCCAAGCTGGTCAACCAGATGGTCGCCGAGGGTTCCCTGGAATACTGGTCCTCCGGCTCCACCACCATGATCGGCCTCAAGGGCGCTGGCAAGCAGCACGCCACCGAGGAAGGCGACTAAGCCGCTTCGGAGCTACATTTTCTCCGCGTTCCGCGCCCGTCTTCCCTCAGGCATGAATGCCGACGGCAAGAGGGGCGCGGGGCGTGGTCAGTAGTTCAAGGGGCCGGACGGTCCCCATCCTTCCATGTACCGCATCCCCCGCCTCGTGCTCGCCGGTCTTTCCGGCGGTTCCGGCAAGACCATCGTTTCCTTGGGCCTCACGCGCGCCTGGGTGAACCAGGGGCTTGGCGTCGCGCCCTTCAAGAAAGGCCCGGACTACATCGACGCGGCCTGGCTGGGCCTTGCCGTCAGGCGTCCCGCCTGCAACCTGGACCCGTTCCTCATGGACCCGGACGTCATGGCCGCGCTGTTCGCGCACAAGGCCCAAGGCTCGGACCTGGCCTTCACGGAGGGCAACCGGGGGCTCTTCGACGGCGGGGACCTGGCAGGCACCTATTCCACCAGCCAGCTGGCGCGAAAACTCTCCTGCCCGCTGATCCTGGTCATCGACGCCACCAAGATGACCCGCACCGTGGCCGCCGTGGTGCAGGGCTGCGCCAATTTCGAACCCGGGCTCGACCTGGCGGGCGTGATCCTGAACCGCACGGCGGGCGACAGGCACAGGCGCATCCTGCGCGAAACCATCGAGCACTACACGGGCGTCCCGGTGCTGGGCGCGCTGCCCAAGCTGCGCGAGAACCCCATCCCCGAGCGGCACATGGGGCTCATCTCCAACCGCGAGTACGAGGGGCAGGAAGCCATCCTGGAATCCATCGCCTCGGTCGTGGGGGACTGCTGCGACACGGCCAAGCTCCTGGAGATCGCGCGAAAGGCCCCTGATCTGCGCGTAAACAGTGCGGACATCTGGCCCTCCCCGGTGACGGACGAAAAACCGCGCATCGGCTACGTGCTGGATGCGGCCCTGTGGTTCTACTACCAGGAGAACCTGGAGGCCCTGCGCCGCGCGGGCGCGGAGCTGGTGGAGGTGAGCCTTCTCTCGGACGCGCCCTGGCCGGACCTCGACGGGCTCTACCTGGGCGGCGGCTTCCCCGAGACCCAGGCCCAGGCCCTGGCGGACAACGCGGCCGTGCGCGCCCGCGTGCTGGAATTTTCGCGTGCTGGGATGCCCATCTACGCCGAGTGCGGCGGCTTCATGTACCTTTGCGAGGAGTTGCACGCCGAGGGCAAGATCTACCCCATGGCGGGCGTGTTCCCCCTGGCCACCACGCTCTGCGCGCGGCCCCAGGGGCTGGGCTACGCCCAGGCCAGGGTGGTGGCGGAAAACCCCTTCCATCCGGTGGGGGCGCTCGTCAAAGGCCACGAGTTCCATTACTCGCGCTGCCTGGCCCAGTCGTACTACACCGGCCACGGCGAGAGGCCCGCGTTCGCCCTGGAGATGGACAGGGGCTCGGGCATGCTCGAAGGCATGGACGGCGTGGTCAGCGCCAACACCTTCGCGGCCTACACGCACATCCACGCCCTGGGTTCGCCGCGTTGGGCCGTGAACTTCGTGAGCGCCAGCGCGCGCTTCGCCGCCGGGAAGAAGGCCGGGCCGGCCTAGATATCCCCTCGCATTCCCTGCGGGATGGACACGCGCCGCTTTCGCGCCCCCCGCGCGGCCGAATATCCGGCCGGTCCCACCGCGTCCATTTGCCGTGGCGGCCTGCGTTCCGAAGCCTCAGTACCTCGCCGTGAACGGCTTGTCGTAGCCTGTAAGCTCCACATGGCCCTCGCCCGTCACGGGCTCCCCGTTATTCGTCCCCTTGGCGCGCACGAGCCCCTCCCAATAGTTCACTCCGGTGGAGCCCTGGGTGTTCATCTCCTGGTCGGCGGCCTCGGGCGTGATCTCGAGCTCGAGCCCGCCAGCCGCGAGCTTCCAGCCGGCGGGGTAGCGGGCCTGGCTGCGCGGGCTGGTCCACGTGCTGGTGGAAGCGAGCATCAGGGCCGAAAGCGGAAGATGCGTGGCCGTGCCGTCAGGCGCGATGAGCGTCCCGGACGAGGCCTCGGCGAAGCCGTCCCCGGTGCGCAGGAAGAAGACCATCAGGTCCCACCCGCCGGTCAGGCGCAGGCTGAACCAATCCCACCCGGAAATGCCCTGCTCCAGCGGGGCCGACGAGTACTCGTGGTCCATCCAGGCCTGGCCAGTGACCGGGACGGTCTTGCCGTCTGTCGTCACGGACCCGCTCACGAACAAGCGCGGGAAGCTGTAGTAGCAACTGGCGCTCTCGGGCCGGGAGCCTTTGAGGCTGTAGCCGCCGTTTCCGTGGGCCACGGGGCCTTTTTGCGGCGAAAGCGCGAGCTCGAACGAGAAGCCGTCCCCGGTGGCCTTGAGGGCGTGCGCGCCTTGAGAGATCGCCAAATTCCAATCCCCCAGGAAGAAACGGACCGACACCGGCCCTTGCTCCCATCCGGCCAGGCCCAGGGCTTGGCGAGAAACGCGCTCGGACTGGACGTGCCTGCGCCCGGACACGTCCGTCAGGGCAGCGTGCCCGAGCATGATCTGGTTGGAGCGCCAGGCCGAGGGCGGGTCCGGCCAGGTCTTTTCCGCGCCCGAAGGCGCGAGCTGGCTGCGGAAGATGGTGAACTGGAACCCGAAGCGTCTGCCGTCGGATGCGGCGAGGCTTCCGGTGTAGTACCACCACTCGGTCTTGTGCCCGGGATGCGGGCCGTGGTCGCGGGGGAAGGTGAAGCCGCAGGGGCCGGTCACGGGTGTGAAGGCGTCCTCCCCACGGGAAAGCGCAGGAAACAAGGCAAGAAGCGCCCACGCGAGGCAAAGGGACGCCAAGCGAAGCCTCATCTCAACGCTCCCTCAGGGCCAGGGCGGGCGGGCGCGAGAGCGCGGCCCGGCACGCGGGCGGCCCGGCCAGAAGCACGGCGGCCAGCACGAGGGGCAGCGAGAAGGCCAGGGCGCGCCAGTCCGTGAGGTAGGGAAACGTCCAGCCAAAGGACTGGCGGTTGACGCTGTAGACCAGGATGGCTGCCAGGCCCGCGCCCCCGGCGATCCCGAGCGCAAGCCCGGCAAGGCCCAGGTGCAGTGCCTCGAAGAGCACCATGCGCGCCATCTGCCCGCCGCTCGCGCCCAAGGCGAAGAGCGTGGAGAGCTGGCGGGAGCGCTCGAGCACCCGCACCGTGAGCGTCACCGAGACCCCGAGCGCGGCCACGCCCAGGGCAACCATGAGAAGCACCCCGGTGATGGCGAAGGTGTCGTCGAAGATGGACGTGACGATGCGGTGCAGGCTGGGGCCGGGCACGGCCTCGATTGCGGGACCGTAGGGGCCGGACAGCAAGTCGGCCTGCAGGGCCTCGGCCCTGGCCGCGATGTCGCCGGACCTGTCCTTGAAGTAGACGCGGTAGCCCCCGGCCCCGGGCTCGCCGCCCAGGGCCCGGAACGCGCCGATGTCGAAATAGGCCTCGCCCCCGCGCGTGCGGTAGCTGCGCACCACGGCGGCCACGGGCACGTCGAGGCGCGCCGCGCCAACCTGCACCCGGAAGCGGTCCCCGGGCTTGAGCCCGGCCTGGGTGGCCAGGGCCTCGGCCACGGCCACTCCCCGGCCCGATTCCAGGAGCCCGGGCGCGTCAGGCAGAGCGTCCAGCACCGTGAAAGACGACAGACGCATGAGAAGCCCCATGTCCGTGGCCTCGAACTGGAACGGTACGCGGCCCAGGGTCATGTGTCGCCGCAGGTACTCCACAACTTCCACATCGCCGCGCGCCAGGAGCCAACGCTCAAGCCCGTCAGGCAGGGCGTCCCGGTAGCCGTTCAGCTCCGCCATGGCCGGACGCAAGAACAGGTCGCCCGTGACGGTCTGGTCCAGCCAGGTGAGAAACCCGGCCCGGAAGCTGTGCACCATGGTGGAGAGCGCCAGGAAAAGGGCCATGGCCGTGGCCAGCGCGCCCACGGCCACCGAGGCCCTGTCCTGCCCGCGCGCCCCCTGGGCGTTTGCGAGCATGGCGGGCGCGCCGCCCAGGCGGGCGAGCGGGGCGAGGGCGAGCGCCGTGGCGCGAAGCGCTGCCGGGGCCAGCAGGGCGAGGCCGATGAAAAGCGAGAGGATGGCCAGGTACCCGGTGAGGGCGAACCCGGGCGGGGAGGGCATCCCGCTCACGGGCCAGGCCGCGAGGCAGAACGCGAGCCCGCAGAGGCTCGTGAAGGTGCGGGCGCGGCGCGGGGAGCGCTCTTCGGCCGCGTGGATGGCCATGGCCTCGCGCGGGGGCACGCGCATGGAGCGAAGCGCTGGCCCGGCCGAGGCCAGAAGCGAGATGGCGAGGGTGACTGCGAGCGACGTGGCGACCTCGGCCGGGTCGAGCCTGGCCTCGCCCACGGCCACGCGCACGAAGAGGTTGTTCACCGTGGAGGCGACGCCCGAGAGCATGGCGTCCGTGGAGAGCGCGGCCACGGGCATGCCGATGAGCCAGCCCAGCGCCCCGAGCGCCGCGCCCTGAAAGAGCACCAGCGAGGTGACCATGCCCGGCCCCGCGCCGAGCGAGCGCAGCACGGCGAGCTCCTTGCGTCTGGCGGCCGCGTCCAGCGAGACCAGGCTGTAGACCAGGAACATGCCCACGAAGAGCGACACGAAGGAGAGCACCGTGAGGTTCAACTGGTAGGCCCCGATCATGGCCAGCCCCGATTCGCGGGCCTCGCCGGGCGGGGCGGCGCGCACGCCCGGCGGCAGGAGCGGGGAAAGCGCGTCCGGACCGTACCCGGGGGCCAGGATCACGTCGATGCGGTCCACGAGCCCGGCCACGCCGAGAAACTCCTGCACAGTGGCGATGTCGGCCACGGCCAGGTCGCCCGATTCCACGCCGCCAAGCCCTTGGGCGTCCAAAACACCCAGCACCGTGAAGCGCGCCTCGCGGCCCGAGGCGCGAAGCGGGGCCGGATCGCCGGGGGCAAGGCCGAGCCTTTTGGCGGCGGCCTGGCCCAGGACCATGGTGTCCGGCCGGGCCATCAGGGAGAGCCAGTCCAGGGAGGGCTGGCCGCCCGGGGCCGCGCCCAGGCGGAAAGGCCGGTCCAGCAGAGGATCGATGCCCACCATGCGCAGCGGGCGGCCGTCCGGGCCGGCGACGTAGGCCGAGAGCACGGGCGAGGCGTGGCGAACGGCCGGATGGGCGAGCAGAGCGGCCACCAGGCGCTCGTCCACGCGCGCCCCCGGGGAGGAAACGGCCACGGAGGCCGTGCCCGTGAAGGCGTCCATGTTGCGCCTGAAGGCCTCGCCGCAGGCGTCGGCGGCCAGGCGCACGCTCAGGAAGACCGACGCCCCGAGGCCCACGCCCAGGGCCACGGCCAGGCAGCGCCAGGGTTTACGCCCCCACTGGCGCAGCACGAACCAGGCGGCCAGGAGCGGGAAGTTCACGCCGGTGGGCACGCCCCCTCCGAGACGCGGCCGTCCTTGACGCAGAGCGCGCGGTCCGCCGGGTGGCCGGCCAGGTCGCCGTGGGTGGCGATGACAACGGTGCGCCCGAGCCGCGAAGAGAGCCCGGCCAGGTGGTCCATGACCACTTGGCCGCTCGCGCTGTCCAGGTTGCCCGTGGGTTCGTCCGCCAGAATCACGGGAGGGTCGTTGATCAGGGCCCGGGCGATGGCCACGCGCTGCATCTCCCCGCCCGAGAGCTCGTCCGGCAGGTGGGCGGCCCGGGGGCCGAGCCCCAGGCGCTCGATGAGCTCCATGGCCCGGGGCCGGACCCTCGAAAGCGGCTCCCCGGCGAGCAGGGCGGGCAGGCAGGCGTTCTCCAGCGCGGTCATGGTGGGCATCAGGTTGAAGCTCTGGAAGACCATGCCGACCACGTGGCGGCGAAAGTGCGTGAGCACCGCGCGCGAGGCCCGGCGCAGGTCATGCCCGCAGACGGTGAGTTCGCCGTCCGTGGGGGTGTCCAGGCTGGCAAGCAGCGAAAGAAGCGTGGTCTTGCCCGAGCCGCTGGCCCCCGTGATGAGCACCAGCTGCCCAGGCAGGACGGCGAAGCTCGCGCCGCGCACACCCGGCGAGTCGCCTCCGCGCGACGGATAGAGCCTGGCCAGGTCCCGGGCCAGGATGACGGGGCTTCCGGCCGGGGTTGCCAACGGCTGGCGGTTGGGCGATGTCATTTACGGCTTCTATCCTCGCAAGGCCGAGCGAGGTCAAGCCGGGAGGAAAGCGATGGCGGAGTTCTGGGCCTGTTTCGTGCCCCTTTTCGTGGCCGTGGACGCGGTGGGCGTGCTGCCCATCTTCATAGGCTTCACCCAGGGCATGGGGCAAAGGGCGCTTGCGCCCCTGGTGGTGAAATCGGTGGTGTCGGCCACGGCCGTGGCCGGGCTGTTCGTGGCCTTCGGCGCGAAGCTCATGTCCATGCTGGGCATTACCGTGGCCGATTTCATGGTGGCGGGGGGAGTACTTCTTTTCGTGCTCTCGCTTTCGGACCTGGTGAGCGTGGGCGAGAGCCGCGAGCGCGTGAACCCCGAGGACCTGGGCGTGGTGCCCCTCGGGATACCGCTCATCGCGGGGCCCGCCGTGCTGACCACGGCCATGCTGCAAAGCGAGATCTACGGGGTCGCGCTGACCCTGGCGGCGCTCGCGGCCAACACGCTCATCGCCGGGTGCGTGTTCATGGCGGCCCGGCCGCTCAACCGGATGCTCGGGGTCACTGGGGCCAAGATAGTGTCCAAGATATCCAACCTGCTCCTGGCGGCCATCGCGGTGATGCTGGTGCGCAAGGGGGTGGTGGAGTTCATCTCCCAGGCCGGATGACGGGGCAGGGGAGGAGCCTGCCCGGGAAAAACGCCTAGCCGCTGAGCTTCCTGGCGGCCTGGGCCGCGACCTTGGCGGCCTGGGACATGTCCGGCTGCTGGGCGAGCGCGGCCTTGGCGTCGGCCAATGCCTCGGCCCACTGCCCGGCCTGGGCCTTGACCTGGGCGGACGCGGCCAGCACCAGCGGGGCCGGGGCCGATCTCTTCGCGGCGTCCCCGAGTATCTTGAGCCCGGTTTCCGCCTCGCCGCACTTGCCCACGGCCGTGACCAGCAGGTCGTAGGCCCTGGCGTTGCCCGGGCTCGTCTCGATGGCCCCCTTCAGGTATTCCAGGGCGGCCTTGTGCTGCCCCTTGTCCATGAGGCGCATGGCCAGCATGGGGAAGAGCCCGTCCTCGTCCACGCGCAGGGAAACGGCCTCGCGGAAGTTGCGCTGGGCCTCCAGGAGGTTGCCGTCGTCCAGGAGCTTCTGGCCCTTGAGGATGCACTGGTCGATCCTGAGCTTGCGCTCGCGCATCTGCTCGTAGCTCTCGCGCTCGAGGTCCTCCTGGACCTTCTTGTACAGGGCGGCCACGTACTGGAAGAGCTTGGCCTCCTCTCCCTTGAGGTAGGGCACGCCCTTGGGCGCGAACTTGAGCACGCGGGGGATCTTGCCCAGGTTGCCGAAGGCCTCCCGGAAGTGGCTCTCGATCTCCGCGCGGTCGGTGCCGGGCAGCTTCACGGCCACGAACCCCTTGAGGGCCGAGGCCAGGGTGGTCAGGCAGCGCAGGTCCTCCTTCTTGAGGTAGGACGCCTTGGAGCGCGCCAGGTCTTCCTTGATGGTCTTTGCGGTGATGTTCATGAGTCGGTGTCCCTTTCGCCCGGGCGGCAAACGGCCCCGGACGCGTAGCCGCCGTCAGTGCGCGCCCGCCCAGTCCCTGGCCACGCCGAGGTCGGCCACCACCGGGACGTCCAGGCTGACCACCCCGGTCATGAGTTCGACCAGCCGCTCGCCCGCTTGCTGGCCCGAAGCCGCCGGGACCTCCAGGACGAGTTCGTCGTGCACCTGGAGGATGAGCCTGGCCCCGAGCCCCTTGAGGGCCTTGTCGCCCGCCACGGCCAGCATGGCCATCTTGATGATGTCCGCCGCGCTGCCCTGGACCACGGTGTTCACCGCTTGGCGGCGGGCCTGGGCCTCCAACTGGGTGTTTCGCGAGTGGATGTCCGGCAGAAGCCTTCTGCGCCCGGCCAGGGTGGTCACGTAGCCCTTGTCCTTGGCCTGCTCCACCACGGTCTGGTAGTAGCGCTTGAGCCCTTGCATGCGCTCGAAATACTTGGCGATGAATTCCTTGGCTTCGTTCAGGCCCAGGCCAAGCTCGCGCCCGAGCTTCTGGGGGCCCATGCCGTAGAGCAGGCCGAAGTTGATGGTCTTGGCCTGGCGGCGCTCCTCGGAGGTGACCTGGGCCTGCTCCTTCTCGAAGAGCAGCGCCGCCGTGCGCCCGTGGATGTCCTGGCCCTGGCGGAAGGCCTCGATAAGCGCCTCGTCGCCGGAGAAGTGCGCCAGCACGCGCAGTTCGATCTGGGAGTAGTCCGCGCTGGCCAGCACGTTGCCCGGGGCGGCCGTGAAGAGCGCGCGCATGCGCTTGCCCAGCTCGCCGCGCACGGGGATGTTCTGGAGGTTGGGCGCGCTGGACGAGAGCCTGCCCGTGGCCGTGGAGAGCTGGTTGAAGGTGGTGTGGACGCGATCCTCGGCGTCGGCCAGGCCGGGCAGGGGCTCCAGGTAGGTGGAGCGCAGCTTTTCGAGCTTGCGGAATTCCAGGATGGAGTCCACCAGCGGGTGCTTGCCCGCGAGCTTCTCCAGCACCTCGGCCGACGTGGACGCGGCCCCGCCCGGGGTCTTACCCGGGGCTTTGAGGCCCAGCCGGTTGTAGAGCACGTCCGCCAGCTGCTGGCTGGAGCGGATGTTGAAGGCAGCGCCCGCCTCGGCGTGCATGCGCGCGGTCAACTCTTCGAGCTTGGCGTTGACCTCGGTCGCGAAGGCCGCGAAGGCCTGCTTGTCGATGCGGATGCCCGCGCGCTCCATGTCCACGAGCACCGGCACCAGCGGCAGCTCGAGTTCGCGGAGAAGCCCGGCCAGCCCGGCCTGTTCGAGCCTGGTGGCCAGCCTGCGCGCCAGGGCGAGGCAGGCGGGCCCCTCGGCGCGATCCGGGACCTCGTCCGGGTTGAACCCGGGGTCGGACCAGAGCGAATCCATGAGCCGCTCCCAGGAGTAGACGCGCTCCTCGGGGCTCAGAAGGTATGCGGCCAGGCTCAGGTCGAACCAGCGGCCCAGGGGCACGGCCGCCCAGGCCGGGTCCGAGGACAGGAGGTCCTTCACCGAGGGCGCGGCCAGGGTCTTGGCTCCGGCCAGGAGCGGGGCGAGTCCGGCGGGGTCGGCGTCCACGAACCAGTGCCGGTCCTGCGCGGCCACGTGAAAGCCGCCCTCGGCGGGAACCACGGCGGCCTGGACGCCCTGGAAGGAGGGCAGCTCCGAAAGCGGGGCGGCCTCTGGCCTGGCGTCCTCGCGGGCCGGGGCCTGGGGCCTGGGCGCGTCCCCGAAGAGCGAAAGCTGGAGGCCGGAGCCCGGCTTCTCGCTGGCGGCGGCGGGCTTGGCGGGCGCGGGCTGGCCCCCGTCGTCCTCCGGCAGTTCGCGCGCGAGCGAGCGCAGCTCAAAGGAGCCCAGGAACGCGGCGGCCTCGCTTTTGGGCGCGGGCTTCACGGCGAGGTCGTCCAGGGTCAGGCCTGGGGCGGCGTCCAGCTTCAGGCGCGTGAGCTCGCGGTAGACGAACAGGTCCTCCATGTGCGGCTCGATCTTCTTGCGCCAGGCGGGCTTGATCAGGGCCAGGCCCTCGCGCAGCTCCTCGAGGGTCGGGAACTGGGCCACGATCTCCGCGGCGGTCTTGGGGCCGACCCCGGGCACGCCCGGGATGTTGTCGCTGGAGTCGCCCATGAGGGCCTGGAAGTCGGGCCAGTGGGCCGGGCCGGGGGGGAATTCGGCCTGGAAGGCTTCCAGCGTAACTATTTTCTCCTGTTTTCCCGACGGGTCCCAGAGGAACACGCCCTTGTCCAGGCACTGGCGCAGGTCCTTGTCCGAGCCCACGATGACCACGGGGCGGCTGCCCTTGAAGCGCGCGGCCAGGCTGGCGATGGAGTCGTCGGCCTCCACGCCCTGCTCGACGAGCACGGGAAAGCCCAGGAGCTTCATGCCCTCGATGATGGGCGCGATCTGCTGGGCCAGGGGCTCGGGCATCTTTTCGCGCTGGGCCTTGTAGGCCGGGAAGAGGTCCGCCCTGAAGGAGGGGCCGCGCCCGTCCACCACGAAGGCGGCGTGGCGCGGGCGCATCTCGCGCAGGAGCCTGATCCCCAGGCGCAGCACGGAGAAAAGCGCGTTGGTGGGGAAGCCGTCGGAGCGGGTCATGTCCCCGAAGGCGTAGAACCCCCTGTATATGAAGGAAGAGCCGTCGATGAGGAAGACGGGCTCTTGGCCTGGGGGGAGGTGGTCCTTCAGGGGCATGGGGTCATCCTTTTTCAGGCCTTCTAGCCGTTTGGGGCCATGCCCGCAACCGTGTCGAGGGTCGAAAAAAGTGGTTGCATGGCCACTCCTGCTCTGCTAGAGAGGTCATCATCACAAACCCGGCTTCGTTCATCCGAAGAGTCCGGAAAACCCAGTCAACCAATGGCGCGTTGTTGGAGGTTACTATGTTAAAATGCATCAACATCGTTCTGCTGGCTTTTCTTGCTGCGGCTACCTACCATTTCAGACAAGAGACAGTTCGGTTGGAATCGACGATTTCACATTCGGAGAATGCACAAGCGCAGATGCGTCTGGAACTCGAGAAGGTGCGCGACGAGTCGAACCTGCTCCGGATGGTCGTCATGGCCAACCTGTCCAAGATCGCGGACCCCATCCCCAACAAGATGCTCACCGTCACTGCCTATACGTGCGAGGAACTCAGGGAATATCCCGGGCAGCAACTGCTCACGGCGTCTTCGTCGAAACCCCGGGAGGGAGGCATCGCGGTGTCGCGCGATCTTTTCGAGCAGGGATGGAACTTCGGCAAGAAGGTCTACATCAAGAATCATGGAGTTTTTGTAATCACGGACCTGATGGCCGACCGTAAAACAAAGTCGGTGGACATCTTCATGAGTGATCAGGACCGTGCCATACAGTTCGGGAAGAAGAGGATCGAGGTTGTGCTTCTCGACGTGTAGGTAAGCTAATCAATAGCCAGCAGAGTCGGGGGCATGGCCCCCGATTTTTTTTGCCCTTTCCAACAGTGGGGAACTTGGCTATACACCTCTCCGACATGGACGGTATCACCGCTCCTCAGGGAGGCATATTTTTATGATATTCCGCATAGTCGCCATCGCCCTGCTCGCCGTGGCGTCGGCTTGGCCCGCTTTCGCGCAGGAGCCCGTCTCCGGGATGGACCTCGAGAAATCGGTCCTGCGCGCCATCGAGGCCAATCCCCAGATCCAGTCTGCCAAGCGCCAGATCTACGGGGCCCAGCAGGGGGTGCGCGCCGCCACGGCCGCCTTTCTGCCCACTGGCACCGCCACGTATTACTCCCGCGCCACCAATACCAGGAGCGTCCAGAGCGTCAGCCAGGACCTCACCAGCTTCTACACCGCCGCCGGCGCCAATCCCGGCGCAGGCAGCGTCGTTCTGAGCGGCCAGAAGTTCGCCTGGGGCGACGCCTACATCGCCAACCTCGACCTGAACGTCAGCCAGCCCCTGTTCACGGGTTTCAGGCTGCTCTCGGGCTACCAGAAGGCCAAGCTGGCCCAGGACCAGGCCGACTCGCTCTACAAGCGAACCGAGCTGACCCTGATCCGCTCCGTGCAGACCGCCTTCCTGACGCTCCTCAAGTCCCGCGCGGACGTCAAGTCCAACGAGGACTCCGTGGCCCGCCTGGCCTCGCAGCTCAAGGTCACGCGCGCCTTCTACGACGTGGGCCTGCGCCCTCGCCTGGACGTGCTCCAGGCCGAGTCCGACCTGGCCAGCGCCGAGCAGTCGCTCCTGGCCGCCAGGAACTCCGTGGACATCCAGCTGGCCCAGCTCAACTCGCTTTTGAACATCCCCCTGGAGCAGCCGGTGGATTACGTGGGCGAGCTGGTCCAGGCCGCGTTCCTGCTGAGCCTCCAGCAGGCCCTGGACGAGGCCTACAAGCAGCGCCCTGACATCGCCATCGCGCTGAAAAGCGTGGAGATCGCCGAAAAGGACGCCACCATCGCGTTGAGCCCCATGCTCCCGCAGGTGCGGGCCGACTACGACTACGTGCGCCAGGGCGACAAGTACTGGCTGCGCGAGGAAAACGTGGCCTTCGCCGAGCGCCACCAGTTCCAGCTGACCTTCACTTGGAGGGCCTGGGACTGGGGCAACACCTACTTCACCTACCGCCAGGCGGGCGAGAACGTCAAAAAGCTTCAGGCCGACCTGGCCAGGCTGCGCCTGGACGTGGGCGCCGAGGTCAAGACGCAGTACCTGAACATCCAGGACGCGGCCAAGCGCATCGCCGTGGCCAAGGCGGGCCTCGCCGCGGCCAACGAGGGCTACCGCATGGCCGTGGCCCGCTACCAGGCCCAGGTGGGCACCAACACCGACGTGCTGGACGCCCAGGCGCGCGTCTCCCGGGCCGAGTTCCAGCTGACCCAGGCGCTGACCGACCACCAGATCGCCATCGCCAACCTCTACTATTCCATCGGGCGCAAGAACGCGAAGCTGGACGGCTAGGCAAGGCCGCCCAGGCAGGCATCCCCCGCCCCCCGGCCCCGCGCGGTTCGGGGGGCGTTCCCGTACGGCCCGCCCAGGCCCAGCGCCCAGGCGTCCCCGCGCCCATCCCGGAGACACCCCCATGGCAGACGACTCCTCCAAGGTCGACATGAGCGGCCGCGGCCGGCTCACCCGCATGGCCGACTTCCTCTTCGAGGTCAGCATGCTCAGGCGCACCCCGCGCACGGGCTACCAGTTCCTGGGCACGGGCGCGGAGAACGTGGCCGAGCACAGCTTCGGCACGGCCGTGATCGGCTACGCCCTGGCGGAGATGGCCGGGGCCGACGCGGCCAGGACTGTGCTTCTGTGCCTGTTCCACGACGTGCACGAGGCCCGCACCGGCGACTTCAACTACGTCAACAAGCTCTACAACACCCACGACGCCCGCCGCGCCCTGGCCGACGGCCTCAAGGGCACGGGTCTCTCCGGGGGCGTGCTCGCGCTGCACGACGAGCTCGAGGACGCGGGTTCGGTCGAGGCCATGCTCGCCCAGGACGCGGACCAATTGGACCTGATGGTCAACCTCAAGGAGCAGAAGGACCTGGGCAACCCCTACGCGGCCAAGTGGCTGGACTGCGCGCTGGAGCGGCTGCGCACGCCCCAGGGCCGGGAGCTGGCCATGGCCATCCTGGAGACCGACCACACCGACTGGTGGTTCCTCGGCCCCGACGCCTGCTGGTGGGAACGCAAGAACGGAAAGGGGTAGGACGTGCGCCTGGCGGTCATCTCGGATACGCACCTGGCCGAGCCCACGGAGCGCTTCAAGCGCTTCTTCGACCAACACCTCCTGCACGCGGACGCGCTGATCCACTGCGGCGACATCACCGGCTTCGCCGTCTACGAGTACCTCTCGCACAACCATCCCGCGTTTCACGGCGTGGCGGGCAACTGCTGCGACTGGCGGGTGGGGCAGGAGCTGCCCTCCATGCTCCGGCTCAACCTGGCCGGGCGGACCATCGGCGTGACCCACGGCTGGGGCGACAGGCCCTCGCTGCCAGCGCGCCTGCCCGAGGCCTTCGGCCCGGGCTTCGACCTGATCCTCTTCGGCCACACCCACCGCCAAACCAACATAGCCTTCGGCGACACCCTGGTGGTCAACCCCGGGGCGCTCTCCGGCGACAACCCGCGCATGGCCTTCATCGACCTCGGCGAGACGATCGAGGTGCGCTTCGCGAGCTTCCCCGGCGCGCTCTAGGCCCAAGGTGGTTGATCGCCCGGGCCCGCCGTGCTTTAAGAAAGCTTAGATCCATCCCCGTACAGACAAGGCCCGGCCCATGCCGGCATCTTGGAGGTCGTCATGACAGTGAAGGAAGCAATCGAGGCCAGGCGCTCCATCCGCAGGTTCACGGACCAGCCCGTGTCCAGGGAGCTTCTGCTCGAGCTCATCGAGGCGGCGAGGCTCTCGCCCTCCGGCTGCAACTCCCAGCCCTGGCGCTTCAGGCTGGTCACGGACAGGGCGGACATCGAATGGTTCGCGGGCGAGGCCACCAGCAAGCAGGGCTGGATCGCCAAGGCCGGGGCCGTGATCGTCTGCTGCGTGGACACGCGCGCCTACATGAAGGACTCGCGCGCCACCATCCGGGCCCTCCAGGAGGCCGGGATGGTCACGGACGAGTTCGCCGGGGAAGTGGAGAACCTCTACTTGCGGCCCGCGGAGTGCGGCCCGCCGGAGTTGCTCAAGGGCGCGGCCGGGCTCAACCTGGCCATCGCCATGACCTCCATGATGTACCGCGCCGTGGAACTGGGCCTGGGCTCCACCTGGGTCGGCCGCGTGGACGACGCCGCGACGCGCGGGCGCCTGGGCATCCCGGACGGGCTCGCCGTGATGGCGCTCCTGCCCGTGGGCTTCCCGGCCGAATCGCCCGCGTCCAGGCCGCGCAAGGGCATCGAGGAAATCCTGGTCTAGGGAGCTTGTGAAATCCCGAAGACCGGGCCGCCAGCGGAAGAAGGCGTCCCGGAAGACAGGGCCGCTTGTGCGCGGAGGGCTAGATGTTGCCCGCGCGCAGGCGGCTTTGTTCCTTGAGTTCGAGCACCCTGGCCAGGGCCTCGGCCTGGGTGTCCACGATGGGCAGGAGCCTGTTTAGGCGCGTGATCACGAAGACGCTCATGATGTCCTCGGACACGCCGCAGAGCACGCACGCGCCCTCGGTCTTGCGGCAGTAGAGCAGCACGCTCATCACGGCCTTCATGCCCACGGAGTCGATGAAGCCCACGCCCGAGAAGTCGATTACGAGCGCCCGGACGGGCTTGTAGGCCTCGATGATCTCCTCGGCCAGCTGGTCGGCGATGCGCGCCTCCAGCCTGGGGGCGTTTATTTTCACGACCGCCGCGCCGTTTTCTTTTCTTTCTTCGAGCAGCATTTCGGTGTATGGGTCCCGGTGTCTCTTGACCGGGAGGATGCACGCGGCCGGAAGTCCCGTCAAGGCGCGAGGTGCGCGCTTGACAAGCCGAGATTTTTTTCACAAAACATCCCCACGTGAATTTTTTATCATGGGCGAACCGCCGCGAACCGCGGCGGGCGCGTGGGCGGCCGCGGAGCGGCCAGGGCGGCTACTCGAAAAACCACACTATCCGTAAAGGAGAGGAAACGAACATGTCCAGACTGGTTCCCCCGCATGGTGGCAAAGGCCTCACCATTTGTCTGCTGGAAGGCGCCGAGCGCGAAGAGGCCATCAAGAAGGCCGCCACGCTGAAGAAAGTCGTGATCTCCCCCCGTGAGAAGGGCGACCTGATCATGATGGGCATCGGCGGCTTCTCGCCGATCACCTACTTCATGACCAAGGCCGACTGGAAGTCCGTCTGCGAAAACATGACCCTCACGGACGGAACCTTCTGGCCCGTTCCCGTCACCTGCTCCGTGTCCGCCGAGGACGCCGCCGCCATCAACGTCGGCCAGGAAATCGCCCTCGAGTCCCACAAGGGCGAGATGATGGCCATCATGACCGTCACCGAGAAGTACGCCCTCACCGAGGAAGAGAAGAAGTGGGAGTGCTACCAGGTGTTCAAGGGCGCCGGCCCCGACTCCGCCGACGACGTTTTCTGGGAGACCGCCCTGAAGGACCACCCCGGTGTCCAGATGGTCATGGGCCAGAAGCCCGTGTCCCTCGCCGGTCCCGTGAAGGTGCTCTCCGAGGGCGACTACCCCGTGAAGTACAAGGGCGTGTACAAGCGCCCCGCCGACCTGCGCGCCGAGATGGACGCCAAGGGCTGGTCCAAGGTTGCCGCCCTGCAGCTGCGCAACCCCATGCACCGCTCCCACGAGTTCCTGGCCAAGATCGCCGTTGAAGTGTGCGACGGCGTGGTCATCCACTCCCTGATCGGCAACCTGAAGCCCGGCGACATCCCGGCCGAAGTGCGCGTGCGCGCCATCGATACCCTGGTCGAGCACTACTTCGTGAAGGACCACGTGATCCAGGCCGGCTACCCCCTGGACATGCGCTACGCCGGTCCCCGCGAAGGCCTGCTGCACGCCACCTTCCGCCAGAACTTCGGCATCAACAACATGATCATCGGCCGTGACCACGCCGGCGTCGGCGACTTCTACGGCATGTTCGAGGCCCAGGAGATCTTCAAGCGCATCCCGTACTCGACCCCCGAGGCCGCTTGCGCCGTCGAGCCCGGCAAGGCCCTGCTCTGCGAGAACATGAACATCGACTGGACCTTCTACTGCTTCAAGTGCGACGGCATGGCCTCCCTGCGCACCTGCCCGCACACCAAGGAAGACCGCGTCATCCTGTCCGGCACCAAGCTGCGCAAGATGCTCTCCGAGGGCGAGGCGATCCCGGATCACTTCGGCCGCGACGAGTGCCTGGTCATCCTGCGCGAGTACTATGAAGGCCTGACCGAGAAGGTCGAGGTCAAGATGCAGCGCGCCGCCTCCGGCGAGCACGCCAAGCAGAAGTAGTTGATCCCGGCGCATGCCGGTATCCGGGGAGGCGCCGCAGGGCGCCTCCCTTTTTCTTTACCGGGCCGAAAGCCCGGCGACCTCCATCCCACCCAGAGGTGTTGCCATGCAGGACGAAATCGAGGCCATCAGGCGCGAAATCGAGGAGTACAAGGCCAGGCAGGCCGAAGTGCAGGCCCGCATCCGCGCCCTCCAGGCCGAGGAAGACCCCACGGCGGGGGTGTTCAAGGCCGAGGAGATCCACGAGGCCAAGCAGGAGAAGCTGCGCCTGGACTTCGAGATCCAGTACCGCAACGCCAAGATCAACAGGCTGCGGTTCGGCGGGGAGTAGCGCGGGGCGGCCCGTTCCGCAGGGCGAACTTGACATCTTTCGCAAAGCCGGGGCACATGGCCCAACTTTCACGAACACGAGGACCATCATGGGCAAGAACATCACCCAGAAGATCATTTCCGCCCACCTGCTGAGCGGCAAGATGAAGCCCGGCGCGGAGATCGGGCTGCGGATCGACCAGACCCTCACCCAGGACGCCACCGGCACCATGGCCTGGCTTCAGTTCGAGGCCATGGGCGTGCCGAAGGTCAAGACCGAGCTGTCCGTGAGCTACGTGGACCACAACACCATGCAGCAGGGCTTCCGCAACCCCGACGACCACCAGTTCCTGCGCACCGTGGCCGCCAAGTGCGGCGCGGTCTACTCCCCCCCCGGCACGGGCATCTGCCACCAGCTGCACCTGGAAAACTTCGCCAAGCCCGGCAAGACGCTCATCGGCTCCGACTCCCACACCCCCACCGCGGGCGGCGTGGGCAGCCTCTCCATGGGCGCGGGCGGGCTCTCCGTGGCCCTGGCCATGGCGGGCGAGCCCTACTACATCACCATGCCCAAGGTGGTGAAGGTCCAGCTCGAGGGAGAGCTGACCGGCTGGGCCACGGCCAAGGACATCATCCTGCACCTGCTCGGCCTGCTCACCGTGAAGGGCGGCGTGGGCAAGGTGTTCGAGTACGCCGGGCCCGGCGTGGCCACCCTGTCCGTGCCCGAGCGCGCCACCATCACCAACATGGGCGCGGAGCTCGGAGCCACCGGCTCGCTCTTCCCCTCCGACGCGGTGACCAAGAAGTTCCTGGCCGCCATGGGCCGCCCCGAGGACTACGTCCCCCTGAAGGCCGACCCTTCCGCCGCCTACGACGAGGTCATCGTCATCGACCTCTCCAAGCTCGAGCCCATGGCCGCGCAGCCGCACATGCCCGACCGCGCCGCCACCATCAAGAGCCTGGCGGGACTCAAGGTGGACCAGGCCGCCATCGGCTCCTGCACCAACTCCTCCTACTCCGACCTGAAGACCGTGGCCCTGATGCTGAAGGACAAGCGCATCAAGCCCGAGACCGACCTGCTCATCGCCCCGGGCTCCAAGCAGGTGGTGAAGATGCTGGCCGCCGAGAACCTGATCGAGCCGCTCATGGACGCTGGCGCGCGCATGCTCGAATGCGCCTGCGGCCCCTGCATCGGCATCGGCGGCTCGCCCACCTCGGGCGGAGTCTCGGCGCGGACCTTCAACCGCAACTTCGAGGGCAGAAGCGGCACCCAGGACGCCAAGGTCTACCTGGTCAGCCCGCAGACCGCCGCCATGGCGGCCCTCACCGGCGAGTTCACCGACCCGGCCACCTGGGGCACGCCCCCGGCCAAGGTGGCCATGCCCAGGAAGGTGCCCTCCATCCGCCAGCTCTTCGTGTTCCCGCCCGAGGACGGCTCCGGCGTGGAGGTGCGTCGCGGCCCCAACATCGTGGCCCTGGAGCGCTTCGGCAAGGTGGCCGACACCGTTTCGGCCAAGGTGGCCCTCAAGGTCGGCGACGACATCACCACGGACCACATCCTGCCCGGCGGCTCCCAGGTCATGAGCCTGCGCTCCAACATCCCGGCCATCTCCGAGCACGTGTTCATCAACGTGGACAAGGGCTTCGTGCCCCGCATCAAGGAGCTGGGCGGCGGCGTGATCGTGGGCGGCGAGAACTACGGGCAGGGCTCCTCGCGCGAGCACGCGGCCCTGGCCCCCAGGCACCTGGGCGTGAAGGCCGTGATCGTGAAGAGCCTGGCCCGCATCCACCGCGCCAACCTGGTCAACTTCGGCATCCTGCCGCTTCTCTTCGTGGACAAGGCCGACTACGACCTGCTGGCCCAGGGCGCGGAGATCGTCATTCCCGGCGCCAAGATCAAGCCCGGCAAGCCCGTGGCCGCCCTGGTGGACGGCAAGACCAAGGTCGAACTCACAAATGATTTGACCGCGAAGGAGCTGGACATTATTTTGGCCGGCGGTCTGCTCAACGCCGTGGGCAGCCGTTAAGATCCAAGCGACAGCATCCGGCGGCCGGGGAGACCAGTCCCCGGCCGCCGTTTTTCGCAAAGCCAAGGCCAAGTTTCCCAAGGAGCTCCCAGACATGTTGGATATCCTCCGGCAGCATTCCCAATCCTGGGCCGTCAAGGCCATCTTCGGCGTGATCATCGCCGTGTTCGTGTTCTTCGGTGTCTACTCGTTCCAGGACCACCGCCCCGGCGGCGGCGTGGTGGCCTACGTGGGCGACACGCCCATCCTGGCCAAGGACTTCTACGCCGAATACGAAGGCTCGCTGCGCCAAGCCCAGGCGCAGAACCCTTCGCTCAGCAAGGAGGACCTGGAGCGCTTCGGCTTCAAGTCCCAGGTGCTCATGCAGATGGTCGGGCGCGTGCTCATGTTCGACCAGGCCGCCAAGCTCGGCGTCGCGGTCTCGGACAAGGAGCTCCAGACCGAGGTCGCCCGCGTGCCCGCCTTCCAGAACGAGCAGGGCAAGTTCGACTACGAGCTCTACAAGGAGAAGCTGCGCTCCATCGGCCTGCTTCCCGAGACCTTCGAGGCCGACCAGAAGAAGAGCCTGCTCTACGAGAAGATGGTCATCTACTCGATCCTGCCCACCTGGGTCACCCCGGCCGAGGTGCGCTCCGTGTACGACTTCTCCCAGGAGAAGGCCGTGCTCGACTACATCGACTTCTCCGCCCGCGAATTCGCCTCCCAGGTCAGCGTGACCGACGAGCGCGTCAAGCAGGCCTACGAGTCCGGCAAGGACAAGTACAAGCGCCCGGCCGAGGTGAAGATCGAATACCTCGAGATCACCCCGGCGGCCCTGGCCGACCCCAAGCTCGTCTCCGACCAGGAGGCCAAGGCCAACTACGACGCCAATCCCGACAAGTTCAAGCACCCGGACATGGTCAAGGCCAATCACCTGCTGGTGCTCCTGCCCCAGGACGCCAAGGACGCCGACGTGAAGGCCGCCGAGAAGCGCCTGGCCGAACTGGCCGCCAGGCTGCGTAAGGGCGAGGCCGTGGAGAAGGTCCTGGACGTGAAGGGCGAGCCCGCCGTCACCGGCGGCGACCTGGGCTGGTTCGGCAAGGGCACCATGGTGCCCGAGTTCGAGGAGGCCGCGTTCGCCCTGAAGAAGGGTGAGGTCTCCGGCACCGTGCGCACCCAGTACGGCCTGCACGTGATCCAGGTGGTGGACAAGAAGCCCGCGGGCGTCACCCCCTTCGAGGAAGCCAAGGACGACATCAAGCGCGAAATGGCCGAAGAGAAGGCCGCCGAGGTCATGGGCAAGGCCGTTGACCAGATGCTCGAGGAACTCGTCGGCGGGGCGGACATGGCCAAGCTGGCCCAGGCCAAGGGCCTGGACGCCAGGACCACCGATTTCTTCAACCGCCAGCGCCCCCCGCTGGACCTGAACCTCGCCCCCGAGGGCCTGGGCCAGATATTCTCCACCGAGAAGGGCAAGGCCGTTCCCCAGGCCCTGTCCGCTGGCGACGGCTACGTGCTCGCCCGCGTGGTGGACGCCAACCCCGAGCGCATCCCCGCGCTCGAGGAAGTGGCCGCCACGGTCAAGGCCGACCTCGTGGCCGAGGAGTCCATGAAGCTGGCCGAGGCCAAGGCCAAGGAAGTCGCCGAGCTGATCAAGACCCCCGAGGGCCAGGCCAAGGCGCTCGAGCAGTACAAGGACAAGCTGAAGACCTCTGCCCCCTTCACCCGTCAGGGCGCGATCCAGGGGCTCGGACAGGCCCCGGCCCTGAGCGAGGCCGCGTTCGCCCAGAAGGCCCCGGCGTGGCTCCAGGGCTCCTACGCCGTGGCCAGCGGCTTCGTTGTGGCCAAGCTCAAGGAGCGCAGCTTCCCCAGCGAGGAGCAGTGGCAGCGCGACAAGGCCAAGATCATGGCCCAGGCCGAACCCTTCCAGCAGGAACAGATGCTGCGCGGCTTCATGCAGTACCTCTGGGAAAAGAACCCCGTGAAGATCATCGACAAGGACCTCGCCGCCAAGGCGAACCTGCCCGGCGGCGGCGCGGCCAACTAGGCCACGCGTCCACACGCAAGAGCGAGCCCCCTTCCGGATGATCCGGGAGGGGGCTTTTTTGTGCTCCTCCGTCGAGCTGGGAAGATCGGGGAGGCACTCCCCCTTGCGGGTCCGGGGCGGAGCCCTGCAGGTGCAGGACGGGGTCCTGCCGGGGAGCGGGGCAGCGCCCCGCCGCTACTTGCGCCAGATGTCGCGTTCGCTCTCCGGCAGGAGGTGAAGGTAGGGCTCCATGGCCTTGGGGCCGCCGCGCTTGTGCAGCAGGAAGAGCAGGTTGGGCAGCACCTCGGGCACGCGGAAGCCCTGGTCGACGAGTTGCCTGAAGAGGGCTTCGGCCTGGTCCTCCCGGCCTTGCCGCCAGAGGGTGTAGGCCTTGCCGAGCAGGGCCTCCTGGGCCACCAGGGCGTCGGGCGATCCGGAGGCCTTTTCGAAGGCGGCCAGGGCTGCCTCGGTCTGGCCCGCGTTCAGCTTCTCCCAGCCCGTGGCGAGGGTGTCGAGCTCCAGGGAGGGCGCTGGCGGGGCGGTCTTCTCCAGCCTGAGCCTGGGTTTGGGACTGGGCGGAGGGGCTGCGTCGAAGCCTTCGGACGTGCGTTCAACGCTTGGGCCGGGCTCCATGGGGCCGCGCGTCACGCGCGCGTCCTGGGCCTGGCGCGCGGCCGGGTCGGGCATGGGCTGCTGCTCGACCCGGGCGGCGAGCCCAGGGGCGGGCGGCAAAAGCGACGCCGCCAGCAGGCACGACGCGCACAGCGCGGAGAAGCGCCCGTGGCGAAGGTCACGCTGGCGGCGAGGCCTGGCCATGGTCACGGACCCTTACTGCCTCTTGGCCCGGAGCGCCCTCAGCGCGCGGTAAGCAGCGAAGGAGAACACCAGCAGGAGTCCCGCCACCACGCCGAGCGCGGTCCAGGGGTAGGAGTTCACCAGCACGGTGAGCCACGGGAACGCCCCGATCTTGCCGATGTAGTAGCTCTCGCCCGCCTGGAGCGAGGAGACCTTGGGCTCGGCCGAGGCCAGGTCCACCATGGCCAGGTCGCCGCTCACGCGCGAGCGCACGGCGGGCTCCCAGAGCCTGCCGGCAAGCGCGGCCACGTCCTGGGGCGTGGAGCCGGTGAACAGGGTCGTGGTGGAGTCCGTGCTGCCCGGGGTCTTGAACTGCGCGAGCACGCCCTTGCCCGGCGAGATGGCCGCGCCGGAGCGCACGTCGGCCCAGAGGTGGCTGGCCACGTCGGCGTGCTTGCGCTGCTTCTCCCAGAGGAAGGGCAGGTAGAGCGACCACAGCGGGGCCTTGTGCGCGGCCGCGTCGTCGCCCTGGGCCTTGGGCCTTTGCATCTGCGGGTAGGGCCTGGGGCCGTCCGGCAGGAGCGAGAAGGGCGCGGCCTTGACCAGGGCGGGGGGCAGGGCGTCCACGGGGCCCACGGCGATCACGTTGCCCTCGGCCCCTGGCCCGAAACTGACGGACAGGCCCAGCGGGGGCAGGCCGGTGCGCTGGCTGGCCTGTGCGGCCAGGTTCACGGCGGCCGAGACGGTGTCCGGGTTCTTGTCGCCAAGGAGCAGGGTGGTGGCGCGCATGTCGGGCCAGAGTCCGTAGGGGAAGGAGTCCTGGTGGAAGAGGGTCAGGTCCGGCAGCTTGGCCCAGAGCGGGATGTCCGGGAAGGTCAGGGTCGAGTCGTCGTAGAGGGTCATGAGCAGGTTTTCGGACTGGAAATACTCGCAGGTGCGCGCCTTGAGCGGGGTGAGCACCGGCCTCAGCGTGATGGTGTTCGCGCCCTTCTTCATGGCGTAGAGCGGCAGGTTGATGCGGTAGTCCAGATAGGTGCCGCCCTTGACGTTGTCGAAGTGCACGCCGCCCACGTAGATGCCGTTGATGCTCACCGTGAGCACCGAGTCCTCGCGCATGCCCGGGGCGTAGGCCACGTGCAGGGAGAGGGTCACGTAGCTGTTGGGGTTGAGCTCGAGCCCCGAGGGGAAGGTGAAGGAGAGGTCGATGGGCGGGGCCTGGGCGGAGTCGGCCCGGATGGTCTTGGTGAAGTAGCCCAGGGAGCGCAGGGTGTATTCCTTGTCGCGGCTTATGTTCTTGGCCGCCTCGAGCATGTCGGGCGCGGGGTCCGCCACCTGGGAGATGTCGGCCTCGGGCGTGTCCGGGAAGGGGAAGGAGAGGTAGCTGAAGGCGCGTACGGCCTTGTCCACGCCCTCGGGGGAGCCGCTGAGCAGCACGATGGCGGTCCTGGGGTCGGGCGTGTCCGGCTTGCCCGGGGTGAGGCCAGGCAGCACGGCTACGGTGGCGTCGCCGATCTTCGGCGCGCGCTGGCCCAGGAGTTTCCTGGCGAACTCGGCCCCGCCCACGACGATGTTGTCCATGCCCGGGACGATCTCTGTGGAGACGCGCGTCCTGGCGGCCTGGTAGTCCAGGCGCAGGGCCGCCCCGGAGGCGGCCAAGGCGGCCTGGCGCACGGCGGCCTCGGAGAACTCGGGCACCACGATGTTCACGTCCGCGCCGAGGAACATGCGCGGGTCGAACAGGAAGTCGGCCACGGCCGAGAGCTTGCGGGGCACGGGCCTGGGTTCGTAGACGATCTCGATGGTGGCGGTGTCGAGCTCCAGGGTGGTCCACAGCGAGGGGTGGGTGGGGTTCTCGCAGAACTCCTCGGTGTAGCTCTGGGCCACGCTGAAGGTGCATTCGTTGTAGCCCGGCGCGAGCAGGTTGCCGGGGATGGGCAGCTCGACCTTGCCCTTGGGCGACTCGGGGCGCAGTTCGATCTGCCCGAGCACGCGCCCGCCCACCAGGAAGCTCAGGCGCGAGAGCCTGGCCACCAGCGAGGAGGAGTTGACGTAGCCGAAGCTCAAGGACGCGCTCTTGACGTCCCAGCGCTCGGGCACGGGGAGGGTGAAGGTGCTCCAGGCCTTGGCCCCTGTCAGGGTGGTGTTGCGCACGGGGGAGAGGCTCGAAAGGGGCAGCTTGACCCGGTAGGTGCCGTTCTCCAGCCGTTCGGGCGCGGGCATGGCCGCGCTTTTCGCGGCCGGGGCCTGCGCGGGCTGGGGCTGCTGCGCGGCGTGGGCCAGGCCGAAGCAAAGGACGAGGAGGGCCGAGGCGAGAAGCGCTCTGCGGATCATCTGTATCTCCTTTCGGGCGGGGGGAGCAGGAACCGGACCGCGCGCAGGGCCGCGGACGCCACCATGCGCCGCATCACGGCCGCGATGCCCTGGATGTTCTGCACCGTTCCGGTGAAGCTCTTGTGGATCAGGTAGTAGAGGCCGGTCAGCAGGCCGATGCGCCTGTTGTAGATGCTCTTGGCGAAATTCTCGAAGCGCGCGGAGTCGCCGTGCACGTAGCCCACCACCTGGGCCATGGCCGCGTCGTCGGGGATGATGAACTGCGCGCCCACGTAGAACATGCCCTTGTACGGGAAGATGCGCTCCACGCGCAGGCGGAAGTCGTAGCGCTTGCCGTAGGAGTCCACGGCCTGCGCGCCGAGCTTCTGGCCCAGGCGGTAGTTTTCCGCCGAGGGCACGAGCACGCCCAGGCCGAGAAGCGACAGGTCGTAGAGGGCGGTGGGCGTCCAGTCGTCCGAGCCGGGCTCGGCGAGCATCACCAGGCCCTTGGAGCGGAAGCGGTGGAAGCGCCTGATCTGGCGCTTCTCCCAGACCACGCCCAGGCAGAGCATGAGCATCATCAGGTTGAAGGCGTTCCACGTGACGGTGATGATGATTGCGTCCTGCTCCATGGGGTAGGCCGTCCACCTGTAGACGCCCATGAGGAAGGCCGCGATGCAGATGACGAGCATGAAATAGAACGGGGCGGAGAGGTGGCTCAAGAAGTCGCGCTCCAGGGCGACGCCCTTGGGCGTGACCTTGAAGCTCGGCTTGCGCGGGTTCATGGCCACGGCCGCGATTGCCGGGAGCAGGTAGAAGCTCTGGATCGTCTCGAAGAGCTCCGAGAAGAACGGATGGCGCACCTGTCCGAAGAGGTTGTTCGATATCACGTAGCTGGCCACGAGGTGCGGCATGGCGTAGGCCAGAATCTGGCTCATGGACGCGTTGTAGATGCGCACGCCCATGCACAGATAGAGGAACGGCGAGATGAAGAAGAAGAAACGCGCGACGCCGAAGAACCAGAAGAAGCAGGAGTTGAAGTAGCAGAGCTTCTGCGTGAGGCTCAACCCCTTTTGCAGGAGCGGGTTCTTGAGCAGGAATATCTGGGTCATGCCCTGGGCCCAGCGCGAGCGCTGGAGGATGAAGTCCGCGAAGGTTTCGGGCGAGAGCCCGGAGATCATGGGCTTGTTCAGGTAGACCGAGTTGTAGCCCTTGGCGTGCAGGCCCAGGGCCGTCTCGGCGTCCTCGGTGATGGTCTCGCCCGAGATGCCCCCCTGGGCCGTGAGGAACTCCCGGCGCAGTATGGCGGCCGAGCCGCAGAAGAACGAGGAGTTCCAGAAGTCCAGGCCCAGCTGCACCGCGCCGTAGAACATCTCGTTCTCGCCCGGGGAGTCCTGGGCGGTCTGGAGGTTCTTCTCCACGGGCGTGGGGTTCAGGAAGTAGTGCGGGGTCTGCACCAGGAAGAGCTTTGGGTCCTTGAGGAAGAACCCGGCCGTGTTCTTCACGATGTCGCGCGTGGGCACGTGGTCGCAGTCCAGCACGAGGATGAGCTCGCCCGTGGTCCTGACCGGGGTCTCGAGGCTGGCGTAGGCGCGGCCGTCCCAGTCCACGAGCACGTCGCCGAAGGAGTTGCCCATGATGGCCGAGTTGATGTTCCCGGCCTTGGCCTTCTGGTTGTACTTGCGCGTCAGGTAGCGAAGCCCCAGGTCCTCGCACATCTGGCGGATGCGCCGGGAGCGGTCCTGGGCCTCCCAGGCCATCTCGGGGTCGGGGTTGTTCTGCTTGGCCAGGGTGCCGCCGTCGTCCAGGACGTAGACCGTGATCTTGTCCTTGGGGTAGTCGATGAGCGAGCAGGCCGTTGCCGTGAGGAAGACCACGTCGTCGGGCTCGTTGTAGGTGGGGATGAACACGTCCACCGTGGGCCAGAGCGACTGGTCCTGGGGCAGGGGCACGGGCTGCCTTCTCATGCGCCAGACGTTCACGAACATGCCCAGCAGGTGGATTGTGATCCCGTAGAGCTCCGAAAGGTAGAGGAGCATCATGAACACGAAGTCCATCGGGCCGGTGAAGAACACCGTCTCCGTGGTGCGGAACACCAGGTAGCGAAGCGAGATGAACGCGCCCACCGAGAGGAAGAGAATACGGAAGACCATGCCCATGCGGTGCTCCACCAGGCTCATCAGGTAGAGCGCGCCGAGGAGCATCCAGCCAAGCGCCTGCTGGTGCTCGAGCGTCAGGTGCAGCCCGGAGGAGAACACGGCCAGCGCCGCGGTGGCTGCCATGGCCGCCGCGGTGAGCCGTCCGGCTTGGGCGCTGGAGTCGTAGCGGGCTTCGTCCATGGAAAGTGACAGTTATAGATGGAAAATCGGGGAAAAGATGCAATGACATATGTCCCCCTGGAATGAAAGAGGGGGACAATCCTTTTTACGTTGCATTCTTGAAGTGAAGCCGCAATCGCGGCGCGGTCAGTCGCCGGAGGACTTGTCGTGGATTGGCAGGGCCAGGTAGAAGGAGCTGCCCTTGCCCGGCTCGCTCTCCACGTTGACCACGCCGCCGTGCAGTTCCACGATGCGCCGCACGATGGTCAGGCCCAGGCCCGTGCCCTGACTGCGCCGCGTGCTCGAGGTGTCGGCCTGGAAGAAGGCGTCGAAGATGCGCAGCAGGTCGTCGTCCGGGATGCCCGGCCCGGTGTCCGAGACCTCGAAGAGCGCGGACTGGCCCGTCCTGCCCACACCGATGGTGATGGTGCCCTTGTCCGTGAACTTGACCGCGTTGTCCGCCAGGTTGAGGAGCGCCTGCCTGAGCCGCAGGGGGTCGGCCATGATCTCCAAGGGCTCGGAGTAGGCCTTCACCTCGATGCCCTTGGGCTCGGCCATGGCCTCGGCGGCCTGGGCCACCTCCAGCACGAGCTCCTCGGCGTTCACCGGCGCGAGCCTGAGCCTGGCCTGGCCGGCCTCCATGTCGGAGATGTCCAGCAGGTCGTTTATCAGCGCGAGCAGGCGGTTGGCGCTGTCCTCGATGTCCTTGGCGATGTTGGCTGCCTCGGAGGGGTCGGGCATGCTGTGCGAGTCGGTGAGCAGCGAGATGTTGCCCAGGATGATGGTCAGGGGCGTGCGCAGCTCGTGGGAGACGATGGAGAGGAAGTCGGACTTGATCCGCGTGGCCTCCTCGGCGGCCTTGCGCGCCTGGGCCTGGGCCTGCTCGGCGTGGCGCTTGGCCGTGATGTCGCGCGCGATGGTGGAGGCCCCGGTGGGCTTGCCCTCGGAGTCGAGGATGGGCGAGACGGTCAGGGCCACCACGAGGCGCTTGCCCGCCTTGTCGCGCCGGATCGTCTCCAGGCGCACCACACCCTTGCCCTCGCGCATGCGCTGGCTCACGGCCTCGTGTTCCTCGCGCTTCTCCTCGGGCACGATGAGCTCCGCCACGCTCGCGCCCATGGCCTCGGACGCGGGGTAGCCGTAGAGCTCCTGCGCGCCCTTGTTCCAGTAGGTCACGGCCCCGTCCAGGGTCTGGCCGAGCACGGCGTCGCCGGTGGAGTCCACGATGGAGGCCAGCTCGCGCACGCGCCTGAAGGTCTCCTTCTCGCGGGTGAGGTCGTGCAGGATGCCCACGAAGAAACCGCCGCCCGCGCCCTCGCCCACGGAGAGGTAGGCGGGGAAGGTTGTGCCGTCCTTGCGCAGGGCCGGGATCTCGCGGCCGATGCCGATGATGTGCTTCTCGCGGGACTCGATGTAGCGGGTGACGTAGGCGTCGTGCCGGGAGCGGTGCGGCTCGGGCATGAGCATGGAGACGTTCTGGCCGAGCACCTCGTCCGCGCGGTAGCCGAAGAGCCTCTCGGCCGACCTTGAGAAAGCCTGAACGCGCCTGTCCGAGCCGATGATGACCATGGCGTCCACGGCTGCGTCCAGGATGGCCGCGAGCTGGTCGCGGCTTTGCCGGGCGGTGCTGTCGTCGCTGTTCACGGGTGCTTTATGGCGGCAAAGGGGCGTTCTGGCAAGAAAGGATTGAGCTTGTGAAAGCGAGGCCCTTGCCACTGGGGAATCAGCGTGCTAAGGGAATGGGGCCATCCTTCCGGGCTAGTTCAATCGCAGTGCGTAACGCACTTTTTCGTATAGATTCTGAGCATTTGTGGCTTTTGTAACTAATTTCACTTTCGGCTTGACGAGGTGGTGGCATCTCGTTAAATTCCTCACAAGCCATCGGGCCGGTGGCTGTCGTAAGGAGGTTAACGGTGGGGCGGACAGAATGCGTGTGGGGTTTTTCAGGCTCTCGCTTGCGCGTTGTCTCCGCGTTCGCCGTATCCGCGCTTGACCCGTTGTGATCTGGCGCCCGGCCGCGACTTCTAGGTCGCGTCGCCGGGTGTCTTTTTTCCCCCTCATGGGGCGGGCGGCGTACTGTTTTGTGGAAGGGAATAAGGAATCAACCATCAAACTAGCGTGGAGGACGTGGTATGCCTACCTTTGTCGATCCGAGCAAATGTGACGGGTGCAAGGGCGGCGAGAAGACCGCCTGCATGTACATTTGCCCCAACGACCTGATGATCCTCGATCCGGCCGAAATGAAGGCCTACAACCAGGAGCCCGAGGCCTGCTGGGAGTGCTACTCCTGCGTGAAGATCTGCCCCCAGGGCGCCATCGAAGCCCGGCCCTACGCCGACTTCGCGCCCATGGGCGGCGTCTGCGTCCCCATGCGCTCGGCTGACTCCATCATGTGGACCGTCAAGTTCCGCAACGGCAACACCAAGCGCTTCAAGTTCCCCATCCGCACCACTCCCGAAGGCTCGATCAAGCCCTATGACGGCAAGCCCGAGCCCGGAAGCCTGGAAGATGAGAAGCTCTTCACCGAGACCTGGGATCTGGCCAAGCCCCAGGCGACCGTGATGAAGAAGTTCGACATCACCGATGCCGACTCCGCCCAGTGCTGGCTGGACGGCTTCTGCAAGTAGTAGCGGATCCGAAGCGCAACCCAAGAATATAAGGAGCACGAGAAATGCCCCGTATTCCCATGAAAGAAGAGGCGAAGGGCGTCGCTCTCGCCGAGCCGGAAATCGTCGAAAAATACGTCGACATGCTGCTGGTCGGCGGCGGCATGGGCACCTGCGGAACCGCTTTCGAGGCCTGCCGCTGGATCGACAAGCTGGGCGGCGGCCTCTCCCTGATGCTGCTCGACAAGGCCTCCCTCGAGCGCTCCGGCGCCGTGGCCCAGGGCCTCTCGGCCATCAACACCTACCTGGGCAAGAACAACGCCGACGACTACGTCCGCATGGTCCGCACCGACCTGATGGGCCTCGTCCGCGAAGACCTGATCTTCGACCTGGGCCGCCACGTCGACGACTCCGTGCACCTCTTCGAAGAGTGGGGCCTGCCCTGCTGGACCAAGGACGAGCACGGCCACAACCTTGACGGCGCCCAGTCCAAGGCCGCCGGCAAGTCCCTGCGTTCCGGCGCCGACCCCGTCCGCTCCGGCCGCTGGCAGATCATGATCAACGGCGAGTCCTACAAGTGCATCGTGGCCGAAGCCGCGAAGAACGCCCTTGGCCAGGACCGCTACCTCGAGCGCGTGTTCATCGTGAAGCTGCTGCTCGACGCCAACACCCCCAACCGCATCGCCGGTGCGGTTGGCTTCTCCACCCGCGAGAACAAGGTCTACATCTTCACCTGCAACGCCATGGTCGTTGCCTGCGGCGGCGCGGTGAACGTGTACAAGCCCCGCTCCACTGGTGAGGGCATGGGCCGCGCCTGGTACCCCGTGTGGAACGCCGGTTCCACCTACACCATGTGCGCTCAGGCCGGCGCCGAGATGACCATGATGGAAAACCGCTTCGTGCCCGCCCGCTTCAAGGACGGCTACGGACCGGTCGGCGCCTGGTTCCTGCTCTTCAAGGCCAAGGCCACCAACGCCAAGGGCGAGGACTACTGCGTCACCAACCGCGCCATGCTGAAGCCCTACGAGGATCGCGGCTACGCCAAGGGTCACATCATCCCGACCTGCCTGCGTAACCACATGATGCTCGCCGAAATGCGCGCCGGCCGCGGCCCCATCTACATGGACACCGCCACCGCGCTGCAGACCACCTTCGCCAACCTGAACGCCGAGCAGCAGAAGCACCTCGAGAGCGAAGCCTGGGAAGACTTCCTCGACATGTGCGTGGGCCAGGCCAACCTGTGGGCCGCCATGAACATCGAGCCCGAGAAGTCCGGCTCCGAGATCATGCCCACCGAGCCTTACCTGCTGGGCTCCCACTCCGGCTGCTGCGGCATCTGGGCTTCCGGTCCGGACGAGGAATGGGTTCCCGAGGAGTACAAGGTCCGCGCCGACAACGGCAAGGTCTACAACCGCATGACCACCGTGAACGGCCTCTGGACCTGCGCTGACGGCGTCGGCGCCTCCGGCCACAAGTTCTCCTCCGGCTCCCACGCCGAGGGCCGCATCGTCGGCAAGCAGATGGTGCGCTGGTGCGTGGACCACAAGGACTTCAAGCCCTCCATCAAGGAGAAGGCCGAAGACCTGAAGAAGGAAATCTACCAGCCCTGGTACACCTTCGAAGAGAACAAGGCGATCTCCACCGACCCGATCATCAACCCGAAGTTCATCTCCCCGAAGAACTTCATGATGCGCCTCATCAAGTGCTCCGACGAGTACGGCGGCGGCGTCGGCACCCTGTACACCACCTCCAAGTCCCTGCTGGACACCGGCTTCAAGCTGCTGGCCATGCTGGAAGAAGACTCCAAGAAGCTGGCCGCCCGCGACCTGCACGAACTGATGCGCTGCTGGGAGCAGTTCCACCGCCTGTGGACCGTTCGCATGCACATGCAGCACATCGCCTTCCGTGAGGAGTCCCGCTACCCCGGCTTCTACTACCGCGGCGACTTCCCGGGCCTGGACGACAGCAAGTGGAAGTGCTTCGTGAACTCGAAGTACGACCCCACCACTCGCGAGACCAAGGTCTTCAAGCGCCCCTACGTTCAGATCATCCCCGACGCGTAAGTCGGACCAAGCACGGCCGCGGGCGCATGCCCGCGGCCGTTTTTTCAAGCCGGAATACGGCCGTTTGTCCCAAACGGTCTGATCCGGGGCGCGCCGGGGCGAGGCGTCCCGGATCAGGCCGTTTGACCGTGAAAGGTCAAATCCGAGCAGGGAGGTGTCAATGTCTGGCAACGCGATTCTGGTGGTCGGCGGGGGATTCAGCGGTATCACCGCTGCCCTGGAGGCCGCCGAGATGGGCTACGAGGTCATCCTCGTGGAGAAAAATCCCTATCTTGGGGGACGGGTGGCTCAGCTCAACCAATATTTCCCCAAGCTTTGCCCCCCTTCGTGCGGGCTGGAGATCCAGTTCCAGCGCATCCGCAACAATCCCAAAGTGAAGGTGCTGACCATGGCCGAGATCACCAAGGTCTCTGGCCAGGCCGGCAACTTCGACGTGACCGTGGCCATCAAGCCGCGCTACGTCAACGAGAAGTGCACGGGCTGCAACGCCTGCACCGAAGCGGCGGAAACCCTTGTGGACTGTGAGTTCGATTTCGGCATGGGCAAGCGCAAGGTTGCCTTCAGGCCCAACCTGTTCTCCTTCCCCATGCGCTACGTCTTCGAGAAGGGCCGCTGCTCCGAGGCCGAGGCCAAGAAGATCGAGGCTTCGTGCGTCTACGGCGCCATCGACCTGGCCGACCAGGAGCGCACCCAGGTGTTCAAGGTCGGGGCCATCGTGGAGGCCACCGGCTGGAAGCCCTACGACATGTCCAAGCTCACCAACCTGGGCGCGGGCAAGTTGAAGAACGTCATCTCCAACATGCAGATGGAGCGCCTCTGCGCGCCCAACGGCCCCACCGGCGGGCTCCTGCTCAGGCCCTCGGACAAGGCCGCCCCCAAGCGCATCGCCTTCGTGCAGTGCGCCGGTTCGCGCGACGAGAACCACCTGAACTACTGCTCCTACATCTGCTGCATGGCCAGCCTCAAGCAGGCCACCTACATCCGCGAGCGCGTGCCCGAGGCGTTGGTCACCATCTACTACATCGACCTGCGCACCCCCGGCCGCTACCAGAAATTCCTGGAGAAGGTTTCCGCCGATCCCAAGCTCTCGCTGGTCAAGGGCAAGGTGGCCGAGCTCACCGAGTCCGCTTCCGGCAAGGTGCTGGCCACGGTGGAGGACGTCGAGTCCGGCATCAAGAACATCGAGGAGTTCGACCTGGTGGTCCTGGCCACCGGCATGCAGCCTTCCACGGCCGGCGAAGCCGTGGCCCTGAACGCGCCCCGTGACGAGGAAGGCTTCTTTATCGGCTCGGACGGCACGGGCGTGATCGCCACGGGCTGCGCCAAGCTGCCCTTGGACGTCATGCGCTCGGCCCAGGCGGCCACCGGCGCGGCGCTCAAGGCCATACAAACGGTTGCGGGGAGGTAAGGATTCATGGCCGAGAAAATAGGTGTGTACGTCTGCGGCGGCTGCGGCATCGGCGAAGCCGTCGATGTGGACGCAGTGTGCACCGCGGTGAAGAACAAATACCAGCCGCAGTGCCCGGTCATCAAAACCAGCCCCGTGCTCTGCTCGCCCGAAGGCAAGGCGGCCATCGAGGCCGACATCGCCGAGGCCGGGCTCGACGCCGTGTGTCTGTGCGCCTGCTCGCCCCGCGTGAAGTGGGACGTGTTCCAGTTCGGCGACGCCGTCCAGGTCGAGAGGGTCAACCTGCGCGAGCAGGCCGTCTGGTCCTTCGACAAGGAGACCGGCGCCATCGAGAAGGCCAAGGGCATCGACGACCTGCAGATCCTCTGCAACGAATACTCGCTCATGGGCGTGGTGAAGATCAGCAAGTCCAACATCCCCGCTCCCGAGGCCACCGAGACCTGCAAGACCATCATGGTCCTGGGCGGCGGCTGGACCGGGCTGAACGCGGCCAACGCCGCGGCCTCCCTGGGCTACGACGTGATCCTGGTGGAGAAGGGCGACACCCTGGGCGGCAAGGCGGCCAACTTCCACAAGACCTTCCCGCTCTCCTACCCCCACACCGAAGCCCATGACCCGGGCGTGGACAAGCTCATCGCCCAGGTGAACGCCACCAAGAAGGTGACCATCTTCTCAGGCACCACCCTGGAGAAGCTCTCCGGCGCGCCCGGCCAGTACAAGGCCGAGCTGTCCAACGGCCAGACCCTGGACATCGGCGCCATGGTGTTGGCCACCGGCTGGGAGCCCGGCGACACCAAGTACCTGGCCCCCATGGGCTACGGCGCGGTGAAGAACGTGATCACCGCCGCCGAGCTCGAGGCCATGGCCAAGGCCGGGGCCATCACCCGGCCTTCCGACGGCAAGCCCGCGAAGTCTGTGGCCTTCCTGCTGAACACCGCCCTGTGCACCACCGAGGCCTGCCCGGCCGACGTGACCATGGAGTGCGACAAGGAGGCCGAGGCCCCGCAGAATCCCCCCGCCGAAGGCGAGGCGGCCCCTGCCGAGGCCCCGTTCTGCGACCTGGAGTCCCAGCGCCACCTGGCCCTGTCCTCCGAGATCAGCACCCTGGTCGCGCTCAAGCAGGCCAACTACGTGATCGAGAAGAACCCCGAGGCCGTGGCCTTTATCTTCTACGACCACATGATGGTCCCGGGCATCAACGAGCGCTACTACAAGGCCGCCCAGGACAACCCGGGCGTGATGCTCTCCAAGGCGCAGGTCAAGGCCGTGAAGGCCGGGGCCGGCGACACGGTGGTCGTCTCGCTCGAGAAGACGCTCCTCGGCGACGCAATCGAGATCGAGGCCGACCTGGTGGTCCTGCCCACCGCGCTGGTGCCCTCCACGGCGCACAGCCCGGTGATCAACCTCGAATACCGCCAGGGCCTGGCCTTCCCGGACCTGGGCCTCTTCGAAGGGTACGCGGATTCCAACTACATCTGCTTCCCCTACGAGACCCGCCGCACCGGCATCTACGCCGCCGGAGCCGTGCGCCAGCCCATGGGCTTGGCGCTCGCCGCCGACGACGCCATGGGCGCGGCCTTGAAGGCCGTCCAGTGCGTGTCCAGCGCCAACAGGGGCGTCGCGGTCCATCCCCGCTCGGGCGACCGCAGCTACCCCATCTTCAACTTCGTTCGCTGCACCCAGTGCAAACGCTGCACCGAGGAATGCCCGTTCGGAGCCCTGGACGACGACCCCAAGGGCACCCCGATGCCCAACCCCACGCGCTGCCGCCGCTGCGGCACCTGCATGGGCGCCTGCCCCGAGCGCGTGATCAGCTTCGACAACTACAACATCGACATGATCGGCTCGATGATCCGCGAGATGCAGGTCCCGGCCAAGATCGAGAAGGGCGGGCCCCGCGTGCTCATCCTGGCCTGCGAGAACGACGCCTACCCGGCTCTCGACATGGCCGCCCTGCGCCAGAAGTCCTGGAGCGCCTACGTGCGCATCATCCCGGTGCGCTGCCTGGGTTCGGTCAACGCCATCTGGGTGGCCGACGCCATGTCCAAGGGCATCGACGGCGTGCTGCTGCTCGGCTGCAAGTACGGCGACGACTACCAGTGCCACTTCGTCAAGGGCTCCGAGCTGTGCAACCGCCGCAAGGAGAACATCTCCGAGTCGCTCAAGCGCCTGGGCGTGGAAGCCGAACGCGTGGACCAGTTCCAGGTGGCCATCGACGAGTACGACACCGTGCCCGGCATGATCGACGAGTTCATGGACATGATCGTGAAAATGGGTCCCAACCCGTTCAAAGGATACTAGGAGGCCCTGCTTATGTCTTCTCCGGTCCGGATACAACCCGACCCGAGCTTCGTCAGGGAGCTTCAGGCCGCTGGCGGCGAATCCGTCAAGAAGTGCTACCAGTGCGCGACCTGCTCCGTGGCCTGCCCGCTGTCGCCCTCCGAGAACCCCTATCCCCGCAAGGAGATGGTCTGGGCGCAGTGGGGCCTCAAAGACAAGCTCATGAGCGACATCGACGTGTGGCTCTGCCACAACTGCGGCAACTGCTCGGACCTTTGCCCGCGCGGCGCCAAGCCCGCGGACACCCTGGCGGCCGTGCGCAACATGACCTACCGCAAGCTGGTGGGCCCCACGGCCATCGGCGAGTGGATGAGCTCCTCCAAGGGCCTGCCCAAGCTGATCGCCATCCCGGCCATCATCTTCGCGGTGATCTGGCTCATCCGCATGAAGGGCTTCGCCATTCCCGAGGGTGAGATCAAGTTCAGCAAGCTCTTCCCCGGCGACTTCACCATCGACCCGATCTTCGGCGCGACGTTCGTCTTCGTGGTCTGGTGCTTCTACAAGGGCATCATGAACATGTGGAAGTCCTTCAAGGACATCCCCGAGACCTTCCAGCTCGGCGAGAAGGTCCAGAAGCCCACGCTCGTCCAGGCCATCATCGACGTGCTGCGCGACGAGATCGCCACCCATCGCAAGTGGAACGACTGCGGCAACGACAACAGCGAGCGCTTCAAGGGCCACTGGGCGCTCCTGTTCGCGTTCGTCGCCCTGTTCATCGTCACCTCCGTCGTGGCCGTGTCCCACTGGGGCTCGTACGTGCCCGGCTTCGCGTGGCTGCACGTCCTGGGCGATACGCCCATGGCGCTCTACAGCCCGGTGAAGCTCCTTGCCATCGTGGGCATGGTGCTCGGCTTCTACGGCCTGACCATGCTCACCCGCCGCCGCCTGAACCTGGACTCCCAGAAGCAGGGCTCCAGCTTCTACGACTGGTACCTCTTGGGCGTGATCTGGGCGGTCTTCGCCACCGGCGCGGGCTGCTTCATCCTGCGCCTCGCCGGACTGGCCGGCCTGGCCTACTTCGTCTACTACCTGCACCTGATCAGCGTCTTCATGCTGATCGGCTACCTGCCCTGGTCCAAGCTCGGGCACCTGGTGTATCGCACGACGGCCCTGGTATATGCGCGCATGTGCGGGCGGCTCCCCATTTCGCGCGTTGAAGACAAAGTTTTCGAGATCTAAGAGGAGGAACTCCCCATGGCTGAGACCAAAGTTTTCCCGATGAACACCTTCATGGCTTACCTGAAGGGCGTGGACAAGGAAGGCCAGAAGAAAGGCGTCGTTGAGCTGGTGAGCTACATGGCCGACACCGTGGTCGACGAGGAGTTGGCTCCTTTCGCCGCGGCCATCGCCAAGGCCTGGATCTACGAGCAGCACCCCGAAGTGATCGCCATGAGCGCCGCTCAGCTGGGCACCACGGCCAAGAACGTGTCCGTGCCCAAGCTGCCCGCCGAGACCGTGGGCGAGATCGGCTCGCTGTTCGCCAAGCTGGGCGAATACAAGACCACCGTCAACGCCCAGGCCGAGGAGCTGGCCAAGGTGAAGGCCGAGCTGGCCGCCAAGACCGCCACCCTGGCCGACGCCGAGGCCAAGCTGAAGGCCGCCGAGGCCGCCGTGAAGCGTTTCGAGGATTCCTCCCAGAAGGAGTCCGAGAAGCTGCTGGTCGCCCCCCTGTCCAAGGTCAACGAGTACATCGGCAAGGTCGATGAGCTGCTCAAGATGATCGAGGACGTGAAGAAGCACGGCGTGGTCACCGTGGCCGCTGGCGGCGTCGCCGCCGGTGGTGCCGCTGGCGCCGCCGCCGCCGAGCCCGAGCCGGTGGTGGACTTCGGCGTGGAGGACTCCTTCACCAAGTCCGACTGGTAGGATACCAGGCCCAGGCCTGTTTCCAGCAGGGCCGCCCGGCGACGGGCGGCCCTTTTCCGTTGTCCGCCGGGGCGCAGCCCCGCCTCTGCGTGTTTGGGGATGGACACGCACGGCCAAGCGGTACAATAATCGGGCGTTCAACACTCAACGCACGAGGCGTCTATGAGTTCGTTCGACTACGACCTGGGGGTCATCGGCGCGGGAGCGGCCGGCCTCACCGCCGCTGCCGGAGGCGCGCGCCTGGGCGCGAAGGTCCTGCTCGTGGAGAAGGGCCCGGCCCTGGGCGGTGACTGCCTGCACCACGGCTGCGTGCCCTCCAAGACCCTCATCGCCTCGGCCAACCTGCGCCACCGCATGGCCCAGGCCGAACGCCTGGGGCTGTCACCGGTGGAGGTTCCCCCCGCCGATTTCGGCCGCCTGGCCGGGCGCATCCGCGAGGTCATCGGCCGCATCCAGCTCCACGACTCACCGGAGCGCTTCTGCTCACTGGGCGCGCAGGTGGAGTTCGGCTCGCCCGAGTTCGTGGACGAGCACAGCGTGCGCCTAAACGGCAAGACCGTCTCGGCGGACCGCTGGATCGTGGCCACCGGCTCCTCGCCCTCTGTGCCGGACATCCCGGGGCTCAAGCACACCCCGCACCTGACCAACAAGACCCTCTTCAGCATGGAGTCGCTGCCCGAGACGCTCTTGATCCTGGGCGGCGGGGCCATGGCCGTGGAAATGGCCCAGGCCTTTCAGCGCCTCGGCAGCGGCGTGACCCTGCTCCAGCGCTCGGGCCAGCTGCTCACCGGGGAGGACCCGGACCTGGCCGCCATGGTGCGCGCCAGGCTCGAATCCGAGGGCGTACGCGTGATCACCGGGGCACGGGCGAAGTTCGCCAGCGTGGCCTACGGGCTGAGGCACGTGGGCTACGCGCTCGAGGACGGCACCGAGGCGGTTGCCTCGGCCAAGGCCCTGTTGGTGGCCCTGGGCCGGGCTCCCAACGTGGCCGGGCTCAAGCTCGAGAACGCGGGCGTGGCCTACACCGGGAAGGGAATCCCAACGGACCTGCGCCTGCGCACCACGGCAGCCAACATCTACGCGGCCGGGGACGTGCTGGGCAAATGGATGTTCACCCACGCGGCCGGGTACGAGGGTGGCGTGGCCCTGACCAACGCCGTGGCCAGGCTGCCGCGCAAGGCCGACTACACGCTCATGCCGCGCGCCACCTATTGCGACCCGGAGCTGGCCGGGATCGGGCACAACGAGGTGTCCGCTGCCAAGGCCGGGATCGAGGTCAGCGTGGTCGTGCAGCGCTTCGAGGACAACGACCGTGCCCTTGCCGAGGGCTCGAGCGAGGGAATCTGCAAGCTTCTGGTTGACCGCAAGGAGAAGGTGGCGGGCGTTCGCATCCTGGGGCCGCGCGCCGGGGACCTCCTGGGCGAGTGGGCATCGGCCATGGCAGGGGGCGTCAAGCTCTCGGAGATGGCCCAGGCCGTGCATCCCTATCCGACCCTGGCGGAGATCAACAAGCGCATGGCCGGGGAGTACCTCGCGCCCAAGGTGTTCGAGGGCGTGGCCCCCAAGCTCTTGAAGATCGTCTTCGGCCTCAAGGGCCGGGCCTGCGGGTAGCGCGCGGGGCCGGCCTACCTCTCGCCAAGCATGGCGGCGCGCCCGGCCATGCCCGTCAGCTCCACGGCCACCTGCTTCATGTTGTAGTAGTAGCTGAAGAAGCGCATCACCGACTCCAGGCTGTAGGAGGGCAGCACGCGCTCGCGCCTGACGCGCGTCAGGCAGTCCTCGGCAGCGGCCATGGCCCGCTCCAGGTCGGCCATGGGGCCGGGGTCGCGCTCCTGGCTTATGGCCAGGGCCAGGCGGGTCATGGCGGTGATGGTGGTCTGGGCCAGGACGTCCATGTCCTTGGCCACGAGCTCGTGCAGGGTCTCCAACTCCTCGTAGTGCACGGCGTGCTCCATGGAGAGCAGGTGCTCGGCGATGCGCTCGGTGAAGTTGAAGAGCGAGACGCTGATGTGCTCGGAGTGCGTGAGCCCCGAAGGTTCGCGCTTGGCCTCCTCCAGGAGCTTGCGGTTGTTCTCGCGCGTGGCCATGAGCGTGGAGCGCGCCTCGGCCTCGTCCGCCTCGCTGCAATCGGGCGTGACCCGGCAGGAGAGCAGGATGGAGTAGAACTGCGCCTCGTCGTTCAAGGCCTTGACCACGCCGGATTTCAGCTGCCTGCCAGCCCGCGACGGCCAGACCAGCATGGAGAAGGCCAGGGCGATGGTCACGCCGAGCCCAATTTCAAGGAAGCGCTCCACCACGAACGCCAGATAGGAGCCGGACTGGTTGCCCAGCAGGATGACGATGGTCGCGGTGAGCCCGGCCATGCGGAAGGACTCGTGCAGGTGGATCATGTAGGCGCAGACCAGGATGGTCAGGCCCACGCCAACTCCCAGGGCGACGAAGCCCGAGCCGAGCAGGGCCAGGGCGGCCGCCCCCAAAACCGCGCCCACGGCCGTGCCCACGATGCGGTTGACGCCCGCCTGGTACGATCCTCCCAGGTTGGTCTGCATGACGATGACCACGCTGATCACGGCCCAGTAGCCCTGGGACATGTTGAAAAGGGTTACCAGGGCGTAGGTGGTCACGGCCGCCAGGGCCGTCTTGATGGCGTGCTTGACGTGCAGGGAGCTGGGCTTGGGGAGTCTCATAGCGTATGGATGCCTTATGGAGGGGCGGGTGTAAAGCGCCCGCGTCCCGCGCGGGCCGGGCGTTGATACCCCAACGGATGCCCGGGCGCCAGGGGGAAAAACAGGGGCATCGCCTACCAAGCGAGTATGAATTGAACGGAAATGCAACAGAAATCGTCGGAAAGGTGCGCGCGCGGCCAGGGGCCGCTTGACCAACCCGGAACGGAAAGGTACGAAACGAAAACTTAGGCGGTTTGGTCAAATTCTCCCCGTCCCCACCCGCAACGCATCGAAGGAGCTGGACTTATGGCTTGGCGTATCCTTGCGGCCTTGGCGCTCGTGGTGTCCTTTGTCGCCCCCGCTCAGGCGGCCGACCCCCTGAAGATCGGCGCCGTCGTTTCCGCCACCGGTCCGGCCTCGTTTCTGGGCGAACCCGAGAAAAACACCCTTCTTCTGTTGCAGGACCAGCTGAACGCCAAGGGCGGCATCGGCGGCCAGAAGGTGGAGATCGTCGTCTACGACGACGAGACCGACGTGAACAAGGCCGTGCTCGCGGCGGAGAAGCTCCTGAAGAAGGACCGCGTGGCCGCCATCGTCGGCCCCACCACTTCCGGCACCACCCTGGCCATCATGAACAAGGTGGCCGACGCCAAGGTGCCCCTGGTGTCCATGGCCGCCGCCGAGAAGATCGTCAACCCGGTCAACCCCTGGGTGTTCAAGACCCCGCAGTCCGACAGGCTGGCCGTGGGCGGCATCCTGGCCCACGCCAAGGCCCAGGGCTACAAGAAGATAGCCATCCTCACCGTGTCCGACGGCTACGGCCAGGCAGGGCGCGAGGTGCTCAAGGAGCTCATCCCGGCTTCGGGCATGGAGCTCACCGCCGACGAGGTCTACGGCCCCAAGGACACCGACATGACCGCCCAGCTGACCAAGATCGCGGGCACCGGCCCCCAGGCCGTGATCTGCTGGGGCACCAACCCCGGCCCGGCGGTGGTGGCGCGCAACCGCGCCCAGCTCGGCATCAAGACCCCCCTGTACATGAGCCACGGCGTGGCTTCGGACAAGTTCATCGAGCTGGCCGGGGAGGCCGCCGAGGGCCTGGTCCTGCCCGCCAGCTGGCTGATCGTGGCCAAGCAGCTGCCCGACGGCCCCTTCAAGACCCTGCTGACCGCCTATACCGACGAGTACACCAAGAAATTCGGCACCCCTCCCTCCGCATTCGGCGGATACGCCTGGGACGCGCTGATGCTTCTGGGCGAAGCCGCGAAAATTTCCGGCTCGACCGCGCCGCAGGGCTTGCGCGATGGGCTGGAGAAGGTCAAGGGTTTCCAGAGCGCTACCGGAGTCTTCACCTTCTCGGAAAAGGACCACAACGGCCTGGATGAGTCCAGCTTCGCCATGGTCAGGATCGAGGGCGGCAAGTTCGTCCTCATCAAGTAAAGGGGATGAGCATGATCCTTCGCCTGCTGTGCGTTTTCGCCGCGCTTCTCGCCTTGGCGGCCCCGGCGGCCGCCGCCGAACCGGTCAGGATCGGCGCGGTGGTCTCGGTCACGGGCCCGGCCTCGTTTCTGGGCGAGCCGGAGAAGAACACCCTGGAGATGGTCAAGGAGGAGCTGAACGCCAAGGGAGGCCTGCTCGGGCGCCCCGTGGAGCTCATCGTCTACGATGACGAGTCCGACGTGAACAAGGCCGTGCTGGCCGCCGAGAAGCTCCTGAAGAAGGACCGCGTGGCCGCCGTCATCGGCGCCACCACCTCGGGCTCCACCCTGGCCATCATGAACAAGTTCCCGGCGTCCAAGGTGCCCCTGGTGTCCATGTCCGCGGCCGAGAAGATCGTGAACCCGGTCAACCCCTGGGTGTTCAAGGTCGCCCCTTCGGACCGCCACGCCGTGGGCCGCATCCTCAAGCACGCCAAGGCCAAGGGCTACAAGAACATCGCCATCCTCACCGTGTCCGACGGCTTCGGCCAGGCCGGGCGCGAGGTGCTCAAGGAGCTCGTCCCGGCGGGCGGCTTCACCCTGGTTGCCGACGAGGTCTACGGCCCCAAGGACACCGACATGACCGCCCAACTGACCAAGCTCAAGGACGTGAACCCCGACGCCATCATCTGCTGGGGCACCAACCCCGGCCCGGCCGTGGTGGCGCGAAACCGCGCCCAGCTCGGCATCAAGACCCCCCTGTACATGAGCCACGGCGTGGCCTCCAAGAAGTTCATCGAGCTGGCCGGGGAGTCCGCCGAGGGCATCATGCTGCCCGCCGGGCACCTGATCGTGGCCGCGCAGCTGCCCGACTCCGAGCCGCGCAAGGCCCTGCTCACGGGCTACGTCAAGCAGTACGCCGAGAAGTTCAAGAGCGACGTCTCCACCTTCGGCGGCCACGGCTGGGACGGGCTCAAGCTGGTGGCCAAGGCCATCGAGTCCGAGAAGAGCGACAACCCCGAGGCCATCCGCGCCGGAATCGAGAAAGCCAAGGGCTTCCCCGGCATCGGCGGCATGTTCTCCTTCTCCGCCGAGGACCACACCGGCCTGACCGAGGACGCCTTCGAGATGGTGGTCATCCAGAACGGGGACTGGAAAATCCTGAAATAACCGGGGGCCGGGTTCGCCCCGGCCCGTTTTTCTTATGTTCTCAGGCGCAACGCAATACCTCGTTTCCGGGCTCACGGTGGGGGCCACCTACGGGCTCACGGCCCTTGGCTTCACCATGATCTTCAACACCACCGGCATCATCAACTTCGCCCAGGGCGAGTTCGTGATGCTCGGCGGCATGCTCTCCGTGGTCTTCAGCAAGGCCGGCGCCCCGCTGCCCCTGGCCATCTTGCTGGCCGTGGCCGTGACCGCCATGGCGGGCTGCCTGATCGAGCGCAGCGTGATCCGCCCCGTGGGCCGCGCGGCCGCGGTGAACCTGGTCATCATCACCATCGGCGTGTCCATCCTGGTGCGCGGGGCCGTGATGCTCGCCTGGGGCAAGGACACCTTCGCCCTGCCGCCCTTCACGGGCTCGAAGCCCATGGCCATCCTGGGCGCGGCCGTGCAGCCCCAGAGCCTGTGGGTGCTGGCCATCACGCTGTGCGTGCTGGTGGCGCTCAAGCTCTTCTTCAGCCGGACCATCCACGGCAAGGCCATGCTGGCCTGCGCCTGCGAGCGCAAGGCCGCCGCGCTCATGGGCATCTCCGTGGAGCGCATGGCCATGGCCTCCTTCGGGCTCTCGGGCTTTCTCGGGGCCGTGGGCGGGGCGATCCTGACGCCCATCACGCTCACCTCCTACGACGTGGGCATCATGCTCGGCCTCAAGGGCTTCGCGGCCTGCATCCTGGGCGGGCTCGGCAACCCCTTCGGCGCTGCGGCCGGCGGGCTCATCCTGGGCGTGCTGGAATCCTTCGGCGCGGGCTACGTGTCCTCGGCCTACAAGGACGCCTTCGCGTTCATCGTGCTCCTGGTGCTCCTGTTCGTGAAACCCACGGGCCTCTTCGGCGGCCCCAAGTCGGACAGGGTGTAGCCGTGGGACCGTTCCGGAGCAAAGCCGCGCTGCCCGCCTTCGCGTTGGCCCTGGCCCTGGCCCCCCTGGCCCTGCCCAACGACTACTACATCAACGTGCTCATCCTGTGCTGCCTGAACGCCCTCATCGTCATGGGGCTGAACATGCTCATGGGCTACGCCGGGCAGGTTTCGCTCGGGCACGCCGCGTTCTTCGGCCTGGCCGCCTACACCACGGCCGTGGCCACGGCCACCCTGGGCCTGCCCATCCCCGTGGGCATCGTGGCGGGCGTGATCGTCTCCGCCGGGGTGGGCTGGCTCATCGCCGTGCCCACGCTCAAGCTGCACGGGAACTACCTAGCCATGGCCACGCTGGGCTTCGGCATCATCGTGTCCATCGTGTTCAACGAGGCCGTGGCCGTCACGGGCGGGCCTTCCGGGTTCGTGGGCATCCCCAGGCTCACGCTCTTCGGCTACGCCTTCGCCACGGACCAGTCCTACTACTACCTCACGGCCGGTGTGCTCTGGCTGGCCACGCTGGTCTCGCGCCGGGTGATCGGCTCGCGCACGGGCCGGGCGCTCAGGGCCATCCACGTCAGCGAATCCGCCGCCCAGGCCATGGGCATCGACATCGCCAAGCACAAGCGCTTCGTGTTCGTGCTCTCGGCCGTGTACGCGGGCGTGGCGGGCGCGCTCTACGCCCACCACCTGACCTTCGTGGCCCCGTCCTCCTTCGGTTTCCACTTCTCGGTCCAGCTGATCACCATGGTGGTGCTCGGGGGAATGGCCAGCATCTGGGGCGCCGTGGCCGGGGCGTTCTTCCTCACCTCGCTGCCGGAGTTCTTGCGCATGTTCGAGGAGGTGGACATCCTCATCTACGGGGCGCTCCTGGTGGCCTGCATGATGTTCATGCCCGACGGCCTGGCCGGCGCGGCCAAGTCGCTCGCGCGGCGCATCAAGGCGGTGAAGCGTGGCTGAGCTCCTCGAGGTGCGCGACGTCACGGTGCGCTTCGGCGGCATCCAGGCCCTGGGCCAAGCGCGCCTGACCGCGCGCCCGGGCGACATCACCGCCGTGATCGGCCCCAACGGCGCTGGCAAGACCACGCTTCTCGGCGTGATCAGCGGGGCGGTCACCCCGGTCTCCGGAAGCGTCTGCCTGGAAGGGGCCGACCTTGCGGGCAGGCCCACCCACGAGCGCGCCAAGGCCGGAGTGGTGCGCACCTTCCAGAACCTGGAGATATTCTCCAACATGAGCGTCCTCGAGAACGTGCTTACGGGCGCGCACATGCTGGCAGGGTACTCGCTTCTGGACAGCGTGCTGCGCACGGGGCGTTACCGCTCCGAGGAGAAGCGCCTGGCCGAATTGTGCATGGAGAAGCTCGCGTTCGTGGGCCTCTCGGACAAGCACGCGGCCAATGCGGCCGACCTGCCCTACGGCGACCAGCGCCTGCTGGAACTCGCGCGCGCCCTGGCCAGCGGCCCCAGGCTCGTGCTTCTGGACGAGCCGGCGGCGGGCATGAACAACCGCGAGACCGCGCAGCTCGGCGTGATCATCCGGCGCATCCGCGACGAACTGGGCGTGGGCGTGGTGCTCGTGGAGCACGACATGGAACTGGTCATGGACATCTCCGACCGCATAACCGTGCTCAACTTCGGAAGCGTCCTGGCCGAAGGCTCCCCCCGGGAGATCCAGGACAACCCCGAGGTCGTGGCGGCCTACCTGGGCGAGGACTGATGCTCACCCTGACCAACGTCGACATTTCCTACGGCAACATCAGGGCCGTGCGCCGCGCCTCGCTGCACGTGGACGAGGGCGAGATCGTGGCCCTGATCGGAGCCAACGGCGCGGGCAAGACCACCCTGCTTACGGCCGTGTCCGGGCTTTTGCGCCCGTCCTCGGGCCAGGTGGTCTTCGGCGGCCAGGACATCACCAGGGCCGCGCCGGAGAAGATCGTGCGCCTGGGGCTCTCCCACGTTCCGGAGCGCAGGCTGGTTTTCAAGCCCCTGAGCGTAACCGACAACCTGCGCCTGGGGTCCTACACTCGCAGGGGGGCGTCGCGCGCTGAGCTGGACAGGGACCTGGAGGCGGTCTACGCCATGTTCCCGGTGCTCAGGCAACGCTCAAGCCAGGCGGCGGGCACGCTCTCCGGCGGCGAGCAGCAGATGCTGGCCATCGGGCGCGCGCTCATGGCCGGGCCCAGGATGCTTTTGCTGGACGAGCCGGGCATGGGCCTTGCTCCCACGGTTTGCCGCGACATTTTCAAGCGCATCACGGAGCTGAGGGCCGAGCGGGGGCTCACGGTGCTGCTCGTGGAGCAGAACGCCAAGAGCGCCCTGGCCGTGGCCGACAGGGGCTACGTGCTGGAAACGGGGCGTGTCATCCTCCAGGGGACGTCCCAGGAGCTTCTGGCCAACCGCGACGTGCAGCGCGCCTATCTCGGCCGGGACAAGTCCCGGGAGGAGTGATTCCAATGAAAAGCCTTTTTCTCTCTCTGGCCCTCGTGCTGCTGGCGTCGCCAGCCCTGGCCCAAAACAAGATGGTCACCGACTTCAAGGGCATGGCCTTCGGCCATGAGCTCTCCGAGTTCCAGCACATGAAGTCCGTGCGCAAGCAGGGCGAGCTGGAGTTCTTCACCCGCTACGGCGACGAGCGCAGCTTCCAGAACGTGCCCATCGAGAACCTGACCTACGGCTTCTACAAGAACAAGTTCTGCATGGCGCTCTTTACGGCCAAGGGCCCCAGCGCCTACAACGCGCTCAAGGCCTATTTCGACGGAACCTTCGGCCAGCCCAGCCAGCCCAAGGTGAACATCAAGCAGTTCACCTACACCTCCGGCGAAGTCTCCGTGGAGCTGGGTTACGACGACACGCGCAAGGTCGTGGAGGTGAGCTACGCCTACCGCCCGGTCATGCGCATGATGATGCCCGGAAAGTAGCCCCGGCCGCACCCAAGGGAACCGGCCCGGACACGCGCAAGGAGAAGAGTCCATGATGTGGGAGCCCAAATACGAATCCATGGACCGCGCCCAGCTGGCCCAGCTGCAGCTCGAGCGCCTCCAGGCCACGCTCACGCGCGTGGCGCGCAACGTGCCCTATTACCGCCGCACCTTCGCGGAGCAGGGCATCGACCCGGACGACTTCCGTTCGCTTAACGACCTGACGCGCCTGCCCTTCACCACCAAGTCCGTGCTGCGCGACGCCTACCCCTACGGGTTCTTCGCCGTGCCCCTGCGCGAGGTGGTGCGCTTGCACGCCTCGTCCGGCACCACGGGCAAGTCCGTGGTGGTGGGCTACACCATCGGCGACCTCAAGAAGTGGGGCAGCCTGACCGCGCGCGTGCTCTCGGCGGGCGGGGTCACGCGCGAGGACGTGGTCCAGATCGCCTTCAACTTCGGGCTCTTCACCGGCGGCTTCGGCTTCCACCAGGGCGCGGAGACCCTGGGCGCGGCCGTGGTCCCGGCCTCCAGCGGCAACACGCGCCGCCAGGTGGCCATCATGCAGGACTTCAAGACCTCCGTGCTCGTGTGCACGCCCAGCTACGCCCTCTACCTGGCCCAGAGCCTGGAGGACTTGGACGTGAACGCCAACGCCCTCAGCCTGCGCTACGGCCTGTTCGGGGCCGAGAGCTGGTCCGAGTCCGCGCGCGCCCAGATCGAGGACCGGCTCAAGCTCACGGCCACGGACAACTACGGCGTCAGCGAGGTCATGGGGCCGGGCGTGGCGGGCGAGTGCCTGCACCGCACCGGGCTGCACATCAACGAGGACCACTTCCTGGCCGAGATCGTGGACCCGGTCACGGGCGAGCACGTGGCCGAGGGCGAGGAGGGCGAGCTGGTGCTCACCACCCTGGCCAAGGAGGCCTTCCCGCTGATCCGCTTCCGCACGGGCGACCTCACGCGCTTCATCCCCGGCGCCTGCCCCTGCGGCAGGACGCTTGCGCGCATGGCCCGGGTGCGCGGGCGCGTGGACGACATGCTGATCATCCGGGGCGTGAACGTGTTCCCCAGCCAGATCGAGACCGTGCTCCTGGACATCGAGGGCACCACCCCGCAGTGGCGCGTGGTGCTGGAGCGCGAGAAGGGGCTGGACAAGGCCACGGTGGAGCTCGAGGTGGCCGAGAAGTTCGTGTTCGACCGCATCGCGGACCAGCAGCACTTCCTGGAGGGGGTGCGCAAGCGCCTGGCCAGCGAGCTCGGCGTGGGCTTCGAGGTGCGCATGACCGAGCCCGGCGCGCTCGCCGGCATCGACGGCGGCAAGGCGCAGCGGGTGCTGGACAAGCGCGAGAAGGACTGATCGCCCGGGTTGGAATTTTACGTGGGGCGGAGCCCCGCCTTACGCCGTGGTCTCCAGTGCCGAAGCCTCGGACTGGGAATACCTGCTCGACAGGCTGGCGTAGCGCCTGTTGCGGGAGTAGGTGGTCACTTCGCGGTTCAGGATGCTCTGCGACCTGGATATCTCGCTCAGCTCGCCGCGGCTGATGGCGCCGTCCTCCATGGCCTTGTCCAGCAGCTCGCGGGTCTTGGCCAGGGAAGCCTGGAGCTTTTCCTTTTCCTTCTGGTCGATCTTGCCGGACTCGATGCCGGCGTCGATGCTCTTCTCGATGCGCTCCAGCCTTGAGTAGACCACGGAGAGCACCATGTCCTGGTTGTCCATGGTCCGGGCGTCCAGGCCGTTCTTGGTCTTGGTTCCGGCCTTGTCCTTGGCCAGGTGGTCGATGAGCCGGTTCTGGTCGTCCAGGGCCTTCATGATGCGCTCGTATTCCTCGCGCGTGACCTTCTTGTCGGCCAGGGCCTTGCCGATGAGCTCGTCGTTGTCCTTCTTGAGCTTGTCCAGGGCTTCCTTGTTCTTGCCGGTGACGCTCCCGGACTCCACGCCGTCTTCCAGGCGGTCCTCCAGGCGCTGCTGGCGCGACTGGATGATGTCCTGGTAATAGGCGGCGGGCTGCTGGGAAAAGAAGTTCACGCTGCTCATGTTTGCTCCTGGTGCTTGCTTGGGCCGGGCCTTGCGGGCCTAGACGTTCATGCTCACGGGCTGGTAGCCGGGCGGGGTCTGGCCCGCGTCCTGGCCGAAGCGGTAGGACGAGAGCTGGCGGCTGGCCATGTCGAAGGAGGCGTTGACCTGCCGGAACTCGCCCACGGTGAGCACGCCGTCGGCCATGGCCGTGTCCAGCCCGGCCTGGGCCGAAACCTGGAGCGCGCGCACGGACTGGCTCTGGGTGGCGGTGATCTGGCCTGCGGCGACTCCCTTCTGGAGACGGTCGGCGATTGTTTCCTGCCGGGCGTTGAAGGCCTCCAGGGCCACTGTCTGGGCCTCGGGCGTGAGCGGCTTGGCCAGCGTGGCCTCGCGCTCGGCCTGGGCCTTCTGGGCGTTCAGGGCGGTCTGCGTCTCCAGGGCCTTGTCGAACTCGCTGGCCGCGTTCTTGGCCGCCTCTCCGGCCTTGGCCGGGGTTGGCTGCGAGTTGGACGTCCTGCTCGTGAAGATGTCCTTTGCGAAGGAGAGCGCGCTGGCCGCTCCCGCGATGATCAGAGGATTCATGGCCTCTCCCTGTGAATGCACGCGGGCAAAACTTTCCGCGCGTTTCGTGTAACCTTTCCAGAGCAAGGCCGGTGCCAGGGGCCTCCGGGTATTCGCCCGGTCGCGCGGAGGCTGCGCGGGGCCTTGCCGGGCGCGCGGAGTTGGGCATTCGATCAGGAGGGGCGAACTCGGGCGGGGGGGAAGAAACTGCCGCCGGCGTGGCGGGCGTGGCGCACTTCCCTGGCGGGGGCGTCTCTGCTAATGTGGGGGATCAAGACCTGAGAGGAGCTTTTTCCATGGCTTGCGATTTCACCCTCGGCCCAGGCGTCGCCTTCCACAAGATGCAAGGGTGCGGCAACGACTTCGTGATCATAGACAACCGGGAGCTCAAGCTTCCCGTGGACTTCATGGCTGACTGGGCCAGGCTGGCCTGCCGCAAGTGCTTCGGCGTGGGCGCCGACGGGATCATCTTCCTGGAGGAGGCCCAGCCCGGGTCCGGCTTCGACTACCGCTGGCACTTCTACAACGCCGACGGCTCGCGCGCGGAGATGTGCGGCAACGGAGCGCGCTGCGCCACGAAACTCGCCAACCTGCTCGGGTTTGCCGGCAAGAAGCACGTGCTCGGCACGGACGCGGGCGGCGTCGAAGCCCTGGTGCTGGACGACGGGCAGGTGAAGGTCCGCCTGACCCCCGCCCAGGACCTCAAGACCGGCATGGAACTCGACGTGGACGGGGAGAAGCTCACCGTGCACTTCGTGAACACGGGCGTGCCCCACGCGGTGGTCTTCTTCGAGGACGTCTCCCTGGTGGACGTGAAGCGCCTGGGCAAGGCCATCCGCTTCCACGAGGCCTTCGCGCCCAAGGGCACCAACGCGAACTTCGTCACCGTGAAGGACTCGGGCAGCCTCATCCTGCGCACCTACGAGCGCGGCGTGGAGGACGAGACCTACGCCTGCGGCACGGGCGCGTGCGCCAGCGCCGTGGTGGCCAACGCCTTGGGCCTGGCCGGCGCTTCCGTGGACGTCACCACCACGGGCGGCGAGGTGCTGGGCGTGAGCCTGGAGGATGGGCAGGTCTACCTGCGCGGGGCCGCCGAGGTCTCGTTCAGCGGCGTGCTCTATCCGGCCACGCTGTCGCTGCCCGGCCTGTAAGCGTTTCGTTCCCCCTGTCCGGCCGGGCGGCCGGGCCGGGGCCTGGAGGGAACATGCCCCGCTACACCGGCATCAATCATCTGGCCATGGCCACCGGCGACATGGACGCCACCCTTCGCTTCTGGCGCGACCTCCTGGGCATGCGCCTGGTGGCCGGACTCGGCCATCCCGGATACAGGCACTACTTCCTGGAGATCTCCGAGACGGACATGATCGCCTTCTTCGAGTGGCCGGGCGTCACGCCCATCGTGGAGAAGGACCACGGCGTGCCCGTGAAGGGCCCTTACGCCTTCGACCACATCTCCTTCGGCGTGGCCGACCGCAACGACCTCTGGGAGATCAAGGCCAGGCTGGAGGCGGCCGGGTTCTGGGCCTCGGAGGTCATCGACCACGGGTTCATCCTCTCGCTCTACAGCTTCGACCCCAACAACATCCCCATCGAGTTCAGCTGGCCCCAGCCCGGCATCGACCTGCGCGCCAAACCGCGCATGGCCGACCACGCCCCGACCGCCGTGGCCCTGGAGGGCAGCGAGCCCCAGCCCGGGCACTGGCCCGAGCCCGGGCCAGCGAAGCCTTCCGACAGGCGCATCTACCCCGGAGAGGGCAGGGAGCTTCTGGGCAAGTCCTGATTTGTAGCGTGGCGCTGGCCGCGCCCCGCGATCCCTCCCCCCGGCGGGAGAGGTCCGGAGAGGGCGGCGTTCTCTCCGGGCGCGCTTCAACAAAAAAGGCCGCCCGTTTCCGGGCGGCCTTTCTCGTTTCGTCTTGGCGCGGCGCTATTTCAGCCCGCCCTCCACTTCGGCCCTGACTTCCAGGGCGATCTTCCACAGGATGGTCAGCACGAAGCCGCCCACCGCGTAGATCATCAAGGCGATCATCATTTCCGGCCCGGTGGGCAGGTACTCGGTGACCTTCTCGAAGGGGTTGGGGGTGAAACCGGCGGCGATGAGGCCCATGCCCTTGTCGATCCAGGTGCCGAGCACCAGCATGATCAGCGCGGGCACCAGGATCTCGCGGTTCTCCCTCCACTTGGGCGGGATGAGCAGGAACAGCGAGGTCAGGGCCAGGAAGGCGGCGGTCCACATGAACGGGGTCATGTAGGTGTTGCCGTCGAAGCCCGAGAACAGGAACTTGATGGGGTCCATGTGGCCGGGCATGTTGGAGTAGAACGCGGTGAATATCTCCAGGAAGAAGAAGAACACGTTCACGCACATGGCGTAGGTGATGGTGGTGGACAGGGTCTTCACCGCCTCCTTGCCGGGGTCGAAGCCGGTCAGGCGCTTCACCAGCAGGGTGAGCAGCAGGAGGATGGCCGGGCCGGAGCAGAACGCCGAGGACAGGAAGCGGGCGGCCAGGATGGCGGTGAGCCAGTAGTGGCGGCCCGGCAGGCCAGCGTACAGGAAGGCCGTGACCGTGTGGATGGAGAAGGCCCAGATGATCGAGAGATACACCAGGGGCTTGACCCACTTGGGCGGGGACATGCGCTTCCAGTAGGCCATCAGGCTGGTCCAGCCGATGACCGCGTTCAGGACCAGGTAGCCGTTCAGCACCACCATGTCCCAGAACAGGACGGAACCCGGGGTGGAGTAGATCAGCACGTTGAGCATGCGCTGCGGCTGACCGATGTCGATGACGATGAAGCCCAGGCACATGATGACCGCCGCGATGGCGAGGAACTCGCCCATGATGATCATCTTGGAGTAGGCTTTGTAATGGTGGAAGTAGTAGGGAAGCACCAGCATGACGGCCGAGGCCGCGACGCCGACCATGTAGGTGAACTGGGCGATGTAGAATCCCCAGGACACGTCGCGCGACAGGCCGGTGATCATCAGGCCGTTGTTGAGCTGCACCAGGTAGAACCCGCCGCCGATGCCCATGATGGCCAGAAAGACCATCAGCGCTCCGAAGTAGCGGGGGCTTCCCTTGAGGGCTTTTTCGATCATGTCCGCACTCCTAGAGGATGTAGAACACGCTGGGTTCGGTGCCAGCGGTGGGGTTGCGCCTGATGGCGTACTTTTCCTTCAGGACCTTGCGCACCTCGGACTTGGGGTCCTGGAGGTCGCCGAAGACCATGGCCCCGCCGGAAGCTTCGACGCACAGGGGCATCTTGCCCTGGGCGAGCTTCTCCACGCAGAAGGTGCACTTCTCCACCACGCCTCGGGTGCGGTGGGGGTAGAGCGGGTTCATGTTGGCGATGTACTTGTCGGGGTCCTGGAAGTTGAAGCTGCGCGCGCCGTAGGGGCAGCCGGCCATGCAGTAGCGGCAGCCGATGCAGCGGTGGTAGTCCATGACCACGAGGCCCTCGTCATTCTTGAAGGTGGCCTTGGTGGGGCAGACACGCACGCAGGCGGGGCTGGCGCAGTGGTTGCAAAGCAGCAGGTACTTGCGGTGGTGCAGCTCGTCGGAGAGGAACGGCGGGCGCTCGGTGGGGAACGCGCCGTGGAAGTCCTCGGTCCAGAGCCACTTGATCTCCTGCTTGCCCTGGATGGCAGGCACGTTGTGGTAGGAGTGGCAGGCGTCGATGCACTTCTTCTGCAGGGCGTCGTCGAACTTGGCCGTGTCGATGACCATGGCCCACTGCTTGGCCTTGATGGGCTTGGCGAAGTCCTGCGCGGTGGGGAGGGCGTCGGCGGCCTGGGCCCCGTCGCCGAGGAAGCCCAGGGTGCCGGCCGAGAGCCCCAGGGCCGTCACGCCGGCCAGCTTCATGAAGTCGCGTCTGGAGCGTTGCATGTTATTTCCCCCCCTCTTTTTTCACGGGCGAGATGTTGTGGCAGCTCCAGCAGTAGGGGCTGACTCCGACGGACTCGTGGCACTTGTCGCAGAACTTGTCCTTGTTCTCGTGGCAGCCCATGCAGGTATTGGTCAGGCTCATGTTGAACTGCTTGCCCGCTTCGTTGGTGTAGACACGCTTGCCGTTGCGGATGACGTCGTCGCGCCACTCGTTCAGAAGAACCATGTGCACGTCGCGCATCTTCTCGGTCTTGAGGATGCATTCCTTGGAGTTCTTCGGCTTCTCCGTCTCGATCTTGAGCGGAGGCTGTCCGATTCCCTTGAGGAAGGGGAACAGCGCCAGGCCGAGGAAGATGATCAGGCCCGGGATGATGTATTTCGCGTTGTACATTATTCTTCCTCCTCACCCTCAAGGCCGGGCAGGTCTTCCTGGCGCAGGTTCATGGTGCGCGGTTCCTCGCCGTCGAAGACCAGGGCGTTGCCCACCAGTTCGTGCAGGCCGGTGACCTTCACGCCCGGGGCCCAGTAGTCGGCCAGGCCGGGCAGGGTGGCGCGGTCGATGGCGCAGATGCAGCTCATGGTGTTCACGCCGAACTTGTCCTGGACGTACTTGAGGGCGTTGCCGCGGGGCAGGCCGCCGCGCAGGCGCATGTCCGTGAACTCGCCGTTGTTCAGGCCCGCGCCGCCGCCGCAGCAGAAGGTCTGCTCGCGGATGGTCTGGCTGGGCATGTCCACGAACTTCTCGACCACGTTCTCCAGAACGTAGCGGGGTTCCTCGAAGAAGCCCATGCCGCGCGAGGTGTTACAGGAGTCGTGCCAGGTGGCCACGATGCCCGCGTTGCGGCTCTTGTCGAGGTTGAGCTTGCCGTTCTTGATCAGGTCGGCGGTGAACTCCACAAGGTGGATCATCTTGGTGGACTTGGCGTTGTCGAACACCGTGCCGGTGATGGGGCTTTTCGGCACCTCGAGGAAGTCGGCGGGGCCGTTCATGGTGTCCATGAACTGGTTGAGCACGCGCCACATGTGGCCGCACTCGCCGCCGATGATGTACTTCACGCCCAGGCGCTTGGCCTCGGCGTACATCTTGGCGTTCAGCTTCTTCATCCACTTGTCGTTGGTGAAGGAGCCGAAGTTGCCGCCTTCCGACGCGTAGGTGGACCAGGTGACGTCCAGGTCCAGGTAGTCGAAGAGCAGCAGGTAGCCCATGAAGGTGTAGATGCCGGGCTCGGCGAAGATGTCGCCGGAGGGCGTGATGAAGAGGATCTCCGCGCCCTTGCGGTGGAACGAGGGCTCCACGCGCCTGCCGGTGATGGTCTCGATGTCGTCCACCAGGAAGTCCATCATGTCCTTGAAGGCATGAGGCTGGATGCCCAGGTGGTTGCCGGTGCGGTTGCAGTTGGCCACCGGCTCGAGGATCCAGTTGATGTTCACGCCGATGCGGTTCATCAGGTCACGCGCCAGGAAGGTGATCTCGGCGGTGTCGATGCCGTAGGGGCAGAACAGCGAGCAGCGGCGGCACTGGGTGCACTGGTAGAAGTACATGAACCATTCTTTGATCACGTCTTCTTCCAGCTTGCGCGCGCCGGCCAGCTTGCCCAGGATCTTGCCGGCCATGGTGAAGTCGCCCCTGTAGATGGAGCGCAGGAGCTCGGCGCGCAGCACCGGCATGTTCTTGGGGTCGCCGGAACCGATGTAGAAATGGCACTTGTCGGCGCAGGCTCCGCAGCGCACGCACACGTCCATGAACACCTTGAGGGAGCGGTACTTCTTGAGCAGCTCGCGGAAGCCGTCGGTGACGATCTCGCGCCAGTCGGGCGGGAGCTTCCAGTCCTCTTCGACGGGGTTCCATTCTCTGGGGTTGGGCAGGCCAAGGTACTTGAGCACCTCGGGCTTGCCGGGATAGGAATAATTTCCGAGTTTAAACTCAGGCTTCACGTCCATCCACGGCTCGGCGGGCGTGGCGTAATTGACGTTCATGAGTTCTTCAGGCGGCGCCATCTTCGACATACGATCTCCCTTGTGGAAATACGCCCAGCCCGGGGCGGTTTAGGCTTCCTTGTCCACCGGCAGGCCGGCCTCGATCATCTTCTCGCGGAAGTCGTCCTCGTAGTCCTCGTAGCTGTGAGGCTTGATGGAGGGGTCGTTCCAGGGGTTGATGTAGCGCTCCATGCGGGTATTGTTGGGCAGGTTGCGAGTGGGGGTCAGGAAGACGCCGCCCAGGTGCATGAGCTTGGAGAACGGGAAGTAGGCCCAGAGCACGCACACCAGGAAGAAGTGCATGTAGAAGGACCAGTCGATGTTCGGGGGGATCACCGGCTGGAAGCTCACCAGCCCGATGGCCAGCTGCTTGATGGCGATGACGTCCACCTTGGCGAAGTAGCGCATGTAGATGCCCGACAGCGCGATCCCCAGGATGAGGAACAGCGGGAAGTAGTCGGACGCCAGGGAAATGTAGGACAGCTTGGGGTCGAACAGGCGCCTGGCCAGCAGGAAGGTCACGCCCACGACGAAGAACACGTCGGTCAGGTAGAGCGTGGGCACCGCGATCTGGAGGATGGAGTCCACGAACTCGATCCCGGTGATCAGGAAGGGCACGGGCTCCAGGAAGAAGCGGAAGTGCCTGATGAACACGATCAGGAAGCTGTAGTGGAACATGAGCGCGAACAGCCACAGGGACTTGTCCGAGCCGTAGGCCACGCGGCCTTCCTCAGAGCGGTTGTCCAGCTTGGTGTTGCGGAAGAGGCTCCTGAAGGTGAGCACTTCCAGCGCCATGCGCACGAAGGTCTGCCCCGGGGTGGAGGGGTTGTCGAACTTCGCCTGCTTGATCCAGGGCAGGGAGTATTGCTGCCCGCCCGTGGTGGCGATGGAGAAGGGCTGGGGCGTGGAAGCCCAGCCGACAACCTTTTTGACGAATCCCGCCACGAAAACCACCACAGCCACGTACGGGACGGCGATCCCGAACACTTGCGCCATTCCCGCGTTGGCCCCGAGGGCCGCGACGGCGGCCAGTGCCAAGACGGCCAGTAATGCGGTTACGAGTCCAGCCATGTACCCTCCACCTCACGTTGATCCATTGCGCCTGGCCGGCCTAGTCGGTCGGCTCGCCCTCGCCGATGCCCACGATCAGTTGGGCGCGTTTAAGGAGTTGCATATGCTCCCGCTTGAGTTCCTGGAACTTGATCTCATGGAACTTTTCGCGGCATTTCGCGTAGAGGTCCAGGCTCGCCAGGGCCAGCCCGTCGATGCGCGACTCAAGGGCAACGAACTGCTCCCAGGCGTCGAGCTTCTTGAGCTCGCCCCAGAGCCGTTCGCGCACGGCCTTCTTGAGCAGGAAAAGGAAACCCGCGGCCTGGGACGGCGCGAAGTTCTGCACCGCGCGCACGCGCACGATCTGGTCCAGGTGGTCGAGCACCGCCTCGAGGGCCTTCTCGTCGTTCTTGGCGATGATGTAGTCCACCACGGCCGTTACTGCCGCGTGCGAACGCACGCCCACGGGATTGTGGAAGGGGTCGCCCCCCTTCTTCCATAGCTTGGCGGTCTCCGGGGGGTAGGTCTCGAGGATATGGTGATACCAATCCTCGACGATGGCCTCCCGGTTCTTCGCCAGAAGTTCCTCGACGGTTTTCATGAATGCCCTGTGTGATCAGAAAAAAGAGTGACGCCTTGTTCGCCCCGTCACAAACGCACCCCACATACCCCGCAAGGGGCCTCCTGTAAAGATTGAAAACGTTTGCATGGCGCGCGGATCAGCAAAAAATCGGCCTGGATGCGCCGCTGTGGTTTACAGTGTTTTTCGTTCTGACTATGAGCTTCGGTTGAGCTTCGTCACGAACCCGCAACCGGCGCGAAAGCGGACAGGACCAGCGCATGACCCCCTCCCAGGGACAGACGGGAATCCTCCAGGCGGTGGGCAGCTTCCAGGGCGTGTCCCGGTACCACGGCGTCATGCCCAGCAGGCACGCCCTGGCCTACAGCGACAAGGACATCGAGGAGCTCGTCGGGCAGGGGCTCATGGAGTGGGCCAAGTTCACCTACGGGTGCGGCAAGGAGTTGAAGGGCCTGCGCCTGACCCCGGAGGGGGAGCGCTTCCTGGAGCAGGCCGGGCACGGGGAGGACGGGCAGCCAGGCAGCGAGGAACTGGCCTACGAGCACCTGCTCATCCTTCAGGACCTCTTTCATTTCAGCCGCATGCCGCGCTACCGGCGGATGATGCCCGAAAAGAAGGCGCGGTTCTACCAACCCGCCGACTTCGAGGACCTGGTCAACCGCGGCTACATCCTGCGCTTGAAGATCAGGGCGCAGGGGGAGGGGACCCAGAAGGGCTACGTGATCTCCGGCAAGGGAGAGCGCGCCCTGCGCCAGGCCGGGCTCGTCTAGCGCCGCGTCCTTGAAGGACGTGAGCATGCTCTTTAGGGGAAAATGTAATTATTTAGGGTTATTGCCCAAGGATGAATGCTCATTCATTCTGTGGGCGTCGCATTCGCGCGCCCGCGCTGCGCCGCGTCCGGAGCGCCGATGCTGATGGCCGCGGCGTCGGTGCGCCGCCACTCGATCTCCAGGGCGAACTTCTCCTTGTCCTTCTTCTGCGAGACCTTCATGGAGAAGTCCATCACCCCGCGCGGGCGCAGGCGCAGGCACTCCTCGCCCACGGTCATGCACACCGACCCAGCCCTGAACCCGGCCAGGATATCCTCCAGGTAGGCCACCACTTCCCTGGTGTCCATGACGCCTTCCACTTTCACCTTGTCCTTGCCCATGCTTGTTCTCCTTTTCACAAGAGCTCCGACGGCCGCGCGGCGCGGGGTCGGATTCGCGCATGGACCGGCCTAGCACGCCAAGGTGACGAACCGGTTTCAGCCGATGCGCCCGATGCGGGCGGCGAGCCCCCGCAAGGCCGCCAGGGCGCTGGCGCGCCGGACCTCCCTCCTGTCGCCCGGGAAGAGGAAGCGCTCCGCGTCCGCCTTGCCGTTCACGCACCAGCCGATCCAGACCGTGCCCACGGGCTTCTCGGGCGTGCCCCCGGTGGGCCCGGCCACGCCCGAAACCGACAGCGCGCAGTCCGCGCCCAGGCGTATCGCGGCCTGGGCGGCCATGGCCAGCACCACGGGTTCGCTCACCGCGCCGTGGGCCTCCAGTTCGCCCGCAGGCACGCCCAGCAGGCCCTGCTTGACGCTGTTGGCGTAGGCCACCACGCCGCCCGTGAACCAGGCCGAGCTGCCCGGCATCTCGGTCAGGGCGCAGGCTACGAGCCCTCCGGTGCAGGATTCCGCCGTGGCGCAGGTCATGGAGCGGGCCGCGAGAGCCGCCGCGAGTTCTTCAACCGCTTGCCCGATCAGGTCCGGTCCCATATCCTCTCCTTCGCTTGACCTGGGGCTTTGCCCCAACGTAAGACCCGGCCACCCTAACACACGCTCCCCGGAGGACGCCAATGCTCGACGTGCGCTTCGTGCGCAAGAACATCGACCTGGTCCGCCAGGCTCTTGCCAACCGCCGCATGAACCTGGACCTCGACCATTTCATAAGCCTGGACGAGAAGCGCCGCGCCCTGCTCACCGAGGTGGAGGCGCTGAAAAACGAGCGCAACGCCTCCTCGGCCGAGGTGGCCAAGCTAAAGCGCGCCGGGCAGGACGCCTCGCACCTCATGGAGCGCCTGGGCCAGCTGTCCGAGCGCATCAAGGCCCTGGACGAGGACGCGCGCAAGGCCGACGAGGAGTCCGAAACGTTCCTCTACGGCCTGCCCAACATCCCCCACGCCAGCACGCCGGTTGGGGCCGACGAGAAGGACAACCCCGTCATCCGCGTGGTGGGCGAGAAGCCCTCCTTCCCCTTCGCGCCCAAGGAGCACTGGGAGATCGGCCAGAACCTGGGCGGGCTCGATTTCGACCGGGCCGCCAAGATCACGGGATCGCGCTTCGTGGTGCTGAGGGGCCAGCTGGCCAGGCTCGAGCGCGCGCTGGTCTCCTTCATGCTCGACGTGCAGACCCGCGAGCACGGCTACACCGAGGTGGCCACGCCCTACATCGTCAACTCCGCGAGCCTGCGCGGAACAGGACAGCTGCCCAAGTTCGAGGAGGACCTCTTCCGCCTCGACTTCAAGGACTACTACCTGATCCCCACGGCCGAGGTGCCCGTCACCAACCTGCACCGCGACGAAACCCTGGACGAGTCCATGCTGCCCATGGGCTACTGCGCGTTCACGCCCTGCTTCCGCTCCGAGGCGGGCAGCTACGGCAAGGACACCAAAGGCCTCATCCGCCAGCACCAGTTCGACAAGGTGGAGCTGGTGCGCTTCTGCCGCCCGGAGGAGTCCTACGAGCAGCTCGAGCTCTTGACCTCCCACGCCGAGGAGATCCTCAAGCGCCTGGGCCTGCCCTACCGGGTCATCGCCCTGTGCACCGGGGACCTGGGTTTCGGCTCGGCCAAGACCTACGACATCGAGGTCTGGCTGCCCGGCCAGGAGGCCTACCGGGAGATCTCCTCCTGCTCCAACTTCGAGGACTTCCAGGCCCGCCGCGCGGGCATCCGCTTCAAGCCCAAGGGCGGCAAGGCCCAGCTCGCGCACACGCTGAACGGTTCGGGCCTGGCCGTTGGCCGGACCATGGTGGCCCTGCTGGAGAACTGCCAGCGCGAGGACGGCTCCGTGGTGCTGCCCGAGGCCCTCAGGCCCTACATGGGCGGGATCGAGGCGCTCACGCCGTAGGCCAGACCGAAAGGACCGGAAAAACGGCCGCGCCCGGGACGTGTTCGTCCCGGGCGCGGCTTTTTTGTGAGGCGGGGAGGGCCGGGGCGGCTTGGGGTTTCCGGAAGCCCCGGAGGAGGGTCACTCGTTGATGACGCTCAAGTCCCAGTAGTTGAAGCTCTTGTCCAGGAGCTGGTAGCCGAATTCGATCTCGAAGGGCATCCAGATCAGGAGCTTCGTGTCCTTCTCGATGATCTTGCTCAGGTTCTGGAAGTTGGAGTAGTCCAGCACGCGGTGGATTTCGGTGAAGTGGTCCACGAGCCCGGTGCAGTAGAGCATGAACGAGTTTCCGAACAGCGCTGACTTCGGAAGGAGCTCTTGCGTGCAGCCGTCGCCGGACTTGAAGATCTTGTAGTCCGAAAACGTCGGGTGGGGGAGGGTCTGCCTGCACGGCGCGCCGCCGGAAGCCTGCTCCGTGACGGAGACGATCTTCTCACCCGGGGGAAAGAACACGCCAAGCGAAGCGGCCTCGCCGCCGACGAAATCCACCTGTGCCCCGGGGGCGAAGGCGTCGTTCCAGGGGACGTTCGTTCCCATGAGCGTGTTGGCCCTGGAGACGATCTCCTGCGAGACGCGCAGGGCCGCGACGTAGCTCCAGTGCATGTCCGTCTTGAAGTAGACGTTGCCCCGGCCCTTGTTGTCCGTGAGCAGTCGCCTGACGTCGATGTGCTCCATGCCGCAGGCGTTCAGGAGGCCGATGAAGCGGGAATAGCCGTCGGTGGAGGGGCGTTTCCGGGATATCTCGGGAAACCGCTCCCCGTAGACGGTGGGCTTCAGGGGCACGGGAACCACGAGCAGCTTGACGCCCCTCGCGTCGAGAAACGCCTTCAGGGCGAGCAGCCGTTTTTCGACGGCGCCCCACTGCTCGCCGCTCAGGTTGTCGGTGGTGGGGATGTACCTCTGCGCGAGCTCCAGGTCGCAGAGCCAGCCGTCCTCGCCCAGGACGACCTGCTTGGATTCCCGGAAAAGCGTGAAATCCAGCTGGTTCTTGAGGCGCACGAAGAGGGGGCGCAGCGAGAAGGTGGTGTTGAAGTGCTTCGAGAGTTCCTCGAGCCCGTTGCCCGACTTCACGAGCTCCGTGAACGAAGGGGGCGTCTTGCCCTTTCCTTCGCCGAGGCCGCCCAGGTCGACGAGGTTCGTGGCCCAGTTGGCGGCGGGCAGGAGGCAGAAGACCGCGAAGATGGCGCAGACGGCGGCTTTGCCGAAGCGGCCTGTTCTCGTGTGCATGGTTTTCAGAACCTGAAGTAGATGAAGGGTGAATACGTTCCGGCCGCCACGAAAGAGGTGCTGACGACGAGCAGGACCGCCACGCACACCGGGCGCAGCAGCCTTGAAAGCCCTTCGCGCCCGGGCTGCGCTTCATGCGCCTTGAAGCGGAAGAAGGAGAGGGCTGCGGCGACGGCGAACGTGAGCAGGATCGAGTTGTCCATGGCCACGGCCCGGACCCCGGCGGCGCTCCCCGGCAGGAACATGCCCTTGAGGTAGTCCAGGGCGTGGCCGATGCCGGGCGACCTGAAGAGCACCCAGCCCACCGTCACCAGGAAGAACGCGTAGAGCGTCTTGACGGCGCGGTTGCCGGCGAACGCCAGGTCAATATTCCGTGCGACCCGTTCGATGATCAGCCAGACCCCGTGGTAGACGCCCCAGGCCACGAAGGTCCACGCCGCGCCGTGCCACAGGCCGCAGAGCACGAAGACGATCATCAGGTTCAGGCAGACGCGCCCGAGCCCCCTGCGGTTTCCGCCCAGCGGGATGTACAGGTAATCCTTGAACCAGGTGGAGAGCGACATGTGCCAGCGCCGCCAGAAGTCCGTGATGGAGGTGGCGCGGTAGGGCATGTTGAAGTTGGGCGGGAAGTGGAAGCCGAACAGCAAGGCCAGCCCGATGGCCATGTCGGTGTAGCCGGAGAAGTCGAAATAGATCTGGAAGGAATACGAAAGCGCTCCGAGCCACAGCGTGGCGGCGTCGAGCTGCGCGGGGGGAGCCGCGAAGACCTGGTCCACGTAGGCCGCCAGGGTGTCCGCCAGGAGGACCTTCTTGGCGAAGCCCAGCGTGAAGACCCACAGACCTTCCGAAACCATGGCCCAGGTGGTCCGCCTGTCCTCTATCTCGGTCCTGATCTGGTTGTAGCGCACGATGGGCCCGGCCACGAGGTGCGGGAACAGCGAGAGGTAAAGCGCGAAGTCGTAGACGCTCGACGCCTTGTGCTCGTGCCGCCAGACGTCGACGAGGTAGGCGATGGCCATGAACGTGAAAAAGGAGATGCCGATGGGCAGCGGCGGAAACGCGGCCACGTCCGGCGCGGCGCGCCCGAGGAGCGCGTAGAGCGACGAGCAGAAGAAATACGAGTACTTGTAATAAATCAGGACGCAGAGGTTGGCCGTGATGCCGAGCGACAAAAGCGCCCTGGCCGTGCGCCTGCTGGCCGCCCCGATGATCCCCTGGCCCGCGAAGTAGTTGAAGAGGGCGGAAAGAAGCAGGATGACGGTGTAGTTGCCGCTCCCCCAGTAATAGAACGCGAAGCTGGAGAGAATCAGGACGATGTTCGGCCAGAACGTGCCGGAGGAGCATTTCACCGCGAGGAAATAGAGTGCGGCGACGGCAGGCAGGAAAGCGAAAAGGAAGATGGGGAGGCTAAATACCATGGTGGCTTCGTTCCGTTCGGCCCGGGAGTTCGCGCCGGCGTCCCTCGCGACCCGCCGCGCGCGAGGCCCGGGGCCTTGCTTTCGTTCTTCGGGGCGCGCTTTTGCCGGGCGGCCCGTACACTTTCCGCCCTGCGGAGGCGGAACCCGCCCCCGGGCCTATACGTCCAACGGAAACGAACACGCAAGCCCCGGCATGGCGCCGCGAGGCGGCTTCCACCCGGCAACGGCGGCGGGCAATCTCTCCCTGCCGCGGAAGGGGAGGGAATTGCCGACTTGAGCGCGCGGCCCCGGGGGGGCTTTGCGTTCCGTACTTTCGACAGGCGGCGGGCGTCCGAAGCGAAGGCGTTCAGTTCCAGGGCGGGGCTGAACGGACGCCGTGGATGCCGCGCTCGCCGGAGGTCAGTATGTAGCGGTCCGGCGATTCGATCAAACTGCTGAAATCCTTGCCCTCGAGAACGTTCCAGAGCAGGAACGTGACGTCCTCGAAGTACGGCGCGATGAGGTTGATGTTCTGGTCGAAGAACGAATCGATGATGATGTACGTCCTGCCCTTGATGAGGCTTCCTTCCGGGCCGCCGTGCCGGAAGCGCTTGGTGGGTTCGGCGGGGGTGAAGGGGGTGTTTTTCGGAGCCTCGAGCACGATGATCCCGGGGCGGTTCAACTCGATGAGTTCGATGGTCTCTTCCCGGTTCAACCCGAGCATGAGGTTGAGGTTTCCCTTGTACTGCTTGCGCAGCTTGACCTTCAGGCTGCCCCAGTCCCACAGGCCGGGCTGGATGGAGTCGACAAGCGCCTCCCCGGCAACGGCCAGCCCCCATTCGCTCCAGTGGTCGTCGGTGCGGTAATAGAGCGGCAAGCCGGTCCAGTCCTGCTTTCTCTCCTGGATGACACGCCGCAGGTTCACGTAGCCGCGTATCCCGGCATCGCCGAGCATCTTGTCCAGCGTGTCGCTGTTTTTCCTCGGGACTTCCAGGAGATGGTTCAAATCCTTGTTGAAGTGCTCGGGATAGACGGCCGCCTTGTTCGGGGCCAGGGCTATCCTGAAGTCGATGCCGCGCTGCTGCGCGATGGATTCGAATTTCTTCAGGTTGCCGACGGTCGCGGCGATCTTTTCGTCGCTGAAGGTCTGGATGTCGTAGAAGATGAACATCCAGCCGGACCGGCCGAAGATGACGCTGGCGAGCTTGTTCGTCCTGGCCTGGCCGAATTTGTCGGCGAACAGGTCGTGGCGTATCGTCGCGGTCAGGTTGACCGCCTTGGCCCGGAAAGGGAAATGGTCGGTCAGATAGGAGGTGAGCCCGTCGAAGAACTTGAGGTTCATGACGGACTCGAACGACAGGCTTGGAAACGAACCGAGCGCGCGGTTCTCGATGCTCTGTGCGTTCCACCCGCACAGCGAGGCGAGCCACGGCATGGAGAGAACGGCCAGGAACAGCGAAGAGATTGCGATTTGTTTGGTCTTGCGCATGGCGATCAGAATTGGAAGTAGAGGAACGGGCTGAAGTTGCTGGCGATCATCATGATCACGGCCAACGGGAACGCGAGCAGGAGCGTGGCGGGCCAGGCCGCCCGGGAGCCCAGGCCCTGCCCGCCTTGCAGCAGGACCCCGAAGGAGATGCGCGCGGGCATGAGGAATATGAGCGCGGCGCAGGCCAGGGTGGCCATGGTGGAGTTGGTCAGGGTCGAGTCGATGCTCGTGGCGAGATGCAGGCCGCCCGGGGAGAACATGTTTTCGTAGATCGACAGGGCGTGGTCGATGTTGTTCGCCCTGAAGAGCACCCAGCCCAGGATGACCAGGAAGGCGGTCAAGGCGCGCCTCAGAGCGAGTTCGGCAGCCGTTTTCGGTTCGAGGCGCAGGCCGGACACCCTCTCGGCGATGAGCAGCAGCCCGTGATACGCGCCCCAGAGTATGAAGGTCCAGTTCGCGCCGTGCCACAGGCCGGTGACCAGGAACACGAGCGACAGGTTCGCATACGTCCGGAATCCGGAGACGCGGTTGCCGCCCAGGGGGATGTACAGGTAGTCGCGAAACCAGCTCGAGAGGGAAATGTGCCAGCGCCGCCAGAAATCGGTGATCGAAAAAGCGGAGTAGGGGCGGCGGAAGTTCTCCGGGAAATCGAAGCCGAACATCCGCGCGAGCCCGATGGCCATGTCCGAGTAGCCTGAAAAATCGAAATAAATCTGAAGCGTGTACGCGATGGCCCCCAGCCAGGCCGTGGCGGTGGTCATCTCCGCGCCCGGCAGGGAGAAGATCGAGTCCGACAACGCGCCGATGGGGTCGGCGATGACCACCTTCTTGAACAGGCCGTGCGCGAACCGCAGGACGCCGAGCGAGAAGCCGTCCAGGGTGTGCGCGCGCCGTTCGATCTGGTGGGATATCTGATGAAAGCGCACGATCGGGCCTGCCACGAGCTGCGGGAAGAAGACGATGTAGAGGACGTAATCGGAAAAGCTTCTCGGCGTGTCGACTTTTCCGGAAGACACGTCGAAGGCGCAGCTCATGGCGTGGAAGGTGTAGAAGCTGATGCCGATGGGGAGCACGACGCTGTCCCAGGCGATCGGCGAGGCTCCGAAAGACAGGGAGAAACGGTTCAGTTCCGATACGAAAAAGTTGGCGTATTTGAAGTAGGCGAGCAGGCAGACGTTGCTCACCACTGTCGCGGTTACCCACAATTTCTTTCTTTCCGCATCCGCTCGCCCGAGTTGTTTTATGAAGGAGTAGTTCACGATGAGCGATGCCAAGAGAATCGCCGTGAGAGCCCCGCTTCCCCAAAGAAAGAAGGTGAAGCTGAAAAGGACCAGGATGACGTTGCGCAGCGACAGCGGAGATATGTAATAAGCCAGCAGGGTCAACGGCAGGAAAAAGAATATGAACGGGATGGATGAGAACACCATGAAATCGTGCTCCGGTCTGGAATCTCGCCTGCTGGGTCAAGAGTGGGCTTTGCTCGCGCCGGTGCCTGCCGCGACCAAGGCGTCTGTCCGCTTCATGCGGGTCCGGCGGAAACCGTAACGGTCAGGCTGTTTTTCTTCGGAGCCGGATCATTGCCGCAGGAAGGCTCACACGTCCAGCAGAAACGACCGCGCGAGCCCCAGCACCTCGTCGTAGGGCCGCCGGTTCTTGAGCATGAGGGCCAACTCAAGGCCCATGCGCATCTTGTGGCGGGCCTCCAGGACGAGCTCCCTGGCCTGGGCGTCCAGGCGGCGGCGGATGAAGGGCTCGTCCAGCCCGTCGATGCACAGGCGCAGCGCGTCGGCCAGGTAGGGGAAGCTCACGCCCGGCAGGAACGCCGAGAGCCCGGTGCGGCCCTGCCTGCGCGCCCAGAGGGTGAAGAAGAGGAGCTTCAGGACGAGCTCCTCCGGGCGCGTGGAGTGGGACAGGTCCGGAAACACGGCCGGGTCCAGGTCGCCCGAGCGCATGGTCTCGATCAGGCCTTGGGCCTGCTCCATGGCCTTGGATTCGTCCAATACGGGCATGCCGAAGGCCCCGGAGAGCGTGATCAGCGTGCGCGCCGGGTTCTCGCCAGCGGCCATGGCGCAGGCCGCCTGGCGCATGAGCCTGAGCTTGCGCCGCCAGTCCCGGGCCAGGGCCTGGGATTTGGCCTGGGCCATGAGCCTGACGAGGTCGTCCTCCATGGAGGACGTGGCAGCCTGGAGGAGCATCCTGGTGTAGGGCTCGGTGACGGCGCGCAGCTCCTCGGCCAGGGCGTCGGGTCCCCTGCGCGTGTCCGTGAGGCGCTTCATGGACAGCCAGTAGGCCGCGTACCCCGCCGCCGGGATGGCCACGAGGTCGAGCCGGGTCTGCTCTGGGCTTGCTTCGGACATGGCCCATCTTGCAAAATGCCCGAAACCAAGGCAAGCCCCGGGCATGAAAGAAATCACCCTCGACTCCCCCAAGCCCTGCTGAACGCCCGAGCCGCCGGCGGTCTCGCCGGCAGAAACCTGCTGCGGCAAACCAGAGCCCCTTTCCGCTCCTGATTCCGGCCCGGGCGCCTGCCGTCCAGGCCAGACTCAGCTGCCGGATATCCCTGGCTATTCCCGTTGCGCCTTCGTCGCGGGCTTCGTGGACACCCCGGCCGGACGCGTGCCCCGTGTGAAGACTGCGCTCGACCGCGCGGACCGCCTGGGCGCGGCCCTGGTGCGCCTGGGGATCGGGCGCGGAAGCTACCGCGTGGCGCCCGGGCTCTACGCCGTGGGCCATCCCGGCCCGGAGTCCCCGGTGCTGGTCACGGCGAACTACAAGCTCACTTTCGACTCCCTGCGCAAGGAGCTCTCGGGCGTGGACGCCTGGCTGCTCGTGCTGGACACCCAGGGCGTGAACGTCTGGTGCGCCGCGGGCAAGGGCAGCTTCGGCACGCGTGAACTGGCTTGGCGCATCGCCTCCTGCGGGCTCGAGAGGGTCGTGGCCCACCGCAGGGTCGTTGTGCCGCAGCTCGGCGCTCCCGGCGTGGCGGGCCATGAGGTCAGGAGGCTCAGCGGTTTCCGCGTGGTCTTCGGCCCGGTGCGCGCGGGCGACCTGCCGGAGTTTTTCGCCTCGGGCATGAAGGCCTCCCCGGATATGCGCCGGGTGCGCTTCACCCCGCGCGAGCGCGTGCTGGTGGGGCTGGTGGAGTTCGCCAACGAAAGAAAGACCATGGCCCTGGTGGCGGCGGCGCTCTTCGTCCTGGCCGGGGCGGGGCTCGACGTGTTCTCGCTGGAGCGCGCCTGGCGCGGGCTGTGGACCGGGTTTCTGGGCTACGCCCTGGGCTTTCTGGCGGGCAACGTGCTCACCCCGCTGGCCCTGCCGCGTCTGCCCGGGCGCGCGTTCTCGCTCAAGGGCGCGGCGGCCGGGGCGGTCCTGGGCCTGGCCTCCTTTCTCGCGGGCCAGCCCTTGGCGCTCACCGCCGGGATGTGGCTGGGCTCGGTGGTCGCCGGGTCCTGGTACGGGATGAACTTCACGGGGTCCTCCACGTACACCTCGCCCTCCGGGGTGGAGCGGGAGATGCGGGGGGCCATTCCCTTGCAGGCCGCAGGACTTATCCTTTCGACAGCCCTGTGGTTGTGGGGGCTTGGAGGCTGGTCATGAAAGAGCTCAGATACCTTCCGGGCGTGGCCACGCTGCGCCTCGACGAATCGGCCTGCACGGGCTGCGGGACGTGCAGGCAGGTCTGCCCGCACGCTGTGTTCGGCACGGGAGCGGGCAAGGCCCGCATCGAGGACCTGGACGCCTGCATGGAGTGCGGCGCGTGCGCGCTCAACTGCCCGGAGGGGGCGCTCTCCGTGAGCCAGGGAGTGGGCTGCGCCCGGGCCATCATCAACGGCTGGATCACGGGCGGGCCGCCCTCGTGCGACTGCGGGGGAGGCTCCGGCTCCACGTGCTGCTAGTGTGGCGTCCACAAAATGAATGCACATTCATTTTGTGGATAATGGTTTGAGATAATTATTTTTATCCTTGAAAAACATGTTCATGTCTTTCAAGGGCGCGACACTAGGCCTGCGCGCGAACCCTGCGCGGGTGTCTTTCCGGTCGCTTTTGCCCTTGAGCGCATCTTCATATCTTTCAATGTTGACATGTAGGATGGCCGCGCCGGAAAGTCGTTTCCGTATCGCCTTGGTGCGCGCCACCGAATAGGCCGGTGTATATTCGGATTTGTTCTTGCCTCTTCCTTGGCGATTCTTCGCCATGTCGTTCGACTCGCCTCTAAAATCTTCCGACTCTTCCACAAAGCAAGGCCTTGAGTTCAGTTTTGTACTTAATCTTAATGCATATTTGGTGTTGAATGATGCCGTTCTGTTTCTGGAGATGGGCGATATGTAAGGTCATCAAGAAAAGTGTTGGCACGTTTTACACTCAATACGCTCGAAATCTGAATATAAAATCAATACAAATATGATTATTTCCAATAATTTTAATGTGATATGTTGAGTCAATTAGCGTTGGCGCGCAAAATGCTAACCAAGTTCCAAGACCGACATCCGGCGCGACGCCGGACAGCGGAGTGGCAGCGTCGCCAGTGGCCAGGGCAGGGGTAAGTCTTTCGCGTCCAATCGACAGACACTTGAGGGGAGAACCAACGTGAACAGGAAGGTGAGAAATCTGCTTATGTCCCTGGGCCTGCTGGCGGCTTTGGCCGCGCCGGCCTACGCGGACATCAACTTCGTCAACGGCGGCTTTGAGAACGGCAACCTCGACGGCTGGACCCTGAACTCGCAAGCCTTCACCGCAGGGCCGAGCTACACAACTCCGGGCACCGGGCTGACCTCCTGGTCGCCGGGCACCAACGGCGGCACCGCTGTGCAGGTTCTGCCTCCGGGCACCGACCCCATCGTGGGCATCCACACGCAGTACAACAACATGTCCGCCAGGATCGGCGACAGCACCGCCTGGGGCTACACCGGCATCGGCGGCAACCAGTACAACTCCATCACGCAGAGCGCCACGGTCACCGGAACCGACCCCGGCTTCCTGTATTTCGCCTGGGCGGCCGTGCTCGAAACCTCGTTCCACAGCTACTTCGAAACCCCGTACTTCCAGGTTAGTATCAACAACCTCACCCAGGGCACGACCATCTACAACTACCAGCGTTACGAGCAGGACGGCGGCTTCTGGACCACGGTCGGCGGCTGGCAATACAGCACCGGCAACAGCGGAAGCTACCCCGGCTGGTACGTTGAGTCCCTGGACCTGGGCGCCCTGGGCGTTGCCGTGGGCGACGTGCTGGAGCTGACGGCCCTGGCCCGCGACTGCGACCTGAGCGGCCACGCCATGTACGTGTACCTCGACGGCTTCGGCGGCACGCCTCCGCCTCCTCCGGGCGTTCCCGAGCCCGCCAGCATGATCCTGCTCGGCGCTGGCTTGGCCGGCGTGATCGCCAGGCGCAGGATGAAGAAGTAGCACCCGCTGCACCGGTCCCCTGACGACAAAGGGCGGCGCCTTGAAAAGCGCCGCCCTTTCTTGTGCGGGAAGCGGGGAGGGAGGCGCCCGGCTATTTCTTCATGAACTTGTTGCCGATGCTGAAGCCCGCCCCCAGGTCCGGGCCCAGGCCGTAGTAGCGGCGCTCTCCCGGCGCGTAGATGACCGCGCCCATCTTGGTCAGGTCGATCTTGCCGTCCGTGAGCACGGACTCGTCGGCCTTCACGTCCATGATCTCGCCCACGAACTGCGTGTGCAGGCCGAGCTCCAGCACTTCCTTGAGGCTGCATTCGATGATCAGCGGGAATTCCGCCACGCCCGGGGCGTTCACCGTGTCCGCCTTCACCGGCGTGAGCCCGGCCGCCGCGAACTTGTCCGTGTCGCGGCCCGAAGCCATGCCGAAGTAGTCGGCCTCCACGGCCTGGGCCTGGGAGGGGATGCTCACGGTGAAGGCCTTGGCGGCCTTGATGCAGCCGTGGGTGTAGGTGGCGGCGCGCAGTGAGATGGCCAGGCAGGGCGGCTTGGAGCAGCAGATGCCGCCCCAGGCGATGGTGGCGCCGGTGGCCTTTCCGGCGGGGTCGTAGGCCCCCACCACCCAGGTGGGCGTGGGGGAGGCCAGGGTCTTGGCTCCGAGGGAGACTTTCATGCGGTCATTCCTTTACGGCTTCCAGCCGTCGGTGTGGATGCGTTCGGGTTTGAAGCGGTCGGCCTCGTAGGAGGGCATGTCCGGCCGGCCCACGGGCACGAAGCTGTGCGGGACCATGCCCTCCGGGATGCCGAGGAGCTTGCGGAAGTTCTCCACGCGGTCCTTTTCCGGCCACACGCCCACCCACACCGCGCCAAGGCCCTGGGCGTGCAGGGCCAAGAGCAGGTTCTGGGTGGCGGCCGCGCAGTCGATAGGCCAGTAGCCCGGGTATTTTTCCAGGGCAAGTTCGGCGCAGACCAGTATACCAGCCTGGGCCTGGCGGGCCATGGCCGCGTAGGGGTGGAAGCCCGGAACCGCGTCCAGGAGCGCCCGGTCGGTGATCAGGACGAAGTGCCAGGGCTGCGAGTTGCCCGCGCTGGGCGCGCTCATGGCCGCCTGGAGCGCCAGGTCGATCTTCCCCTGCTCCACGGGCTCGGCCGTGAACTTGCGGATGGAGCGGCGGGTGAGGATGCATTCGAGTGCGTCCACGTGGTGTGCCTCCTTGGTGTGCTGCCCGGCTGATAGCGCGCCCCGGGTTTTCAAGTCCAGTAACTGACCGGAATGTAAGCTAGGCCCGGTCTCAGATCATGCCCTCCAGCACCTTGACCACGGCCGCGAAGTCGAGCTCGCCCAGGCCCTTGGACATGCCCTGGTTGTAGAGCTGGAGGTTCGTGAACGCCCCGGGCGCGGGGCAGCGCAGCTCGCAGGCCGTGTCCGCGATGAACTTGATGTCCTTGGCCATGTGCTTGAGCGGGAACTGCGCCGGGAAGTTGCCCTGGAGGATCATCTCGCGCTTGATCTTGAACAGGTCGCAGGCCAGCGGCCCGCCCAGGGCCACCTCGTACATGGCCTCGGTGTCCAGGCCCCCGGCGCGGCCGAAGCTGATCATCTCGGCCAGCCCGCCCATCATGGAGGCCAAGAGCAGGTTCACGCTCATCTTCATCATGGAGCCCTTGGGGGCCGCGCCGCAGTAGACCACCTTCCTGCCCATGGCGAGAAACAACGGCTCCAGGGCGGCGACGGCCTCTTTCGGCCCGCCCGCCAGGATCACCAGCGCGCCCTGCTGGGCCGGAATCTTGGAGCCCGACACCGGCGCGTCCACGAACACCGCCCCCGTGGCCTCCACGCGCGCGGCCAGCTTCTCGGTGTAGGCGGGCGCGACCGAGCTCATGTTGACCACGGTCTTGCCCTCCTTCAGGGCCGGGGCCATGCCGTCCTCTCCCCAGAGGATGGCCTCCAGGGCTTCCGGGCCGGTGACCATGATCACCAGTATGTCGCGGCTTCGGGCCAGTTCCAGGGACGTATCCATCACGGCCAGCCCGGGCACGGTCTCGGGCGCGGGCCTGGTGCGGTTGTACACGGCCACGTCGTGGCCTGCCTTGGCGATGTTCAAGGCCATGGGCTTGCCCATGATGCCCATGCCGGCGAATCCCACGGAGAGTTTCATTTGGCGGCTCCTTGAGCTAGAGGTGGCGCGAGGCCGATTCGCCCATCAGGGCATACCAAAGGGCCGGGGAAGTCAAGCGGGATGGACGAGGGCAGGCGCATTCTTCACCTGGACATGGACGCGTTCTTCGCGTCCGTGGAACAGCTGGACGACCCGTCGCTTCGCGGCAAGCCCGTGATCGTGGGCAAGGGCGACCGGGGCGTGGTCTCGGCCGCCTCCTACGAGGCCAGGGCCTTCGGGGTGCGCTCGGCCATGCCCGTGGTCCAGGCCCGGCGGCTGTGCCCGCACGGCATCTTCGTCTCCGGGCGCATGCGCCGCTACTCCGAGGTGTCCAGGCAGGTCATGGCCGTCTTGGGCGAGTTCTCTCCGCTGGTGGAGCAGGCGTCCGTGGATGAGGCCTACATGGACGTCACGGGCACGCGCACGCTCTTCGGCCCGCCCCTGGAGCTGGCCCGGGCGCTCCAGGCGCGCGTGCGCGAGGCCACGGGGCTGTCGTCGTCCATCGGCATCGCGCCGGTGAAGTTTTTGGCCAAGATCGCCTCGGACTTCCGCAAGCCCGGCGGCATAACCGTGATCGAACCGGAGGACGTGGCGGCCTTCCTCAAGGACCTGCCCGTGGGCAGGATACCGGGCGTGGGCGGCAAGACCCTGCCCAGGCTCGCCTCGCTGGGGGTCGCCACCTGCGGGGACGTGCTGCGCTATTCGCGCGAGTTCTGGGAGCACAAGCTCGGGGAGTGGGGCAGGGTGCTGCACGCCAGGGCCATGGGCCTGGGCTCCACGGAGATCGTCACGGGCCACGAGCCCAAGTCGTCCAGCGCCGAGAACACCTTCGAGCGCGACGTGGCCGACGTGGAGGAGCTCAGGCGCTGGATGCTCCTGCAATCCGAGCGCGTGGGCCGGGACCTGCGCAAGCACGGGCTTTGCGGGCGCACCGTGACCCTGAAGGTCAAGTTCTCTGATTTCAAGCAGATAACGCGCAGCCACACCCTGGAGGAGCCCACGGACTCCGACGGGGAGATCTTCCGCGCGGCCTGCGCCCTCTTGGACCAGGTCGCGCTGGTGAAGAAAGTCCGCCTGATCGGCGTGGGCGTCTCCAACTTCGCCAAGGGGCCCAGGCAGCTGAGCCTCGTGCCCGACGCGTCGAAAGAGAAGGCCGGGCGGCTCGACCGCGCCGTGGACGCCATCCGCGACAGGCACGGCAAGGCGGCCGTGAAGCGCGGCAGGCTGTTCACCGGCTCCTGACGCGCCACCGCGAGGGCCGCTCCCTAGTTGAGCATGGCGTACATGGCCCGGTTGCCCAGGATGCGCTTCACGTAGTCGCGCGTCTCGGTGTAGGGGATGAACTCCACGAAGAGCTCCCGGTCCAGCCCGCCCAAAAACTCCCTCCACACGTCTATCTTCACCCGTCCCGCGTTGTAGCTGGCCAGGGTCAGGGCCAGGTCGCCGCCGTACTGGGCGTGGCGCTCCAGGAAGTAGCGCACGCCGAAGCGCACGTTCACGGCCGGGTCCTTGAGACTCTCCGCCTTGAACCCCGCCTCCCCGTACTTCTCCGCCTGTGATTTCGCCGTGGCGGGCATCAGCTGCATGAGGCCCACGGCCCCGGCGCCGCTCACGGCGTCGGGCTCGAAGAAGCTCTCCTGGCGGATGAGCCCCCGGATGACGTCCGGGTCCACGCCGGACCCGGCCAGGTTGCGATCGATGAGCTCAACGTAGCGGTTGGGGTAGACGATGTCTTTCAGCGCCTGAAGCTCATCGCGCGTCCCCCTGGCCAGGCAGCCCCACATGGCCCGGGACACGGCGCGCACCGCCGAAAGGTGGTTGCCGAGCCCCGTGGAGGTCCTGGCCAGGCGCAGGGCCAGGGCCTGGTCCTTGGGCATGGCGGCGTTCAGGGCGGAAAGCTCGCGCTCGGCCAGCTCCGGCAGGAGCGCCGCTTCCAGCAAATCCGCGCGATTCAAGGCCGGGGAGGCCTCCACGGGCGCGGCCAGGGCCGCGAAATCAGGGCAGGACCCGGCCGTGGCGGGAGCGGGCTTCTCCCCCAGCGCGGCCAGCCTGCCGGTGGCGAGCATGCCGTAATAGCCGTTGGGCCAGCGCTCCAGGACCTGGCGCAGGGCCTGGGCCGCCCCGGCGCGGTCGCCCGAGGCCTCCCGGGCGCGCGCGGTCCAGTAGCGGGCGGCGGGGGCGTAGTCGGAGTTGGGATGGCGCTCCATGAAGGCGGCCATGGCCGCGTCCGCCCCGGCGAAGTCGGCCTGGGCGTAACGCAAAAGCCCGGTGAGCCAGGCGGCCTGCTCCGCCGTTTCGCTCCCGGGCTTGCCGGAGGCGGCCAGGCGTTCTGCCGCGTCCAGCGCCTCGGCGAAGCGGGCGCGCTCAAGGCGCACGAGCATGAGGAGCCTGCCCGAGGACTCGGCCAGCTCCGCGCCGTCCGCAAGCGTCCCGGCGCGCCTGGCCGCCTCGGTCAGAAGCTCCTCCATGCGCCTGGCCTCGTCCGCCCCGGAGAAGCGCCAGAGGCAGCGGGCCTGATGGTAGATTGCCCAGGCCTGGACCACGGGGTCCGGGCTCAGGCTCGCCGCGTCCTCGAAGTGCTGCACGGCGGCGGTGGTGTCGCGCCTGGAGTAGAGGGCCTTGCCCTTGAGGTACAGGGCCATGCCGGGGTCGGCCCCGGGAACCCTGGCGTACTGCTCCGCCAGGGGCAGGGCCCGGGCGGCCTGGCCCTTGTCCAGCAGGAGCTCGACGCGCCGGCGCAGGCTGGCCGCCGAATCCGGGTCGAAGGATATGCGCCCGGCCCTGAAGAGCTCCCTTGCCAGGGGCCCGGCCTTTTCGGCCGAGGAGGTCCAGGGCAGGGTCAGCCACAGCTCGCTCAGGTTCTCCCCGGCGGCCGCGAAATCACCGCCGGAGGCGGACAGCTCCGCCGCGCGCCAGAGGGCCACGGACCTGAACGGGTGGTCGCCCAGGGCCAGGAACCTCCGGTAGCGCGCGAGCGCCTCGGGCGAGTCCAGCCCGTCCAGGCAGTAGGCCGCGAGCAGGACCGCCTCGGGATAAAAGGGAGCATCCTCGGGAACAACGCCCAGCGCATCCAGCGCCGCCTGGAACTCCCCCAGCTTGAAGCGCGAAAGCCCGGTGTAGAGCGCGGCCCATCCGGCCATCGGGGGAAGCCCCTTGGACGCCTGTTCCAGGAGGGGCAGGGCCTCGGCGTGGCGGCCGGTGAGCGAGCGCATGATCCCGAGCGCCAGGGCCTTTTCCGGAGACCTGGGCCCGGCGGCCAGCTTCACCATGCGTTCCTGGACGTTCGGCAGGGACATGGCCAGGGGGCGGGGCAGTGGCAGGTCCTTCACCGGGGCGGCCAGGGCCTGTACGGACCACCCCAGCGCCAGGACGGTCAGCAGGAGTTTCTTCATGGAGCCGTGGTAGGCCTTTTCAGCGCTTCGGGCAAAGGCAAATCACGAGATGGCGGCAAATGGGGCGCTCCCCCATGCCCCGCGAGGGCTCCCCCTCGACCCGGCAGGACGCTGTCCTGCACCTGCCAGGGCTCCGCCCTGGACCCGGCAGGGGGATGATCCCCCTGCACCCTCTTTCGCTTCGCGTCGTTCACCTGTCGCATGAAATGGGCCGCCCTCCCGGCTGGAAGCATGCTTCCAGCCGGGAGGGCGGCCACTGTCGAACTCGGGGTGAAACCCGCGAAGCCGTTGCCGGGTCCAGGGGGAGGCACTCCCCCTGGCCGCCGGAGGCATCTTAAGTTCTTACGCCTTCTTCACCGTGACGAAGAACTCCTGCATGGCCAGTCCGCCGCCGGGGGCGGATTCCACGGCCAGTCCGCCGGGCATGAAGTCGTTGTCGGACACGCCGCGCCCGAAGGCCCTGGTTTCCACGGGGATGTTGTGCCCGAACCCGTGGACCATGAAGGCGGCCTCGGGGTGGATGAACTCGGTGACGAAGGCCTTGAGCTTGCCGGAGTGGCCGTTGTTGGAGACCTCGACCAGGTCGCCGTCCTTGATGCCCAGCTCCTTGGCCCTGGCCGTGTTGATCCAGAGGGTGTTCTCGGGGAACTGCTCGTTCAGCAGGGGGTTGTTCACGGTGTGGCCCTGGGTGTGGGTGCCCACGCGGCCGAAGGCGATGCGGAACTGCCCCTGACCCGGCCTGTCCGGGGACTTGTAGGGGATGAGCGACTCGTAGCCGGCCTTTTCCCACTTCTCGCTGATCATCTCGATCTTGCCCGAGGGGGTGGGGAAGGAGAGCTCCTCCACGGAGAGGTAGCGCGGGTCCTGGGCCAGGCCCACGAAGCCCTTCTTGTTCAGGTCGTCCATGGTCACGCCGGTGCCTTCGAGCTGGTAGGCCCAGATGTCCTCGATGGAGGAGAAGGCGAACTTGTCGCCCCCGAGGCGCTCGGCCAGGCCGCAGAGGATCTCCCAGTCGGCCTTGGTCTCGAAGCGGGGCTGCACGGCGCGCTGGCGGAAGAAGAACTGCGGCTTGAGCCCGCCCTTCTGGGCGATGATGGATTCGCGCGAGAGGTAGGGCGACAAGGGCAGTACCACGTCGGAGTACCAGGCCGTGTCGGACCAGGAGAAGGTGACGCTCACCAGGAGGTCGAGCTTGTCCCAGATGCGCCGGATGGCGGCGGGGTCGGGCATGGCCATGAGCGGGTCGTGGCGGAAGGCGATGTAGGCCGAGACCGGGTAGGGGTCGGCGGTGTCGATGGCCTCGAAGGCCTTGTGAAGAAGGCCCGGGCCCGCGTCGTGGGCGGGCAGTCTCCAGCCCACGCCGTCGGCGCGCTTCTCCTCGGGCTTGGGGTAGATGTCCACGAGCTTTTTGAGGCCCTTGCGGCCCACGTCCTTGGGGGTGCTGGCCAGGGGCAGGCCGCCCTTGGCGCCGATGGAGCCCAGCAGGGCGTTGATGATGTAGGCGGTGCGGCAGACGTAGAACGAGTCCTCGTAGCGCGCGGCCATCCAGCCGGGGTGCCAGATGACGTGGGGCGCGGCCTTGGAGAGGTCCTTGGCCAGCTGCACGATGGCCTTGGCCTCCACGCCGCACTCGCGGGCGGCCCATTCGGGGGAGTAGGGCTCCACGAAGGTGCGCAGGCGGTCGAGGTCCTTGATCCAGAGCTCGGCGAAGGCCTTGTCGTAGAGGCCCTTGTGCAGAAGCTCGTGGATCACGGCCAGGTTGAAGGCGTAGTCCGTGCCCGGGCGGATCATGAAGAAATTGTCGGCCTTGCTGGCGGTGACCGTGGCGCGGATGTCGATGCAGGTCAGCTCGCAGCCCTTGGCCATGCCGTCCAGCACGGAGTTGACCTCGGCCACGTTGATGGCCTCGAAGATGTTGCGGGTCTGCAGGACGATGTGCTTGGCGTTGGAGTAGTCGTAGACCAGCTCGGTGCGCGGCTTTCCGGTGACGGAGCGGCAGGCGTGCTGGACGTTTCTGGCGCAGGACACGTCGTGGTTGCAGTAGTTGGGCGAGCCCAGCGCGCGCATGAAGCCCTGGTGCAGGTCCACGAAGGGGCCGCCCCTGTCTGAGAAGAGCACGGTGCGGGGGCCGTGCTGGTCCATGAGGGCCTTGAGCTTCTCGGCCACGTAGTCGAAGGCCTCTTCCCAGCTCACGCGGGCCCATTTGCCTTCGCCGCGCGCGCCCTGGCGGATCATCGGGTACTGGGGCCGCTCGGCGTCGGCCTCCAGGGCCGGTCCGGCGGCGCCGCGCGCGCACAGCGCGCCCTTGAGGGGTGAGTGGGGATTGCCCTGGACGAAACGGATCTCGCCGTCTTCCACGTCCACCATGATCGGGCAGCGCACGGTGCACATCCCGCAGACGCTGAAGACTTCCTTCTTGGACATTGATGGCCTCCTGACGAATGTACTGAGAAATTCCCGGCCGCCCTTGTCCGCGGCCTCCCCCTGAACCTATCCCGACAGTCCGTAGCAGTTCCTAAAAATGGTGACAAGGCGGCGCGTAGATTGGGATATTATTAACATGACTTGCCTGAAGGGAATTATGCATCTATGAGCGTTGCGTGGGCTGCCGTCGTGTTGTTTCCTACCGTGTCGAGAGGGATTGCGCGGTTTCGCACGTCCAACTCCTGGCGGCGGGAACGGCGCTCGCCACCAGGCGGGCACAGTGGCAGACGACGCGGCGCTTCGCCGGTTGCCGCAACTGAGGATTTCCGCCCACGCTTCGCGCGTTCCGGGCCCGGGCGCACCGGAGGACGTCTTTCGGTCGATGTCCGGGCATCCGTCTTGCGCAGATGCTTACAAGCGTGTAATGCATGGCTCCGGGTATCGTCATTTTTTGGTTTTCTCAAGGTTTTTTATCACGAATCTTGATAGGGAACAAGCGTCCGGCCGGAAACCGGGACGCGGCCAACACCAGGCGCGGGCCTTCAAGGCCCCGGGGGGAACATGAGCCTTTACTACATCAAGACGGACGCCAAGCGCTGCATCAGCTGCAAGGCCTGCGAAGTCCACTGCAAGGTCAAGAACAGGGTCCCGCTCGGGGCCCGGCTCGGCCAACTCGTCAGCGTGGGGCCGGTGAGCAAGGGCGGCAAGCCCAAGATCATGAGCCTTTTCATGCCGTGCTTCCACTGCGAGGAGCCCTGGTGCGTCTCGGCCTGCCCCACCGGGGCCATGACCCGGCGCGAAAAGGACGGCATCGTCTTCGTGCAGCCCAAGCTGTGCGTCGGCTGCAAGGCCTGCATCATCGCCTGCCCTTGGAACGTGCCCCAGTGGGACGAAGCCTCGGGCAAGGCCATCAAGTGCGATTTCTGCCGCGACCGCATCGACACCGGGCGCAATCCGGCCTGCGTGACCGGCTGCTGCGCCCACGCCCTGGAGTTCGTGCGGCCCAACGAGGCCTCCAAGAGCGTCCGCGCCTCGTGGGGGGAGAAGCTCCTCAAGCATCAGCTCGAGGAACCGGGAGTTTAGGCCGCCTCTGTGGTGGTTGCGGCCGACATCATAATAAAACAGGATGGGATAAAGGAGTCGTAGGTTATGTCGAGAAAACGCGCGATAGTTTCCCTCGTGATGCTGTGCTTGGTCATGGCGTCGTATTTCGTCCCCTTCGGGCAGGCCCAGGACAAGGCCGCCGCCCCGGCCCCGGCCCCGGCGGCCGAAGCGGGAGGAGGGGGCGTCACCCTCTCCCTCGACAAGACCAGCCTTTCCAACGGCGGCGAGGTGACCGTCACGGGCAAGACCCAGCCGGGCAAGCCCGTGTACCTCGAGGTCTACAACGAGAACGATGTCCGCGCGGTCTTCTTCGACGACAGGCCCAACAAGGACGGCGTGAGGCCCTACAAGCTCTACCTCACCGAAGGCCTGCCCGCCTACTACCAGATCTACACCCCGGCCTCCACCAAGGAGGTCTACGAGAAGTTCAGGGCCCAGGGCGCCAAGTTCGCCTACTCCGACGCCCTGAAGGAGCTCGGCGCGGACGTGGCCTACAACGTCCCGGCCAAGGTGGCCATCGAAGCCTACCAGACCTCGCTCGTGGCCTCCATCATCGGCTCGCGCGGCGACCACCTGCCCGCCCTGGACGCCGCCGAGGCCAAGCGCCGCTCCATGCAGCTGACCAAGGCCCGCTTCCGCACCCCGGGCAAGCTCCTTTCCCCCACCGTGCAGGTGCAGCCCGACGGCTCCTACTCCGCCAAGGTGAAGATCGCCGAGGGCAGCGCCCCGGGCAAGTACACCATCGTTGCCTACTCGGACAAGGACCTCAAGTCCAAGCCCGCCACCCTGGAGAACTCCATCGCCTTCCCCGTGCTCTACCTCGAGAACGCGGGCACCAGCATGAACATGATCTGGCCCTTCCTGCTCACCCTGGGCATCGGCGTGTTCGGCGTGCTCATGGGCGCGGGCGGCGGCTTCCTGCTCAACCCGATCCTTCTCTCGCTCTGGCCCGTGCTGCCGCACACCGTGGTGGCCGGCACCGTCACCCCCACGGTGCTCTTCTCCCAGGGCTCCGGCATCTTCAACTACTCCAAGATCAAGTTCATCAGCTGGAAGCTGGGCGTGATCATGGGCCTGGCCATGGCCGCGGGCGGCTTCATCGGCCCCAAGCTGACCGAGCTCATCACCTTGGACCAGTTCAAGTTCGTCTTCGGCATCATCCTGCTCGTGCTCGGCGCGCTCATGCTCTGGCAGACCACGCCCGGCTACCTGGAGAAGAACAAGAAGGAACAGGCCATCCTCAAGGAATTCAAGAAGCGCGCCGAGGAATCGGCCAAGGCCAAGGCCTAACCCGAGCAAGGATCAAGGAGACACTCCATGCATATCACAGTTGAATTCTGGGGACACGAGTTCAAGGTCAACATCATCGTCGGCTGCATCGGGGCCTTCATACTGGCCATCGTTTCCTCCATGTTCGGCTTCGGCGGCGGCCCCTTCATGGTCCCGCTGATGACCGTGGTGCTGGGCCTGCCCATGTACCTGGTGGTGGGCAGCTCGCTTCTGGCGATCTTCTTCAACACGCTCATGAGCTCCATGCGCCACTACCAGTTCGGCAACTTCGACCTCACCTTCTTCCTGATCATGTTCCCGGCGGCCATCCTGGGCGGCTTCATCGCCCCCCAGATCGCCAAGCGCGTCAGCCCCCTGGTGGTCAAGCGCGTGGCCGTGGTCGGCCTGGTCCTGCTGGGGCTTTCCCTGCTGGGCGTCTTCTAGGCTCCCGCACCCGTCCGTACGAAGGCCCCGCCATTTCAGGCGGGGCCTTTTTGTTTGCGCCGATCCCGTTTACTTTCGCGGGGCTGGCCGGTAGTAAATCCCTGCGCGGCGGCCCAGCACCCTCTCACCGCACAGCCTGCGAGCCATGCAAACGACCAAGCCACTGCTCCTAGCCCTGGCCGTCTTCCTGGCGGTTTTGGCCCTCACCCACATCCACGCGTCGCGCCAGGCCGAGCGCGAGCGCGAGTCCCTGTCCGACCGGCTGGCCTCGGAATGCAGGGCCAAGGCGGGCGAGCTCCAGTCCGAGGTGCGCCACCTGGTGGACGCGGCCCGGCTGATGGCCGCGTGGGTGCCCGTGTGCGAACGCCGGGGCATCCCCATGGAAACCGCCGCGGCGGCGGCCATAGCCTCGTTCGAGGGCGTCGAGCGCATCGGCCTGGCCCCGGGCGGGGTGCTCGCCACCATCTATCCCCAGGCCGGCTACGAGGGCGGGCGCGGCAAGGACCTCTTCAACGACCCCGAGAGGCGCTTCGCCAGCCGCGAATCCCTGCGCAACAAGGAAAGCATCGTCAGCGGCCCGTTCACTGCGTCCAGCGGCAAGGCCTGCCTGGTCGCCCAGACCCCGGTGTCCCTGGCCGACGACCCGGAGGAGAAGTTCTGGGGTTTCGTCACCGCCCTGGCCGGCGTGGAGAACCTCGCGCGCAGGGCCGGGCTGGACACCCTGGCCTCCTCGGGCCTTCTCTACAGGCTGGAGAAGGGCAGCGGGTCGCCCGGGGAGTCCGTGCTCGTGACAGGGGCGGCCGAAGCCCTGCCCGTGGGCGTGACCCTGCCGCTCGACGTGCCCGGGATACGCCTGGCCCTCACCGTGGGCCCGGACCGTCCGCCCCCGTCGGCCTGGGACCAGTGGCCCGCCTACCTGGGCGGCGCGGCGCTGGGCGCGTGCATGGCCGGGCTGACCTTCGCCCTGGCGCTCCAGCCCCAGCGGCTCAGGGCGCTGGTGGAGCGCCGCACGCGCAGGCTCAGGAAGGTCAACGAACGCCTGGCCCGGGAGATCCGCGCGCGCAGGCGCATCAGCCGCGAGCTGGAGGCCTCCCTGGAGCTCACCCGGGGGATGTTCGAAAACAGCCCGGCCGTGAAGCTCCTGGTGGATCCCCTCGACCTGCGCGTGGCCGACGCAAACCCGGCGGCCGAGCGCTTCTTCGGCTGGTCCCGGCAGGAGCTGGCGGGCATGCCCCTCGAATCGTTCAACCTCCTGCCCAAGGAAACCCTCGGGCGCACCGTGGCCCTGGCCATGCGCGGCGAGGGGGCCCCGTACCCCGCCCGCTACAGGCTGGCCTCCGGCGAGGAGCGCGACGTGGAGATCTACTCCGGCCCCATCCGCAGGGACGGGGCCCTGCTGCTCCAGTCGGTGATCCACGACGTCACCGCCAGGGAGCAGGCCCGCAGGGAGCTGCGCGACAGCCGGGCCAGGCTGGAGTCGATCTTCGACGCCGTGGACAGCGCCATCGTGGAGATCGACGCCAAGGGCGGCGTGAGCCTGGTCAACCAGGGCTTCTCGGACCTGTTCGGCTACTCCCCCATGCAGGCCAGGGGCCTGACCCTCTACGACCTGGCCCCGGCTTCGGAGCACGCCGCCTGCGCGGAGATGCACGCCAAGGTCATGGGCGGGGCGGTCAGCCGGGCCTGCATGCTCAAGCGCTTCGTGCGCGCGGGCGGCCAGGAGTTCTGGGGCAGCGTCTGCTTCGGGGCCCTGCCGGGCGAGACCGGCGAACCCAGGGGGTGCGTGGCGGCCATCACGGACGTGACCGCGCTCATGGAGGCCAGGAAGGGCGCCGAGGAGGCGAACCAGGCCAAGGGCCGCTTCCTGGCCAACATCAGCCACGAGATCCGCTCGCCCATGAACGCCATCATGGGCCTGACCGAACTGACCCTGCGCACGCCGCTCGCGCCCACGCAGCAGGAGAACCTCCAGAAAATCCTCGAGGCCAGCCGGGTGCTGCTCAAGGTGCTCGAGTCCGTGCTCGACTATTCGAGCATGGAGGCCGGGGGGCTTCGCCTGCGCGAGGCCGGTTTCGAGCCCTCGAGGGCCGCCCTGGCCGCGCTCGCCAAGTACGGGGACAAGGCCCGCGCCGTTGGGATCGGGCTGCGCGCCGAGGGCCTGGACACGCTCCCGGAAAGGCTCGTGGGCGACCCGGACCGCCTGGAGCAGGTGCTGGCCGTGCTCGTGGGCAACGCCGTGAAGTTCACCCGCGAGGGCGAGGTGGTGCTCGAAGCCAGCCTGGAGGCCCAGGACGGGCGCACGGCCAGGATCGGCTTCTCCGTGTCGGACACGGGCATAGGCATGGACCCCTCCCGGGTGGCCGAGCTGTGCCAGCCGTTCGTCCAGGCCGAGTCGGGCATGACGCGCTCCTTCGGCGGGGCCGGGCTGGGGCTGGCCATAGCCAGCAGGCTGCTCGCGCTCATGGGTTCGGAGCTTCGCGCCGAGAGCGAGCCGGGGCGCGGCAGCACGTTCAGCTTCAGCGTGGAGCTGCCGCTGGCCGGCGGGGGGGGCGAAAGCCCCGGGCGGCACCGCCAGGACGACCTCTCCGCGCTGACCGAGGGATTGGCGGGCAAGCGCGTGCTCGTGGTGGACGACAACGACCTCGGGCGGCACACGGGCGTGGAGATGCTCAGGCTGGGGTCCGTGATCCCGGCGGGCGCGGAGAGCGGGGCCAAGGCCCTGGAGATGCTCGCGGCCCAGGGCTTCGACGCGGTGCTCATGGACATCCAGATGCCCGGGATGGACGGCTTCGAGACCCTGCGCCGCTTGCGCAGGCTGCCTGGGTGCGAGGCGCTCCCCGTGATCGCCGTGACCGGGCACGCCCGCGAGGAGGACCGGCGCGAGAGCCTGGCCTCGGGCATGGCCGGCCACGTGAGCAAACCCTACACCCCTGCGGCGCTCTTCGCGGCCCTGCGTGGCGTGCTGGCCGGGCCGGACCGGGAGGACCGCTGTGCCAGGGCGCTCGACTCCACGCGGGCCCTGGCGCTGCTCATGGGCAACAGCGAGCTCTACGGACGGCTGCTCAAGGGCTTCGTGCGGGAGTACGAAGGGGCCGCGGCGCTCATGCGCGCCCACGCCGCGTCCGGCGCGCGCGAGGAGATGCGCGCCCTGGCCTTCGCCATCAAGGGCTTGGCGGCGAACCTCGGGGGCGTGCGCCTGGGCGCGGCGGCCCAGGTGCTGGAGCAGGCGCTGGCTTCGGGCGTGCCCGGCGAGGTTTCGCCGGTGCTGGAGGAGTTCGGACAGGCGCTGGAAGAGTTCGTGGCCCTGGCCGCCAGGACGGGCGGGGAGCTGCACCCGGGGTGAAGCGGGCCGGCGCGGCGGCTGGAATTTTTGTCTGGCGTACGGCAACGGTTGCCAGTATGTAAGGCCCCCAGCCGATGCGTCCTGAAAGCAGCAGACACCAGAGACCATCATGAGCAGTTCCCTGCGCGTCCTCATCGCCCACCAGTCCGAGCAGACGGCCCGGCGGCTGGTGCTCGGCCTCGCGCAGGGAGGCTTCGTTCCCTCCTACGTTCTCGTCGATTCCGAACCGGCCCTGGAAGCCCGCCTTTCGAGCTACGACTGGGACCTGGTCATGCTGGGCGGCGACCATCCCGAAGGCGCGGACCTCGCTGCCACGGTCCGCCTGGTCAGGTCCAGGCGGCCCGAGGTGCCCGTGGTGGTGCTCGCCCCTCGCGGCAGCGCCTCCGGCGGCGTGCCCGGGCGCGACCCGCTGGTGGTGGACGGGGTGGACCCCGCCAACGAGACCTCCATGCTCGCCTCGGTGCGCCGCGTGCTGGGCAAGGTGGGGGTCAAGGTCCCTGGCGCGTCCGTGGACAGCGACCTGCTTCTGCACCGCGCCTACTTCGACCAGCTCTTCGAGAATTCACCCCAGGCCATCGCCATCGTGGACGGCGAGTACGACGTGGTCGAGGTCAACCGCGGGTTCGAGGCCCTTTTCGGCTACACCCCGGACGAGGCCAAGGGCCGCTTCCTGCCGGAGCTCATCGTCTCGGGCGAGCTGATGGAGGAATCCGAGGGCTTGCGCCGCGCGGCGGCCGAGGCCGGGTTCATCCAGCGCGAGACCGTGCGCCGCCGCAAGGACGGGGGCGAGGTGGACGTGCTCGTGGTGGGCTGCCCCATCGTGGCGGGTGGCGTGCGCGTGGGCATGTTCTGGATCTACACCGACATCACCGCGCGCAAGACCGCCGAACAGGCCCTGAGGCTGGCCGAGCGCCAGTACCGGGGCGTGGTCCAGAACGCGGTCATGGGCATCTTCCAGGCCACGCTGGACCTCAAGCTGACCATGGTCAACCCGGCCCTGGCCGAGATACTGGGCTGCTCCTCCACCGAGGAGCTTTTGGCCCGGCCGGAGCTGTGCGAGCTCTTCCTGAACGACCCTGAAAAGGGCCTGGAGCTCTGGAGCCTGCTCGGAGACTCGGGCGAGGTCTCGGGCTTCGAGGTGTTCACCCGCCGCCTGGACGGCCAGCCCATCTGGCTGGCGCTCTCCGCGCGCCTGGTGCACGGGGCCAACCCGGGCCAGCGCTTCCTGGAAGGCACGGTGGAGAACGTCACGGCGCGCAAACTGGCCGAGGAGCGCCTGAAGCTCGCCGAGGAGAAATACCGCGCCATCTTCGAGAACGCTCAGGAAGGCATCTTCCAGACCACGCCGGACGGCCGCTACATCTCCGCCAACCCGGCCCTGGCGCGCATTTACGGCTACGGCTCCCCTCAGGAGCTTGCCGACCAGGTCACCGACATCGGCTCCATGCTCTACGTCAACCCGGACCGGCGCGGGGAGTTCCGCGAGGCCATGGGCCAAAGCGGCCACGTGGCCGGGTTCGAGTCCCAGGTGTACCGCAAGGACGGCCGCGTGATCTGGATCAGCGAGCACGCCCGCGTGGTCAGGGGCGAGGACGGCGAGCCCCTGTTCTACGAAGGCACGGTGATCGACATCACCAAGCGCAAGCTGGCCGAGGAGAACCTGCGCCGCGCCGAGGCCAAGTACCGCTCCATCTTCGAGCACTGCCCGGACGGCATCTTCCAGGTCACCCCGGACGGCCGCTACCTCTCGGCCAACCCGGCCATGGCGCGCATCTACGGCTACGGCTCGCCCGAGGAGCTCATGGACGGCTTCCCGGCCGGGGAGGCGCACCACCTGGACCCCGCCAGGCGGGCCAAGTTCCGGGCGAAGCTGGCCGGCTCCGGCCAGGTGCTCGATTTCGAGTCCGAGGTGCGCCGCCAGGACGGCAAGGTGGTCTGGGTCAGCGAGAGCGCCTGGGAGGTGCGCGGCGAGGACGGCGCGCTCCAGTACCACGAGGGCCTCGTGCAGGACGTCACCGCGCGCAAGTGCGCCGAGGAGCAGCTCAGGCACCAGGCCTTCCACGACGCCCTCACCGGGCTGCCCAACCGCCTGCTGTTCATGGACCGCCTGGAGTGGGCGCTCAGCCGGGCCAAGCGCAAGCACGGCTACCGCTTCGCCGTGTTTTTCCTGGACCTGGACCGCTTCAAGGTCATCAACGACAGCCTGGGGCACATGGCCGGGGACAGGCTCCTGGTGGAGGTGGCCGCCAGGCTCAAGAACGCGCTCCGGCCCATGGACACCGTGGCCCGCTTCGGCGGCGACGAGTTCGCCGTGCTGGTGGACGACATCTCCGGCACTCTGGACGCCACCCGCGTGCTCGCCCGGCTGCACGAGGACCTGGGCAGGCCCTTCGAGGTCGAGGGCCGCAACGTCTTCACCTCGGCCAGCGTGGGCGTGGTCCTCAAAACCTGGACCTACGAGCGCGCCGAGCACCTGGTGCGCGACGCGGACATCGCCATGTACCGCGCCAAGGCCCTGGGCAAGGACCGCTACGAAATCTTCGATCCCTCCATGCACCAGGCCGCCACCTCGCTCCTGCAACTGGAGACGGACCTCAGGCGCGCCGTGGACAACTCCGAGCTGACGCTGCACTACCAGCCCATCGTGAGCATCGACTCGGGCGAGGTCCGGGGCTTCGAGGCCCTGGTGCGCTGGCAGCACCCGCAGCGCGGGCTCATCCCGCCCTCGGACTTCATCCCCGTGGCCGAGGAGACCGGGCTCATCATGTCCATCGGCCAGTGGGTGCTGAAAAACGCCTGCCGCCAGCTGGCCGAGTGGCACAAGCTGGCCGGCGGGGAGCCCAGGCTCTCCATGAGCGTGAACCTCTCGGCCAAGCAGTTCATGAATCTGGAGCTGGTGGCCGAGATCCGCCACATCCTGGACGAGACGGGCATCCCGCCCGAGACCCTGCGCCTGGAGATCACCGAGAGCAAGGTGATGGAGAACGCCGAGTTCGCCTCGCGGATGCTCAGCCTGCTCAAGGACCTGGGCGTGAAGATCAGCATCGACGACTTCGGCACGGGCTACTCCTCCCTGGCCTACCTGCACCGCTTCCCCCTGGACACGCTCAAGATCGACCGCAGCTTCGTGGGTAAGATGGGCGAGGGCCACGAGAACTCCGAGATCGTGGGGGCCATCGTGGGCCTGGCGCACAACCTGGGCCTGGAGGTGGTGGCCGAGGGCGTGGAGGAGCACGGCCAGCTCTCCGAGCTCAAGGGCCTCTCCTGCCAGCTGGGGCAGGGCTTCCTGTTCTCCAAGCCCGTGCCCCGCGACGAGGCCGAGGAGATGCTCATGCGGGACTTCCGCCACCCCTGAGCCGCCCGGCGGCCCAGGCGGCGCGCGTGTTTTCCCGTCCTTGACAGGCGTCGGGGCGGACGCTACACGGCTACTCTCATCCGCTTGAATTGCCAGCCCAAGACGGAGTCCGGCATGCGTGTGCTCATCGTCGACGACGACTTCTACAGCCGCAGTTTCCTCGAATACATCCTCCACCCCTACGCGGTGTGCGACGTGGCGGAGAACGGCGAGGAAGCGGTGATGACCTTCCAGCGCGCCCTCAAGGAGGGCAAGCCCTACGACCTCGTCTGCATGGACCTGCGCATGCCAGAGATCGACGGGGCCACGGCCATGCGCGAAATCCGCGACGTGGAGAAGGACCACGGCGTGGACAAGGTCTGCCGGGCCAAGATCATCATCACCTCCGTGCTCGAGGACGCCGAGGACACCCACAACGCCATGTTCCTGGGCGACGCCACGGCTTTCCTGCAAAAGCCCATCGAGGAAAAGTCCCTGCTGACGGAGCTCAAGAGGCTCGAGCTCATCATGGAGCACTAGGCCGGGGCTTCGCCGCCGCCAAGCGTCCCTTGCCTTCTTCCCCGCTTTCCCGCATAGCGTGCATATGGGAAAGCACCTCCTCCTGCTCGGCGCGGGCCACGCCCACCTCACGGTGCTGGCGAACCTGGCGCTCTACCGCGACGGCGGCCACCACGTAACCGTGGTGAGCCCGGCGGACTACCACTACTATTCGGGCATGGGGCCGGGCATGTTCGCGGGCCAGTACGAGCCGCGGGAATGCCGCTTCCACGTGCGCAAGATGGCCGAGGCCGGAGGGGCCACGTTCATCCGCAGCCGCTTCACGGCCCTGGAGCCGGACAGGAACGTGGCGCGCCTGGAGAACTCCATGGCCGTGGGCTATGACGTGTGCTCCTTCAACACCGGGTCCATGGTGCCGCCCAAGGTGACGGGCTCGGGCCGCCCGGACGTGTTCGCGGTCAAGCCCATCGAGAACCTGATCGCGGCCAAGGGCCTCGTCGAACGGGTGATGGAGCTGGGCCGCGCCCCCAAGGTGCTGGTCATCGGCGGCGGCCCGGCCGGTTTCGAGCTGGCCGGGGCGGCCTGCCGCCTGGTAGGCTGCGGCTGCGCCGAAACCCCGGACGTGGCCCTGGCCCCGGGCCCGGGGCTGCTCAAGCGCTTCCCGGAGAAGGTGCGCCGGCTGGCCTACCGGTCGCTCGCGCGCAGGGGCATCATGATATTCGACGGGCTCTCGGTTTCGCGCCTGGAGGAGGGCGCGGCGATACTGAGCGACGGGCTGCGCGTGCCCTACGACATGGCCCTGCTGGCCGCCGGGGTGGTCCCGCAGCCGGACCTGACGCGCTTCGGTGTGCGCATGGGCCCCAAGGGCGGGATCCTGGTGGATTCGCGCCTGCGCAGCGTGAGCCACCCGAACATCTTCGGCGGCGGCGACTGCATCAGCTTCGCCCCAGGGGAGCTCGACAAGGTCGGGGTCTACCCCGTGCGCCAGAACCCCGTGCTGCACCAGAACCTGCTGGCGGCCCTGGACGGGCGGGAGCCCATGGAGTTCACCGGGACGCAGGGGGGTTACCTGTTGATCCTCAACTGCGGCGACGGGCGCGGGATTCTGTCCAAGGGCGGCCTGGCCTACGAGGGACGCACGGCCTTCTGGCTGAAGGACCGCATCGACCGGGCCTTCATGAGGAAGTTTCAGCTGAGCGGGGAGCTTGAGGAGCCTTGAGGCGCCCGGACATGGCGCGAAGGTTGCCGAGGATTTTCAGAAGCGTGGCGTGCATGGCGGCCACGTCCTTTTCGTCGACGCCTTCCAGGGCGTCGTCGCGCAGGCTGCGCGTCAGGCGCATGAGCCTCTGCATGGAGGAGAAGTCGCCGATGCAGGCCGTGGCCCCGGCCGAGCCGCCCTCCGGCGGCGGATCGAGGAGCTTCACCAGCCCCCGGCGTTCGAGCCCGGCCAGTTCCGCGTTCATCTCCAGGGGATCGATGCCCAGCGCGGGAGCCAGCCGGTCCTTGCGCTGCTCGCCCCCCCGGGCCGCGAGCGCCCAGACGATCACCCACTGGGTCGGCGACAGGCCCATCTCCTTCTCGAAAAGCGCGTCCAGCAGGGCGCGCCAGAGGAAGGCGGCCTCGCCGATGCTGAGCCCGAGCCCCTGCGCGCCCTCGCGAAGCACGTTGGGGAAGCACGGGGCGGCGGACGGCCCGGCCTCCCCGGGAGCGCCGGGGGCTAGCGCGCGGGCCTTTTCGCAGGAATAGATGCCCAGGAGAAAATCGATCTCCTGCTGGGTCAGGCGGGGGCACTCATCCCCGTTCACGCCATCTCCCGCATCACTTCGGCCATGTGCCGCTCCCCGGCCTCGCGCAGGATGCCGCCTATCTCGCGGGCGAAGCGCCGGCGGTAATGCTCCACCAGGGCCTCGTTGGTCATGACCATGTCCAACTGCCTGGTGTGCATGAGCAGGTAGCCCACCACCCGCAGGCGGTCGAGCATCAGGTCCATGGGGCCCTTGGCGTACACCGCGCGCATCTCGTCGCCCTGCATCTCAACGCGGAAGTTGTAGTTCTCGAGCGTCTCGGCCACGAACCTGGCCCGGCGCATGCGCCTGTCCTGCTCGGCCGCGCCGCCCTTGAACTGGAAGCTCACGTAGTTCTCGTTCTCGCGCTCGTCCACCAGGGCCTCCACGGTGCAGAAGTGGTAGCCGAAGCGCGAGCTCAGGCACATGTAATGCCTCGAGATCATGAAGTAGTTGCCCTGGGCGTAGGCGCTGTAGCCGCCCGCGGTGAGGTCGCGGTTCACGGTGGAGTGGGCCACGATGTGCAGGAGCCCGGCCGCGTCCACCGGGGGCGGACCTTCCCAGGGCACGGCCACGAAGCCCTCCCAGAGGGCGAGCACGGGCTCGCAGGCGATCTCGCCCAGGGTGACGTACTTGCCCTTGATGTCGTGGGTGAAGCCGTCGTCCAGGTTCACGAAGAACCACTTCATGGGCACGCGGTACTTGAGCTGCTTGGAGGCGCGCTTGGAGAAGTGGAAATCCTGGCCGAAGCGGAACATCTCGATGACCGACTTCTCGTGGCAGAAGCGGGTGATGTCGTGCAGGGTGCGGCAGTGCTCGGGCGCGAACTCCGGGGCGGAGGGGTCCAGCAGGTTGAGCGGGGCCACCAGGTCCAGCACCTCGCGCAGGATGGCGTGCATGGGCGAGCGGGGCTCCTCGGCCTCGGGCGAGGGCTGGGCTAGGGCCAGGAGGCCCTCCACCGCGCCCGGGTAGACGGCCAGCCCGTCGGCGTCCACCGTGACGACCTCCTTGCCCGAAAGCGCGGAAACCGCTCCCGAGAGCCCCATGATGGCGGGCACGCCGAATTCCCGGGCCACGTTGGCCAGGTGCCCGGCCGTGCTGCCGCGCTCGCACACCAGGGCCGAGGCCCGGCCGAGCAGAGTGGCCCAGCGCGGGGCCGCCTCGGAGCAGACCAGCACGCCCCCGTCCGGGAAGGTCAGCATGTCCATGTCGCGGGCCACCAGGTGCGCGCGGCCCGCACCCACGCCCGGGCTGCCCGTGACCCCGCCCGAGAGCAGCGGCTTGCCGAACTGGCCCGGGGGCCTTGGCGCGGCCCCGGCGGGAATCTGCCTGAGCGGCCTGCACTGGAGCAGGAAGATGCGCCCCTCGTGGTCCATGGCCCATTCGATGTCCAGGGGCTCGCCGTAGACGCCGTCCAGGGTGATGGCGGCCTGTGCCAAGCGCAGGGCGTCCTCGTCGCTGAGGCTCGGCTCGAAGCCCTTCTCGCCGGTGTCCATGTGGCGGCACACCCCGGCCACGGGGTCGCAGGCGAAGAGCCTGTCCTTGTGGGCCACGCGCTTCTGCGTCAGCTGCGGCGGGTTTCCGCGGCGCACGACGAAAAGGTCGGAGGCCACAGCGCCGTCCACCACGGTCTTGGCCAGGCCCCAGGCCGAGTGCACGTAGACCTCGTCGTCGCGGATGGCCAGGGGGTTGCGCGAGTAGATCACCCCGCCGGAGCGCGCGTCCACCATGGCCATGCAGCCCACGCACATGGCCACGTCCTGGTCCGGGATGCCCTTGGCCAGGCGGTAGGTCACGGCCTGGGGGCTGTACTTGCTGGCCACGATCTCCTTGTAGGTGATCAGAAGCTCCTCGGGGCTTACGCCCAGCACGCTGCGGAACTGCCCGGCGAAGGACTGCCCGGCCGCGTCCTCGCCCAGGGCGCTCGAGCGCAGGGACACGCGCACCGAGGGCCCGGTCTTGGCCTCGAGCTCCCTGTAGGCCCCCAGGATGGCCTGGGCCACGGCCTCGGGCAGCTCGGCCTGGGCGATCATCTGCTGGATGCGCGAGCACAGGGGCAAAAGCTTGGCGTGGTCGTCCGAGCCCACGGCCAGGAACAGGCGGTCGATCTCCTCCTTGAGGCCGGTCTCCTCCATGAAGTGGGCGTAGGCCAGGGCCGTCACCGCGAACCCGGCGGGCACGGGCAGGTCCAGGCGGCTCATGATGTCGCCCAGGTTGGCCATCTTGGAGCCCACCTGGTCGGACATCTCCCGCGTGACCGCCTCCAGGGGCAGCACGAGCTCGGTGGCGGCGGTCTGGGGCTGGCGGTCCAGCACCTGGGCGATGCGGGCCTGCACGGCCTTCAGGCTGTCGAAAAGGGCGTCGTACTTGCCCGGCGCGATCTCCGAGAGGTGCTTGACCATCCGGTAGACGTTCACCGAGGCGGCCGTGGCCTGGGAGCGCACGAAGGACATGCCGAAGACGAACTGGCCGCGCAGGGCCTGTTCCATCTCGCTCATGATCCCGAGCGTCTTCTTGTTGGCCGTGAGCAGCAGGCGGAAATTGTGGTAGCGTTTCCTGAATTCGGCGAGAATTTCCTCGTCAGAGAGCCCGTGGTCCTGATCCTGGCCACCGACGAGGCTCGAGAAGAATGTCTTCAGGCGGGTGAACACGCGTTTTGGCTCACGTTGTCAGGCACTTCTTCTTGTTGGCGTCCTGGATCTTGTAGAGCAGGTCGTCGAGTTCCACCGGCTTCATGAGGTAGTCGAACGCACCCAGCTCCATGCCCTGCATGGCCACTTCCACGTTGGCGTGGGCCGTGAGCATGAGCACTTCCAGGCCGGGCTTCATCTGCTTGATCTTCTGGAGCACCTCGATGCCGTCCATGCCGGGCATCTTCACGTCCAGGACCACCACGTCCAGGGCGTGGGCCTGGACGGCCTCCAGGGCCTCGGGCCCGGAGCCCGCCAGGTGCACGGTCAGCCCGCGCCGGGCCAGGCGCTTGCCCAGGGTCTCGATGAATTCGGCTTCGTCGTCCACCAACAGCACGCTGCACTTGTCCACGGTGTTCTCCCCCTCTATCCGGGGGTAAAATGACCGTTTCACCAAGGAAATGCAAGCGGCCAGCCGTGCTGGCCTTTTGGCCGGGGCAGAGGTAGAAGGCCCGGATCATGAGCCTTGAAATCATCCTGGAGAACGTCGTCGTCAGCCGGGGAGGGCGCCCCATCCTGGACGGGGTGTCCTGGCACCTGCCGCCCGGGGGCAGGGTGGCCCTGGCCGGGGCCAACGGGGCGGGGAAGTCCACGCTCCTGCGCCTGGCCAGGGGCGAGATCTGGCCCGACCAGCTGCCCGGGGGCGGCTTCGCCGGGCAACGCCTCTACGTGACGGACGGCAAGGCCTCCCCGAGCCCCCTGGAGGCCAGGCCGCGCATCGGGCTCGCGGGCGTGGACATGCGCGACCTCTACCGCAGGCGGGGTTGGGGCGTGTCGGGCTGGCTTGTCGTGGTCTCGGGGCTCACGGATTCCCCCCTGCCCTCGGGCCTGGTGGGCGAGGCCCAGCGCGCGGCGGCCTTCGAGGCCCTGGAGGGCTTGAACCTCACGGACCTGGCCCATCGCCCCTTCACCGAACTTTCCCAAGGCCAGGCCATGGCCGTGCTCCTGGCCCGGGCCATGGTCAGGAAGCCCGAATGGCTCTTCCTGGACGAGTGCGCCGACGGCCTGGACGCCTCCTCCAGGCGGCTCCTGCACCGCGTGCTCACGGACCTAGCCGGGCGCGGCGTCGGCCTGGCCGCGGCCACGCACCACCTCTCCTCGCTTCCCGGCCTGGGCTTCGACGCCCTCGTGCTGGAGGACGGCAAGGCCGTGTACCAGGGGCCGCTGGCGGATGCGCCTAAAAAGCGCCGGGCCGTGTCCGCCCGCAGCGCGTCCCTCTCGCCCGCCGGGCCCTCGCCCGCCGGGCCCGTGATCGTGGTCAGGGGCGCGGACGTGGAACTGGGCGGCAGGAAGGCCCTCTCCGGCCTGGACTGGGAGCTCTCGCCCGGCGAGCACTGGGTGGTGGCCGGGCGCAACGGCGCGGGCAAGTCCACCTTCATCAAGCTCCTGTCCGGGGACCTGCACCCCTCGGGCGGGTTCATCAGCCGCTTCGGCCTGCCGGAGCCCGTGAGCCTGTGGGACCTGCGCGCCAGGCTCGGCGTGGTCTCCTGGGAGGGCCAGGCCGAGTACCCGCCGGAGGTCACGGTGCGGGACGTGCTCGTCTCCGGATTCTTCGGCAGCTTCGGGCTCTACGAGACGCCCGGCCCGGCCATGCTGGCCACGGCCGCCCACTGGCTGGACAGGCTCGGGCTCGCCGCCCTGGCGGACAGGCCCATGTCCACGCTCTCGCAGGGCCAGGCGCGCAAGGCCATGATCGGGCGAGCCCTGGCCTTCGACCCCTGCGTGCTGCTCCTGGACGAACCCCTCGGCGGGCTGGACCCCGAGGCCAGGGCCGAGACCCTGACCCTGCTCGACGACCTGGCCGCCCAGGGCAAGCAGCTGGTGATGGTCACGCACAACCCGCACGAGATCCCGGCCTCCATGACCCACGCCCTGGTGCTCGAGGACGGGCGCGCCCTGGCCGGGGGACCGCTCGGCGAGGCCCTGGGCGCGTACAATCCCTGAACGGCCAGGCAACCCCACGGAAAACCCCATGAAGGACATCGATTTCGACGCGGTATGCGCGGTGGCCCGGCTGGCCGGGCAGGCCGTCATGCAGGTCTACGCCACGGACTTCGAGGTGGAGAAAAAGGAGGACGACTCGCCCATCACCCGGGCGGACAAGGCCTCCAACGAGATCATCCTCCAGTCGCTCGGGGCGCTCTTCCCGGACATCCCGGTGGTCTCGGAGGAGACGGCCAAGCAGCCCTACGCCGAGCGCAGGCGGTGGAGGCGTTTCTGGCTGGTGGACCCCCTGGACGGCACCAAGGAGTTCGTGAAGCGAAACGGGGAGTTCGCCGTGAACATCGGGCTCGTGGAGGGCGGCAGGCCGGTTTTCGGGGCGCTCTACGTGCCGGTGACGGACACGCTCTACGCGGGCGGGCCCGGGCTCGGCAGCGTGAAGCGCTCGGGCGCGGAGCGCGAGGCCATCCGCACCTCGCCCATGGAGCCGGGCAAGCCCGTGATCGTGCTGGGCAGCCGCTCGCACCCGGACGAGCGCCTGGCTTCCTACCTGGAGCGCTTCCCCGAGCACACCCTGGTCCAGGCAGGGTCCGCGCTGAAGTTCGGCCTGGTGGCCGAGGGCGCGGCCCACGTCTACCCGCGCTTCAACCGCACCTGGGAGTGGGACACGGCCGCCGGGCACGCCGTGATCCTTGGCGCGGGCGGCAGCTTCACGGCCATGGGCGGGGGAGAGTTCCCCTACAACAAGGAGACGCTGGCCAACGGCGGCTTCGAGGCCAAGGGCTAGACCGCCGTGGCGGGCTGCTCGTGCGTGAGGCAGTGCAGGGTGCCGAAGCCCCAGACCAGGTCCACGGCGTGGATGCCCACCACGGCGCGGTCCGGGAAGCACTCGGCGATGATCCCCAGCGCCGCGCGGTCGCGCCGGTCGTTGAACGTGGGCACCAGCACCGTGCCGTTGGCGATGTAGAAGTTGGCGTAGCTCGCGGGCACGCGCACGCCGTCGAAATAGAGCGGCTCGGGCATGGGCAGGGGGATGACCTCGAGCCTTGAGCCGTCCCCGAGCCTCACGCCCTCCAGGCGCTCGCGGTTCTCCTCCAGGGGGCGGTAGTTCTCGTCGGCCGGGTCGTCCTCGCGGCACAGGAGCACCTTGCCCGGGGCCACGAAGCGGCAGAGGTCGTCCACGTGGCCGTGGGTGTCGTCGCCCGCTATGCCCTTGCCCAGCCAGATCACCTGGGTCACGCCCAGGTGCTCCCTGAAGGCCCGCTCGTAGTCCCGGGCGCCCATGCCAGGGTTTCGCACCTGGGTCACGGGGTCCAGGAAGCACTCCTCGGTGGTCAGCATCACGCCTTGGCCGTCGCAGTCGATGCCGCCGCCTTCGAGCACCATCAGGCGGCCGTCCACGGCGGCGTCCATGCAGGGCATCCTGAGCGCCTCGGCCACCAGCGGCGAAGCCGCCGCATCCAGCTTGTGGTCGGGGTACTTGGCCCAGCCCGTGAAGCCGAAGCGCACGGCGCGCGCCCGGGGGGACTCGTCGCGCACCGTGAACGCCGGGAGCATGTCCCGGCACCAGCCCCGGTCCGTGGGGATGCGGTAGAAGCGCACGCGGTCCATGTCGGCCCCGGTCTTTTCCAGCACCCGCCTGGCCTTGGCCTCCCACGCCTCGTCATCCACCAGCAGGCGCACCTTCTCGTAGGGCGCAAGCTTGCGCACGATCTCGCCGAAGACCCAGCCGATGGGGTGGAACTTGCCGGGCCAGTCGCGCGGGTTCTTGGGCCAGGCCAGCCAAGTGGCGGCGTGGGGCTCCCATTCGGCGGGCAGGCGGTAGCCGTCGGCGGTGAGGGCGGTGGCGCGGGGGATGGTCATGGTGAGAGCCTCCGGCGGCCAAAGGGGCTTCGCCCCTCTGGACTCCCGTTTCGCTTCGCGACTCTCACCGGTGAAACCCGCGAAGCCCATTAAAGTTTTTTGGGGGAAGAGGGTCCGGGAGAAACCCCTTTTTGTTCACAAAAAGGGGTTTCTCCCGGTCTTCTATTCGTCGATGAATCTCTTCTCCAGCGGCCCGTAGGCGTCGATCCTGCGGTCGCGCAGGAAGGGCCAGTGGGTGCGGGTGGTGTCCACGAGCTTGGGGTCCACCTCGGCCAGGACGATCTCCTCCTTGTTGGTGGAAGCCTGGGCGATGATCTTGCCCATGGGGCCGCAGATGAAGCTCGTGCCCCAGAATTCCAGCCCGTCGCCGCCGGTCTCGGGGATCTCGTGCCCCACGCGGTTCACTGCGGCCACGTAGCAGCCGTTGGCGATGGCGTGGGCGCGCTGGATGGTCATCCAGGCGTCGCGCTGCTCGTCGCCGTACTGTGCCTTTTCCGAGGGGTGCCAGCCGATGGCCGTGGGATAGAAGAGGATGTTGGAGCCGCGCAGCGCGGTCAGGCGCGCGGCCTCGGGGTACCACTGGTCCCAGCAGATGAGCGTGCCCACGGGGCCCACGGCGGTGTCGAAGCGCTTGAAGCCCAGGTCTCCCGGCGCGAAGTAGAACTTCTCGTAGAAGAGCGGGTCGTCGGGGATGTGCATCTTGCGGTAGACGCCGAGCACGTTGCCGTCCGGGCCGATGACGGCCAGGGAGTTGTGGTAGAGCCCGGCGGCGCGGCGCTCGAACAGCGGCGCGATGATGGTGGCCCCGGCGGCCTTGGCGGCCTTGCCCAGGGCGTCGGTGGTGGGGCCGGGGATGGGCTCGGCCAGGGAGAAGTGGGCGTGGTCCTCGGTCTGGCAGAAATAGGGCGTGGCGAAGAGCTCGGGCAGGCACAGAAGCTTCGCGCCCTGGCGTTCGGCTTCGATGCACAGCTCGGCGGCCTTCTCGATGGAGCGGGCCGGGGTGTCGGCCGGGGCCATCTGGATGAGCGCCACGGTGAAGGGCTTGTTGTGGGGCATGGGGATACCTCGCGTGATCGATGAAGTGTCTTCAGTAGCGCGGGGGCGCGGTCTTAGGCAAGGCCGAGGCGCGCCAGGCCGTCCCAGGCCAGGCGCAGGGCCACGAGCAGCAAAAGCGCACCCAGCACGCGCATGGTCCAGGCGTAGCCCGGGCCGGAGAGGAAGCGCGCGAAGCGGCCCGAGAGCCAGGCCAGGCCGACGTTGGTGCCCACCAGCAGCAGGTAGAACGAGGCGAGGAACGCCACGGCCGCGCCGGCGGAGCTCGAGTAGGCGGCCAGCACCGTGGGCGCGCCCACGGTGGCCCAGAAAAGGATCATCTTGGGGTTCAGGATGTTGGCGGCCACGCCCTTGCGCCATGACCTGGCCTCTTCGCGCGCGGCCGCGGGGTCGGCTGGCCGGGCGCGCATGGAGGAAAGCCCGAAGCGCGTGACAACGACGGCCCCGGCCAGGGACACCAGGCCCATAATCCAGGCCTGGCTGGAAAGGGCGTCCAGCACCACAAGGCAGACGAGCATCACGGGCAGGTCCGAGAACAGGGGGGCCATGCCCACCCTCGCGCCCTCGCGCGGGCCGTGGGTCAGGGTCTGGAGGCAGATGAGCGCCTGGAGCGGCCCCGGGGTCAGGCTGGCGGCCAGGCCCAGGGTGGCTCCGGTGAGCAGGAATGTGAAAACGTCGTGCACTGGGCTGCTTCCTTCCGGTCGGGGGAGGTGCTAGAGAACAAAGCGAGGCGAACTTGTCAAGACGCGGAGGCTCCATGGATCAGCAACGCCAGGCGGGCGCGGGCGAGGCCTTTTTGTCCGGCCCGGGCGGGGGGTGCTAGGATGGCGCGGTTCTCGCTGTCGGGTGAGGCCGGGGCGCTGGCCGGCGCGGCCAGGGAGTGGTTCACGACCCACGTCTGGCACCAGGAGGGCTTCATCCAGGCCATGGGCTGCGCGGCCTCCGTGGTTTTTGGCCATTTCGTGGCCCGCGCTCTGTGTTCGCGCCTGGGCGGCGTGAGCCGCGACCGCCCGGCCCTGCGCGACTGGGTGGAGCACAGGCTCCAGGGGCTTTTGACGCCCATGTTCGTGCTGATCGCGCTCCAGGCCGTGCTGGCGCTTTCCCAGGCGCGCGGCTGGCCCGCCACGGTGACGGAACTCGGCATCAAAGCGGGCGAGGCCTGGTTCCTGGTGCAGCTGTTCGCCTCGCTGCTGCTGCCCCCGGGCTGGACCAGGGCGGTCACGGCGGCGGTGGCCGTCTTCTTCTTCATGGAGGTGTTTGGCGTCCTGGACCACGTGGCCGCCTACATGGACACCCTGGCCCTGACCTTCGACAACGAGCGCGTGTCCGCCCTGGAGATCGTCAAGGCGTGCTTCCTGCTCGCCGTGATGCTGCCTTTGATCGGCAGGCTGTGCGCGCTTCTGGACGCGAGCCTTTCGCGCATGGGCGGGCTGAACACCCGCGTGCGCGTGCTGACCACCAAGCTCGTCAAGGCCGCGCTGTACGCCGTGGCCCTGGTTTCGGCCCTGGACCTGGTCGGCATCAACCTGCAGATGCTCACGGTGTTCAGCGGCGCGGTGGGCATCGGCGTGGGCTTCGGTCTGCAGAAAGTGGTCTCCAACCTGGTGAGCGGGGTGATCCTGCTCATGGACAACTCCATCAAGCCCGGCGACGTGATTGAGATCGGCGGGATGTACGGCAAAGTTGACTCCATGAGCGCGCGCTTCGCCTCCATGGTCACGCGGGACGGCAAGGCGTTGCTCATTCCCAACGACGACCTCATCGCCAACAAGGTGCTCAACTGGACCTTCACCGGCCCGGACGTGCGCATCAAGATCCCCGTGTCCGTGACCTATTCCAGCGACCTCAAGCTGGCCATGGGCCTCATGCTCGAAGCCTGCAAGGGCAAGGACCGCGCGCAGGCGAGCCCCGAGCCCAAGGTGCTGCTCAAGGGCTTCGGCGCGGACGGGGTGGACCTGGAGCTCAGGGTGTGGGTCTCGCAGCCGCACCTGGGGGTGTCCAGCGTGTCCAGCGAGATCCAGGTGTCCATCTGGGACCTGTTCAAGGCCCACGGCGTGGAGTTCCCGTTCCCGCAACGCGACGTGCGCGTGGCCGAACCCGTGAGCGTGATCCTGGGAAGCGCCCCGGGCAGGAAGGGGGAGGGCGGCGAGGGGCAGGGCTAGTGTTGCGTTCTTGAAAAACATGAACATGTTTTTCAAGAATAAAAATAATTATTTCAAATTATTATCCGGACGCCGCACCGAGACGCTCAGAAGCGGATGGGGGGCTTGCCCGCGCCGGCGAGCGCCAGGCGGGAGAGCTCCGTCCAGGCCTCGTCCGGTTGCCAGACTTCGAGTATCGCCTCCCGCGCGTCCCCGGGGGGCAACCCCTCGCGCAGCATCCGGTAGAGCGCGCAAAACATGGAGGCGCGCCAGTTCTTGGCGCAGTGCACGAGCACTTTCCGATGACGGTTGGCGGCGAGCCACTCCTGGAAGGCGAGGTAGTCCTCCAGGCGCGGGGCGTCCCAGCTCACGGGCTGCCAGGTGAAGTCCAGGCCGTGGCGGGCGCAGACGGCGGGCTCGTCGGGCAGGTGCCCGGTGGAGGCCTCGGTGGCCAGGTTGATCACGGCCTCGAAGCCCGCGTCCGCCAGGAGCGCGAACTCTTCGCGCCTCGGCTGGCCGCAGGAGGCCAGCCGGGCGTCGATGGGCGTGAAGTTGAGCAGGGACTCCAGCCTGTCCATGGCGGGAACGGGCTATTTCGCCAGGGAGGAGAGCTTGGCCAGGTCCAGCTGCGAGGCGGCCTGCTTGAGCACGGCCTCGTCTGCCGAGCCGCGCAGCTGCAACGACACCGCGAAGCGCGGCGGGACCATCAGCACCAGCTCGGCCTCGTTGTCCTTGGTGTGCAGGTAGAGCGAACCCTTGAAGCCGCTCACCGTGGCGGGCTTGACCACCTCGCCCGGGCTCTCCATCTCCACCTGGGCGGTGGCCGACATGGCCGCGCCCATGGCCGGGCCGCCGTCGAAGATCGTCACTTCCAGGATCAGCTCGCCCTTGGTGTACTCGATGCTGGCCTCGCTGGCCTCCACCGGGGACTTCACGGTCTGCCCAGTGGGCTCGCCCGCTTCCCAGCCCGGGAGCTTGACGGCGAGAAGCGGCATCAGCTCCTTGTAGCTGACCGGCTCGGCCTGGGCGGCCTGGGCCATGACGATGACGGAGAACAGGGCTGCGAACAGGGCGCGCTTGCGCATGATCCCTCCCGAGTGAGCGTGTAGGCCGGTTTTTCCAGAAACACGGTGTTTTGACAACAGCTAGCCTTGCCCGCAGGCGCGATTGCCACTACGGAGAAACCATGCGCCAGGACTCTTCCACTGTACTCGCGGCGGACATCGGCGGCACCAACGGCCGCTTCGCCCTGTTCGAGGCGGGGGGCGGCTTCCACAGGCCCGCGTTGCTCCGGGCGGAGACCCTGCCCACGCGGAGCTTCACCAGTTTCCCGGAGCTGGCCCGGGCGGCCATGGAGGTCCTGGGCCATCCCAGGCCCCAGGCGGCCGTGCTGGCCGTGGCCGGGCCGGTGGAGCGCGGGCGGGCCTGCCGCGCGCCGAACATCGCCTACGGCTTCGACCTGGACGCGCTGCCCGCCGGGCTGCTGCCCGTGCGCTCGCTTTTGGTCAACGACTTCACGGCCCAGGCCCACGGCTGCCGCCTGCTCGGCGAGGCCGGGTCGAGGGAGGTCCTGCCCGGGCGCATGGACGAGGAGTTGACCCAGGCCGTGGTCGGGCCGGGCACGGGCCTGGGCAAGGCCGCGCTGGTCCCGGACGGGCGGGGAGGGTACGCGGTCTGCGGCTCCGAGGGCGGTCACGCGGCGTTTCCCTTCAACGGCCGGGCCGAGCAGGATTTCCAGAATTTCGCGGCGGACGCGCTGAACGAGCCTTTCGTGCGCTGGGAGAGCGTGGTCTCGGGCTCGGGGCTGGCGCTCATCCACCGCTACCTCACGGGCGAGGAGCTCACGCCCCGGGAGGTGTCCGGGCGCCTGTCGGGGGACCACGCCACGGCCCGCTGGTTCGCCAGGTTTTTGGGCCGGGCCCTGCGCGACTACGCCCTGGAGGTGCTGGCCCGGGGCGGGGTGTACGTCTCGGGCGGGGTGGCGGCGAAAAACGGCTGGCTCCTGGACATGCCGGAGATGGCCCGGGAATTCAGGGCCAGCGCCACCCACGGGGCGCTCATGGCGGCCATCCCGGTGCGGCTGGTGGCGGACGAGTCCGTGGGCCTCATGGGCGCGGCCGCGCTGGCCTCGCGGCTGGCCGTGGGGGAGGCGCGCTAGGAGCGAGCCTCGATGTATTTGCCCAGGCGCGCGAGCCCCTCCTCGATGTTTTCCACCGAGTTGGCGTAGCTGAAGCGCAGGTAGCCTTCCGCGCCCGGGCCGAAGTCGATGCCCGGGGTCACGCCCACCAGGGCCTTCTCCAGGATGTCGCGGGCCAGGGCCAGGCTGTCCGGGCCCAGGTGGCGCGCGTCCGCCAGCACGTAGAAGGCCCCCTTGGGCTCCACGGGAGCCTTGAGCCCGAGCCTCGCCAGCCCCTCGATCAGCACCACCCGCCGCCTGGCGTACTCCGCAACCATCCGGGCCACGTCGGCCTCGCACTCGCCGAGCGCCGCGATGCCCGCCCACTGGGCCACGCTGCCGGCGCTTATGAAGAAATTCTGCTGCAGGCGCTGCATGGCCGCCACGTAGCGCCTGGGCGCGATCACCCAGCCGAGCCTCCAGCCGGTCATGGCCCAGAGCTTGGAGAAGCCGTTCAGCACGAAGCAGTCGTCCGTGAACTCCAGCGCGCAGCGCGAGCGTTCCCCGGCGTACTCCAGCCCGTGGTAGATCTCGTCCGAGACCACGGTGGGCCCCATGGCGCAGATGGCCTTCAGGTGCTCGCCGGGCATGATGGTGCCGGTGGGGTTGGAGGGCGAGTTGACCACCACGGCGCGCGGGGAGTCCGTAACGTGCGGGGCCAGGGTCTCCGGGGTGAACTGGAAGCCGTCCTCGGGGCGCGTCCTGGCGCGGCGCACCTGGCCGCCCGCGTAGGTGATGAAGTTGGGGTAGCAAGCGTAATGCGGGTCCGTGAGCACCACGGCGTCGCCCTTGTGCACGAGCGCGGAGAAGGTCAGGAGCATGGCGGGCGACGTGCCCGAGGTGACGACCACCCGGCCCGGGTCCACGTTGACGCCGTAGGTACGCTCGTACCAGGCGCAGATGGCCTCGCGCAGGGCGGGCAGGCCGAGCGAGTGCGTGTAGTGGGTCTGGCCGTCGCGGATGGCCTTGACCGCGGCCTCCTTCACGGGCTCCGGCGTGTCGAAGTCCGGCTCCCCGATCTGGAGGTGGATGACGTTCTTGCCCTCGCGCTCCAGGGCGCAGGCGCGCTCCAGGATGTCCATGACCAGAAACGACGATATGTTTTGGCAGACTGGGTTCGGCATGCTCTTTCCCGGGTTGTTTCGTTTGCGCAGGGAGGTAGGCGATCGGGGTCGGCTAGTCAAACGAAGAGACGCGCCCGCCGGGCTTGCCGTGGCCCCCTCCCGGGGCTAGTATCGAGGTTGGCCGCCCCACGGCGGCAATCCCCGCGAGGCTACACCCATGCACGAAGAATCGCTCGGCACCGTGATCCGCGACTACCTCACCGGCGAGGAGCTGGAGGAGACCTCCTACGAGGAGTTCCGCCAGGCCCTGGCAAGGCTGTTCGTGGAGGAGAGGGGCTACCCCAAGGACAGGCTCGAACCCAAGCGCGGGGTGTGCTTCCCCGTGGACGGGCAGGACTACACGCGCATGATCGACCTGACCGCCCTGGGCGAGCAGGGGGAGCCGCTCATGTTCGTGATCTTCTGTTCGGGCGAGCCCGGCTCCTACGTGCGCGAGGCCCTGGCGGCCGCCAGGCTCTCGAACCCGCCCGCGCCCCTGGCGCTGACCACGGACACCCGCTCGGCCGAGCTCATTGCCACGGCAACTGGCGAAAAGCTGGGCTCGGGCATGCGCGCAATCCCCTTCCACGCGGACCTCGCCGCCCTGGCCCAGGCCCACCCCGCGCCCGCGTTCACCCCGGACCAGCTCGAGCGCGAGCGCAGGATCCTCTACGCCTACTCCGAGATGCTCTCCGGCGGCTGCTGCACCGGCGCGTGCAGGCCCAAGGCCCGCAAGCCTTAAGCCGCCCCCCGGCAAACGAAGACGGCCGCCCGCGCTAATCGCGGGCGGCCGTCGTTTTTTTACCTTGGCGTATAAATCGAGGTTAGATGGCGTCGTCCCCGGTCTCGCCGGTGCGGATGCGCACCACCTCGTCCACGGGGGTGACGAAGATCTTGCCGTCGCCCACCTGGCCGGTGCGCGCGGCCTCCTGCGCGGCGGCGACCACGGCGGCCACGCGCGCGTCGTCCACCACCACCTCGATCTTGATCTTGTGCATGAAATCGACCTTGTACTCCGCCCCCCGGTAGATCTCCGTGTGCCCGCGCTGCCTGCCGAAGCCCTTCACGTCGGTCACGGTCATGCCCTTGACCCCGATGGCGGTCAGGGCCTGCTTCACGTCCTCCAGCTTGTGGGGGCGGGTGACTATTTCGATCTTCTTCATGGATGGACTCCTCGATTATTCGTTGTAGGCGGCTTCGTTGTGCTCGGCCACGTCCAGGCCCACGCCTTCCTTCTCGGGGTCCAGGCGCAGGCCCATGAAGGCGTTCACGGCCTTGAGGATCACGAAGCTGACAACGAAGGCATACGCGCCCACCACGGCGATGCCAAGGGCCTGGGTGCCCAGCTGGGCGGGGTTGCCGTAGAACAGGCCGTCCGCTCCGTTGGGGTTGACCGACTTCGTGGCCAGGAGCCCGGCCATGAGCGTGCCAAGAAGCCCGCCCAGGCCGTGGATGCCCACCACGTCCAGGCTGTCGTCGAAGCGCAGCCTGGACTTGAGCACCACCGCGAAATAGCAGCACAGCCCGGCGGTCAGGCCGATGAGCACGGCGCTGTTGGGCGTGACGTAGCCTGCGGCCGGGGTGATGGTGGCCAGGCCCGCGATGGCCCCGGAGGCCGCGCCCAGGGTGGTGGGCTTGCCCTGGTAGAGCCACTCCACCACGGTCCACATGGCCATGCCCGCCATGCCGCCCAGGTGGGTGGCGGTGAAGGCCGAGGCGGCCACGGAGTCGGCGGCCAGGGCGCTGCCCGCGTTGAAGCCGAACCAGCCGAACCAGAGGAGCCCGGTGCCGAGGAGCGTCATGGGCAGGTCGTGGGGGAAGAATTGACGCTTGCCGTGGTCCTTGCGCGGCCCGATCACGATCACGGCGGCCAGGGCGGCCGCGCCGCAGGTCAGGTGGACCACCAGCCCGCCCGCGAAGTCCAGGACGCCCATGGCCTTGAGGAACCCGCCGTTGCCCCAGACCCAGTGGCAGGCCGGGTTGTAGACCAGCACGGCCCAGGCCACGCTGAAAACGACGAAAGAGGAAAATTTCACGCGCTCGGCGAAGGCGCCGGTGATCAGCGCCGGGGTGATCACCGCGAACATGCACTGGTAGACCATGAACAGCACGTGCGGGATGGTCGGGGCGTAGTCGGCGTTGGGGGCCGCGCCCACTCCGGAGAGCCCGGCCCAGCTCAGGTCGCCTATGAAGCCGCCCACGTCCGGGCCGAAGCTCATGGAATAGCCCAGGTAGACCCACTCGATGCTGATGAGCGAGATCATGATGAAGCTCTGCATCAAGGTGCCGAGCACGTTCTTGCGCCGGACCATGCCCCCGTAGAACAGGGCCAGGCCCGGGGTCATGAGCAGCACCAGGGCCGCGCTGACAAGGATGAACGCGGTGTCTCCCGCCTGGATCATGGGTCTGCCTCCCGCCGTGGGGCGTTCGTATGGCCTGGCGAAGGGCCGCGTGTGCGTGCCGCGAAAACGCGCCCCGTGCGCGCTTCGCGCCCTTCGTTTCGATCCGGCCTCGATGGCGAGGGGCCGGAATCCGGGTCGTTGCCTGGGAATCGAGCCGTACAGCGCGAATGATGAATGACAATTTTGTCTTGAGGCTCGTTCGCAAGGGCCGACTTAACAAAAGTGTATTCGGAGAGCAAGAAGCTTCGGAGGGAAAAGTTTTCAAAAATGAAGAATTGCCGTCGTTTTTGAAAGGGAGGAAGGGAGAAGACCAGGGCTTCGCCCTGGACCCACCAGGGGGAGAAGCCTCCCCCTGGACCCCGGCGGGTTCCAGGGCAGAGCCCTGGTTGCATTTCCGGTCAGTGGACGTTGCGGCCGGCGGGCCCGGCCTCCCCGGCGGCGGCGTGGGCCGAGTGCTGGAGCACCGCGAGCATCTCGCCGATCTTGTCCTGGTCCACCTGCTCGCACATGGAGAGGAAGCGGTTGAGGTCGATGTCCGCGAAGATGATGAAGCTCTCGTCGCCCTTCTTGCTGAGCACGCCGATGCGGCCGGTCTCCTCGTCGTAGGCGTATTTGTCGCCGAGGATTTCCACGGCGTAGCCGCTGAGCATGGCGCGAAGCACGGTCAGGGCGTTGAAGGTCTGGTTGGTGAACATGAGCGCGTCCTTTTTTTGAAGCCTGGATTTTCCGGTACGGACAGTAAGAAGTAATCACTCCTTGGCGTCGTCAAGCAGACAAATGCAATTATGCTGCCACCGGAAGCGCGTGCTGGCAAAAACGTCAAACCGGGCATATGGTGGGGCTTACCCTCGCACGGTTTCGCGGGGGACTCGAACATGCGAACAAGGAGCTTCGCATATGAAAAGAAGAGCCTTCATCGGAGCGGCCGGGACCCTGGCCGCCGCCGTCGGCCTGGGGGCCGCGCCCCTGGCGGCCCAGACCGGGCAGCTGCCCGCCCCCAAGGGGACGGGAGGCAAGACCCTGGAGGAAGCCCTGCGCGCGAGGCGGACCGTCCGCGCCTACGCGGACACGCAACTGCCGTTCGAGGTGCTCTCCGGGCTTCTCTGGGCCGCCTTCGGCGTGAACAGGCCCGAGACCGGCGGCAGGACCGCGCCCTCGGCCCACAACAAGCAGGAGATCGACGTCTACGTGGCCAAGGCCGACGGCCTGTTCCTCTACGAGGCCAAGCCCCACGCCCTGAAGCAGGTGAAGCCGGGCGACCTGCGCGCCCTGACCGGGACGCAGTCCTACGCGGCAACCGCCCCGGTGAACCTGGTCTACGTCGCGCGCATGGACAAGGCCGCGGGCAGGACCGACGAGGAAAAGCTCTGCCTGGCCTGGGCGGACACGGGCTACGTCAGCCAGAACGTGTACCTCTACTGCGCGGCCATGGGCCTGGGCACGGTGGTGCGCGCCTCCATCGACACGGCGGCGCTGTCCTCGGCCATGGGCCTGGAGTCCACCCAGCGCATCATCATGGCCCAGTGCGTGGGCTACCCCAAGGCGTGACGCGGGGCGCTGCCCCGCACCCCGCAAGGGCTCCGCCCTTGACCCGGCAGGGGCATGATGCCCCTGCACCCCGCAATTGCTTCGCGTCGATCTCCGGTTGCATGAAAATCGGCCGCCCCTTCGCCTGGAAGTGAGCTTCCAGGCGAAGGGGCGGCCATATTTCAGGGCAAGGGTGAAGCCCGCGAAGCTATCGCCGGGTCAAGGGGGAGGCACTCCCCCTTGCGGGTCCGGGCGGAGCCCGGCGGGTGCAGGGCTATTCTTCGTCCTCGGTGGAGATGCAGTCGTTGGGGCAGTAGGCGATGGCCTGGCGGACAGTTTCCTGGTCCCCTTCGTGGGTCTTCAGAAAGGGGCGCTCCACGTCCGGGTCCATGCCGAAAATTTCCGGGGCGACTTCGGCGCACGCGCCGCAGCCGTGGCAGGGGACCAGATCGAGGTAGACCGGAACCGGGACGCTGACCTTGCTCATGAAGCCTCGCTTGGTTGAGGTTGCCCGCCGCGTTGCCGGGCGGTAGGATGGTTGACCGTCCGCGAATTCTAGGTCGCGCACGGAATTTGTCAACGCACGGCGCACGAATGCACTGCAACAAATGCGGCCGGGAGAACCCCGACGACGCCACCGCCTGCCGGGAGTGCGGGCACAAGCTCCAGTCCGGCCGGGCCGGGGCGCGTCCCGGCGAGGGGCGGGAGGGGCCTGGGCTTCTGCCGCCGCTTTCCGGGGCGGGCCCTGGCGCGCGCAAGAAGATGAGGCTCTTGGCCGAGGCCTGGGCCGTGGCCGCGCTGGTGTGGCTTTGCGCCTGGGGGGTCTTGCAGGCGGGGTTCGACTGGGCGCTCTATCCGTTGGCGGCCCTGGCGGCGGGCTACGCCTGGATGCGCGGCATCACGTGGGGGGATTGACGGGCCAGGCTCAGTCCGTGCCGCAGCACTGCACCACGCGCGGGGCGCGGCATTCGCCCCAGGTGGAGTTCACCGAGGCCTGGATGCATCCGGGCTGGGACTCGTAGGTCAGGCGCGCCGAGGCCATGTTGCCCTGCCAGGCCCTGCTGGTGACGACCACGTCCCTGTCGAAGACCTGGACGTAGAATTCGGTGAACTTGGCCGCGTAGTGGGTGTTGAAGACGTAGACCTCGTCGCGCTTGCCCACGAAGCGGAACTCGTCCACGCCCTTGCAGGTCAGCGAGGCAAGAATTTCCCGCAGCACGCAGCGCAGCACGGCCTCCTGGTCGGCGGCCCGCGCGGGCTGGGCGGGGATGAGCACGGCAAGAAGAAGGGCGGCAATGATTGTCTTCATCATGCCGCCCTTTTTTGCATCTTTCGTGCCCGCTAGTCCAGTTCGTATTCGGTCATCCAGTCGGCGTCGTCGGGCAGTTCCGGCTGGTCAGCCTTGGCGAACAGGCAGTCGCCCAGCACCAGGTAGTCCATCTCCGTGCGCATGAAGCAGCGGTAGGCGTCGGCCGGGGTGCAGACGATGGGCTCGCCGCGCACGTTGAAGCTGGTGTTCACCACCACCGCGCAGCCCTGGGTGCGCCGGAAGGTGTCGATGAGTTGCCAGTAGCGGGGGTTGACGTCCTTGCCCACGCTCTGGATGCGCGCGGAGAAGTCCACGTGGGTCACGGCGGGCACGTCCGAGCGGGTCACGTAGAGCCTGTCCCACATGCCCATGGAGTCGTAGCCCTCGGGCAGGGGCATCTGGCGCCCGGCCTGCACCGGGGCCACCATCAGCATGTAGGGCGAGGGGCGGTCGATCTCGAAGTAGTCGCCGATGGCCTCCTCCATCACGGAGGGGGCGAAGGGCCGGAAGCCCTCGCGGTACTTGATCTTCAGGTTGAGCTTCTTCTGCATCTCCGGGTTCCTGGGGTCGCCCAGGATGGAGCGGTTGCCGAGCGCCCTGGGGCCGTACTCCATGCGCCCCTGGAACCAGCCCACCACGTCGCCCTTGGCCAGGAGCGAGCAGACCTTCTCGCAGAGCTCGTCGAAGTTGTCGAACTGGGTGAACGGCGCGTGGTGGCGCGCGGCCACGCGCTTGACGTCGGAGAGCGAGAATTCGGGGCCGAGGTAGGCCCCGCGCATGGCGTCCTTGGGGCCCGCCGTGCGCTCCGCGCCCTTCCAGATGTGCCAGGCGGCCAGGGCCGAGCCCAGCGCGCCGCCCGCGTCGCCCGCGGCAGGCTGGATCCAGACGTCCTTGAAGATTCCCTTGCGCAGAAGCTTGCCGTTGGCCACGCAGTTGAGCGACACGCCGCCCGCCATGGTCAGGTACTCGGCGCCGGTGAGCTCCTTGGCGGTCTGGGCCAAAAGCAGGACCACGTCCTCCGTTACCTGCTGGATGGCCAGGGCCATGTCCATGTACTCCTGGGTCAGCTCGGTCTCGGCCGGGCGCTTGGGCAGGCCGAAGAGCTTCTCCCAGGCGGCGTCGTTGCACATGCGAAGCCCGGTGGCGTAGCTGAAGTAGTCCATGTTCAGGAGCATGGACCCGTCGGGGCGCACGTCCACGAGCTCGTCCAGGATCTTGCGCTTGTAGGTCTCAACGCGCTCCGAACCCGGGCTGCCGTAGGGGGCCAGGCCCATGAGCTTGTACTCGCCGGAGTTCACCTTGAAGCCGCAGTAGTAGGTGAAGGCCGAGTAGAGAAGCCCCAGCGAGTGCGGGAAGTCCAGCTCGCGCAGGAAGGTGATGTCCCTGCCCTTGCCGTGGCCGATGGCGGTGGTGGCCCACTCGCCCACGCCGTCGATGGTCAGGATGGCCGCCTCCTCGAAGGGCGAGGGGTAGAAGGCGCTGGCCGCGTGGGAGAGGTGGTGCTCGGGGAAGAGCACCTTGGGCTTGCCGGGGCCGAGCTTGGCGAATTCGTCGGAGAGCATCTTCTGCATGAAGAGCTTCTCCTTGATCCACACCGGCATGGCCGAGAGGAAGCTGCCGAGCCCGGAGGGCGCGAAACCGTGGTAGGTTTCCAGCAGGCGCTCGAACTTGAGGAAGGGCTTGTCGTAGAAGGCCACCGCCGTCAGGTCCTTGAGCGACAGCCCGGCCTCGGCCAGGCAGTAGGAGCAGGCGTTGGTGGGGAACGACGGGTCGTGCTTCCTGCGGGTGAAGCGTTCCTCGTGGGCGGCGGCCACGATCCGGCCGTCCATGATCAGGGCGGCGGCGGAGTCGTGGTAGTAGGCGGAGATGCCAAGGATGGCCTCGGGCATGGTGGTGATCCTTGACGCGCCGCCCGTCCGGAACGGAGACGGACGGCGCAGGGAAGGGTTTCGGCCTGGTCGGCCGTTTGGGCGGCTTCTAGAACAGCGTGTAGATGAAGGGCGCGATGGCCGTTCCGCTGGCGAGGATGAGCACGCCGAACAGCAACAGGACCAGGATGATCGGAAGCAGCCAGAATTTCTTGCGGACTTTCAGGAAGCCCCAGAGATCGCCGAAAAAGCTCATGTTGTTGGCACCTAATAAGGAGTTTCGATGTCTTTGCTGGTGAACTGGTGGTCGCGCACGCGGAAAACGCTGTCCGCGCCCTTCTTGAAGCCGCCGGTCTGCATGGAGTCCTTGCCCAGGGCCCGGCGCAGAAGCCCCACAGGCGTGAGCACCACGAAGAACACCACGGAGAGAAGCACCTTGGACATCACCGAGCCCAGCACGTGCGAGAGCCCGAACCAGAGCTTGGCGGCGGGCTTGTAGGCCTGGGGCCAGATCATGTCCAGAAGCAGCAGCAGGATGGCCCAGCCCACGAAGTCGCGCCGGTTGGCGAACCAGGCCACGAGCAGGCAGATCAGCACCAGGGCCATGCCCGTGTCGCGTGCCTGGGCCTTGGTGGCGGAGAGCCAGAAGGAGCCTTTTTTCGATGTGTTGCCCATGTTTCCCCTCGAAAATCCCGCGCACAATGCCAGAACGCAAGCTGCGAGGCAAGCCCGGCCGTCATGGCCCGCCCGCTGGCCGCGGCGGAGCGGTTGCGCGCCGTTTCGGACGCGCTCTTGAACCCCTCCCGCAAAACAATTAGGGAGTGTCGGCCGGAGACGTTTTCACCCGGCACCGGGGGATGTCCATGCTCTTGTTTCTCGTCCTGGCCGCGCTTCTGGCCGCCCTGCACCTGGTTTTCCTGCTGCCCGGCGTGCGCCGGGGCTCGCCCGGGCTGCGCTCGGGCCTGGCCTCGTTCCTCCTGGCCCTGGATTCGCTCTTCGTGGCGCTTCTGCTGCTGGAATTCTACTTCGCCAAGATCCACGACCAGTCCGACGGCTTCAACCTGACCCATGCCGGGCGCACCTGGTTCGAGCGCCACTGGAAGCCGGTCAACTCCCTGGGCTACCGCGACGCCGAACCCGTGGCCCCTGCGCCCGGGCAGAAGGCCCTGGTGGTGCTGGGCGACTCCTTCGCGGCCGGTCACGGCCTGGAGGACGCCTCGGCGCGCTTCCCGGACGTGGCCGCCCGCCACCTGGGCCAGGGCTGGAAGGTCTACAACGCCTCCAAGATCGGCTGGGACACCGTGGACGAGACCAACGCCCTCAAGGCCTTCCCAGTCAAGCCCGACGTGGTGGTGCTGGCCTACTACCTGAACGACATCTTCCACGCGGCCGGCGAGGCCAAATACCCCCTGACCTTCGCCGTGAACCTGCCCACGGGCCTGACCAAGGCCGTGCTCGACCGCTCCGCCCTGGCGGACTACCTCTACTGGCGCTTCGCGCGCGGCGGGAACCTCTCCGGAGGAGCCACCACCTTCTGGGACTCGCTCAAGGGGGCCTACGCCGACCCCAAGGTCTGGGGGCTGCACAGCGCCGAGATGCGTGAGCTGGCGGATTACTGCAAGGCTGGCGGCATCCGCCTGATGGTGGTGATCTTCCCCATGCTCCAGGCCCCGGCCGAGAGCGCGCCGCTCACCGGCAAGGTGGCGACCGAGTTCGCGAACCTGGGCGCGGAGGTGCTGGACCTGACCCCCGCCTTCACCGGCAGGCCCGCCAAGGAGCTGGTGGTCAACCCCCTGGACGCCCACCCCAGCAAGGCCGTGCACGCCCAGGTGGGCGAGATGCTCGCCCGCGCCGTCGCGCCCAAGCCCGGAAACTAGGCGGATCAAGCGGCGTGATGGGGTGCGTGAACACCGGATTTCTGCGCGAATTCGTTTTGTGGAGAGTTTCTCGGCTTGAGTGATGTGCATTGCTCATGATCAGGTCAAACTCTGACCGCACGGCGCTGCAGGAATAGAGGGGTGCAAGAATCCCTACTTGTTCCGTTTGGACGTTGTTCTTAGCCGGAAAATGTAGTAGTCTTATTGATTGGGTGGTATGATGTGTTTTGTAAAGTCTGGAGATGTTCTGTTTACACATGCTGTTTGCAGTATGTGAGTCACTGTCTGCAGAATAATAAAGTGGATTTTTCCTTATGCATAGAGATAAGGCAATGGTGTTGTTGTGTGTCTTTGCGATTGTTGCTGTTTTTGGCTTATGTATTGAGCATGCAATGTGCTTTGCTTCAGACGTAGGCCAGGCATCTGCTCCAAAAAGTATTCTAGAAGATGGCAATGTATCAAATAGTCCGGTTCCGTCTGCAAGGAAAAGCCAAAAACAAAATATAAAAGGTGACAAGCCGACAGCAAGCAAGGATGTCAAGATTGAGAGCAAAGAGAATCGCGTTGTTTTTTTTGATGATTTTCGATCAAATGTGAATAACTGGGAAACGTGTAACGATAAGTCGGCACATCTTTACGTTGATAATGGGTATTACATTTCTCACAAAAGAAATGAGCGCAGTTGGGTGGTTTTTGCTGACATAGGGCTGAAATCTGAATCAAAATTTACTATCGAAACTGAAATCATAAAAAACGACGGAGATTTGGATCAAGGGTACGGGTTGCTTTGGGGATTTGTTGTTGATCCACGAGAGTACAACTCATTCTCCATTTGTGGAACTGGGAGCTTTAAAATAGAATCACGATCGGGACGGGTTGACACTATTGTCGTTGACTGGACAAAATCTTCAGCGATCAAGACTGGAAATGGCGTTACGAATAAGCTTGCAATAAAACGGGATGGTGAAGTGAATGTTTATTTCATCAATGACCAGGAGGTGACAAGAACGAAGTTCATGGCGCCTGTAAATGGGAATGCTGGGTTTATTGTGGTGAAGAAGCAATCAATCACTGTTTCATATCTGAGGCATATTGTTTCGGAGTAGTGCACTAGAAACGATATGGCCACTGTGCCGAATTCGTTGGCTCGCCTCGCTCGCCCGGCGTATCGCCCGCACCCGTCAGGCACTTCCTCTCGACGGTCCCGCCCCTTTTCGTATCTGTTCCGCCTCTCGATTCGATAGCCATCCCCGATACCAATCCTCCCCGGCAATCACCACTAGCGATTGGCGTTACTCCCTCAATCCATTGTATCCCGTGACAAAATCAAAAGGGGAGCCGTCCGTGGGCAGGATATTCTACGTCGCGGTCAGGGTCGCGCTGGCCTTGGCGTTTCTCGTGGCCGGGGTGATCAAGCTCGCCAGGCCCGAGGTCTTCGCGGTCACGGTGCGCGCCTTCGGCATCCTGCCGGACGCCCTGGTGGGGCCTTTGTCCATCGCCCTGCCCGCCGTGGAGGTCGCGGCAGCCGTGATGCTCCTTTTCGACGTGCGCGGCGGGCTTGCCCTCACGGCCGGTCTGCTCGGGGTGTTCGTGGCCATCCTGGTCTACGCCCTGCGCATGGGCCTGGACATCGACTGCGGCTGCTACGGGCCGTCGGACCCGGAGCGCGAGGCCTTCGGCTCCATCCGGCAGGCCCTCTGGAGGGATTCGGCCATGCTTCTTTGCGTGGCGTACGTGTACTGGTGGAAATCGAGGGCGGGGCGGACGGAGACGGTCCGGGCCGCCGCCTGAGGGGCACATTCAACCGACTGGAGGTCTTGCATGGCTTTTCGTTTCTTCGCCGCCGTTGCCGCCGCCGTGGCGATCCTCACCGCCGGCGCCGCCGGCGCCTTCGCCAAGGACATGTTCGAGGAAGAGGTGGACAAGGACACGCTGTCCGTGAAGCTCGCCCGCGAGACCGTGCAGGGCGGCTACGGACTGGTCACCGCCGAGGAACTCAAGAAGATGATGGACGAGAAGAAGCCCATGCTCGTGGTGGACACCATGCCCTACGAGGCCAGCTTCAAGAAGGCTCACGTGCCCGGCGCGGTGGCCTTCGAGTTCCCCATCGAGCCCATGGAAACCTGGGACGCGGCCAAGACCGGCGGCAAGACCGAGAAGGACTTCGAGAAGCTCCTGGGGCCGGACAAGAAGAAGCTCCTGGTGTTCTACTGCGGGTTCGTCAAGTGCACCCGCAGCCACAACGGCGCGCTGTGGGCCAAGAAGCTGGGCTACACCAACATCGTGCGCTTCCCCGGCGGCATCTACGCCTGGCAGGGCGCCAAGTACCCCGTGGAGAGCGAGAAGTAGCCCGCGCGGCGAAAGACGAGCGTGAAGAGCCCCGGGCGCAGGCCGCGCCCGGGGCTTTTTCGTTGGGCCGCCAGCACGGCGCGGGGCCGCCGGACGGGAGCCCGCGTCGTGGCGAACGGGAACGGGTTTTTCCACGCCGCCCTAAAGATCGCCCATGGAAACGCCGATAAGAGCGGGGACACGGCGCGATCCGCCTTTCGGGGAGGCACGCATGACAATCGACGGTTCCTCGGGAACGGGCGTCTCCGGCATGTCCGGGTTCGGCTCCTCTTCCACCGCGAAGATCGACAAGCAGCTGTTCGGGGCTGGCGTGGTCAAGACCACGCTCGACTACATGAACTCCGACCCTTTCGGGGGCTCGGGAAAAAACGCCGACTACGACTTTCAGACCAAGGTCCTCGAAGCGGGCTTCATGGCCAAGGGGACCATGGTGTCGGGAAAAGTGTAGAAAGCGCGGACGCGCCGTCAATGCAAGCGCCGCCCCCGGAAAGGCTTCCGGAGGCGGCGCGCTTGTTTTGCGGGGTCGGGCGAAGGCGTCAGACCAGTTGCGCGGCGTTGACCACGTTCTGGGGCCGGCCCTCGATGAAGCCTCGGATGTTCTCCACGGCGATGGCCATCAGCCGCCTGCGCGCCGTGAGCGAGGCCCAGGCCATGTGCGGCGTGATCAGGCAGTTCTGGGCCTTGAGAAGCGGGTTTGAGTCCTGCGGGGGCTCCACGGACAAGACGTCCAGCGCGGCCCCGGCCAGGTGGCCGCTGTCGAGGGCGTGGGCCAGGTCCGCCTCGTTCACCAGCTTGCCGCGCGCGGTGTTCACGAAGAACCCGCCGGGCTTCATGAGGTCGATGAGCCGCGCGTTCACGAAGCCCTCGTTCTCGGGCGTGAGCGGGCAGTGCAGGCTCACGGCGTCGGCCGCCGAGAAGAGCTCGTCCAGGCCCGCGAAGGCGAAGTCCGGCGAGGCCAGGGGCTCCTTGGGCCTGGGGGCGTGGGCCAGCACCTTCATGCCGAAGGCCAGGGCCAGCTCCGCCACGCGCCTGCCGATGGCCCCGAAGCCCACCACGCCCATGGTCTTCCCGGCAAGTTCCACCTGCGGGGTGGCCCAGAAGGTGAACTCGCCGCGCGCGTGCCATTCGCCCCGGCGCACCAGGGCGTCGTGCAACTCCACGCGCCTGCAAAGGGCCAGAAGCTGGGCCATGACGAACTGCGCCACGGACTCCGCGCCGTAGCCCGGCACGTTGGACACGGGGATGCCCCTGCGCGCGGCCGCCGCGATGTCCACCACGTCGTAGCCCGTGGCCAGCGCGGCCACGAAGCGGCACTCGGGCAGCGCGTCCAGCACCTCGGCGGTGATGCGGGTCTTGTTGGTGACCACGATGTCCGCGCCCCGGGCGCGCTCCACGGTGAGCTCGGGCGGGGTGCGGTCGTGGAGGGTGAAATCTCCGAGGGCGGCCATCTCGTCCCAGGGGTTGTCCCCGGGGTTGAGCGTGGCGCCGTCCAGGACGACGATGGTGTGTTTCGTGCTCATGAGGGCTTAGAAGTTGGGGTTGTAGACGTCGAAGACGCGCGAGAGCGTCTCGCCTTTCTGGGTCTTGACCGTGAACTCCCACTTGCCCGAGACCATTTCCCAGGGCTCGGAGAAGGTGAAGATCACGTCGTAGGTCTGGCCGGGCTGGAGGGTCAGCTCCGAGGCGAAGTCGTGCTGCACCTTGTTCCTGGACGGGTCGATGAGCCCGGGCGTGTGGGTGGTCACCACGGCCTTGAGCGCGCCCGCCTTGGGGTCCTTCACCTTGAAGCGGAAGCCGAAGGACGTGCCCAGTTCGCGGGGGACGCCTTCGGTGGAGCGCGTGAGCACTCCCTGGCGGAACAGGCCGGATTCCACCACTTCGAGCTGGGCGGGGTCCTCGCCCAGGCCCACCATGGAGCACCCGGCCAGGGCCAGGGCGGCGAAAAGGACGAAGACCGCGGAAATCGTGCGCATGGGTACCTCTTTCACGGTTTGCCGAAGGCGAAGGATTGCAGCGGGGTCTTGCCTTCGAAGAAGAACGCCGCCTTGTCCCGGTCGTCCTCCAGGATGCGCAGCCGCGACACGGGCAGGCCCCCGGGGACGCCGGCGTGGATGGCCACGGCCCGGTCGATGAAGGAGGCCAGGGCGAACCCGGAGTTGACGGTGAGTATCGCGCCGCGGCCCTCCTCGTAAACCCGCAGGGGGACGGAGGTGACCGACCGGTCGTGGCTCGCGAGCATGTTGCCCGTGCGCACCAGGGTGGCCTCCACGGCCTCGGGGAGCATGGCGGCCCAGCGGCTCAGGTACTTGATGAATCCGGGCTGCACCGCCAGGTAATAGAAGGGGTCCACCTTGCAGGCCAGCGAGGCCCCGAACTCGCCCAGAATGTAGGGCGAATGCCGGAAGTGTTCGCCCAGGGCCTTTTCCAGGCGCTCCAGGGACTGGGTGTAGTCGAGCATGGCCTCCTCCGCCTTGGCGGCAGACAGGGTGCGCGCGGACTTCTTCTGCGCTCCTGTCTACAGCATTCGCTCGGCGATGCAAACCCGGGCGCGCGGCTTTGCCCGTACGGCCTATCTGGGGACCATGCGCGCCAGGCGCCTCTCCAGGGCGGGGCGCATGGGCAAGGGGGCCTCCTCCTCGCTACGCCGGTCCACGGCGCTCCCGGCCAGGGCCTCCGCTTCCGGCGCGGTGAGCGGCCCCTTAAGCCTGCGCGCCGCGTGGCGGGCCAGGAGCGTCCAGCCCGGGTCGTCCGCGCCGCCCAGCAGCAGGCGGGTAGGCACCCGCTCGCCCTTGAAGTAGCTCTTGCCCGCCATGTAGTGGATTCTCGGGCGGTCCAGGGTCTCGATTTCGCCCGCAAGCTCCGGCAGGGCGATTTCCCGGGCCAGCAGGGATTCAAGGGTGCCGGTCCCGGCTTCCTCGAGCGACGCGGCCGCCAGGGGCGCGCCCGCGAGCGCCCGGGCCGCGCGCTCCAGCGCCTCGTCGCCCAGGGGCTCGCCGGTGGCCAGCATGACTAGGTCGTTGGCCTGGCTCATGAAGGCGCGCACGCTCGCGAACTCCGACCGGAGCGTGGCCAGCACGGAGGCCAGCACGCGCTCGGAGGCGTCCTGGATGTGTATCCACTGCACGAAGATCCCGCCCGGGGAGAGGCGCTCCCTGGCCATCCTGTAGAACTCCCGCGAGAAAAGCGCGTCCACGCCCGAGACCCACGGGTTGCTCGGCTCGGACACGATCAGCCCGTAGCCCCCGCCCGCGCGCGCAAGCACGCGCAGCGCGTCGGCGTGGACCAGGTTGTGCCTGGGGTCGGCGTGCAGGCCCCGCGTGAAGGGGGCGAAGTGCGGCAGGGCGCGGATCACCGAGGAGGAGATCTCGGCCGTGTCCACGCGCACGACGTCCGGGTGGAGGAGCAGTTCGGCCGAGGTCACGCCCGTGCCCAGGCCGATCACCAGGGCGCTCGAACGGTCGCGGGCGAAAAGCGCGGGCAGGTGCGCCAGGAGCTTGAGCGTGGCCGTGTCCGACACGGTGGAGGAGTCCGACTTGCCGTTGACCAGGATGGCCAGCGGCGCGTGCGCGCTCCAGGGCAGCTTCGGGGCGCGGACCACGGCGGCCGAGGCCTCTGGGCCGTCCTCGTGGAAGAGCGCCTCGGCCCCGGAGTGATATTCGCGGTAGAACGCGGCCGGGGGCTCGTGGGAGTAGGGCAGGGGGAACTGCGTCCGGAAGGTGCCTATGAGGAAGCGGCCCGGGTCGTAGAGCGGCGCGGAGGGCAGCAGCGCCAGCCCGGCCAGGGCGGCCGCCGCCGGAACGGCCTTGAAGCCTGGACTCATGCCGCGCGCGGCCAGGAAGGCCCCGGCCAGGGCCAGCACCGCGCAGAGGAGGAAAAGCTGGCCGTTGTTCAGGAAGGGATGCAGGAGGAGCCCGGCGGCCAGGCTCCCGGCCAGGTTGCCCAGGGTGTTCACGCAGAGGATGCGCCCGCTCAGGCGGCCCACGCCGCCGAGCTCGCGCCTGAGCCTGCTGAAGACCAGGGGCACGGCCGCGCCGATGAAGGCCGCCGGCGGGGCCACCACCAGGGCCAGGACCGCGAACCCGGCCGCCTGGAAGCCCCAGAACCCGGCCTCGTCGGGCGAAAACAGCAGGCGCAGCCGGTGCGCCCAGTAGGGCCAGGTGTCGAGTGTCGGGTATACGGCCAGGAGCGCGGCCGCGATGAGCATCTGGTTGACCCAGAGCGCCCTGGAAGCGTCCCCCCTGGCGCGCGAGGCCCAGAACGCCCCGGCCGCGATGGCCAGCACGAACACCGCCACCACCATGGAGAAGGCGTAGGCCGTGGAGCCCACCGAGAGCCCCACGAAGCGCACCAGCACGTTCTCCAGGGTCATGGTCTGGACGCCGTTCACGAGTGCGAGGGCCATGAGCGGGGCGGCCAGCGCCCTGCCCGGGTCCGGCCGGTGCGGCAGCGCGGGGGACGGAGGGGATTTCGCGCGGGCCGCGCCCACACCGTCCGCGCTCGCCGCACTTGCGCCTGACGCGTGCGCCGCGGGGGAGGGGCCTCGCGCGGGGCCGGAGACCACGGGCGCGGTGCGAGCGAGGGGCTGCCTCGCGAAGCCGAACCAGGCGGCGGCCAGCAAATTGAGCGACGCGGCCAGCACGAGCGTTCCGGGGAGCCCCAGGCCCGGCACGGCAAGATATCCCCCGGCCACCGCGCCCAGGAAGGCCCCGGCGGTGTTCACCCCGTAGAGCACGGCGTGCACGCTCCCGGCGCTCTCCACGTCGCGGCTCAGGGCCTGGGTGAGAAGGGGCATGGTGGCCCCCATGAGCACCGTGGGCGGGCCGGTGAGCACGGTGGCCAGGGCGAAGCCCTGGAAGGCCAGCAGCCACGGAGAGGAGAGGCTCAGCCCCGAGGACGCCGCCTGGACCATGGCGAACACGGCCGGGAAGGCCAGCCCCCACAGGCCGATGCCCGCCTCGGCCAGGGCGTAGGCCCTGAAGGGGCGCGTGACGCGGGCGCTTATCCTGCCGAAGCCCCAGTAGCCCGCCGAGAGCCCGCCCAAAAAGGCGGCCAGCACCACGGCCGTGGCCGCCGCGTCCCCGCCCAGGAGCCTTGCCAGATAGCGCTGCCAGGCCACCTGGTAGAGCATGGCGGCCGCGCCGGTCATGAAGACGCAGAGGATGGTCGAGGCGCTGGCGGCTTTGCTCGGGTGCTTCACGGCTCCTGATTGCCCATGGGTGTGAAGAAGGTCAACCGGAAGCCTTTTCGAGCCCTTGGCCCTTCGAATCAGACCCCGTGGGGCGTTTGTTGCGCCTTTGAGCGCCCTGGCTGTTGCACCGAAATGGCGTTCCCGTTACAATGACAACCATGTGAGTGGACCAATCCGTCCAGAGGACGGCGTCGAACGGCAGAGAAAGGCTCCAAGGATCAACCTCTATCAGGATATCATGGGAGACTGGCATGCTTGACGTTCTGAAAAATCAGCGGACTTACGCTCTCATCGGCCACGGAGGTTGCGGCAAGACCTCCGTGGCCGAAATGCTTCTGTACGTTGCCGGGGCGGTCCCCAGGTTGGGGAAGATAGAAGACGGCACCACCGCCCTCGATTACGAGCCCGAAGAGATCAAGCGCCGGGGTTCCGTGCAGCCAGGTTTCGCCACCTTCCTCTGGAACAAGAACCGCCACTTCCTCATCGACACCCCGGGCGACCTCTCCTTCGGGGGCGACCTGGGCTACATCCTGGCCAGCGTGGACGCCGTGATCTTCGTGGTGGACGCCGTGGACGGCGTGAAGCCGCTCACGCGCAAGCTCTGGCAGGAGGTCTCCAAGTTCCGCCTGCCCACCATCTTCCTGATCACCAAGATGGACCGCGACCGCGCCGACTACGAGATGGCCCTGAACGGCATCCGCAACCAGCTGGGCGTGAAGCCCTTCCTGCAGAACGTGCCCATCGGCAAGGCCGACTCCTTCAAGGGCGTGGTGAACATCGTCGAGAACAAGGCCTACGCCTTCGACGCCTCCGGCAAGATGAGCGAGATCGCGGTGCCTGACGACATGAAGGACGAGGTAGAGGGCCTGCGCGAATCCATGATGGAAGAAATCGCTGTCTGCGACGAGACCCTCATGGAGCGCTACCTCGAGGACCCCTCCAGCGTCTCCCAGGAGGACCTCGTGGCCGCCACGCGCAAGGCCGTGGTCTGCGCCGAGCTCTACCCCGTGATGGTGGCCTCCGGGCTCAAGTGCATGGGCGGCCAGCGCATCCTGGACGCGGCCCAGAATTTCTTCCCCTCGCCCCTGGACACCCCGGTGGGCGAAAAATCCGTCGAAGCCGAGGACGGCTCGCTGGTCAAGGTCTCCCCGGACGCGCCCACGGGCGCTTTCGTCTTCAAGACGCTCTTCGACCAGTTCGCGGGCCAGCTCTCCATCATGCGCGTGCTCACGGGCACGCTCACGCCCGACGCCACGCTCCTGAACACCCGCTCCGGGGCCAAGGAGCGCTTCGGCGGGCTCCTGTTCATGAACGGCAAGGAGACCCAGGCCGTGAAGGAGCCCGTGGGCCCCGGGGCCATCGTGGCCGTGGCCAAGCTCAAGGAGACCAAGACCGGCGACACCCTGAGCGACGAGAAGCATTCCTTCACCATGCTGAGGCCCAAGCTGCCCGAGCCCATGATCTCCTACGCCCTGGCCCCGGCCGAGAAGGGCGACGAGGACAAGGTCTACCAGGCCATGTCCAAGCTCCTGGACGAGGACATCACGCTGAGGCTCACGCGCAACGAGGAGACCGGCGACATGCTCGTCTCGGGCATGGGCCAGTCCCACCTGGAGAACGCGGTGGAGAAGGCCAAGCGCCGCTACAAGGCGGGCATCGTGCTCAAGGCCCCGACCATCCCCTACCGCGAGACGGTCAAGGGCAAGGTCGAGGTGCAGGGCCGCCACAAGAAGCAGACCGGCGGGCGCGGCCAGTTCGGCGACTGCTGGATCAGGATGGAGGGCAGGGGCCGGGGCGAGGGCTACGAGTTCGTGGACGCCATCGTGGGCGGCTCCATCCCGCGCCAGTACATCCCGGCCGTGGACAAGGGCGTGCAGGAGGCGTCCGTGCGCGGCGTGCTGGCCGGGTACCCCATGGTGGACTTCAGGGTGGAGCTTTACGACGGCTCCTTCCACACCGTGGACTCCTCCGAAATGGCCTTCAAGATCGCGGGCTCGCTCGCGTTCAAGGCCGCCTGCGAAAAACTCAAGATGGTGCTGCTCGAGCCCATCGCTCTGGTCAGCGTGTCCATCCCGGACGACTTCATGGGCGACGTGATCGGCGACCTCTCTAGCCGCCGGGGCAAGGTGCTCGGGTCCGACTCCACGGGCGGCGTCACCGAGGTGCAGGCCCACGTGCCCATGAGCGAGATGCAGGAATACGCCAAGGCGCTCTCCTCCATGACGGGCGGCCAGGGCGCGTTCACCCTGAGCTTCGACCACTACGAGGAGGCCCCGCCGCCGGTGGCCGAGAAGGTCATCGCCGAGGCCAAGAAGGCCAGGGAAGAATAGGGCGGCGAAGCCTTATCCGCAGGAAAACGAAAGCCCCGGGCCGTCCCGGGGCTTTTTCTCGCTTCTGGGGGGACCGCCTCTCAGGCGGCGTCCGTCGTTTCCTCTTCCCGTTCCCGCAGAAGCCCGATCAGCGCCTTGACCGGGCCGGTGGCGCAGCCGGCGCGCCAGACGAGCGACGTCCCCGCCAGGGCGGCCTCCGGGGGCAGCGCGTGCACGGCGATGCCCGATGCTCCGGGCAGGATGTCCGTCACCGAGCGCGGCATGATGGCCACCCCCATGCCCGAGGCGGCGCAGCCGATCATGGCCTGGTACGAGGCCAGCTCCACCACGCGCCCGAGCGGCGCTCCCCCCTGCGAGGCCCAGTCCTCGAGCCTCTTGCGGTAGGCGCAGCCGTGGCCGAACACCAGAAGCGACAGCCCGGCCACGTCCCTGGGCGAGCGCACCGGGGCGTGCCCGGCGGGCGTCACCAGCACCAGCTCCTCCCGGAAGGCCGCGAACCTCTCCAGGCCTCCGGCCGTGACGGGCTCGCTCACGAACGCCGCGTCCAGCCCGTGCTCCAGCACGCCTCGCACAAGAGCGCCCGTGGTGCCCGTGCACAACTCCAGGTCCACGCCCGGAAAGCGCGCGTGGTAGAGCCCGAGCAGCGCGGGCAGCCTGGACGCGGACGTGCTCTCCATGGCCCCCAGCCGGAAGGGCCCGGCCGGGGCGTCGCCGCGCACGCAGGCCGCCGCCTCGTCGGCCAGGCGCAGGATCCTCTCGGCGTAGCTGAGAAAGGCCCGCCCGCCGGGGGTGAGCACCACGCCCCGGCCCTGCCTGGCGAAAAGCTCGGCCCCCAGCTCCTCCTCCAACCGGCGCAGCCTGGCCGACACGCCGGATTGCACCTTGTTCAGCGCCTGGGCGGCCCGGTTCACGCCGCCGTGGAGCGCCACGGCCTTGAAGACGGCAAGGTCGGTCAGTTCCATCGTTCGTATTCCGTGAATGATAAGATCATGAATAATCGTTTTACATGCTTTGATATCGGCGTAAACCAATCACGAAACACAAGCAAGCGGCAAGGGAGACGGTCATGGGGGCTGGGTACGCGGCGGGATTTCTGGTGGTGTGCTTCTGGAGCGCGTTCATGCTCGTGAGCAGGCTGGGGCTGACCGGATCGGCCCCGGTGACGGCCTACGACATGCTCGCCCTGCGCCTGGCGGCGGCCTCGCTGGTCTTGGCCCCGTTCTGCCGGGGCATGGGCCGGGCCGCGTGGACTTCCCCACGGCTCTGGACGCTGGCGGCCGTGGGCGGCCTGGCCTACGGGCTCCTGGTCTACGCCGGGTTCAGGCTGGCCCCGGCCACCCACGGGGCCGCGCTTTTCCCGGGCATGCTGCCCTTCGAGACGGCCATGCTCGCCTGGTGGCTCCTTGGCGAGCGCCCGGGCGCGCGCCAGTGGGCCGGGTACGCCCTGATCGCCGCCGGGATGGCCTTCATGGTCCCGGGCCTCGGCGCGGACGCCTCAACCCTGGCCGGGGACGCGCTCCTGCTGGGCTCCTCGCTCGCCTGGGCCGTCTACGGGGTGCTGGCCAGGCGCTGGAGGGTGGAGCCGTGGCTGCTCACGCGCTTCGTGGCCCTGGCCCCGGCCGTGGTTTACCTGCCGGTCTACGCCCTCTTCCTGCCCAAGAACCTGGAGTCCACCGGGCCGCTCTGGCTGGCCGGGCAGGGGCTCTACCATGGCGTGGTGACCACCATCGTGGTCATGTGGCTGTACCTGCGCGCCCAGGAGCGCCTGGGCCCGGCCAGGCTCGGGGCGCTCATGGCCGTGGTGCCCGCGCTCTCGGGCGGGGCGGCGTCGATGCTCCTCGGCGAGGAGATGACGCCCGGTCTGGCCACTGCGCTCCTCTGCGCCAGCGCGGGGGCCTGGTTCGCGGCAGGCGCGCGGCGGGCGGCCCCGGCTTCGGCCGCGCGGCAAACTGTTTGATTTCGAGTCGTTCAGGCTTATCCTGCCCCGAAACCGCCAAATCCGAAGGAGGTCCGCGTCATGCCCTACGTCAACATCAAGATCACCCAGGAAGGGGCCACGCCCGAAGCCAAGGCCAAGCTCATCGAAGGCGTGACCACGCTTCTCAAGGACGTGCTGGGCAAGAACCCCCAGACCACGGTGGTGGTCATCGAGGAAGTGCCCACGGACAACTGGGGCATCGGCGGCGAGACGGTCACGATGCGCCGCGCCCGGGGCGCGTAAGAACGGGGCGTCGCCCCGAGCCCCGGCAGGGCTCTGCCCTGCAACCCGGCAGGACTCCGTCCTGCACCTGCTGGGGGGAGTGCCTCCCCCCAGACCCCGGCGATAGCTTCGCGGGCTTCACCGGCAGATTGGCAGGGACGAGGGGCAGGCACTGCCCTGGCGGGTGAGGTCCTTCGATGCCTGCGCCTCTCCGGTCGCTTAAATTCCGCCCTTGACGGGCTTGGCCAGCTCGATGTCCGAGAGCAGCCATTTCGTGCCCTGGCGCGAGAACACCAGCCTGAGCGCCGAGCCGCCGCGCATGGGCGCGCTGACCACGTAGCGGTCGAACCCGATGAGCTCCGTGGAAGCCTGCGCGAAGAGCCTTTCCGAGGGCGTGCGCGGGGTCTTGCCCTCGGCCGGGACCGCGCTGGCCGCCGCGCCGCGCAGAAGCGCCAGCACCCCTTCCGGCGTGGCCACGCCCTGCACGAAGGCCCCGATCACCGAATCAGCCAGGGCCTGGCCGAACAGGCCCAGGAGCCCGGCCGGGCCGTCCGGGGGCGTTCCGGGCGAGAGCTTGGCCGCCTCGCGGTTCTTGATGTTGGAGCGGATGGCCTCCAGGTCCAGGAGCGGGGCCAGCATGGCCGGGTCCTCGCGGTCCATGGCCGTCTGCACGGCCTGGTAGGTTTTCCCGGGCTGGGCGTACATCCACGCGCCAAGGGTGCCCACTCCGACCACGAGAACGATGACGAGTGCGGTGTATCTCATGGACGCCGAGTTAACACGAAACAGGACCCCGCGCCAGCCGCCCGGTTTGACTTGCCGGGCCGGGCGGACTAGGAGCCCTGGCATGAACTCCGCTAGGGCCGGGCACCGGCCTCGCGGAAGAAGAGAGGACGATTCATGCGATTCGTGGACGAAGCTGTCATCACCGTGGCCTCCGGCAAGGGCGGCAGGGGATGCGTGGCCTTCAGGCGGGAGAAGTTCCTGCCCTTCGGCGGCCCCAACGGGGGCGACGGTGGCAAGGGCGGGGACGTGATCTTCCGCGTGTCGGCGAGCCTTTTGACCCTGTACGACCTGCGCCTCAAGCGCCGCTACGACGCGAAAAACGGGCAGATGGGCCTGGGCAGCCAGTGTAACGGAAAAAACGGCGAGGACCTCCTGATAGAAGTGCCCCAGGGCACGCTGGTGTACGAGCTCACCGAGGAAGGCGAGCACCTGGCCGCCGACCTCACGGAGATCGGGCAGGAGTGGGTGGCGGCCCGGGGCGGCCGGGGCGGCAAGGGCAACATGCACTTCAAGACCTCCACCAACCGCGCCCCGCGCTTCGCCCAGCCCGGTGAGCCCGGGGAGGAGAAGCGCCTGCGCCTGGAGCTGCGCCTGCTGGCCGACGTGGGCATCATCGGGCTGCCCAACGCGGGTAAGTCCACGCTCATCTCGGCCGTGTCGGCGGCGAGGCCCAAGATCGCGCCGTACCCGTTCACCACGCTCACGCCGCAGCTTGGCGTGATCAAGGGCGACGACGGCTTCAACCTGGTGGCCGCGGACATCCCGGGCCTCATCGAGGGCGCGCACGCGGGCCAGGGCCTGGGGCACGATTTCCTGAAGCACGTCTCCCGCACCCGGGTGCTCGCGCACCTGCTGGCCGCCGAGGAAACCGGCGGGGACGACCCCTTCGCCGGTTTCTCCCTGGTGGACGAGGAGCTCACGCGCTTCGACCCGGAGCTGGCCGAGCGCCCGCAGATCCGGGTGGTGAACAAGGTGGACACGCTCACCCCGGAGCGGGTGGCCGAACTCAAGGCGGCGGCGCGAAGCCGGGGCCTGGATGTCCGGTTCATCTCCGCCAAGGAGGGCGATGGGCTGGATGAATTGGTGGAGGCCCTGTGGGCCTTGACCGCCAAGACGAAGGAGGAGGAATCATGAAGCGTTTCACGGCCATCATGCTGGCCTTTGTCTCGTTCGCCTTCCTGGCCGCCTGCGCCACTGTGCCGCCACAGGTCGTGACCCTGGCCCCGCAGGTGAAGGTGCCCACGGGCAACGTGGGCAAGGGCAAGAACGTGGCCTTCCAGGTGGTGGACGCGCGCGGCGACAAGGTGGTGGGCTACCGCAACGCCGACGGCGGCCGCAGCGCCCCCATCACCGTCGAGGGCGACCTGACCCGCTCCGTGGGCGAGCCCGCGGCCAAGGTGCTTTCGGACCTGGGCTTCAAGCCCGTGCCCTTCAAGGACGGCGCGCCGCTCTCGCTGGTGATCACCATCCGGGAGCTGGGCTACTCGGCCCAGGGCCAGACCGTTACCCGCAAGATCTCGGCCAAGTGCGTGCTCTCGGCCAAGGTGGTCAACGGCCCCGGCCACTGGGAAGGCTCCTTCCCCGTGACCCAGGAGCGCGAGATGGTCACGGCCCCGGACGAGAGCGCCAACGCCCGCTTCATCAACGACGTGCTCTCCGAGTCGCTGGGGCTTCTGCTCTCCGACCCGGAGATGGTCCAGTACCTGGGCAGGGACTTCACCCAGGGCAAGGCCCTCAAGGAGTAGCCAGGTCGGGGAGGCTGAGCCGGACGGTCGAGCCCTTGCCGGGCTCGCTCTCGAAGCTCACGCCTCCCCCGTGCTCCTGCATCACCCTGTGGGCCTTGGTCAGGCCCATGCCCACCCCCACGGACTTGGTGGTGTAGAAGGGGTCGAACAGGTACTCCTTCTCCTCCTCGGGCACTCCGTGGCCCGTGTCCGTGATCACGAACTCGGTCCCGTCCTCCACCGCCCTGGCCGAGAGGCCGATGCGCCCTCCCTCCTCGGGCAGGGCCTCCACTGCGTTGGCCGTCACCTCGGTCAGGGCCATGACCAGGAGCTCGCGGTCGGCCAGCACCTCCTGCCCGCCCGGGTCCACCTCCCAGACCACGTTCCTGCCGAGCTCCCGCGCCAGGGCCTGCCCGGCCTTGAAGGCCGCCTCAAGCACGGCCTCGGCCGGGGTCTTCGTCAGGCTGCCCAGGCGGATGGAGCTGTAGGCCTTCACCGCCGCCGTGATCTGCTCGATGCGCCGGGCCGCGTCCAGGATGCCGTCCAGGTATTCCAGGTAGCTTTCCTTGAGGCTCGGCTTCTTGAGCAAAAGCCCGGCCAGCCCGCCGATGATGGTGGTGGGGTTTCTCAACTGGTGGGCCACGGCCTCCGAGATCTTCTGCAGGCTCTCGATGCGTATGGCCACCTGGGCCACCACCTCCTGGTTGGCGCGCTTGGCCTCGCCCAGGGCCATCTCGGCCTGGTGGGCCTTCTCCTCGGCCTCCTCGCGCCGGGCCTGGATCTCCTGGATGTTCTGGCGCAAAAGCCCGGCCATGCGGTTGAGCGAGTCCTGGAGCCTGGCGGCTTCGTCTCGCCCGGCGGCGCGGAGGCGCACGTCCAGGTCCCCGGCGGCGATGCGCTCGGCGGCCTCCGTGGCCTCGGCCAGGGGCCTGGCCACGCTGCGGGCGATGGCCACGCAGAAAAAGGCCAGCAGGGCGGCCATAAGCGCGCCCACGGCCGCCGAGACATGGAGGGCCTTGTTGAAGAGTATCTCGATGGCCGAGCTGATGCGGGATTCCTCGCGGGCCACGTTGTCGATGTACACGCCCGTGCCCACCCACATGTCCGTGCCCGGGATCATCTCGGCGTAGGAGAGCTTCTTCTCCTCGGGCCCCGCGGGCTTGGGGAAGGAATAGTACACGAAGCCGCCCCCGGACTGGGCCTGGCGGTGGAGCTCGCGGACGTAGTACACGCCGTCGCGGTCCACGAACTCGGAGAGGTCCTGGCCCTGGAGCCCGGCGCGGGGCGGCAGGGCCACGTTGACCGTGCCCTGGTAGACGAAGAAGTAGCCGGACTGGTCCTCCTCGAAGCGCACGGGGTCCACGATCACGCGGGCCAGCTGCTTGCGCTCGAAGTCGTCCCGGCCGAACTTGAGGGCCTCGCCCAGGGCCATGGCCATGGAGTGGGCCGCGGCCTTGATCTTGCCTTTCTCGCCCTGGAGCATGGTCTGCTGCGTGTGTTGGACCACCACCTCCTCCAGCCGCGAGGAGATTGTCAGCGCGAACGCCAGGGCCAGGGCCGCGAACAGCACCACCAAGCCGACCAGCCAGAAAAGCCGCGTGGCAATGGAAAAGCGCCTGAGCATGGGTCCTCCAGCGTCCCGCCAATGGTCCTTGCGCACACGCATAGCATGTCCGGCCCAGGAAATCACCGGGAGAAGGAGGCTTTCGGAGGACGAAGGGGATTTTCAGCGCCCGAGTGCGGCGTCCAGGTCGGCCACGGCGTGCAGGTTGCCCCCGTGGCAGTCCTGGAGCACCGTGACCGGGAAGTCCTCGACGTCGAGGGCGTGCACGGCCTCGACGCCGAGCTCCGGGAAGGCCGCCACGCGGCAGGCCCGGATGTGCGTGGAGAGGAGCGCCCCGGCCCCGCCCGTGGCCCCCAGGTAGACGCCCCCCAGGCGCGCCAGGTCCGCGCCCACGTGGGGCGCGCGCCTGCCCTTGCCGATGGTGGCGCGCACGCCAAGCTCGTGCAGGCGGGCCACGTAGGGGTCCATGCGGCTGGCGGAACTCGGGCCGGCCGCGCCGATGGGCCGGTTGGGGGTCATGGGGCTCGGCCCTACGTAGTAGAAGACGGCCCCTTCCAGGGGGAAGGGCAGGGAGCCGCCCCGGGCAAGGACCTCGAGGATCTTCTCGTGGGCTTCCTCGCGGGCGGTGTAGACGCAGCCCGAAAGCTGGACCGCGTCGCCCGCGCGCAGGGCCAGGACGTCGGCCTCGCAAAGCGGGGTGCGCAGACGCACGGTGCGGATCACAGCACCGCCTCCGCTTTCCTGGCGCAGTGGCACTGCACGAGGATGGCCAGGGGCAGGCAGTCGCGCGGGCCGGGGGACACGATGGCCCGAACGCCCAGGCAGGTGGTTTTCCCGCCCAGGCCCAGGGGGCCGGTGCCCAGGCGGTTCAGGGCGTGGAAGCAGAGGGATTCCAGGCGCGCGCCCTCGGGGTGCGGGTTCTCCTTGGCCTCGGGGCGCAGCAGGGCCTTGCGGGCGTTCAGCGCCGCGAGCTCGAAGCTGCCGCCGACGCCAAGCCCCACGGTCACGGGCGCGCACACGCCCTGGCAGGCCTGGGCCACGGCCTCCACCACGAAGTCGCGCACGTCCTCCACGGTGGAGCCGGGAGGCAACATCTCCAGGCGCGAGGCGTTGTCCGCGCCCGCGCCCTCGGGCATGGCCACGATGCGCAGCCTGTCGCCCGGGACCACGTCGCAGTGGACCACGGCCGGGCTGTTGTCGCCCCGGTTGGCGCGGGTGAAGGGGTCGCAGGTGGACTTGCGCAGAAAACCGTCGCGGTAGCCCCTGACCATGCCTTCGTTCACGGCCTGGACGAGCCCCATGCCGCAAACGCGGACGTCCTCGCCCTTTTCCACGAAGAACACGGCCAGGCCGCAGTCCTGGCACAGGGGCAGCCCGAGCCCGGAGGAGAGCGCCGCGTTGTCCAGGAGCTGGCGCAATGATTCGCGCCCCCTGGGCGTCTCGCCTGGCAGGGCGCGCAGGAAGGCCAGGTGGACTTCCGGCGGCAGGACGCGGTTGGCCGTCACGCACAGGCGCGCGGCCGCGTCGATGACGGTCTGGGCGTCGATTGTCCGCATGGGTTCTCCTTGAGGCGGCCGGTCCGCGCGCAGCCGGGGAGACGGCGCGCGGACCGGCGTGGAGGGAACCTTCCGGAGCGTTACATCCTGGCCAGGTTCCAGGGGAAGCCCACCAGCAGGAACACCCCCAGGTAGATCAGGCCGAAGACGAAGCCCAGCATCCAGAACTCCTTGCCCTTGATGTAGCCCGAGCCGAAGTAGATGGGCGAGGGGCCGGTGCCGTAGGGCGTGATCACGCCCATGATGCCGAGCGTGGAGCACAGGAGCATGGAGACCAGGGGCATGTTCAGGCCCGGGATGGCCATGGCCGCCGCGAGCATCACGGGCAGCATGGCCGCCACGTGGGCCGTGACGCTGGCGAACATGTAGTGGCTGGCGAAGAACACCACCACCAGGCCGATCATGGCCGCCGTGGGGGACATGCCCTGGAGCGAGCCGGAGATGGACTTGGCGAACCACTCCAGGAAGCCCGTGCGCGCCAGGCCCCCGGCCAGGGTGACCAGGGTGGCGAACCAGGCCAGCACGTTCCAGGCCTGCTTGTTGGCCACGATGTCGTCCCAGGTGACCACCTTGAGCAGGGCCATGAGGCTCACTGCAGCGATTGCCACGGTGGTGCCGTTGACCTCTTTGCCGAGGAAGATCCAGCAGGCCAGGGCCCCGGCGGCCAAAAGGGCCATGATGACCTCGCGGACGCTGATGGAGCCCAGCTTGGCCAGCTCCGCGCCCGCCCAGATGGGGGCGTCGGCCGAGGCCTTCTTGGTGGGCGGGTAGAGCACGTAGGCCAAAAGCGGCGTGGCCGCGAACAGGATCGCGCCCACGGGCAGAAAGCTCATGAACCAGTCGTTCCAGGTCAGGGTGACCTTGGCGGTCTTCTCCACCAGCGACTGGGCCAGCAGGTTGGGGGCCAGCGAGGTCAGGAACATGGAGGAGGTGACGCAGGTGGTGGCCAGGGCGGTCCACATCAGGTACGCGCCCAGCCCGCGCGGGTTTTCCTCGGGGGTGGAGCCGTAGAGCGGCGGGATGTTCTTGATGATCGGGTAGAGGGTGCCGCCGCTGCGCGCCGTGTTGGAGGGCATGAACGGGGCCAGGATCAGGTCGGCCAGGGCCACGGCGTAGCCCAGGCCCAGGGCGCGCTTGCCCATGAGCTTGATCAGCGTGAGCGCGATGCGCTTGCCCAGGCCCGTCTTCTCGTAGCCGAGGGCGAACATGAACGCGGCGAAGATGAGCCAGACCGTGCCGTCGGAGAAGCCCGAGAGCGCCCACTTGATGGACTCGGCCGCAGTGCCGGGCTTGCCGGGGCCCACGGGCACGAGGTTGAACACGGCGGCGATGGACACGCCGATGAGCCCGGCCAGGGCCGGGGCGATGGGTTCGAGCACCAGCGCGGCCACCACGGCCACGAAGACCGCGAAATAGCGCCAGGCGTCCGGGGTCAGCCCCTGGGGCGTGGGCAGGGCCAGGATGGCCAGGCCCGCGGCGACCGGGACGACGGCCTTGATGTTGAACTTCATATCCCCTCCTCGCTAACTGGTCCGGCCCGGACGTCCACGCTCCCCCTCCGGCTCCGGGCCATGGGCGGAAGGGGCGGTCCAATGGGTGGTCGTGCTCGGCTCGTGCAAGGCAAGGATGATGCCAGCCCGGGGCGCGGCAGGGAAACGGCGCGGGTGCGCGGAGTGCCGGTGGCGGAAGGGAGGGGAACCCGGGCGAACGGAGATAACCCTGGTTATGGGGAGGCTTAGGTCGGGTGGTTTTATTTTTTTATTTCAATATGCTGGCGTTCATTCCGCTCGGAATGGCCATGAAAACGGTTATGGGGGTTGCGTTCAGCCCTCGCCGGTCTGGCCGCGCATCTGCTTCAGGCGCTTGCTGAGCGCGGGCTGGGTGATGCCAAGGAGCCTGGCGGCCAGGGTCTGGTTGTTGCCCGAACGCTCCAGGGCCTCCTCCACCAGGAAGCGCGCGGCCTCGGAGAAGCTCGGCAGGCGCTCGAAGCAGGAGAACGGGTTGACCGCCTCGGCCGGGGGGCCGCAGGCTGCCTGGGGTTCGGCCCTGCCGATGGCCTTCTCGAAGGTCTCCATGGAGAGCATGCGCCCGGGGTGCACGCTCACGGCGTCGTAGACCATGGCCTTGAGCTCGCGCACGTTGCCCGGGAAAGGGTAGGCGCACAGGCGCTGGGCCAGCTCGCGCGGGGGGGAGGGCTTTTTCTTTCCGAGCGAGCGCGCGGCCTCCTCCAGGAAGTGGTGCAGCAGGGGCTCGATGTCCTCCTTGCGCTCGCGCAGGGCGGGCACGTGCACGTGGTGGGTGCGCAGGCGGTAGAAGAGGTCGCGCCTGAACTGCCCCCCGGCCTCCTTGGCCGCCAGGTCCTGGTGGGTGGCCACCACCACGCGGGCCTTCATGCGCCTGGGCTGGTCGCTGCCCAGGGGGAAGTACTCGCCCTCCTGGAGCAGGCGCAGGAGCTTCACCTGGGAGGCGATGGAGAGGTCGCCGATCTCGTCCAGAAAGAGCGTGCCCCCGGCGGCCTCCTCGATCATGCCCCTGCGCGGGGCGTCGGCCCCGGTGAAGGCCCCGCGCACGTGGCCGAAGAGCGTGTCCGCGAACACCGAGTCGTCCAGGCCCGCCACGTTCACGGACACCAGCGGCCCCTTGCGCCCCGAGAGCTCGTGGGCCGCGCGCACCAGGTTCTCCTTGCCCGTGCCCGATTCGCCGGTGATCAGGAGCGGCTGGGGGCTTGCGGCCACGGCCTCGACATAGGCGAACACGGCGGACATGGCCCGGCTGCGCGTGATGATCCCCGAGAACGCCCCGGGGTCGAGCGGCCCGCCCGAGGCCACGCGCGTCAGCGCCGCGAGGTTCTCGTCGCGAAGCTCGAGCATGCGCACCGCGCGCAGCACGCCGCCCACGATCCTGTCCTGCTCGTCGGTCTTCACGAAGTAGTCGTAGGCCCCGAGCTTCATGCAGCGCACGGCGCTCTCCAACTGGTTGAGCCCGCTGACCACGATACGCACCGTCTCCGGGTGGCGCTCGGCGATCATGGACAGAAGTTCCTCGCCGGAGGGCCGGGGCATGGTCAGGTCCAGGAGCGCGAGCCCGAAGCCGCCCTGATCCAGGAGCTCCATGACCTCGGCGCTGTTCTGGCAGGACGCGACGTTGGTGATGCCGGCCGAGGACTCCAGGGTCAGCGTGAGCGAGCGCAGCCACGCAGGCTCGTCGTCCACCAGCAGGATCTTGAAGGACGGGTAGGGCGAACCGTTCATTTCGCGCCCTCCCTGAGCGCGGGCAGGCTCATCGTGACGATGCTGCCGAGCCCCCTGGTGGAGGAAAACCCGAGCTTGCCGCCGAGCTCCTTGACGATGCCCGCCGACACGGAAAGCCCGAGCCCCGTGCCGCCGCTCTCGCGCTTGGTGGTGAAGAAGGGGTCGGTCAGGCGCGAGAGGTGCTCCTCGGCTATGCCCGTGCCCTCGTCGCGCACGGTGAGCACCACCATGTCCGAGTGCCTGTCGTGGCGGGTGGCCACCTCGATGGCCTTGCTCCGGTCCGGCAGGGCCTGGCAGGCGTTGATCACCAGGTTGATGAGCACCTGCTCGATGCGCTGGGAGTTGCCGAGCACCCGGGGCAGGCCTTCGGCCAGCTTGAGGCCGAAGTGGTCCGTGGCCTTGCGGATGGCCGCGTCCACCAAGCGCACGGCCTTGCGCGCGGACTCGTTGACGTCCACGGGCACGCGGATGGAGCCCTCGTCGCTGCGGGCGAAATCCTTGAGGTCGTTGACGATGCGCTTGATGCGCTGCGCGCCCTCCTGCATCTCCTCGAGCATCACGGGCAGTTCCTGGCGCATGCGGTCGTAGGGGATGCCGCCCAGGGTGAAGTTGCCGTACTCGTCATGGTGCCGGTCCAGGATGGGCAGGGAGTCGGCCTGGGCCTTGCGCAGGATGGGCAGGTTCATGAGGATGAGCCCGTTGGGGTTGTTGATCTCGTGGGCCACGCCCGAGACCAGCACGCCGAGCGCCGCCATCTTGTCCGCCTGCACGAGCTGCTGCTGGTTGCGGTGCAGCTGCTCCAGGGCGTCGGAGAGGCTTTTGGTGCGCTCGGCCACCCTCTTGCGCAAGGTGTGCGACCAGAACACCGCCGCCGCCAGCAAGAGGAGCATGGGCGCCACCACGGCCGAGACGGCCTTCAGGGCCTGGTCCCACTTGACGGGCCTGTTCTCGAGCACGCCCAGCCACTTGCGGCGGATGTCCTCGTACTTGCCGGTCTGGTCCAGGATGGCCAGGCCCTCGCTGAAGCGCCCGAGCAGCAGGTCGTTGCCCTTCTTCACGGCGTGGCCGTAGCGCACGGTGGCCACGCTGCGGGCCACCACCTCCAGGTTGTCGAGCTTGTTCTCTCGGATGATGTAGGTGCCGGGCAGCATGGCCGTGACCGCGTAGTCGCACTTGCCGGCCGCCAGCAGGCGCAGGGCGTCGGCCGGGGTGTCGCTGAAGACCAGGTCCTGCTCGAAGCCCATGGCGCGCAGGGTGTCGTGCATGATCCCGCCCCGGTGCAGGGCCACCTTGGCCCCCTTGAGCTCCTCCAGGGAGGAGACGGCGGGCGTGCCCTCGCGGGCGAAGATGGCGTGGTTCACGGTGGTGTGGGGCGGGGCGAAGTCCACCTCCTGGAGGCGCTCCTCGGAGTAGGAGATGCCCTGGAGGATGTCCACGGTGCCCTCCTGCAGGGCCTGGCGCATCTCGTTCCAGGCCCCCAGGCGGAACTCCACCTGCATGCCCATGACCTCGGCTATGGCGCGGCTCAGGTCCACGTTGTAGCCTGCCGGCTGGCCGTTCTTGTCCAAAAACTCGTAGGGCGGGTAGTCGCGGTCGCCGCCCACAACGATGGGCCTGCTCACGCCCGGCACGTCCTGCTGCGCGGGGAGCGCGTGCTGGGCCGGGCAGGGCGTGGCAGCGAGGGCCAGGGCCAGGGCGGACAGGGTGAGGGCTTTGCGGATGGTCGCGTGCAATGGGGAACTCTCCGGCCGGGGCATGGCGCCCGGGGCTGCCTGGAATTGTCGGTCTTCACGGGCGCGAGGTCAAGGGGTGGGCGGGGAGGGAGGCGTAACGGCTCTTGCCGACGGCATTCTTTCGCGGGCCGAAAGGCTTTACTCCCGGCCCAAGGCAGGGTAAAGCCCATCGGCTTTGCGACGCTCCCGGCCGGGAGCGTCCGCGACCGCAAAAAGAACGTTCCCGGCCCTCCCGGCCTCCGGCCGCGCGGAGGTGCCGGACCCAAGGTGCTCCCCATGCCGCTTTCCATCGGAATCGTCGGTCTGCCCAACGTCGGCAAGTCCACGCTCTTCAACGCGCTCACCAGGGCCCAGAACGCCCAGGCCGCCAACTACCCCTTCTGCACCATCGAGCCCAACAAGGCCATCGTGCCCGTGCCGGACGCCCGCCTGGACGCCCTGGCGAAGATCGCCAACCCTCAGCGCGTGCTCCCGGCCACGGTGGAGTTCACCGACATCGCGGGCCTGGTCAAGGGCGCGAGCAAGGGCGAGGGCCTGGGCAACAAGTTCCTGGCCAACATCCGCGAGACCCAGGCCATCCTGCACGTGGTGCGCTGCTTCGAGGACGACGACGTGGTGCACGTGCACGGCAAGGTGGACCCCGTGTCCGACATAGAGGTCATCGAGACCGAGCTGATCCTGGCCGACGCCCAGACCCTTGAGAACCGCATGGACCGCCTGCGCAAGCAGGCCAAGGCGGGCAAGGAGCACCAGGCCAGGCTGGCCGCCGCCGAGAAGCTCCTGTCCCACTTGATGGAAGGCAAGCCCGCCGCCTCCATGCCCGGGCTGGACGAGCCTTCCATGGCCGAGCTGTTCGCCGAGCTCTCCCCCATCACGGCCAAGCCCGTGATCTACTGCGCCAACGTGGACGAGTCCGGCCTGGGCGAGGACTCCGCGCAGGTCGAGGCCGTGCGCGGGTTCGCCGCGCGCACGGGCGCCCCTGTGGTCAAGGTGTCAGCGCGCATGGAGGAGGAGATGGCCGCGCTCTCCGACGAGGAGCGCGCCGAATTCCTGGAATCCTTCGGCGTCGAAAGCTCCGGCCTTGACCAGGTCATCCGCACCGGCTACTCGGTTCTTGGCCTCATCAGTTATTTTACCGTCGGTCCGAAGGAAGTGCGCGCTTGGACCATCGAACAGGGCTGGAAAGCCCCCAAGGCCGCATCGGTCATCCATACCGACTTCGAGCGCGGGTTCATCCGCGCCGAGGTCATTTCCTACCAGGACTACGTCACCCACGCGACGGAGGCGGCCTGCAGGGCCGCGGGCGTCCTGCGCCAGGAAGGCAAGGAGTACCCCGTGCGCGACGGGGACGTGATTCATTTTCTCTTCAACGTGTGACCGGCTCATGAGACACACGCCGATCGGCCCGGCCGAAACGGCTCCGCAACCCGCCAGCCCGGGCGGGACCGTGCTGGCCCTTCTCGACGCCAGCCTCGACTCCGCTTTCCTTTTCGACCGAGAGGGAGTGATCCACGCGGTCAACGAGACCGGCGCGCGCAAGATGGGGGGCCTGAGCGCCCCGGAAATGACCGGGCGCAACATGGGCGAGTTCGTGCCCGGGGCGGTTTTCGAACGCAGGATGGAGGCCATCCGGTCGGTCTTCGACACGGGGCGGCCGGTGCGCTTCGAGGACACCCGCGAAGGCCTGATCTTCGACAACAACCTCGTGCCCGTGTTCGGGGACAACGGCCGCGTGCACCGCGTGGCCGTGTTCGCGCACGACATCACCGACGCGCGCGCCGTGGAGGAGAATCTGCGCAGGCGGGCCTTCCAGCAGGGCGTGGTGGCGGAGCTCGGCGTCTTCGCCCTGAGCAGCCTGGATACCGCCGGGCTCCTCGAGAAGACCTGCCGCCTGCTGGGCACGCTTTTTTCCGCGCAGTTCACCGAGGTGCTGAAGCTCGCCGGCGACCAGAGCCACCTCACGCTCGCCGCCGGGACCGGCTGGAGGCAAGGCCTCGCCCCTGCGGCGCGCGTGGAGCTGGAGGGCACCCAGGCGGGCCTCGCCCTGGTCACGGGCCTGCCCGTTGTGGTGGAGAACCTGGCGGCCGACGGGCGCGTCCGGGGCAAGGAAGTCCTCCTGGAGCACGGCGTGGCCAGCGGCATGAGCGCGGTCATCCACGGGCAGGAGCGCCCCTACGGCGTGCTCGGGGTGCACTCCTCCAGGCCCAGGGCCTACGCCCCCGACGAGGTGCACACCCTCCAGGCCGTGGCCAACGTGCTCTCGGCGGCCCTGGAGCGCATCAGGACCCTGGACGCCCTGCGCCGCCTGAACGAGCGCAACACGGCCGTGCTCAACTCCGTGGCCCACGGCATCTACGGCGTGGACACCAAGGGCCGCGTGACCTTCGCCAACCCGGCGGTGCGCCGCCTGACCGGCTTCGGCCGCAAGGACCTCTGCGGCCAGAACGCTCACACGAAGCTGCACCACACCCGCCCCGACGGCTCCCCCTACCCTGAGGAGGACTGCCCCCTGAGCAAGACCCTGGCCGACGGACTCCCCCGCCAGGTGGAGGAGGACGTCTACTGGCGCAAGGACGGGTCGAGCTTCCCGGTGGACTACTCCTGCGCGCCGCTTTTCCTGGGCGAGCGCCTGGACGGGGCCGTGGTGGTCTTCGAGGACATCACCGAACGCCGGATGGCCGAGGAACGCCTCAAGCGCCAGGCCTTCCGCGACGAGCTCACGGGGCTGCCCAACCGGACGGCGTTCGCGGGCCGGCTGGGCGAGGCCCTCGGGAGCGAGGCGCGCGGATTCGCTGTGCTCTCGCTGGACCTGGACGACTTCAAGGTGGTCAACGACGGCCTGGGCCACGCCCTGGGCGACAGGCTCCTGCGCTCGGTGGCCCGGCGCATCGGCAAGGCCGTGGGAGAGGGGAGCGTGCTCGCGCGCCTGGGCGGCGACGAGTTCGCGGTGATCCTGGAAGGACCCGTGAGCCGCGAGGCCGCCCTGGCCGTGGCCGGGGCCGTGCACGCGGAACTGGCCGGGCCGGAGATGCTCGAGGGCTACGAGGTGTTCGTCTCGGGCAGCATCGGCGTGGTCCTGGACGACGGGCGCTACCAGGGCGCGGACGAGGTCCTGCGCGACGCGGACACGGCCATGTTCAAGGCCAAGGCCCTGGGCAAGGGCGAGAGCGCGGTCTTCGACAGGGCCATGCACGACGAGGTGCGCTCCCGGCTCCTCCTGGAGAGCGACCTGCGCCGCGCCGTGGAGCGCGGGGAGTTCTTCCTGGTCTACCAGCCCATCGTGGACCTCGAGACCATGGCCCCGGCCGGGTTCGAGGCGCTGGTGCGCTGGCGGCACCCGGAGCGCGGGCTCGTGGCCCCGCTCGACTTCATCCCCGCGGCCGAGGCCTCGGGGCTCATCCTGCCCATCGGGCGCTTCGTGCTCAAGGAGGCCTGCGCGCAGCTGGCCACGTGGCGCAAGAGCGTGCCCGGGGCCCAGGGCCTGACCATGAGCGTGAACCTCTCGGGCCGCCAGTTCATGCAGCACGACCTGGCCGGGAGCGTTGCCCGGGTCATCGAGGCAGCCGGGCTGCCCGCGTCCGCGGTGAAGCTCGAGATCACCGAGAGCGTGGTCATGGAGCACGCCGGGCGCACGGTGGAGATGCTTAAGGAGCTCAAGAGCGTCGGCGTCTCGCTCATGATCGACGATTTCGGCACGGGGTATTCCTCCCTGGCCTACCTGCGCCGTTTTCCCGTGGACGCCCTCAAGGTGGACCGCGCCTTCGTGCGCAACTCGGACACCGACCGCGACAACCTGCGCATCGTGCGCGCCGTGGTCCAACTGGCCGACAGCATGGACATGTGCGTGGTGGCCGAGGGCATCGAGACCGAGGGCGAGCTTCAGGCGCTGAGGAGCCTGGGCTGCGCCTACGGCCAGGGCTACCGTTTCGCCAGGCCGCTCACCCCGGAGGACGCCCTGGAGTACCTGCTGGCCGCCCTTCCCTGAAGCCTTCCCGTCACGGGGCGTCGGCGCGCAGGGCCAGCTCGGCCAGGGCGTTGACGCAGGCCGCGGCCAGGGGCGAGCCGCCCTTGCGCCCGGCCACGCAAATCCACGGCACGTCCCCGCGCTCCATGAGCAACTCCTTGGATTCCGCCGCGTTCACGAAGCCCACGGGCATGCCCACGATCAGCTCCGGGCGAAGCGCGCCCTCGTCCATGAGTTCCAGGATGCGCAAAAGCGCGGTGGGCGCGTTGCCCACGGCCAGGATCACCGGGCCGTCGAGCCTGGCTGCCTCGTCCACGGCCAGCCTGGCCCGCGTCACCCCGGCTTCCCTGGCCCTGGCCGCGAGCCCCGGGTCGTCCATGAAGCACAGGGTGGACGAGCCCAGGGGCGCGAGTCTGCGCATGGGGATGCCCGCCTGGCACATGCGCGTGTCCGTGACCACCGTGGCCCCGCCGCGAAGCGCCGCCACCCCCGCTTGCACGGCCCCGGGCGAGAAGCGCAGGAGGTCCAAGAGCTCGAAGTCCGCCGAGGTGTGCACGAGCCTGCGCGCCACCTCCCACTCGGCCCCGGCGAAGGGGCGGGGCTCGGGGACCTCTGAGTCGATGATGGAGAAACTCAGCCGTTCGATGCTCGCGGGCTCCAAGGGGCCGCTTGCGCTTGATGCTTTCATCGCGCCCTCCTACGCCTTTGCGCCGCGCGAGCCAAGGGGGCGGCTTGACAAAGGGCGTGGGATGCCCTCAAACGTCCCGAGGCCATTTCAGACTTTGCCGGAGCGCTTTCTCCGGCCTTGGCGGAGAAGTGCATGAGGGTTGCCGATCTCAGGCCGGGCATGGTGCTCGGCGAGGCCGTTCGCGACGTGAACGGCCGCCTGCTCGCGGGCGAGGGCGCGGTGCTGGACGAGCGCAGCATCGGCGTGCTCAAGGCCTGGGGCGTGGGCGAGGTGGCCTTGAGGGGCGAGCGCCCGCTCGGGGCGGCCCCGCCCTCCGGGCAGGACAAGGCCCTGGAGCTGGCCGGGCTGCGCTTCAGGCAAAACCGCCTGGACCACCGCTTCACGGCTGACGCCCACCGCCTGGCGGCCGCGCGCCTGGCCCGGCTTCTGGAGACGGGCGAGGTCCCGCCCCTGGCGGCGAGCGTCTGCGATCCTCCCGCGCCTTCGGGCGAAGAATCCCCTCGGCCGCGCCGCGCCCTGGACCCCGCCGCCCTGGCCGCCTCCAACCCGCCGCTCGGGGCCATGCCCGGGGTGCTCGGCCGCCTGGCCCGCGCCATGGAGGACCCGGGGGCCTCGCCCGTGGAGGTGGCCTCCATCATCATGAACGACCCCGGCCTGGCCGCCACGCTCCTCAAGGTGGCCAACAGCGCCATGTACGGCTTTCCCCAGCGCATCGAAACCATCTCTCGCGCCGTGACGGTCATCGGCGTGCAGCAGCTCTCGGCCCTGGCCCTGGGGCTCGCGGTGATCGGGCTCTTCAAGGACATGGACCGGGGCCTCATCGAGCCGCGCGCCTTCTGGCGGCACAGCCTGGCCTGCGCCTGCGGGGCGCGCGCCCTGGCCTCGGTGCTTGGTCTGCCCAACACCGAGCGCTACTTCGTGGCGGGCCTGCTGCACGACGCGGGCCTGCTGCTCCTCATCCTGCACGCCCCGGAGCCCATGCGCGAGGCCCTCTCCCTGGTGCGCGGGGCAGGGGAGGGGCTGGTATCCGCCGAGCGTGCCGTCCTGGGCACGGACCACGCCGCCGCCGGGGCCGCCCTGCTCGAGTCCTGGGGGTTGCCTCCGGCCCTGGCGCAGGCGGCGGCCTTCCACCACGAGCCGCTGGCCTCCCCGGAGCCGCGCGACGCGGGCATCGTCCACGCGGCGGACTTTCTGGCAGAGGCCCTGGTGTTCGGCTCCGGCGGCCAATCCGTGCTCATGCCCCTGGACACCCAGGCCTTCGACCTGCTGGGCGCCCCTCCCGGGGCGGCCGGGCTGGTCTTCGACCGCGTGGAGGCCCAGCTTGGCCAACTCGAACCGATCTTCCTGCAGAATGTCCCGGCCTGACGCCAGACTCGCCGCGCCCGGCGACGGCCACCTGGAGCGCACCGCGCGCCTGGCCCTGGACGCCCTGGACACCGCCGCCTCGCTTTGCGATTTCACGCCCGGCGTGACCGGCCTCGACGGGCCGGAGCCGATCCTTTCGCTCTGCGCCGAGCGCGTGCGCTCGCTCCTGGCGTTCGAGCGGATGGGGCTCATGCTGGTCAACGAGGCCGACTCCTCCTTCTTCTTCGCCCTGTGCGACCCGCCCTCGGACGCGCCCAGGCTGGAGGCCCTGGCGGCCCGGGCCGTGGAGTCCGGCCGGTTCGCCTTCGCCCTGCGCGAGAAGCGCGCCGTGCCGCTGACGGCCGAGCCCGGGGAGCCCGCGCTCCTGCACGTGCTGACCACGTCCACGCGCATCCGGGGCATGTTCGTGGCCGAGGCCGCGCGTCCGTGCCCCGAGATGGGCGAGGTGACGCTCTCCATCCTTTCCATCCTGCTCGGCAACGCGGCCCAGGCCCTGGAGAGCCACTTCCTCTACCGGCGCATCCGGGAGATGAACGAGGCCCTCGAGGAGAAGGTGGCCCGCCTGGAGCGCTCTGAGCTCGAGCTCACGATCGCCCGCGAGGGGCAGGACCGCGTCATCGAGGAGAAGACCGGCGAGCTCCAGAAGGCGCTCGCGCGCCTGGGCGACGAGGTGCGCCACCGGCGCAAGGCCGAGACACTGCTGGAGGCCCTCAACCAGCGCCTGGAGGCCACGGTGGAGGTGCGCACCCAGGCGCTCTTCCGCAAGGTGGCCGAGATGGAGGCCGCCAACAGGCAGCTCAAGGAGCTGGAAAAGCTCAAGTCGGGCTTTCTGTCCTCTGTCTCGCACGAACTGCGCACGCCGCTGACCTCCATCCGGGGCTTCGTCAAGCTCATCGCCAGGGACTTCCGGCGCTTCTTCGTGCCGGACCCCGGGAGCATCCTCGAGCAGAAGGCCGACAGGCTGCTGCGCAACCTGGACATCGTGGAGAAGGAGTCCGAGAGGCTCACTCGGCTCATCAACGACGTGCTCGACCTGACGCGCATCGAGTCCGGCAAGATGCTCTGGCGCGACGAGCCCGTGAACGTACCCGCGTTGATCATGGACGCGGTCATGGCCGTGGAGGGCAGGCTCGAGAACCGGCCCGACGTGCGCCTGCTCCTGGACCTGCCCAAGAGCCTGCCCGTGGTGACGGCCGACCGCGACCGCATCCTCCAGGTGCTCATCAACCTGGTGGACAACGCCTTCAAGTTCACCAACGAGGGCTACGTGCTGGTGCGCGCCGGGCAGGACGCAGAGGGCTGCCTGACGGTCTGCGTGGAGGACACCGGGCCCGGGGTCTCGCCCGACGAGGCCGAGAAGATATTTGACAAGTTCCACCAGCACGCCAGCAAGGACACCCTGCGCGACAAGCCCTCGGGCACGGGCCTGGGCCTGGCCATCTGCCGCCACATCGTTGCCCACTACGGCGGCAGGATCTGGGTGGAGGCGGCCTCCAACGGTGGCAGCGTGTTCTGCTTCACCCTTCCTTCCACACCCCGGTGTTGACGTAAGCGCGCGGGCGCGAAAGCGCTTGACGCGCCTGGGCTTGTTCAGTACTTCCTCATATCAAGATATCTTGATCTAGTCATGGAGGCTTTCCGGCCATGCAAGCGACCACAGCACCGCGTAGCTTTTTCGGCGATTTCTCCCTCTCGGCCCTGACCGCCGGGGTGGTGGCCGTGGCCGTGTCCTTCGGCGGCCCCGCCGCCATCATCTTCCAGGCCGCGCGCGTGGCCGGGCTCTCTCCGGAGCAGCTCTCCAGCTGGATCTGGGCCATCTGCATGGGCTCGGGCATCTCGGGCATCTGGCTGTCGCTGCGCTACCGCGAGCCCGTGGTCACGGCGTGGTCAACGCCGGGCGTGGCCCTCTTGGCCGCCGGGTGGGCGGCCTACCCGTACCCCGAGGCCGTGGGCGCGTTCATCGTCTCGGGCGCGCTCATCACGCTGTGCGGCGTCACCGGGCTCTTCCAGGCGCTCATGGACCGCATCCCCCGGCCCGTGGTCTCGGCCATGCTGGCGGGCATCCTGTTCCGTTTCGGGGTGGACGTGTTCGCCTACCTGAAGGACGCCCCGCTCCTGGCCGGAAGCATGATCGCGGCCTACCTGGCGGCCAAGCGCGCGACCCCGCGCTACGCAATCGTCTGCACCCTGGGCACGGGCTTTCTCGTGGCCTTCCTGCGTGGCGCCCTGGACTTCGCGGCCGTGGACGCCTCCCTGGCCGTGCCCGTGCTCACGGCCCCGTCGTTCGGGCTGGGGGCGGTCATCGGGCTCGGGCTGCCGCTCTTTCTCGTGACCATGACCGGCCAGAACGCCACGGGCCTCGGCGTCATGCGCGCCAGCGGCTACCAGGCCCCGGCCACGCCGCTGGTCACGGTCACGGGCGTTCTTTCCACGGTGCTCGCGCCCTTCGGCTGCCACGGCGTGAACCTGGCGGCCATCACGGCGGCCATCTGCACAGGCCCCGAGGCCCACTCCGACCCCTCGCGCCGCTACGTGGCCGGGGTGATCTGCGGGGCCTGCTACCTGGCCGTGGGCGTGTTCGGCGCGGCCCTGGTGGGCGTGTTCACGGCCCTGCCCGGGGCGCTCATCGCCGTTGTCTCGGGGCTCGCGCTCTTCGGGGCGATCATCTCCGGGCTGACCCAGGCCATGGAGGACGCGGACAAGCGCGAGGCCGCGCTGGTCACGCTTCTGGTCACGGTCTCGGGCGTGAGCTTCTTCGGCATCGGCTCGGCCTTCTGGGGCCTGGCCGGGGGGATACTCACCGACCGCGCCCTGCACGCGAGGCGCGGGTGAGCCCCTGCGCGCCCCTTGCGGCCTTCAAGGCCCTCTCGGACGAGACACGCCTGCGGCTCTTGCGCCTGCTGGCCCGCTTCGAGCTGAACGTGGGCGAGATCACCGGGGTGCTTCGCATGGGCCAGTCGCGCATTTCGCGCCATTTGCGCATCCTGGTGGAGTCCGGGCTCTTGTCCGCCAGGCGCGACGGCCTGTGGGTGTTCTACCGCGCCGATCGCTCGACGTTTCTGGACGCCGTAAGCCCGCTCATCGAGGACTGCGGCCCGGACGAAGACCTGGACCGCGCCCGCGAGGCCCTGGAGGCCCGCGCCCGCGAGACCCGGCGCTTCTTCAACGCCATCGCCCCGGACTGGCAGGCCATGCGCCGCGAGGTGCTTGGCGAGACGGACCTGGAGGGGACCATCCTCTCGCTTCTGCCCGAAGGCGGCCCCGTGGCGGACCTGGGCTGCGGCCCGGGCGAACTTCTGGACGCGCTCTCGGCCAAGGCGCAGCGCCTCATCGGCGTGGACGCCTCCCCGGCCATGCTGGAGATCGCGCGCAAGAAACCCAGGCTTGCCGGGGCGAGCCTTCGCGTGGGCGAGCTCGAGCACCTGCCCCTGGCCGACGGCGAGGCCCGGGCGGCGGTCATGAGCCTGACCCTGCACCACCTCTCCGACCCCCGGGCGGCCCTGGCCGAGGCCGGGCGCGTGGTGGCACCGGGAGGGGTGCTGGTGGTGGCGGATTACCTCAAGCACGAGAACGAGCTCATGCGCGAGCGCTTCGGGGACCGCTGGCTGGGTTTTTCCAGCCGGGAGGTGTCCTCGTGGCTTGACCGCGCGGGCTTCACGGTGGAGAGGATAGAGGAAAAACCAGTCAAACTGGGCCTGCGCCTGGGCTTCTACGTGGCGCGCAGGCCCTTCACGGAGGAACGAGGATGAGTGTGAAACCGCTCGATTTGACCCTGCCTTACAAAGTCGCCGACATGTCCCAGGCCGAATGGGGCCGCAAGGAACTGCTCATCGCCGAGAACGAGATGCCCGGCCTCATGGCCGTGCGCGCCAAGTACGGCCCGGAAAAGCCGCTGAAGGGCTTGAAGGTGGCGGGCAGCCTGCACATGACCATCCAGACCGCCATGCTCATCGAGACGCTTCACGAGCTTGGCGCGGACCTGCGCTGGGCCAGCTGCAACATCTACTCCACCCAGGACCACGCCGCGGCCGCCATCGCCCAGGCGGGCACCGCCGCCGTGTTCGCCTGGAAGGGCGAGACCCTTGAAGACTACTGGTGGTGCACCGAGATGGCGCTCACCTGGCCCGACGGCTCCGGCCCGGACCTCATCGTGGACGACGGCGGCGACGCCACGCTCTTCATCCATCACGGCGTCAAGGCCGAAAAGGACGCCTCGATCCTGGACAAGCCCACGGACAACAAGGAATTCGCCATCATCCTGGCGCGCCTGGCCGAGTCCGTGAAGGCCGACAAGACCCGCTTCACGAACTGGGTGAAGAAGATCCGCGGCGTCTCCGAGGAGACCACCACCGGCGTGCACCGCCTCTACCAGATGATGAAGGACGGGGAGCTCCTCTTCCCGGCCATCAACGTCAACGACTCCGTGACCAAGTCCAAGTTCGACAACCTCTACGGCTGCCGCGAGTCCCTGGCCGACGGCATCAAGCGCGCCACCGACGTGATGGTGGCCGGCAAGATCGTGGTGGTGGCGGGCTACGGCGACGTGGGCAAGGGCTGCGCCCAGTCCATGCGCGGGTTCGGCGCGCGCGTGATCGTCACCGAGATCGACCCCATCTGCGCGCTCCAGGCCGCCATGGAAGGCTACGAAGTGACCACCATGGACGAGGCCTGCAAGCTGGGCGACATCTTCGTCACGGCCACGGGCTGCTTCGACGTGATCACGGGCGCGCACATGGAGAACATGCGCGACGGGGCCATCATCTGCAACATCGGCCACTTCGACTCCGAGATCGCCATGCACTACCTGGAGAACAACCCCAAGTGCGTGAAGGAGGTCATCAAGCCCCTGGTGGACAAGTGGACCGTGGAATCCGGGCGCTCCGTGCTGGTGCTGGCCGAGGGCAGGCTCGTGAACCTGGGCTGCGCCACCGGCCACCCCAGCTTCGTGATGTCCAACAGCTTCACCAACCAGGCCCTGGCCCAGATCGACCTGGCCCGCAAGGACTACGCCATCGGCGTGTACACGCTGCCCAAGCTCCTGGACGAGGAAGTGGCGCGCCTGCACCTGGAGAGGCTCTGCGTGAAGCTCGAAAGGCTCACCCCCGAGCAGGCCAAGTACATGGGCGTGAGCGCGGACGGCCCCTTCAAGCCCGAGCACTACCGCTACTAGAACCGGCCGGACCGTGTTAAGCAGGCCCCGGGCGCGCGTGCGTCCGGGGCTTCTCTTTTTTTGGCACGTCCGTTGCTTCCTTCCCGTCACGCCGCGACAGGCCGGTCCCCGGATAACCGCGCAACTGCTCGCTCGGCCGGGGGGCCGGTCCCGCGCGGGGTTACGAAAACGTAGGAAAGCCTCACATTTTTGCGCCGCGCCCGGCGGGGGACCCATGAAAGCTCTCGACGACCTGATGCGCTCCATCACGGACATGGCCGGGCCCGACGAAGCGGCCCAAACGCCCGGCACGCCGCCGGACCTGCTGCTCTACGCGCCCTGCCCGGTGAAGCTGGTGGTCAAGGACCATATCGAGGCCATCGTGGAGGACGAGGCCGCCAAGGGCCGCGAGCTCACCGCGCATATCCCCATGGGCTGCACCTCCGTGGACCCCTACGACCCCATCCACAAGATCGAGGACCCAAACAGGCTGCCGGGCGTCATCGCCTCCATCGGCTTCGGGGACTTCTGGCGCAAGGACTTCGCCGCCGCCCACGTGGACGCGGGCGTGTTCGAAGCCGTCCCCGCCAAGACCCTAAGCCCCCTGCACGAGCGCGCCGGGCTCGCGGACCCGCGCGGGTTCTACACGGTCTACGGGGCCACGCCCTACATCTTCCTGGTGGACACCCGCCGCCTGGGCGGCAGGCCCGCGCCCAGGGCCTGGGAGGACCTTTTGCACCCGCGCTTCGCGGGGGAGGTGGTCATGTGTGGCGACGGCGACGACATGGCCGACGCCGTGGTGCTGAACCTCTACAAGGATTTCGGCATGCCCGGCCTGGAGGCCCTGGCCGCGAGCTCGCGCACGCTCATGCACTCCTCGTCCATGGTCAAGTCCGCCGGGAGCGGGGACAAGGACGCGGGGACCATCTACGTGATCCCGGCCTTCTTCGCCTATTCCACGCGCCACCCCGCCCACGTGGAGATCATCTGGCCCTCGGACGGCGCGGCGGCGAGCCCCTTGTACTTCCTGGCCAAGCGTTCCGGGCGCGGGCGCCTGGCTCCGCTGACGTCGTTCTTCTCCGGCGGGTTCGCCTCCATCGAGAGCGCGGCCTGGTTCGCGCCCATGGACGGCTCCGCGCCCTCGCGCCTGCCTGGCGAGGCGAAGCTCAAGTGGGTGGGGTGGGACTTCATCGCGGACAACGACGTGAACGAACTGCGCGACAAGCTGAACGTGCTCTTCCGCACCATGGTCAGGAGGGGCCTGTGAAGCTGGTCACCGTGGCCGGGCCGCCCTCGTGCGGCAAGACCTCCGTGGTGGCCCGGGCCTGCCGGGAGCTTGCGCGCGCGGGCACGGCCTGCGCCGTGGTCAAGTTCGACTGCCTGCAAAGCCGCGACGGCGAGCTCTACCGCGAGGCCGGGGTGCCCGTGTCCGTGGCCTTTTCCGGCGGGCTCTGCCCGGACCACTTCTTCGCCACCAACCTGGAGGAAGCCTTCGAGTGGGCCCGGGGCACGGGCGCGGCGCTGTTTGCCATCGAGACCGCCGGGCTGTGCAACCGCTGCTCCCCGCACGTGCGCGGGGCGCTCGGCGTGTGCGTGATCGACAACCTCATGGGCGTGGACGCGCCCGAGAAGATCGGCCCCATGCTGCGCATGGCCGACATGGTCCTGGTGACCAAGGGCGACCTGGTCTCCCAGGCCGAGCGCGAGGTCTACCGCTACCGCATCCGCCAGATGAACAAGCGCGCGGTGATCCGCCACGTCAACGGGCTCACGGGCCAGGGCTGCGCGGAGTTCGCCGCAGTGATGGCCGCCGCGCCCGACGTGGAGTCGGTCACGGAGATGAAGCTGCGCTTCTCCATGCCCGCGGCCGTTTGCTCCTACTGCCTGAGCGAGACGCGCATCGGGGCGCGCTACCAGAAGGGCAACGTGAAGAAGGCCCGCTTCGGAGGCGTCGATGCAGGCTGATGAACTTCTTGATGGCGAGGGCGGCGTGGCCGAAGGCCGGGTCAGGACGCCCTCGAGCATGGTGCTCACGGCCGGGCGCGACAAGTCCGGCAGGCCCGAGGCCCAGGACGTGGCCTTCGCGCCGGGGGGCATCACCGCGCTTCTCGGGCCGACGGGGTCGGGCAAGAGCCGGTTTCTTTCGGACATCGAGTCCCTTGCCTGCGCGGACACGCCCACGGGCCGCACGCTCCTGCTGGACGGGCGCGCGCCGGACGCGGACGAGCGTTTCGCGCTCCAGGGCAGGCTGGTGGCCCAGCTGACCCAGAACATGAACTTCGTGCTGGATTTGTGCGTGCGGGACTTCGTGCTGCTGCACGCAATGAGCCGCGAGGTGGTCGACCCCGAGGCGGCGGCCGCGCGCGTGCTGGCGGCCGCCAACGACCTTGCCGGCGAGCCCTTCGGCCCGGGCGCGCAGCTCACGCAGCTCTCGGGCGGTCAGTCGAGGGCGCTGATGATCGCGGACACCGCGCTTCTCAGCTGGTCGCCGGTGCTGCTCATCGACGAGATCGAGAACGCCGGGGTGGACAAGCGCAAGGCGCTGGACCTGCTTCTGAAAAGCGACAAGATCATCGTCGTCGCCACCCACGACCCGGTGCTGGCGCTCTCGGCGGACCGCAGGCTGGTGTTCGAGCACGGAGCCGTGAGGAAGGTCATGACCCGCACCCCGGAGGAAGAGGCGCTCCTGGCCAGGCTCACGCTGATGGAAGAGGAGTTCTCGCGCACGCGGGCGCTTCTTCGCGCGGGCGAGCGGCTCGGCTAGAGGAGCCCCAGAAGCTCCAGCGGGTGGTCGATGAACACCCTTCCGCCCGCCTCTTCCATCGTCGCGCGCTCGCGGAACCCCCACGTCACCCCGACTGGCGTCATGCCCGCGCCCAGGGCGCAACGCATGTCCATGGGCGTGTCCCCCACGAAAAGGAAATCCCGGGGCGCGATGTTGAGCGCCCGCGAGATTGAGAGCGCCCCGGTTGGGTCGGGCTTGCGCGGGATCTCGGGCGTCTCGCCGACTATTTGCGCCCACTGCCAGCGCCCGAAGAACTGGGCCATGTTGGCCGCGCAGAACTTTTGCGGCTTGTTGGAGAACACGCACAGTGCCACCCCGCGCGCGGACAACTCGTCCAGAAGCTCCGGGATGCCCGGGTAGGGGGCGGTCTTCTTGTCCAGGTGCTGGGCGTACTCCAGGCGCATGCGCTCGAGCACCGTGTCGAAGTCCTCCCCGGCGTCCGGGGGCAGGGCCCGCTTGACCAGCATGACCACGCCGTCGCCCACGAACTGCTTGTAGCTCTCCACGGGGTGCGCGGGGTAGCCGAAGTGCGCGAGTGTTGCGTTGCCCGCGTCGGCCAAGTCCTCCAGGGTGTTCAGGAGCGTTCCGTCAAGGTCGAAGATGACGCCGCAAACGGGCATGAATCGGTCCCTCCAGGTGATGCAGAAACGGCGGGCGCGCCCGCGCCCCGGCTATTTGAAGTACAGCTTGATCTGGTTGGTGAAGCGCTCGGTCTGGCCCGGGGTGGGCTGTCCGGCGGTGATCACCACGGAGTTTCCGCGCGTGAAGTCCTCCGAGTGGGACACGAAGGACTCGGCCCGGCGCATGTGGCTCTCGCCCGTGGCCTCGATCAGGCGCGGCTGCACGCCCCAGACGAAGTTCATGTGGTGGATCACGCGCTCGTCGGGCGTCAGGGCGAAGATGGGCAGCTCGGGGCGGCGGGACGAGATGAGCCTGGCCGTGGCCCCGGAGAGCGAGTGCGTCACCAGCGCCTCGGACTCGGCGTTGTCGGCCAGGATGCAGGCCGAGTAGGCCAGGTACTTGGCCGGGTTCTTCTCCTTTTTCGGCGCGTACGGCCCGGAGATGCGCTCCAGGTAGTACTTCACGGCGTTGTCGGAGATCTCGCGCATGTACTCCACGGCCTTGACCGGGTGGTCGCCCACGGCCGTCTCCTCGGAGAGCATCACGCAGTCGGCCCCGTCCATGATGGCGTTGGCAACGTCGGTGGACTCGGCGCGCGTGGGGATGGGGTTCTTGACCATGGAGAGAAGCATCTGCGTGGCCACGATGGCGGGCTTCTGGGCGTGGCGGCAGGCGCGGATGATGCGCTTCTGGATGATGGGCAGCTCCGCGATGGAGCATTCGGTGCCCAGGTCCCCGCGCGCCACCATGACCACGTCGGTCAGCGCCAGGATCTCGTCCAGGCGGTCCACGGCGTTCTGGCGCTCGAGCTTCGCCACCACCGGCACCCAGGCGCCGTGCTTTCGTATCTCTTCCTTGATCTGGCGGATGTCCTCGCCGGACTGCACGAAGGAGATGGCCACGGCGTTGAGCCCTATGTCCAGGCCCTCGTGCAGGTCCTTGATGTCCTTGGCCGTGAGCGCGGGCAGGGCGTGGTGCTTGCCCGGGAAGGCGATGCCCTTGCGCGAGGAGAGCACGCCCGCGTTCTCGGCGCGCATCTCGAAAAGCCTGTCCTTCTTGAGCGTGGCCGTCACGGTGAACTGGAGCATGCCGTCGGAGAGGTTCACGGGCATGCCGGGTTCGAGCCCTTCCAGCAGGGCGGGCACGTCCAGGGGCACGAAGGCCTGGGAGCCGCCCGAGTTCTCGTCCGGCAGGCCCAGGCGCAGTATCTCGCCCTTGTCCACCTGGCGGGGCGCGTTTTCGATCTCGCCGATGCGCGTCTTGGGGCCGCAGAGGTCGCCAAGCGCGGTCAGGGGCTTGCCGATTTCCGATTCCACCTCGCGGATGACCTTGATCACCGGCTCGAAATCGGCGGCGACCGAGTGCGAGAAGTTGAGCCTGAAGATGCGCGCGCCGGCCAGGGCCAAGGCCTTTATGGTCTCGCGGGACATGGAGGCCGGGCCCAGGGTGGCGATGATCTTGGTGGTCATGGGGTTCTCCGGATTATTCAGGTTCGACGCCATTGATAGCCGATAGACCGCCGGTTGTGTATCAAAAAAACCCGTTGTCCGGGGGGCATAAAGCGGATGCGCTCCGGCGGGCTTTTGTGTAGAACCGCGCCAGCGGGGGGTATCCATGCTCAACAAGACGAGACTGCTCACCCCGGGCCCCACGCCGCTTCCCGAAGAAGTGCGGCTGGCCATGGCCCGGGACATGATCCATCACAGAAAGCCCGCCTTCCTGCCCGTGATGCAGGACGTGCGCGACGGACTGAAATACCTTTTCCAGACCGCGCAGGAGGTCATGCCCCTTTCCTGCTCCGGCACCGGGGCCATGGCCGCGGCGATCTCCAACCTCTTCGCCCCGGGCGAGAAGGTCCTGTGCATCGAGGGCGGCAAGTTCGGCGAGCGCTGGGGCGAGATCTGCGAGGCCCACGGGCAGATCCCCGTGCGCCTGATGGTGGAGTGGGGAAAGCCGGTGGACCCGGCCGCCGTGCAGGCCGCCCTGGACGCCGACCCGGAGATCGCGGGCGTGTGCGTGCAGGCCTCCGAGACCTCCACGGGCGTCTTGCACCCGGTGCGCGAGCTGGCCAGAGTCACGGCCGGGCGCGACACGCTCCTGGTGGCCGATGGCATCTCCGCCGTGGGCATCTCGCCCTGCCCCATGGACGCCTGGGGCGTGGACTGCCTGCTCACCGGCTCCCAGAAGGGGCTGATGCTGCCGCCGGGCCTGGCCTTCATCGCCTGCTCGGACAAGGCCTGGGAGAAGTGCGCCCGGGTCAGGCCGTCCAACTTCTATTTCCAGCTTCTTGGCGAGCGCGAGAAGATCGCCAAGAACCAGACCATGTTCACCTCGGCCGTGGGCCTGCTCGTCGGGCTTCGCGAGAGCCTCAAGCTGTTTCGGGACCACGGCCTGGAGAACATGTTCCGCAAGCAGTGGGCCCTGACCATGATGGCCCGCGCGGGCGTGTCCGCCATGGGCCTCGAGCTCCTGGCCCCGGAGAGCTTCACCTGGGGGCTCACGTCCGTCAGGATGCCGCTTGGGGTGAGCGCCTCGGCCGTGGTCAAGGCCGCTTCGGATGATTATGGTGTCGTATTGGCCGCCGGGCAGGGCCACATGAAGGACCAGGTGGTGCGCCTGGGCCACATGGGCTACGTGGATTTCGGCGACGTGCTGGCCGGGCTCGCCGCCTTGCGCCGGGCCTTCACGGCCAGCGGCGGCTTCGTCGGCTGCCCGGACGCGCTGGAGCAGGCCATGGACGCCTACGCCAAGGCCCTGGAATCCGGCCCTCCGGCCTATTGAGATCCGCTTCGAGGAGCATCCATGAACCAGGACAAGCAGTGCGCGACCTGCCCCGACGGGCAGGACGACTACGCAGGGACCTGCCTACCCAAGGTCGATTTCACCACCTTCGTCTACTCCCTGGCCTCGGCCACGCTGGTGCACCTTGGCGAGATGGCCGACCCGGAATCGGGCAGGACCACGCCCAGCATGCCGCTGGCCAAGCATTCCATCGATACGCTGGCCATGCTCGAGGAAAAGACCAAGGGCAACCTGAGCTGCGAGGAGAACAAGCAGCTCGGGGAAATCCTCGGCCACCTGCGCATGCTCTACGTGAAGAAGAACGGCTGAGCCCCCGGCGGGGGACGGCAAGCCTTGCCCGCGCCTGGCGGGCGCACCTCGCGGGCGAAAGCCCCGGCCTTGAAGCCGGGCCTGCCCGCGCACGCACTTGGAGGACCATGATGTCGCGCATTCCCGTGGGACTGGTGGGAGTCACCGGCTACACCGGCATGGAACTGGCCAGGCTCCTGGCCGCGCACCCCTCGCTCGAGCTCGTCCGGGCCACCTCGCGCACGGACGCGGGCAAGCGCCTGGCCGAGATCTATCCCTTCGTGCAGGGCACGCGCCTGGAATCCATCGTGCTCACCGAGCCCGACCCGGCGGACCTGGCCAAGGCCTGCGAACTGGCCTTCCTGGCCGTGCCCCACGGCGCGGCCATGGACACCGCCGCCGAGCTCCTGGCCGCCGGGCTCAGGGTGGTGGACCTCTCGGCGGACTTCCGCCTGCACAGCCCCGAGGTCTACGCCCAGTGGTACGGCCTGGAGCACCGCCATCCCGGGCTCATCCCCACGGCGGTCTACGGCCTGCCCGAGCGCTACGCCGAGGCCATCGCCAAGGCCAGGCTCATCGCCAACCCGGGCTGCTACCCCACGTCCATCATCCTGGGACTCTGGCCCGCGCTGGCCAAGGCGCTCGTGAACCCCGAGGACATCGTCTGCGACTCCAAGTCCGGCACGTCCGGGGCCGGGCGCAAGGCCGGGGTTGCCACGCTCTTCTGCGAGATCCACGACTCCTTCCGGGCCTACAGCCTGGCCTCGCACCGCCACACCCCGGAAATCGAGCAGGAGCTCGGGGCCGTGGCCGGGCGGGAGATGACCGTCTCCTTCAACCCGCACATCCTGCCCATAGACAGGGGCATCCTCTCCACCATCTACGCCAAGCTCGCCCCTGGCGTGGGCCTGGACGCCGTGCGCCTGGCCTACGAGGAGCACTACCGCCCCCACCCCTGGGTGCGCGTGCTGCCCAAGGGCAAGCTGCCCGAGACCCGCTTCGTGCGCGGGACCATGTTCTGCGACATCGGGCTGGTGGTCGATCCGCGCACGGACAGGCTCATCGTCTGCTCGGCCATCGACAACCTCTGCCGGGGCGCGTCGGGCCAGGCCCTGGCCTGCGCCAACCTGATGCTCGGGCTGCCCGTGGACGAGGGCCTGGCGTCGGCGCCCTTCATGCCCTGAAGGGCCTGGTGCGCGGAGCGCCGAGCGCTTCGGGTTGACTTTTCCCCGTTTTGACGGATGATCTCGGGAAAATTACCCGGAGAAACGCCGAATTCGCATGGCCGAGACCGAGAAACAGCCGCTTCAGGGCGAGGAAATCCTCGAGCAGGTCTTCGTGGCCCGCCAGCCCATCTTCGACCGGAAGATGAAGGTCTGGGGCTACGAGCTGCTCTATCGCCACGGGGCCGCGGCCTCGGGGGCGGTCTTCCCGGACGGCGACGTGGCCACGTCGCAGGTCATCGCCGACGGGGTGACGCTTGGGCGCTCGGGGCTTCTGGAAACGGAAAAGACCCTGGTCAACTTCCCCATGAACCTTCTCCTGGAGGGCTTCGGCTTCGCCTTGCCCCCGGAGAGCTGCGTCATCGAGATCCTGGAGACCGTCTCGCCCACGCCGCAGGTGATGGCGGCCCTGACCAGGCTCAAGGGCGCGGGCTACACCCTGGCCCTGGACGACTTCGTGGGCCAGGCCGAGCACGAGCCGTTCCTGGCCCTGGCGGACATCGTCAAGGTGGACGTGCTGGCCACGCCGCCCGCGGAATTGCCCGGGCTCGCCAAAAAGCTGTCCGGCGGCGGAAGGCTCCTCCTGGCCGAGAAGGTGGAGGACGTCTCCATGCACCGGACGGCCCTGGAGCTCGGCTTCCAGCTGTTCCAGGGGTATTTCTTCCGCAAGCCCGAGCTGGTGGAAGGCCGCAAGATGTCCAGCTCCGAGGTCTCCAAGGTCAAGCTCCTGAAGGAACTGGCCGACGAGGACTTCGACCCGGGCAAGGTCTCGCGCATCATCGAGGCGGACCTCTCGCTCTCCTACCGCCTGCTGCGCTACATCAACTCGGCGGCCTTCGGGCGCAGCGACGCCATCGACTCCATCCGCCAGGCCATCATGGTCCTTGGCCAGCGCAACCTCTCCAAGTGGCTCCAGGCCGTGCTCATGAGCGACCTGGACCCCTCGCCCAAGGGCCGGGAACTGGTGTTCATGTCGGTCCGGCGCGCCAGGTTCCTGGAGCTTCTGGGCCGCGTGCTCAAGAATCCGCCCGCCAAGCCGGACGCGCTCTTCGTGCTGGGGCTTTTCTCGCTCTTGGACGCGCTCCTGGGCCAGCCCATGGAGGAGATCATCAAGGACCTGCCCCTGAGCCGGGACCTGACGGACGCGCTTCTGGGCGGGGAGAACGAGGCCAGGGAACTGCTCATCCTGGCCAGGGACCTGGAATCGGCGGAATGGCGGGGGGTGAGGTCGTTTCTCGAGGCGCTCAAGCTGCCGCCCCAGGCGGCCACGTCCCTGCACGCCGACGCCTTGCGCTTCGCCGGGGAACTGGTGCACGACGCGCACGCAACGCCCCCGCCGGACAGCGGCGGCAAGGGCGGCCGCCGCCGGTAGCGGCCTAGGCCTGCTCCCCGGCCTCGCGGTCGTCCACCACGCGCTTGGTCTTGGCGAAGCTGCGCGGCAGCTCCCCCTGGCCCATCACCTCCACCCAGGCCCGCACCATCACCTGCTTGCGCAGCTCCTCGCTTATGGCCTCGGAGAGGTTCTGGTCGTAGGCCGCGTCGGTCTCGGGGCGACGCTCCACCTGCAGGAGCATCTGGTCCTTGCCGCCCTTGCGGAAGAGGTGGATGCGGAATTCGCTGCCCACCTCGCGGAAGTGCTCGAGCACGGCCGCGATCTGGCCGGGGTAGATGTTCACGCCCCGGAAGATGAACATGTCGTCGGAGCGGCCCAGGATCTTGTCGTGGCGCGGCAGGCACTGGCCGCAGGCGCAGGGGCCGGGGATGAGCCTGGTCAGGTCGCGGGTGCGGTAGCGGATCAGCGGCGCGGCCTGTTTGCGAAGCGAGGTGACCACCATCTCGCCGGTCTCGCCCGGGGCCACGGGCAAAAGCGTCTCGGGGTCGAGGATTTCCAGGATGTAGAGGTCGGCCCAGTAGTGCACGCCCTCGTGCGCCCGGCATTCGAGCCCGGTGCCCGGGCCGTAGAGCTCGGTCATGCCCACGATGTCGAAGCTCTCCTCGAGGCCGAGCATCTCCTGGAAGCGGACGCGCATCTTGGCCGAGTGCGTCTCGGCCCCGAAGATGGCCTTTTTGAGCGCGATCTTGCCCGAGAGCCCGCGCTTCTTCACCTCCTCGGCCATGAGCAGGGCCATGGACGCGGTGGAGCAGAGCACGGTTGAGCGCATGTCCTCCAGGAGCTGGAGGTGGATCTCCATGTTGCCCGGCCCTACGGGCACGGCCATGGCCCCGAAGTGCTCGCAGCCCAGCTGGAAGCCCGCCCCGGCCGTCCACAGGCCGTAGCCCACGGCGATCTGCACGCGGTCCAGGGTGGTCAGCCCCGCGAGTTCGTAGCAGCGCGCGAACATGAGCTTCCATGTGTCGATGTCGGCCTGGGTGTAGGCCAGCACCTTGCGTTTGCCCGTGGTGCCGCTGGAGGCGTGGATGCGCACCACCTGGTCCTCGGGCACGCTCAAGAGCGGCAGGGGGTAGCCTTCGCGCAGGTCTTCCACGCTGGTCAGCGGCAGGCTGCCCAGGTCGTCGAGCGAAAGCGTCATGCCGGGCTCGTAGCCCGCCCCTTCGAGCTTGCGGCGGTAGGCCTCGGAGCCCTGGAAGGCGTGCCTGAGGGTCCAGTTGAGGCCTTGGGCCTGGATGGCGGCCAGTTGGTCGGCGGAGACGTCGGGGAGGAAGCGGTGCGGTGTCGGCATGGGCAGCTCCTTTAGCCCAAAAAGGCTATGAGAAAAACCCCCAGGACCATGATGGCCGCGCCCACGAGGCGCTCGCGCATGCGGCCCTCGCCGAGCACCAGCCAGCCCAGCAGCACGGCGAACACGGCGCTGGTGCGCTTCACGGCGATCACGTAGGGCACTATGGCCACGGTCAGGGCGTACATCTGGCAGGCGCAGGTCACGGCTTCCAGAAAGCCCGTGGCCGCGAGGTCGAAGGGCTTGGAGAGCACCTGGGCGAAGCCGCGCCGGGAGCGCATCCAGACGATGGGCGTCATGCACACGGCCGTGAACCCGAAGGCGCACATGATCCAGAACATGGGCGAAGAGTGGCGCAGCCCGATCTTGTCGATGTTGGCCGACACGGACCACAAAAAGGCCACCACGAGCATGAAGCGCACGCCCTTGTCCCGGGCCAGGGCCCTGAAAGGCTCGAGCAGGCCCCGCTTCGCGCTGGCCAGGTTCATGGCGTAGGACCCGGCCGCGATGCACACGATGCCCACGAGCCCCATGGAATCCGGGAACTCGCCCAGCATCACGGGCGAGGTGACCAGCAGAAAAAGCGGCGTGGCCGTGAGCATGGGCGCGGCCAGGGAGAGGTCCGCCAGCTCGAGCGAGCGCACGTAGAACATGAACGTCACGGCGGCCAGGGGGCCGGTGACCAGGAGCGCGGGCCAGAACCCGGGCTGGATGGCCGGCACGCCCTCGCGCAGCACGGGCAGGGCCAGGAAGAGCGCGGTGGTCAGGCAATAGGCCCAGACCACCACGGCCGCGTCCACCCCCGCGACGCTGCGCTTCAGGCACAGGTCCTTCACGGCCTGGCACAGCGCCGCGACGAGCATCAATCCCACCCACATCACAGGCCTGGCCCCCCTTGCGCCCCCGGGACGCCAGGGCCGCGCGTCCGGAAGGCGCATCGGCCTCTCGCGGGGCGCAGCGTATGGGTCACGCCGGGCGGGGCTTCATACCCCTTCGAGCAAGCTAACGCCAGCCCTGCATGAACCCGGAAGCGTTTTTGCCCTCGCGGATGCTCCTGATGAGCGCCGAGCCCACGACCACGGCGTCGATCAGGTCCCCGAAGGGCTTGACCTGCTCGGGGCGCGAGATGCCGAAGCCCAGGGCGATGGGCACGCCAAAGTGCGGGCGCACCTGCTTGAGCTTCTCCAGAACTTCCGAGGGCAGGCTCTCGCGCACGCCCGTGGTGCCGAGCACCGAGACGAAGTACACGAACCCGCGCGCCTTTTGGCCATAGAGCGCCAGGCGCTCTTCGGGGGTGTTCAGGCCCACCAGGCGGATGAGGTCAACGCCCGATCCGGCCAGGGCCTCGTCCATGGGGCCCATCTCCTCCAGCGGCAAGTCCGGCACGATGAGCCCGGCCACCCCGGCCGCGGCGCAGTCGGCCGCGAGCCGTTCCAGCCCGTATTGCAGGAAGGGGTTGTAATAGCCCATGAGCACGAGCCCGGCCTTGAAGGAGCCCTTGCGGGCGGCGAGCCCGGCCAGGATCCAGGCCAGGTTCACGCCGCGCTCCAGGCACTCCAGGCTGGCCTGCTCCACCACGGGGCCGTCGGCCACGGGGTCGGAGAAGGGCACGCCTATCTCGATGACGTCGGCCCCGCCGTCGTCCAGGGCCTGAAGCTCGTTCCAGAACTCGTCCAGGCCCGGGAACCCGGCGGGGAGGAAGGGGATGACCGCCTTGCGGCCCTCGGCGTTGGCCGCTTGGATGCGCTTGGTGAGTATGGACATGGCTAGGCCTTCTTGTTTTCGTATTCTTCGATGATGCCCAGGTCCTTGTCGCCGCGCCCGGAGAGGCAGACCATCACGTGGCTTCCCGGGGCGATGTCCCTGGCGTTTTCCAGAACCCAGGCCAGGGCGTGGGAGCTCTCCAGGGCCGGGATGATGCCCTCGGCGCGCGAGAGCGTGTGGAAGGCGGCCAGGGCCTGGGAGTCGTTGACCGTGGCGTAGCGGGCGCGGCCGCTGTCCTGAAGGCCCGCGTGCTCGGGGCCCACGCCGGGGTAGTCCAGGCCCGGGGCGATGGAGTGCGAGGGCTCTATCTGGCCGTCCTCGGTCTGCAGGAGCATGCTCATGGCCCCGTGCAGCACGCCCGTCGTGCCCAGGTTGAGCGGAGCGGAGTGGTGGCAGCCCGGCTCGCCGGTTCCGGCGGCCTCGACGCCCACCAGGCGCACCTCGGGGTGGGGCACGAACTCGTGGAAGGCCCCGATGGCGTTGGACCCGCCGCCCACGCAGGCCACCACGCAGTCCGGCAGGCGGCCGATCTTGCGCAGGAACTGGGCCTTGGCCTCGCGGCTGATCACGGACTGGAACTCGCGCACCAGGGTGGGGAAGGGGTGCGGCCCGGCGGCGGTGCCGAAACAGTAGTGAGTGGTGCGCTGGTCCGCGATCCAGCGGCGAAGCGCGGCGTTGATGGCGTCCTTGAGCGTCTTGGTGCCGGACTCGATGGGCACCACCTCCGCGCCCAGGAGCTTCATGCGCTTGACGTTGTGCGACTGGCGCTCCACGTCGGTGGCGCCCATGTACACCAGGCACTTGAGCCCGAGCATGGCCGCGGCCGTGGCCGTGGCCACGCCGTGCATGCCCGCGCCGGTCTCGGCCAGGAGCACGGACTTGCCCATGCGCCTGCACAGAAGGCCCTGGCCCAGGGCGTTGTTGATCTTGTGCGCCCCGGTGTGGTTCAGGTCCTCGCGCTTGAGCCAGAGGTTGAAGCCGAGCTTTTCCGAAAGATTGGGGCAGCGGTACAGGGCCGAGGGCCTGCCCACGTAGTCCTCCAGGATGGCCTGGAACTCGTCCTGGAACTCCTTGCTGGGCACGATGGAGCGCATGGCCTCCTCGATCTCCAGAAGCGGCGGCATGAGCAGTTCCGGGACGAACATCCCGCCGAATTTGCCGAAATAGCCTTTTTGCATGTTGCGATGCCTCCGGCGGCCAGGGGGGAAACTTATCGAAAAGCTCCCCTCCTGGACCCCCTTCAAAAACTTTTGATTATGCGAAACGTTTGACCGACTTTTTCGATGTCCTTGACGCCGGGGGACGTCTCCACCCCGGAATTGAGGTCCAGCCCGGCCGGTGCGGCCTGGCTCAGGGCCTGGGCCGCGTTCTCCGGGGAGAGGCCGCCCGCCAGGAGCCAGGGCCTCGGGGCCTTGAGGCCCGCCAGAGCCGGGAAATCCATACTTTTGCCGTGGCCGCCGCCGGAAGTGCCCGAATCGAGGAGCATGCAGGCGCACGAGTCCGCGAAGCGCTCCATCTCGCGCTCCAGGTCCCCCAGGCTCGGGAAACGCAGGGGCCAGAAGACCTTGATCACGCGTTCCGGGCCGACGTTCCGGCAGAACTCTTCGTCCTGCCCGGCGTGGAGCTGGGCGAAATCGAGCCCGGCCAGGCCCATGATCCTCTTCACCTCGCCGGGGTCCTGCTCCACGAACACGCCCACGCGTTTGGCCCTGCCTCGCGGCATGGCCGCCACGTGCTCCGGCTGCACTTTCCTGGGGCTTTTGGCCGCGAAGATGAAGCCCAGGAAGTCCGCGCCCATTTCGTCCAGCACCGCCACCTGCGCGGGCAGAGTCATGCCGCAGACCTTGACCAGAACGCTCACGGGGCCCCCCCGCCGGGGATTCCAAAGGGCGCGAGCCCTTTGGCCGCCGGAGGCTTTCCCCCGTCGTATCCCCGCCCCCCAGGACGGCGGCCTCCCGCGCCGCCAACAGGGCCTGCACTCCCCGCCCGGGATTCCAAAGGGGTTTGCCCCTTTGGCCGCCGGAGGCTTCCCCCCGTCATTCCCCGTTCCATCGCTATCCCTTCCCGGCGAGCGCCTTGAGCGCCGCGCCGGGGTCGCCGCCTTGCATGAGCGACGTGCCCACGAGCACGGCGTCGTACCCGGCCTGGATCATGCGCTCCACGTCGTCGCGCGCGGCGATCCCGCTGGCCGCGATCCAGATCTGGCCTTCCAGCTTGAGCCTGCTCAGGCGTTCGGCCACGGCGAGGTCGGTGGTCAGCTTGTCCAGGTCGCGGTTGTTGACCTGGATGATCTCGGGGTCCAGGTCCTGGACCTTGTCCAGGTCGGCCTCGTCGAAGACCTCCACCACGGCGGCCAGGTCGAAGGCCATGGCCAGGCCCAGCATCTCGCGCAGCTCGTCCTTGTCGCACATGCGCGCGATCAAAAGCAGGGCCGAGGCGGGCGTGGAGGCGGTCTCGATCACCTGCACGGGGTGCAGGATGAAGTCCTTGCGCAGAAGCGGCAGGCCAGCAGCGGACATGCGCGCGAGAAACTCCAGGCTGCCCTTGAACCAGGCCTCCTCGGTGAGCACGGAGATGGCGACGGCGCCCGCGTCGGCGTAGGCCTTGGCGACCTCCTCGGGGGTGGAGTTCAAGTTGATCTCGCCGCGCGAGGGCGAGGCGCGCTTGTACTCGGCGATCACCGCGCCCGGGGCGTTCTCCCAGAGCGCGCGCACGAAGTCGGGGCGTTCGCCCTCGAAGGGCGGGGGCATGCGGCCCTCGTCCTCGAGCTTCACCAGCCGTTCGATCTCTGCGGCCTTGGCCTGGCGGAATTTCTCAAGCATTGATGCGTCCGCTCCAGAAGCTCGCGGCGGCGCCCGCCGTGACGGCGGCGCGGGCTTTTTCCACTCCCTGCTTGAGCGTCAGGCCGTCCTCCAGCAGGTGCAGGCACGCTCCGAGGTTCAAGGCCAGCATGTCCTTCATGGCCTCGGGGCCGTGTCCCTCCAGGAGTTCCAGGAGCACCTGCACGGCTTCGTCCCTGCTGGCCACGGCCACCTCGGAGAGCTTGTGGCGCGGGATGCCCACGGTCTGCGGGTCCAGGGTCTCGCGGCGGGTCCAGCCGTCGCGTATCCAGACCACCTCGGCCGGTCCGAAGGGCGAGAGCTCGTCGAAGCCGCCCGCGCCGTGCACCACGGCGGCGCGCTTCACGCCGGTCAGGGCCAGGGCCTCGGCGATCAGCGGCACGAACCCGGCAGTGGGCACGCCGAGCAGCTGGTGCGTGGGGCGGGCGGGGTTAAGGAGCGGCCCCATGAGGTTGAAGAGCGTGCGCGCGCCGAGCTCCTTGCGGATGGGCATGATGCGTTTGAAGGCCGGGTGGAAGTTGGGCGCGAAGAGGAAGGCGAAGTTGTCCTTGTCCAGTTGGGCGGGCACTGCCTCGGGCTCCACGGTGAGGCCAAGGCCCAGGGACTCGATGATGTCCGCCGAGCCGCACGTGGAGGACACGGAGCGGTTGCCGTGCTTGACCACCTTGTGCCCCAGCGCCGCCAGGTACAGCGCCACGGCGGTGGAGCAGTTGAAGGAGCAGGTGTTGTCCCCGCCCGTGCCGCAGGTGTCGATGCGGTCCGTGGTGAGGCCGGGCACCAGGCGGGCTTCCTCCAGGGCGGCGCGCACGCCGCAGGCGATCTCCAGGCCGGTTTCGCCCTTGGTCTTGAGGCCCATGAGGAACGCGCCCACGCAGGAGGCGGGCATCTCGCCCTTGTACATGGCGCGGAAGGAGGAGAGCGCTTCCTCTTCGCTCAGGTTCTTGCCTATGGCCAGATGTTCGAGAACTTCCATGTCGCTTCACTCCGCTTGGGATTGGAAAATCTGTTGTTGTCAGCCGTCGCCCGCGAGGGGGCGGCGACCTGCCCGTAATGTCCGCCTCAGCCGCGCGCGTCCGGGCAGTTGAACAGCGTGGACCTGTTCACGCGGTCGGCCAGCCCCTGGCCCTCGATGATGGAGAGCGAAAGCTCGAACTGCCAGGCCTCCGAGAGCGGCGAGACGTAGATGCTCTCGATGACGTGCGCGGGCTCCACGCGCAGATGCAGGCCGCTTTCGTCCAGGAGCCTCGGGGCCTTGTCCCCCCCGTCGCTCACGCAGATGAGCCGGAACTCCTTCTCGTGCTCGAAGGGCCTGCGCTTGAGCAGGGCGAAGTCGAGCATGTCGGTGATCTCGGCGTCGTCCTGGTCGAAGTCGCGGTAGAGCACCTTGCCCGCCGTGAGGTCGTAGGGCGAGAGCTCGGCCAGGAGCGCGCCCACGGTGGTCTGCACGGCGATGGAGTGCCCGCTGCCCCCGAAGAGCTTCCACATGGCCTCGGACTCGTGCTCGCTTATGTGCCAGGAGTTGACGAAAACCCGGGCGCGCTCGCTGTGCACGTACTGCTCGTGGCGGCGCATGAGGCTTTTTTTCGCCTCGGAAGCGCCCGCGTCCCTGGCCGCGGCGGCCAGCCCGGCGGGCATCAGGCACTCGTAGGGGTCGCGCAGCCGGTCCACGCGGCGAAAATACAGGCGCTTGAGAAGAAGGAAATCCAGAAACTTCTCGAACGTCAGGTACTTCCAGAGCGTGATCTCGCCGGCCTGCTGGCCCTGGTCCCGAAGGTTTCGCACTGCAAGGGGCATGGCGCGCCTCCTAGACGATCCTGTCCGGGAAGTTTTTGAGCATCCGCATGCCTTCGGGCGTGAGCACGCTCTCGGGGTGGAACTGCACGCCGACCCAGGGCCTGTCCTTCCAGCGCAGGCCCATGACCTCGTTTTCGTCGGTCCAGGCCGTGATCTCGAGCTTTTCCGGTGCCTTGTGCGCCAGGACCAGAAGCGAGTGGTAGCGGCAGACCTCCATGGGGTTGGAGACGCCCTCGAAGAGCCCGGTCTCGCGGTGGGTCACCTGGCTGGTCTTGCCGTGCATGATCCTGTCCGCCACCACCACGGGCGCGCCCGCGAAGCAGCCCAGGATCTGGTGGCCCAGGCACACGCCCAGAAGCGGCGTCTTTTTCGGCAGGCGCGCGAGGAAATCCAGGCAGAGCCCGGCGTTCTCGGGCCTGCTGGGGCCGGGGGAGATGCAGCAGAGCTCCACCTTGCCCGATTCGGCCAGCTCCAGCACGTCCGGGTCGTCGTTCTTCTTCACCACCGGGTTAAGCCCCAGCTGCTGGAAGTACTGCACCAGGTTGAAGGTGAAGGAGTCGAAATTATCTATGAGCAAAAACATCGCCTTCCTCCTCTCCTGCCAGCACTTCGGCGAGAACGCGGGCCTTGTTGTTCACTTCCTGCCATTCCTTGGCCGGGTCCGAGTCGTAGACGAGCCCGGCCCCGGTCTGCCACTGCACCATGCCGTCGCGGAACCACATGGAGCGGATGAGGATGCCCGTGTCCAGGTCCACCCGGCCCTTGTCCAGGCCCAGCCAGCCGATGGCCCCGGCGTAGGGGCCGCGCGGGATGGTCTCGGTCTCGGCGATGATCTCCATGGCGCGCACCTTGGGCGCGCCGGACACCGTGCCCGCCGGGAACACCGAGCCGATCACGTCCAGGGCGTCCAGGCCGTCCTTCAGCTTCGCCGTGACGTAGGAGGTCAGGTGCAAGACGTGCGAGAACTTCTCCACCTGCATGAACTTCTCCACGCGCACGCTTCCCGGGCTCGCGATGCGGCCCAGGTCGTTTCGGCCCAGGTCCACGAGCATCACGTGCTCGGCGCGCTCCTTGGGGTCGGCCAGGAGGTCCTGGGCGAGCATCTCGTCGTGGGCCTCGTCGCGCCCGCGCGGGCGGGTGCCCGCGATGGGCGCGGTGGTCAGCGAGCCGTTCACGCAGCGTACCAGAAACTCCGGGGAGGAGCCCACCAGGGTCACGCGCGGCAGGCGCACGAAGAACATGTACGGCGAGGGGTTCACCTGCCTGAGCCTGCGGTACACCGCGAAGGGGTCGCCGGAGAAGGGCGCGTGGAAGCGGTTGGAGAGCACCACCTGGATGCACTCGCCCTGGCGGATCAGCTCCTTGGCCTTGCGCACGCCCTCCATGAAGGCCTGCTCGCCGGGTTGGTGCAGCACGCCGCCCATCTCGGGCTTGTCCATGGTGCGCAGCACGGCCTGGCCGTCGAGCTTGGGGCGCATGCCCCCGCCGAGCGAGAGCAGGCAGCAGCGGTGGCGCAGGTGGTCGAAGAGCACCACGTGCCCGGGCAGGCAGAGCGTGACCTCCATGTCCTTTTCCGGAATGACCTTCCTGAGCTTCGGCTCGAAAAGCGCGGCCGAGGCGTAGCCGAAGTAGCCGTAGAGGCCGCGCGTGATGGCGGGCAGGTCCTCGAACCCCTCGGGCGGGGTCACGGTGATGCGCGCCATGAGCTCGCGCACGCCTTCGAGGAAGGGCTTGCCGTTCAAGTCCTCCAGGGGCTTCAGGCGGTCGTCGCGCGTGGTCAGGGCCAGCGCGCCGTCCTGGCAGGAGGCGGTCAGGCGGAAGTCCCAGGCCAGGATCGAATACCGGCCCAGGCGTCCGTCCACCTCGGCGGACTCGAAGAGTATGCCCGGCCTGTCGCCCACCAGGCCCAGGTACAGGCTGATGGGCGTCTGCACGTCGGCGGGCAGCCACTTGGCTTCCTGCATCAGTTCGATCATGGCGTGTCCTTTTCGTCGTAATCGTTTAACGGGCAAACTTCTTGATCATCGCGGGGCCTGCCGGGGGAAGCCTCCGGCGGCCAAAGGGGCGAGCCCCTCTGGAATCCCTATCCCTTTCGCGTGGCGTTCTCGCCGGGCCACCATCGCCTGGCCTGTTCCACCAAAAGCTCCAGGTCGCCTCCGGCGGCCACGTTGAGGTGGTTGCGGTAGGAGCGCACGGCCTCCAGGCTGTACGGGTTGGCCTCGTAAAGGAGCCTGAAGAGCTCGGCGTCCTCCAAAAGGAGCTTCCTGGCGGCCTCCAGCCTGCGCTTGAACGAGGGCGTCAGGTAGCGCTCGAACTCCTCGCGCCCGGCGTGCGATGCCAGGTAGGCCACGGTGGACACGAAGTTGAGCCCCTGCACGTAGGCCATGGCCCTGTCGTGCTCGGCCGCGTCCGCGTGGAAGGGCGCGAAGCGAAGGCGCGCGAGCAACTCCTCGACCATCCGGCAGGCTTCTTCCCCGCGCCCGGGGCAGACCGCAACCCGCAAGGGCTCCCCTTCGGGCGGGATCGGCCCGAAGAGCGGGTGCGTGCCCACCACGGGGCCGGCGTGGGCTTCGAGCATCTCCTCCAGGGGGCGCACCTTCACGGAGCAGATGTCCGCCACGATGCAGCCCTCCGGAAGATGCGGCGCGAGTTCGCCCAGCACCGGCGTCACGGCCTGGGCGGGCACGCACACCAGCAGCAGGTCCGAGGCAGGCAGGGCCCGCGCGGCCGCCTCGCGCATCCCGGGGGAGTCGAAGGGCTGGTCCAGCTCGAAGCAGTCGAGCCCGGCCTCCCGGCAGCGCGTAACGAAAAGCCGCCCCATCCTGCCCGTGGCCCCGGCCACGGTGACGGCCCCTATGACCGTGGAGGCGTTCACCGCGTGAGCCTCCACTGGTCCCAGAACCCGGGGAAGCTCTTGGCCACGCACCCGGGCTTGTCCAGGCGAACGTCCACCCCGGCGAGCTCGAAGAGCGACATGCTCATGGCCATGCGGTGGTCGCCGTAGGTGCAGAAATCCACGGCCGCGCCCGGGACGATGGGGCCCGGCGTCACGGTCAGGCCGTCGGCGAAGGTTTCCACGGCCGCCCCGGCCTTGCGCAGCTCAGCCGCGCAGGCGCTCAAACGGTCCGACTCCTTGATGCGCAGGTGAGCCACGTTGCGGATGGTGGTCTCTCCCGAGGCCTGGGCCGCCACGGCGCAGACCGTGGGCACCAGGTCCGGGCAGTGGCCCATGTCCACGTCCACGCCGCGAAGCCCGCCCTCGGGCCTCGTCACGGTGACGCCCCCGGCGTCGTCCCAGGAGACGGCCGCGCCCATGGCCGCGAGGATGTCAAGGATCGCCCGGTCGCCCTGGAGCGAATCCCGCCGCAGCCCGGAGAGGCGCACGGGGCGCGGCCCCACGGCCCCGGCCGCCAGGAAGTAGGACGCGTTGGACCAGTCGCCCTCCACGGTGTAGGCGCGGCTGCGGTATGCGCCGGGCTGGACCGTGAAGCGGATCCCGCCCGGGACCACGGCCGCGACCTGCGCGTGGTCCTTGGCCGCCCAGGCCCCGTCCTCCAGGACCTCCACGGTCACGTCCACGCCGAAGTCGGCCATGGCCGAGAGCGTGAGCGACACGTAGGGCCAGGACACGGCCTTCCGGCCGCTCACGACGACTGTCGTGGGCTTTGCGGCCAGGGGCGAGGCCAGCAGGATGCCCGAGAGGTACTGGCTGGATTCCTCCAGCGGGACGCTCACCTCGCCGCCGGGCAGGCCCGAAGTCTCGATGACGAAGGGCGGGTAGCCGGGCTGGCCCTGCCAGGCGAAGCGCGGCCCGAGCGGGGCGAGCGCGCCCGTGAGCTGGCCGATGGGCCGCTCGTGCATGCGGCCCTCGCCGTGGACGCGGAAGCGCCCGGTCCCGGCGGCCAGCACGGCCGTGAGCAGGCGGCAGGTGGTGCCGGACTCGCCCACGTTGCAGTCCGCCGGGGTCTCCAGGCCGCCGCGCGGCCCGCCGCTAAGGCCCGTGATCTCCCAGCCGCGAGCGCCCATGCGGAAGGAGGCCCCGCAGGCCGTGAGGCAGCGGCGGGTGCGGATCAGGTCGTCCGATTCCAGGGCGTCCACCACCAGCGACTCGCCCTCGGCCAGGGCCGCGCAGATGAAGGCCCGGTGCGAGACCGACTTCGACGACGGAGCCTTGATTTCTATGGGAGCGGCCATGGTCATCCCCTTTCCACCACGGCCGAGCCCGAGACGTCCAGGTAGGGGCCTGCCGGGTAGCTGCCCAGGATGCGCAGGGAGTGCAGCTCGTTTCGAAGCTCGCCGAGCATCCTGGAGAACTCCTCGCGGCCCAGGTCGCATTGCAGATCCGCGAAGAAGACGTACTTCCACTTCTCGCCGCGCAGGGGGCGCGACTCCAGCTTGGTCAGGTTGATGCCCTCGCCCGCGAGCCTGCCGAGCACCGCCGAGAGCGCGCCCGGCTTGTCCGGCAGGGTGAAGAGGACGGAGGTCTTGTCGCGGTTTCCGGCCTTGGTCTCGCTGGGGCCGATGACGAGAAAGCGCGTCCAGTTGTCGGGCAGGTCCTCGATGCGGCTGGCCAGGACGTTCAGGCCGAGCATCTCCGAGAGCTTCACGTGCCCGATGGCGGCGGCCTTGGGGTTGTAGATCACCCGGCGCGCGGCGGCCGAGGTGGAGTCCGTGGGCACGATGCGCGCCATGGGCAGGTGCGCCTTGAGCCAGCCCCCGCACTGGGCCAGGGGCTGCGGGTGGGAGTAGACCTCCTCGATGCGCGAGATGTCCGTGCCCTTGGAGAGCAGGGAGTGGCTGATCTTGCAGTAGAGCTCGGCCTGGATGAACACCTCGTGGCGCAAGAAGAGGTCCAGGCTCTGGCCCACCGTGCCCTGGAGAGAGTTCTCCAGGGGGACCACGCCGAGCTCGGCGTCGCGCAGGCTCACGGCCTCGAACACGCCGTCGATGGTGGTCTTGGGGTCGAAGTCCGCGCTCTTGCCCAGGTAGGACACGGCCGCGAAGTAGGAGAACGTGCCCTCGGGCCCGAGGTAGGCGATCTTCTGCGTGCGCTGGAGCCTGCGCGAACTCGACATGATCTCGCGGTAGATGGCCCGCAGGTGCTCGTCCGGCAGGGGGCCGGGGTTCACGCGGGAGAGGGCCTCGAGCACCTCTTTTTCGCGGAAGGGCTTGAACACGGGCTCGTCGCTGCCCGCCTTGAGCCTGCCCACCTCCATGGAGAGCCCTGCCCGGCGGTTCAGAAGCGCCAGGATGTCGCGGTCCACGGAGTCGATGGCCTCGCGGACCCCGTCCAGGGGCATGTCGCGCGCGGGGTCGTCTTGCTTGGAGGACATACGCCTAGCCTTCCTTGATCTCTTCGCACACGCGCATGCCGAAGTGCCGCCCGGCCTGGTCCGCGCGGCAGAGCACCTCGTCGCCGGGCTTCAGGCTGACCACGCTCACGGGCTCGCCGCCGGGGCGGGTCAGGCGGATGGTCTCGGCGTTCTGCAGGAACACCGCGCCCTCCACGTCGCCGAGCTTGGCCGTGACCAGGAGCATGGGCCGCACTTCCACCTTCACGCGCCCGATGGTGGCCAGGCTGGTGGCCCCGTCCGCGCCCACCACGAGCACCTCGTCGCCCGAGGCCAGCTCTTCGAGGTAGTTGGTGCGGTCCCCGGGCATCACCGCGTAGGCGTGCACGGCCCCGGCGTTGACCCTGAAGGGCCGCGCGGCCACGTAGGGGTTGGATTCGGTCTCGGCGTGCACCAGGAAGGTGAAGGCGCTCGAATTGCCCACCAGCATGCCCTGGCCTTTTTTCAGCATGCTCATGGTGTCCACGCAGACGCGGTGGCCGAGCCCGGCGGCCTTGATGGAGGTGACCACGGCGGTCTGAAGCGCCACGCAGCCCTGGGAGAGCTTCACGTCCGCCACGATCCTCTTGAGGTCCCCGGCGGCCTGGGGCAGCACCACGATCACGTCCACGCCGCGTTCCAGTATCCCGGCGGCCAGCCGGGCCTGGTCGAGGCTTCCGGCCTCCACGCCCAGGCCTTCGGCCTGGGCCAGGATGTTCTCCACGGGGATGATCTCCCAGCCCTGCCCCAGCACCGTCCTGCGCCCTGCCTTGAGCGCGGCGACGGCGGTCTCCTCGTCGGCCTTGGAGGAAAGCTCCACCCGGACCACGTCGTCGGGCGTGAAAACCTCCACGCGGCCCAGGGCGGCCACGTCGGCGGCGTGGGCCGGGTCGGTGATCACGGCGTCCACGCCGGACTCCAGGGCCAGGGTCACGAGCTTCTTGTCGAAGGGAATCGCCTTGAACCAGACCTGTTTCACTGTGTCCACCCTAGTCCTTCAGAAGTTCCATGGCCTGCTCCACCTCCCAGTTGAGGTGCACCACGCCGTGCAGGGCCTGAACCAGCCTGGAGGGCTGCGCGAACTGGAAGATGTTGCGCCCGATGGAGAGGCCCGCGCCGCCCGCCTGCACGGAGTCGTGGGCCATGGCGATCAGATCGCGCACGTTGGAGAGCTTGGGGCCGCCCGCGATGACCACCGGGATGCAGCAGGCGTCGCAGACCCTGGCGAAGCTTTCCACGTCGCCCGTGTAGGGCACCTTGACCACGTCCGCGCCGAGCTCCAGGCCCACGCGGGCGCAGTGGGCCACCACGTCCGGGTCGTACTCGTTCTTCACCTTGGGGCCGCGCGCATAGACCATGGCCAGCACCGGGACTCCCCACTCGGCGGCCGAGGAGGTGATGCGGCCGAAGTCCTCCAGCATGTGGCGCTCGGTCTCGTCGCCCAGGTTGATGTGCAGGGACACGCCGTCAGCCCCGAGCTTCAGGGCGTCCTCCACGGTGCCCACCAGGGTCTTGGCGTTGGGGAAGGGGGAGATGGTGGTGGAGGCGGAGAGATGGATGATCAGGCCCACGTCGCGGCCGCGCTTGCGGTGGGAGCAGCGCACCAGGCCCTTGTGCATGAGCACCGCGTTGGCCCCGCCCTCGGCCACCTGGTTGATGGTCTCGCGCATGTCGATGAGGCCGTCGATGGGGCCCACGGTGACGCCGTGGTCCATGGGCACGATGATGGTGCGGTTGTTGTTGCGGTTGAAGATGCGTTCGAGGCGGACGGCTTTTCCGATGAGCATGTCTTTTCCCTCCGGTTTGCCCGGGGGGCCGCCGGGTGTCATGATCCGGCGGAGCCTCGGGTAAACGAAAGGGCCGCCGGCTTATCGCCAGCGGCCCTCGGTGTGGTTTCGGTCAACTTGTCTGGTTTACCGTGCACCTCTCCCGATACCGCTGGCGCGGCTAAACCAAAAATAGGACCAAAAAAAGATGCCAGCGGTGAAGTTGGGAGACTGCATGGGCAAGAGGACTACGCCCCCCGTCGCGGGACTGTCAAGGGTGAATTTCCGAAAAGTGGAATTTTCAGGCCCTCGCTTCCTTGGGGTGCCTGTCCATGCCCCTGGCCGCGAACACCGCGCACAAAAGGAAGGCCATGGCCCCGGCCGTGGCCCCGGCCGCGAGGAAGCCCGTCTCGCCGCCGTGCACCACGGCGGCCGCGCCGATGATCGGGCCCAGGAAGTTGCCCATTTGCACGAACATGTTCATCAGGTTTGTGTTCACGGCCTGGAAGCGCTTCTCCGAGATGGAGAACATGAGCGAGTTGAGCACCGGGGACCCGAGCCCCATGCCGGCCCCCAGCACCAAGGCGGCGGCGTAGGCCTGGACCGGGCCGTGGGCCGTGGCCGTGAGCACGCACCCGGCGGAACTCAGGCCGAAGGCCAGCATGATGAGCCCGGTCTTGCGCACCCGGTCGAAGAGCCCCATGGCCACCAGCCGGATGGCCATGATGCAGAGCATCTGGAGGGTGAAGAACGTGCCCACGTCGGCCACGGGCCTGTGCAAAAAGAAGCTCTTGGCCAGGAAGAAAACCGCGCTGAACATGATGAGGTAAAGCATGTTCATGCCTAAAAGCAGGGCCACGGGAGCTTTGGCCGCGTTGGCCAGCATGGTCCTGAAGTTCACGGCTTTCTCCCGCCCCGCGCCCTCGGCGGCCTGGGCCGCGCGGCTCATGCGCCTGCCCTTGGTGAGCAGAAGCGCCAGGGCGGGCACGAGGAAGAGCGACATGAGCATGTAGCCCCGGGCGGTCCGGGCCGGGTCGCCCGTGAAGTGGTCGAAGGCCGCCGGGACCACGCAGAAGGGCAGGAGTCCGGCCAGGGAGTAGAACCCGAAGGCCCTGCCCGACACGCCCGGCGGGATGATGCGCACGAAGAGCGTGGTGGCCGCGGACAAGAGCAGCGAGACGGCCACGCCGTTGCCCAGGCGCAGGAGCAGGAACTCCCACGGCGAGCGCGCCCACAGGTAGCCCAGGCCGCACAGGATGAGCAGGCCCGCGCCGCAGCAGGCCAGCGGGATCGAGCGCCGCACGGTCATGAGCGGGCTGAGCGCCAGGTAGGAGGCGATGGTGGCCAGCGAGGAGCTGCCGATGAGGAAGCCCCGCCACTGCGGCCCCACCCCCGAGCCCGCCAGGAACACGTCCAGGCTGTAGAACACGGTGGTGTTGCAGTAGGTGAGGAAGAGCACCAGGCACAAGGTGAGGAAGTCCACGGTCACCAGGCGGGCCGGGTTCTGCTGCGAGGTCATTGCGCGACACTCCCCCGGCCGGACAGGCCGTGGACGGCGAAGCCGGACAGGGCCTGGGCCATGGCCTCCACGTCGCCCGGCGAGTAGCGGTCCCTGCCGCTCCACCTGAGGAAGGCGTTGCGGCCGCGCGAGAGCGCGCTGATCATGGCGAAGAGCCCGTAGCTTACGGTCTTGGCCGCGAGCGAACCAGGCGGAAGCCCCCCGGCCAGGGCCACGGCCCTGGCGTAGGCCTCGATCACGGGCAGGATGATGCGCGAGTAGATGCTCTCGAAGGCCTCGCTCGGGGCCAGGAGCTCGCGCTGGATGAGCAGGCTCATCCACAGGGAGCGCTCGGTTCCCAGCACGGTCCGGGCGAGGCGCGTGACCATCTCCCGCAGGGCCTCGGCCGCCTGCTCGCGGTCCGCCCCTTCGGGCAGTTCCCGGGCCGGGACCAGGCTCTCGCGGTAGAGCTCGGCGAAGTGGGCGGCCACGTCCTCGACGACGGCGGCGTAGAGCCCGGCCTTGCCCCCGAAGTGGAAGCTGATGGCGGCCGCGTTCACGCCCCCGGCCACGGCCAGCTCGCGGGTGCTCACGCCCTCGAAGCCCTTCAGGGCGAAAAGCCGCGCCCCTTCGGCGATGAGCTTTTCGCGCGTGAGCCTGCCGCGCTCCATGCGCCTGTCCGGTCTTTCGTTCACCGTGTCTTCCTCCTGCTGCGTTGCCGGAGAGGGGAAGTAGCCACGCCTTGAAACTTAGTCAACCGATTGATTGAAAATATGCGATGGAGAAACCCGGGAAGTTGTGCCGGGCCCGGCTGCCCGTCACTTTCCCGGGGCGGTCACGGGGAAGTCGAAGTAGGTGTCCGGGTAGGGCTCGCCCGCCAGGGTGAAGTGCCACCACTCGTACTCGTAGGGCTTGAACCCGTGGCGGACCATGGCCTCGCGCAGGAGCATGCGGTTCTCGCGGGCCTCGCCCGTGATCCTGGGCGAGAGCGAGTGCGAGAGCTCGTCCATGCAGTCGAAGCCCGTGCCCATGTCCAGGCTGCCGTCGTCGAAGCGCTGGCCGTGGGGGGCTGTGCAGGGCTTGAGAGGCTGGCCCGGCGCGTAGGGCTCGCCAGGCACGGCGGGCAGGCTCACGACGGTCACGTCCACGGTGGAGCCGCGCGAGTGGCCGGAGCGCTTGGCCACGTAGCCGAGCTCGAAGAAGTCCTTCTTGTCCACGTTGGGGTAGAACTCGGCCTTGGCGGCCTGGTCGGACGCGGCCCTGCTCCATTTGACGAAATCGTCCACGGCGCGGGCCGGGCGGTAGCAGTCGTAGACCTTGAGCGCGAGGCGCTTCGGGGCCAGTTCGTCGTTCACGGCCTTGAGGGCCTCGGCGGCCTGGACGGTGAGCACGCACTCGGCGGCCTCGTAGCCGGTGACGGGGCGGCCCAGGAAGTTGTGCGGCCCGAAGTAGCGGATGTCCTGGACGATGTCCGGGGCCACTTGGCGCAGGTGGACGAAGCCCTCGGGCGGGACGGCGTCCCGGGCCGCGTGGGCGGAGGACAGGATGATCAGGACGAGGGCGGCGAGGATCTTCAGGCGCATGGACTCCTCCCGTGATGCGGCCCCTTCGGGCCTTGGGCGCGGCTCAGGCGATGATGCCGAACTTGCGCATCTCCTCGATGAGCACGTCGGGTTCCACGGGCTTGGTCAGGTAGCTCATGGCCCCGCCCTGGAAGAAGGCGCGGTTGACGTTGCGCGCGTCGTCCATGGCTGAGATCATGAGCACCGGGGCCTGGGTTTCCTGCTTGACCCCAAGCTCGCGTTCCAGGCCCCTGAGCTTCTGCAGGGTCTGGTGGCCGTCCATGCCGGGCATGCGCACGTCCACCAGCACCGCGTCGAAGGGACGGCTTTCGGCCATGGCCTGGGAGAACGCCTCCAGGCCCTCTTCACCGGACGCCGCGGCGACTGTTTCGCCGTACGGCGCGAGGACTTCCTCGAAATAAAACCGGGTAACCGGATCGTCGTCGATTATAAGCGCTCGCATGAAATCTCCGGCCGGACTTGTACCCCCCCGGGAAAGGGGTGTCAAAACCGGCCCGGGCGGGGCCAAGGCCCCTTGAGGCGGGCCGCGTGCCGCGCCGTTGCGGGCTTTCCCGGAAAACCACCAGTGCCGGGCAGGGCGCGCCGTTCATGAAATCATGTTCATGATTGCCCCGGGGCTACTCGAAGGGGTTGGAGGGCTCCTTCTTGGGCTGGGCGTTCAGAAAGCCCACGGACCTGGCGTTTTTCGCCGCGCTCACCGGAGCGCTGGCGAGCCCGCAGAACCCGGCGGCCTCGGGGCCGTCCTCCTCGCCTTCCCAGCGCCACATCATGCACTGCCCGCCCTGGCAGAAGCGCAGCTTGCCCTCCGGGGTGGTCAGAAGCGGGCAGAAGCGGAACTTGGCGTCCTTTTCGGTGGTCATCATGCGTTCTCCATGGCGGTAAACTTGATCACGAGCAGCGTCACGTCGTCCTCGGCGGGCAGCCCGTCCCTGAAGGCCTCAAGGTCGGCGAACAGCGCGTCCAGGATGCCCTGGGCGGAAAGCCCCGCGTTCCGGCGCACGGCTTCGCGCACGCGCGCCTTGCCGAACATCCCGCTGTCCGGCCTGCGGGCCTCCCATATCCCGTCCGAGCCGATCAGCAGCACGTCTCCAGGCGAGGGCCAGGACGCGCGGGTCTCCTCGAAGCGCTTGTCCTCCAGCACGCCCAGGGGGATGCCCGGGCCGGTGTACTCCTCGAAGCGGCCCTCCCCGGCGCGGTAGAGGATGGCCGGGTCGTGCCCGGCGCGCACGTAGGCCAGGGTGCGCGACGCCTGGTCGAACTCCAGGTAGAAGAGCGTCATGAAGCGCCCCGAGCCCACGGTGTCCATGGCCAGGAAGCGGTTGGCCTCCGTGACCGCCTGGGCCGGGGTGCCCGGCCCGAGCGCGCTCACGCGCAAAAAGGCCCTGGCCGTGGCCATGAGCAGCGCCGCCTGGAGGCCGTGGCCGGACACGTCGCCCACCATGGCGGCCACGCGGCCGGGTTCGCCGCGCGCCCCCGCGATCACGTCGAAGGAGTCGCCTCCCGCTTCCTCGCAGGAGACGCTGGCCCCGGCCATGTCCAGCCCGGGGACCTCCGGGAGTTCGGCGGGCAGGAGGCTGCGGTGCACCTCCTGGGCCAGCTCCACGGCCTGCTTGAGGCGCGTGCGCTCCTCGAGTTCGGGGACCATCTCGTTGAAGGCCCGGCCGAGCTCCGTGATCTCGCGCCCGCCCGAGGGCGCGACGCGCGCCCCGAAATCCCCGCCGGCGAGCCTGCGCCAGGCCCCGGCCAGTTCGGATATGGGCCGGGTGACCGAGCGCGACATGCGCCAGGCCACGGCCGTGACCACCAGCAGGGCGCAGGTGAACAGCACGAGGGTGTGCGCCATCTGGTTGCGGGTGCTCTCCAGGATGAAGGCGGTCATCAGGTCCGCGTCCGCGGCCACGTCGGTCTTGGGCGCGGCCAGGATCAGCGCGACGCCCTTGACGCCCGCCGGGGCGTAGGCCCAGATGAAATCCTTGGAGCCCAGTTCGGCCTGGCGGACCTCGCTTACGCCCTTGGACAGGTCGGAGAGGATGGTTTCCATCTCGGCCGGGTCGTCCGGGGTGAGCCAGGTGGGCTCCGAGAGCCCGAGCATGCCCATGCGTTTGCCGTGGGTCTGCTCCATGGAGCTTTCGGACGGGTCGGTGCGGCCGATGACGCGCAGCCCCTTGGTGGGCGCGTCGGGGTGGTCGTAGACCACCAGGTAGGTGCGCAGGCGCTGGGAGAGGCTCGAGGTGTGCACGGCGCTCATGCCGCCGATGGACAGCGGGGCCATCACGGCCGTGACGCCCGCCAACGCGCCCGAGGCGTCGCGCACCGGCATGGAGAGGGTCACGCCGATGCGCCGGGTGGCCGGGTCGATCACCGGGGCGGTCCACACGGGGCCGTTCTCGCTCACGGCCAGCTTGTACCACGCGGCTTCGCGGCCGTCGAAGCGCCTGGGCAGCTTCATGTCCCGCGAGGCCCGCGTGCGCCCGTCCGCGAACACCGTGATCTGCGCCGGCACGTCGTGCTCGGGCAGGCGCGCGCCCGCCAGGTAGGCCTCCGCGATGCGCGCGTCCTGGTCCGGGGCCGGGGCGGCCAGGGCCTTTTCCACCAGCACGGCCTGGAGCCTGAGCGTCTGTTCCAGCAGCAGGCCCTCGCGCCGCCAGAGCTCGGCGTGGTCCTCCACCATGATGAGCATCTGGGCCTTGGCCTTGGCCACCAGGGTGTGCTGGGTGCGCTTGATCAGGTCCTGGGTGAGCTGCTTGACGGCGAAGTGGCCGTTGACGCGCAGGAAAAGCACCGGAAGCACTGACAGGGCCAGAAGCAGCAGGAACATCCTGGCCCGGACGCTCACGGCTCCATCTCCAGGTATTCCGACAGGATGACCTTCATGCCGAAGCCCGGGAAGTTCACCCGGCACTTGCCCTCGCCCAGGTGCGCCACCACCTTGCCCCGGCCGAAGATGCGGTGGCGGCAGAAGCCCGAGGAGCTTCCGGCCGGGGGATCGGCCTTGGACGCGAACGGCGAGGGCGCGAGGTCCTCGTCGTGGCTCTGGGCGATGACGGCCCGGCCGCCCATGCGCTCGCCGTGGCCCCAGGAGGAGACGCCCGGGCGGGCGCCGGACGAGCTCAGGGCCTCGCGGGCGAAGGAGTTGCCGTTGCCGTTTCCGGCAGGGACCAGCGAGCCCGAGAAGGTCTCGCGCAGCTCGGTGTAGAGAGAACTTTCCAGCTCGCGCACGAAGAGGCTGGGCATGGCGGGCTGCGAGCCGCCTCCGGCCTTGTTGTACACCGTGCCGGGCACGAAGAGCGTCAGCTGGTCCTTGGCCCGGGTGCAGGCCACGTAGAGCAGGCGGCGCTCTTCCTCCAGGTCCTCGGGGCGGGCCAGGGCGTGGCGGGAGGGGAAACGGTCGTCCACCATGTCCAGGACGAGCACGGCTGGCCATTCGAGCCCCTTGGCCGAGTGCACGGTGGAGAGCACCACCGCGTCCTCGCGCACGCCCTTGCGCTCCTCCTCGGGGTTTTCCAGGGCCAGGTCCGCCAGGAAGGCCTCCAGGTGGGCGTAGGAGGCCGCGATCTGCGTGAGTTGCTCGAGCCCGGCCAGGCGGCGCGGGAAGTCCTCGGGGTGCATGCTGGTCAGCGCCGGGGTGTAGAAGGCCACGGCGCGCTCAAGAAGCTGCGCGGGTCCGCCCGGGTCCGCGCGCAGGTCCTCCAGGAAGGCGAACAGGGCCTCCAGGCCAGGGTTCCTGGAGCGCTGGGAGGCCAGCAGCTTCTGGTCGCCCTCGCGCACGGCCGTGGAGATCTTCAGGGCCGTCTTCTCGCCCACCTTGTCCACCAGCACGAGCACGCGCTTCCAGGCCACGACGTCGCGCGGGTTGTGCACCACGCGCAGGTAGGCCACCGCGTCCTTGACGTGCGCCGCCTCGGAGAAGCGCAGCCCGCCGTACTTCTGGAAGGCCACGTGCTCCTTGTTCAGGGCCAGCTCCAGCGAATAGGACTGGTAACCGGCGCGGAAGAGCACCGCGATCTCACAGGCCAGGTAGCGCTTCTTGAGCTCGCGGATGCGCTCCACGGCCAGGCGGGCCTGGGTCTGGTCGGAGTAGGCCTTGATGATCTCGGGCTTGGGGCCTTCCAGGCGCTCGGAGAAGAGCGTCTTGTCGAAGCGGTCCTTGGCGTGGCGCAGGATGGAGTTGGTCAGGTCCAGGATGGGCTGGGTGGAGCGGTAGTTCTGCTCCAGGCGGATGATGCGCGTGCCCTCGAAGATGCGCGGGAAGCTCAGGATGTTCTCCACGTTGGCTCCCCGGAAGGCGTAGATGGACTGGGCGTCGTCGCCCACGGCCATCACGTTGCCGGCCTGGCCCGCCAAAAGCTTCACCAGCCTGGCCTGCACCAGGTTGGTGTCCTGGTACTCGTCCACCATGACGTAGCGGTGGCGCGCGCGCAGGTTTTCCAGAAGCCCCGGGTGGGCGGTGAGCGCCCTTTCCAGGGTGAAGAGCATGTCGTCGTAGTCGAGCAGGCCGTGGTTTTCCTTGTAGATGCGGTACTCGTCGGCCAGGGCCTCCAGGGCGGCGGCGTGGGGCAGCAGCTGGTAGGCCTCGCGCGAGAGCACGTCGTGGACCGTGATCTCCTTGTTGCGCGACTTGCTCACCAGTTCCAGGATGAAGCCCTTCTTGGGAAAGCTCTTGTCGCCCTTGCCCACGCCAAGCTGGGCGATGACCTGGGCCATCACCTCCTCGGCGTCGCCCCTGTCCATGATGGTCAGCGCCCCGGGGTACCCGGCAGCCTGCGGGTTGCGGCGCAGGGTGGCGAAGGAGAACGAGTGGAACGTGCCGCCCTGCACCCCGCCCAGGGCCATGCCCAGGAGCTTCTCCGCGCGGTGGAGCATCTCGGCAGCGGCCTTGCGCGTAAACGTCAGAAGCAGGATCGAGGAGGGGTCCACGCCCAGGCTCACCAGCCTGGCCAGGCGGTGCACCAGGGTGCGCGTCTTGCCCGAGCCAGCGCCCGCGATGACCAGCACCGGGCCTTCGGTGGTCATCACCGCCTCCAACTGGGCGGGGTTCAGCTGGCTCTTGAAGTCGATGGGCATGGCCTTGGCCCTATGCCTTGAACCCGAAATGGGCAAAGAGTTCGCGCCCGGCCTCGCTGACCGTGGCCGGGGCCGACCCTTCCGAGTCGTAGAAGAAGGCGTCCCCGGCGGTGTGCACGCCGAAGCGGCCGTACATGCCGCACATGGAGAGCCGGTCGAACTTGCCCGTGAGCGAGATTCCCGGCACGGCCTCGCAGACCAGGTCCGGGGCCTTGGACACGAAGGGGCCGGAGTAGATCTCGTGGGCCTCGTGAACGCCCGCCATCACGCGCCTGCCCTGCCAGGAGAGCTCCAGGAGCGCGGCCTTGAGCTCCTGCTTCAGGTTCTCCCCGATGTACTGGTGGAACACGCCCCGGGCGAAGCGCTCCTTGACGTTCACATAGATGCGCCCCGGGTCCAGGGCGAAGGCCGCGGACTCGTGGGGCGCGATGGCCTTGCTGTCAAACTCGTTGGTCCCGCGCTGCCTGAGCTTCAGGATGCCCTGGGTCATGAGCCAGACGTTGAGGTCGAGCTCGGTGGAGCAGCCCGTGAAGCCGTGGTCCGCCAGCACGATCAGGCGCTTGGGGCCGGGCAGGGCCTCGAAGCGCTCCAGGAAGAGGCCGACCAGCCGGTCCCACTCGGCCATGAACTCCATGAACGCGCCGTGCAAGGCATGGTGCGGGTTGGACACGGCCGGGTAGAAGAAATGGAAGATGCGGTCGGTCTCGGTGAGCACGAGCATGAACAGGTCCCAGGAGAGGTCCGGCCAGAAGAGCTCCAGGGCCTTGGCCCGGGAGCGCAGCGTGGCGCGCGCCTGGGAGAGCAGGTAGTCCGGGTCCTTGGCCCCGCGCGTGGTGTCGGCCTCCAGCACGTAGCCCTCGCCCGCCAGGATGGAGGCCAGGAAGGGCGGGTGCACGGCCTTTTGCAGGTCGCTCGCCACGAAGCCGGCCACCATCATGCCGTTCATGGGCCTCGCCGGATAGGCTCCGGGAAGGTTGACCACCTTGGAGGACATGCCCGCCTCGCCCAGGCGCTCGAAGATGGTCGGGGCCTTGATGGCCGAGGAATCCACCAGCGAGAGGGAGTAGGTGGCCGGGTCCATGGCCGAGAAGCCGAAGACGCCGTGGCCGCCGGGGTTCTTGCCCGTGACGAAGGAGGCCCAGTTCACGGGGGAGAGCTCGGGCAGCTCGGCCCGGATGGCCCGGGCGTTCGGCGACAGGGCGATGGAGGCCAGGTTCGGGAGCTTGCCCGCCTGGCAGAGCGTGCGGGCCAGGCTCATGGGCAGGCCGTCCAGGCCCAGGACCGCCACGCGGTTTCGTTCGGTACGCATTGGAGCGTCATAGCAGGACAACGCCCGAGGGCCAAGCCCGCGCGAGCGGGGAACGAAGCTCACGCCACTTGTCTTCGGTCCGCTGACGGGTGCCAAGCTCGCTTCAGCGGGGAGCGTAGGGGCCGCGCGGACGATGCGCGCGGGAGAAGGACGAAGGGAGCGGCCCGGGCCGCGAACAAGGCCAACCCGCCGGGCACATTGACGCTTCCCCGGCCCGAGGCTAGAAGTGCGGACCCATCTTCAGGCCCGAGTGGTGGAATTGGTAGACACCAGGGACTTAAAATCCCTTGACTCGTGAGGGTCGTGCCGGTTCGAGTCCGGCCTCGGGCACCATAATTTCAACTAGTTAGACATCAAACAGGCCGACTTTCCAAGGCGGAAAATCGGCCTGTTTGACTTTTTGCTCCAATTTTGCTCCACCTGCATCCGAGAAGAGTGGAGCAAAACGGGAGCGAAAATGGCGACATTGCGCAAGCGCGGCCCCTTCCAGTGGGAGGCCAGAATCCGCAAGCGGGGCTACCCCACCACATGCAAGACCTTCGACACCAAGGCCGAGGCTGAAGCCTGGGCCAAGGACGTCGAGACCAACATGAACAGAAGCCTCTTCGTGTCCGCCAAGGAGGCCGAGCAGTACACGCTGAGCGAGTGCCTCGACCGCTACATCGAGGAGTACGTCCCGCGCCTGAAAAACCCCAAGCGGGAGATTGACCGCGCCCGATTCATCCAAAGGAGGCCCCTCGCCCATCGGATCATGGCCACCATCCGGGCCAAGGACATTGCCGACTTCCGGCGAGAGCGGGAGGCCGAGGGCGTGAGCGGTAACACCATCCGTCTGGATTTTGCCGTGCTCTCCAAGCTCTTCAACTACGCCCGCTCGGACTGGGGCATGGAAAGCCTGCAGAATCCCGTGTCTCTGGCCGCCAAGCCCAAGCCCGGCAAAGGCCGCGACCGACGCCTTGAAGACGGCGAGGAGGAGCGTTTGCTGGAAGCCGCGTCGCAACGCTTCAGGCCGGTCATCCAGTTCGCGCTGGAAACCGCCATGCGCCGGAAGGAGATCGCGGTGCTGGAATGGAAATACGTCAGCCTGGGAGGCCGCCATGTGGTCTTGCCAGAGACGAAGAACAACGAACCTCGCACGGTTCCGCTCGCCCCCACTGCGCTGGCCATCCTGCGCGAGCAACCGCGCAGCATCGATCAGAGATTGGTGTTCGGTCTCACTGAGCAACAGATCACGACCGCCATGAGGCTCGCCTGCAGGAAGGCGAAGCTCGAAGATCTCCGCTTCCATGACCTGCGCCACGAGGCCACCAGCCGATTCTTCGAGCACACTGACCTGGACGTCATGGAGATCAAGGCCATCACCGGGCACAAGACGCTTCAGATGCTGGCGCGGTATACACACCTGAGGACGGCGCGGTTGGCAGATAGGTTGGCGGGGATGAAGCGGGGGTGACGCGGGGGTGACGCGAAATGGTTTTATGGGTCCCCCCTCGGCGGGGCCCACCGTCATTGAGGCTGTTAGACCGATTTCTTGTTTCCCTACCTTTTCCTCCGTGCTCATCTTAGCCATAGTAGGGACGTAGTCGCCAACCGAAACCGAAGCCGTGATGCGTTTGATCCGCCGTGCCGAACTTCACGCCATCCTGCCACTGGCCGTCTTGGCCGGGGTGGTATTCCTTTCTTTCGTCGCTGGGACAATCCTGAAGGATACACCGATCCAGGTCATACTCTCGCCCCATGGAGGTGCGCATGACGACATCGAGAAGGCCGTCTTCGCGGCTGCTATTTACGGCAAGATAAAAGGGGCGGAGTTGCCCCCCTACGAACGTGGCGGCCTATCTCGCGTTACGTGAAGAGGCTCTGGATCTGATGACACTCACACCTGTCAACCTGCATTTTGAGGACTCCGGGGAATGGTACAGCCTCCCGGAGTGGGCCGAGTATTTTATCCGCGTGGGCAAACAACTCACGTTTGCAGACAATTCTACAAGTCGTATTGTAACCGCAATAGTTGTCCCGACAAGGGCTTACTGTGCGGCGTTTGTCAGTTTTGGGATGGTTGTCAGCGACGCAGCCACTCGTATCCCCTCTTCCGCAGTAACACATTTTGAAATGCTATTCGACCTTCCCCCTGGCACACCTGTCATTCTCAGGCAAGCCCATCGCAAGGTGCTAAGGGGGGTGTTGCAGAGCCCAGAGTATGATAGCGGCAAGCTCTATGTACGGGTGCAGGTTGAATCCCTGGACGCCAGGGCTTGCGGCGGGGGAACATACCTGATTGACGAGTCGCGGGCGCTCCAGGTGCAACCTGCCAAGCACTCCGGCAAGCTGCCCAAAAAACAGGGCGCAGAGAATAAACGATTCGCCAACAGCTTTGTGGACAGCATTCTGGGAGATGCCGATCCGGTAGAACTCGGCCTGCAGTCAAAGCTCGTTTGCGCCATTATCGGAAAGAAGAACATACTTGAACACGAAATCCGACAAACACCGCTCGCCATCCACGCCAATGGTGATTGCTTGGCCAAGGGCTGTTTACAGGATGTGCTGCGCGTAGATCGTCTCGTCAGCGGCGAGCAATCCTATCGCTCCGCCCTTGTACCTGTTGGATCGAATCCGCCATCTGGCGACATTGCTAGCAAGGTCGAGATGGGTGTCGTGTTCGACGGCGCGGCGGGCTTCCTTAAGTGGAGAGCCATGTGGCCAGAAAGGCACCAGGTAATCATCCTCGACCGCACGGAACATTACTTCGAGGACGCGATCAGCGCGATCAACTCCAGATACTCGCAGAATCGCGCCGATGTTGAGACTTCATTGCCCGCCAATAACGCCCCCCCTGGAGGCGAAGTCCTCGCCTTCCGGGAGGCTATCCCGTGAAACCAATTTCAATCAGCAACGCAACCAGCGTATACGAAACTGCTTCCAAATGTGAGATAATACGCCACTGGGTAGACCACGAGAGACTGGCCAATGTTTCGCGTTCGATCCGTTCACTGGTCCAGTCGCTTGGTTCAGAAGTTGAAGATGAATTCTGGCAGCAGGTACTCGGTCCAATCCGCCGCCTCGCGTTCACCCTTTGCTCGACACCGCTGCCGTTTAAACTCGTTGCCTCAGCCGTTTGCATTGATTGGGACAAGTTGATCAACAAGGTGCGGTTTTGTGAGCGACTGTACCCCGATTCGCACATTGCATTGGTAAACCTGGTGCAGAACCTGCAAAGTCTGAGTGCGGAAACAGATTCTCCCACCACTGCGCGGCTGGAATCGTTGCATGCCGCAAGCGGCAGCATGTCGGTTGTTCTCCGCAATCCCCGCATGAACCAGCCTGTGGCCGCCTACTTTACCCACAGTGCCACATTGCGGAATGCGAAGGTTGTCAGCGCTCGGCAGTTGCGAGAAGCGCATCTTTGTGACGTGCTTGTTGCGATCGGCCCGTGCGGATGGTTCCCCGACTACGTGTTCTCAGCGCCGCGTGCGGCACAAATTCATGTGGTGTCGTTTCGCTGGATACGCGACCAGTGGAAACCGGGGCCGGTGTTCCTCAATGGCGGGGGGGGGGAGGCAGACAAAAGCCGCAAACACTATGTCGGCGCATTGCCGCAGCTTCGAGACCAGAACGTCCTGCCCAACCAGAGCTTGCCCGATCTCCAGCCGATGGAATTGCTCCCGCCACTTCCTCCTTTCGGTAAAGCCGGATCGCGCCCCCCTGGCTGGCAACCCAGTGTCGACGACGAGACTCTACCGGCCAGACTCTGCCATCTGAGCGGTGGCCGTGCCGTCTTTGTGTCGGTCGATGAAGGTGCGTCCTCGCTCGTCATTGATTCGACAGAAACAGGCGATTCCATCGTCAGGCGTGTGGCCTCAGATGAACTGGAGCCGGAACTCTACTTACTTTTGAGAACATCTGGTGGAGGCGATTTCATCGCTCCGCTTGCTGACCATTTTCTCGGTGCACTGGCAACAGAACGCCGTTCACAGCAAGCCGCGTGGAAAGACCGCTTGATCTCCGCAGCTCAAGGGCGATTTGGCACACTGAGCCGTCGCGAACTTGCTACCCGCGTCGCGAGCAACCTGCGCTCGCAGAACCTATCCGAAGCCCGTGCTGCCAATGTCCATTACTGGATGTCCTCAAAGTGCATTCATCCGCGAAAGGAAGAGGATTTCGCCGCAATACTGGCATTCGCAGGCATGGCAGACAAAATACAAGAACTCTGGGAAGCGATGGGGGATATCGAACGGGCACACATAAGGGCAGGTCAGGCCATTCGGAAGATGTTGTTGAAGAGAATTGCAGCCTTGTCGCTGGAGCCGCTGGAACGAGACGGTGAGATGATCTTTGACCTCGGTGACCAGGATGGTGGGACGTTCTCGGCATTCCAGATCACGGGCATATCGAAAGAGGAATTTGAAATTCCTGCCGATCGCATCGGTGCTCTGCTGGATTTGGAGGAATAGTCGTGGCCCGAATGATCCCTCCTACCATCCCGGCTTCCTGCCCCAGCCCTGGTGAAACCGACATATTCGCCAAGCTCAAAGAGGAAGAGGCTACACGGGACTGGATCATTCTCCACTCGCTAGACATTGCACAGCACCTGCGCCAGGTGTCTGGCGAGGCTGATTTTGTTATCATCGTGCCTTCGCTCGGCGTACTCTGCCTCGAAGTGAAGGCCTGTCATTCATTTGAACGAAGGGATGGACTCTGGTTTTACGGCCATAATCCCAAGGGCGATCCGCGCGGCCCTTTTAAGCAAGCCGCTGAGGCAATGCACAGCCTCCGGCAGCAAGTTATTCACAGCGACACATCGCTTTCCCGCGTTCCCTTCTGGTCGGCCGTTGCATTCCCATTCATCGAGTTCAAGGCTACTTCCTGCGAGTGGCACCCATGGCAAGTGATTGATTCGCCCCGTTACAGACGGCAGCAGTTTGCTGAGCTTATCATCGGCATCCTGCGCCGTGCTAGGAGGCATCTGAGTTCGCAGCCGACGGCTAAATGGTTTCGCGACAGTGATCGCTTACCAGACATCCAGCAATCTGCCGCGATTGCCAGAATCCTGCGGCCTAATTTCGAATTCGCTGAGAAGGCGTGTGACCGACGAACGCGCAAGCAGTTGGAAATCCTACGATACACCGAAGAACAATTCTTAGCGCTTGACACGATGGAGGATAACCCCCGCGTACTCTTCACCGGGCCGGCTGGGACGGGGAAGACTGTCCTCGCATTAGAAACTGCGCGCCGAGCTGCAAGTAGTGGGAAAAGCGTTCTGCTCGTTTGCTTCAACCGCCTGCTCGGGCGGTGGCTGTCGGAACATCCCCTCACACGTAGCGGCCAGATCACAGCCAGAAGGCTGCACCAATACATGGCTGGGATCGCCGACATCAAGGTGCCGGATAGAACTGATGATTCGTTCTGGAAAGTCGAATTGCCGGATGCGGCCGTTGGCAAGCTGCTTGACGGGCACCGGGACGCCGGGCAGTTCGACATGGTTATTGCCGACGAAATGCAGGACTTGCTTCACCCTCCGTATCTCGACGTGCTGGACTTGGTCCTCAAAGGTGGGCTTTCCGGAGGCTCGTGGCGCATGTTCGGTGACTTCGAGCGGCAGATGCTCTACGGGCAAGACCGCGACCAGGTCGAGGAATTAATTCGCAAACGGTGTGGTACTTTTGCCAGGGGGGCACTCCGCGTGAATTGCCGGAACACTCCCCGCGTTGCAACGCTGTCGCACCTCCTGGGTCGCCTCACACCGAACTACTCACGCATCCTCCGGCCCGATGACCACATCGAGCCGGTAATCAGTTATTACGCCACGCCATCCCAGCAACGCAAAGAACTCGGCAATACCCTAGGACGCCTTTTCAAAGAGTCCTACAGCGGCGATGACATCGTTGTCCTTTCGCCGAAAGCCGGGACGCGTTGCGTAGCGGCCAATATCACTGACAGGCAGTGGTCCGATCAACTTGCCACCTTTGAGGCCGCTTCAGCAGGACAGATTCGCTATACCACCATTCAGAGTTTCAAGGGTCTTGAGTCTCCGGCCATCGTCGTCACCGACATCGAACATGTCGATAGTGACATGTTTTCGTCGCTCTTCTACGTTGCCTCAACACGGGCGTTGGAGAGGCTCTGCATCATCGTGCACGAGACGGCCAAGCCCGGCATCATCCAATCGCTGCTCGGCAGTAAACAAACTTAAAAGGGGAGCTGCCGGTGCCAAATATTGCGAATCGTGATGCTGTGCTGCGGGCGCTCCGGGAGGAACTCGTCGGGCCGTGCCCTCTCGGGCAGGAAATCGACTGCACACAGGACATCCATCTTGGGGACGCTGAGGCCGCCTACAGGCCGTACCGACAATTCGGTTCCGGTGAGGAGATTCTCCAGCGGGATTCCCCCACGAAGCGCTACGGTGTCGGTGTTTTATTTCCCATGGAAACCCCGGTCCCACCCGACGAGCTTGATGCCCAGCTTCCTCCTCCTGATGAAGAATCCGCCCCCCCACCGCCTGAGAATGCCAGGGGGATGCTTGCCTCTTCTGCCGTGCATGACTGCGATGCGATCGCGGCACGCGCCGCGTACAGCCTCCCGGAAGCCGATTCGGATGACTTCGATCTATCAAGCGCTAATACGTACAAGCCCAGCAGCATGGCTGTGAGTCTGCTGGTGCGCTTGCCGGAAGGGGCGGCGCTGATCGCCACAGCCACTGGTGGGCGGTATCGTCAAATATCCGTTGCTCTCCCCCGCCCGCGCGGCCGGGAGGAGCGACAAGAAGAGCGTGAAACCGGAGAAGCGGCTACTCGTGAGTTCTATGAGCGCGGATGGTGGCTCCGTTCACCGGTCAGGCTAGAAAGCCGTTTCCACCGTGCAGATTTCCCCGCCTCCAACGCCTACGTCAACGCCAGCGAACCAGTGCGGGAGAATGTTGAGAATCTCGACGTGCGGATTGAAGTCTTTGCCAGGCCGTTCCTGTCCCGGTCGGATGAGTTCCTCATTACGGTGTGCCTAGTAAATCGCCAGCCTGCCGAGGGCCGCATGGATTCGCAATCCCTGTTCCAGTCCCGGATTGAGGTCCGGCTGGAACCGGGCTCTTCAGGAACCATCCTGCCGTACCCGACGGCGGATCCGCTGGACAGCGAAGAACGTTCGCAGGAATTGCTGTACCGCGACAAGCTCACATTCGCGGTGGGTCACGGATGCTCGGCAGACTGGACAAGCAGCTCCACGACTTCAGCCGATATTGTTTCGGCTGAATGCCTGCCGGTATACGAGACACCGAGCACCACGCCGGACATCCGCACACGTAGCGGCCAGCCGCTTGTCGCTTCCATGCGGTTGTTGTCCGGGACTGACCCTGTTTCCGATGGCACAGAACAGCTTGAGGCCATTGTCAGTGAGTACGAGGCGTGGATTGCGGTGCAGCGAGGCCTCATTCCCGGCCTCCGCGCACGGTTGAGGGAGACAGCCGAAGGCCACATGGAACAATGCGCCGAAGCTGCCCGGCGTATGCGCGATGGCCTGTCGCTGTTGGCATGCAACCCACTAGTCCGGCGTGCTTTCCAACTTGCCAACCTCGCAATGGTCACGCAGCAAGTGAGGTCCAGACGCGAGGCCCGCACAGCGGCATTCGACCACGACACTTCGATGATGCTGTTCTCCGAGCCGTATGAGGCCCTCGACCTGCATTCAGAACGAGCGCGGGGAAGCCAATGGAGAGCTTTCCAGATTGCGTTCATCCTCGCTTCCTTGCGGTCAACGGCTGACGCGGACAACGTCGATCGCGAACGCGTCGAGCTTATCTGGTTTCCTACCGGCGGAGGTAAGACCGAAGCCTATCTTGGGCTAGCCGCGTTCAGCATCTTCTTACGCAGGTTACGTAACCCTGAGGATACCGGCGTACAAACACTGATGAGGTACACGCTCCGCTTACTCACTGCGCAGCAGTTCCAGCGTGCCTCGCGGCTAATTTGCGCAATGGAGTACGTCCGTCGAGAACATGCCGACGAACTGGGTGCGGCGGAAATCTCCGCTGGTATCTGGTTAGGTGGTTCCACAACACCGAACACAAGAGAAGAAGCACGCTCTGTTCTTCGTAGCCTCCAACATGGCGATGGGAGGGAACAGAACAAGTTTGTTTTGGATCGTTGCCCGTGGTGTGGGGCCGAAATGGGGCCGGTTAACCTCACCACTGGCCGCAGGCGCGGCCGCCGGAGTGGCGTCCCCCGCGTCATTGGTTATGAACGCCGCAACAACACGGTTGTCTACGCCTGCCCCGACCAGCGCTGCGCATTCCACGGGTTGCTCCCGCTGTATGTCATCGACGAGGACATCTACGAGACTCGACCGGCCCTTGTCATAGGCACGGTGGATAAGTTTGCCATGCTTGCGTGGAAGCCGCAGGCACGCTCACTGTTCGGCATCGCCGAAGATGGGACACGAGCCTACTCGCCGCCTGGCCTGATAATCCAAGATGAATTGCACCTCATTTCCGGCCCGCTGGGATCGATGGTTGGTCTCTACGAACCGATCATCGAAGAGCTGTGTACCGACCGGCGGGGACAGCAGGCAGCAAAGCCGAAGATCGTCAGTTCGACGGCAACGATTCGCAGCTACGCCGAACAGGTCCGGGGCCTCTACGCGCGGGATCACACAAGCCTGTTCCCACCGCCCGGTCTGGACGCCGACGACTCGTTCTTCGCAAGAGTTGCACGGCGGCCCGATGGCACTCTTGAGCGTGGGCGCATCTACGTCGGTGTCCATGCTCCCGGCCTCGGGTCGCTCCAGACGGTACAGGTGCGTACGTTCTCAGCCCTGCTCCAGGCTCCGCAACCGATGGCGGCAGCCGACCGTGATCCGTGGTGGACGCTACTGCTGTTTTTCAATAGCTTACGCGAACTTGGGACAACCCTTACCCTGTTCCAGTCCGACATCCCGGATTTGCTCCGTGGCGCGCTCAGACAGCGGCTCGGCATTGGTTTCCAGGACGTCCGGCAACTCAAGAAGATACTCGAACTGACCGGTCGTCTGCCGGGTGACGAAGTGCCAAGGGCTATTTCCGCGCTCGAAATCCCCACTATCTCGCAGCATGGGCAAGCTGTCGACGTTTGCCTGGCATCCAACATCATCGAGGTTGGCGTCGATATTGACCGACTCTCACTGATGGCCGTTGTCGGCCAGCCGAAAACAACTTCGCAATACATTCAGGTGACAGGGCGTGTAGGCCGCAAGTCAGATCGACCCGGTTTAGTGGTGACGATTTACTCCGCATCGAAGCCCCGCGACCGCTCCCACTTCGAGAAGTTCCGAAGCTACCATGAGCGGCTGTACGCGCAGGTGGAACCGACGAGCGTGACGCCATTCTCACGGCCTGCACTCGACCGGGCCGCCCACGCCGTTATCGCAAGCTATGTGCGGCAACTTGGCGATTCCGATCAGGCCCAAAGCCCGTACCCGTTCCCCTCAGCGCTGGTCGCACGCGTTTCGCACATACTCACCCAGCGGGCTTCAATCGTTGATCCCGAAGAACTCGCTGCGCTTCACCGGATCATCCAGCGGCGCGGTGAAGAATGGCAACGTTGGCAGCGGCTGAAATGGGATGGTGCCATCCATGCCGAGGACATGCCCCTCATGCGGTCGGCCGGTACGTATGTGACGCCGGACAATGCGCGCGTTTCGTGGGCGACGCCGCAGTCCTTGCGCAACGTGGACGCTGAGTGCCAGGTTGAGATCACTCAGCTCTACATGCTCGAAGAAGAGGAGGTCGGCGATGCCTAGAGGACCTGTGCGACGCGGCCAACTCATTTCTCCATTCGGCCCCGGAGCGATGATGATCCTGCCTGATGGCGTCTCCGTCATCTGCGGCGGGCTTGATCACTGGTTTAAGCACGAATCCGGCGGCACCGAGAGCATTGACCTGCGGGAATTTCAGGTCGATGAATGGCGGCTTGCCTCACGGCTCAACGTCAATCATTTCTACCTCCCCCCTGACCACAGGCGAGTGCGCCGCCCTGCGCCGCCGACCAACGGCTACCTCACGGTTCCTTTCCTGCGATTCCCGCAGTGGCACTACTGCACTCGGTGCGGGTTGATGCGCAAAGTGCCTTTGGTGACGAAGGGACGAATTAAATGCGCGGAATGTGAAGAACGAGGCTGGACAAGATACATTGTCCAAGTTCCCTTCGTCGCAATGTGCGATGCGGGACACATTCAGGATTTTCCGTGGGTCGAATGGGTCTATGAGACTGCAAATCCTCCTCAGGACCCGCCGAAGATGCGGCTCGTTTCGACCGGCGGTATGACACTGGCAGGACAGAAGGTAAAGGTGGACGGCGGCCCCGAGCGGACACTTGCCGGCATCACAAATGCGAGCCCCGACGGCAACGAGACAGACTTAAGCCGTCTGCTTGACAGCAGCAGGGAGCCGTACTTGTGCTCCGGCCATCGCCCGTGGCTCGGTACCGAGGATGGTGAAGGCTGCGGTAGGCCGCTGAGGGGTACGCTTCGCAGCGCAGCCAACGTCTATTTCGCGCAGGTTCACAACTCCATCTACCTGCCCCGCAGTGAAGATGCAACGGTAGCAGAAGTCATTTCGTTGCTGGAGCAACCTCCAATCAGTACGTTCATCGGCATCTTGCGGGGCGCAGGTGTAGTTCCCACGTCAGCAAACTTGCGCGCACAGTTTCGCGAATTGGTAGATGGCTATACCAACCAGCAGATTGAGCAAGGCATTTCCACGGTGTGCGGCGATGAAGGGGAACAACAGCGGCAGCCAACGGCGGGTGATGATGCCGAAACGGGATACCGGCGACAAGAGTACGACACGCTGGTTGCCTCCGTAGACTTCGACCAACTCGTGCTGAGGGCCGCCAATCTCGAGCGATATGATCCGAACTTCTCTCGTTTTTTCTCGCATGTCACGCTCGTCCATAAACTGCGCGAAACGAGGGTACTAACCGGTTTCACGCGGGTCTTTGCCGACACCGACCGTGATCAAGCCAGCCAACAGGGTATGCTCCGGCTTAACCCGCCAGACGAGATGTGGCTGCCAGCCTACATGGTATTCGGTGAAGGGATTTTCTTGACTCTCAACGAGCAGCTCTTGAGGCAGTGGGAAGCATTACCGGACATCCAAAACCGTGTGGCCCCTCTTGTTGAAAGATACCTGGATCTCCGGCAAGCACGGCATCTTCGCGATCGGCACATTGGTGCTCGGTATATTCTGCTGCATACGCTCGCGCATTTGCTCATCAATCGCCTCACTTATGACTGCGGCTACAGTTCGGCTGCGCTTAGGGAGCGTCTTTACGTTTCGGAGAATCCAGCCGCCCCAATGGCGGGCGTCCTGATTTACACGGCTGCAGGCGATGCCGAAGGCACGCTTGGCGGACTGGTACGCATGGGCAAACCTGGACGGCTGGAACCGCTTCTTTTTCGCACGCTCACAGGGGCGCAGTGGTGTTCTGCCGATCCTGTTTGCATGGAGATGGGCAAGAGCGGCGGCCAAGGGCCGGATTCCATGAATCTTGCCGCCTGCCACGGTTGCTGCCTCGTACCGGAGACGGCATGCGAGGAATTTAACCGGCTTCTGGACAGGGGTCTCGTTATCGGCTCCTTCGACAACCCCACCGCCGGATATTTCAGTCAAGCCGCTGAGGGTTAAATAGCAACGCCAATCATATCCTTTTTGAAGTTCTTCTGTGAATTCCGGGAAGAGAAAGTAAGTGAGACAATGGAAATTCCATCGTCATCTCTATGATTAAGAGGCCAGCCGAGGTTACAGAAAAAACACCGTTGTCTGGATCAGAGATTTCCCGACTTCTTGGCGACTAGGAAGGGTATCGTATCGGAATCGTCCAGCGTTTCGAGGTTGGCGAAATGGATCTCCAGTCGAAGTCTGGATAGCGCTTCAGCCACTCTAGCGAAGAAGGGTACGGTTAACCCAGGAACAAAAAGCACGACTACGAGAAAAGGTTGATCCGCAATCTGCCGCTTTTGGATGCAGCTGAACATCTAGGGGGCCTTGCCATCCCGTACCCCTTTGTTTTTATTAATAGAAATCGGCTTGATTGGTGAGGCAAAATGATATACGTTTTGCCACCGTAGCAAACGGAGGCCGGGCGTGAGAACTAATACCATTCTGATTCGTTTAGACGGCAAAGAGAAAGTCCTGCTTGAGGATGCCGCGAGTTCTGAGGGGCTGCCAGTTTCTTCTTGGGCGCGAAAAACGCTTTTGGAGCAAGTAGCTTCAGATCAAAAAAATAAAAGAACATGTACTTTTAACGCAGCAATTCAGCAACCGAACGATTCCTATGGCGGAGAGTTGTTAAGTTTGTTTTGTGGACCAGGCGGCCTGGACCTTGGATTTGAATACTGCGGCTTCAAAACAATACTTGCCATAGACATTGACAAGGACTGTGTCAATACTTTTAATGCAAACAGAACAACACATGTTGCTCATACGTGCGACATCAGGACACTTGACCTTGATAAACTTGACAACCTTGCTGGAAAACAAGTCTCTCCTGTTGGAGTCATAGGTGGGCCGCCATGTCAGAGCTTTAGCTACTCGAACGTTCATCAAAAAATTGACGACCCTAGGCACTACTTGCCCATGGCATATGCAGAACTGTTGAGCAAACTAAACAAGAGAAAGCCTATAAGTTTTTTCGTGTTTGAAAATGTGCTGGGCCTACTTGGCTCAAGACATGCTTCTAAATACAGTACATTTAAACAAATGTTTGAAGAAGCTGGCTTTGAACTATTTGAACAGCGCCTTGACTCAAAAGATTTTGGCGTCGCACAATCTAGGCCAAGACTAATAATAGTTGGGATCAATCGAGAACTTCATCCCGAATGCGAATGGATTCCACCTGAAGCCTTGAATACCAAGATAACAGTGAGAGATGTGATGTTTGGCCTGGATGAGCCAATTTTCAACTCTTCGAGGCTTGACTCTTCTGTGATTCCTGTTCACCCTAACCATATATGTATGGTTCCACGTTCACAAAAGTTTTTAAACGGCATCACGAAGCCTGGGACAGTAAAAGGGCGTTGCTTTCGAGTGCTCTCATGGGACGAGCCTAGCTGGACAGTCGCATATGGCAACCGAGAAGTCCATGTCCACCCTAATGGAAATAGGCGACTTAGCATGTATGAAGCAATGAAACTGCAGTCATTTCCTGACTGGTATCAACTCGTAGGGAATCTGAGTGCTCAGGTTAGGCTTGTAAGCGAGGCTGTCCCTCCAAGACTCTCTTGCTATGTTGCTGATTCAATTCGTGCAAGTTTAGGAATTTAAATGGCAGATGTGTTTGGCCCTCTCGAGCGATCCCTGATTATGTCTAGGATCCGATCGAAAAACACCAAGCCGGAACTAATTATTCGTCGTGCCTTGCACAGGCGTGGCTATAGATTTACTTTGCATAGTAAGGCGTTGCCAGGGCACCCGGACATTGTTCTTCCTAAATATAAAACTGCTATTCAAGTACGTGGTTGTTTTTGGCATGGACACAGTTGCAGTGACGGACATATCCCTAAATCGAATACTCAATACTGGAGTGAAAAAATTAAAAACACCATCGCCCGTGACAACAGAAACGACAAATTACTCGTGTCAATGGGCTGGAATTTGTTAATTATATGGGAATGTTCATGCCTGTCACATGAAAAGCTTAGTCAAGAGGTAGATCGAATCGATTCTTTCTTGAAATCACTGCAGGCTCAACAAGTGAAATCTAGAGGGAAGACCAATTAGAGAGCGAAGATATTACTATTTCTGCCGGTCGCTCAAGATGCCGTTCAACCGCGCCAACAAGGATTCCAAATTCTCGTGTATAGCGCTCAAGCGCTGCAAGTGCTGTGTTGATTCCTGTTGTTGAGCACTCAGGCGGGCGACCTGCTGCTGGAGCTGTTGCAAGGTGTTCGCATGGTTTCCCAGGGTATGCTGTTGATCGGTTAGGATTGTTCCCTGGGTTTTCTGTGCCTGGCGTAATTCCTGTTCCAGAGTGGCTAAAGTGTCCGTGAGGAGACGTTCGATTTCTGTCATGAATTACTCCAGTTTCACAGCTTGCTGCTTGCCCACGGTCCATCCTGTCTTGGGCGTCGTCTTCGGCGGCAGGACGATGAACCGCCCTTCCTGGTTCTCCAGGAGCTTCAAGCCCCAGGTTCGGTCCCTCAATTGTGAGACGGTTATTTCCAAGGCTGCTTTGTCTTCTCGCAGATCGTGAATCTCGGCGTGTAAAGCCGTTGCCTTGCTCTGGAGCATGTTCAGCAGTCTCCAGCCACCCAAGGCGGCTCCCATCAGGAGGGCCAAGCCCAAGAGAAGAGCTTGCAGCCATCTCCTGCCGAAGGTCCAGCTCAGGGCCTGGCAGCGCGAGGCTATGCTCGCTTCCAATCGTCCAAGCGCGTCCTGGATAGCGGCTTCGGTTGTACTGAGCGCGGCGGTCGATGATTGCCGCAAGCTCTCGCTCAAGGCGTCGAACTGTTGCCGGGTCAGGACTTCGAGTTCCTGCCGGTCCTGTTCGGCCTTGGACCTCATGCGCTCCGCCAGGGATACCAGCGAGCTTCCAGTGTTCGGCATATATCCCTCCCTTGAGGCGGAGCTTCTCGCCGCTTACGGAGTCTTTGACGGTGATGTAATCCTTGCCTGCCCTGCTGATTTCCAGGTCCGCCTCTTTCAAGACCGTGAGAACGTCAGCGCGACTTGCGACCTGGCCCTCCTCGATCTTCATGACCAGGTAGGCGTGGATGGCGTCTTTGGCTTCAGCGCGTTCATCCTTACTGGGCGTTTTGCCCCAGCGGATCAGGCGAGCCCTGCGCAAATCCGCGTGCTCTGGTGTGTGCAGGCGGGCGCGGGCTGGATCATCCGGCCTGGCCCAGCCTTCGCGATGATTGTGCAGGTCGCGGAACACATCGAAGTGTTTTTGCCAGCCAGGCGGGCAGGGATTGAACGATTTGCCGCTCGACAGCTCCACGCGCGGGATGACGAAATGCAGTTCATGGTGACGCGCATGGCGATGCCGCACCCAGAGCACGTTCCGCTGGTCCGGCTCCAGTCCGGCGAAGGCCACGGCCTCGAAGTCGTCCATGACACGCATTTCCTGCTCGGGCGTCACGCGCTCGTCCGGGTGCCAGGACAACACCCCCGCCGTGAACTTCCATTTGGTGTCCAGCGAGTCGATCAGAGCCCTCGTCAGCTCCGGATCACCCCGCAGCACCTCGGGCGGGTGTTTATCGCGGTCCGGGTAGTCCGGGCGCACAAGATAGTGTGTCGGCCCATCGCCCCCACCCTGGCCATGCGGGAAGACTTTCATGTACATGGCGTCTCCGAAGAGGGTTTTACTCCAAGGGGAGAGAAGAGGCCTGCCGGTCATTGCATACCGCGCCTGCGGAGCACTTGAGCGCCCTTTCGATGCTGAGGAGGGCGGCCAGCACCCGGAGTGCCTCTGCCCGACTTTTGTACGTATTGACCCACCGGGCCAGCTGATTCAGGTTGGCCCCGATCCGGGCAAGCTGGCGAATGTGCTCTTTCTCCAGCGGCGTCTGGCGAAGGCGGTAGTCCATGGCGCGCTGGCGGATGAAGTCCGTCACGGTCTGCCCCTGGGCTTTCGCCTTGGCCGTGATCGCATCCTTCTCCGTGGGGGCGACGCGCAACTTGATCCAGGCCGTGCGGCTTTCAGATTTCTCTTTCATGGCGTCAACTGCATTCCGGCCTTTCGCCTCTGGCAGGGTTCGAAGGGCGGCACGCCCTCGCCAGCCCCGGCAGGGGGCACCGCGTCAGCGTGTGCCCACAACGGGTAGGCTGGCTCTCCACGATACCGCCGATGAGCCCGGGCACGCTTGGACAACTCCACCCGGGCGAAACAAGCGAAAAAAGCGAAATAAGTCTCATGCGCCGCTACCGCTTTGATCGCTTTCTTCGCTTTTTTCGCTTAATTCGCGTAGCGTGATGATGATCCGTGGACGGCCTCCGTTCTTCTGTTTCGTGACGCTGATGCGCTGTTGGGCCTCCAGTTGTTGCAGAAGCGGCTGGAGACGTTCGCGGGACACATGCCTGCTCAAGACTGCGCTGAGTTCGGTCGACGAGAGTGGGCCGCTCTTCAGGGCTTCCAGGACCTTCTCCTCCAGCGGATCGATTGCTCGTTCCCCGAAGATGTACAGGGCGGACTCCTGGGCGTAGCGCCACATGGCGAGGGCTGCGTGCAGGTGAGCGTCCGCCACCTGACCTTGGCCGTCCAACAGGGCGTAGACGAGCGCCAGACGGAGCGTCTGGGCCTCGGCACGGTTGATGATGCTCCCGGCCAGGCCCATGTGTTCCTGGGAGAGTTCCGGGTAAATCAGTTCCCAAAGCTCAAGGGCCTTGCCTGTCATGGTCATGGTTCCGCATTTCTGAGCCAGGCCCACGAGCCGCCAGAGTTCACGCTGCAAGGGTGCAAGCTCCTGGTCTGGCATCCGGGATGGCAAAGCCACCAACTTGGAGCGCCGGGCGCATATCCAGAGGAATCGGTTGCCGAAGCCGTTCACGGCCTGCACCTCGCCCAGGCACACGGCAAGTTCCTGCATGGTGATGTGGGTGATGATGCTGATGTGCGCTCCCCGCACCACCACGGGATTGTTTTTGGTTAGCGGCGCATAGTCGCCGGAATCCCAGAAACAACGGATGCCCATGGAAAGCGTGTTGCCCTCGCGCTTGGTGCAGGCCAGGCCGCTGGCAAACTCCTCGTCCATGATGACGAGTCGTTTGTCGTCCGCCTCCCGGACGGGCTCGGTTGGGTTCTGACGCTGCCGCCGATCGCGTTCATCATCGCTCTCGTCGCGCACATGGTTGGCTAACCCTTCGCCTGTGGAAAGCGGGCCGCCGCTCTCCCGGGCTGGCGATGGCACTCCCCATGCTTTTAGATCGGCAGGCTGGCAGTGCTCCCGCCCAAACAGCTTGGTGACTGGATGTCGGGACGTACCCTTGCGCGCCTTGCTGGAATTGCCGCAGATCACGGCGAAGAGGCGCGGAGGGTGGATGGTCTCGCCCACGTAGATGTGAGGTCCCAGGTTGGTCGTGTGGCCATACACCTCCGCGCCAAAGCGTACTAACGCGGTGATGCACACCGCCGCCGGATCGGCTTCGCTGTCGCGTGTTGCCAGCCGCACGAATTCCCCCAGAATGCCCGGGCAAGCGTCAAACGAGAACCGAGGCCATTCCTTGAGGTTGAGGTTGACCAAATCATCCGGAGCTGCCTCTTGATGCGAACAAGGGAGCGAGCGCACAGCGGACCTGCCGCTCATTTCCCACCCCTGGCCCTCTGTTCCGTTTTTGTCGGCCTGCCGCGACGCCTGACAGGGGGCACAGAGTGACCTCCTTCGACGTTCGCCTTGATGTCGGCCTGGGCGGCCTTGGCATCGATCCACGCATCAACGGCTTCCACCAGCCAAGCCAGGCGGCGGCCCAACTTCATGGGGGGAGGAACCGCGTCATACTGCTTTCGGGCGAGATGCCCATGGACCGCCGCGATGCTTTTGCCCAGGATGGTGGACAGCTCTTCGATGTTGTAAAAACGTTGGGTGACCATGGATACTCCTCATTTGTTGTGAAGCGAATGAATGAGGAGGCATAAACGCACGTCGTTGAATTTTGTCAAGTTGCGGAAATAATTTCCGATCCAACATGTGCCAATATGATTCGGCATGGACCAACGTGGTCCAATATGATTCAGCTTGCAGCACCATGTCCCAATATAACTCCATGTAGACTCGTTGCATCGTATCAAATTGCCTGATTGTTTCACAACACGGCAACTGGGCTCGAAAAAATGTGAGAAATATTGGTCGGCGAGGGTGGCATTGAATCTGGCAGCTTTGCTTGCCAGGCTCATCTGCCCGGAGGTAAGGAGGGGTTTCGGGAAGCAGGTCTCGGGGATGCGGGAGCTATCGCCCTGGGAGTTCATCCGCATGTCAGCAGCTGCGGGGTGTCCGGTTTATCGGGGCAACTCCAGTGGAAGCTTTGCAGGGGGCGCGTCTCATCCGGTAAATCGGCCCAGGGCGGACGGTCAGATTGAAGCGTTTTTTTGCTCCAAATTTGCTCCACTCGGACTGAAAAACCGTGATTTTTCGTGAAAACTCATGAACACTCAACCACCTGATAATACTTGATTGTTCGTGGTAAGTATTGGATAAGATTGAACGATTTCAGCAACTTAAAATCCCTTGATCCGTGAGGGTCGTGCCGGTTCGAGTCCGGCCTCGGGCACCAAGTTTGAGTAACTTACGCGATAAACAGGCCGATTTTCCAAGGCGGAAAGTCGGCTTGTTTGATTTTTTGTTCCAATTTTGCTCCGCCTTCTGCCGCAGGGCACAAGGGCCTTCAGGAGCTGGCGAGGTATACGCACCTGCGGACTGCGCGGTTGGCGGACAGGCTGGCAGGGATGAGGAGTGGTTAAGGTATAAAACGTGCATTGGAGCTATCTGATGACGTGCTATGTCTGGGGTTGATGTAATTGTTTTTTGGTTTTTAGTTAATTTTCGAAAACAACAGTTGATATATTCGTCATGCATCCTGATGGCTCGTGGAGTGCTTGCCTGTCACATTAGTTTGCTATACATTGCTTTTGGGGGTGAGCCTTCTGATTTGATATTTGGCATGGAGTAGGTCTGATGCGGCACGCCATACTTATTCTCGATGATGAGGAGCGCATCTGCGAGACCCTTGCAGACTATCTCGTGGATATGGGGCATCATGTTGTCTCGTGCAGGGATGGGGCCGCAGCTCTTGAGGAATTGCGCGCGAACAATTTTACTTTGGCAATTGTCGACCTTCGCCTGCCAAGTATCGACGGGAATACGTTCATCAAACAAGCAAGCCTTTTAAGGCCGGAACTGCGCTATATCATCCATACTGGCTCCCTCGAATACGCAAACGGCAATATGGGGCAGGAACTCGTGGGTGGCCGGGTAATGGCCGTGCTCAGCAAACCCGTGGAGAGGATGCAGGTTTTTTCGGATATTCTCGATCTCATAGGCCGAGCGGAATGAGCGATCCTGCCTCGATAAGCATCCTGATCATCGAGGACGAGCCCATGTTGAGACTCACCCTGGGCGACCACTTGCGCGACCGGGGCTTTGAGGTGTTGGAGGCCGACAACGGCCAGACCGGACTCGACCTTTTCCGGAGCCGGCGTCCCGCCCTCATCACGCTGGATTTGCGCATGGCCCCCATGGACGGACACGCAGTTCTCGCCGCAATCCGCCAGGAAGACCTCGACGTCCCGGTAATCATTGTTTCCGGCCAGGGGCAGATGGACGACGTCATCAGGGCCCTGCGTGCCGGTGCCTTCGATTATCTGCAGAAGCCTGTCTCTGATATGGCCATCCTGGACCACGCTGTGGATCGCGCCTTGGAGCGAAGCGCACTCAAGCGCGGCAACGCCATGCTTTCGCGTTCCTTTCTGGCCGAAGGGCCGCGGCGGCCGGAGGATTTCGCGCAGATACTCACTGCGAGCACGCGCATGCGCGACATATTTCGCTACTGCGAGGCCGTGGCTCAAAGTTCGGAGCCGGTGCTCATCACCGGGGAGACAGGTGTAGGCAAAGAACTGCTGGCCCGGGCCCTGCACCGCTCCAGTCGCTGCAGCGGACCCTTTGTGGCAGTTAACTTGGCCGGGTTGGACGACCAAGCCTTCTCGGACACGCTTTTCGGCCATGTGCGGGGAGCCTTCACCGGGGCCGACCGGCCTCGCGAGGGACTCTTGCAGAAGGCCGCCGGGGGAACCATTTTTTTAGACGAGGTGGGCGACTTGGGCCAGCAGGCACAGATACGCTTGCTGCGTGTGCTCCAAGAGCGCGAATACCATCCCCTCGGCAGCGACTGCCTCCATCCTCTGCGGGCACGCATCCTGGCAGCCACCAACCGACGGCTCGCAGTGCTGCGCGGTGATCCGGATTTCCGTAGCGACTTCTTTTACCGACTAGCCACACATACCGTGGACCTGCCCCCTCTGCGGGAACGGCTCGAGGACATCCCGCTGTTGCTTCGACATTTCCTGGTCCAGGCCTGTACCCATCTGGGGCGGCCTGTGCCGGACTGTCAGCCCCGCCTGCTTGTTCAGCTAAAGGCCTACCCATTCCCCGGAAACGTTCGCGAGCTGAAGGCCATGGCCCACGACGCCCTTAGCCGCAGCACCGATGGCTCCCTCGGGCCGGAGGCCTTTCCCGCCCTTGCCGCCCTGCCTGAACCAGAACTCCAGTATGTCACCTGCAAAACTCCATTCGCCGAACTGCCCGTCCTGCCCAGTCTCCGTGCCGCTGCAGACGCCCTGGTGGCCGAGGCCATGCGCCGCGCCGGGGGCGTGCAGAAGGCTGCAGCCGCTCTCCTGGGTATAAGTCCCCAGGCTTTGAGCGAACGTTTGAAGCGCGGCTGAACGATCCGATCAAGTTTTCCTGATTGTCTCAAGATTTCTTGATTGCACGTTAAGTCCCTGTTTCTATTCACTGTACCCACCATTGCCCGGCATCCCGCCCAATAAACCCGTTGCGGTCTCCTTTTGCGTCGCCCGGACTTGCGAGCAAAACGTTATTTAAACACCTTACTTTAAACAATAAAGCCATGCTGGCACGGCTCTTGACTACTTCGGGGTGAGACTGCCACCCAAGGAGGGTCCGGCATGGCGAAGATTCTGTGCATCGACGACGAGCCACTTTTGCGCCTGATCACCAGCGACTATCTGGGAGACATGGGGCACGAAGTGCTGGAGGCCTCCAGCGGGACAGAAGGGCTGGCGCTGTTCCGGAGGCATCGGCCAGACATTGTGCTCTCGGACCTGCGCATGCCCGACGGGGATGGTTTCCTTGTCGTGACGCACTTGGCCGAAGAGGCACCGGAGACTCCAGTTGTCATCATCTCCGGCACCGGCACTCTGGACGATGCCGTGAGGACCATGCGCCTGGGAGCCTGGGATTACCTGTCCAAGCCTCTCAAGGACATGCCTCTCCTGGGGCAGACGGTGGAGAGGATGCTCGACAAGGCCCGGGAACGCCGGAACGCCAGCCAGTATCTGCTGCGTCTGGAGAGCAGGGTTCACGAGTTGGAGCGTGAACTGCAAAGCTGGTCCAGTAACCACCAGGACACGGTGCAGCGCCTGGAGGCGACGCTCAAAACGAGTATCAGTTCTCTGAACCTCGCCCTGCGTGAGAAGGATCCCTACACGGCCGGACACAACGAGCGCGTTGCCCGCATTTCCGTGGACATCGGCATCGCAATGGGCCTGGGGGAGCAGGAGCAGGAGGTGCTCATGCTGGCAGGACTTCTGCACGACATCGGCAAAATCGGCGTCTCCGAGACAATCCTGAACAAGCGTAGCGCTTTGAGTTCCGACGAATTCGAGGAGATTCGCAGCCACGTCACCTGCGGCTATCGCATCCTGTGCAACATCCCCTTCGACGGCCCTGTGCCCGACGTGGTTCTGCAGCACCACGAGCGTTACGACGGCACGGGCTATCCCAAAGGGCTGGCAGGCGAGGGCATCCTCCTGGAAGCACGCATCCTCGCCGTGGCCGATGTCTACGAAGCTCTCTGTTCCGATCGTCCCTACCGGGCTGGGCTGGGCCCCGTCGATGCCGCCAGCCACATCCTCAAGAACGCAGGCACTCATTTCTGCCCGAAATGCGTCGACGCATTCAGGAAGATCATTTTAAAGCAACAGCCCTGAAGGAAAAGAACATGAATCCACAACACGTCGCACTCCAGTTCAGCCTATTTGCCAACGGCGACAATCTGACTCTCCGTCTGGCAGGCAGGGCTGAGCATCGGTCCGGGTTCATCTCCTTCGGCGCAAAGGGAACCCGCATGGGGCGGGGCACCCATGCGGAGAATCTGCTCCGCTTCGTCGAGCGCTGCCTGCTGGGTCTGGTCTTTGTCATGGACGGCCAGAACCCCGGCCATGCCTCCTGCATCTTAGACAGGAGTATCGGCCACGAGGCCGGGAAGGAGGCCGCATGAACGTCGAAGCAAACATCAGCGGCACCACGGATTCCCTGCTCCAACTCGTCACATTCAAGGTGGCTGAGGAGGAATATGGAGTGGACATCCTCTCCGTGCAGGAGATCATCCGCCATACGGGCCTGACTAAGGTGCCCAGCACACCGGTCTTTGTGGAGGGCATTTTGAACCTGCGCGGCAAGGTCATCCCCATCATCGACATGCGCAAACGCTTCGGCCTCGCTCCCAAGGACCCGGACACGCAGACGCGAATTGTGGTTTTCGCCCTGGAGAACGGGGTCATTGGCTGCCAGGTGGATTCCGTGTCCGAGGTGCTGAGGCTGCCCGCCAGTATGGTCGATGTGCCCCCGGCCGTGATTTCCGGGGTGGACTCAAAGTTCATCCGTGGGGTGGGACGACTGGGGGCGGAGCGAGACGGCCGCTTGCTCATGCTGCTCGACTCCGGTCAGATGCTGACTGTGGAAGAGATGGACGCATTCCGCAAACAACCATCAATCCATCAATAGCAGGAATAGGTTGCGCCGGGCATGAGGGTCGGTGCATCAACAATACATCAGCCAGAGGAGGCCACCATGAACATCCTGCGTAACCTGAAGCTCCGCACTAAATTAATCGTAAGTTTTTTTGTCGTCTCGCTGCTCACTCTCGTAGTAGGCACTTATGGCAGCATGGAGATGCACCAGATGGATGACAACGGCACTAGGCTCTACGAACAGAATATGGTGCCCCTGGGGCAGATAGCCTCGGTCGCCGTCAACATGCAGCGCATCCGTGCAAACGCCATGGAGGCTGTGAACGCGAAAGACATGGCGGCGTTCAATGGATATGTGGACAGGATAAAGCAGTTCCGGGCGGCCATTGGCGAAAGCTTGTCCAAGTTCGAAGCAACCCTGAGCAGCGATGATGAGCGCTTCTTGTATAAGAAATTGCTGGAACATCGTCATGGGTACATCACAGTTCTCGACAAGGTTATTGCAATAGCGACTGCGGGGAAAATGGACGAAGCCGCAGAGTTGCTTGCGACCGATGGGCGCGCCAGTGCCCGCGAATATCAGGAGAGCATTGATGCGCTCATGAAGGAGAACGAGAAGCAAGGCAGGCTGATCGCCGAAGGCAACACCGCCAGCGCCCACAGAGCTACGAACATGATGCTGGTCATCATGGCCCTGTCCTTCATCGTCTCCATCGGCCTCGGGCTTATGCTTACATCCAGCGTCACCGCCCAACTTGGCGAGGATCCTGGCTATTTGGGAGATGTGGCGGGCAAGATCGCCAGCGGCGACCTGGACGTGGCCTTCCGCGCCCAGAAGCGCCAGGGCGGAGTTTACGCAGTCATGCAGGACATGGTGAAGACCATGAAAGCCAAGATCGCCGAAGCCGAACAGAAGACCGCAGACGCCGCAGAGCAGGCCCGGCTGGCGCAGATCGCCACGGACGAGGCCAATGAGGCCAAGACCAGGGCGGAACGGGCCAAGGCCGAAGGCATGATCCAGGCAGCCGGTCAACTTGAGGATGTCGTGGAGATCGTCTCCTCCGCGTCCGAGGAACTTTCCGCCCAGGTGGAGCAGTCCAGCCGTGGCGCAGAAGAGCAGGCTCGCAGGGTTGCCGAAACGGCTACCGCCGTTGAAGAGATGAACTCCACCGTTCTCGAGGTGGCCAGGAATGCGGCTCAGGCGGCGGAAAGCGCCGACACCGCCCGCAAGGAGGCCGAAGGCGGCGGGCTCATCGTCAGGAACGTCATCGCCAGCATCGGGCAGGTGAGCAGCTCCGCGGGCGCCATGTCCATGAGTTTGGGCGAACTGGGCAGGCAGGCCGAGGACATCGGGCGCATCATGACCGTCATTTCGGACATTGCCGACCAGACCAACCTGCTAGCCTTGAACGCCGCCATCGAGGCAGCGCGGGCCGGCGAGGCCGGACGCGGGTTCGCGGTCGTGGCCGACGAGGTGCGCAAACTCGCCGAAAAGACCATGACTGCCACGCGAGAGGTTGGCGAAGCCATCAACGCGATTCAGCACGGCACGCGTAGCAGCGTCGAAGCCATGGGGCAGGCGGCCGCCGTCGTGCAGGATAGCTCGTCGCTTGCAGCCAAGGCGGGGCAAGCCCTTTCGCGGATCGTCGACATCGTTCAGTCGACCTCGGATCAGGTTCGGTCCATCGCCACGGCATCGGAACAACAGTCGTCCGCAAGCGAGGAGATAAGTCACAGCATCGAGGACGTGAACCGGATCGCCTCGGAAACCTCCAACGCCATGCGCCAATCCTCCCAAGCGGTCGGGGAACTCGCCAACCAGGCCCAGGTGCTCAAGCGGCTCATCGACCAGATGAAGAACGAAGGGGTCGAGGGGGCTTCCCTGCCGGGCGCCACGCCCATGGCGGGAGCGTTGCCCCGTTTGGCCCGCGGCGCCTGATATGGCGCAGCCCACGATGGACGCCGGCGACGCTCTTCTTCAACCAGCCGCGTTCAACATCTCGGGCGAGGCATTTGGCGTGGACATCTTCAAGGTCCAGGAGACCGTCGGGACCATGGGGAGAGCAGGGGCCTCCGCGCCCCGGAATTCGTGGAAGGGGTGATTGATCTGCGCGGCAAAGTCATCCCGATCTTGGCCCTCTATACGCGGTTCGGGAGGGGAGCCCGGCCGCATGGCCAGATGACTCGAGGCGTCGTCATTGAGCCCAGGGAGGTAATTGTGGGCTTCGTGGTTGACGAAGTGTCCGAAGTGCCCAGGGCCAACTCCGGCACGGTGGAGCACCAGCCGGCGGTGGTGACAAGCCTAGGGTCCGAATATATCAAGGGGTTGGTTTGAAGGCCGGTTTCTCATGCTGCTTGGGCCAAATTTCGAATAGCCAAGGGCGGCATCAAGGTGCACGCGGGCATAGATCGTGACGGCTCTCTCCCGGGCGTGGTCACCTTTGCCGAAGCCAAATTCCATGAGGTCAACATCGTCAAGCTGCTCAAGCCGTGTTCTGGGCGGGGCTTGCAGTTATTGAATGGCCGAGCTGCTCGGCCGTTTCAGCGGCAGCAGGATAGTGAAGCATGTGCCTCGGCCGGGTTTGGAGTCCGCGCTCATCTTGCCCCGGTGGGTGGTGGTGATGATGAAATAGCTTACGGACAGCCCCAGGCCTGTGCCCTCGCCTACCTTTTTAGTGGTGTAGAAGGGCTCGAACACCCTGTTGAGCAGGCCGGCCGGGATACCTGGGCCGTTGTCCGCCACCTGGAGCATGGCCTCGCTGCCCTCCCTGGCCGCACGTACCGTGATGGCCGGGTCCACGGTTCCAGCTTCAGCCAATGCTTGGGCAGCGTTTCGGAGCAGGTTTAGGAGGACTTGTCCGATCTCGGAAGGGATGCAGGGAATGGAAGGGAGCGTGTCCGAGAGCTCCAAGTGAACAGTGATCCGGCGGAAGTCGTATTTCTTTTTGAGGTCGTAATCCTTCTCCGCCAGGGAGACAGCTTGGCGCACCAGTTCGGATACGTCCTGGTCCACGAAGCCGGAGTCGCTCTTGCGGCTGAAGCTGAGCATGTTTCGCACGATGCCTGTGGCCCGCTCGTTAGCTTCTCGAATTCCTTCCAGGTAACGGAGAATGTTCCGGCGTCGCATGTATTCGTGGGTTACCTCCATGTTCAGGCCTAGGGCTTGGGCTACCTCCAGGTTGGCCGGCAGGGAGGGGTCGAGTCGACGCTGCACGCCCTGCACTGACTGAGCTATGATTCCGAGGGGGTTGTTGATCTCATGGGCCATGCCAGCAGCCAGGCCGCCAAGAGACATCATTTTCTCCGTCTGCACCATGGCCTGCTGCGCCAGCTTTATTTCCGTGATGTCGCGCACGATGTTCATAGAGCAGCGTTCGCCATTGATCTCGATGTACTGGCACGAGTTCAGTGCGTTTCGAAGGGTGCCGTCCTTGCGGCGCAGTATAAATTCATAGTCCAATACAGTTCCATCGCGTTGAAGCTGTTCCAGAAAAACAGTTCGACTCGCAGGGTCATTCCAAAGACGCAAGTTGTTTCCGGAATTGCCAATGCTCTCGGCCCGGCTGTACCCGGTGAGGGTTTCGAAGGCTGCGTTCACGTCAAGAATGACGCTGTCCTTCAGTCGCGTGATGGAGATGCTATAGGGCGCTAGATTGTAAATTTTGGAAAACTTCTCTTCTGAGAGGCGTAGGTTGCGTTCTGCCTCTTTGCTTTTGGAAACATCCCGCGTGAGGGACAACAAATACCGTGCGCCGCCCACATTCATGGGCGTCAGCGAGGTCTCCACCTCTGTAATGCCGCCGTCCACCCTCTGGCACAACCACTCGAAGCGCAGCCTCTCTCCGGCCTCGGCATGCTCAAGCATGCGATGCATCATCCGGGTGGTCTCCTCGCCATCGGCCTGTACCCGCGGGGAGAAATCTGCCGGGGTCCGACCGATCATTTCCTCTCGGGTGCAACCGATGAGGGCGGTTGCGCTGGGGTTGCAGTCCACGATGGTCGCTCCGTCCATTACCAGGATGGTGTCCTGGGCGGATTCGAAGAGGGTGCGGTACATCTCCTCGCTGGCGGCAAGGGCCAATTCCGCTTGCTTCCGGGCGCTAATGTCCTGAATGATGCCCAGCATCCGTCTCGGTTGACCATCATTTCCGGTCTGAATTACGCCGCTGTCGTGCACGTAGACGTAGTGGCCGTGCTTGTGACGCAGGCGGTATTCAATGTCGAATTTCCCTTCGTGCGCGCAGACCTCTTCCAGCCACCGCAAAACCTCCGGCGCATCTTCCGGGGGGAGCAGGTCCTTCCATATCTGCACAGGGCCGTCTAGCTCCCGAAGTTCGAACCCCAGTACCTCTCGCACTGCGCCGATCCACAGCATGCTGCCTGACCGAAGGTCATATTCGTAGAAAATGTGTCGCGCCGCTGTGTTCACTATCTCGAAGCGCTGTGTCCAAACTTGAAGTTCGCGTTCATGCTCTCTGCGCTTGCTAAGATCCTCCAGAACGCCGTGAATCCAGGCCGGGCGGCCCTCTGCGTCGAGTTGAAGCGAGGCGCTGATCACGACGGGCAGCTGGCTGCCGTCCTTGAGGTGGAGGAGCATTTCATTGCGGACCCCCGTCGGGGAGGCCAGCAGTTGTTCCAGAAATGTGCTCCCCGGTTGTAGTTCCGCAAACGGGGAGTGAGACGTGGCGGCGAGAAGCTCCTCTCTGTCGTCATAGCCGAGCATCCGGACCAACTCCGGGTTGACCTCCTCGATGCCTCCGCTGAACGACGAGCGGAAGATGCCGAGGGGCGCGTTGTTGAATATTGCTCGGAGCTTCTCCTCGCTTTCCATCATGGCGCGCAGGGCTTCCTTTTGCGGTGTGATGTCCACGGTCAGGCTGAGCAGGCAGGGCTCGCCGTAGTAGGTGATGGGTACCGAAGAGTAGAGGACATGGGCGATGCTGCCGCCGGGGCGGCGGATGGCCGCCTCTTGTCCGAACATGCCGCCCTGGTCCGCAATGTGGTGCCGCAAGGCCCGAGCTTCCTCGTCAGAGATATCTGCGAGGGCAGTGACGTCAAATTGGAGCAGGTCCGCGCGCGCTATGCCCATGCTCTTGAGGAAAGCCTGGTTTGCCTCAACTGGTACGCCATCGGAGATGCGCTGGATCACCATGGAATACGGAGCATTGTCGAAAATCGAACGGAACATGGTCTCGCGTTCCGTGAGGCGGACGCGTGCCTGTTCAAGCTCGGTGACATCGAGCAGGATACCTGTCACCCCGCCGTTTTCGCCCTCTGCATCTGTCAGGGGGGTGGCCAGCAACTTGAACGTGCCACCGGAATAGGAGACAAAACCCTGAACAGTCTCTCCTTGCATGCTTTGTTGGAGGTATGCCTGCAAATCCGATAGCTCAGGATATGCGTCATGAAACTTCTTGCCGATGCTCTCTTCTTGCGGGCATTTGAGAACGTTCTGACCCATGCCCTCGGACAGCCGTACTGTGCCGTCATGGTCGAGGATAAAACAAATAGCGTTGGTGTGCTTCAGGATGGTGCGCAGGCATGCGTCGCGTTTGAGCAGCGTCTTTTGCAGCTCGAGGGTTTTGTTGTGCTCACTTTCAACTGTCGCAAGTTGCTTCGCATGGCGCTTGCGCACTGAAAGCAAGGCCAGGAGTGCGGCCAGGGTGACACAAACGCTGGCAAGGGCGAGAGAGGCCAGGATTAAATTGCCAGGAAACCAGTCAAAGGGCGGGAGGGATAACATGCTCCAGGCCGTATCGATGTGCGGAGGTGTTGCCACGCAAGCTCCATCCCTATGTCGAGAATCTAAATGCGGGTTGAAGACATTGTCTGGATAAGCAAAATGTATGCTAATCGCAAGTCGTGATGCATTGGGAACGGGTCGTATTGAGTGGTTGAAACGATTTGCGAATATTCAAAAATATTTTAATTGTAAGCGATTGGTTGGCGGTTTACGGATATCGCATCCTCCACTTCAGCCTTCCCGGGGCAAGGGGATGGTGTCCCCCCCCTTGTTCTCGTTGTCCTAGTCGAGTCCAGGCCGGTTTTCCAAGAAGGAAAACCGGCCTGTTTGATTTATTTACTTCAATTTTGCTCCACCTCTGCCGGGAAGAGTGGAGCAGGACAAAAGCGAGACACGGCGACTTGCGCAAGCGCGGCCCCTTCCAGTGGGAGGCCGGAATCCGCAAGGGAGACCACCTTGCGGCCCTCGCCGGACTCCTCGCTTTCCATGTCTTTGCCGATTTGCTAGCGTGACCACATGTTCGCGTGGCCTCGCACAGTCTTTCCGCCATTGGCCGATGAGATCATGGCCCTGGCGCTCCATTCACAGGGCGGTCTGATTTCAGATTCCATAAATCAGGAAAACAAGGATCCTTGATGGACAACGTCCTCTCGCTCGCGACGCCGCCAGACGCCGCTTTCGCCCGTGTCCTGACCACGGCGGCAGAGGCGCTTGCCCTGTCGCGCGGCCTGGGCAAGCGCGAGAGCATGCGTTTTCAGTTGGCGGTGGAGGAATTCTTCACCTACTTGGCCCAGGTGGCCCACGAGGACTGCGTGATCAGCACGGTGCTCACCGGAAAGCAGTACCAGGTGTGCGCATCCCTCCAGTTCCAGGCCTCAGGGCTCTGCCTGGGGGCCCTCAACGCCAGCTGCACCACCTCCCTGGACGGAGCCGGAGAGGCCGCGAACGATCTGGGGCTCATCCTGGCCGGGCGCGTGGCGGACCGTTTCCGCCTCACCCGCGACGGGGAATCCTCCTTCACGCTGCACGCCGAGGTGGACAAGGCCTATCCGGCGGCCAAGGCCCCGCCCTCCACCGTCACCTTCAAGCCTCCCTACCGGGCGGGCCTCGACCACGACCCGAACCGGCTCATGCACGCAGCCGCCTTGGCCGCTGCCCGCTATCCCGCCTGGCATTGCCCGGCCAGCTTCCAGACCCCGGGCAAGTTCGCCGACCTGGTCCAGGCGGGCCAGTTCACCTGCGTCCTGGCCCTGGACGAGGCCTCCCATCCCGCGGGGCTTCTCTGCTGGGCCCGGTCCGGGGAAAAGGGGCTTTCCTTTTCCGGGCCGTTCGTCTTCGCCCCGCGAGAGGACGCCCCCCAGGTGCCCCGGCTGCTCACGGACGCATTCCTGGCGGCGGTGGCCCGGGAGAAGGTGGAGATCGTTTTCAGCGAGCGGGCCACCAAGGACACCCCGGACGGGTACTTCGAGTCCCTGGGCACGCTGACGCGCCACGACGGGGAAGGCCAGGCCGAGCAGCCCGTGCTCTACCGCCACCTGCGCGAGGACATGGGCGAGACCGTGTGGGCCGACCCGGCCCTGGAGGGCTTCCTGCGCGGAGTCTACGACCGCATGGCCATGTGCAGGGACGTGCTCCCGGCCCAGCCGTTCGGGGCCGGCGGCCCCCGCGAGCGCAAGCGTTCCCTCTTCTCCACCGCCATGGACAAGGGCAAGGGCCTGGCCGTGCTGCGCCCCCTGCTGGACGGCGAGGACGTGGCCGCCAACCTCGCGGGCCACGTCCGCGTCCTGTCGGACAAGGGTTTTCTGAACATCCTGCTGTACATGGACCTGTCCCAGGCCTGGGAAGCCTCCCTGGCCGGGCCGGTCATGGACGCCGGATTCAAGCCCAGGCTGGTCCTCCCTTTCGCGGGCCGCTCGGACGTGGCGGTGTTCCAGTATGCGCCAGCTCGCTGACCTCGTCCCCGCCCACGTCCTGAACTTCGAGAGCTACGTCCCCAGCCGCCCGGACGACGTCCTCATGCGCCAGTACGGCGTGGAGCGCCTCTACCGCCTGAACAACAACGAGAACGCCCTCGGCCCTCCCCCGGCCGCGCGGGAGGTGCTGGCCGCGTTCCCCCCCGAGCGGGGCGCGGTCTATCCCAGCGGCGACTGCTTCTTCCTGCGCCAGGCCCTGGGCGAAGCCTTCGGCAAGGATCCCGAGCGCTTCCTGGTGGGCAACGGCTCCTGCGAGGTGATCACCTCGGTGATCAAGGCCTTCTGCCAGCCGGGCGACGACATCGTCACGGCGGACAAGACCTTCGCGGTCTACGAATGGGTGGCGGCGTTTTCCGGCATCGAGCCCCGCCTCGTCCCCCTCCGGGACTACGCCCTGGACCCGCGGGCCATGCTCGCGGCCATGACCGGCAGGACCAAGGTGGTGTTCGTGTGCAACCCCAACAACCCCACGGGGTCGTGGTGGGACAGGGACACCCTGGAGCGCTTCCTGCGGGCCGTCGGCGGACGGGCCATGGTCGTGCTGGACGAGGCCTACCGGGAGTTCGTGGACTCCCCGGACTTCCCGGACGGCATGGAGGTGATGGAGCGCCACCCCAACGTGCTGGTCTTCCGGACGTTCTCCAAGATGTACGGGCTGGCCGCCCTCAGGGTCGGCTACCTGTGCGGCGGCCTGGAAGCCGTGGACATCGTCCGGCGCACGCACCTGGTCTACTCGGTCAACTCGCTGGGGCAGTTGGCGGCCAGGGCGGCGCTGGGAGACGACGGGAGCCATGTGGCGGCGACCCGGCGCATGGTCGCCCAGGCCGGGGAATACCTGAAATCCGTGTTCGACTCGCTGGGGCTCGAGCACGTCTCGGGAGCGGGCAACTTCATCATGGCCCGCGTGCCCGTCCCGGACACCTTGCTCTACCGCCTGCTCATGAAGCAGGGCGTCATGATCCGCACCATGACCGGGTTTCGCTTCCCCAACTGGATCAGGGTCACGCTGGCCCGGGAGCCCGCCATGGAAGCCTTCGCGAAGGCCCTGCGCAACAGCCTGGACAAGCGATGAGCCCGGGCGCGGAGGGCAGGCCCGAGCGCCTGTTCAGCTATGATTTCCTGGTGCTCACCCTGGCGGCGGGCCTGGGATTCTGCAACATCGCCGTGTTCTACGGCCTGGCCAGCTACCTGGAAAAGCTCGGCGTGGACCCGGCCTGGCGCGGGACCATCATCGCGGCCGAGCCTTTGGCCGCCTTTCTGGCGCGGCCGTTTTTGAGCGTCTGGCTCACCCCCCGCCAGGCCCTGACCCTGGCGCGCCTGTCCCTCGCGGCCATCGGCGTGGCCCTGCCGTGCTACCAGTTCGCAACGGGCATACCCGGGCTTCTCGTGGTACGCGTTTTCCACGGCCTGGCCTTCGTGTGCCTGGTGAGCGCGGTCGTGACCCTGCTTTCCAAGGTGGTGCCCCCGCGTTTCGCCGGGCGGGCTTTCGGCCTGTTTTCCCTGTCCTCGCTCGTGCCCTACGCGCTCATGCCTCCGCTGACCGAGTGGCTGCTTACGCTCGCCGGGGGAGAAGCCCAGGCCTACGCCTGGACCGCCCTCCTGACCCTGCCCGCGCTGGCCATGCTCGTTCCGCTGGGCGCGCGCATGGGGCGCGGCTCGTTCCCGCCTGCCGAAGCGCGGCGGCCCTCGCTGGGCGAGCTTCGGGAGAATCTGGGCCGCCACCCCATCGTCCTGCTGCTGGCGGCGAACCTCCTGGTCTTCGCGGGCTCCACGCAGGTGTTCTTCTTCATCAAACCCTACGCCGTGTCCCTGGGGATCGGCGATCCCGGGCTTTTCTTCACCGTGTCCACGGCGGCTTCCATCGCGGCGCGCCTTTTGTCCGGCCCGTTCGTGGACAGGCTGCCCCGGCGGGGGCTGGCCGTGCTGTCGCTTCTGGCGCTCGGCGCCTGCATGGCCTTGTTCGCGCGCGCAAGCGGCGAAGCGTCCTTTTTCTGGCTGGCCGGAGCCTACGGGTTCTGCCTGGGCATCGCCATGCCGCTCCTGAACGCGGCCATGTTCCTCGAATCGCCTCCCGCGCTTCGCCCCATGAACATGAACCTGATGCTCTTCATGATGGACGCGGGGTACACGCTCGGACCCCTCGCGGGCGGAGCGCTGCTCGCCGGGGCCTGGGGATACCCGCCGCTCTTCGGCGCAAGCGCGGCGTGCGCCTGCGCGGCGGCGGCCCTGGCCGCGCCGCTGGCGGTCAGGGAATGGAGGGGGAGAAGGGCGGTTGAGGGATAACTTCGGCGAGGCGCGAGGGGCTGACGCGGGCGGGCCTGCGGCGGCCAAGGGGCCGCGCCCTTTGGAATCCCGGAGAGGGCCGGATCACGGGGCCAGCCGCAAGAGCAGGTTCCCGGCCACTTCCCGGCGGTAGTCCGCCGAGGCCCGCAGGTCGCCGATGGGCGAGATTTCTTCCCGAACGAGCTGCCCGGCGGCCAGCAGGGTTTCGCGGTCGAGGCGTTGTCCGGCCAGCAGCGCTTCGGCCTTCGGGCAGCGGACCACCGTGGGCCCGACGCTGCCAAGCGCCAGCCGTGCGTTCGATACCACGCCGCCAGAATCCATGCGCAGCACGGCGGCAAGGCTGACCACCGAGATGGCCAGCGCCTTGCGCCTGCCCACCTTTTCGAAGTGCTGGAGCGCCGGGGCGTCCGGAGGCGGCACGAGGACCGCCGCCACGATCTCGCCCGGTTGAAGCCCTACCAGCCCCGGACCCGTGATGAACCCGGCCAGGGGGACGCGGCGCGTTCCCTGCCGCGACGCCAGCTCCACCTGGGCGTCCAGGGCGTACAGCGGCGCGAGGGTGTCCCCGGCGGGCGAGGCCGTGACGATGTTGCCCCCGAGCGTGCCCATGTTGCGCACGAGCGGCGAACCGAGCACGCCGAGCGCGGCCGCCAGCGCGGGCAGTCGTTCCCGCGCCAGGGGGCTTCGCAGCAGGCGTGCGTGGGTCTCGCAGGCCCCCAGGCGGATGAGCCCCGCGTCCTCGCGGACACCGCACAAGCTCCCGATCCGCTCCAGGCAGGCCACGAATGCGGGAGCTCTTCCACGGCGGCGGGCCAGCAGGTCCGTGCCCCCGGCCATCACCGTTGCCCCGTCTTCCAGAAGCGGCCACAGTTCATCAAGGCTTTTCGGGCAATGCACGCCGGCGTTCACGAGTCCTCCCCGCGCGCGGCCCCGGCGGCGGCCATCACCGCGTCCACGATCTTCACGTACCCCGTGCAGCGGCACAGGTTGCCGGAGATGGCCTCGCGCACTTCCGCCGGGTCCGGGGAGGAGGTCCTGGCGAGCAGTTCGGCGGAGGCGATGGTCATGCCCGGCGTGCAGTACCCGCACTGCACGGCCCCGTTTTCAGCGAACGCCTGCTGGATGGGATGCGGATTCTCCACCGTGCCCAGGCCCTCCGCCGTGACCACGTCGCGGCCTTCGAGCTGCGCGGCCAGCATCAGGCAGGAGAGCCTGGCGACGCCGTCCACCAGGATGGCGCACGCGCCGCACTCGCCCGAGCCGCAGCCTTCCTTGGCGGCCGTAAGCCCCAGGCCGTCCCGCAAAAGGTCCAGGACCCGCCTGGCGGGGGGCGTTTCGATGCTGACCGGCGCCCCGTTCAAGGTGAAGTTCAGGATGATGTTTCCGCTCATGCTTTTTCGCCCCTCATCGCCCGCAACACGTCCTCGGGTTCCACGGGGACGCGGCGCACCGCGATCCCCACGGCGTCTTCCAGGGCCTGGGCCACCGCCGGGGCCGGCCCGTGGACGCCCACTTCCCCCATGCCCTTGAGCCCGCGCGGGCCGGTGGGCTCGTCCCCGTCCACGGGCGCCCACTCCAGGCCGGGCAGGTCCAGCGAGGTGGGGATGAGGTAGGTGGACAGGTCGCCCGCCAGGATGCGCCCGCCTTCGGCCGACAGTTTTTCCATGAGCGCGAACCCCGCGCCCTGGGCCGCCGCGCCCTGCACCTGCCGCTCCACGCCCTGGGCGTTTAGCACCTTGCCGCACTCCACGGCGGTGACGCACTCCAGAAGCTCCACCTGCCCGGTGAGCTCGTCGGCCTCCACCGCGCACACGCACGCCCCGTGGGCGAAGAACCGGTGCGGAAAGCCCAGCTGGAAATCCTTGCCGGTATCGGGCGGATTCTCCACCACGGGCATCACGTACTGGTCCACGCAGATGCGGTCGTCGCGCTGGAGCATGGCCCCCAGCATGGCCAGGGGGACCGAGCGCCCCGTTGTGTCGTCCACGACCGCCCCCGGGGCGAGGCGCAGCCGGGACGGCTCGTCCGCCAGCAGGGCCAGGGCCGCTCGCGCCTTGAGCTTCTCGCCCATGGCCGCGCAGGCCCCAAGCAGCGCGTTGCCGAAGGTGTACGTGGTGCGGCTGGCCGAGGACGACCCGGCGGGCGGGCACAGCCGGGTGTCCGGCTGCACCACCTCGAAACGCGACGGCTCCTGGTTCAGGGCCATGGCCGCCAGTTGAACGAACGCCGGGGCGTTGCCCTGGCCCATGTCCGGCACGGAGTTGAAGATCCTGAAGGTTCCTTCCCGCGTGAGTTCGAGCTTCGCCGCCGCCGCGTCCGGCAGGCCGCGCCCGTAGCCCATGGCGTTCAGCGACGCGGCGATGCCCACGCCCCGGCGCTTGAACGGCGGGGCCTGCGCCTTCCAGGCGAGACGGTCCGCCCACACGCGATGGGCCATGACCGCTTCCAGGCACTGCACCGCGCCCGAGGGGGACTGCATGGCCACGCCCGCGCAGTTGAGTTCGCCGGTTCGCAAGGCGTTCTTCAGGCGCAGCCCGGCTGGGTCCATGCCGAGCCGCGCGGCCAGTGCGTCCATGCTCCGCTCGATGGCGAAGCTGGCCTGCACCACGCCGAACCCCCGGAAGGCCCCGCCCACGGGGTTGTTGGTGTAGGCGCAGAAACCCTCCATGCGGGTGTGCGGGATGCGGTAGGGCCCTCCGGCGTGCTCGAGGCCGAGCGCCATGATCTCCACCGCCAGGTGGGCGTAGGGGCCGGAGTCGAAATGCATGGTGCAGTCCAGGGCCAGCAGCTCGCCCTGCCGGGAGGCCCCGAGGCGCACGCGCATGCGCGCGGCGTGGCGCTTGTACCCGGCCAGGAAGGTCTCTTCGCGGCTCCAGCACATCTTCACCCATCGCCCGCCGCTTTTCAGCGCGGCCAGGGCCAGCAGGCACTGCACCGTGGCACCGTCCTTGCCGCCGAACGCGCCGCCCAGGTAGGGCGCGCGCACCCGGATGTCCATGGGATTCAGGCCCAGGGCGTGGGCGATCTCGAAGCGGTCGCGGAACGGGGCCTGTGTGGACGCCACCATCTCCAGGCCGCCCCTGGCGGTCATCCTGGCCGCGCCGTTGGGCGGTTCCAGGAAGGCGTGCTCCTGCATGGGGGTCTCGAAGCAACCCTCCACCACCACGTCGCAGGAGCGCATGGCCTCCCGTGCGTCGCCCTTGTGCACCAGCCCGCGGGCCAGCAGGTTGCCGCCCTCCCGCCCCGCGTGGACCAGGGGCGCGCCCGGGGCCAGGGCCAGTTCCGGATCGAACACGCCGGGCAGCGGCTCGAGGTCGAGCCGGATGAGCGCCAGGGCCTCGGCGAGGGCTTCCCGGCTCCCGGCCACCACCAGGGCCACCGCGTCGCCCGCGTGGCGCACCGTGTCCGTCGCCAGCACGGGCTGGTCCTTGTGCACTATGCCTTGCAGGTTGGAGCCGGGCACGTCCGCCCCGGTGAGCACGGCCGTGACGCCGTCGACGGCGCGGGCCTCCCCGGTGTGCACGGCCGTGATCCTGGCGTGGGGCACGCCCGCGCGTTTGGCCCCGGCCCAGAGGCACCCGGGCGGGCTGAAGTCCGTGCCGAAGCGCTCGGCTCCCACGGCCTTGGACAGGGCGTCCCGGTGGAGGCCGGCGGAGCTCACGCGAGGCTCCGCGCGCGGTCCCAGTCCGCGCGGATGAAGGCCAGGAGCGCCTTCGACCTGTCCGAGAACAGGTTGATGGCGTCGAATTCCGGCTCCACGTAGAGCTTCTGCATGAGCAGGCCGTCCGGGCCGAACCAGAGCGGGACCAGCCCGCCCAGGACGAACCCCCGCGCGCGCAATGCCTCCACCGCGAAGACCGCCCCGGGTTCGCCCGCGTTCACGAACACCTGGACCACGGCCAGCCCGCGGCGTTTCGCGCCCTCGTCGAGCGTGCGGACGACATCGTTGAAATCGCTTCCCACGGCCGTCACCTGCACCCGCTCCACCGAGGCGAAGTCGAACGTGCGGGAGTCGAACGAACTTTCGGTTGCCTCCGGCGCGTCGATGGCGCTGAAGATTACCTCCCGGTCCAGGGAGAAGCCGCCCAGGATGAGCTCCATCTCCTTGCGGTAGCGCTCCGGCAGGTGGAGCGCGGCGCGCCGGTCGCGGTCCACCCGCGCCCCCAGCAGGCAGCTGACACGCTGGGCTCCGGCCCCTTCCTTCTCGTAGGCCCCGGCAGGCATCAGGGACACCTCCAGGCCGCACTCCGCGTACCCCTGCTTGTCCACGAGCTTCTGGGTGACCAGATGCGTGCACACGGCCTCCCCGAAGAAGCCCTGGGCCTGGGTCATGGTGTGCGACAACCTGTCCATTTCCTTGACGATCTTGGCAACCATGAGCGAATTGCGGTATTCGGGCGCGATGAGCAGCTGCCCGAACTCGAAGAGGGCCTTGTTGGGAGGGGAACTCCGGTAATAGGCCCCTTGCCCGGCCACGGTTCCGGTGTCCAGCCGGGCCACCACCGTGAGCACCGCGCCTTCGGCGTTGAGGCGCTCGATGCTCTCCGGGATGTAGTAGTCTTCCACGGGGTAGCGGTCGCCGTACACGCTGTAGAAGAGCTGTGCTATGCCCTGTCCGTCACCTGGTTCGAGCGGGCCGACCGCATACTTGCGCTCGGGTTCGACCTCCCGCCAGTTAAGCCTGATACGCTCGATATGGTTCTCTTGCGGCGTCACGTTCATGAAGGCTCCTTCAGCTTGCCTGCGGCTCCAAGCCGCACCCTCCTGTAGTCGTCTTGTTCAGCCCCGGCATGCCGCCGGGCAACGCCGGGCGCCACCGTTGGCGCGTCCCCGCCCGGCCGGGCCTCACTCGGCTCACTCGCTCTCCGGCCCCAGGCCGTAGCGGTGCAGCTTGGCGTGCAGGGTCTTGCGGGTGATGCCGAGCCTCCTGGCCGCCTCGCTCTTGTTGCCGTCGCAGGCCTCCAGCGTCTCCAGGATCGCCGCCTTTTCCAGCTCCTCCAGGCTCATCCCGGCAAGTGAAGACATGCCGGGCGCTCCGGCCTGCTCCTCGTCCGCGCCCGGCAGGGAGGGGGGCAGCTCCCGCTCGCTCACGTATTCGCCGATGAGCAGCACCACCGCGCGCTCCACGGCGTTCTCAAGCTCGCGCACGTTGCCGGGCCAGGAATACTTGAGCAGCCTGTCCATGGCTCCGGGCGTGAAGCCCTTCACCTGCTTACCGTTTTTTTGCGCGAACTTGTGCAAAAAGTGCACGGCCAGGAGCGGGACGTCCTCCACGCGCTCGCGCAGGGGCGGCAGGGCCAGGGAGACCACGTTCAGGCGGTAGTAGAGGTCCTGGCGGAAGCGGCCTTCCTCCACCTCCTGCTTGAGGTCGCGGTTGGTGGCGGCCAGGATGCGCACGTCCACCTTGATGGACTGATCGCCGCCCACGCACTGGATCTCGCGCTCCTGGATGGCCCGCAGCAGCTTGGCCTGCATGGCGAGCGGCATCTCCCCGACCTCGTCCAGGAAGATGGTGCCCCGGTCGGCGGTCTGGAAGCGTCCTTCGCGCCGCCTCTCGGCTCCGGTGAAGGCCCCCTTCTCGTGGCCGAAAAGCTCCGATTCCAGCAGGGTCTCGGTGAGCGCGGCGCAGTTCACGGCCACGTAGGGCCCCTTGCGCCGCTGGCTGTTGGCGTGGATGGCCCTGGCGATGAGCTCCTTGCCGGTGCCCGATTCGCCCGTGACGAGCACCGTGGCCTCGGACGGCGCGATGGCCGAGAGCATGTCCATGAGCTGGCGCATGGACGGGCTCTGGCCGATGATGCCGCCGGGGTCGAAGGAGGCGGCCAGGGTGTCCTTGAGGGCCTTGTTCTCGTCGCGCAGGGCGGCGTGGTCCAGGGCGCGCTCCAAGGTCAGCTTGAGCTCGTCGAAGTCCAGGGGCTTGGTCAGGTAGTCGTAGGCCCCGGCCTTGATGGCTTCCACGGCCGACTCCACGTTGGAGTAGGCGGTCATGATGATCACCGGGATGGCCGGGTTGTAGGCGCGGATATCCCTGAGCGCCTCGATGCCGGACATCCCGGCCATGCGCACGTCCATGAGGATCAGGTCGAACGGGCGCTGCCTGCACAGGGCCACGGCGGTTTCGCCGTCCTCGGCCGCTTCCGTGCGGTAGCCCCAGTCGGCCAGGAGCGTGACGAGCATGCCGCGGTGGCCCGGGTCGTCGTCCACCACCAGGAGCCTTGTCCTCGAGAGTTTCGCCATCGCCCCTCCTACGAGCCGCCGCCCAAGGGCAGAAGTATGGTGAACACGGTGCCCTGGCCTGGCCGGCTCTCCACCTTGATCTCGCCGCCGTGGCCCTCCACGATGCGGTGCACGATGGCCAGGCCAAGGCCCGTGCCGGACGGCTTGGTGGTGAAGTAGGGGTTGAACATGCCCGCCAGCACCTCCGGCGGCATGCCCTTGCCCGTGTCCGCGATGCGCACCGCGAGCCTGCCCTGCCCGCTGGCGGGGGAGGCCGAGACATCGAGCGAGCCCCCCTGCGGCGTGGCCTGGACGGCGTTCAGGAACAGGTTGAGCAGGGCCTGGGTGAACCGTTCGGCGTCCAGGGGGACGGCGGGCAGGGAAGGGTCCGGCGTAAAGCGCACGACCACGCCCTTGGCCCGGGCGTCGGACGCCGCCAGGCGCAGGGTCCTCTCGATGACCCGGTTCACGTCCTCGTCCTTGCGCTTCATGTCGCCCGGCCGGGCGAACTCCAGAAGCTCCGAGACCACCCTGTTCAGCCGGTCCACCTCCCGGATCATGGTCCTGGCCGCTTCCTTGTCCGGGCCTTCGCCCGCGATCTTGCCGGAGAGGAACGTGGCGAAGCCCTTGATGGAGCTCAGGGGGTTTCTTATCTCGTGGGCCACCCCGGCGGCCAGGTTGCCCAGGGCCGTGAGGCGTTCGTTGCGGCGCACCTGGTCCTGGAGGTGCTTCACCTCCCCCAGGTCGCGCAGGATGAAGAGGTGCCCGAGAAGGAGCCCCTCCTCGTTGACGATGCGCGACGCGCTCAGGCTAACGGGGGTGACCTTGCCCCCGGCCGAGGCGAGCGCGCGCTCCTCCTCGAGCACTGGCCCGCCCTTGGCCAGCGACGCGATCACCGAGGCCCAGTCCAGGCCGCCCTTGCCGTGGACGGGCGCGCCTTCCAGCTCTTCCCTCGGCTCGCCGAGCATCCCGGCGGCCGCGTCGTTGACCATGGTGACGACCCCCTCGGGGTCGGTGGCCAGAAGGCCCACGGGGAGGTTGGTGACCACCTCGGAGGCGAAGGCCCGCGTGTCCTGGAGCATGCGCCTGGAGAGCCTGTAGTTCTGCGCCCAGAAGAGCGAGACGAACCCGCCGAACCCGAGAAGCCCGACCAGCAGGGCGATCATCACCGTGTTGCGGAAGTCCTCGGCCAGGGCGTCCTCGAAGGGCTTGGCCGCCAACCCCACGAAGATCACCGGCTTGTCCCCGCGCAGGAAGTCCGCCCCCGGCTTTCGCCGCCCCGGCGAGCCCAGGCCGCAGTCCGGGCAGGAGTCCGGTGCGCCCCTCCACATGCCGTGGTGGAAGCCGGGCAGGGGCGAGAAGATTCTATACACCTCGAAGACCTTGCCCCCCGGCGTGTCCAGAAGCCTCCACTGCTGCGTGTCCGAGGCGCCGGGTACGGCCATCGCCCCGGGATCGTGCAGCTTCCCGCCGATCTTGGAGATGTCGCTGTGCGCGAGCACCGTGTCCTCGGCGTCCGTGACGGCCATGTAGGCGATGCCCGGCTGCTTGGCCGTCTCCTCCAGGAGGACCTGGAGGTGCTGGCTGCCTCCGCTCATGCCCATCCAGGTCCTGGTCCCGGCCTCCAGGGCCCAGATCAGGGCGGCGGCCCGGTCCATGAGGTTCTGGGACATGTGGCGCTTCTCGCGCTGCGTGTTGCGCACCGCGAGCACGGCCACGGCCAGGCCGAGGATGACGGCCAGCCCCACCATCAGCCACGGCGAAAGGTGCAGCGCCGGGCTTTTGCGGCCGGGGACGTTCGAGGTGAATCCTGTCATGCGGGGCGCTCCTGCCTCATCTGCGGGTGAAGTGTAACTGTTTTACCCGTCCTGTCCAGCAAAGGTGTTACCGAAGTATCCTGGGCGATGGCCCCTGGCCCGCGCCATTTCATTTCGCCGGCGATAATATCCAATAATCACTTTGTGTTGTTCTTGATTGCCGGGATTGGCACGGGCCTTGCCCTACGGGAAGTGCCGCCACGCGACGGCGAACGAAAAGGAGGCACGAAATGAAAAGACTGCTCTTGGCCATGGCCGCCCTCGTCCTGCTGGCCTCCTGCGCTCCGGGACACGGCCCCGGGTGGCACGGATGGCGAAACGGCTGGGACTGCTCCGGCCCTTCCTGGCACGGAGCTTCGGGTCCGGGCCGGTCAACCTGGTAGGGCAAGGCCATGATGGGAAACTGCGACTTCACATCGTTTCACTGGATGAACGGCGGCTGGGCCGGACATTGGTTCTGGATTCTTCTTCTGGCCGTGGCGGCGGGCGTCACGATCTGGTTCCTCTTCGCAAGGGGGAGGGGCCGGGGACCGGCAGCGGACAGGAGCGATTCGCTGGAGATCCTCAAGGTCCGCCTGGCCAAGGGTGAAATCACGGTCGAGGAATACAACACGCTCAAGGGCGTCTTGTAACGACATACAACAGTTCAAGAACATGGAGGATGCCATGAATATTTCGATCAAGCGGCTCACGGGACTCCTCTCCGTCGCGGCCCTGCTGGCCGGATTGCTCCTCGCGGGAGGCGCTGGCGACGCCAAGGCCCAGGCCATGGGCGGGCAGGGCTGGACGCCCGCCGCGAAGGCCGCGGGCGCGAACCAGGCAGCCGGATACGGCCACGGCTACGGCCCTGGCCACAACAGCGCCATGCGCGGATACGCAAACACCAAGAACAACACCAACGCCGGATACCACGGCGGGCACGGCCCCCACGCCGGGCCGGCCCAGGGCTGCGGCTGGTGACGACATACCGCCGGAGCCGGGCCTTGAGCCAACCTCCACCTCCGTCCTCTCCCGGCTCCGGCGGATTTGGATCGAACAGCCCCGGAGGGCTGAAGAGAGCATGAACATGAAGACGAAGCGTAAAAGCCTCCCCCTGCTGGCCGCCCTGGCCCTGGGAGCTTTGCTCATGGCCGGGGCGTCGCTCCCGGCCCGGGCCGGGGCGGCCATGACCCAAATGGAGCAGTCCCCCGCACCTTACGGGGGGAAAGCCGCTCCGGCCATGTGGTGGCCCGCCAGTTCCGGCGGAGAGGCCAAGGCCCCGCGGGAGATAACTCCCGAACGCCAACTCTCCGGGAGCTGCTGGGGCGGCTGGCGCTGAGCGCCTGTCATCACGCTGAAACCATCAACCATCAGGAGACTGAAATGAAGACGATCCGCATGCGCACCCTCACCTTGGCCCTGGCCCTGGCGGCCGTGCTGGGCTTGGCCGGAATGGCCAGCGCCCAGGGACACATGGCGGGCGGACCGGGAATGCAGGGCGGCCACATGTACGGCCTGACCCCCGAGAAGCAGGCCGCCGCCCAGAAGATCTACGCCGAGCACGGCGCGGCCACGGCCCAGCTCCGGCAGCAGCTCTTCGCCAAGCAGTCCGAGCTCAACGCCCAACTCTACGGCGGAGCCGCCGACGACAAGAAGGTCCAGGCCCTGACCAAGGAGATCGGCGACCTGAACGCCAAGCTCCTCGAGGCTCAGGTGGCCATGAAGCGCCAGCTGGCCAAGGAAGGCATCCCGGCCATGGGCATGGGCGGCGGCTGCGGCATGATGAGCGGGGGCATGATGGGCTCCATGGGCATGCACCACGGCATGTAGCCGGATTGCGGACTGACCGGTAGCGGCGGGGCGTAACGCGCCCCGCCTCCGCCGTGTCCGGCCTTATCCATATTTTCAGGAGGACGGATGTATTTCGTGGCTCACGGGGCGTTGCTCGTCGCCCTGCTTTTGTCGATCCTGGCGGCGGCCCTGGCCTGCGTCGATGCGTGGACCAACAACCAAAGAAGCCTGCCCTGGCTGGAGAGGCTGCACCTGTCGTCCGTGATGCTCGTCACCGTCGCCTCGGGGATGCTCCTGCGCGCGCTGGTGAGCAGGGATTTCACCCTCTCCTACGTGGCCCAGTACACGGACACCACCCTGCCGCTCTTCTACACCCTCACCGCGTTCTGGGCCGGGCAGGCCGGGTCGCTGCTCTTCTGGGCCCTGGCCATGGCCCTGGCCGGGGCGGCCTTCTTCTTCACCGACGCCTACCACGGGCTCTCGATGCGCACGCGGGTCTGCTTCTGGATGTTCTTCCTGTCCGTCCAGGCGTTCTTCCTCCTGCTGCTCACGGGCCCGAGCAGCCCCTTCGTGACCCTGGCCTCCCCTCCGGCGGACGGCCAGGGCCTCAACCCGCTGCTCAGAAACATCGGGATGATCCTGCACCCGCCGCTTCTCTTCGTGGGCTACGCCGGGTTCGCCATACCGGCGTGCCTGGCCCTGGCCTCGGCCATGTCCGGGGAGCGCAAGCCCTGGGTGGAGGCCGCCCACAACTGGAACGTGGCCTCCTGGGCGCTCCTCACCTCGGGCATCCTGCTTGGGGGCTGGTGGGCCTACATGGAGCTGGGCTGGGGCGGCTACTGGGCCTGGGACCCGGTGGAGAACGCCTCGCTCATCCCCTGGTTCTCGGCCACCGCGCTTCTGCACACGTCCATCATCGAGCGCCGCTTCGGGGCGCTTGCGCGCACCAACGTCTTCCTGGCCTGCCTGACGCTTCTCCTGTGCCTGTTCGCCACCTACCTGGTGCGCAGCGGCGTGGTGGAATCGCTTCACGCCTTCGGCGAGGGCGGGGTGGGCAGGCCCCTGATCCTGGCCATCTCCTTCGGCGTGGCCCTGAGCCTGGCCGTGGCCTCGGCCATGCCGCGCGCGGGCGTGGCCTCCGTGGCCGGCCTGTTCAGCAGGCAGGGCATGGTCGTGCTGCTGGTCTGGCTGCTCATGGCCCTGGGGGCCGTGGTGCTTCTGGGCACGGTCTGGCCGGTGATCAGCCAGCTCTGGGAGTCCAAGCCCAAGGGCGTGAACCAGGGCTTCTACAACACCATCTGCCTGCCGCTGTTCACGGCCATGGCCATGCTGCTCTCGGTGGCCCCGTGGCTCGGCTGGAAGGGCGGCGTGGGCAGGCCCGCCATGGCGCTCGTCCCGGCGGCGGCCTTCGCGTGCGTGCTGGCCGCCGGGGTGTTCATGGGCATAAGGCCCGTGCTGGCCGTGGCCGGGGTTGGCGCGGCGGTGGCCGTGGGCGTGTCCGTGGCGCTCTTGTGCTTCTCCAAGGGGGCGGCGGCGCGCGGCCGCTTTTTCCTGGCGGCCCACGGCTCGCACCTGGCATTCGCGATCATCGTGCTGGGCGTTGCCGTGTCCGGGCCGTTCCAGAAGAGCCACGAGACGCCAGTGTCGCCCGGGGACGCCTTCTCCTTCGGCGGGTACGACTTCACCTACAAGGGCCTGCGCCAGGAGAGGAACGCCGAGGTGGCCATCAACGAGGCCGTGGTGGGCGTGAGCAAAAACGGCAAGGCCTTGGGCGAGCTCAGGCCCCAGCAGCGCATCTACCGCAACTACGACCACCCCAACAGCGAGGTGTCCACCCTGTTCAGCCTGGGCGAGGAACTCTACGCCACCATCCACGACATCGAGGGCGAGCGGGTCAACCCCATCAAGGTGAGCGTGGTGCCCATGGTCAACTGGGTCTGGATCGGCAGCCTGGCCATATGCCTGACGCCGCTCTTGGCCTGGCGCACCCTGCGCGGCCGCGAAGGAGCCACCCATGAAAGCTAGGAAGCACGCGGCGGCCGAGGCCGGACAATTCCCCATGCGCAAGCTGATCGTCGGCATGATGGCCGTGGCCGTGGCCGCGGTCTTCGCGACCTCGTTCATCAACGGGCCGATGCCCGCCCAGGTCCAGGGCGGATCGCAGAAAGCCGTGAAGCGCGACGAGATGGCGGCTGTCCCGGCGCTCATGGCCAGGGTCAAGGACAACCCCAAGGACGAGGAGGCCGTGCTGGAGCTCGCCGAGTTGTTCAGCCGCACCCAGGACTGGCAGAAGTCCGCGCACTTCTGGACCAAGGCCGTGGAGCTGAACGCCAAGAACCTCGGGGCCAGATACCACCGGGGCTTCACCATGGTGCAGCTCAAGCGCTACGACGAGGCCGCTGCGGACTACGAATTCATCATCCAGGCGAAGCCGGACGCCTACCAGGCGTTCTACTACCTGGGGATCATCAACAAATATGGATACAAGAAGCCGGATGAAGCGAGGAAATACTTCCAGAAGGCGCTTGACATCAATCCTTCGGACAAGGAGATCGTTTCCGAAATCCAGAAGGAAATTTCCGAAATAAAGTGACGTTGCAGATCGGCATATTCGACATGGTGGTCCTGGACGACGCCGTCCCGCCCGATCCCGCCATGCCGGGCGGCCTGGCGCAAGCCGGCCCGGCAAGCTGACGCCCCCCCGCGACACTGACCCGCCGTGGGCGGCCTTGCGGCCGCCCGCGGCGCATCTCAACACCGAGGATCAAGGAGGATTCATGGCGACAGACGGCCCAGCCCGCCCGTTTGCCTCGCGCCTGGCGAGGCAGCTCGTCATCCCGCTTCTTTCGTCGCTCGCCGTGGCCGCGCTGGCGGCCTTCGACGCCGCCGGCTGCCTGGCCGACACGGGCGTCGCGAGGACGGCCGAGAAAAAGCTCAAGCAGGCCTCTCCGAAGCGCAAGGTCGGGGCCTCCTCCGGGTTCGGGATCAGGAAGGACCCGATCAACAAGCGCAAGAATTTCCACAAGGGCATCGACATCTCCCGCCCGGCGGGCACCGAGGTCTTCTCCTGGTCGAGGGGGGTGGTGCTGAAGGCGGGCTGGATGGGGGACTACGGGTACGCCGTGGACGTGCTCCATGCGGGGGGCGTCAAGACCCGCTACGCGCACCTGCTCGCCGTGCACGTGCGCGAGGGCCAGGAACTGCTGGCCGGGGAGACGCTGGGCCAGGTGGGGCGCACGGGCCGCACCACGGGGGCGAACCTGCATTTCGAGGTCACGGTGGAAGGCAGGCTCGTGGACCCGCGCGACCACCTGCGCGACTCGGCCCGGATCGTGAGCAGGCGCGGCAACCCGGACGGGTGAGCGCGAGCGCCGTTTCACGGCGCGGCAGCGGCGCGCGAAAGAAAAACGAGATCGGATTGCCCGTCGAAGCGGCGAAGCTCCGAGAATTCCACCACGGAATCCGCCTTGGACCAAAGGCCCAGCAGGCCCTTCGGGGCGTAGTCGAAGTGGTGGACGATGTAGGGCCTGCCGTCCACGAATCCGGTGACGGTGCCTCCCCGCACCTCCACCGCCAGTTCGCGCCACTGTCCGGCCGCCACCGGCAGGTGGGCGCTGGCCAGCTCGCTGCGCCGCCCGTCCTTGAAGGCGAAGAGGATCAGGTTGTCCTCCAGGGCGTTGATGCGAAGCACGAGGTAGGTGCCCGCCGTGCGGACGGCGAAGGCCAGCCCCCCGGCCTGGTCGATGGCCCCGGCCACGGGCCGCACCCTGAGGCTGGCCCGGCCGTCCTCCATGTCCGACCCCTTGGCCACGGCCAGGGGGAAGTAGAAGTAGGCCTCCACGTTGTCCAGGAAGCGCTGGTACCGCTTCCCGGAGAGCCTTCCCATGAAGGAGGTGAAGCCCTTGGAGAGGCCGGTGGCCCACCTCGCGCCGTCCTGGCGCGCGATACCGGCCCCGGTTTCGTCCTTTGCGCTCTCCCAGTCGCCCACCGCGAGATGGAACTCGGGCAGGGGATTTTCCTGGCGCTTGGCCAGCAGGTCGTAGTCGCCCTTGAAGAAGGCCTCCGCCATGGCGTCGATCTCGGCTTGCCCGGAGATGGCCATGTCCAGGAGGCGGCTTACGGCCATGAGGCGGCCCAGCTGATCGAGCGCGGCCTCGGTCTGCCTGGCCGGGGCGCCCTTCAGGGAGGCGTCGAGCACGTCGCCCGCCGTGTCCACGGTGAAGCCCAGCCGGGCGAGCACCTTGGCCAGGTACGTCACGCGCAGGCATTTGCCGGAGAACGTCCCCGCGCCGCCCGCGAAGCGGACCTTGACGTGGTTTTGCGAGGCGCCCTCGCCGCAGAAGGCGTCGATGTTGGCGAAATGGTAACCGAACCTGGCCGAGAGGTTCATGTAGTCGGAGCCGAGCAGGGCGTAGGAGTCGCCGCCGGGGGTCCCGCCCCCGACCTCGGCCGTGGCCGAGGAGGCCATGAGGGTCATGAAGCTCTTGGCGTCGAAGGCCACCGTGCCCGACCAGGTGACGCCGGGGTGGGTGAACCCGCGCCAGATGGCGCGCATGGGGGTGCTGCGCAGGTCCTCGGGCGTGATGTCGTCGCAGGTGGTCAAAAACTCGCGCAGGCCGCCGCCCAGGTCGACGCAGTAGAGCGTCAGCGGGATCTGGGCCTTGAGGCGCGCCACGTTGGCCGCGCCTTCCGCGTCCCCGCACAGGCCGAACATCTCCCGCATGGCCTTCTCGTGGGTGTAGCGGACGATGTCGTGGAGGGTCCTGCAACCGGCCGGGGAGAACGTATCCGCTTCCGGATCGGTGAGGGTGAGCGGGGAGATCACGTCCAGGGCGGCCCTCAGGCGCACGTGCATGGGGCTGTCCACCACGCGGGAGCGGGGCCTGCCGGAAACCGTGAGCAGCGCTTCCGCGCGCCCCTCGAGCACCCGGAGGTTCGAGGCGTCCAGGGTGACCTCCCGGCCCTCCTGGAGGAGTTCCATGCAGCCTGGCGCGGCGAAGATCGCGGGGATGCCCATCTCGCGCGCGACCGAGGCGAGGTGGCTCGCGGCTCCGCCCATGGCGGTCACTATCCCCCCGGCCCTGTCCAGCAGGGCGGCCAACTCGGGCGCGGCGTTCACCGCCACGAGGATCGCGCCCTCGGGAACGGTTTCCGGGACGGCCCCCTCCACATGGAGAACGGTCCCGCTGGCCGCGCCCGCGCTGGCGCAGACGCCCCCCGAGAGCAGCGCGGGGAAGCCGGAGAGGTCGATGTCCTCGACCGGGGGCGTCTGGGAAGAAGCCTCCTCGGGAGCGTCCAGCGGCCTGGACTGGACGATGACCAGGCGGCCTTGCCCGTCCAGGCACCATTCGACGTCCTGCGGGGATTCGAAATGCTCCTCGAGGAGCAGTCCCATCCTGCCCAGTTCCAGCGCGAGGTCATCGGAGAAGAGCGGCGTTTCGGCCGGCGCGACGACCCCGAGAGGGGAGCGGGCGATGCGGGTGGTCACCGCCCTGGATTCCCCGGACACCAGCTTGTCGCCGAGCCCGGGGACCGCGTCCAGGCGCATGGCCGGGCCGGAACCCGCGCCGGGGTCGAGCGTGTAGAGCACGCCGCTCACCCGGCTGTCGACCATGGTCAGCACCAGCGCGGCCATGGGCGCGTCGCCGTCGTCCAGCCCCCAGCGGAGCCGGTAGAGCACCGCGCGCGGCGTGTACTTGCTGGCGAAGACCTCCTTGAGGGCCTGCCCGGCGCGCTCGAAGGGCACGTTGAGCACGGACTCGTACTGCCCCGCGAAGCTCGCCGCCCCGTCCTCACCCACCGCGCTGGACCGGACCGCGAGCAACGCCGGGGCCGTCGCCTCGCGCTTCAGCGCCTCCAGGGCCTCGCCCAGGGCGTTCGCAAGCCCGGCAGGCAGGTCGGCCTCCAGGATGGCCCGGCGGATGCGCCCGCAGCGGCTCTCCAGCTCCGGCAGGTCGAGCGGGGAGATGGTTTCGAGCTGCTCCCGGGCGTATTCGTCGAGCCCGCCATGCCCCATGAACGCCCGGAACCCCTCCGTGGTGACCACGAACCCCGCCGGGACCGGCAACTCGAGCGCGTTGCGGACCCTGGCCAGGTTCCCGGCCTTGCCCCCGACCCGGCGCGCGTTTTCCGGGCCGACGTCCTCTAGGCGCAGGACGAGGGGAGCGCCCAGCGCCTCGGCGGGTGGTTCGAAGGCGGCCAGGGCCTGGGCGAGAATCCGCTGCTGCGCTTCGTCCAATCCGGCATGTCGGCCCGGGGCCAGGCTGTTAAGGGAGTGGGCCATGCAGGCGGTTGCTTCCCCTATGCTCCGCACGGCTTGGCGGGCCGCGCCGGAAGTGAAGACCTCTCCGCCGTAATACGTCTGCTCCAGGGCCGCCAGCGCGTCGAGCACGGCGTCGTTCTGTTCGAGCAGCGCCTTGAAGTGGCGGTATTTCACGGCCGTCCTGTCGTCGGGGTCAGCCAGGAGCTGGCAGGCGTTCTTCTTTTTCAGGAAGCCGAACAGGCTCATGGGGGTTCTCCCTGCTTCGCGGATTAGTCCGTGGCCCCCGCTCGGCACGAGGGCCATCAGCGGGAGTTTTCCGGATATCCCATCCGGCGCGCCGGAAGTCCAGGTTGACTTTCAGGGCTCTTCCCCGTGCGCCCTGGCCCGCTTCGGGAGTTGTCGCCCGGCAAAGCTTGTGCAGCCGGGGCCTCTGCCTTAAAACCCCTCGATCCGGGTGGCCGCGCCGGTTCTGGTCCGGCCATGGGCGTCACCCGTTTTTTTCCGAACCGCAATCGAAAGGAGTCCAGCGTGGACGACATCAAGGTGAAGGACAGCAACGGGACGATCCTGAAGGACGGCGACAGCGTCACGCTTATCAAGGACCTGAAGGTCAAGGGGTCTTCCGTGACGCTCAAGCGCGGGACGCTCATCAAGAACATCCGGCTCACGGCCAACGAGGCGGAGATCGAATGCAACGCCGACAAGGTCAAGGGGCTGGTGCTGAAGACCTGTTTCCTGAAGAAGGCCTAGGCGGCCGCTTCGCCGCCACCCCCGGGGCAGCCGTGAAACTCCTGGACAATCTCCTCTTCCTGGCCTGCTGGGGTTTTCTCGCCGCGTCGGGGCTGGCCCTGGCCGCGCTTCACCTGGCCGGGGACCGCTGGTGGCCGGGGACGCTCCTCCTCTTCGGCCCGCGCTGGGCCTTGGCCCTGCCGCTCGTGTTGCTGGTCCCCCTGGCCCTGGCGCGCGCCCCCAGGCTGCTTCTCCCGCTCGCCCTCGGCGCGGCCGTGGTCTTCGTCCCGTTCATGGGCCTGCGCTGGGCGTTCCCCGCGCCCCAGGCCGTGGCCGGGATCGTGGTGCGCGTGTTGACCTGCAACGTGCGCACGGGCCAGTTCGATTCCCGGGCGCTCTCGGAAGTGATCCGCTCCCGCAACGTGGACCTCGTGGCCCTGCAGGAATGCCCGCCGGACGTCCGGCTGGAGCTCCCCCCGGGCTGGCGGCGGGAGCAGGCCGGGGTCGTGGCGGTGTTTTCCCGGCATCCGGTGAAGGCGCTGCCCCCCGTGCTGGTCAAGCATCCGCCCCACGTCTGGGAGCGCCACAGCCTGCTGCCGTGCGTCGTGACCCTGCCCCAGGGGGAAATCGTCTTCAACTCGGTGTACCTGCCGAGCCCGCGCTACGGCCTGCAGCACCTCCTGGACAGGAGCACGGGCATCGACCCCGCCAAGGCCGGGCTTTTGACCTCGGAGACGGCCAACCGCGCAAGCGCGGCCCGGACCGTGCGCAAGGCCCTGGGGGCGGGAGGCCTGCCCTTCGTCGCGGCAGGGGACTTCAACACGCCCGTGGAGAGCGCCATCTACCGCGAGACCTGGGCGGACCTGCAAAACGCCTTCTCCGAGGCCGGGCGGGGGTACGGGTGGACGTTCCGGGACGCCGTGCGCTTCGTGCCCATCGACACGCGCGTCGACCACGTCCTGGCCGGAAACGGGGCGGTCCCCCTGGGTTGCGAGGTCGGCCCGGACGTGGGCTCGGACCACCGGCCGGTCATCGCCGACATCCTCGTTGCCGGGGGGAGCTGACCGCTATTCGATGCCGCCGATGAGCACGTACTTGGTGTCCAGGTAGTCGAGGATGCCCTCGCTGCCGCCCTCGCGGCCCATGCCGCTCTCCTTCACGCCGCCGAAGGGCGCTTCGGCCATGGCCAGGATCACCTCGTTGACGCCCACCATGCCGTACTCCAGGGCCTCGCAGACGCGGAAGGTCCGGCCCAGGTCGTTGGTGAACACGTAGGAGGCCAGGCCCGCGTCGGTGTCGTTGGCCATGGCGATGGCTTCCTTTTCCGAGGCGAAGGCCGTCACCGGGGCGATGGGCCCGAAGATCTCCTCCTTGAAGACGCGCATGGACGGCGTGACCCCTGAGAGCACCGTGGGCTCGTAGTAGAGCCCGCCCAGGGCGTGGCGCTTGCCGCCCACCGCCACCCGCGCGCCTTTCTCCACCGCGTCGGCCACCAGGGCCTCCACGTGCTTCACGGCGTTCTCGTCGATGAGCGGCCCCTGGGTCACGCCCGCGTCCAGGCCGAAGCCGGGCTTGAGCGAGTCCACCTTGGAGGCCAGCCTGCGGGTGAAGGCGTCCAGGATGCCGTTCTGCACCAGCAGGCGGTTGGCGCAGATGCAGGTCTGGCCGGAGTTGCGGAACTTGGCGGCCAGGGCGCTGTCCACGGCGCGGTCCAGGTCGGCGTCGTCGAACACGATGAAGGGCGCGTTGCCGCCGAGTTCCAGGGAGAGGCGCTTCACCGTGCCCGCGCACTGGGCCATGAGCTTCTTGCCCACGGCGGTGGAGCCGGTGAAGGAGAGCTTGCGCACGCGCGGGTCGCCGGTGAGCTCGGCCCCGATGCGCGAGGAGTCGCCGGTGATGACGTTGAACACGCCAGGCGGGATCCCGGCCTCCTGGGCCAGGGCGGCCATGGCCAGGGCGGAGTAGGGGGTCTGGGAGGCGGGCTTGATCACCACGGTGCACCCGGCGGCCAGCGCCGGGGCGGCCTTGCGCGGGATCATGGCGAAGGGGAAGTTCCAGGGGGTGATGATGCCCACCACGCCAACCGGCTGGAGCATGGTCAGGGGCCGCCTGCCCCGTTGGGGGCTGGGGATCACCCGGCCGTAGGCGCGCTTGGCCTCGCCCGCGTACCACGGGAAGTAGGAGGCCCCCTGCGTGATCTCGCCCTTGGCCTCGGCCAGGGGCTTGCCCTGCTCCAGGGTCAGGATGGCGGCCAGCTCGTCCAGGTTCTCCTTGATGAGCTCAAAAAACCTGTGCAGGTACGCGCCCCGCTCGGCCGGGGTGAGCAGCTTCCACGCGGCCATGGAGCGCGCCGCCCCGGAGATGGCCACGGAGCATTCGGTCTCGCCGCAGCGGGGCACCGTGCCCAGGGTTTCGCCCGTGGCCGGGTTCGATACCTCGATAACCCGGCCGTCCAGGGCGGAGGCCCATTTGCCGTCGATGTAGCACTGGGTCTTCCAGAGCCTGAAATCGTCAAGTCGCATGTCCTGTCTCCGTGACGGGAGGGCTCGCCCTCCCCGGTTGTATCGATGGCGCGCCTCGAGACCCCGGCCCGGGCGGCCGGAATGCCTCCGCCCGTGTCCGGGCGGGACCGTCCCCGAGGGGCGCTTCGCGCGAGGGGCCCTGTACGCCCGAAGGCCCGCCCCGGCTAGTCCTTGACCCAGTAGAGCAGGTTGTGGCGCGCGCGGATGTGGTCGCGGATCCGGTACTCCTCCGCCTCGGTCATGGCCCGCAGGCGGATGCAGACGTTGCGCTTGGACTCGTCCGCCGGGTCCAGGTAGGAGATGATGCTCACGATCTTGGCTTCCATGCCCCGGATGTCGTCGATGAGCTGCTTGAGGTGGCCTTTCTCCACGGGCAGGCTGGCTCCCATCTGCACGCCTCCCGAGTCCACGCCGCTGACCAGCGCGAAGAGCCGGAAGATGTCCGTGTCCGTGACGATGCCCACCACGCGCTCGTCCACGTCCACCACGGGCAGGCCGCCGATCTTGTTGTCGCGCATGATCACGGCGGCGCGCTCCACGGTGTCGCCCGGGGTGATGCGCAGGGGCTTTTTCGTCATGATGTCGCGCGCCTTGATCTCGGAGAGCAGGCGCGTCATTTCGTAGATGTCCAGCGACGTGGCCTTGGAGGGCGAGGCGGCCTTGATGTCGCGTTCGGTGACGATGCCGGTCAGGCGGCCCTCGCCGTCGACCACCGGCAGGCGGCGGACGCCCAGTTGTTGCATGATCCGCCCGGCCTTGATCATGGAGACGTCCTCGGTAACGGTGGTGACGTTCTTGAGCATCCAATCGCCCACAAGCATACGCCGCTCCTTCTGGTGGAGATTTCAGGGCCGGGTGGTCCGGCGGTTCGTCCTCAGCCGGGCACGGATGCGGGCCTGCCCTCGGGCGACCAGCCGCGCAGCCGGTAGTACTCGCCGAGCATGAAGGCCAGCTCGTCCTCGCCGAGCGCCCTGCCGTCGGGCAGGGGCTCCTTGTGCAGGCGCGCGGGCAGGCGGTCGTCGGCCGGGGTCAGGCCCTCGCGCAGGTTGAAGGTCCTGGTCATGTCCGCCACGGTGGCCGCGCGGCGCGTGAGCGCCTCCTTCGATGCGTCCAGGCCCGTGGCCAGCGTGATGACCTTCTCCAGCTCCTCCCAGGTGTAGAGGTCGCGGAAGAAGCGGCAGAGGATGAGCGTGTCGAAGATGTTCAGGCGGTCCTCGTAGTCGATGAACATGGCCGCCTTGCCCTCGATTGCGTCGGGCTTGATGAACCCGGCCAGCTCGGGCTTGTAGAAGGTGCTGCGCAGGTGGCAGGCCCCCCGGTCCGAGGTGGCGTAGGCCAGGCCCATGCCCTTGAGCACGCGCGGATCGTAGCCCGCGGGCTCCATGCCCTTGACGTGCACGGCCAGGTCCTCAAGGCCCCACTCGCGCGCGGCGTGCCTGATGCCCTGGGAGAGCACCTCGCCCGCGCCGCGCCTGGCCGCGATGTCCTCGATCAGCCGCGCCGCGCCGTCCGCGTCGTTGTAGGCGATGGGGATGTTAACGCGCCCGCGCGCCGCAGCCTCGACGGCGAAGGCGCAGAGGTTGCCAGCGGTGATGGTGTCCATGCCCAGGCGGTCGCAGAGGTCGTTCAGGTAGACCACCTCGCCCATGTCCTCGATCATGCACAGCCCGCCGAAGGCGTAGATGGTTTCGTACTCCGGGCCCTCCAGGGTCAGCCCGGCGTGGCGGCCCTTTTTCAGGGTGGCCATGCGCCCGCAGGCCATGAAGCACTTCAGGCAGGCGTGCGGGGTGACGTCGTGCTCCTTGTGGAAGGTCTCGCCGGAGATGTTCGGCCAGTGGGAGCAGCTTCCCTGGGTCCAGTACTTGGCCGGGAAGGCCCCGGCCGTGTTCATGAGCGCCACCATCATGGTGGTGCCCTGGGCGCGGTAGGCCTGGACGCCCTTGTTCTGCATGCCCGCCTTGGCGAAGGCCGTGGCGTACTCCCGCAGGCCCTTGGGGTCGGCGGGCGCGCGCTTGCGCCCGCCCTGGAAGACCACGGCCTTGAGCTTCTTGGAGCCCATCACCGCGCCCACGCCAGCGCGGCCCGCGCAGCGCCACTTGTCGTTGGCGATCATGGCGAAGCGCACCAGGTTCTCGCCCGCCGGGCCGATGACCACCGCCCCGGGCTTGCCTGGCGCGCCTTCGCGGGAGAAGCGGGCCAGGGCCTCGTCCTCCGTGGCGTAGACGTCCATGCCCCAGAGCCCGGAGGCGTCGTGGAACTCGCAGCCGTCCGGGTGCACGGTCAGGGCCAGGGGTGACTCGGACGCCCCCTCGACGACCACGGCGTCGAACCCGGCCCCGTCGATGGCCTCGGGCGTGCGCCCGCCCGAGTAGGACTCGGCGTAGAACCCGGTCTGGGGCGACTTGGTGAACACCCCGTAGCGGCTGCCGCCCCAGGCCGAGCCCCCGCACAGGGGGCCGGTGGCGAAGATGAGGCGGTTCTCGGGGCCAAGGGGGTCGGCCCCGGCCGGGTTGCGCTCCAAAAGCAGGCGCGTGGCCAGGCCCTTGCCGCCGAGGACCGCGTCGTAGACCGCGTCCTCCACGGGGTCGATGGAGAACGTCCGTTTGCCTGCGTCGATGGTCAGCACACGTCCGTGAAAGCCGTGCATGATTGTCCTCACATGCCCAGGTAGGCGGCCTTGATGTGCTTGTTGTCCATGAGCTCCCTGGCCGGGCCTTCCATGGCCACGCGGCCGTGCTCCAGCACGTAGCCCCGGTCCGAGAGGCTCAGGCTGTGGTTCACGTCCTGCTCCACGAGCAGCACCGTGGTGCCCGTGTCCGCGATGACGCGCAGGGTGTCGAAGATGGACTTGACCAGGATCGGCGCGAGCCCGAGCGAAGGCTCGTCGAGCATGAGGAGCCCGGGCAGGGCCATGAGCCCGCGCCCGATGGCCACCATCTGCTGCTCGCCGCCGGATAGTGTCATGGCCATCTGGTCCTGGCGCTCCCTGAGCCTGGGCAGAAGGTCGTAGACCTTGCGCAGGGTCTTGTCGCGCAGGGTGTAGGCCCTCTTGGTGTAGGCCCCGATCTCCAGGTTGTCGGCCACGCTCATGAGCGAGAAGAGCCTGCGGCCCTCGGGCACGTGGATGATGCCCCGCTCCACGATGCGCTCCGGCGGGAAGTCCTGGATTTCCTCGCCCTTGAAGCGGACCCGGCCGCTGGTCGGGTGCAGGAGCCCGGAGAGGGTTTTCAAAAGCGTGGACTTGCCCGCGCCGTTGCCGCCGATGATGCTCACCACCTCGCCCTCGTTCACGGTGAGGGAGAGACCGTTTATGATCTGCACGTCGCCGTAGGAGACGTTGATGTTCTCAACGCTAAGCAGCGCCATACTCCCTCCCCAGATAGGCCCTGATGACGTTCTCGTCCTTGGTGACGTCCTCGGGTTTGCCCTCGGCGATCTTCTCGCCGAAGTGGATGACCACCACCCGGTCCGACAGGGCCATGACCGCGCGCATGATGTGCTCGATGACGAACACCGTGACGCCCGAGTCCCTGAGCTTCTTGATGATGTCGATCATCTCGTCCACCTCGGTGGGGCGAAGCCCGGCCATGACCTCGTCGAGCAGCAGGAGCTCCGGCCCCGTGGCCAGGGCCTTGGCTATCTCCAGGCGCTTGCGGTCGGCGATGGTCAGGGTGGCGGAGAGCTGGTCCTTGCGGTGGGCCAGTTGGAGCGTCTCCAGCACCTCGAGCGCCTTCTCCCGGGCCTTGCGCGTGGAGCCGGTGCGCAAGAACGCCCCGACCATCACGTTGTAGAGCACGGTCTTGGAGGCGAAGGGCTTGACGATCTGGAAGGTCCTGGCCAGGCCCAGGCGGCAGAGGTCCCAGGGCTTCTGCCCGGCGATGGAGTCGCCCTTGAACCTGATGTCGCCCGCCGAGGGCGGGAAGACCCCGGCCACGCAGTTGAACAGGGTGGACTTGCCCGCCCCGTTGGGGCCGATGAGCCCCAGGATCTCGCCCTTGGCGATGTGCAGGTCCAGGTCGTGGATGGCGGTCAGGCCGCCGAAGTGCTTGGTCAGGCCTTTGACCTCGAGGATGTTCATCGCGCGCCTCCCTTGCCGTTTTGGGCCGCGCCGCCGGTGACCTTGGCCGCGAACCTGTCGTAGAGCCTGACCAGGGGCGGGGTGAGGCCCTTGGGCTGGTAGAGCATCACCAGGATGAGGATCAGCCCGAAGATCACCAGGTGCAGGCCCGGCAGCTGGTCGCTCAGGTAGATGCGGGTGAACTCGTTCAGCGGGCGCAGGGCCAGCGCCCCGATGAGCGGCCCGGCGATGGTGCCCCGGCCGCCGATGAGCGCGATGAAGGCGATCTCGAAGGAGAGGTCAAGGCCCAGGAGCCCCTTGGGGTAGAAGTAGAGCATGAGCTGGGCGTAGAACGTGCCCGCCAGGGCCGTGAGGAAGCAACTCATGGCCATGGAGACGAGCTTGTACCTGGCCACGTTGACGCCGAGCGCCTGGGCGGCCTCGGGCTCGTCGCCGCCAGCCGCCAGGTAGTAACCCATGCGCGACTTGGAGATGAACCAGGTCAGCGCCAGCACCAACACCAGCATCACCAGGATGATGTAGTAATAGGGCTCCTTGTGCATGAACTGGTAGTTCCAGAAGGAGTCGCCCTTGAGCGGGATGAGGAGCCCCCGGGGGCCGTTCAGCTTGATTGGCCCAAGGCTGTCGATGTTCTCGATCATCACCCGGATGCCCTCGGCGAAGGCGATGGTGCACAGCGCGAAGTAGGCGCCGCGCATGCGGAAGGTCGGCTTGCCGATGAGCACGCCGACGAACGCGGCCACGATCCCGCCCGCGATCATGCCCAGCCAGGGCGAGACTCCCCACTGCAGCGAGAGCACAGTTGAGGTGTAGGCCCCGATGCCCACGAACACGGCGTGCCCCATGGGCAGGACGCCAGCGAAGCCGCCCACCAGGTTCCAGGCGGAGGTCAGGTAGGCGTAGAAATACAAGAGGATGAGAATTTGCAGGTACGTCGGGCTCTCAATGACCAGCGGCAGCCCGAAGCTCGTCAGCAAGGCAAGGCCGAGGAGCGTCAGGTCCAGTTGTTTCCGGCTCACGGTTTCGCCTCCTACCAGTCCTGTTTATGGCCGAAGATGCCGGAGGGTTTCACGAAGAGGATCACCAGGAAGATCGCGTAGATGATGGCCTCGGTCCACGTGGAGGTGACGAACTGCGAGAACACCGACTCGATGAGCCCGATGATCACCCCGCCGACCATGGCCCCCTGGATGCTCCCCAGGCCGCCGAGCACCACGATGATGAAGGCGCGGATGTCGAAGACCACGCCCACCGAGGGGTAGACGTAGTAGAAGGGGATGATCACGCATCCGGCGATGCCCGCGATGGCCGTGCCGATGCCGAAGGCCAGGTTGTAGATGCGGTACTGGTCGATGCCCATGAGGTTGGCGGCCTCGCGGTCCAGGCTGGTGGCCTGGAGGGCCTTGCCGGTGCGGGTCTTGCGCATGAAGAGCCACAGGCCCACGGCCGTGAGCACCGAGACCACGAACCCGGAAAATTTGGGGATGGAGACGATGATCTCCCCCAGGGAGAAGGACGTGCCCGAGATGGCCGTGCGCACGGTGCGGTACTCCGCGCCGAAGAGCATCAGGGCCAGGTTGTCCAGCACGTACCACACGCCCGTGGTCACGATGATCACCGTGAGCGGCTCGCGCACCTGCTGCTCGGCCTTGAACACGGGTTTGATCACCAGGGCCTGCAGGTAATAGCCGAAGAAGAAGAGCAGCGGGGGCACCACGACAAGCGCCAGGTAGGGGTGCACCCCAGTGAGCTTGATCAGCCAGTAGGCGGCGAACATGCCCACCATGAGCAGCGACCCGTGGGCGAAGTTGACCACCTTCATCACCCCGAAGATCAGGGTCAGTCCCAGGGCGGTCAGCCCGTACATGGCCCCCATCATGGTGCCGTTCAGCGCCGCCTGTAACACCGCGGTCATGTAGAGTCTCCGGTGGTTTGTCCCCCCGGGCCGACTGCCCGGCCCGGGGGGCTTTCGTTGGCGGGACCTGGGCTACTTGCCGGACGGGAAGACGGGCTTGTAGCCCGCGCGGCGGGCTTCCTTGGGCCACACGGTGACGCGGTCGAGCTTGCCGTCGATCTCGGCGATCTGGGCGATGACGATGCCGGCGTTCTTGTTCTGGCCGGACTCGTCGAACTCGATGCCGTTGTAGGAGACGATCATGGCCGGGCCGGTGGTCAGCTTGGTGGAGGCCAGGGCGTCGCGGACCTTCTTGGGGTCGGTGGAGGCGGCGCGCTCGAGCGCGTCGGCGATGACGTACATGGCGGCGTAGGCGTCAACGGACTCGCCGGTGAGGTCGTAGCCGTACTTGGCCTTGAACTTGGCGTTGGTTTCCTTGGCGCCGGGCTTGTTCACGTCGGTGTTCCACTCCACCTCGTCGAAGAGGTAGAGGGCGTTCTTGCCCACGTTCTCCAGGAACTTGGGGTCGGCGTGGCCGCCGCCGCTGGCCAGCACCACCTTGGGGTTGACCTTCATCTCGGCCATGGTGTTGGTGAGCAGGATGGCGTCGGCCGCGTTGGAAACGAGCATCACCACGTCGGGCTTGGCGGCCTTGAGCTTGGTGACCACGGGGGTCAGGTCCGTGGCGGTGGAGGGGTAGGGCTCGTCCAGCACGATCTCGTAGCCGTCCTTCTTGGCCAGGTCGCGCCACTTCTCGGCGAAGCCGGTGCCCCAGTCGCCGTTCTCGAAGACGAAGGCGATGGACTTCATCTTCTGTCCGGTCTCCTCCTGCATGTCCTTCAGGAAGCGGAACTGGTCGCGCACCCACCAGGAGTCCTTGGCCGCGATGCGGAACACGTACTTGAAGCCGCGCTCGGTGATGGTGTCGCGCACGGCCACCGGCACCACGAAGGGCACGGCGTAGCGCTCGGCCACCTGGGTGGCGGGGTAGGTCACGGCGGAGTTCCAGCAGCCGGTCATGATCTGCACCTTCTCGGTGTTGATCAGGCGCTCGGTCTCGGTGACGCCGACCGTGGGGTCGGACTTGCTGTCCGCGTAGACCAGCTCGAGCTTGGCCCCGCCGAGCGACTTGATGCCCCCGGCGGCGTTGATCTCCTCAACGGCCATCTCGCGGGCCTGCTTGCCCTGCACGCCCACCGAGGCCGAGGGCCCGGAGAGCGGCTCCACGTTGCCGATCTTGACGGTTTTCTGGGCGAAGGCCTGGCCCGAGAGGCCCGCGGTAAGCACGGCCGCGGCGATGAGTCCGGTCAGTTTTCTGCCGAAAGACACCCTGTTCATGCGTCGCTCCCTTCGTTGACTGTTGTTCGGGGTAGTTGCCGAGCCTCGGTTGTGGTGCGCGAACCCTCCCTACAGGCGGCCCTTCGCGAGCTCCTGGAAGCCTTCCTCCAGGATGGCCAGGCCGCGTTCGAGCTGTTCGTCGGTGATCACCAGGGGCATGAGCGTCCTGATGACGTTTCCGTGCGTACCGCAGGAGAGCAGCAGAAGCCCCCTGTCCACGCAGAATTTGGCCAGGGCCTTGGCCTGGGTGGTGGCCGGGGTCTTCTTCTCGCGGTCCGTGACGAGCTCAAGCGCGCGCATGGGGCCGAGCCCGCGCTGCTCGCCGATGACCTCGAAGCGCGAGGACCAGTCGATGAAGCGCTGCTCCAGCTTCTCGCCCAGCACGCGGGCCTTCTCGAGCAGGCCCTCCTCCTCGAAGACCTCGATCACGGCCAGGGCCGCGCGGCAGGAGAGCGGGTTGCCGCCGTAGGTGCCGCCCGTGCCGCCCACCTGGGGGGCGTCCATGATCTCGCGCTTGCCCACCACGCCGGAAATGGGCATGCCGCCGCCCATGCTCTTGGCCACGCAGGTGATGTCCGGGACGACGCCGTGGTGCTCCATGGCGAAGTACTTGGCGGTGCGGCCGAAGCCGGTCTGCACCTCGTCGGCCACGTAGACGATGCCGTTGTCCGCGCAGATGGCCTTGAGCCGCTCGAAGTACTTGGCGGGCGGGGACACGAAGCCGCCCTCCCCCAGCACCGGCTCGGCCACCAGGGCGGCCACGTTCTCGGCGGCGGTGTAGCCGATGAAGAAATCCTTGAGCAGGTCCGCGCACTGGGCGTCGCAGGTCTCGCGCTTCTGGCCCACGGGGCAGCGGTAACAGTAGGCGTAGGGCATGCGGTAGACTTCGGGGGCGAAGGGCCCGAAGCCGAACTTGTAGGGCTTGACCTTGCTGGTCATGGTCATGGTCAACAGGGTGCGGCCGTGGAAGCCGCCGTCGAAGACGATCACGCCCTGGCGGCCGGTGAAGCTGCGGGCGATCTTGACCGCGTTCTCCACGGCCTCGGCCCCGGAGTTGGCGAACAGGGCCATCTTCTCGAAGGAGCCCGGGGCCAGCCGGCAGAGCTTTTCCGCCAGCTTGATGTAGGGCTCGTACATCACGATGTGGAAGCAGGTGTGGATGAACTTGTCGGCCTGGTCCTTGATGGCGGCCACGACCCTGGGGTGGCAGTGGCCCACGTTGACCACGCCGATGCCGCCCGCGAAGTCGATGAGTTCATTGCCGTTCGCGTCCGTGATGAGCGCGCCCTGGGCCTTGGCTGCCACGTAGCGGGAGGCGTTGAAGGGGCCTTTGGGAACGTAGCGGTCGCGCAGCGCCAGGAGGTCTTCGGCGGATTTTGTCTGTTGTCCCACGTTTATTCCTCTTTGAAGGAAGGTTTCGGTCGGGGCCTCTGCTTCACCTTTTTTGTAAAAGGCGGAAGTGTTGAGCAAGAAGCAAGCCAGACTCTCGCGGGGGCGTTGTGCGTGTGATTAAGAGGGGTTACGCGACCGGCCTCCTGCCTGTGCCAGGTGTTTTGAGTTGATTCTGAATCATGAATTCAAGCTATTCTCATGATCCCGGGACGTTGACTTTGATTCAATAGTGACTCATGTCAGAATTGACATTATTAGAAAAACATGCGCGCCACAGGAAAAAGAAGGGCGTCCGGAAAGGGAGGCCCCTAAATGTCGCCCTCGCCATCCTGCCAGCTATTGCCAACACTTGAGGGCATCCTGAAACGACGTTCGGAAAATCTTTCGTTATTGAAGACAAGGCTTGATCCAAAAATGAATCAAACCTGCCGGATGCCGTACTTCGCCATCTTGCGCACCACCGTGGACTGGCTCACGCCCAGAAACGACGCCATCTCCCGCGTGGTCCGGCAGCGCGCGGCCGCCTGGCGCAGCACGCGGATGCTGGCCTGGTCGGTGGTTTCCGAGAGCTTGCGCGTGGCGGCCTCCTGCCCGGCCGAGCCGGACGGGCCAGCGCCCAGGGCCTCCTCCACGGCGGCGGTCAGGTCGTCTCCCTCGCTCATGACGAAGGCCTTCTGGATGATGCCCACCAACTCGCGCACGTTGCCCGGGAAGTCGTAGGACTCAAGCAGGCGCATGGCCCGGGGCGAGAGCCGCTTCTGTTTGCCGTAGCGAGTGTTGCACCCGGCCAGGTAGAACTCGGCCAGGCCGAAGATGTCCTCGCGCCTCTCGCGCAGGGGGGCGATGCGCACGATGAAGGTGTTCAGCCTGAAGAAAAGGTCCTTGCGAAAACGCTTCTGCTCCACCAGGCGCTCCAGGTCGCAGTTGGTGGCGGCCACCACCCCGCACTCCACCAGCTTGGACTCGGCTCCGCCCAGCCGCCAGAGCTCGTGGTCGTCCAGGTATTTGAGCAGCTTGGCCTGCACGGACAGGGGGATGTCGCCCACCTCGTCCAGAAAGAGCGTGCCGCCCTTGGCCAGCTCGATGAGCCCGGCCTTGCCCTGCTTGAGCGCGCCCGTGAACGCCCCCTTCTCGTAGCCGAACAGCTCGGCCTCGAAGAGGTTCTCGGGCACGGCCGGGCAGTTGATGGGGATGAAGGGCTTCTGGGCGCGCGGGCTGTTCACGTGCACGAACTTGGCCAAAAGCCCCTTGCCCGTGCCCGATTCGCCAAGGATCAGGATGCGCGAGGCGTCCATGCGCGCGAGCTTCAAGAGCGCGTGCAGGCAGTGGCGCATGGACGGGCTGTCGGCCACGATGTCCTTCTGCTTGAGCTCCAGCATGGAGAGCTCGGCAAGCTCGTTGCGGTACTTCTCCTCGACCTTGCGCGCGTTCTGCAAGCCCTCGCGCAGGGCCGAGAGCTCGGTCACGTCGCGTTCGTTGACCACCACCAGCGAGATGCCCCCGGCCTCGTCCAGCACGGGGGAGCCCGTCACCAGGAGCTGCTTGCCGGTCTTCGAGATGTACTGGAGGATGCTGAACTGGCGCTTGTAGCGCAAGACGTCCAGGGTCACGGACTGGTCTACGAGGTTCTCCTCGATGATGCACTTGATGTTGCGCCCGATGTAGTCCGAGGCGTCGATGGAGTTGAGCCGCTGCGACTCCCGGTTGATGTCCAGGATGGTGCCCCCGCCGTCGCAGATCCAGATGCCCTCGGAAACGGAGTCCAGCACGGCGCGAAGCGATATCTCGGGGGCGGGCAGGGGGGCCGTCTCCGCCTCGCTGACCAGGGCGGCGGCCCCAACCACCGCGCCTTCGCGGCGCACGGGCCGGATGTCCACCTGCACCTTGCGCCCGCCCGCGCTCATGCAGAAGGACGGCTCGCGCATGGTCCCCGCCAGGCAGGCGCGCAGGCCCAGGGCGATCTCGGGCAGGGTCTCGGGGATGGCCGCCCCGGAAGAGAGCGCCTCATCCAGGCCGAGAAGCCGCCTTGCGCGGGAGTTGAAAGAGACGACGCGGCAGTCGGAATCGACGGTCAAAAGGCCGCGCCCGAGGCTCTGCAGGATGTCCTCGGGGAAGAACGGGGCCTGGGATGTGTTCGCCGGGTGCAACGCGTTCGTCGCGGCCATAGATTAGGGAATGCCTTGAAAAATGAGGGCATGCAACGATTAACTCGTGTCCGTTTTTTTCAGAAATGAAAGAAACCGGGAGAGGCGGGAGTGTTGCGCCAAGAGAAACGGAGCGATCAAGAAGGAAATGCCCCGGTTCACTCCTTGAAACGGTAGCCCACGCCCGTCTCGGTGTGCAGGTGCCTGGGCCGGGCCGGGTCCTTCTCGATCTTCTGGCGGAGCTTGTGCACGTGGATGCGCACGTAGTGCTCCTGGCCCTGGCTGTGCTTGCCCCAGACCTCGCGCAAGAGCTGCCCGTGCGTGACCACCTTGCCCGCGTGGCGCGCCAGGAAGGCGAGCATCTTGAACTCCGTGGGCGTCAGGTGCACCTCCCGGCCGTCCAGGCTGACCACGCGGCCCTCCAGATCGATGACGAGGCCGCCGAACGCGTACCTGTCCGGCGGCGAGGCCTCCCTCGAGGACTCGCGGCGCAGGAGCGCCCTGATCCTGGCCGCGAGCTCGGCCAGGCTGAAGGGCTTGCTCAAATAGTCGCTCGCGCCCTTGTCCAGGGCGCCGACCTTGTCCTGCTCGCCCCCGCGCACCGAGAGCACGATCACCCGCGCCCGCGTCCAGGGCGGCAGGGACTCGAGCACCTCCTCGCCGTCCATGTCCGGCAGGCCAAGGTCCAGGAGGATCACGTCCGGGTCGCGGGAAGAGGCCATGGCCAGGGCCTCCCGCCCGGTTGCCGCCTCCAGGGCCGCGTAGCCTTCGGCCTCCAGGAAGGGCTTCAAAAAACGGCGGATGGCCGCCTCGTCGTCAACGATCAGGATGGTGGCTTTCTTCATGCTCGTCCAGGGGGAGGGTGATGGTGAAGCGGGCCCCGGCCGGGACGTTCCCCCGGGCGGAGATGGTCCCGCCGTGGGCCTTGACCACGGCCCGGCAGATGGCCAGGCCCAGGCCGTAGCCTTCGGGGCCGCCCCTGTCGCCGCGCTGGAAGCGCTCGAAGAGCTTTTCCGGGTCGCCCTGCGGCAGCCCGGGGCCGCTGTCGCGCACCTCTATCACCGCGCTCCTCCTGCGGGTGTGGGCCGCGATGTCGATGCGCGTGCCCTCGGGCGTGTACTTGGCCGCGTTCTCCAGGAGGTTCAGGAACACCTGCTCCATGAGCACCTCGTCCATGGGGACGGGGGGCAGGCCCGCCGGGATGTCCAGGCGCACCTCGTGGCCCTCCAGCAGGGGCTCCACGCGCGAGAGCGCGCTGCCCAGCACCTCCTCCAGCGGGACGGGCTTCACGTCCGGGACCACGGCCCCGGACTCCAGGGCCGCGATGCGCAGCAGGTTGTCCACCAGGCGCTCCAGGCGGGAGGCCTCCCCGGCGATGTTCTCCTCCAGGGCGCGGCGCACCTCCGGCCCGGCCGACTCGCCCAGGGCCATGAGGCTCTCGGCCGAGCCCGAGATGGCCGCCAGGGGGGTCTTGAAGTCGTGGGTCACGGTGGAGAGGAGCGAAGCCCGGAGCTTTTCGCGCTCGGCCTCCACGAGCGTGGCCCTGGCCTTCTCCTCAAGCCGGTCCACGTCCAGGGCCAGGGCGGTCTGCTGGACGAACACCTCCAGGAGCCTGCGCTTGTCCGGCAGCGCCAGGGACTCCCGCGCCTCCTCGTCGAAGGGCCGCAGGCCGATGACGCCCAGGGTCTCCTCCGTGCCGGGCAGGGGCAGAAAGAGCGCCTCCGACTCCGAAAGCGTCTGGGTCAAGAGCCCGGCGGGCTTGCCGTTGTCGAACACCCATTGCGCCACGCCCAGGTCCTTTTCGGGCAGGGCCTCGTCGCCGTCGGGCATGAAGGCCGTCTCCAGCCTTCCCGACGCGCCGGGCATGAGCATGAAGGCCCTGCACCTGAAGACTCCGGCCAGGTGCTCCCTGGCCACCTCCAGGAGGCTGGCCGCCCCGCGCGTGGAGGCCAGGTGGCGCGACAGGCCGGAGAGCTCCGAGGCCTGGCGCTCCAGCCGCCCCGCGCTGTCGGCCTGGGCCTTGATCCGCGAGGCCATGCCGCTCAGCACCAGGGCCGCCAGGAGCATCACCGCGAAGGTGACGAGGTAGTCCGCGTCCGACACGGCGAAGCTGAACCTGGGCGGGACGAAGCAGAAGTCGAAGGCCAGCACGGAGAGCACCGAGGCCAGGGCCGAGGCTCGCCTCGGCAGCCAGACCGCCACGGCCATGACCCCAACGAGGTAGACCATGATCAGGTTGGCCAGGGCGAAATAGGGGTACATGGCGAAGCACGCGCCCGTGCAGAGCCCGACCACGGCCACAGCCCAGGCGTAGCCCCTGCGCCGCCGCCGGGAGGGCGCCCCGGCCGTGGGCGGCTGCACGCCCTTGGTGTCCTGACCCTTGATCACGTGCACGTCGATCTCGCCGGAGAGCCTGACCAGCTGGTCCACGGGGCTGCCCCGGACGAGGTCGGCCAGCGTGTGCTTGACCGGCTTGCCGATGACGATGCGCGTGATGTTGCGCTGCCTGGCGAAGCCCACGATGAGCCGGGCCACGTCTCCCCCGGCCAGCACGTGGGTCTGGGCCCCGAGCTCCTGGGCCAGGTTCAGGTTGGCCAGGGCTCTGGCCGTGGCGTCGCCTTCGGGCTGTTGCTGGATGTACAGGGCGTGCCAGGGGGCGCGCAGGCCGTCGGCCAGGCGTTTGGCCGCGCGCACCAGCGTGGCCGAGGTGGGCGAGGGGCCCACGCACACCAGGATGCGCTCGGCCGTGGGCCAGGTGGTCTGGATGGCGTGGCCCTGGCGGTAGACCAGCACCTCGGTGTTCACCCGGTTGGCCGTGGAGCGCAGGGCCAGTTCGCGAAGCGCGCTCAGGTTGCCGGAGCGGAAGAAGTTCTCCCCGGCCCACTCGGCCTGCCTGGGCAGGTAGACCTTGCCCTCGCTCAGGCGCTGGCGCAGGTCCTCCGGGGGCAGGTCCACCAGGATGACCGACTCGGCCTTCTCCAGCATGGCGTCGGGCACGGTCTCGCGCACGCGCACGCCCGTGATCTGGGCCACCACGTCGTTCAGGCTCTCCAGGTGCTGCACGTTGAGCGTGGTCCAAACGTCCAGGCCGTGCTCCAGAAGTTCGTCCACGTCCTGCCAGCGCTTGGGGTGGCGGGAACCGGGGACGTTGGCGTGGGCCAATTCGTCCACCAGGATCAGGGCCGGCCGCCTGGCCAGGGCGGAGTCCAGGTCGAACTCCTGAAGCGGGTGGCCCTTGTATTCGATGACCCTGCGCGGGAGCACCGGCATGGCGTACATCAGGGCCTCGGTGTCCTCGCGGCCGTGGGTCTCCACCACGCCCGCCAAAAGGTCCAGGCCTTCGGCCATCTTGAGGCGCGCGGCTTCCAGCATGGCGTAGGTCTTGCCCACGCCCGGGGCCATGCCGAGAAAGATCCGCAGCCGCCCCCGGCGCTTCTCCGCTTCCTGGCGCTGGACCATGGCCAGCAGGGCGTCCGGATCGGGACGTTGGTCCTCGTCGCGCATGGCCGGACGTTACTCCTTCTTCGCGGCCGCATCCAGGGCCAGGTTGAGCTCCAGCACGTTCACCCTGGGCTCGCCCCAGAAATTCCACAGCCGCCCCGAGGTGTGCGCGGCCACCAGCCCGGCCACGGCCTCGGGCGGAATGCCCCGGGCCCTGGCCACTCGTCCTGCCTGGCTGGCGGCGGCCTCCGGCGAGATGTGCGGGTCCAGGCCGCTGCCCGAGGACGTGAGCAGATCCATGGGCGCGGGGCCGGGGCCGTTTCGCGCCGCGTGCCTGGCCGCGCGTTCGGCCACGGCCTGGGCCGGGTTGGAAGGCCCGAGGTTGGACCCGGCCGAGGCGGCGGCGTTGTACTCGTATGGCGCGGTGGCCGAGGGCCTGCCGTGGAAGTAGCGGTCCGAGGAGAAGGGCTGGCCCACCAGGGCCGACCCGGCCACCTCCCCTCCCTTCCCGATCAGGCTGCCGCCCGCCTGGAAGGGGAAGAGCCCCTGGCCGAGGCCGGTCACGGCCAGGGGGTAGGCCAGGCCGGTGAGCAGGGTCATCCAGAAGAGCATCAGGAAGGCCGGGGCCAGCTGTTTCATGAGTATCCGGAACATGCGCGGCTCCTACGTCCAGCCGAGGGCGGAGAGTATCATGTCGATGAGCTTGATGCCCGCGAAGGGCGCCAGAAGCCCGCCCAGGCCGTAGACGAGCAGGTTTCGCCTGAGCGCCGTGGCCGCCGGGGCGGGGACGTACTTCACGCCCCTGAGCGCCAGGGGGATCAGGAACACGATGACCAGGGCGTTGAACACCACGGCCGAGAGGATGGCCGACTTGGGCGTGGCCAGGCCCATCACGTCCAACGCCCCCAGCTGCGGGTAGATGCCCGCGAACACGGCCGGGATGATGGCGAAGTACTTGGCCACGTCGTTGGAGATGGAGAAGGTGGTCAGCGAGCCCCGGGTCATGAGGAGCTGCTTGCCGATGGCCACCACCTCCAGAAGCTTGGTGGGGTTGGAGTCCAGGTCCACCATGTTCCCGGCCTCCTTGGCGGCCTGGGTGCCGGAGTTCATGGCCACGCCCACGTCGGCCTGGGCCAGGGCCGGGGCGTCGTTGGTGCCGTCGCCGGTCATGGCCACCATCCTGCCCTCGGCCTGGTACTTGCGGATGCGCGCGAGCTTGGCCTCGGGCGTGGCCTCGGCCAGGAAGTCGTCCACCCCTGCCTCGGCCGCGATGGCCGCGGCCGTGAGCGCGTTGTCGCCCGTGACCATGATGGTCTTGATGCCCATGGCCCGAAGCTCCGCGAAGCGCTCGCGGATGCCGCCCTTGACGATGTCCTTGAGCCAGACCGCGCCGAGCGGCCTGCCGTTCTCGGCCACCGCCAGCGGCGTGCCGCCGGACTTGGCGATCTCGTGGATCGAGCGTTCGAGCTCTTCCGGGAAGCGCTCGCCGGACTGCCCGGCCAGGGCCCTGATGGCGTCGGGCGCGCCCTTGCGCAGGGACCTTTCGGGCAGGTTCACGCCCGAGAGCCTGGTCTGGGCCGTGAAGGGCACGAAGGTGGCGTTAAGGTCCCGCAGCTCGCGGCCCCGGATGCCGAAGCGCTCCTTGGCCAGCACCACGATGGAGCGCCCCTCCGGGGTTTCGTCCGCCAGGGAGGCCAGCTGGGCCGTCTCGGCCAGCTCGCGCTCGTCCACGCCCGGGACGGGCAGGAAGGCCGTGGCCTGCCGGTTGCCCAGGGTGATGGTGCCGGTCTTGTCCAGGAGCAGCACGTCCACGTCCCCGGCCGCCTCCACGGACCGGCCCGAGGTGGCGATGACGCCCGACTGGATCAGCCGGTCCATGCCCGCGATGCCGATGGCCGAGAGGAGCCCCCCGATGGTGGTGGGGGCCAGGCACACGAACAGGGCGGTCAGGGCGGTGATGGTCACGGCCGCGCCTTGCCCGGAAAGCTCCACCGCGAAGGCGGACATGGGCCTGAGGGTCGCGCAGACCACCAGGAAGACCAGGGTCAGCGAGGCCAGCAGGATGTTCAGGGCGATCTCGTTGGGGGTCTTGCGCCGTTTCGCGCCCTCCACCAGCGAGATCATGCGGTCGAGGAACGTCTCGCCCGGCTCGGCGGCCACCTTGACCACCAGCCAGTCCGAGAGCAGGCGCGTGCCTCCCGTCACCGCGCTGCGGTCGCCCCCGGCCTCGCGGATCACGGGGGCGCTCTCGCCGGTTATGGCCGATTCGTCCACCGAGGCGATTCCTTCCACTATCTCGCCGTCCGAGGGGATGGTGTCCCCGGCCTCCACCAGCACGAAGTCGCCCCTGTGCAGGGCCTTGGCCGGGACGTGCGCGAAGGGCGCGCCGCGCCCCGGGTGCGTGAGCCTCTTGGCCGCCACCTCGCGCCTGAGTCCCCGCAGGGCCTCGGCCTGGGCCTTGCCCCGGCCCTCGGCCATGGCCTCGGCGAAGTTGGCGAAGAGCACCGTGGCCCACAGCCAGGCCGAGACCGAGGCCACGAACCCGAAGGGGGCCTCGCCGTGCCCGGCCCAGGCCTGGGCGGCCAGGCCCGTGGTCAGGATGGAACCCACGTAGACCGTGAACATCACCGGGTTGCGCGCCTGGCTGGCCGGGGCCAGCTTGCGCAGGCTGGCCGCGCAGGCCTGCCTGACTATGGCCGGGTCGAACAGGGGGCGTGCCTTGTCTTTCTTGGACATGACGGAAACCTCGCTATCTGAAGAGCGCCAGGTGCTCGGCCACGGGGCCGAGGGCGAGCGCGGGGACGAAGGTGAGCGCGCCCACCACCAGCACCACGGCCATGAGCAGGGCCACGAACACGGGGCCGTGGGTGGGCAGGGTGCCGGGGCCTTCGCGCAGGCGCTTCTTGCGCGCCAGCGACCCGGCCAGGGCCAGCACGGGGACGATCAGCCAGTAGCGCGAGCCGAACATGGCCACGGCCCCGGCGATGGTCCAGAAGGGCGAGGTGGCGGTGAGCCCGGCGAAGGCGCTGCCGTTGTTGTTGCCCATGGACGAGAACGCGTAGAGCACCTCGCTGAATCCGTGCGGCCCGGGGTTCGGGATGGCGTCGGGCGGACCCATCACGCTGGCCAGGGCCGTGCCCATCAGGCACAGGAAAGGCGGGATCAGGATCACCAGCGCGGCCATCTTGGTCTCGAAGGGCTCGATCTTCTTGCCCAGGTATTCGGGCGTGCGCCCGACCATGAGCCCGGCCACGAACACGGTGACCACCGCGAACACGAGCATCCCGTAGAGCCCCGAGCCCACGCCGCCGTAGACGACCTCGCCCAGTTGCATGAGGAGCATGGGCCACATCCCGCCAAGCGGGGTGAAGCTGTCGTGCATGGAGTTCACCGAGCCGTTGGACGCGGCCGTGGTCACGGCGGCCCACAGGGCGGAGCCCGCGACGCCGAAGCGCACCTCCTTGCCCTCCAGGCTGGGCGCGGGCGCGGCCCCGGCCTGGGTCAGGAGCGGGTTGGCCGAGGATTCCGCCTGGATCGTCAACAGGGCGAACCCGGCGAACAGGATGGTCATGGCCGCCAGCACCGCGAAGCCCTGCCGCCGGTCGCCCGCCATGATCCCGAAGGTGTGGCACAGCGCCGCCGGGATGAGCAGGATGGCCAGCATCTCGAGCAGGTTGGTCAGCGGCGTGGGGTTCTCCAGGGGATGGGCGGAGTTGGTGTTGTAGAAGCCGCCGCCGTTGGTGCCCAGCTGCTTGATGGCCACCTGGGAGGCCACGGGGCCGAGCGCGATGGTCTGTAGCGCCTGCGTGGCCGGTTCGGTCCTGGGCTTGCCGTCCTCTCCCAGGACCGGCCTACCAGAGCCGTTCAGCACGGGAGCTTCGTAGGCCACGGGCTCCAGGAGTTTGGCCGTGGCCGAGCCCTCCAGAGTCTGGGGCACGCCCTGCCAGATGAGCGCCAGGGAGAGCGCCACGGACAAAGGCAGCAGCACGTAGAGCGTGGACCGGGTGAGGTCGCGCCAGAAGTTGCCCAGCCTGTCGGTCTCGCGGCGCGAGAGCCCGCGGATGAAGGCGGCCATCACGGCCATGCCCGTGGCGGCGGAGACGAAGTTCTGCACGGTGAGCGCCGCCATCTGGGTGAGGTGGCTCATGGTGGTCTCGCCGCCGTAGGCCTGCCAGTTGGTGTTTGTGGCGAAGCTCACGGCGGTGTTCAGCGCCACGAAGGGGTCCACCCCGGGGAGCCCGGCCGGGTTCTCCGGCAGCACGCCCTGGAGGCGTTGCAGGGCGTAGGCCGCCAGGAGCCCCAGGGCGTTGAAGGCGGCCACGGCCACGGCGTAGGTTTTCCAGTCCATCTCCGCGTCCGCGTCCGCCCGGCACAGCCGGTAGAGCAGGCGCTCCACGGGGCCGAGCACGCGGCTCAAGCCGCAGGGCTGGTCCTGGTAGACCCGGGCCATGTACAGGCCCAGGGGCCAGGACGCGCCGAGCAGCAGGGCCAGGAAAAACAGATACTGGATGATGTCGGTGACGTTCATTCGAACCACTCCGGTTTGCACAGGGCCGCCAGCAGGTACACGAACAGGGCGGCCGTTATCGTCAGGGCCAGGGCGTCCATGGTCATTTTCCCTCCAGGCGGGAGATCGCGGCGATCAGGCCGAAAAGCCCGAAGACCAGGGCCAGGATGAGGGCGACGAGAAGGATGTCCATCGGTTCCTCCTTGGGAGTCGATGGAGCGAAGATAAGCAGGGGCGCGTAAAGAAGGTGTAAAGACCGGGGGCGGGGGCGTAAAAAAAGTGTTGCCGGGGAGAGGCTACGCCCCCCCCCGCAGCGCGCGCATCCTGCGCCAAAGCGTGGAGCGGCTCACGCCCAGGAGCCTGGCGGCCTCGCCCACGCGCCCGCCCGCCCCGGCCAGGGCGTCGCGGATGCGCTCCTCCTCGGGAGGCAGGCCCGGCCCGGGCTCGTCCCGGCCCTGCCCCGCCTGTGTTTGGGGCTGCGGGGCCTGATCCAGCAGGGTCCTCAGAAGCTCCGGGGTGACGGCGTGCTCGTGGTGCGTGGCCGCCACCCGGGCCATGACGTTCTGCAACTCGCGCACGTTGCCCGGCCAGGGGTGCGCGCGCAGGGCCTCGATGGCCCCGTCCGGCAGCGAGTACTTGCCGGGCCGCCCCGAGGCCTGGGCCAGGAAGCGCGCGGCCAGCTCCGGGATGTCCTCCGGCCTCGCGCGCAGGGGCGGCAGGCGCAGGCGCAGCACGTTCAGCCGGTAGAAGAGGTCGTCGCGGAAGCGCCCGTCCGCCACCAGCCTGCCCAGGTCCTTGTTGCTGGCGGCCACCACGCGCACGTCCACGTGGATCACCTGGTCGCTGCCCAGGCGCATGACCTTCTTCTCCTGGAGCACGCGCAGGAGTTTGCCCTGGGTGGAGGGCTCCATCTCCGCGATCTCGTCGAGAAATATCGTCCCGCCGTGGGCCAGCTCGAAGAGCCCGGGCTTGCCCTTCTGGCTGGCCCCGGTGAAGGCCCCGGGCTCGTAGCCGAAGAGCTCGCTTTCGAGCAGCTGCCCGGGCAGGGCGGCGCAGTTCACGGCCACGAACGGCCCGCCGCTCCTGGCGCTGGCGTTGTGCACGCCCTGGGCGAAGAGCTCCTTGCCGGTGCCGGTCTCGCCGTGGATGAGCACCGTGGCCGAGGTGCGCGCGTAGTCCATGCCCATGGCGATGGCCTTGCGCAGCGCCGGGCTCGAGCCCACCACGTCCTGGAAGCGCGAGCCCGCCACGTGGCCGGAGGCCATGATGCGCCTGCGCACCGTGGCCTCCATCTTCTGGATCTGACGCACGTCGTGGAAGGTGGCCACCGCGCCCACGGTCTCGCCGCCCACGGTGACCGGGGCCGCGCTGCACATGATCTCCTGGTCGAACACGCGCTTTATCTGCCCCGCCTCCTCGCGCCCGGAAACGAGCACCCGCTCCAGGCCGGACTTGGGCCAGACCTGGGCCACGGGCCTGCCCAGGGCGTCGGCCTCGGTCAGGCGCAAAAGCCTCACGGCCACGGGGTTGAACACCGTGACCACGCCCCGGCGGTCCACGGCCACGATGCCGTTGTCCGTGGAGGTGAGCACCGCGCGCATGAGGGAGCTCTTGGCCTTTTCCACGCTTCTGCCGTGTACGATGCGCTTGGCCTCGTTGACCGCGGCGAGGATGCCCCTCGGGCCTGTCTCCACCGGCTGGCAGGGCACGCCGAGCCTGCCCGCGATGAGCGCCATGATGTAGCCGCCCACCACGATGTCCGCCCCGTCGTCCCTGGCCCTGAGCACCGTGGAGGCGATGTCCTCCTCCTCGCGCCATTCGTAGGAGCGCACGTCCACGCCGAGCATGGCCCCGATCTCCAAGGCCCCGTCGGACATGGGCGGGAAGGCCACCACCGCCACGCGCCTGGCGCGCAGGCTGGCCTTGTGGATGGCCGAGAGCAGGTCGAGCCCGGAGGTGGAGACGTCCACCACGGAGAGGTCGGGCAGGGCCGCGCGGACGCAGCGCGCCGTGGCCCCGCGCGAGATGACCACCTCCACCCCGGCGGCGGCCAGGGTCCTGGCGGTGTCGGCGGCCCCGGCCATGAGGCCCTCGGCCAGGATCACGTCCGGGTGCTCGCGCACCAGGACCTGGCGGGCCGTCTCCAGCATACGTTCGTTCAGGGCGATAAAGGCGATGGTGTTCATTTGTTTCACTCGTGCAACATGATGAGACGTTTTAAGACAAGATGCAACATAATCGTCTCATCCGGAGCAGCCAAGTGTATAACATACTAAAATAATTCATTGATACTTCTGGAACGATTTCTGCTTTCCGGGCCTTGAGCATCCGCGACACGCCCAAGAACCGGCAAACAAAAGGAGCAGCACATGAAGTTGAACTGGAAGGCGGTCCTGCCCGTGATCGTCGGGGTGGCCCTCTGGCTCGTCCCGACGCCCCAGGGCCTGCAACCCTACGCGTGGCAATACTTCGCCCTGTTCGTGGCCGTGATCACCGCGCTGGTGCTGGAGCCCATCCCGGCCGCCGCGGCAGGGCTCATGGGCATCACCCTGGCCGCGGCCCTGAACCTCGTGCCCGCCCAGCCCAACGCCGCGCCCACCACCTCGGACGCCGTGCGCTGGGCCTTGTCCGGCTTCTCCAACAACACGGTCTGGCTCATCTTCGTGGCCTTCATGTTCGCCATGGGCTACGAGAAGACGGGGCTCGGCAAGCGCATCTCGCTCATCCTCATAAAAAAGCTCGGCAAGAGCACCCTGGGCCTGGGCTACGCCGTGGCCCTGGCCGACCTGACCCTGGCCCCGTTCACGCCCTCCAACACGGCGCGTAGCGCGGGCGTGATCTTCCCGATCATCAAGAACATCCCGCCGCTCTACGGCTCCACGCCCGAGAGCGGGGCGCGCAAGATCGGCGGCTACCTGATGTGGACCGCCCTGGCCACCACCTGCGTCACCAGCACCATGTTCCTGACGGCCCTGGCCCCGAACCTGCTGGCGCTCTCGATCCTCGAGAAGACCACCAAGATGACCGTGGGCTGGACCGAGTGGTTCACGGCCCTGGCCCCGGCCTGCATCCTCTTGTTCATCACCCTGCCGTACCTGATCTACGTGATCTATCCGCCCGAGATCAAACGCAGCGAGGACGCCCCCAAGTGGGCCGGAGCGGAGCTCTCCAAGATGGGCCCCGTCACCGCCAGGGAACTGATCATGGCCGGTCTGGCCCTGTTCGCCCTGCTGCTCTGGATCTTCGGGCCCAAGCTTTTCGACGCCACCACCGTGGCTCTCATGGCCCTGTCGCTGATGATCCTGACCAAGGTGGTCACCTGGGAGGACATCATCGGGCACAAGACCGCCTGGAACGTGCTCTGCTGGTTCGGAACCCTGGTCGCCCTGGCCGACGGCCTGGCCAAGGTGGGCTTCCTGAAGTGGTTCGCGGCCCTGGCCGCCGGGGCCATGTCCGGGTTCTCGGTCAACGCCCTGATGATCGCATTGGTGCTGCTCTTCTTCTTCATCCACTACATGTTCGCGAGCCTGACCGCCCACACCACGGCGCTCTTGCCCGTGATCCTGGCCACGGCCATGAGCATCCCCGGCATCCCCATGAAGACCTTCTCCATCCTCATCTGCGCCACCCTGGGCCTCATGGGCATCCTCACCCCCTACGCCACGGGGCCGAGCCCGGTGTACTACGGGTGCGGCTACATCACCCGCAAGGAATTCTGGACCCTGGGCTTCGTCTTCGGCGTGATCTTCATCGGCGCGCTGGTGGGCATCAACTTCCCCTACCTGCTGATGCTCGCGCCCTAGGCCCGGGCGGACTCATGGAGGCAACCGCATGAACGGGAAAATCACTGTCTTCGGCGCGGGAAACGTCGGCGGAGCCGTCACCAGGCGGCTCATCGAGCGCAAGCTCTGCAAGAAGGTGGTCCTGGTGGACCGCAACCCGGGCAAGGCACAGGGCGTGGCCCTGGACATCCTGGAGGCGAGCCCCGTGGACCTGCTCGAACCCGTGTGCATCTCCGGCGAGGACCTGGAGCAGAGCCGCAACTCCGAGATCGTGATCATCACGGCCGGGGCCACGCGCAAGGAGGGCATGACCCGCGACGACCTCCTGCGCATCAACGCGGACATCGTGCGCGAGTGCGTGTCCAAGGCCGCGCACTTCAGCCCGTACGCGTTCTACATCATCGTGAGCAACCCGCTGAACGTCATGTGCCACGTGGCCATGCGCGCGGGCCAGATACCACGCACCCGCGTGACCGGAATGGCCGGGGTGCTGGACGCCTGCCGCTTCCAGTACTTCATCTCCAAGGAGCTCAATGTCTCGGTGGAGAACGTGCACGCCATGGTGCTCGGCGAGCACGGCGAGGACATGGTGCCCGTGCCGCGCTACTCCACCGTGGCGGGCGTGCCCATCACGGAGCTTCTGCCCCCGGAGAAGATCGAGGAGCTGGTCAGCCGCACCCGCGACGGCGGGGCCGAGATAATTAGGCTCATGCAGACCAGCGCCTTCTACGCCCCGGCCTCGGCCGTGACCCAGATGGTCTCGGCCGTGGTCATGGACAAGAAGAAGATCCTGCCCTGCGCCACGCTGCTCACCGGCGAATACGGCATCAACGGGGCCTTCGTGGGCGTGCCCGTGAAGCTCGGGGCCAACGGCGTGGAGGAGATCAGGCAGATCGAGCTGACCGGCGACGAGAGCCAGGCCCTGGCCAGGAGCGCCGAGAAGATACGCAAGCAGCTTGAGACGATAGGCGAGGCCTGCTGAGGGCCTTGCCCCCAACGCGCTCCATGGGCGCACAGACAAGTAGGAGGAGCTTGCGAATGGACAAGCAAGAGGCCCGGCGGTCCCTGACCGGCATCATGGCCAGATTCACCGGATACGTGGGCAAGCGCCTGCCCCAGGACGTGCTGGACAAGCTGGCCCAGCTGCGCGAGGGCGAGGACAGCCCCTTGTCCCGCGTGGTCTACGACTCCATGTTCGACAACCTCGAGGCCGCCGACAAGCTCGACCGGCCCTGCTGCCAGGACACCGGCGTGATCCAGTACTTCGTGCGCGCCGGGGCGAACTTCCCGCTGCTTGGCGACCTGCCCGGCATCCTGGCCGACGCCGTGCGCCAGGCCACCAAGGACGCCCCCCTGCGCCACAACGCGGTGGAGACGTTCATCGAGAAGAACACCGGCGACAACACCGGCACCCGCGTGCCCTGGATCGACTGGGAGATCGACGGCGACGGCGACTCGGCCGTCATCGAGGTCTACATGGCGGGCGGCGGGTGCAGCCTGCCCGGCGCGGCCAAGGTGCTCATGCCCTCGGCAGGCTACGAGGGAGTGGTGCAGTTCGTGTTCGACGTGATCACCTCGTACGGCGTGAACGCCTGCCCGCCGCTCCTGGTGGGGGTCGGCGTGTCCACGTCCGTGGAGACGGCCGCGCTCCTCTCCAAGAAGGCCATCCTGCGCCCCATAGGCACCCGCCACCCCGACCCGCGCGCGGCCGAGATGGAGCTCCTTCTGGAAAAGGGTCTGAACGAAGTGGGCCTCGGCCCCCAGGGCCTCTCGGGCAACTCCACTGTGCTCGGCGTGCACATCGAGTCCTCGGCCAGGCACCCCTCCACCATCGGCGTGGGCGTGTCCGTGGGCTGCTGGGCGCACAGGCGCGGGACCATCCGCATCGCCCCGGACCTGTCCTACGAAATACTCTCGCACAAGGAGGCCGTGCTGTGAAAAAGGTCCTGACCACACCCATCAAGTCCGAGGACATCGAGTCTTTGCGCGTGGGCGACGTGGTGTACCTGGACGGCCACCTGGTCACCTGCCGGGACGTGGGCCACCGCAGGCTGATCGAGCTCGGGCGCGAGCTGCCCGTGGACCTCGCGGGCCTGGCCATCTTCCACGCCGGGCCCATCGTGGCCAAGGACGGCGACGCCTGGAAGATGATCTCCATCGGCCCCACCACCAGCATGCGCATGGAGGCCTTCGAGGACCAGTTCATCGAGCGCACGGGCGTGAAGCTGATCATCGGCAAGGGCGGCATGGGCGCGGCCACGGCCGAGGCCTGCAAGCGCCACAAGGCCCTGCACGCGGTGTTCCCGGGCGGGTGCGCGGTGCTGGCCGCCACCGAGGTGGAGGAGATCGAGCGCGTGGAATGGCAGGACCTGGGCATGCCCGAGGCCCTCTGGGTCTCGCGCGTGAAGGGCTTCGGGCCGCTGATCATCTCCATCGACACCCACGGCGGCAACCTCTTCGAGGCCAACAAGGCCCAGTTCAACGAGAAGAAGCTGCCCATCATCGAGGACATCAACCGCCAGGTGCGGTTCATCAAATAGCTGCACTCACAGGAGAAACGACGTGAAGAAATACAAGATCGCGGTGATTCCCGGCGACGGCATCGGCAAGGAACTGGCCCCCGAGGGCGTGCGCGTGCTGGACGCGGCCGCCGCCGCTTGCGGCAACTTCGCCCTGGAGTACGAGTACTTCCCCTGGGGCTGCGAATACTACCTGGAGCACGGCAGGATGATGGCCGACGACGGCCTGGAGACCCTCAAGGGCTTCGACGCCATCTACTTCGGGGCCGTGGGCTATCCCGAACTGGTGCCGGACGACATCTCCCTGCACGGGCTTCTGATCAAAATCCGCCTGGGCTTCGACCAGTACATCTGCCTGCGCCCCAACAAGCTCCTGCCCGGCGTGCCGAGCCCCCTCAAGGACAAGAAGCCCGGCGACATCGACATCATCACCGTGCGCGAGAACACCGAGGGCGAATACGCCGGGGCGGGCGGGCGCATGCACCCGGGCCAGCCCATGGAACTGGCCGTGGAGACCTCGGTCTTCACCCGCACGGGAGTCGAGCGCGTGATCCGCTACGCCTTCGAACTGGCCCGCTCGCGCCCGCGCAAGCTCCTGACCCACGCCACCAAGTCCAACGCCCAGAAGCACACCCTGACCTTCTGGGACCAGATCTTCGACGAGGTGGCCCGCGAATACCCCGACGTGAAGACCGAGCGCATGCTCGTGGACGCCCTGTCCGCCCGCTTCGTGCTCAAGCCCGAGAGCCTGGACGTGGTGGTGGCCTCCAACCTCTTCGGCGACATCCTCACCGACATCGGCGGGGCCATCACCGGAAGCCTGGGCCTCTCGGCCAGCGGCAACATCGACCCGGAGCGGCGCTACCCCTCCATGTTCGAGCCCGTGCACGGCTCGGCCCCGGACATCTACGGCAAGGGCATCGCCAACCCCATCGCCATGGCCTGGAGCGGGGCCATGATGCTGGACTTTCTGGGCGAGAAGCGCGCAGGGGAGCTCATCGAGGGAGCGATCACGGCCGTGACCTCCGAGGCCAAGGCCCTCACCCCGGACCTGGGCGGCAAGGCCAGCACCACGCAGGTGACGGACGCCCTGATCGAAAAGGTGAACAAGCTGGCCAAGGGCTAAGGCCGCGTCCTAGAAAAAACCGGATTTGTTTTTTCAAGGACAAGGGTAGTTGTTTCAGCTTGTTATCCACAAAATAGATGAGCATTTGTTTTGTGGACGCCACACCAGAAAAGGCTCGCCGTCCGGCCAGGCGGGCCGGGCCGGGGGAACGGACGTGGGGCCGCGCGGCGTGAACGGTTTTCCGGCACGCTTCGCGGCCTTTTTTTCTTTTGCTGTTTACAACCCGTCCGGAACTAGTTTATCGGCCCAGGCTGAATTTATAATCCTGAGAGGAGCTTGCCGGAACAAAGATGAATGCGTCAATCATGGTTTCTGATCGTGGAGATTACCTGAAGTTTTCCGTGTCTGGGGATTGGACGGAGGACAGTGCTTGCATTTTGATAGATGCGATAAAGCACGAGTGCGAGAAAAGAAAAGCCAGGAAGCTGTTGCTTGATTTGAAGGAGTACATCCTGTGCGAGTCGGAGATGACGCGGTATTTCTCGGGCGTCCGCCTGGCCGAGGCTTTCCTGTCGCCATACAGGATCGCCGCCTTCACCAGGGCCGGGGCGATCAACCGCTTCGCCGAGACGGTCGCGAGGAACCGTGGCGTGGACATCATGGTCTTCCCGGACGAACCGCAGGCGCTGGCCTGGCTCCTGACCGAGTGACCCGCCCGCCTTGGGGCCGCTGCCGCCGGGCGTGCGCCGTCTCCGCGCTTGCGCGAACCGGGCGCATCAAAAAGCAGCCGGTTTCGGTGCGCGGCACCGAAACCGGCTGACTGGTTCACCGCCGTCCGACGCCGGGCGGCAGGGCTACTTCTTCTTCACCGAATACACGGTGTTGTGCGTGTAGCGCGTGACGACCTCGTCCCCGGCCTTGATCCGGTCGAAGTTCTTGACGGTGTCCGGCACGCGGATGGTCAACGTCTTGCCGTCGGCGCACTTGAGCACCACCACGCGCGCGCCGTGGTCCACGGCCAGGATGAGCCCCGTGGTCTCGATGGAGGCCACCACGGTCTTCATGGGCAGACCGTCGCGCGATTCGTATTCCACGTCCTCCACGTAGTTGAGCGAAGGCTCGTCCGTGGCCTTGCGCACGTAGATGGCGTAGGCCTCGACGCTCTCCACGTCCACGGTGTCGCCGGGCTTCACGTTCTCCAGGTCCTTCACCTCGTCGCGGACCCTGAAGGTGAAGACGTTGCCGGACTGGTCCTTGAGGGTGGCGAAGCGGGTCTTGTAGTCCAGGGCGACCACCGTGGCGCTCCAGCTGTTGGTGGTCGCGGACCATTTTCCGGGCTTGCCGTCCGTCTTGGCGCAGCCGAAGGCCAGGATGGCGGTGAGGACAAGGACAGGCAAGGCATGTCGCATCGAAATCTCCTCGTTATTGAATGATGTCGCTCGGCGTTGTGTTTGTTTTACGCATTACGGACAGCTGATCTCCCTGTACACGGTCTTTCCGCCCTCGTACACTTCCTTGTAGCACTTGTTCTCGACTATGTAGACGGTTTCCTTGGACGAGTTGGATATGGCGATGGCCGTGGCGGGCAGCACCGTGAGCATGGCGCCCAGGGCCATCCCGGCGGCCACGCCCGAGGCGGGGTAGCCCCCGTAGTAGCCGCCGTAGTAGCCGGGGGCCACCGGCACCGGCACCGGGACGGGCACGGGGGTGGGCAGCGGAGGTGGCGGTGGCGGCGGGGCGACCCTGCCGCGCGGACCGGCCACCACGTTTCCGTTGGGGCCGCGAACGGCGCTGTTGTAGGGGCCTCTCACCGCTGCTCCTCCTTCGGGTCCCCGGGCGGCGGCGTTGCCGCGCGGTCCGCGCACGGCCTCGCCTCCGCGCGGTCCGCGCACGGCGGCTCCCCCGCGGGGGCCGGTCATGGCGGCCCCGCCCCTTGGCCCGGCGGCGAAGTTGCCGCGAGGCGAACTGGCCACGCCTCCCCTTGGCCCGGCGGAGACCCTTCCTCCGCCTCCTCCGCCCCGGCCGCCCCTGGCCTCGGCGGACAGGGCGAAGACCAGCCAGTCGCCGGAGAGCATGAGCCCAAGTGCGAGCAGCGCCGAAACCATCAGCGGGAAAAGCGGGCGGCTTTCCCGCGCGGTGCGTGGTGCGGTCGCGCTCATGGCTGCGCCCGCTTGGTTTCCGGGGCGCGGCCGGTGATCACGCCGTCGTCCCGGGTGAAGTCCGAGGGCGGAGTGAAGGCGAACGCGCCCTCGGCCGGCGGTCCGGTCTTCCAGCCGGAGAGGACCGCGCTGAACTGCGGCATGCCGTACTGCTTCTTCTCGGTGATCACGACCTTGCGGGGCAGCGCGGAAGGCGAGTCCTCCACCCACAGCTGCCAGTCCACGTCCTTGCCCTGGAAGAACAGGTGGTCGCACATGGCTCCGCCCACGCGGGCCTTGCCCACGTAGAAACCGGCCTTCAGGTCCATCTGCGCGCAGGGTTTGTTGGAGAGCAGGTCCCCCAGCGCGGACTCGATGCGGTAGCGCGTGGCCAGCACGTCCATGAGCGCATCGGTGTCCATGGCGGCCTCGATCCGTCCGTAGATCTTGCGGTCGGGCAGGGCCAGGGTGAACTCCTTGCCGTCGAACACGCTGCGCACCTGGATGTCGTCGCCCACGGTGTTCACGGCGAAGGAGTCCGGGCGTTTGACGCTCACGTCCATGCTGCGCCCGACCTGGATCTTCGATCCGTCCTCGTGGACGCGGTCCAGGGTGACGTCGGCCATGAACGAATAGGCCTTCAGGTCCGTCAGGGCCTTGCAGGTCTTGTCCAGTATGAGCTGGGCCTTTTCCTCGACGGCCGGCTCGGACTCGGGGGCGGCTTTCTTTTTCTCTTTCGCGACGGCGGCCGGTCCTGAAAAGAGAATGATCGCCGTGATGACAAGAATGAATACAGACGCTTTTCTTGGATGAAACATTCATGCCTCCTGGCTGTTGCTGCGTTCCGGGCAGCATTGGAACTCCACATGGGTGCGATGTCGACGATACGATGTCGAATCCATCAGGCCGATTGCGCCACGACATCATCCGCCGTTGCGGCCGGAAAACGTCCCTCCGGATGCATTCGGAGCGCGGCAAAATGCTCTCGAGGCAACGCGAAAAGTCTGCTTCTTTCTATCGCACGGGTTGTCGACAAAACACAAGGGAGGAGTGGTGTCGCCACGGCGGATGCGCCGCCGTCCGCGAGCTGGCGCTACTTCCGCCCGGACAGGGGCCAGGGCAGGGTGCCCGGGGGGAGGTTGAGCGCTTTAAGGACGGGAGGGCCCGGCTCCAGGCGGATGACGTTCAGGCAGGCGTGGTCCTGGCCCAGGGAGAAGACCTTGGAAAGGCTGACGCCCAGAAGCGCGCAGACGAGCGCGCGGTTGAAGCCCGCGTGGGCCACGGCCAGCACGCGCCCGGCCCCTTGGCGCAAGGCGCTTTCACGGATGAACGCAAGCGTTTCGAGCGCCCTGGCGGCCACGTCCGCGAAGCTCTCCCCGCCGTGGGGCCGGTAGTTCGCCAGGTCCGCGCCGCGCGCCTCGTGGGCTCCGGGGAAGCGCTCCCGGACCTCCTCGACCTGGAGGCCCTCCCACTGCCCGAGGGTGAGTTCGCGCAGGCCGGGCAGCTCCGTGACCTCGATCCTGCTGGCTTCGAGGGCCAGCCTCGCGGTCTCGCGGGCGCGAGAAAGGTCCGAGCACCAGGCCGCGTCCAGGTCAAGCCCGGCCAGGACCGTGCTCCAGGAGCGGGCCTGTTCGCGCCCGGCCTCGCTCAGCCCGATGTCGCGGCTGCCCACGAAGCGCCAGGGGGCTTCGTTGACCGTGGCCCCGTGGCGCATGAGCAGGAGCGTGAGGCCGTCCTTGCTCACGGCGCGCCTCCTCCTGTCTTCTCTCCGGGGATGTAGAGCCCGGCCTGCTCCAGCATCTCGCGCACGTTTTTTCCGGCTTCGGCCTCCAGGCGCGAAAGCAGGGCCAGGGCCCGGTCGCGCCTGCCGGTGATGGCCGCGCGGGCGCGCGGGTCGTGCCCGAAGCGGTCGAGCTTTTCCTGGAAGCGCCGGGCGACGTTCACGGGCCTGTCGCAGGAGACCAGCTTGTCCGCCAGGTAGACCACCTCGCGCTCCGTGATGGGCGAGGACGCGGGCAGGCTCAAGTCCCGGTGCGCCTCAACGATGCGCGCCGCGTCCGGAAACCCGGCCGCGTCCAGGATGCGCCCGCCCAGGGCCTCGTGGTCCTTGCGGGTCTTGGCCACGTCGTGCACCAGCGCGGCCGCCTCCACCAGCACCAGGTCCATGGGCCAGCCCCTGGCCTCGCCCAGGGCCTTGGCCAGGGACAGGGCCACCCGGGCCACGGCGCGGGCGTGGGCCATGCCGCGCTCGTTCACTCCGTTTATTTCAAGAAGCGCCAGGGCCTCCTCCACGCTGGGGCGGTGGCGCACGCGCACGCGGCGCAGGGCCTCGCGGTAGTCCTCCTGGGTGTCCAGGTCGAAGAGGATGTTGGCGTCGGCCACGGGCACGTCCTGCGCGCCCAGGCGGGCCTCCAGGGTGTCCAGCGCACCGCGCAGGCCCTGTTCGCCGCTCCAGGCCTTGATGAAGGGCAGGCAGGCGGCGGCGATGAGCGGCGGGTGGCCGCGCTCGCCCCGGAAGCTCGGGTAGAGGACGGGCGCGTCGCCCAGGCACTCGCCCAGGGCGCGCAGGGTTCGCGGCCGGACCAGGGGGATGTCCACGGGCAGCACGAACACGGCGTCGATGCCGCCTGGCAGGGCTTCGATGCCGGTGAGGATCGAGCTGAACATGCCCCGCTCGTACTCGCGGTTGACCACGCAGCCGATCAAGAGCCTGGCGGCCTCGGCGTGCACCTCCAGGGCGTTGTGCCCGGCCACGGCGACGATGTCCTCCACGCCCGCCAGGCGGAGCGCCCGGGTGACGCAGCCCAGCACCGTGGAGCCCGACAGGGGCATGAGCGGCTTGAAGCCGCCCTCCATGCGCGAGGAGAGCCCGGCGGCGGGCACGAGCGCCGCGATGCGGCCTTGCCCGGCCCGGCTCACGAGCCCTGCCTGGCGGATCTGGCCTCGATGAGCTCGGCCGCGATGCTCACCGCTATCTCCTCGGGCGTCTGCGCGCCGATGGAAAGTCCGATGGGGCAGCGCACCCGGGCGAAGTCCGCGTCGGAAAAACCCTGGCCGCGCAGGCGCTCGTACAGGGCGTCGCGCTTGCGGCGGCTGCCGATCATGCCGATGTAGCCCGCCTGGCTGCGAAGCGCCTGGGCCAGCACCACGGCGTCGTGCACGTGCCCGCGCGTGACGATGACCACCGACGCGCCCGGGCCCAGGTCCAGGCCCTCCAGGCAGGTCTCCATGGCCCGGGTGGAGATGGCGGCCTGGGGGAAGCGCTGGGCGTTGGCGAACTCGGGGCGGTCGTCCATGACGGTCACGGCGAACCCGGCCATGGCCGCGATGGCCGCCGTGGGCCGCGAGACGTGCCCGGCCCCGGCGATGTAGAGGGGCGACGGGCCGGTCCAGGGTTCCAGGAACCAGCGCGCGCCCTCGATCTCCACGAGCACCGGGGCCTGGATGGACCGCCCGGCCTCGCGCAGGGCCCGGGCCGCGGACTCGGGGAATTCCCCGCCGGTTTCCCCGCCGGGCTGGGCCAGAAGGGCGCGTTCGCCGCCCGTGAGCCCGGCGGCCAGCAGGCAGCGCTGGCCCTCGCGCAGAAGCTCTTCCAGTTCGGCGAAAACCCGGGCTTCCTCGCCCGGGCTCACGCGCTCCACGAAGACCCGGAGCCTGCCCCCGCAGATCATGTCCGCCCCGGCGGCCAGCTCGCCCGTGAGGTCGAAGTCCACCAGGCGGGAGGGGCCGCCGCCGAGCGCCTCCCGGCAGGCCTCCAGCACCCGGGCCTCCACGAGGCCTCCGCCCACGGTCCCGGCCATGCGCCCGGCCGGGTCCAGGAGCATCTTGGCCCCGGCGGAGCGCGGGGTGGAGCCCTCGTGGGTGACGATGGTGGCCACGGCCACGGGCGCGCCCGCGCCGGTCCATTCGAGAAGCGTGGCAAGGATGTCCGTCATGGGGTGTTCGCCGTTCCTTTTTCGGGCCGGATCACCTGGAAGCCGTCCCGGGTTCGTTCGATGCGCCCGGCCACGGGGCCGAGGCGGGCAAGCATGCTTCCGCACGGGCAGGGGCCGGGCAACATGCGCGCCACGTCGCCGGTGCGGTAGCGCAACAGGGGCATGCCGCGCCGCGAGAGCGTGCTGACCACCACCTCGCCCTCGCGGCCGTGGGCCAGGGACTGGCCCGTGAGCGGGTCCACGATCTCCACCATGAGGTCGGCCTCGCGCAGATGGTAGCCCGCGTGGGCCGAGCACTCGACGCCGCCGCCGAAGCCCGTCTCCGTGAGGCCGTAGTGGTCGAAAACCTCCATGCCCGCAAGCCCGGCGTCACGCCGAAGCTCGCTTGGGACGGGCTCGCCGGAGAGGAGCGCCGTGCGCGCCAGGCCCTCGACGGCCCTGCGCGCCGGGGCGTTCTCCAGCAGCTCGCGGAGCCCGGAGGCGGTCATGGCCAGGCAGGACGCGCCGTGGCTTTTGGCCAGGGAAGCGGCCTGCACGGGCTCCCACGGCCAGGGCGAGAGCACGCCCGAAGCGCCGATGCCGGGCAGGCTCCTGGCCAAGAGGTCGGAGGCCCCGTCCGGCCTGCGCCCGGGCAGGAGGATGAGCACGGTGTCGCCCGGGCGCGTGAAGGTGGACATGCCCACGCGGAAGAAACCCATGGTGTCCTCGAGTTCCTGCGCCGTGAAATAGAGCCTCTTGGGCCGCCCCGAGGTGCCGGACGTGCTCAGGGTGACCACGCGCTCCACGTCGCCCAGGCTCACGCAGAGCATCTTCTCGCCGTGGTCGCGCAGGTGCCGGGCCGTGGTCATGGGGATGGCCGTGACGCTCGGGCGGCCCTTGGCGTCGCGGGCCGTGAAGTCGCGCAGCCGTTCGGCGTGGAAGGCGCTCTTGGCCGCTGCCCGGCGCGCCGTGGCGAAGAGCTTATCGACCTGCCAGCGCCTGAGCGCGGCCGGGTCCGGCCCGGCTATGCCGGTCAGCCGTTCGATCCAGGCGTCCAGGGGGCTCCTCACGGGGCGTCCTCCCCGTGGCGGCCACGGTGCAGCGGTTCGCCCGAGGCCGAGGTGAGGTTGTAGGCGCAAAAGGGAACGAGCGACCCGTCCGGCGCGCCCACGTGGATGCAGCAGCCGCGGAGGCGCTCCAAATCCACGCTCCAGGCGTCCTGGAAGGCCATGCAGGAGATGCTGAAGCGGTTGTGCGCGCCTGCCTCGGCCAGGAAGCGGTCGAAATCGTCGGCCAGGGGAGGGGCTTGGCGCGAGGCCTCGCCGGGCGCGGCCCACTGCCTGGCCGTGAAGGCCCGGGAGGCCTTGGCCCCGTCCAGGGCCGAGGGCACGGGCGCTTTCGCGGGCGGCTCGCAGCAGCCCCCGGAGCCGGGCGCGGGCGCGAGCCCCTCCCCCCGGCGTAAAAACACGCCCGAGAAGGAGCACAATTCGTGCTCGCACCCGGGCGGGTGGAAATGCTCCGCCGCGAGCACGCCGCCGGACTGGGTGACGAGGGCCGTGAGCACCTCGGGCAGGGTGGGGCCGCGCATGGCCGCGCCCGGGTGGCGGCCGAACGCGGCCATGGGCTGGAAATGCACCCCGCGCACGGCCGGGCCGAAGGCGAGGGCCTGGCGCACGATGTCCCAGCACTGGCCGTGGTTGACGCCCAAAACGAGCGTGGGCACCAGCACCACGCCGAGCCCCGCGTCCGCGCAGGCCTTGACCGCCCGGGCCTTCACGTCCGCGAGCGCCCGGCCGCGCAGGGCCAGGCAGGCCGCGTCCGAGCCGTCGAACTGTAAAAATACCGAGGAGAGCCCGGCCCGGGCCAGCTCCTGCGCGTAGCCGTTCTCGCGCGCAAGCCTCAAGCCGTTGGTGTTCAGTTGCACGAAGCCGAAACCGGCGGCGCGGGCGGCGCGCACGACGTCCGCGAGGTCGCCCCGAGTGGTGGGCTCGCCGCCCGAGAGCTGGAGGTTGCACGCCCCGGCCCTGGCCCGGATGGCCGCGAACCTTCGCGCGAGGTTCTCAAGGCTCGGCCCGGCCGGACCGTGCGCGCCCGACGAGGCGAAGCAGACAGGGCAGCACAGGTCGCAGCGGCCCGTGACCTCCACCAGGGCCGTGCAGGTGTGCTGGGAGTGCTCCGGGCACAGCCCGCAGCCGCTGGGGCAGTCCGTGCCCTTGGGCGCGTCCGGGGTCGGGGGCGAGGGCTTCTTGGGCCGCTTCCAAGAGGCCATGGAGGGCTCGCCGCGCCAGATGGGCGCGCTTGCCTCGCCGTGCTCCGGGCAGGAGCGCGCGAGGCGCACCACGCCGCCCGAGAGGACACGCTCGGCGTCCAGCACGCGCAAACACACCGGGCACAGGCTGCGGGTGGTCCCCAGGACTTCCTCGGGCACGCGGCTACTCCCTGGATTCGGACGGGTCCACGCCGAGCCCGGTCAGGATGGTCAGGATCTGGCCCCAGGCCTCGCCGATGAGCTCGCCGCAGCGGCTCATGTCGGGTTTCTCCTGGTAGCACTCGCCCAGGATGTCCGCGCAGGTTGTGCCGCCGTATTGGGCGGTGCGCGCCGTGAACCAGTCCACGAATTCGGATATTGCAAGGTCGGCCTTGTCCGAGGGGGATTCGTCGTCCGCTCCCTTGCCCAGGTAATGGGAGAGCACGCAGGCCCCGCCCGTGAGCACGCCGCAGGTCAGGCCGCACTGGCCCATGCCGTGGCAGAGCCCGCCGAGCGCGCGCACGAGCCCCGGGTTCGAGGAGCCCTGGGCCGAAAGCGAGAGCAGCGCCAGGATCTGGCTGCAGCAGTACCCCTTGGCGGCCAGGGGCAGGATGTCCAGGAGGTATTGGCTCATTCGGGGGCTTCCTTTTGGGCGATGCACAGGTAGTAGCCGGGCCTGCCTCCGGACGCGCCGCACACGCCCAGCGACTGCCGGGGGATGCCCGCGAACACGAGCTTGCCCGCCAGCTCCGCCAGCAGGCGGCTGTGGTCCACGAAGACGCGCGGGCGAAAGCCCGCCCTCGAGATGCGCGACTCGATCACGGCGCGTGCCTCGGCCCCGGACGCGCAGCCCGGGGCGTGGGCGCAGGCGTGGTCCACGGGGTCGCGCAGATAGAGATCGGAGAGCACGAGGAAGCCGCCGGGGGCCAGGATGCCCCGCATCTGGTCCAGGGCCGCGTCCGGGTCGGCGGTGAGGGTGAGCACGCATTCGCAGAACACGGCCGCGAAAACGCCGTCGCGAAGGGGCAGGCTCCCGGCCTCGCCGCAGACGAGCCGCGCTCCCGGGGCCAAGGCCCGGGCCTCGGCCAGGAGAACGCGCGACGGGTCCACGCCCACGGCGCGAAACCCCCGGGAGCAAAGAAGCGCCAGCGACGCCCCGCGCCCGCAGCCCACGTCCGCCACGGGAGCGCCCTCGGGCAGGCGGCAGTGGTCCAGGGCGGCCTCGGTCAGGGCCGTGCCTCCGGGCCTCAGGGCCGGGCCGGCCGCGCGCAGGAAGTCCTCGCGCTCGAACAGTCGAGTTCCGGGCACGCTATTTGTCCTCCAGGAGCATTTCCACCTCGGCCATCTTGCCCGTTGCCAGGCTCTCGGGCACCAGGGCCAGGCCGCAGCGCGGGCAGGCCAGCAGGGTGATGGTGAACCCGCTGCCCAGGTAGGAGGCCTCGACCGGCCGCGCCACCAGGGGCTCGCCGCACAGGCAGGACCATTGCCCGGACTCGGGCAGGTAGACCAGCGGATTGCTGCCCGGGTCTCCGGCCGAGGCGCGCTGGATTTCCATGCGGTGGCTCCAGGCCCGGTGCACCGTGGCCGCGCCGCCGTCCCGGGAGTATTCCACCCAGTAGGTCACCTTGCGCGGGCGGTTGACGGCCAGCACGCGCCCGGTCTCCAGGTCCTTGAAACCTTCGTTCGAGCCGAGGCTCGCGCGCAGCACGGCCCGCGCGTCCTCGACCAGGATGCGCCGGTCTTCGAGCATCCCGGCCACGCCCGGAACGAAAACCAGGTCCATGGGGGCCTGGCCCGCCTCTTCGGGGGCCTCGTCCCAGACGTCCCGGAGGAGCGCCCTTTTCAGCCTGGCCCGGCGCTCGTGGCGCTCGGAAAAGCCCGGCCCCTTGAGCGCGGGGTCGGGAGCTGGGCCTTCAAACACGAAATCGAGCACGTGCCAGGCCCGCTTGCCCTCGGCCGCCAGCCTGTCGCGGCACATGGCGCAGGACGCGGCGTAATCGAGCGGGCTTTCGGCCGCCTTGCGCCGGGCGAGCTCGCGGGCGAGCCCCGGGTCCACGCTGGACATCAGCCCGCCGTAGCCGCAGCACTCGGTCTCGGACCCGCCCCGGGGAAGCTCCTCGAAGGCGAGGCCGAGCTCGCCCAGCACCGCGCGCACACGGCCGCGCACCTCGGGCTCGCGGCGAAGCGAGCAGGGGTCGTGCACGGCCACCGGGGCTCGCGGGCGCGCGCCCCGGGCCTCGGGCAGGCCGGTCTCGGCCAGGGCCTCCCAGAGCGAGACCGCGCGAAGCTCGGGCAGGCGCTGCCGGAACGTGGCCAGGCAGGAGGCGCAGGCCGCCACCACCCGGGGCGAGCCCAGGGCCTTCCAGGACTCCACGATCCGCCCGGCGGCCTCCTCGAAGAGGTCCTCGCGCCCGGCCCACTCGGCAGGGACGCCGCAGCAGGAGAGCATGAGCCCGACCCCGCCGGACAGGCGCTCGCGCAGGAAGGCGTAGGCGCTCACAGCGTGGTGCGGATACGACGAGGCCAGCTGGCAGCCCGGGAAGAAGAGGTGCGCGCTGGACGCGAACCCGGGCTGGTTGCGGGCCAGGAAGAAGTCCGGGCCGCAGTTGAAGGCCATGTCCTCCAGGGCGAACTCGTGGGCCGAGGGGGGCATCTTGCCGCGCGCCACCATGTCGCGGCGCGCCTCCATGCACAGCGCGCCCATGTCGAAGTTCTCGGGGCAGACATGCGCGCACAGCCCGCACCGGCTGCACGAGTTGATCATCCTGTTGGCCTGGTGGACGCCCTGGACTATGGCCGCGTTGTTGTAGATCTGGCGGGCGTACTTCTTGGGGTAGCCCTTGTAGCGCTCGAGGTAGGCGCAGGCCTTCACGCACTCCAGGCACTGGCAGTCCAGGCAGCGCGCGGCTTCGCGGGCCGCCTCGGCCGCGTCCGCGTAGCCCTGCGGCCCCGAGGGCTCCACCCTGGGCAGGCTCTCCACGCCTTGAAGGGAGGTGAAAAGCCTGGTCTCGCAGGGGCCTTCCCTGTCGCGCTCGGCCGTGAGCGAGGCCCCGGCCATCAACCGGTCCATGGAGGAGGCCGCGCGCCTGCCGTCGGCGGCCTCGGCCATGGCGGAGAATCGCCCGCCTTCGCCTGGCCAGCCGCCGCAGAACACGGGCGATCCCGTGGCCTGAAGGGTCACGGGATCGGCCTGGGCGCGCCCGGGCGGGCAGAAGGGAGTGCCCCATTCCGCGAACACGGCATCGAAGCCGGCCAGAACCTCTTCAAGTATTCCGGATGGATAGCCTCCGTCGTCGCGCAGGGTCACGCCCATGGCGGCCAGGCGCTCGATTTCGCGGGTGAGGGCCTGCGGGGGCAGGATTGATTCGGGAAGGGTGGAGAGCCTGCCGCCGGGCTTGGCCCCGGGGCAGAAGAGCGTGACGCCGTGGCCCTTGCGCGTGAGGTCCCACGCGCAGGCGAGCGCGGCGAGCCCCGCGCCGAACACGGCGGCTTTTTTGCCTTTCGAGGGCAGCACCAAGGGCTTGGGGCCGGGCCTGCCCAGGCGGATCGCGGCGCGTTCGAGCTCGCCCACGGCCAGGGGGGAGCCCGCCTCGGCCCTCTTGCAGCGGGCCTCGCACGGGTGGTCGCAAATGAGGCCCAGGACGCCCGGCAGGGGCATGGTCTTTTCCAGAACCTTGCGCGCACCGTCCGGGTCGCCCGAGGCCATGCGGGCCATGAAGGCCCGGACGTCCACGTGCAGCGGGCACGCCGCCTGGCACCAGGGCTGCTCCTCCTGGATGCACCGCCTCTCCCAGTCGCGCAGCTGGCTCTGTTCCATGCGTCTTCCATGAAGTGGGGAGCGGGGCGTCAACGGACCCCGCTCCCCGGTTTCAGGCTTTTCTTACGTCACCTGGGGATACTTCAAGCGTACTACTTGGCCTTCAGGCCCGCCAGCACCTTTTCGGGCAGCGCGGGCAGCTTGGTGATGCGCACGCCGCAGGCGTTGTATATGGCGTTGATCACGGCCGCGTGCGGGCAGGTCAGGGGCAGCTCGCCCACGCCGGAAGCGCCGTGGGGACCGTGCTCGCGCGGGGTCTCCACGTAGATGAGTTCCATGTCGTCCGGGATCATGGAGGCGTAGGGGAAGCCCGCGCCCACCATGGTGGAGTGCTTCTTGATGTCCTCGAAGTCCTCGGTCAGGGCCAGGCCGATGCCCTGGGCCAGGCCGCCGTACATCTGTCCGTCCACCACCAGCTTGTTGCAGATGGTGCCGATGTCGGCCACGAGGGTCATCTTCTCCACCTCGACCTTGCCGGTGGCCACTTCCACGGCCGCCTCGCACATGAAGACGCCGTACATGTAGCAGCTGAAGGGGTTGCCCTGGCCGTTCTCGTCGCAGTGGGTGGCCGGGGCGGTCCACTTGCCGGTGTACTTGGTGGGGATCTTCTCGGCCACCATCTCGTCGTAGGTGCGGTAGGTCTTGTCGGCCTTGCGCATGGCTCCCATGAGCAGCTCGCAGCCCGCCACGATGGCCTTGCCCACCATCACCTGGGAGCGGCTGCCGCCCGCCGGGCCGGAGTTGGGGGCCATGCTGGTGTCGTTCATCACCAGCCTGATCTGGTCGGGCCTGACGCCCATGGGGCGCAGGGCCTCGTGGGCCGTGCCCAGGGTGCCCATGTCCGCGCCCTGGCCGTGGTCCTCCCAGCAGTTGAAGATGGTGATGGTGTTGTCGGGGTTCAGTTCCACGAACGCCTCGGAGGCGTCGGGGCCGTCCAGGCCCGCGCCGTACACGCCCAGCGCGATGCCCACGCCGCGCTTGACCCCGGCGGTGGAGGCCTTCTTGGCCTTGGCCAGGGCGGCCTGGTACTTGGGCCGCAGGATGTCGATCATCTCGGGCAGGCTGTAGACCTCGGGGTCCTGGCCCGTGGGGGTCTTGTCGCCCTTGCGGTAGCAGTTGGCGTAACGCAGCTCCAGGGGGTCCATGCCGAGCTTCTCGGCCAGCTCGTCCATGAGCACCTCGGAGGAGAACTCGCTCTGCGGGGAGCCGTAGGCGCGAAACGCCGAGCCCCAGGCGTGGTTGGTGCAGACCGTGCGGCCCTCGCCCCGGATACTCGGGATGTTGTAGCCCGCGCCGATGAACTGCGCGCCGCGCAGGGTGAGCAGGTCGCCGAACTCGGAGTAGGGGCCGTGGTCCACGCTCCAGTCGGACTCCATGGCCAGGAGCTTGCCGCTCTTGTCGGCGGCGTAGCGCACGTTGACGAAGAAGGGCGAGCGCTTGCCCGTGTAGGTCTGCTGCTGGTGGTAGTCGTAGCAGAGGAACACGGGCCGGCCCGTGGCCAGGGCTGCCGCGCCCACCAGGGCTTCCATGGTCGGGCTGAACTTGTAGCCGAAGGTGCCGCCCGTGGGGTTCTGGACCATGACCAGCTTGTCCGCCTCGATGCCCAGGCCCGGGGCGATCATGTACAGGTGCAGGTGCAGGCCGATGGACTTGGAGTGGATGACCAGCTTGCCCTCTTCGTTCATGTACGCGAAGCCGACGTCGGGCTCGATGGGCATGTGGGGCTGGCGTCCCACGTAGAAGTCGTCCTCCACCACCACGTCGGCCTTGTCGAAGATGGGCTTGGTGTCCGCACCCTTGGCGATCTTCTGGATGTAATAGATGTTGGGGGTGCCGGGGTGGATCTCGATGGCGTCGTCGGCCATGGCCGCCGGGGCGGACATGTAGGCGGGCAGTTCCTCCAGGTCCACCTTGACCTTGGCGGCGGCCGCCTTGGCCTGCTTCTCGGTGTCGGCGCAGACGATGGCGATGGCGTCGCCGTACTGGAAGACCTTCTCGTCGCAGAGGATCGGGCGGTCCCAGCCGTCACCCTTGTTGGTGGGGAAGGTGATCAGCCCGGTGATGCGGTTCTTGCCCTTGACGTCCTTGTGCGTGACCACGCTGTGCACGCCGGGCATCTTGAGGGCTTCCGAGGTGTCGATGCCCTTGATCTTGGCGTGGGAGACCGTGGCCTGCACCAGGGCGCAATGCAGGGTGCCCTCGGGCATCTTCGCGCCCAGGTCCGCGCCGTAGTCGCAGGTGCCCGTGACCTTGGCCTCGGCCGAGGGGCGGGGGAAGTTGGTGCCCCAGATGCGGCCGTCCTTTGGCAGCTTGAAGGCCAGGTCGGACATCTTCATCTGGCCGCGCAGCACCTTGGCCGCGTCCATGACCGCGTCCACCAGGGGCTTGTACCCGGTGCAGCGGCAGGCGTTGCGGTTCTTCTGGAACCAGTCGCGCACCTCTTCGCGCGTGGGGTCCGGGTTGGCGTCGAGCAGGGCCTTGGAGGAGACGATGAAGCCCGGCGAGCAGAAGCCGCACTGCGCGCCGCCGTGGACCATCCAGGCCAGCTGGATCGGGTGCAGGTTGCCGGGCTGGCCCAGGCCTTCGACGGTCCAGACCTCGGCGCCGTCGGGCACGCGCTTCATCTTGGTCACGCAGGAGCGCGTGAGCTTGCCGTTGACGATCACGTTGCACGCGCCGCACTGGCCCTCGCCGCAGCCGACCTTGGTGCCGGTGAGCTTGAGCTGCTTGCGCAGGACGTTGGCCAGGGTCTCGTCCTGGTCCACGACCAGGTTCTGGGTCTTGTTGTTGATGACGAGACTGCGCTTGATCATTCCCTGCCTCCTTGTCGCATCGGTTATGGTCTGTGTGTCGTCGCCCCCGCCCTGACGGCGGGGCGCGTCAGCGTCCCTTTCCGAACGGGCACGTGGGATAGCGGCACTCGGGGCAGGCCATGCACAGCCCGCCGTGGCCGAGCGCCGCGATGTCGCGCGCCTCTACTTTCTCTCCGGCCAGAAGCCTGGGGACCAGCAGGTCGAAGATGCTGGCCTTGTGGTACATCACGCACCCGGGCAGCCCGAGCACGGGAACCTCGCCGATGAAGGCCAGCATGAACATGGCCCCGGGCAGCACGGGCGCTCCGTAGCTGACCACGCGGCCCCCGGCCTCGCGGATGCTTGCCGGGGTCTGGTCGTCCGGGTCCACGGACATGCCGCCCGTGACCACGATCATCTCCGCGCCCTCGGTCAGAAGCTCCCGGATGGCCGAGACGCACATGGGGATCTCGTCGTTGACCACGATCTGGCGGAAGACCTCGCTGCCGAGCTCCTCGAACTTGCGGCGCACCACCGGGCCGAACCCGTCGCGGATGCGCCCGGAAAAGACCTCGCTGCCCGTGGTGACCATGCCCACCCTGGCGGACTTGAAGGGCTTCACCTCGATGATGGGGCCACCCGCGAGGAGCACCTCCACCCGGGTGAGCTTCTCCTCCTCGATCACCAGGGGCACCACGCGCGTCCCGGCCACCACGCGGCCCGGCTCCACGGCCTGGTTGGAGTGGGCCGTGGCGAAGACCATGTCCGGCACGGAGTTGAGGGCGGCCAGGCGCTCAACGTCCACCTTGAGGAGGCCATGGCGGGACGCCGTGAGGCTCACCTTGCCCTCGCACGGGGTCGAGAAGCTCAAGCCCTGCCCGGCGGCCAGGCGCGCCAGGCGCACGGCCGCGTCGTCCTCGTGCACGAAGCCCTGGCTCAGGTCGAAGACGAAGATGTGCTCCTTGCCCACGGTGAGGAGCTTCGGGATATCGTCGCGGGTGATCACGTGGCCCTTGCGGAAGGCCGCGCCCTTGGCCTGGCCGGGCACGATGCGGGTGATGTCGTGGCAGAGCACCGCGCCCACGGCGTCCTCCACGGGGATGGCCTTCATTCCTTTCATCATGCGCATGGGGTCGCTCCTTTGCGGAGGGCAAGGCAGGATGCCGCCGGGCGCGCCCATTGCGCCCGTGGGCGCGAGGGGCGGACTTTGGTTGTGTCTGTCGTGATATATATCACTTTTGGCATGTTTGTGGGCATGGCTTTGCTTTGTCTTGAAGTCAAGAAAATTAAAATCAGACTGTGACGGTGTTTATTGCGTGGAAACGGGGAAAGGCAGATTCACAAGCCCGTCCGGGAGCGCCAGATGAGGGGAATGACGACGCGGTATCCGCGACGATGCGGATCGAGTTCTGGCGAAATGCAGTCATGGTCATGGCGTCTCGCGTACGGATACCTCTTGGGATCAATCCGGCTGGCATTATGCTAACTTTAACATGATTGCCGTATCAGTTTGTCCGAGCAAAGAGCACGCCAAAAAATCAAATCGTGACATTCCAGCGTGATACGTGCTGGGCGGGCGGGAAACACCGGTCAGGACAGACAAAAACACCCAATCACGGCCGCGCTGGCCGGGGCGCGGCCCCCCAAGGAGCGGGAGAGGGCGCGTGGATGCTCGGCTTGGCGGGGTGTGAAAAAAGGAGCCACGCGCCCCGGGATTTGGGTCAAAAGGAAACGGCGCTGTTCGACTCCTGCCGTCGCCCTCCCGGCCAGCCTCGCGGCGCCGAGGAAGGGGCATTTTGCCACACGGGCCGCTTCCGCTAGGTCATTATGCCACACTCGCGGCTATCAGCTTAAAATCACGATTTTATTTTTAATTGGGTCGGTTTCCGGAGGGCTCGCGGACGCGGGCCGGGCCGGGCCGGGAAGACATTTTGCGACCGGCAGGGGACGCGCGGATGTCCGCGCTTTTTCAATATATTAAAATTATTGATGAAAATCGTTGGCCTGATTGTTGCCTAGGGGAATGGCGAAAGGTTCAAGACTTCAGTCCACAACCCCAACCCCAAGGAGATGGACATCATGGCTGTGATCGAACAGGTTTACGGTTTCTTCATTCCCAGCGTCACCCTGATCGGCATTGGCGCCTCCAAGGCCATTCCCGAGAAAATCAAGGCCCTGGGCGGTTCCAAGCCCCTCATCGTCACCGACAAGGGCATCGTGAAGGCCGGCATCTGCAAGCAGATCACCGACCTGCTCGACGCGGCCAAGATGTCCTACGTGGTCTACGACGACACCATCCCCAACCCCACCGACGACAACGTGCACAAGGGCGTCGAGGTCTACCAGAAGAACAAGTGCGACAGCCTGATCACCCTGGGCGGCGGCTCCTCGCACGACTGCGGCAAGGGCGTGGGCCTCGTGGTGGCCAACGGCGGCAAGATCCACGACTTCGAGGGCGTGGACAAGTCCACCAAGCCCATGCCCCCCTACCTGGCCGTGAACACCACCGCGGGCACCGCCTCCGAGATGACCCGCTTCTGCATCATCACCGACACCAGCCGCAAGGTGAAGATGGCCATCGTTGACTGGCGCGTGACCCCGAACATAGCCATCGACGACCCCATCCTCATGGTCGGCATGCCCCCGGCGCTCACCGCCGCCACCGGCATGGACGCCCTGACCCACGCCGTGGAAGCCTACGTGTCCACCATCGCCAACCCCATGACCGACGCCTGCGCCGAAAAGGCCATCGAGCTGGTCTTCAAGTACCTGCGCAAGGCCGTGGCCAACGGAAGCGACCTGGAAGCCCGCGAGGCCATGTGCTTCGCCCAGTACCTGGCCGGCATGGCCTTCAACAACGCGAGCCTGGGCCACGTGCACGCCATGGCCCACCAGCTGGGCGGCTTCTACGACCTGCCCCACGGCGAGTGCAACGCCATCCTCCTGCCCCACGTGGAGAAGTTCAACCTCATCGCCAAGGTGGAGCGCTTCTCCAAGATGGCCGAGCTCATGGGCGAGAACATCTCCGGCCTGTCGCCGCGCGCCGCCGCCGAACTGGCCCTCTCCGCCATCCGCCAGCTCTCCTCCGACGTGGGCATCCCCGCCGGCCTGGTGGAGCTCGGCAAGCGCTACGGCAAGGACGTGAAGGCCGAGGACATCGGCACCATGACCAAGAACGCCCAGAAGGACGCCTGCGGCCTCACCAACCCCCGCTGCCCCACCGACAAGGACGTCGCCGCCATCTACACCGCGGCCCTCTAGCATCCGCCCTCAATTCCGGACGCGCCGGGGAGGACCGCCCCTCCCCGGCCGGCCGGGCAAACAGCCCAAGGCCCGGGAAGCGCACCATGGACGTCATCGATCTGAACGCGAGCCGCGACGCGGCCTTCATCGCCGAGGTCCAGGCCGAGAGCGGCCAGAACGTGGACCTGTGCTACCAGTGCGGCAACTGCACCGCCGGATGCCCCTACACCTTCGCCTACGACATCCCCGTGAGCAGGATCATGCGCCTGGTCCAGGCAGGCCAGCGCGAGGCCGTGCTCTCCTGCCGGTCGCTGTGGCTGTGCGCCACGTGCGAGTCCTGCACCACGCGCTGCCCCAACGGCATCGACGTGGCCAGGGTCGTGGACGTGCTGCGCCACATGGCCAGGCGCGCGGGCAAGGCCCCGGAGCGGGCAGTGAAGGTGTTCTGGGACGATTTCCTCGGCTCGGTGCGCAGGCACGGCCGGGTCTTCGAGGCCGGGCTCCTGGCCTCCTACGTGGCCCGCACCGGACGGGTCTGGACCGACGTCGACCTGGCCCCGCGCATCCTGCCCAAGGGCAAGCTGTCGCTTAGGCCCCACCCCATCAAGGGAGTCCAGGAGATGGAAAAGATTTTCAGGCGCTTCGAGGAGCAGGGGGGGCGGCTGTGAGCACGCTCTCCTATGCCTACTATCCCGGCTGCTCCGGGCTCGGCACCTCCGTGGAGTACGACCGCTCCACGCGCGCGGTGTGCGCGGCCCTGGGCGTTCAGCTTGCCGACGTGCCGGACTGGAGCTGCTGCGGCTCCACCCCGGCGCACACCGTGGACCACGCGCTGTCGGCTGCCCTGTCCGCGCGCAACCTGGCCAGGGTGGAGTCCATGGGCCACGGCGTGGTGGCCACGCCCTGCCCGAGCTGCCTGACCAACCTGCGCACGGCCGAGCACCGCATGCGCGACGCGGCCTTCAGGGCCAGGGTGAACGCCCTGCTGGATACGCCCTGCGAGGGCAGGGTCCAGGCCAAGTCCGTGCTCCAGATACTTCTGGAGGACGTGGGCGCGGACGCCATTGCCAGGGCCACGCGCAAGCCCCTGCGCGGGGTCAAGCTCGCGCCGTACTACGGCTGCATCATGAACCGCCCGCCCGAGCTCATGGACTTCGACGACCACGAGAACCCCACGGCCATGGACAAGATCATGCGGGCCATGGGCGCGGAGGTCGTGCCGTTCCCGCTCAAGGTGGAGTGCTGCGGGGCCTCGTTCGGGGTGCCGCGCAGGGACGTGGTGGCCGAGCTCTCCGGCAGGCTTTTGCGCATGGCCAGGGCCCTGGGCGCGGACGCGCTCGTCACGGCCTGCCCGCTGTGCCAGATGAACCTGGACCTGCGCCAGGACCAGGCCGCGCGGGCGCACCACACGTCCTTCGGGATGCCGGTGTTTTATTTCACCCAGCTCATGGGCCTGGCCCTGGGCCTGCCCGAGTCCTCGCTCGGGTTCGACAAGATCTGCGTGAGCCCGGCGCGCGTGCTCTGCGCCGTGGCCGCGGCCAACGTGCAGGCGGCCCACGCCGGGGCATCGGGGGTCAAGGCATGAAGATAGGCGTCTTCGTCTGCCACTGCGGCAGCAACATCGAGGGCACGGTGGACACCGCCTCCGTGGCCCGCGCGGCCATGGAGTTCCCCGAGGTGGTCCACGCCGAGGACGTGATGTACTCCTGCTCGGAGCCCGGGCAGGAGGGCATCATCCAGGCGGTGCGCGACAAGGGCCTGGACGGCGTGGTGGTGGCCTCGTGCAGCCCGCGCATGCACGAGCCCACGTTCCGCCGCGCCGTGGAGCGCGCCGGGCTCAACCGCTACATGCTGGAGATGGCCAACATCCGTGAGCACGTCTCCTGGATCGGCAAGGACCGCGTGGCCAACACCAACAAGGCCACGGACCTGGTGCGCATCGCGGTGGAGAAGCTTCGGCGCGACAGGCCGCTCACGGCGAAACGTTTCGACATCACGCGGCGGGTGATGGTCATCGGCGGCGGCGTGGCGGGCATCCAGGCGGCGCTGGACTGCGCCGACGGCGGCATGGAGGTGGTCCTCGTGGAGAGGACCTCCTCCATCGGCGGCAAGATGGCCAAGCTCGACAAGACCTTCCCCACCGTGGACTGCTCCAGCTGCATCCTGGGTCCCAGGATGGTGGACGTGGCCCAGCACCCGAACATCACGCTGTACGCCTACGCGGAGGTGGAGGAAGTCTCGGGCTACGTGGGCAACTTCGACGTGAAGGTGCGCAGGAAGGCCTCCTACGTGGACTGGTCCAAGTGCACGGGCTGCGGGGCCTGCATGGAGAAGTGCCCGAGCAAGAAGTCCCTGGACCGCTTCAACGAGGGCCTTGGCGGGGCCCCGGCCATCAACATCCCGTTCCCGCAGGCCATCCCCAAGAAGGCCGTGATCGACCGCGAGTTCTGCCGCCAGTTCGTCAAGGGCAAGTGCGGCGTGTGCGCCAAGGTCTGCCCCACGGGGGCGATCAACTACCAGATGGAGGACGAGGTGGTGGCCGAGAAGGTGGGGGCCATCGTGGCCGCCACGGGCTTCGACCTCTTCGACCACACGAAATACGGCCAGTACGGGGCCGGGCGCTACCCGGACGTGATCACCTCGCTCCAGTACGAGCGCCTGCTCTCGGCTTCCGGACCGACCGGCGGGCACGTGAAGCGCCCCTCCGACGGCCGCGAACCCAGGACCGTGGTCTTCGTGCAGTGCGTGGGCTCGCGCGACAAGTCCGTGAACAGGCCGTACTGCTCGGGCTTCTGCTGCATGTACACGGCCAAGCAGGCCATCCTGACCAGGGACCACATCCCGGATTCGCAGTCCTACGTGTTCTACATGGACATCCGCTCCCCCGGGAAGATGTACGACGAGTTCACCCGCCGGGCCATGGAGGAGTACGGGGCCAGGTACGTGCGCGGCCGCGTGTCCATGATCTATCCCAAGGGCGACAAGCTCCTGGTGCGCGGGGCGGACACGCTCTTGGGCACGCAGGTGGAGGTGGAGGCGGACCTGGTGGTGCTGGCGGCCGGGGCCGAGGCGGCCAAGGGCTCGCCGGAGCTCGCCGAGAAGCTTCGCATCTCCTACGACGCCTACGGCTACTTCATGGAGGGCCACCCCAAGCTGAAACCCGTGGAGACCAACACGGCGGGCGTGTACCTGGCCGGGTGCGCCCAGGGCCCCAAGGACATCCCGTCCTCCGTGGCCCAGGGCAGCGCGGCCGCGGCAAAGGTGCTCGGGCTTTTCTCCAAGGAGAAGCTCGAGAGCGACCCCCAGATATCCCACGTGAACATCTCCCGCTGCGTGGGCTGCGCCAAGTGCGAGTCCACCTGCCCGTTCGGGGCCATCCACATGATCGACGTGCGTGGCCAGGTCAAGGCCGAGGTGATCGAGACGGTCTGCCAGGGCTGCGGCATCTGCGCCGTGACCTGCCCGCAGGGCGCGGTGCAACTCGAGCACTTCACGGACAACCAGATTCTCGCGGAGGTGGAGGCCTTATGCCGGTTCTAGCAGGCAGGGAGCTGCGCATCATCGGGTTTCTTTGCAACTGGTGCTCCTACGGCGGGGCGGACACGGCGGGCGTGGGCCGCTTCACCCAGCCCACGGACCTGCGCATCGTGCGCGTGCCCTGCTCGGGGCGCATCGACCCGTTGTTCATCGTCAAGGCGCTCCTGGGCGGGGCGGACGGGGTGCTCGTCTCGGGCTGCCACCCGCGCGACTGCCACTACGCCGAGGGCAACTTCTACGCGCGCCGCCGCCTGGAAGTCCTGAAACGCACGCTGCCCATCCTGGGCATTGAGCCGGGGCGCTTCGAGTACACCTGGGTCTCGGCCTCTGAGGGCCAGCGTTGGCAGCATGTGGTGACCACCTTCACGGAGCAGGTGCACGCCCTGGGGCCGTCGCCGGTACGCGCCGCGTTCGCGGGCAAGGGAGGCGAAAGTGCAGCCGCTTGACGAGATCAAGGAGAAGATCCGCGAGGCCCTGCCCGGGCTGGACTGCGTGATCGGCTGGGAGCGCGGCTGGAGCCCGGCCTCGTCCACGCCGCTCTTCATGCGCGGCGAAAAGGACGTGGACAGGCTCGTCTGGGGCGCGTTCAACGTGCACAACCCGGCCACCTACCTGACCGGGTTCAAGGGCAAGAAGGTCGGCGTGCTGCTCAAGGGCTGCGACAGCCGCTCCGTGGTGCAACTGCTGCAAGAAAAGCTCGTAGCCCGAGAGGACTTGGTGATCTTCGGCCTGCCCTGCGAGGGCGTGGTGGACCACTCCAAGATCGCGGCCAGGGTGGGCGGGCTCGACCGGGTGAGCGCGGCCTCGCGGGAGGGCGCGAACGTGAGCCTGACCACGCCGGACGGCGTGACGCTGATCCCCTGGGAGGAAGCCAAGGCCGACAAGTGCCTGAACTGCCAGTTCCCCAACGCCCTGGTCTTCGACCACTTCGCGGGCGACCCCCTGGCCCCGGCCATGGGCCGCGACGCGGCGGCCGAGCAGTTGGGCGAACTGGAGGCCATGGCCCCGGGCGAGCTCTTCGCCTACTGGGCCAGGGTCATGGAGCGCTGCATCCGCTGCTACGCCTGCCGCAACGCCTGCCCCATGTGCGTCTGCCGCGACCACTGCATCGCCCAGACCCGAGACCCGCACTGGCTGACCCAGGAAGACACTGCCAAGGAAAAGCTCATGTTCCAGATGATCCACGCCATGCACCTGGCCGGGCGCTGCACCGAGTGCGGCGAGTGCCAGCGCGCCTGCCCCGTGGGCATCCCCATCCTGGCGCTCAAGCGAAAGACCGCCCAGGTGGTGAAGGAACTCTTCGACTACCAGGCCGGGGTCGATCCCCAGGCCGTGCCTCCGCTCTTCACCTTCCAGGTGGAGGAGGCCAGAATAAACGAACGGGGGTGGTGATGGGCTCCACGAGGTTTCTGCCGGACACGTCCCTGACCGCCTGGCTGGACGAGTTGGCCGAGGGGCGCCGCCTGGTGGCCCCGGTGCGCAAGGACGGAGTGGTGGTCTTCGTCGACTACGCCCCCGGGGCGCGGGTGGAGATGGCCAGGGACGCGGTCACCGCGCCCAAGGACCCGGTGTTCCCGGCCTGCGAGGAGATCCTCAGGTTTTCGCGCGCCAAGGACCCCGAGGACCCCTCCAGGACGAACCTGAGCGTCGTCGAGACCCTGCCCGAAGGCCAGACCGTGGTCTTCGGGGCCAGGCCCTGCGGCGCGCGCGGCTTCACCGTGTACGACAGGGTCTACGACACCGACGCGGTGCGCGACCCCTGCTACGCGGCCAGGCGCGCGTCCACGGCCTTCGTCACCCTGGCCTGCGAGGAGGCCGGAAGCGCCTGCTTCTGCCACTGGGTGGGCTCCGGCCCGGCCGACCCCAGGGGCTCGGACGTGCTGCTCACCCCGGTCAAGGGCGGCTGGGTGGCCGAGGCCGTCACGGAAAAGGGCGAGGCCCTGCTTGGCTCGCCGCATCTGAAGGACGCGGCCAAGTACGAGGGCGAGGCCCGGGCCACGCGCGAGAAGGCCCTCGAAACCCTGGGCCACGCCCCGGACGTGGCGCCCAGCCGCGAGAGCCTGCTGGCGGTCTTCGACGACATGGATTTCTGGACCCGAATGTCGGCCAAGTGCGTAAGCTGCGGGGCCTGCACGTACCTCTGCCCCACGTGCTACTGCTTCAACATCACGGACGAATCGACCGGGCTCGAGGGCAGGCGCATCCGCACCTGGGACAACTGCATGTCCTTTCAGTTCACGCTGGAGGCCAGCGGCCACAACCCCAGGCCCACCAAGGCCCACAGGCTGAAAAACCGCGTGGGCCACAAGTTCAGCTACTACCCCGGGCTGCACGGCGGAGCCGTGGCCTGCTGCGGCTGCGGGCGCTGCATCAGGAGCTGCCCGGCAGGGGTGGACATCCGCGAGATCGTGCTCGCGGCCATCGAGCGCGCCCACGGCAAGACCCAGGAGCAAGCGTCATGACTGGAGTGCCCAATCCCCTTCTGCCCGAGATGGCCACCATCGTGGAGACCGTGCAGGAGACCGCCAACATCAAGACCTTCCGCGTGCGCCTGGACGCCCCGGGGCGCATGGATTCCTTCAGCTTCCAACCCGGCCAGGTGGGCCAACTCTCCGTGTTCGGCGTGGGCGAGTCCACCTTCGTGATCAACTCCCCGCCCACGCGCATGGAGTACCTCCAGTTCAGCGTGATGCGCGCGGGCGAGGTGACCACGGCCCTGCACGGCCTGCGGCCGGGCGACAAGGTGGGCGTGCGCGCCCCCCTGGGAAATCACTTCCCTTGGGAAGACATGAAGGGCAAGGACGTGGTATTCGTTGGCGGAGGCATAGGCATGGCCCCCTTGCGCACGCTTCTGCTCTTCATGCTGGACAACCGCGCGGACTACGGCAGGATCACCCTGCTCTACGGCGCGCGCAGCCCGCAGGACATGGCCTTCTCGGCCGAATTGCCCGAGTGGCTCGGCCGGGACGACCTGGACACCGTTCTGACCATCGACCGCGAGGCCGAAGGGTGGGAGCACCGCGTTGGGCTCATCCCCAACGTGCTGCGCGAGATGGCCCCGAAGGCGGACAACTGCGTGGCCGTCACCTGCGGCCCGCCGATCATGATCAAGTTCACGCTGGAGGCCCTGACGGCGCTGGGCTTCGGCGACGAGCAGATCGTGACCACCCTGGAGAAGCGCATGAAGTGCGGCGTGGGCCTGTGCGGGCGGTGCAACATCGGCGAGAGCTACGTCTGCGTGGACGGCCCGGTGTTCACCCGCGCCCAGCTCAAGGGGCTTCCCAACGAACTGTAACGAACCGCAAAGGACAGGAAAAATGGCTGAATTCTTCAGCGCCGCCGACGTGATCGGCGCAGCCGTGGAGATGGAGAAGCGCGGTCAGGTGGTGTACCGCAGGATGGCCTCGGTGAGCCCGGACGCGCAGGTGAAGCGCTTCTTCGAGGGGCTGGCCGCCGAGGAGGCCAGGCACGAGCAGCTCTTCTCGGCCATGGCCGCCCGCGTGGGCAAGGCCGAGCTGCCCGCGTGGAGCACCATGGAGGAGTACGGCGACTACCTCTCGGCCCTGCTCGACTCCCACGCGCTTTTTTCGCCCAAGCAGGCGGGCGCGCTCATGGACGCGGCGGGCTCGCTGGAGGACGCCGTGCACGCGGCCATGAAGCTCGAGAAGGACTCCATGCTCTTCTTCCAGGAGATGCTCCAGCTCGTGCCCGGCTCCGAGCACCCGCACATCTGGGAGTGCATCGAGGAGGAGCGCCGGCACCTCAGGCAACTGGCCGCGCTGCTCAAGGGGTAGGCTTTTCGCCCGCCCATGCGGCGGCCCGGGAGGAAGCATGTTTCTCGAAGAATTCGCCCTCGACGCGGCAGGCGTCTTCGAGCCGCCTCCGGTCAACCCGAACCGCGCCCCGGCGCTGCCCTCCCCGGGGTCGCTCCTGGGCGCGGACGGCGCGCTCTTTCTGGCCTGTGACCTCTTTCCCGCCCTGCACGTGCGTCAGGCCGCCAGGGCGCACCGCGCTCCCTTGAACGTGCTGCCCGGCCAGGCCGGCGCGCGCTACTCCGGCGACGTGCTGGACCAGTTCGACCTGGACGTGTTCCTGGGCTGCGTGCTCCGGGAGCTCAGGCGCGGCCGCCCGGGGCGGCAACTCATGCGCGAGTTTCTGCTCGGCATCGGGCGCAAGGCCACGCCGTCCTACGTCGTGCGTTTGGAGGCGAGCCTCTTCAGGCTGGCCTCGGCCAGGATCGAGATCGAGGACCAGCGCTTCGGCTGTTGCCTGCAGCTGCTCGAATCCGTGCTCGTGGACAGGGGCCTCGGAGTCTGCCGGGTGAAGGTCTCGGGCGAGGCCTTGGCCGCGCTGCGCGAGGTGGAGGGCCTGAATGCCCTGGCCCTGCTGCGCTTCGGCCTGGGGCAACGGCCTCTGACCAAGTGGCTGGCCGGGCTTCTCTGCGTGCTGGGCACCGAGGCCTGCCTCCTGGACCTGGACAGGCTACGCCTTCTTTGCGGCAGATGCGCCACCGACCCGGCCGTGTTCGCCGGACAGGCCCTTCCGGCCTTGAGCACCCTGGCCGACCTGGGGTATATCGCTTCCTTCCGCCAGCGCCAGGACGGCCGCGTCGTGGTTTTGCGCCATCCGGGCAGGCGCGCGGCGGGGCAGTGCCAGATGGTGCGCTAAGGGGCCAGCATGAACGCCACGAAGTTCGCGATTCCCGAGATCATCTTCGGCCGGGGGGCCATCGTCCACGCGGCCCAGTGCGCCAGGCGCCTGGGCGCGAAAAGGGTGCTCCTGGTCAGCGACGAGGGCCTTGAGCGCTCGGGCTGGGTGGAGCGCCTGACCGCCATCCTGGAGGCCGACCGCCTGGAGTGGGTCTACTACGGCGACGTCAACTCCAACCCGCGCGACCACCAGGTGCACACCGGGGCGGAGCTCTACCTGGACGCCAAGGCCGACGTGATCATAGCCATCGGCGGGGGCAGCCCCATCGACGCGGCCAAGGGCATCGCCATCGTGGCGGGCAACGGCGGGCTCATCGCGGACTACGAGGGCGCGAACCGCGTGGAGCGGCCCCTGCCGCCCATGATCTTCCTGCCCACCACGGCGGGCAGCGGCTCGGACATCTCGCAGTTCTGCATCATCACGGACGTTTCGCGCCAGCTCAAGATGTCGATCATCAGCCGCTCGCTCGTGCCCAACATCTCCATCATCGACCCGCTCATCCTGCTGACCAAGAGCCAGGAACTGATCATCGCCTCGGCCATCGACGCCTTCGCCCACGCCGTGGAGTCCTACGTGTCGCGCATCGCCTCGCCGTTCACCGAACTCCAGGCCCTGCGCGCCATCGAGCTGATCCTCAGGCACTTCAACGCCGCCGTGGAGGAGCGCTCGATCGACGCCCTGGAGCAGCTCTCCATAGCGAGCACGGCCGCGGGCATGTCCTTCAGCAACGCGGGCCTCGGGGCCGGGCACGCCCTGGCGCATTCGCTGGGCGGCATGTTCGACATCCTGCACGGGCTGGTGCACCCCATCCTGCTGCCCGAGGTGATGCGCTTCAACGCGCCCTCCTGCCCGGAGAAGATGGGGGCCATCGGCAGGCTGATCCTCAGGCGCGAGGGCCTCACGGACGAGGCGGCCGCCGAGGAGGGCATCGAGGGGCTGCGCGGGTACTTCGCCAAGCTCGGCGTGCCCGTGCGCCTGCGCGACATCCTCCCGGACCGCTCGCCCCTGGGCAAGCTGGCCGGAGCGGCCGTGGGCGACGCCTGCAACCTGACCAACCCGCGCCAGGCCGACGCGCAGAGCCTTCTGTCCATCTGCGAGGCTGCATGGTGAGTTCCCGCCAGACCTCGGTCGAAGACCTGATCGGCATCGAGCACTGCAAGCTGGGCTTCTACCAGGAGCTGCGCCAGAAGCTGGAGGAACTCCAGGACGCCAACCTCGAGTCCGAGCGCAGCCGCCGCGAGATCGCGGCCATCCTGGACGGCATCACGGACATCATGATGGTCCTCTCCGAGGACCTGTGCATCATCTCCGTGAACCACGTCTTCCGCGAGGCCATGGGCATCGAGGACCCCGAGGGCCGCTACTGCTACGAGATCTTCCGCAACGAGACCCACCCCTGCCCGGAGTGCCCGGCGCACCGCTCCTTCGTCACCGGCGGCATCTGCCGCGAGACGGCCATCTTCAAGGTGGGCAGCAAGAACCGCCAGTTCGAGATGGTGGCCTCGCCCATCCGCGACCCGGACAAGAACGAGCGGCGCATCCTGATCTTCAAGCGCGACGTGACCATGGAGAAGGAGTACCAGGCCAAGTTCTACCAGGCCGAGAAGATGGCCACCGTGGGCATGCTGGCCGCGGGCGTGGCCCACGAGGTGAACAACCCCCTGGCCTCCATCTCCGGCTTCGCCGAGGGCATCCAGCGCCGCGTCTCGCGCATGCAGTTGCAGCCGGGGCCCGATCTGGACGACATCAACGACTACGTGCAGACCATCCTCCAGGAGTGCACGCGCTGCCGCGACATCGTGCGCACGCTTTTGACCTTCAGCAGGCCCACCTCCGCCGGCTATTCCCCGGTGAACCTGAACGCCGTGGTGGAGGACACGCTCAAGCTTTTGCGCAGCCACCTGAAGCAGAAGGACCTGCGCATCAAGCTCGTGACCGACCTGGCCGAGGACCTGCCGCACATCCGGGGCGACGAACCGCAGCTCAAGCAGGTGCTGCTCAACCTGCTGATCAACGCCCTGGACGCCGTGGACCAGACCGGGCGCGGCGCGGGCTCCATCTCCATCCGCACCTACCCCGAGGCGGACGAGGGCGTGGGCCTGGTGGTCTCGGACACGGGCTGCGGCATCCCCAAGGAGCACCAGGACAAGCTCTTCGAGCCCTTCTTCACCACCAAGCCGGTGGGCAAGGGCATCGGCATCGGGCTGTCCACGTGCTACACCATCGTCAAGGAGCACTGCGGCGAAATCCTGGTGTTCAGCGAGCCCGGAAAGGGGTCGCGCTTCATCGTCAGGCTCCCCTCCAACCAGGACCAGAATCGTGACTAGCGCCTATACCGTTCTCGTGGTCGACGACGAGCAGTCCCTGACCAAGCTTTTCAAGAAGGAACTCTCCACGCCCACGCGGGTGGTGCACACGGCCTCGTCCGGCCGCCAGGCCAGGGACCTCTGCCGCAAGACCCAGTACGACGTGGTGGTGCTGGATTTGCGCCTGCCAGACGCCAACGGCCTGGACCTTTTGGTGGAGATGCGCGGGCGCATCCCGGACGTGGAGGTGATCATGATCACCGGCCACGGCAACATCGACAGCGCCGTGGAGGCCATGAAGCACGGCGCCTACGACTACATCACCAAGCCCTTCAAGCTCGACGAGGTGGAGATCGTCATCGAGCGGGCCTGGCAGCGGGTCTGCCTGGGGCGCGAGAACCGCAGCCTCAAGCACTCGCAGATGAACGTGAAGCCGCCCAGGCTCATCGGCGTGTCCCAGGCCATCAAGGAGATCCGCTACCTGGTGGACAAGGTGGCCCCCACCGAGGTGCCCGTGCTCATCACCGGCGACTCCGGCGTGGGCAAGGACGTGGTGGCCCACGCCATCCACTCGGCCAGCGGGCGCGCGGACAAGCCGCTGATCATAAAGAACTGCGCCACACTGCAAAAGGAGCTGGCGCGCAGCGAGCTCTTCGGCCACTGCCGGGGCGCGTTCACCGGGGCCACCGACGACCAGGAAGGCCTGATGACCTTCGCGCACCACGGCACGCTCTTCCTGGACGAGATCGGCGAGCTGCCGCTCGAGGTGCAGGGCTCCATGCTCAGGGTGCTGGAGAGCAAGAGCTACCGCCGCGTGGGCGAGAAGGATGAACGCCACACGGACATCCGCCTGCTGTTCGCCACCAACCGCAACCTCCAGACAGAGGTGGAGGAGGGACGCTTCCACGAGGCGCTCCTGCACCGCATCAACGTCTTCAACATCCACATCCCCACCCTGGCCGAGCGCAAGGAGGACATCCCGCTCCTGGTGGAGTACTTCCTGGGCCGCCTGGGCGCGGGCCAGGCCGCCTGCACGGTGACGGAAGGGGCCATGCGCTGCCTGATGGGCTATTCCTGGCCGGGCAACGTGCGCGAGCTGCGCAACGTGATCGAGCGGGGCATGATCCTGGCCGAGAACCGGCTGATCACGGAGCGGGCGCTGCCGCGCGAGCTTCTGGACAAGGGGGAGGACCAGCAGGGCACGCTCTCGCTGGAGGCCGTGGAGCGCGCGCACATCAAGCGCGTGCTCCAGCACCACGGCGGCAACCGCTCGCTGGCGGCCCAGTCGCTGGGCATCAGCCGCAAGACCCTCTACAGGAAGATTCTGGAGTATTCGCTGGAGTGATGCGCCCGAACGGGCGTCGAGGCCTCTAGCCCTCTTCGTCCAGGAAGGGCTTCACGTCCAGAAGCGGCGAGCCGTCCAGCATGTCCACCCCGGCGAACTCGATCACCGGGCCGTCCACGCGGATCACGTCCACCAAAGTCGCGCCCATGCGCGAGGGCCGCTTGGGCGAGCGCGTGGCGAACACGCCCTTGACGATCCCGTCGTGGCGCGCGCGTGTGACGAGCTCCACGTCATCCTCCCCAATCCCGTGGAAGGCGAAGAACAGCCAGACCTTGCCGCATCCTGCCACGCCGTCCAGCCCGGCGGCGTACTCGGGCTTGAGTTCGGCGCGGCCGGTCAAATCCTTGCGCATGCTTGCCTGGCGGGGCAGGTCCTCGCGGTGGGTGACGGGCGTGCGGATCACGCCGATCACGGGCAGGCTCACGTTCTCCACGTCATCCTTCTAGGGCAGGGCCAGCTGCGCCGCGGCCTGGGCCAGGGAGAAGAGCGGGGCCGGGAAGATTCCGGCGGCCAGCAGCGCCACGGCCAGCACCCCGCCGAGCAGCGGGCGCGAGGCCGGGGCCGGGTCGATCGCCCCCTGGGCGAACTCGGCGGGTTCGGCCGTGTAGGCGTGGCGCACCATGTTCAGATAATAGTAGATGGCGATGGCCGTGTTCAGAACGGCCACGATCACCAGCCAGTCGTGGCCCTTGCCCCACAGCGAGGCCAGCAAAAAGAACTTGCCCGTGAACCCGGCCGTGGGCGGCAGGCCCACCAGCGAGAACGCGGCGGCCAGGAGCACGAAGGCCAGGCCCGGCGAGCGCTTGTACAGGCCGTTCAGGCTCTCGAGCGTCAGGTTGGAGCCGTCGGGCGACAAGCGGCAGATCACGAAGAAGGCCGCCAGGTTCATGAGCAGGTAACACACGCCGTAGAAGGCGGCCGAGGCCAGGCCCTCGGGGCCGCCCGCCACCAGGCCCATGGTGGCGTACCCGGCGTGGGACACGGCCGAGTAGCCCAGCAGGCGCTTCAGGTCCTTCTGCACCAGGGCCGAGAGGTTGCCCACGGTCATGGAGAACGCGGCCAGCACGGCGAGCACCGTGCCGGTCTGGGCGCTCAGGCCCGCCTCGCCCACCAGGCGCACCAGCACGGCCACCGCGCCAAGCTTGGGCAGGGTGGAGACGAACGCGGCGGCCTCGTTGCCCACGCCCTGGTACACGTCCGGGGCCCAGAAGTGGAACGGGAACAGCGCCAGCTTGAACAAGAACCCGCACAGGTAGAGGCTGAGGCCCAGCACGGCCAGCGGGGCCTGGGCCATGCTCCAGGGCTTGGAGGCGAGCTCGGCCAGCATGGTGCTGTGCTGCGAGGCCATGATCAAGGATAGGCCATAGAGCGAGAGCGCCGAGACCATGGCTCCGTAGAGGATGTACTTCACGGCGGCCTCGGCCGCGCCCCGGCTCTCGGCGCGCAGCGGGACCACGGCGTAGAGGCTCAGGGAGGCCAGCTCCAGCGAGAGGTACATGGTGGTCAGCTCGGCGGCGGAGGAGAGGAGCATGAGCCCGAAGGCCGAGACGGCCAGGAGCATGAAGTAGTCCGGCCTCTTCTCCTTGGCCACCTGCGCCGGGGCCGGGGCCATGGCGCAGACAACCGCGAAGCCAGTCGCCACGGCCAGCTTGAAGAGTTGCGAGAGGGCGTCCACGCGGTAGCATCCCGCGAAGGCCTCGCCGCGCGCGCCCATGCTGGAGGCCGCCACCAGCGCCGCGAGCGCGGCCAGCGGGACCATCTTTCCCTTGAGCCAGGCCAGGGACTCGAAACCGAGCGTCTCCAGGAAGAAGGCCAGGACCACAAGGGCCATGGCGATCTCGGGCAGGAAAAGCGTGGCGCTCATGTCAGTTCACCTCCGCCACGATGGGGCTTGCAGGCCTGGGCGCTGGCGGCGCGGCCTGGGTGGTCAGGCGCTCGGCGGCCTGGGGCTTGTTCACTCCGGCCAGCAGGCGCGCAAGCGACGGCTCGATGGTCCTGAGCGCCAGCCCCGGGGCGAACCCGAGGTAGAGCACCAGCGCGGCCAGGGGAATGAGCGTGGCCCACTCGCGCCTGTTCAGGTCCGCCCAGTTTTTCGCCGTGGAGGGCGCTCCCCAGGCCATCGTCCGGGTGGCGCGCAGCATGTAGGCGGCGGCCAGCATGGCCCCGGGGATTGAGAGGAACGCGGCCCAGAGGTTCGCGGAGAAGGCCCCGGTGAGCACCAGGAGTTCGCCCACGAAGCTGTTGGTTCCGGGGAAGGCCAGCGACGACATGGCGAAAAGCCCCCACATGCCCATGAACGCGGGCAGGTACTTGCCCATGCCCTGATGGTCGGCCATCTCGCGGCTGTGGCTGCGCTCGTAGGCCAGGCCGAGCATGATGAAGAGCGCGCCCGTGGTGATGCCGTGGTTGAGCATCTGCAAGAGCGCCCCGGCCAGTCCCTGGATGTTGAACATGAAGATGCCCAAGGTCACGAAGCCCATGTGTCCCACCGAGGAGTAGGCCACCATGCGCTTGAGGTCGGTCTGGCCCAGGGCCGTGAGCCCGCCGTAGAGGATGGAGATCACCGAGAGCGCGATCATCATGGGCGCGAAGAACTGGCTGGCCTCGGGCGTGAGCCCCAGGCAGAAGCGCATGAAGCCGTAGGTGCCCATCTTGAGGAGCACGGCCGCCAGGATCACGCTCCCCGCGCTGGGGGCCTGCACGTGCGCGGCGGGGAGCCAGGTGTGGAAGGGGAACATGGGCACCTTGATGGCGAACGCCAGGGCCATGGCCAGGAACGTCCAGCGCTGGAAGGACTCCGAGAACCCTTGGCCCATGAGCTCCGGGATGGAGAAGCTGCCGCCCACCGCGCGGAAGGCGATGATGGCCACCAGAAGAAGCGTGCTGCCAGCCAAAGTGTAGAGGAAGAACTTGAGGGCCGCGTAGCGCCGCTCGGGGCCGCCCCACACCGCGATGAGCAGGAACATGGGGACCAGCATGGCCTCCCAGAAGATGTAGAAGAGCACGAAGTCGAGCGCGGAGAACACCCCCACGCACGCGGCCGTCATCACCAGCAGGCAGATGTGGAACTCCTTGATGCGCGCCTTGATGTACGTCCAGGAGCAGAGCACGCACAGGGGCAGGAGCGCCACCGAGAGCATGACCATGAAGAGGCTCAGCCCGTCCAGGCCCAGGTGGTAGTGGAGGCCCCACTGGGGCACCCAGGCGCGAAGCTCCGTGAACTGGAACCCGGGCAGGGCCGGGTCGAACCCGTAGAGCGGGATGCTCAGGAGCAGTTCGGCCAGGCCCACGGCCAGGGTGAAGCCCCGCACGGCCAGGTCGCCGCGCAGGAAGGGAACGATCACGGCCGCCACGAGCGGCAGGATCATGAGCGCGGAGAGGATGGGGAATCCGCCGGAGGAAGTCATGCGTTCTCCTGGTTGATCGCTGTGATGGGCCGGGTCACGTTCGCTCGCGCCCTCACGAGAAAAGCCACACAGCCGCGAACACGGCCGCCGCGATGGCCGCCGACGCGGTCAGGTAGGCTTGGAGCCTGCCGGTCTGGGCCGATGCGGCCGCGCGCCCGGCGTGGGCCGTCAGGTGGGCCGCCCCGTCCACCACGGTGTCGATGCCCTTGCGGTCGAACACGGCCGAGGCCTGGGCCTGGACCATGAGCCCGCGCAGGCCCTGGGTGCGGTAGACCTCGCTCCAGACTCCGTCCACCCAGGCCAGAGGGGTGGAGACGATTCTGAAGAAGATCCTGCCGAGCATGGCGAAGAACATGTCGAAGTCCGCCAGGCGTCCCGGCACCGGGGCCACCCACTTGCGGCCGAGCATGTAGGCCAGGCCCGCGAAGCCCGTGAGCGTGAGCGACTGGAGCACCGTGAAGCCCGAGTAGAAGTGGAAGTCGCTCTTGAAGGGCAGGATGGACTGGACAACCCCCGGGGCCGCGCCGATGCCCAGGCAGAGCGCGGCGGCGGCCACCATGGCGGCCTTGCGGTTTACGCTCACGGGCTCGAGCGTTTCAGGCCCCTTGCGTTCGCCGAAGAAGAGCAGCCAGGGCAGCCTGATCCCGACGCCCACGATGGCGGCCAGGGCCCCGAGCTCCAGGACGACGCCCAGCCACTTCGCGTGCTCGAAGGCGGCGGAGATGGTCATGGACTTGGTGGTGAAGCCCGAGAACAGCGGCAGCCCGGACGTGCTCGCGGCGGCGGCCATGTAGCAGGCGGCCACCAGGGGCAGGCGCGCCCCGATCCCGCCGACCAGGTCCATGCGCGTGGTCCCCGCGCTGGTGAGCACCGCGCCCACGGTCATGAACATGAGCCCCTTGTAGACCACGTGGGCCACGGCGTGGGCGCAGGCCCCGTTGATGGCCAGCTCGCTGCCGATGCCCACGCCGGCCACCATGAAGCCCACCTGCGCGATGGTCTGGTAGGCCAGCGACCGGCGCGCGTCGTGCTCCACGATGGCGTAGAGCCCGGCGTAGAGGGTCATGGCCGCGCCCAGCATGGTCAGCACCTCGAGGCCCGGGAAGGCCCGGGCCAGCACGTACACGCTGGTCTTGGTGGTGAAGGCGCAAAGGTACACCGCGCCCATGGCCGAGGCCTCGGGGTAGGCGTCGGAGAGCCAGGCGTGCAGGGGCACCACGGCGGCGTTCACCGCGAAACCGCCCAGGATCAGCCAATCGTAGTAGTGCAGGCTGGCCACGTCCATCTGGCCGAAGGCGAAGCTGCCCGTGGCCTTGGCCCGAAGGATCAGGCCGAAGAGCAGGAGCACCCCGCCGAAGATGTGGAAGAGAAAGTAGCGGTACCCGGCGGCGATGGCCGACGGCGAGCGCCTGAGCCAGATGAGCAGCGTGGAGCCGAGCGTGGTCACTTCCCAGAAGATGAAGAGCGTCACGTAGTCCCCGGCGAAGAGGCAGCCGAAGGCCCCGCCCGCGTGCAGCGCGGCGGCGGCCGGTTCCCCCGGGGTCCTGGCGTCCAGCGAATACACGCCCGCCAGCACCGACTGCATCGCGAACACCCACACGAACACCAGGCAGAGCTTGTCCACCCGGCCCGTCGAGAGATGCATGCCCATCCACTCGAACGATCCGAGTTCCAGGGGGCCCGCCTGCACGGCCACGGTCAGCGAGGCGGCCAGGCCCAGGGTCAGCGCGGGAGGCACGAGCGTGAGCCAGCGCCAGCCCTTGAAGCGCTCCAGGAAGGGCAGCGCGGCGGCCACGACGATGAACGCGAGCGCCGGATTGAAGAAGAAGCCCGCATCAGCGCTCATTGGAGTCCTCCTCCGGGAAGCGGGTCAGGGGTCCGAGCCCGAGCCCGCCCAGGGCGATCAGGGCCAGGCCCGCCGCCAGGCCGAAGGCGGCCCAGAACCCGAACGCGCTCTCGGCCCCGAAGTGCGGATGGTCCGGCCGGATGAACAGGTTCGCGGCCAGGAGCGCGGCCAGGGCGGCCAGGAATATGCGCGCGGCTGTGGATTTCAGCATGGCTTGGTCCTGAAGGAGGTTGCGGTTGCGTGCATGCTAGTAGCCTCCCATGGCCTTGGCGAAGCGAAGGAAGGTTTCGGGGAAAAGCCCCAGGTAGATGGAGATGGCGGCCGTGAGCGAGAGCGGCACCACCATGGTCAGGGGAGCCTCGCCCCCGTGGTGGTGCTCCCCGCCCTCGGGCGCGGGCTTGAAGAAGGCCCGGTAGATGATGGGCGTGAAGTACGCGGCGTTCAGCACCGTGGAGAGCCCCAGGGCGACGAGGATGACCATCTTGCCCCCTTCGAGCGCCCCGCCCGCCAGCAGCCACTTGGTGGCGAACCCGCAGGAGGGCGGCACGCCGATCATGGAGAGGCTGGCCAGGGCGAAGGCCCCGAAGGTGAAGGGCATCCTGCGCCCGAGCCCGTCCATCAGGCTTATCTTCTTCACGTGCGCGGCCACGTAGATGGCTCCGGCGGCGAAGAAGAGCGTGATCTTGGAGAAGGCGTGGTGCGCGATGTGCGTGAGCCCCCCGCTCACGGCCATGGGCGTGAGCAGGGCCACGCCCAGGATCACGTAGGAGAGCTGGCTCACCGTGGAGTAGGCGAGGCGGGCCTTGAGGTCGTCCTTGGTCAGGGCGATCACCGAGGCGGCCACCAGGGTGAAGGCCGCCAGGTAGGCCGTGGCCATGCCCAGGCCCAGCTTGTCCAGAAGCTCCACCCCGAAGCCCGAGAGCATCACGCGGCTGAGAGAGAACACGCCCGCCTTGACCACGGCCACCGCGTGCAAGAGGGCCGAGACCGGCGTGGGCGCGACCATGGCCCCGGGCAGCCAGTTGTGTAGGGGCATGATGGCCGCCTTGGCCAGCCCGAAGAGGTAGAGGAAGTACGTCACCGAGACGAGCGTGGGGTTGGCGTCCGGCGGAAACATGCCGCGCGCCGCGTCCTGGAGGTTGAAGTCCAGCGTGCCCGCCAGCACGTAGGTCAGCACCATGGCGGGCAGCAGGAAGAGCTTGGAGGAGCCCATCAGGTAGACCATGTACTTGCGCGCGCCGGCAAACCCTTCCTCGTCCTGGTGGTGGGCCACCAGGGGGTAGGTGAAGATGGTGATGAGCTCGTAGAACAGGTAGAGCGTGAAGACGTTGGCCGAGAAGGCCACGCCGAGCGCGCCGAAGATGGCCACGGCGAAGCAGAAGAAGTAGCGGGTCTGGGCGTGCTCGTTGAGCGAGCGCATGTAGCCGATGTTGTAGCTGGTGGCGAACATCCACAGGAAGCAGGCCACCAGCGCGAAGATGAGCGAGAGCCCGTCCGCGCAGAAGCTCACGGTGACGCCCGGCAGCAGGGTGAACATGCGCCACGTCCACACCTTGCCCGTAAGCACCGCCGGGGCGAGCCAGAGCACGCAGGCGAAGGCCAGGAAGCCCGCCGCGAAGCTCACGGCCTCGCGCGCGTTGGGGTTCTTGCCCATGCGCCAGACCAGGAGCGGGGCCGCGAAGGTGATGGCCAGGGGCAGGAGCAGCCGGGGGCTTTCGATGAAGTCGGTCATGATCACCCCTTGAGCTCGGAAACGGTTTCGCTCTGGGCCTGGCCGAAGCGCTTGCGCACCACGTAGACGATGGCCAGCACCAGCGTGGACTCGGCAGCGGCCAGGCCCATGATGAAGAGCGTGGTCGCCTGGCTGACAGCGTCCGGCATGGGGGTCAGCTGCCCGGCCGCCACCACGGAGAGCCCTGCGCCGTTCAGCATCAGTTCCACGCTTATGAGCATGCCCACCAGGCTCGAGCGCGAAAACAGCCCGAAGAGCCCCACGGCCAGGAGCCCGAAGGCCACCAGTTGATACAGGGCGAGAGAACTCACCGTCCCTTCCTCCTTTCGAAGGTCAAAAGCACCGCCCCGGCCATGGCCGCGAAGAGCACCACCGAGATCACCTCGAAGCCGAGCACGTATTCGTTGAGGAAGAGCTTCCCCAACTCGCCCGGGGCCGTCTCCGAAGCCGTGAGCGACTCGGCCGGGCCGTGCTTGATGACGGCCGCCGCGAGAAATCCCGCCACGCCGAGCGCCGCCGCTCCCGCGACCACGAGCGCCCTCCGGCCCTTGCCGGAGCTTTCCTCGGCCTCGGCCTGGGCCCTGGTGAGCATGATGGCGAAGAAGATGAGCACCACCACCGCGCCCACGTAGATGAGCATCTGCATCAGCGCCACCAGCGGGGCCGCGATAAGCACGTAGAGCGCGGCCACGCCCATGAGCGAGACCACGAGCCCCAGGAGCGCGCGCACCAGGCTTTTCGCCGTCACGGCCCACACCGCGCCGCCGAGCGACATCAAGGCATAGAGCGCGAACGACGCCTGAACAACCAGCTCTTTCATGGGCGATGCCCCCTTTTTCCGGCCTGCTTTTCCAGGCGGGCCATGAGGTCGATCTCGAAGGTGGAGCGCGAGGTCCCGGCGAAGTAGACGTTGGAGGAGAACCGCAGCGACCCCGCCGGGCAGTTCTGCACGCACAGCCCGCACAGGCTGCACGTGTGGTAGGTCAGATGGTAGCCCAGGAGTTTTCGCGCCACTGGCTCCTGGCTCGGGGGCGCGGCCCGGAAGCGCGGGGTGGGCATGAGCATCTCCGAGGCCACCTGGGAGGGGTAGCAGATGCCGTTGCTCGGCGGCGGGTCCTCGGCCTCCACGCGGATGCAGTTGGATGGGCAGAGCTCCATGCACAGCCCGCAGCCCACGCAGCGGGCCTTGGCCGGGTCCGCGTCCTCGCCCACCAGCTCGATGTGGCCCCGGAAGGTGGAGAGGGTGTCCACCTCCTGGCGGGGGTAGTGGATGGTCTCCTGGGGTCTGAAGAAGTTGGTCCCGGTGACCTTGAGGCCCGTGAACATGCTGCCAAGCCCAATGAGGGCCTGCTTGACGGCTGTTGCCAGGTTCATCACGCGCCCCCGAAGAGCTTGGTGAAGAACGCGGTCAGCACCAGGTTGGCCAGGGCCAGGGGCATGAGCCATCTCCAGTTGAGGTTCAGAAGCTGGTCGAAGCGCACGCGCGGATAGGTCCAGCGCATGAAGATGATCAGCGTGACCAGGGCGTACATCTTGGCCAAAAACCACCACGGCCCGGGCGCGAACGGCCCGTTGGACCCGCCCAGGAAGAGCACCGTGGCCACGCAGCTGACCACCAGCATGTTGGCGTATTCGGCCAGGAAGATGATGCCGTTGCCCATGCCCGAGTATTCGGTGTGCACGCCCGCCGTGAGCTCGGACTCGGCCTCGGGCAGGTCGAAGGGGGCGCGGTTGGTCTCGGCCACGGCGCACACGAAGTAGATGAAGAAGGCCAGGGGCTGCACCAGCACGTTCCACTGCCAGGGCCAGTGGCCCTGGTGCGCGGCCATCTCGCGCAGGTCCAGGCTGCCGGACATCATGCACACGGCCAGCACCGAGAGCAGAAGGGGAATCTCGTAGGCCACGGCCTGCGACACGGCGCGCGCTCCCCCCAGAAGCGACCATTTGTTGTTGGAAGCCCAGCCCGCCAGGCACAAGGCCAGCACGTTGAAGCCCGCGAAGGAGAGGATGAGCAGGATGCCCACGTTGGTGGCCAACCCCCAGAGGTTCTCGCCGAAGGGCATGGCGATGAAGGAGAGCGGCACGGGCATGAAGGCCATGAGCGGCGCGGTCCAGAAGAGCAGGGCGTCGGCCCCCGCCGGGGTGGCCAGCTGCTTGCCCACCAGCTTGCCCGCGTCGGCCAGGGCCTGGAACAGGCCGTGGGGGCCGACCTCGAAGGGGCCGGGGCGGCGCTGCACGTGGCCCGCCACCTTGCGCTCCACGTAGAGGAGCATCATGCCGTTGGCCGCCACGAAGCCCATGATGGCCACCAGCGCGACCACGAGGCGGATCAGTTCGCCGGGGATGAAGTCGCTCATCTGTCGATCTCCGGGATGACGAGGTCCAGGCTGCCCAGGATGGCCACGGCGTCTGAAAGCAGGGTGCCCTGGGCGATCTCCGAGAACAGGCTCAGGTTGGAGAAGCTGGGGGAGCGCAGCTTGACCCGGTAGGGTATCTCGCTGCCGTCGCTGGCCAGGTACACGCCGATCTTGCCGCGCGCGCCCTCCACCGCGAAGTAGGTCTCGCCCGCCGGGGGCTTCCACTTGCCGCGCGGGGCGTCGGGGTTCATGAACTGGCCCTCGGGCAGGCCGTCCAAGGCCTGGCGGATGATCTCGAGCGAGGCCTCTATCTCGTCCATGCGCACCATGTAGCGGGCCATGGAGTCGCCCTGGGGGTAGGCGGGCACGGCGAAGTCGAAGCGGTGGTACACGCCGTAGGGTTCGGCCCGGCGCACGTCGTAGGGCACGCCCGAGCCGCGCAGCACCGGGCCGGTGGCCCCGTAGCGCAGGGCGGTGACGCGGTCGATGTGCCCCACGTCCTCCAGGCGGCCGCGCAGGATCACGTTGCCCGTGACCAGTTCGCGGTACATCTCCAGGCGCTCGGGCATGCGCTCGAGAAGCTTGCGGGTGCGGGCCGCGAAGGTGGGGCTTATGTCCGCGCACATGCCGCCGAAGCGAAACGCCGCGTAGGTCAGGCGCGAGCCCGTGAGCTCCTGGAGGATGTCCATGATCAGCTCGCGGTCCTCGAAAGCGTACATGATGGGCGTCACCGCCCCCAGGTCCAGAAGGTAGGCTCCCCACCAGAGCAGGTGCGAGTTGACGCGGTTGAGCTCCGTGCAGATCACGCGGATATACTCCGCGCGCTCGGGCACCTCGATCCCGGCCAGGCGCTCCACCGCCCCGGCCCAGGCCCAGTTCCAGGCCAGGGCGTGCAGATAGTCCACGCGGCCCATGTTGGGGAAGAACTGGATGTAGGCCCTGTTCTGGGCCATGTGCTCGTGCATGCGGTGGATGTAGCCGAGCACGGGCTCGCTTCTGAGGATGTACTCGCCGTCGAGCTCCAGGATCACGCGCAGCACGCCGTGGGTGGAGGGGTGCTGCGGCCCCATGTTCAGGATCAGCGAATCGTCCTTGGCTTCCAGGGCGAAGTGCCGGGCGTAGAAGTCGCCTTCCAGCCCGGCGCACGGGTCGGGAGCGGTGAAGCTCATGAGCGCTCCTCCCCGGGGGCGTCCTCGGGGCCGCACGCGGCCATGAGCTCCTCGGCCAGGGAATGCCCGGTGCCGTGGCCCACCCACTCGCCGTGGGGCCAGAGCTGGTTGGTGGAGACCCTGGCTATGGGGGCCTTGAGAAGCGGCGGCGGGTCCAGGCGCTCGGCCAGGAGCAGCGGGGTGTCGTTGGCCGCGCCCGTGAACTCCACGCCGAAGAAGTCGCGGGTCTCGCGCTCGTGCCAGGACGCCCCGGGGTAGATGCCCTCGATGGAGGGGCACACCGGGTCGTCGTGGGGCAGGAGCACGCGCAGCACCACGCGCCCGGGGCGCTCCCAGTGGGCGAAGTGGTACAGCAGCGCCACCCCCTCGGCCACGTCCAGGCCGGTGATGTCCTCCAAAAACCAGTCCTGGCAGAGCATGCGCTCGGCCACCAGGCGCAGGTCCTCCGGCGCGATGACCAGGGCCGCGTCGCGGCCCGAGGAGCCTGAAGGCAGGGCCAGGCCCAGGCGGGAAGTCAGTTCCGGCATGTTCAGTCCTCCTCGACCAGGGCGGGCACGGGCCAGAAGCGCTTGCCCGTGATGATCTTCTGCAGGCGGAAGATGCCTTCCATGAGGGCCTCGGGCCTGGGCGGGCAGCCGGGCACGTACACGTCCACGGGCACGAGCCTGTCCACGCCCTCCACCACGGCGTACTGGTCCGGGTACTTGAAGGGCCCGCCGGAGATGGCGCAGTTGCCCATGGCCAGCACGTACTTGGGCGCGGGCATCTGCTCGTAGAGGGTCACCAGGGCCGGGGCCATCTTCCTGGTCACGGTGCCGGCCACGATCATCAGGTCGCTCTGGCGCGGCGAGGGGCGGAAGACCTCGGCCCCGAAGCGCGACAGATCGAAGCGCGGCATGGTCACGGCCATCATCTCGATGGCGCAGCAGGCCAGGCCGAAGGTCATGGGCCAAAGCGACATGGACCGGCAGAGGTCGAACACCTGCCGGGGCAGCTCGAAATCGAGCCTCGGAGGCAGGATCTCGCCTGTGCTCGGGGCCGGGGGAGGGCAGGAGACTACTGAATGCGCCTGGGCCATGTGAAAACCCCTTTTCTCTGGAAGTAGGCCATGGCCAGGCCGAGCACGGCCACGAACACGGCCACCGCGACGAAGGCGTCCCAGCCGCGGCTGTCGGGATAGTGGGCGGCCACCGGGAAGAGGTAGAGCACGTCCACGTCGAAGGAGAGGAAGATGAGCGCGTAGAGGGAGTAGTTGATGCCGAAGCGCGTCCAGGCCTGCCCGCGCGGGACCATGCCGCACTCGTAGGGCTCGGCGAAGGCGCCTCCGCGCGTGCGCGGGGCCAGGAGCCAGGACGCCGCCAGGGGCCCCGCCGCGAAGGCGATCCCGGCGGCCAGGCAGGCGAGCACGGCCACGTTCAGCCAGCTGAATACCATTGTTCCCCCTGTCTTTCGATTTATCCCGGGGTTTGGTGACGTTTGTTTCAGTCTATGTAATTTTCGGAAATATCTGTCAAGAAAAACAAGGCAATGTGCGTTTTTTCCCAACGTGGAACCTGGAGGGTAGGAGTTAATCCGGGGTGCAACCACGTTGGTGTGATGCGTATGTCTATGATTTGATTCTATTCGATCGAGATATGTAATTTCAAGATATCAGCCTTGAATCCCAGGCCTTATCCTGTGGAGTAAGGCCTTCCGCCGCCTCCGTCGGGACGCCCTGGCGCGCGCATCCCGTTCCCCGTCCGCCTCGAAATCAGCCAAGCCCCGTCCCAGGCCGCTTCGCGGCCTCCCGCCGAAATAATCCGCACTTTTTTCGCCTCCGCGTGGATGTTTCGCATTTCCCGTCCGTACCTCCCTTCAAGAGACGCGAAAACGCGTCCGGCCAAAGCGCCGCGACTTTTACGCACGGAGACGGACATGCAGAAAATCATCGAGGAATTCACCACCGAGCTTCTGGCCAAGGTGTTCATGATCGACATGAACTCCGCGAGGGATTCATGGCGGATGATGGAGCGCGTCATCAGAATGTGCCTCTCCAAGCACACCGGCTCGGAGAACCCCAAGGACGTGCTCCAGGTGAAGCGCATGATCATGAGCAGGCTGGTGCAGGAGGTGGACAACCCCTCCTACTACGACGCCTCGGAAAGGTGCTCCGTGCAGACGTGCATCGTGGTCATGACCAGGGAGATGACGCTCACCTACGTGCGCCGCTCCCACTACGCCCAGTCGCGGCTCTCCGACGTGTTCAAGGCCATGAACGTGGATGTGACCGGGGCCGAGGACTACCTGGACGGCCTGGACCAGCTCTTCACGCCTTCGCAGAAGTGCGTGCTGCGCCTGATCTTCGGGGAGGGGTGCACGGCGGTGCAGGCCGCCGGGATGCTCGGCGTCACGGTGCAGGAGGTCCGCTCGCTCCAGTGGGAGGCCATGGAGCTTCTCCAGCACGAGTGGGTGGCCCTGAAGAAGGGGGGACGCTGCTGAAGCGGCGGTTGCCCGGCCGGGCTGGGGGGTCCGGCCGGGCGCGCGGGCCGCGCGAGGCCCGCAAAAATGGGGGCGAAAGCCCCGGGGGAGGGAGAAATCGTGCGTTGCCCCGACGAGATGGAGATGGCGGCCTGGCTCGACCAGGCCATGACCGGGGGGGAAAGGGTCCGCTGGCGCGAGCACTTCGGCTGCTGCGCAAAGTGCCGCAAGGCCCTGGAGGAGCTGGCCGCGCTCATGCTCACCGTCCCGCAGGACCCGGGGCCGGGATGCCTGGGGCGCTGCAAGGCCCTAGTGGGCGGGGAGGCCCCGGGCGCGTGGCCCCTCGTGAACGAAGGAACGGCCCCCGGCGGTCCGTCCGCCCGGTGCAACTGAAACATCACGGCGCAAAGCCCCAGGAGGCGAACGCAATGTACGTGGACACCACATCCTACCTCAACAGCATCAAGCAGAACAGCACGTCGGACGCGGCGTCCACGTCCATGGGCAAGGACGACTTCCTGACCATCCTCGTGGCCCAGCTGGAGAACCAGGACCCGTTCAACTCCATGGACGCCACGGAGATGATCGGCCAGCTCACGCAGTTCTCCATGCTCGAGCAGATGACCAACATGAACGACACGCTCACCTCCGCGCTCTCGGCCCTGACGCTCCAGACCGCCACCAACGCGGCCTCCTACATCGGCAGGACCGTGATGGCCTCGGGCTACGAGGTCACCGTGGAGGACGGCGCGGCCTCCGCCACCAGCTACACCCTGGGCTCGGACGCCAAGACCCTCAAGGCCTACATCTACGACGAGGACGGCAACACCGTGCGCACCGTGGACCTGGGGGGCAGGGACGCGGGCGAGCACACGTTCAGCTGGGACGGCCTGGACGACGACGGCGGGGCCGTGGAGGACGGCACCTACTCCATCGCCATCGTGGGCACGGACTCGGCCGGGGCCGAGCTCAAGGCCGACACGTCCATCTCGGGCGTGGTCAACGGCGTGTCCGTGGAAAGCGGCTCCATCATGCTCACGCTCAAGGACGGCCGGAAGGTGAACCTCACCAGCGTCCAGAGCATCACCAACCCCGACGCCTAGGCCGGGCAAGCGAGGAGGTAAGCCATGTCGCTCATGTCCGCCATGTATACCGGCATTTCCGGCCTCGGCATCCACAGCCAGGCCATGTCCGTGGTAGGCAACAACCTGGCCAACACCAGCACCATGGGCTTCAAGCGCTCGAGCGTGCAGTTCGAGGACTTCTTCTACACCAACGTGACCACGGGCAACACCTTCGGCCAGGTGGGCATGGGCGCGGGGCTGGCCAGCATCTACGGCGACTTCTCGCAGGGGGCCTTCATCGACTCGAGCTCGTCCACGGACCTGGCGCTCTCGGGCAACGGCTTCTTCATGGTCGCCAACCCGAACACCGGCAACCTCTTCTACACCCGCGCCGGGAACTTCGCCTTCGACAAGTATGGCTACCTGAAGGACCCCAACGGCTACGTGGTCCAGGGCTGGGACGCCTACACCGACCCCTCCAGCGGCCAGGTGAGCAACATCGGCTCGCTCAAGGACATCAAGCTCGACAGCTTCCAGCTGGCCCCCTCGGCCACCACCAAGCTGCGCATGGTCACCAACCTGAACTCCAAGGCCGAGGAGAAGACCACCGACGCCGCCGATCCCTTCTTCGCCCTGTTCAAGAGCTGGGACGGACAGTCCGACACGCCGCTGGCCGATTCGACCTACGGCTACCAGAGCACGCTCAAGATCTACGACGAGTCGGGCACCTCCCACGACGTGACCATCTACTTCGACAAGGCCAGCAACGCGGCAAACAAGAACGTCTGGGAGTTCGTGGTCACCTGCAACCCCGGCGAGGACGGCCGGACCATAAACGGCGCGCGCCTGGCCGCCACCTCGGCCGCGGGCATCCTCATGACCGGCACCCTGACCTTCGACTCGGCCGGGCGCATCACCAACATGAGCGCCTTCACCCTGAGCTCCAACGCCTCCGGCGACATGAAGGACCTCTCCAACTGGGTGCCCGCGTCCTTCTCGCAGGACGGCTACCCCGTGATCACGCCCAACTTCACGGCTTCCTCCAACGCCAGCACGGCCGGGTCGGCCAACGCCAAGAACATCAGCCTGGACCTGGGCCTCCGAAGCACCCAGCAGTACGGCGGCTGGACCGGCGGCGCGGCCAGCGCGGCCGCCGTGGGCACGGACTTCTCGAGCCTGCCCCAAATGACCGGCATCAAGACCAGCAACACCACGACCACCAGCTACACCAACGCCTTCAGCATCAACGACGAGGGCCAGGACGGCTACGGCAGCGGGTTCCTCCAGGGCGTCACCGTGACCTCCGAGGGCGTGGTGGTGGGCAACTACTCCAACAACCAGAACAAGAGCCTCTTCGTCCTGGGCCTGGCGGACTTCACCAACCTCCAGGGCCTCCAGCGCGAGGGCAACAACCTCTACAGCAAGACCCTGGACTCGGGCGACCCGCGCATCGGCACGGCGGGCAACGCGGGCATGGGCAGCGTGGCCTCGGGCAAGCTCGAGCAGTCCAACGTGGACACGGCCACGGAGATCGTCAGCATGATCACCTACCAGCGCGGCTTCCAGGCCAACAGCAAGGTGATCAGCACCGTGGACACCATGCTTCAGGAAGTCATCCAACTGAAGCGCTAGGGCGCGAAACATCCGCCCCGGCCGGTGACCCCGGCCGGGGCCGGGAGCGAAAGCCATGCTCAACAACCTCCTGACCATCGGCCAGTCCGCCCTCTCCAACTTCCAGACGGCGCTCAACGTCCACGGGGGCAACATCGCCAACGCCTCCACCGAGGGCTACGTCCGGCGCACGGTGAACTTCACCACGGACGGCTACCCCGACGGCAGGATCGGCGTTGGCGCGAACATCTCCTCCATCGTGCGCAACCTGGATTCCTACCTGGAGCGGCGCTACCTGACCCAGTCCTCGGCCAGCACCTACTACTCCACCCTCAACACGAACCTGGCCCAGATCGAGGCGCTCTTCAACAGCACCTCCAGTTCGGGGATCTCCTCCTCGCTGGACACCTTCATCACAAGCCTCTCGAACCTGGCCGCCGGGTCCTCCAACGCGGCCGTGCGCCAGGAGACCCTGACCGCCGCCGCCTCGCTGGCCGAGACCCTGAACTCCATGGACGCCAATCTGGATTCCATCGTCACCTCGGTGAACTCGGCCATCGAGAGCCAGGTGAAGACCGTCAATTCGCTCCTCGAGAGCATCGCGGCCATGAACAGGGCCGTGGCCCAGAGCAGCGACGCCAGCGGCCTGCTGGACCAGCGCGACCAGATGCTGCGCGACCTGGCCGGGTACGTGGACATCAACGTCATCGCCCAGGACGACGGCCAGGTGCGCGTGCTCACCGCCGAGGGCCAGGCCCTGGTAGACGGGGCGAGCGCCTACTCCTTCAGCGTGGAGGGCCCCAAGAGCACGGCGGCGCTCACGCCCTCGTCCTCGTTCGACGGCAAGCTCTACTTCGAGGGCTCCTCCTCGAACGAGCTCACCGTGAAGTTCGTGACCGCCGGCGACACCTCGGGCGGGGCCGCGGCGGCCACGTTCCAGGTGTCCCTGGACGGCGGCAAGACCTGGGTCACGGACGAGAACGGGGCTGTTAAGACCTTCGCGGCCGGGGACAGCTCAAACAAGGCGGAGGCGGACGGGGTCTCCATCTGGTTCGGCACGGCCTCGGACCCGGACACTGCCCCGTCCACGCCCATAAGCGCGGGCGACAGGTTCAACGTCATGCCGAAAAGCGGCGTCTACTGGGTGACGGCCACGGGCGGCACCGTGAACGTGACCCCGCTTTCCGGCAACGACTCCTCCAACCGGCTCTCGGGCGGCTCGCTGGCCGGGCTGCTGGCGCTTCGCGACCAGTACGCGGGCGCCTACCAGGACAAGCTGGACGCCTTCGCCGAAGGCCTCATCTGGAGCGTGAACCGCGCCCACAGCCAGGGCGCGGGGCTTACGAACTTCACCGAGGCCACCGGCGAGTACGCCGTGGCCGACCAGGGCGCCCCCCTGGCCAAAAGCGGCCTGCACTGGGCGGACTACCTCAAGCCCGGCAACGTCTCCATCGCCCTCTACGACGCCTCCACCGGCGAGAACATCTCGGTGAGCGCCCTGGACTTCAGCTCCGTCACGCCCGGCACTTCGAGCTTCGACCCCTCCGTGCACTCGCTGGAGGACGTGCGCGACGCCATCAACGCGAGCTTTCCGGGCAGCCTCACGGCCTCCATCCAGAACGGCAAGCTCGAGATCAAGGCCCGGGACGGCGTGGCGTTCCAGTTCGCCGAGGACTCCTCCGGGCTTCTGGCGGGCCTCGGCATCAACACGCTCTTTTCCGGCACGGACGCCTCCAGCGTGGCCGTTTCCGCCGTGGTGGCCGCGGATCCCAACCGCCTCTGCGCGGGCCACGTCAACGGCGCGGGCGAGGTGAACGTGGGCGACAACACCACGGCCAAGGCCATGGCCGCCCTGGCCACCCAGGGCGTGAGCTTCCGGGGCGCGCAGACCACCACCACGTCCACGCTCCAGGACTACATGACCGCGCTGTGCTCCAAGGTGGGCTCGGACAAGAGCTCCGTCTCCGCCCAGGCCACCTACGCCTCCACCCTGGCCGAGGACCTCTACGCCCAGCGCGAGGCCGTCTCCGGCGTGAGCCTGGACGAGGAGATGACCAGGGTCATGCAGTACCAGCAGTACTACCAGGCTGCCGCAAAGCTGATCCAGACCGCGGGCGAGATGTTCGACGTGGTCATGGGCCTCAAATAAGGAGCGCGCGCCATGCGGATTTCCCAGAACATGATCTATTCCAACTCGCTGCGCTACATGAACAACTCCCTGCTCAGGCTCACCCAGGCCAACGAGCAGAACTCCACGCAGCTGCGCATCAACCGCCCCTCGGACGACCCATCGGGCTACGCCCAGGCCCGCCGCCTGGACTCGGTGGTCTCGAGCCTGGACCAGTACTCCTCGAACATCGACACGGCCCGGGCGTGGCTTAACCAGGCCGACTCCACCCTGGTCTCGGCCAGCACGCTCATGACGAGCATCAAGGGCCTGGCAACCCAGGCCGCCACCGGCACGCTGACCGACGCCAACCGGGTCCAGGTCGCCTCCGAGGTGCGCGCCTACTTCGAGCAGATGATCACCCTGGCCAACACGTCCGTCTCCGGCAACAGCATCTTCGGCGGCCAGAAGACGGGCAGCCCGGCCTTCACGCAGACGCTCCACGCCTCGGTGAACGACGCAACCCTCACCCAGGACGCGGTGGTCAAGGTGCAAGGGGAGAGCGCCTCCAGCGTCATGGTGGAGTTCACGTCCTCGGGCACGGTGGGGGGCGGCCAGGACATCGGCTACCGCTACTCCTCCGACGGCGGCAAGACCTGGGCCACGGCCACGCTCGCGGCCGGTCAGGACACCCTGAACCTGGGCGGGGCCTCCGTGACCCTGAAGGCGGGCTCGGCCGTGACCGAGACGGGCAGCGGCTCGGGCACGTCGCTGGTGGTCCGGCCCTCGGCCCTCTACCTGGGCGACGACAACGACGGGGCCACGGTGCGCTCCTACGGCAGCAAGATGGCCAACGCCGTCGCGGACGGGGTGTTCTCGCTCAACGTGAGCGTGCGCATCGACTCCAACGCGGGCCTGCCAGGCCCCGTGTCCTACTCCTACAGCGTGGACGGCGGGACCAACTGGGTCTCGGGCAACGTGGCCAGCGGAAGGCTCTCCGTGCCCGGCGGCTACCTCGCGCTCTCCTCGGGCGCGGGCGGAACGCTTGCGGCCGGGGACATGTTCACCATCGTGCCCAACACGGCGGACATCTCCGTGGACATCGGCCCCAACGGCTCGGTGGTCATGAACAACGTGGGCAAGGACGTGTTCGGCGGGCTCTACAGGGAGGCCGGGGCGAGCAACGCCTCGCCCGTGTTCGGCGCGGACAGCGGGACCAACATATTCGAGGTGGTGGGGGACCTGATCGGCTGCCTGGAGACCAACGACATGGACGGGGTGGGCGAGGCCCTGGAGAAGCTGACCACGGCCCAGGCCCACCTGGAGACGTGCGCGGCCTCGGTGGGGGCGCGGGAGAACAAGCTCGACTTTGCGGAGAACACCGTGGAGGTGCTGCGCGACAACGCGGTGTCGCAGCTCTCCTCCGTGGAGGACGCGGACCTCTCCCAGCTGCTCCTGGAGTTGGCCAAGTACCAGTACGCCTACCAGAGCGTCCTGTCCTCGTCCTCCAAGATCATGGGCATGAGCCTTCTGAACTACATCTAGCGCCTTCGGGAACAGCAAAGGAGCGCCAGCATGGCCATCGGCGACGCCACTTCCGGGATGAGCACGGCCGGAGCGATCTACTTCACGGGCCTGGGCAGCGGCACGGACTTCGACACCCTGATCACCAAGCTGGTGCAGGTGGAGCAGTCGCGCGTGACCACCTACGAAACCTGGAAGCAGACCTGGGAGGACAAGAAGACCGCCTTCCAGGAGCTGAACAGCGCCATGCTCAGCCTGCGCACCTCGCTCCAGGGCATGGACTCCATCAACGAGTTCCTGGCCAAGGCCGCCTCCTCCTCGAACTCGGACGTGGCCTCGGCCTCGGCCACGGGCGAGGCCGAGAACGGCACGTACTCCTGCAGCGTCAAGCAGCTGGCCCAGAACAAGACCATGGTCACCACCACGGGCTACTCGTCGCTGACCTCGGTGGCCAACTCCTCCAACGCATCCACCAGGATGGTCTACACCTACGCGGGCGTCACCGTGTCCAACACCATCCCCGCCGGGGCGACGCTCACCGACATCGTGAACATCATCAACACCAACTCCGGCAACACCGGGGTGCGCGCCTCCACCATCCACGACGGCTCGAGCTACCACCTCCAGCTCAAGGGGCTGGACACGGGCGCGGCAAACTCCCTGGTGGTCTCCGGGGCGACCACGCTCTCGGGCTTCGGCGCGGCCAATTTCGAGGTCACCCAGGAGAACCAGGACGCGCTCGTCAAGATAAACGGCTGGCCCAAGTCCGACGCCTGGATCGCCAGGGCCTCCAACACCGTGACGGACGTGGTCGCGGGCATCACCCTGAACCTGCGCTCGGCCGGAACCGGGACCATCACCGTGGACACGGACGTGGACGCCGTGGTGGAGAACGTGCAGGGCTTCATCGACCAGGTGAACAACGTGAAGTCCATGCTGCGCGAGCTGACCAAGTACGACTCCTCCACGCAGACGGCGTCTCTTCTCACGGGCAACTACGGCCTGCAGATGATCGACTCGATGCTGAAAAACATCACGGCCGCGCCGGGCCTGGGCTTCGACTCCTCGCGCGACTCCATCATCTCCCTGGCCTCGGTGGGCATAAGCACCGACGCCACCGAAGGCTCGGACACCTTCGGCCAGCTGCTCCTGGACGAGGAGAGGCTAAGGGCCGTGCTGGCGTCCAACGCCAGCGCCGTGGGCCGCGTGTTCTCGGCCCAGTTCATCGGCGACACCGACAGCGGGGATATTCGCTACTCGTCGTACGTCAGCGGCATCACCAAGGCCGGCGAGCACGGCGTGAGCTACACCGTGAAGAACGGCAAGATCGTCTCGGCCTCCATCAACGGGCACGCGGCCATCTTCTCCTCCAACGGTTCGACCATCACCGGGGCCTCGGGCCACCCCGAGGCGGGCCTGGTGCTCGACGTGGCCAACCTGGCCGACGGCGGCTACAGCCACAAGGTGTTCCTGCGCCAGGGCAAGACCGGCGAACTCGTGGACGAACTGGCGGAATTGACCAACGCCAACACCGGCCCCCTGGCCATCCTGGAAGACAACTACACGAGCATTTCCAACAACATCCAGAAGAAGATAGACGACGAGAACGTGCGCATCGCCAACATGGAGACACGCCTGCGCGACAGGTATTCGCGACTGGACACGCTGCTCGGGCAGTACGAACAGCTCCAGACCAGCCTGGAGTCGCAGCTGGCGCAGCTCGAAAGCTAGGCAGGGCTCCGCCCTGCACCCGCCGGGCTCCGCCCGGACACGCCGGGGGGAGTGCCTCCCCCCGGACCCCGGCGTTTAGCTTCGCGGGTTTCACCGGCTGGCCCGGACAGGGGCGCGGGGGAGGGGACCGCCGGGAACGCGCCCAAGGCGGCGCTCATCCCGGCGGACCGCCGTCGCCGCGAGCGGCGAGGGTTTTATTCATTGAAAAAAACGCCCGCTGATTCGCGCAAAGCGCGAATCAGCGGGCGAAAACGTTCGTGTGAAGGGTGAAGCCCGCGAAGCTGTCGCCGGGTCCAGGGGCAGGCACTGCCCCTGGCGGGTGCAGGGCGGAGCCCTGCGTTGCTTGCTTGTTTTGTCGCGGGCCTGAAAGGGCAGGGGGGCGGCGTTCAGCCGTCGATGATCTTCTTGGCCCGCTCGGCGGCGGCGCGCGCTTCGTCCTCGTCCTCGACGCCGGAATCGATCCCCGCGATAAGTTCGCGAAGCTCGGCCACGGCCGTGGCGCACTTGCGGCAGCGGGCCAGGTGCAGGGCCATCACGGCCTCTTCGTCGCCGGAGAGCCGTCCGTCCAGGTAGGAGGCCAGGGTCATCTCGTCCGGGCAGCGGTCCGCCGCCGCGTCTATCGCCTCGTCCTGGGGCCTGGGTCCGTTTGTGCCGCCGTCCTTGGGCATGCCGTCTCCCGTGGGTGTCGGTTCGCCGTGTTCCGCTTGGCGTGCACGCTTCGTAGCCCGCACTAAATCAGCGGTCAAGAACCCCACGGGGAGAGTATCGGCCGTCCTGGCGGGAACTTGAGGGGGGGCAAAGGCGGGGCGGGAGGCGTTTCCCGGGCCTTGGGGCCGGACGGACGGAGGCTGCGGCGCCCGGCGGGCGTGGGTATTGAACCGTGACGGGCGCGGATTAAAAAACGGTCATTGACGTATTGTAAAGATATCGGCGCGTTCGAGCCGAGCGTGTCAGGCGGCGCCGTTGGCGGCGTAGTGCGCGCGCAGCCGCTCCAGGGCCTGGTGCTTGAGGCTGCGCACGGTCTGGGCCTGCACGTTGAGCGCCCCGGCCACCTCGGCCACGTCCATGTCCTCGTCGAAGAGCATGCGCAGGATCTGCCCCTGGCGTTCGGAGAGAAGCCCGGGCGGCAGTTCGAGCTTGCCGGAGAAGGGCGCGTCCTCCCTGGCGGCGAGGGTTTCGTCCAACTCCACCCCGTCGCGAGTGGGGGAGGGGCGGCGAAGCGAATCGATGGCCGTGGAGCGGGCCACCACGGTGAGCCAGGTGGGGAGCGAGGCGCGGGATGCGTCGAAGGTCTTGAGCAGCCTGAAGTCGTCCTTCACCAGGCGCAGAAAGATATCCTGGACCACGTCGCGGGCGGCCTCGCGGTCGTTGCCCGCGCCCCTGGCGCGCAGGGTGCGCATGGCCACGCCGTGGAGCAACCCGGCAAATTTTTCCACGAAGTGGTCCCAGGCGGCTTTTTCGCCCGAGGCCACCCTGGAAACGTCGATCCCTTCGTCTGGTCCTTTCTCTTCAGACATCGCACAACACCTTGAATTAGCTTGTGAAAATGTATTGTCGCCTCGCTGCGGCCAGCCGGGTGGGCCGCTGGGCACATATTTCCCCGAGGGAGATGCAGCAGGAGCCGTGCCAGCCGCGAGCGCCCAGGGCGCGGCCGGGCTGGAAAACGCCCTTGAGAATCTAGAGACGCGAAACAGGGCGTCCGGTTTCATCCCCGGGGATATTTCCCGCTCGGCGCGGCTTCGTTACGGGCACGATGCTTGGGCTTCACAAACCGGCCCGAAGAAGGCAGTATCCGACCCCCTTTTCGAGGTGTGCACCATGCAGCAAAGACAATCCGCCTCCGGCGTCATCGCGGCCTCTTCGGCCTACCTGTGCTGGGGGCTTCTGCCCATCTACTGGAAATCGCTCTCGGGCGTGCCCGCCCTGGAGATCATCTGCCACCGCATGGTCTGGTCCCTGGCCTGCACGGGCATTTTGCTCCTGGTCCTGGGCAGGCTGGGCGAGGTGAAGAGCGCCATGCGCTCGGCGCGCTCGCTCGGGCTCTTGTTGTGCGGGTCGAGCCTGATCGGCGTGAACTGGTTTCTCTACGTCTGGTCCGTGAACAGCGGGCACGTGCTGGAGGCCAGCCTGGGCTACTACCTGAACCCGCTGGTGAACGTGGTGCTGGGCGTGCTGTTCTTCTCGGACCGCTTGAGCCGCACCCAGAAGATCGCGGTGGGCCTGGCCGCCGCCGGGGTGGCCGTGCAGGTCGGGTTGCAGGGCCGGCTGCCTTGGATCGCGCTGGTGCTGGCCGTGACCTTCGGGCTCTACGGGCTGGTGCGCAAGGTGATGGCCGTGGAGTCCCTGCCCGGGCTCTTCGTGGAGACGCTCACGCTCTCCGTGCCCGCCGGCGTCTACCTCGCCTGGCTTGGGGCGGGCGGCCAGGGGGCCTTCGGGCACATGGGCGCGGGCACGGACGTACTGCTGGCCGGGGCGGGCCTGGTCACGGCCTTGCCCCTCCTGGCCTTCGCCTTCGGGGCTAGGCGCATCACCCTGACCACGCTGGGGGTGCTCCAGTACCTGGGGCCCACGGGGATGTTCCTGCTGGGCGTGCTGGTCTACGGCGAGCCCTTCGGGGTGGCGCAGGGCGTCACCTTCGCGCTGATCTGGGCCGGGGTGGCGCTCTACACCTTCGACGGCGCGCGCAAGCTCAGGTGGATGAAGGCCCGGAACAAGGCCTGAGCCCGGACGGGCTCCAACGAAAGAGGGCCTGGATCGCTCCAGGCCCCCCCCGTCGGGCCGCCGGTTGGCGGCGGCTTCTCCTGCCTGATGAGTCGGGATTTCGCTGTTTGCAAATGGTTTCGCGCCCCATCCATCGATGTCCGGCCTCGATTGCCACGCGGGCCCGCCGCGTGTAGAGAATGGTCCGGTGGGCCTCGCCTCGCGGTGTTTTCCGGTGCGGCCCCATCCAGGCTCGCCAAGGCGGAACGATGAAGAAACTGCTCCTGGTCCTGGCGGCGGTAGCGGCCGTGGCCCTCTTTTTCGCCCTGGGGCTCGACAGCTACCTGAGCTTCGAGCACCTGAAGGCCTCGCGCCGCGAGTTCCAGGACCTCTACGTCACGCACGGCGCGCTGCTGGTCGGCGCGTACTTCGGGCTCTACGTGCTGGTGGCGGCCTTGAGCCTGCCCGGGGCCGTGGCCATGACCCTTGTGGGGGGCGCGCTCTTCGGGTTCTGGACGAGCCTCGTGGTTGTCTCCTTCGCCAGCTCCATCGGGGCCACCCTGGCCTGCTTCGCCTCGCGCTACGTGCTGCGAGACTGGGTGCGCGCCCGCTTCGGCGGCAGGCTCTCGCGCGTGGACGAGGGTTTCCGGCGCGAGGGGGCCTACTACCTGTTCACGCTCAGGCTCATCCCGGTGTTTCCGTTCTTTCTGGTGAACCTGCTCATGGGGCTCACGCCCATGCCACTGCGCACGTTCTACTGGGTGTCGCAGCTGGGCATGCTCCCGGGAACGATGGTTTTCGTCAACGCAGGCAGCCAGTTGGGCAGGATCGAGTCGCCGTCGTCGATCCTCTCGCCCGGGCTGCTGGTTTCGCTTGCGCTGCTGGGGGTGTTTCCCCTGGCGGTGAAGAAGGTCATGGAGGCGGTGAAGGCGCGCCGGGCCAAGGCGCGGTGACGCGAAAAGGAGAGACGGATGTCCGACTACTACGACTCGAAGGACCTGGCCCGCTTCGCCGAGATCGGCAAGGACGCGCCGGATCTGGCCCGCAAGTTCTTCGACTACTACGGCTCGGTGTTCGCCGACGGCGCGCTCACCGAGCGCGAGAAGGCGCTCATAGCCCTGGCCGTGGCCCACGCCGTGCAGTGCCCCTACTGCATCGACGCCTACACCAGGAGCTGCCTGGAGAAGGGCTCGGACCTCGCCGAGATGACCGAGGCCGTGCACGTGGCCAACGCCATCCGGGGCGGGGCGGCCCTGGTGCACGGGGTGCAGATGCGCAAGATCGCCGAAAAGCTGACCATGCAGGACGCATGAGCGGACCCGAGCGCCCGAGCTTCCGCGACACCCTGGCCGCGCAGGGGCTTGTGCTCCTCAAGGACGCGCCGCGCACGCTCCAGGTGAACACGGGCTACCTGTGCAACCTGGTATGCCGCCATTGCCACCTGGAGGCCGGGCCTTCCAGGACCGAGGTGATGGGGTCGCGGACCATGGCCGAGGTGCTGGCGCTGGCCGGGCGCATGCGTTTCGACGCCGTGGACGTCACGGGCGGAGCCCCGGAGATGGTGCCCGGCATCGAGGGCTTCCTCGACGCCCTGGCGCGGCTCTTCCCCCAGCGCATCTTCCGCACCAACCTGCTGGCCCTGGCCGGGCGGCCCTGGCTGGTGGACGCGTTCGCGAAGGGCCGCTGGACCCTGGTCGCCTCGCTGCCCGCCGTGAAGGAGGGGCAGGTGTCGGCCATGCGCGGCCAGGGGGTGCTGGCGGGCAGCATCGAGATGATCCGCGCGCTCAACGCGGCGGGATTCGGCATGGGCGGGGGGCTCGAGCTGCACCTGGCCTCCAACCCGGCCGGGGCGTTCATGCCCCCGGGCCAGTGCTCGGCCGAGAAGACCTTCAAGCGCGAGCTCGCGGGCCGCCACGGCCTGAAGTTCGATTCGCTCTTCGTGTTCGCCAACGTGCCGCTCGGGCGCTTCAAGAAATGGCTCGAGCGCACGGGCAACCACGAATCCTACATGGACTCGCTGCGCGAACGCTTCAACCCGGGCGTTGTCCCGGGGCTCATGTGCCGCAATATCGTCTCCGTGGCCTGGGACGGAACCCTCTACGACTGCGACTTCAACCAGGCCGCCGGTTTGCCCTCGCTGGGGGCCAGGCGCGTGGAGGAGTTCGCCGGAAGCGAGCAGGGCGTGGAGATCGCCACCGGGGACCACTGCTTCGCCTGCACGGCAGGCTCGGGCTTCACCTGAAGCGGGACCGTGGACGCCTAGTTCAGGCGTCCTGCCCGGCGTCCCCGCGAGGCGGTCCGGTCCGGGCCGTGTTCCGGCTTTTCCCGCGCGGGCCTTGCCCGGCCTCAGCGCCCGGCCGCCCGGCTGGGCAGGGCCAGGCATTCCAGGTCCGTCACCAGTATCTCCACCCTGCGGTTCTTCATGCGTCCGGCGTCGGTGGCGTTGTCCCCCACGGGGTCGCACTCGGCGCGGCCCACGGCGAAGAAGCGTTCGGGCTCGATCCCGGCTTTTTCCGAGAGGAAGCGCACCACGGAAGAGGCCCGGGCCGTGGAGAGCTCCCAGTTGGAGGGGTACTGCCCGGTCTGGATGGGCCTGTTGTCGGTGTGTCCCAGGATGGTGAAGGGCCTGCCCTTGATGAGCGCCAGGGCCTGGCCGGTCTTCTCCAGAACCTCCTGGCCCTCGCGGGTTATCTTCGCGCTGCCCGAATCGAAGAGCACCTGTTCCAGGAAGCGTATCTCGAGCTTGCCCTGGGACTGCTCGATGCCGATCTGCTCGGACTTCACCTGGGGTTCGAGCTGCCTGACCAGCTCCGAATAGGCGCTCTCCATCTGCCTGCCCGCCTCGGCCTGGGAGGGGGCCCCGGGCGCGGAAGGAGCCTCGCGCGGGGCCTGCGCCACGGCCCCCCCCAGGGCCTCCAGGGCCCAGAGACGGGCTTTCTCCAAGGGGTCGCGAACGCCGAAAAGCATGGCCACGATGACAACCGTGGCAACCACCGGCGCGAGCGCGGCGAGGACCATCATCACTTTCCTGCCCGTCTGGGCCATGGGGACCTCCCCGAAGCGGCGCGGACCCGGCCCGCTCCGCATCTTTTTCCGATCTGTCCGGAACGTACTCCCATGGCGACAGCACTGTAAAGCATCCAGCCGGTTTTCCGGGATATTTTTCCTTGTCTGGCGGGCTGAGGAGAAGGGCCGGGAGGCGGCGTTGCGTCGCGGTTGCAGTGCGCGCCGCGCATGCTGGACGTTCTTTTGTTGAAAAAACGATGCGGCGCGGGTATTCCGGGAGCATCCTCAGAAGCGTCCCGTGGCCGCATCGCGCCGCCCCGGGCCTTTTCACCTTCCAGGCGCCCGGCGCACCATGCCGGCCTGGGCGCGCTCAACGGACGGCAAGCATGTGGTATAAAGAGACGATCATCTACGAACTGCACGTGCGCTCTTTCGCCGACGGCGATGGGGACGGCGTGGGCGACTTCAAGGGCCTCACTTCGAGGCTCGACTATCTGGAACGCCTGGGCGTGGGGGCCTTGTGGCTCCTGCCGTTCTACCCCTCGCCCTTGCGCGACGACGGCTACGACACCGCGGACTACACCTCCGTGCACCCCGACTACGGCAACCTGGCCTCGTTCAGGCGCTTTTTGCGCGAGGCCCACGCCAGGGGCATGCGCGTGATCACCGAGCTCGTGCTCAACCACACCTCGGACCAGCACCCCTGGTTCCAGCGCGCCCGCCGCGCCCGGCCGGGCAGCGTGGCCAGGGACTTCTACGTGTGGAGCGACACCCCGGACAAGTACCGGCAGGCGCGGATAATATTCAAGGATTTCGAGCATTCGAACTGGACGTGGGACCCGGTGGCCAAGGCCTACTACTGGCACCGCTTCTACTCCCACCAGCCCGACCTCAACTTCGACAACCCGGCCGTGCGCAAGGCCATGCTCAAGGTGATGGACCACTGGTTCTCCATGGGCGTGGACGGCCTGCGCCTGGACGCCGTGCCCTACCTCTTCGAGCGCGCGGGCACCAACTGCGAGAACCTCCCCGAGACGCACGCCTTCCTCAAGGAGCTGCGCGCCTACGTGGACGCGAAATATCCGGGCAGGATGCTCCTGGCCGAAGCCAACCAATGGCCCGAGGACGCCGTGCACTACTTCGGCGACGGCGACGAATGCCACATGGCCTTCCACTTCCCGGTGATGCCGCGCATCTTCATGGCCCTGCAGATGGAGGACCGCCACCCCGTGGTGGACATCCTGGAGCAGACCCCGCCCATCCCGGAATCCGCCCAGTGGGCCATGTTCCTGCGCAACCACGACGAGCTGACCCTGGAGATGGTCAGCGACGAGGAGCGCGACTACATGTACCGGGCCTACGCCCGAGACTCCAAGGCGCGCATCAACCTGGGCATCCGCCGCCGCCTGGCCCCGCTCATGCAGAACAACCGCCGCCGCATGGAGGTGATAAACTTCCTGCTGTTCTCGTTCCCGGGCACGCCCATCATCTACTACGGCGACGAACTGGGCATGGGCGATAACTACCACCTGGGCGACCGCAACGGCGTGCGCACGCCCATGCAGTGGAGCCCGGACCGCAACGCGGGCTTTTCGCGGGCCAACCCGCAATCGCTCTTTTTGCCGGTGGTCATCGACCCGGAGTACCACTACGAGGTGGTCAACGTGGAGACCCAGGAGCGAAACCCCACCTCGCTCCTGTGGTGGATGCGCAGGCTTGTGGCCACGTACAAGTCCCAGCCCGCGCTGGGCAGGGGCAGGCTCGAATTCGTGCGCGGGGAGAACACCCGGGTGCTGGCCTTCCTGCGCATCCACGAAGACGAGATCGTGCTCGTGCTGGTGAACCTCTCGCGCTTCGCCCAGGCCGCGCGCCTGGACCTCTCGGCCCACGCCGGGTTCGTCCCGGTGGACGTGTTCGGCGGCTCGCGCTTCCCCGAGATCGGGCAGACGCCCTACCTCTTCACCCTTGGGCCCCACGACCACTTCTGGCTGCGCCTGGAACCGGCCGCCGCCCTGGCCGCCCAGGCCGAGGCGCGCCGAACCCCGGTGGCGCACGTCAGGGCGGGCAAGGGCACCCTGCGCGAGGCCATGGACGCGGCCGTCAAGGACGTCTGCCCGCACCTGATGGCCCTCGGCTGGCCGGGCGACGTGGCCTCCGAGCCCCCGCGCGAGGTCAGGCTCCTGGACCGCTGCCCCCTGGGCGGACAGGACCCGGGGACGGAGCTCATCCTGGCCGAGGGCCTGCACGGGCAGGACCCCATGGTCACGCACCTCTTGCTCTCCGAACCCGTGACCGGCGAGCGCCTGGAGGACCTGGCCGCGCGCGACCCGGGCCGGATCGCCGTGCGCGTGTCCGGCGGGCCCGAGCCCATGGGCGTGGTTTCCGGGCTCTCCCAGGCCGGGCCGGTATCGCGGCTGGTGGCCTTCATGGCCTCCGGGCGCAGGCGCAGGGGGATTTCCGGCGATTTCACCGGCGAGGCCTTTGCCGTGCGCGCCATGCGCCAGCTCTCCAGGCTGCCGGAGGAGCGCTACAGGCTCATGCGCGGCACCAGCCGGGCCGTGTGCTGGGTGCTGGACGACGCCTGCATGGTGAAGATATTCCGCCGCCCAGAGGAAGGGCAAAGCCAGGACCTGGAACTCCTGCAGGCCCTGGGCAAGGCCCGCTTCCCGGGCATCCCCAAGCTGTTCGGCACCCTGGCCTACGCCGACGGGCACGGCTCCATGACCCTGGCCCTGGCCAGGGAGTTCGTGCAGGGCGCCGAGGACGGCCGCGCCTTCACGGCCCAGGCCGTGGCCAGCTTTTTCGAGCGCGTGCTGGCCTCGGGCGAGCCCGCCCCGGACTCGGAGAACCTCGGCCCCAGGACCCCGCCGGAACCGACCCCGGCCCAGGCCGAGCTCATGGGCGAATACGTGCTGGAGTTCTTCCGGGGACTGGGCGCGCGCACGGCCGAGCTGCACAAGGCCCTGGCGGGCCTGCCGGGCCAGGCCTTCGCGCCCGAGCCCTTCACCAAGCTCTACCTGCGCGCCAGCTACCAGAGCATGCGCAACATGGCCCACAAGGCGTCCCTGGCCGTGGGCTCCTGCACGGGCGGACTTCTCCCGGACGGCGCGGAGCTGCCCCTACGGGCGGTGCTCGGGCGCTTCGGCGCGCTCACGGGGCTCGCGCCCTCGGGACAGCGCATCCGCATCCACGGCGACTTCGGGCTTACGAACGTGCTGCGCCGGGGCAAGGACATCCTCTTCTGCGACTTCGACGGCGACGCGCGCCTGCCCCTGGGCGAGCGGGTGATCAAGCGCTCGCCCCTGCGGGACGTGGCGGGCATGACCGTGTCCATCTTCCTGGAAGCCTCCCGGGCCATGCGCCGCGAGCGCGAGCGCAACCCCAAGGACGCCGAGGGCCTGGGGCCGTGGCTCTCGCTGTGGCGCTGGAGCGCCTGCCACGCCTTCGTGCGCTCCTACCTGGACGCGGACGCCCGTTCGGCGCGCCTGCCCAGGGAGCCCCGGGACGCGCAAAGGCTTCTGGAGCTCTTCCTGCTCGAGCAGCTGCTCAGGCAGCTCGTCAGGGAGATCGACGACGCCGGGCAGGACGCGGCCATGCTTCTGGACCTGGTGGGCTCGTACCTGCGGGTGTTCCCGGAGAAGGAATGATCGTTTCGATTACAGAATCGAAAGAGACGATCACGGGTTTGCGTAATTTGTCAAATGAACCGGACGTGCCGGAAGGGCTTGCCTGCGCTGGACGATGCGGTTAACTGCGGCCATTCGCAGGGGGCTCGGGCGCGGACGATGCGCGCGCCCCCGGGGAGACACACATGCGCGAGAAATTCCTCGAACACCTGAAGGGCACGGTGGACCAGATCCGAGCGGACGGCTTCTACAAGCCCGAGCGCGTCATCGCGAGCCCCCAGTCCTCCGAGATCCGCCTGGAGGGCGGGGCGGGAGTGCTCAACTTCTGCGCCAACAACTACCTGGGCCTGGCCGACGACCCCCGCCTGATCCAGGCGGCCAAGGACGGCCTGGACCGCTGGGGCTTCGGCATGGCCTCGGTGCGCTTCATCTGCGGCACCCAGACCGTGCACAAGAAGCTGGAGGCCGACCTGACGGCCTTTTTGGGCACCGGGGACACCATCCTCTATTCGAGCTGCTTCGACGCCAACGGCGGGCTCTTCGAGACCATCCTGGGGCCCGAGGACGCGGTGATCTCCGACGAGCTCAACCACGCATCCATCATCGACGGCATCCGCCTGTGCAAGGCCAAGCGCTTCCGCTACGCCAACAACGACATGGCCGATCTGGAAGCCAAGCTCAAGCAGGCCGACGCCGAGGGCGCGCGGTTCAAGCTCGTGGCCACGGACGGCGTGTTCTCCATGGACGGCATCATCGCGGACTTGGCTGGCGTGTGCGACCTGGCGGACCGTTACGGCGCGCTGGTCATGGTGGACGACTCCCACGCGGTGGGCTTCGTGGGCCAGGGCGGGCGCGGCTCCATCGAGCACTGCGGGGTCATGGGCCGCGTGGACGTGATCACCGGCACCCTGGGCAAGGCCCTGGGCGGGGCCTCGGGCGGGTTCACGTCCGGGCGCAAGGAGATCGTGGACATCCTGCGCCAGCGCTCCAGACCGTATCTTTTCTCCAACACCCTGTCCCCGTCCATCGCGGCGGCCTCGGTGGAGGTGCTGAAGCTTTTGGCCGGGGAAGAGGGCTCGGAACTTCGCGCGCGCGTGCGCTCCAACGCCGCGCGCTTCCGCGCCGGGATGCAGGCCCTCGGCTTCACCCTGGCCGGGGAGGGCCACCCGATCATCCCCGTGATGCTCGGGGACGCGGCCCTGGCCGCGCGCATGGCCGAGCAACTGCTCAAGGAGGGCGTGTACGTCATCGGCTTCTCCTACCCCGTGGTGCCCAAGGGCAGGGCGCGCATCCGCACGCAGATGAGCGCGGCCCACACCCCCGAACAGGTCGACCGCTGCGTCGAGGCCTTCGCCAAGGTGGGCAGGGCGCTCGGCGCGATCAAATAAAAAAACGCAATATTGGAAACGAACATATGAGAGCATTGGCGAAGACCGAGGCCGGACCCGGGCTCAAGCTCATCCGCACCGCGAAACCCGAGGTCGGGCACAACGACGTGCTGATAAAAATCCGCAAGACCGCCATCTGCGGCACGGACGTGCACATCTGGAAATGGGACGAGTGGGCCCAGAAGACCATCCCCGTGCCCATGCACGTGGGCCACGAGTTCGTGGGCGAGGTGGTGGCCATGGGCCAGGAGGTGCGCGGCTTCTCGATCGGAGACCGCGTGTCCGGAGAGGGCCACGTCACCTGCGGGTTCTGCCGCAACTGCCGCGCCGGGCGCAGGCACCTGTGCCGCAACACCGTGGGCGTGGGCGTGAACCGCCCGGGGTGTTTCGCGGACTACCTCTCCATCCCGGCCTTCAACGCGTTCAAGATCCCGGTAGACATCGAGGACGACCTGGCCGCCATCTTCGACCCCTTCGGCAACGCCGTGCATACGGCCCTCTCCTTCGATCTGGCGGGCGAGGACGTGCTGATCACGGGCGCGGGGCCCATAGGCATCATGGGCGCGGCCATCGCCCGGCACGTTGGCGCGCGCCACGTGGTGATCACCGACGTCAACGACTACCGCCTGGACCTGGCCCGCAAGATGGGGGCCACCAGGGCCGTGAACGTCTCGCGCGAGAAGCTCGCAGACGTGATGGCGGAACTCAAGATGACCGAGGGCTTCGACGTGGGCCTGGAGATGTCCGGCGCGCCGCAGGCCTTCGCGGACATGCTCAGGCACATGAACCACGGCGGGCGCGTGGCGCTTCTCGGCATCCCGCCCTCGGACACCCGCATCGACTGGAACGACGTGATCTTCAAGGGCCTCGTCATCAAGGGCATCTACGGCCGCGAGATGTTCGAGAGCTGGTACAAGATGACGGCCATGCTCCAGAGCGGTCTGGACATCCGCCCCGTGATCACCCACCACTTCCCGGTGGAGGAGTTCCAGAAGGGCTTCGAGGTGATGATGAGCGGGGCCAGCGGCAAGGTCATCCTGGACTGGGGCGCGTAAGGCGTCGATCGCGTTTCGAGCGGGGCGGGTCCGGCATGCGCCGGCCTCGTCCCGCGCTTCCGGTTCCTCCCCCCGCGCCTTCGCAACTCCCTCGAATCCCGGCCGATCGTCCCGAATCCCGCCCCGCCTCCGCCACCTGCCGATTCGGCCGGTCCGTTTTGCACATTTGTCGATTTTATTGTTGTTGACAAAATTACTCTGGAAGTCTAGACCGCAGCGAAATCAATCACGACGTTTCACTGAGAGAAACACTTCGCTTCGCGAACAACCGCGCCAGGCCTGCCAGGCAGACCACGCGAAAGCCGTCAGGAGAGTTTAGGTGAAGGGCAAGGACAACGCCTCCGAAACGCTCGCCAAGGGTCTTCGCATTCTGGATATCTTCGGCCTGGGCGACGCCGGCTTCACCCTGAGCCAGATCGCGGCCAGGGTGGGCCTGAACAAGACCTCCGTCTACCGCTACGTCAACACCTTCCGCGAGCTGGGCTACCTGCGCCGCGACGAGCGCACCGGGCTCTACCACCTGGGCGTGCGCTCGCTCTCGCTGGCCCACGCCATCATGGAAAAGAGCGAGATGATCAAGCAGGTGAAGCCCTTCGTGGAGGAGGCCTTCCGCAAGCACGGCGTGCACGTGGACGTGGGCATCCTCTCGGGCGACGCCATCTACCTGATCTATCGCCACGAATCCAAGGACACCTCGGTGTTCCGCTCCTTCAGCTACTCCTCCGAGCCCTACTACCTGGCCACGGGCAAGGCGGCCATGGCCTTCATGGAGCCCGCCGACCTGGACGGCTTCATGGACAGGCTGGCGCTCTCGCCCAAGACCGAGCGGACCATCGTGGACAGGACCGAACTCGCCTCGGAGCTGAAAAAGGCCCGCGAGCAGGGCTACGCCGTGAACAACGAGGAGTTCGTGCCCGGGCTCATCGCCATCGGCGCGCCGCTTTTCTCGCTGCGCACGGGCAAGGTGGTGGGCGGGGTGAGCTTCGACTCCACCACGGACCAGTACTCCATGAAGGAGTTCGAGGCGCGCTTCTCGGGCTACCTGGTGGAGCTGGCCAAGAAGATTTCGGCGGTGGTCACGCTCTAGCGCCGCCAGCCTCGGGTACGCAACTCATCCGGCCGTCCCGCAGGTGCGGGGCGACAGGCCGGTAAACGCAAACATGGAGGGAGTCGATGAAAAGGATTCTTGCTCTGTGCATGGCCATGATCTTCGCCTTCGCGGGCATGGCCTGGGCCGCGGACGACACCGTCCGCATCGGCGTGTTCCTGCCCCTGACCGGCCAGAACGCCTTCGGCGGCCAGCTCGAACTCGAGGGTGTGCAGTTGGCCCACAAGGAAGCCGGAACCGTCCTCGGCAAGAAGGTCGAGCTGTTCGTGGTGGACAACAAGTCCGACAAGGTCGAGGCCGCCAACGCCACCAAGCGCCTGATCGAGAAGGAGAAAGTCCAGGCCATCATCGGCACCTACGGTTCCTCCCTGGCCATGGCCGGCGGCGAGAACTCCGAAAAGGCCGGCATCCCCCAGGTCGGCACCAGCTGCACCAACCCCCTGGTGACCCAGGGCAAGAAGTACATCTTCCGCGTGTGCTTCATCGACCCCCTGCAGGGCGCCGGCGCCGCCACCTACGCCTACAAGACCCTGGGCCTGAAGAAGGCCGCCATGCTGGTCGACGTGGCCAGCGACTACGCCGTGGGCCTCTCCAGCTTCTTCAAGAAGTCCTTCACCAAGATGGGCGGCCAGGTCGTGGCCACCCTGAACTACCAGTCCGGCGACCAGGACTTCACCGCCCAGCTGACCAAGATCATCGCCGAGAAGCCTGACGTCCTGTTCATCCCCTCCTACTTCGCCGAGGGCGCCATCATCATGAAGCAGGCCAGGGAACTGGGCGCCACCTTCAAGATCATGGGCGGCGACGCCATGGACAACCCGGAGATCACCAAGATCGGTGGCAAGGCCGTGGAAGGCTTCGTGCAGACCACGTTCCCCTACCATCCGGAGATGAAGGAGATGAACGCCACGGCCAAGAAGTTCACCGAGGAGTGGAAGAAGGCTTACCCCTCCAAGGAGCCCAACGTGAACGCGGCCCTGGGCTACGACGCCTACATGATCATCATCGACGCCATCAAGCGCGCCAATTCCGCCGACCCCGCCGCCATCACCAAGGCCCTGGCCGAGACCAAGGGCTTCCCCGGCGTCACCGGCTCCACCACCATCAACGAGACCCACGACGCCGTGAAGCCTGTCGGCCTGCTCGAGATCAAGGACGGCAAGAACACCTACGTGGGCGAAATCGCTCCCGAGCTGTAAGCGTAAGCTGTCAGCGACTCATTCGACGATCAAGGGCGGGGATCCCGTAAGGATCCCCGCCCATTCCCCCGGCACTGCAAAAGGACTTTCCCATGAATGTTGAAACCTTCATTCAGCACTCCCTCAACAGCCTGACCCTGGGAAGCCTGTACGCGCTCATCGCCATCGGCTACACCATGGTCTACGGCATCCTGCGCCTGATCAACTTCGCCCACAGCGAAATCTTCATGATCGGTGCGTATTTCGTGTTCTGGGGAGTCACCTTGACGGTGCTGCCCTGGCCGCTGGTCATCGTCTTGTCCATCCTGCTCACCGCCGGAGTGGGCATCATGGTGGACCGCGTGGCCTACCGGCCCCTGCGCGACGCTCCGCGCATCTCGGCGCTGATAAGCTCCATCGGCGTCTCATTTTTCCTGCAGAACGTGTGCGTCGTCTTCTTCCAGGCCATCCCCCGCGCCGTGTACCGGCCCGATTGGATGGAACAGCCACTGTTAGTGGGCAACGTGCGCATCCTGCCCATCACGCTTTTCGTGCCGGTGCTCTCGGTGCTCCTGATGCTTGGGCTCATGTACATCGTCTACCGCACCAAGACGGGCCTCGGCATGCGCGCCATCAGCAAGGACATCGAGACCAGCTACCTGATGGGCGTGCCCGTCAACCGGATCATCGCCATCACCTTCGGCATCGGCTCCGCCCTGGCCGCGGCCAGCGGCATCATGTGGGCGCTCAGGTACCCGCAGCTCCAGCCGGTCATGGGGGCCATCCCCGGCTTCAAGGCGTTCATCGCGGCGGTGTTCGGCGGCATCGGCTCCATCCAGGGCGCGGTGGTCGGCGGCGTGACCCTGGGCTTCATCGAGATCATGACCGTGGCCTTCTTCCCGGACCTGGCGGGCTACCGCGACGCCTTCGCCTTCATCCTGCTCATAGGGGTCCTTTTGTTCAAACCCACCGGGCTCTTCGGTGAAAGAGCGGAGGACAAGGTCTGATGAACCGCGCAACCGCTTCCCTGCTCAACATCGCCTCGGTCGGCGCGCTGGGCCTGTTCATCTGGTGGGCCCAGGGCTCGCTGGACGGCTACAAGCTCCAGATCCTCAACCTGATCGCGGTGAACATCATCCTGGCGCTGTCCTTGAACCTGATCTACGGGTTCACGGGCATGTTCAGCCTCGGCCACGCCGGGTTCATGTGCATCGGGGCCTACGTCTGCTCCATCCTGATCATGTCGCCCGACCAGAAGGACATGCTCTTCATCCTGGGCGGCGCGCACGAGTGGGTGCTGAACGCCCAGGCCCCGTTCTTCGTGGCCGTGATCGCGGGCGGGCTCGTGGCGGCGCTGTTCGGCGCGCTGGTGGGCATCCCGCTCCTGAAGCTCGGCGACGACTACCTGGGCATCGCCACCCTGGGCTTCGCCGAGATCGTGCGCGTGCTGGCCACCAACCTGACCGGCATCACCAACGGCGCGCTCGGCTTCAAGGGCATCCCGGCCCATGCCGACCTGTGGTGGAACGCGGGCTGGATGCTGGTGACGCTCTACGTGATCGTGCGCCTGCTCAAGTCCAACACGGGCAACGTGCTCAAGGCCATCCGCGACGACGAAACCGCGGCCAAGGCCATGGGCGTGGACGTGTTCCGCTACAAGCTGCTCTCCTTCTCGGTGGGCTCGTTCTTCGCGGGAGTCGGCGGGGCGCTCCTGGCCAGCATGCTCACCACCATCGACCCCAAGATGTTCCTCTTCACGCTCACCTTCAACGTGCTCATGATCGTGGTCACGGGCGGCCTGGGCTCCATCACGGGCTCGGTGCTGGCGGGCATCGGCATCACGGTGCTCCTGGAGTGGCTGCGCGTGGTCGAGAACCCCATCAGCTTCGGCGGGTTCGAGATGGCGGGCATCCCGGGCATGCGCATGGTGGTGTTCTCGCTGGCGCTCATCGTGATCATCCTCTTCAGGCGCGAGGGCTTGATGGGCATGCGCGAGTTCTCCTGGCAAAACGTGGCGGGCGTGTTCGGCAAGGGAGGCAAGTCCAAATGAGCTCCGAGACGGTCCTGAAGGTCGAACAGCTGACCATGCGCTTCGGCGGCCTCACCGCCGTGAGCGAATTCAGCGCCGAGCTGCGCAAGGGCAGCATCTCCGGGCTCATCGGCCCCAACGGCGCGGGCAAGACCACCTGCTTCAACATGATCACGGGCTTCTACAAGCCCACCTCGGGCCGCTCCTTCTACAAGGGCCGGGAGATGACGGGGCTGCCCCCGCACCTGGTCTGCAAGGAGGGCATCGCGCGCACCTTCCAGAACATCCGCCTCTTCGGCAACGAGACCGTGCTCGAGAACGTGCTCATCGGCGGGCACCTGCGCCAGAAGACCAACTGGCTCCAGGCCGTGTTCTTCACGCCCGGCTACCTGAAGGAAGACGCGGCCATGCGCGAGACCGCCATGGAGCTCCTGGACGTGGTGGGCCTGGCGGGCCTTGCCGGGGAGAAGGCCGCGAGCCTGCCCTACGGCGCCCAGCGCCGCCTGGAGATCGCGCGCGCCCTGGCCACGCGCCCCGGGCTTCTGCTGCTGGACGAGCCCGCCGCGGGCATGAACCCCCAGGAGACGCAGGAGCTCATCCGCTTCATCCGCGACATCCGCGACCGCTTCGGGCTCACGGTGCTGCTCATCGAGCACGACATGAAGCTGGTCATGGAGATCTGCGAGAACCTCTGGGTCCTGGACTACGGCGTGACCATCGCGTCGGGGCCGCCGGAGGCCATCAAGTCCAACCCCAAGGTCATCGAGGCCTACCTGGGCGAGGAGGCCCATTGCGATGCTTGAGATAAAGGACCTCCACGTCCACTACGGCGGCATCCACGCGCTCAAGGGCATCTCGCTCACCGTGCCCAGGGGCGAGATCGTCACCCTGATCGGGGCCAACGGCGCGGGCAAGTCGAGCACGCTGCGGGCCATCGCCGGGCTCATCAAGAACAAGAAGGGCTCCATCACCTACGACGGCAAGGACATCGGCTCCGCGAGCCCCGTGGACGTGGTCAAGTCCGGCATCGTCATGTCCCCGGAGGGCAGGCGGATATTCCCGCACCTCACGGTGTACGAGAACCTGATGCTCGGGGCCTACAGCCGCGACGACAAGGACGGCATCGAGAAGGACATGGCCTGGGTGTTCGAGCTCTTCCCGCGCATGTTCGAGCGCAGGCAGCAGAAGGGCGGCACGCTCTCCGGCGGCGAGCAGCAGATGCTGGCCGTGGGGCGCGCGCTCATGAGCAAGCCCGAGCTGGTCATGCTCGACGAGCCGAGCCTCGGCCTGGCCCCGCTCCTGGTGCGCGACGTGTTCGAGATCATCAAGACCATCAACGCCAAGGGCATGACCGTGCTGCTCGTGGAGCAGAACGCCTTCGCCGCGCTCAAGGTGGCACACCGCGCCTACGTGCTGGAGACCGGCTCCATCGTGCTGGACGGCACGGGCGCGGAGCTCCTCAAGGACAAGCGCGTCTGCGAGGCCTACCTGGGCGGATGACCCCTGGCGGCCGCCCGGCCGCGATCCCGGCCGGGTACCGAGCGAACACGAGCCAAAAGGACGCGGCATGCCTCTCAAGAACTCAGCGGCCGAGCGGGCGCTCAAGCCGCACCGCATCGAGTCGGACTCGCTTGGCGAGGTGGTTGTCCCCCTGGGCGCGCTCTACGGCGTGCAGACCCAGCGCGCCATCGACAACTACCCCATCACCGGGGTGCGCATCTCGCACTACCCGGAGTTCATCAAGGCCCTGGCCGCCATCAAGAAGGCCTCGGCCATGGCCAACGAGCGCATGGGGCTTTTGGACCGCACGCGCTCGGACGCCATCTGCGAGGCCTGCGACGCCATCATGGCGGGCAAGCACCGGGGGCACTTCCGCGTGGACGTGATCCAGGGCGGGGCGGGCACCTCCAGCAACATGAACGCCAACGAGGTCATCGCCAACCTGGCGCTGGAGATCCTCGGGCGCCCCAGGGCGGACTACGCCTTCCTGCACCCCAACAACCACGTCAACCTCTCCCAGTCCACCAACGACGTCTACCCCTCGGCCATCCGCCTGACGCTCATCATCATGGGCAAGGCCCTGCACAAGGCCATGGGCCGCCTGAGCCAGGCCTTCGAGGCCAAGGCCGGCGAGTTCGCCCACGTGATCAAGATCGGGCGCACCCAGCTCCAGGACGCCGTGCCCATGACCCTGGGCCAGGAATTCAAGGCCTGGGCAGTCATGGTGGAGGAGGACCGCCAGCGCTTGCTGGAGGCCCTGGACCTGGTGCGCGAGATCAACCTGGGCGGCACGGCCATCGGCACGGGCATCAACGCCCCGCCCGAGTACGCGCCGCTGGTTGTGGCCCTGCTCACGCAGGTGGGCGGCCACAGGATGATCCTGGCCGAGAACCTGGTGGAGGCCACCCAGGACGCCGGGGCCTACGTGCAGTTCTCGGGCGTGCTCAAGCGCACGGCGGTGAAGCTCTCCAAGATCTGCAACGACCTGCGCCTGCTCTCCTCGGGGCCGCGCTGCGGGCTCGGGGAGATACGCCTGCCCGAGATGGCCCCGGGCTCGTCCATCATGCCCGGCAAGGTCAACCCGGTGATCCCCGAGGTGGTCAACCAGATCGCCTTCCAGGTCATCGGCTCGGACCTCACCGTGACCATGGCCGCCGAGGCCGGGCAGCTGGAGCTGAACGCCATGGAGCCGGTGCTGGCGCACAACCTGTTCAACTCGCTCATGCTCCTGCGCCGGGGCTGCCTGGTGCTGGCCGAGAAGTGCGTGGCCGGCATCGAGGCCGACGAGAAACGCTGCCGCGAGTACGTGGAGGCGAGCCTCGGCCTGGCCACGGCGCTCTGCCCCTACGTGGGCTACGACATGGCCGCCAAGGTGGCCAAGCACGCCGCCCGGACGGGCGCGGCCGTGCGCGAGGCCGCGCGCGAGCTCCTGGGCTGGGACGATGCGCGCCTGGACGAGGTGCTCGACCCCTCGGCCATGCTCAAGCCCACGGCCGCCAAAAAGGAATACGTCTGCTTCCTGCCGGGCGGGGAAGGGCAGGAAGCTTCGGCCGCGCAAGGCGCATGCAAGGAAGGACACGCGTGAAGATATCCATCTATTCCATGGGCGGAACCATCGACAAGGTCTACTTCGACGACCTCTCCGACTACGAGGTGGGCGAGCCCCAGGCGGGCGAGATCCTCAAGGAGGCCCACGTGGCCTTCGACTTCGAGGTCCGCGAGGTGCTGCGCAAGGACAGCCTGCACCTGACCGACGGGGACAGGGGGCTCCTGCGCTCGCTCATCGCCGCCGACCCCTGCCGCCACGTCATCGTGACCCACGGTACCGACACCATGACCGACACCGCCGCCGCGCTCTTCGGGCTGCCCGGCAAGGTGATCGTGTTCACCGGGGCCTTGAGCCCGGCGCGCTTCAAGGGCTCGGACGCCCCCTTCAACCTGGGCTGCGCCGTGGGCGCGGTGCAGAGCCTGAAGGAGGGCGTGTACATCGCCATGAGCGGGCAGGTGTTCGAGGCGGGCAAGGTGCGCAAGAATCGCGACGCCGGGCGCTTCGAGGCGGTCTGACGCCCGGGCTCTTTCCATCTTCCGGCGCTTTTTCGTTGCCAAGACCCGCAAAGTGTTTCACATGAGCCGGGCGTCCGTCCGCCGAGGCCACGGCAGGGCAGGGGCGGCGCTTTCATCACGCCAGGCGGCCCTGGTCCGGCCGCCGCGCAGGTCCCAAGGAGGCATCGCACGTGTACGAGTCCGCAGCACAATCGCTTCAAGCCAATCCCGGCTCCTGGCTGGTCACCGGCGCGGCCGGGTTCATCGGCTCCAACCTGGTCGAACGCCTGCTTTCGCTCGGCCAGAAAGTAACGGCCATGGACAACTTCGCCACCGGGCACCGGTCCAACATGGAGGCCGTACGCGCCCTGGTGGGCGAAGAGGCCTGGAAGCGCCTGCGCTTCGTCGAGGGCGACATCCGCGACCCCGAGGCCTGCAAGGACGCCTGCTCCGGCGTCTCCTACGTGCTGCACCAGGCCGCCCTGGGCAGCGTGCCGCGCTCCATCGAGGACCCGGTGACCACCGACGCCGTGAACACCGGCGGCTTCGTGGCCATGCTCACGGCGGCCAAGGACGCCGGGGTGAAGCGTTTCGTGTACGCCTCGTCCAGCTCCGTCTACGGCGACCACCCCGAGCTGCCCAAGTTCGAGGAACGCATCGGCAACCAGCTCTCGCCCTACGCCGTGACCAAGTACGCCAACGAGCTCTACGCGAGCGTGTTCGGCTCCTGCTACGGCATGGAGGCCATCGGGCTTCGCTACTTCAACATCTTCGGCCCCCGCCAGGACCCCGAGGGGGCCTACGCGGCGGTCATCCCCAAGTGGTTCGACGCGCTCTTCACCGGCCAGACCGTGTTCATCAACGGCGACGGCGAGACCAGCCGCGACTTCTGCCACGTGGAGAACGCCGTGCGCGCCAACCTGCTGGCCGCGCTCACCAGCCGCCCCGGGGCCACGGGCAGGGCCTACAACGTGGCCTGCGCCGAGCGCACGACGCTCAATGAACTCTACGTGATGCTGCGCGAGCTGGTGGCAAGCCGCAAGCCCGAGGCGGCCTCGGCCGAGCCCACGCACCGCGCCGAGCGTGCGGGCGACGTGCGCCACTCCCTGGCCGACATCTCGGCCGCGCGGAACCTCCTGGGGTACGAGCCCGCCGTGCTGGTCAAGGAAGGTCTGGCCATGGCGGCCGAGTTCTACTTCGAGCAGAGCTCGAAGGCGTAAGCCTTCAGGATTTTTTGAAGTGGGGCGCTGCCCCACGCCCCGGCAGGGCTCCGCCCTGCACCCGCCGGGGGCAGGCATCTGCCCCCGGACCCCGCCTTTCCGCTTCGCTGGTATCACCCTTTGCCATGACATGCCGCCCGTCTGGAAGCGCGCTTCCCGGGCCTTGCCTCCGCCGCCTCGGGCGTGGCCTTTCTCATGCGCTCTGCTTCATTCATGAATTTTTTTTCATCTTGCGGCCCGGGCTCGGCCGGGCCGCGCCAAATTGCCGGAAGCACGGCACTCTCGCGCTTCTCTCCGGTGGCGGGTGGATGACTCCATGTGTTCTCAAACAATCATGATTTGTAATATACTGCTTGCATTGACGGCTGATTCCTTGTTAGGAATATTTCATGGCAAACCGCGAAAGCCCCACCGTCCGCCAAGGAAACGAGCCTGAAACGGCCCGCCCGCCGGCGGAGGCAAGGCCCAGGAGGGCCGTTTCCTAGGCGAGTGGGGGGGCGGGAGATTTTCTAATCCGCTTGGGTTTGGCCGGGAAAAGTGTTAGAAGCCGGGTACCTCTCACGAGGGAAGCCCCTGTTACGGTAGGAAAAGCAGGACCACATACAATTTCACAAGGAGCGCAAGATGTCTGACAAACAGGCCCGCAAGGAAAAGGTCATCGAGGCCCTGAACACCGCCCGCGGCATGGAACTCCACGCCATCAGCCAGTACATGAACCAGCACTACAACCTGGACAGCATGGACTACGGCGAGCTGGCCAAGAACATGAAGCTCATCGCCATCGACGAGATGCGCCACGCCGAGATGTTCGCCGAGCGCGTCAAGGAACTGGGCGGAGAGCCCGTGTCCTCGGCCCCCGGAAAGGTGGAGAAGGGCCAGGACGTGAAGGTCATCTATCCCTTCGACTCGGGCCTCGAGGACGACACCATCGACCAGTACAACAAGTTCCTGAACGTCTGCCGCGAGAACGGCGACAGCATCAGCGCCAAGCTCTTCGAGACCATCATCGACGAGGAGCAGGCTCACTTCAACTACTTCGACAACGTTGACGGCCACATCAAGTCCCTGGGCGACACCTACCTCTCCAAGATCGCCGGCACCCCCGCCTCCACGGGCGGCACCACCAAGGGCTTCGTCATCGGCGGCGGCGCGTAAGCCCCCGCCGGCCACGACCGCAAGGCCCCGCCCGGAGCGCGCTCCGGGCGGGGCCTTTTGCGTGCGGCTTCCTTGCGCGGGGCATGAACCGGGCACGCGTAGCGAACCGGATAAGGTCGCGCGCCCGGTCCGGCTCAGGCCTTTTGGCCCCCCACGACGTAGACCGGGTCGCTGGTCCAGGTCTTGCCCACGTGCGGATCTTCGGCGGGGCGCCACCAGTTGCGCACGCTCTTCGTCCACAGGCTGGTGAAGCCGCCATCTTGCAGGAAAAGGTCCAGCACGAAACCCATGCGTTCGAACTCGTGCAGGTCCAGCCAGAGGGCGACGGTCTTGGTGGGAAACCAGCGATTGGAGAATCCGACCATCAGCTGGCCGCCGGGCTTGAGCACTCGCCGCGCCTCGCGCAGCACCGCGCCGGGGCGGGCCAGGTACTCGATGGAGAGCGAGAGCGTGGCGGCGTCGAAGCTGTGGTCCGCGAAGGGCAGGGTGGGGTTCGCGTTGAGGTCCTGGACGACGTGGCGCGCCAGCGCCTGGTTGGCGCGCATCTCCTCGGCGTTGAGGCCCAGGCCCGTCACGTCCAGGGCGAGCCCGTCAGGCAGATGCGAGTGCACGGAGGACATCAGGTCGAGCACCGTGGATTCCGGGCCCAGGCTCGCGGCGTAGATGTCCCGCAGGTGCGCGGAGGCTGTCTTGTCCATGTGGGCCACGAGCCGTGGCGCGGCGTGGAAGAGGGTATCCGGGGATTCGTCCAGGCGGGAGAATCCGCCCTCGCCGGCGAAACAGGTCGGGCGGCCATCAGCCACGCGGACCTGCATGCCCGGGCCGAAGTCGCAGATCTCCTCGATCCAGCAGGAGAGTCTGCCCCCGGTGTCGGACGCCTTGGCCGCCACTTCGGCCACCCGGGCCTCAAGGGTAAAGGCCCGCCCGGCCATGGGGTGGTTGAGGTCGAGGACGATCCTGTCTTCGGAGGCGTCCAGGACCCGCGCAGGGCGCGCGTCCTGCGGGAAAACGCCCGGAAGCGAGTGAAAGAGCCCGCGCGGGTAGAAACGCCCGCGCTCGAGCGTTACCATCCGGCCCGCCACCACGGGGGGGACGGGCAGCGCGGCCGGGACGCTGGCCAGGAGCGAGGCGTCCCGGCTCGGAAGGGCCTCGCCCGGCTCGTAATCCATGCGGGCCGAGCCCCCGGGGCCAAGCCCCTCGAGCGCCTCCCTGAAGCCGGGGGGGAACAGGTCCCGCCAGGGGTTGACCTTGCGCGCCAGGAAGCGCTCCTCGTGGAGGGCTTCGGCGCTTTGCCAGGAAAGGGTGAAATCGAGCACCGCGAACGTGTTGTCGGATATGGGCGCCAAACTCTCCTTCTTTGCTCACCCTGGATTGGGTTCGAGGTTCACGCGGCCCGGCCATGGCCCGCTCCATCTTGCTTGATATAACCCCTTGCACCGTATTGTCAAAAATGCCGGAGGGCGTGGAACTTCTGGAAATCCACGGGATAATTATGTAGGGAATCTCCACACGATACGGGGGGGCCGTCCCACCTGGACCGTCGATTCGTCTGAGGCCAGCCGCAACCACCGTTTTCACCAGGACGGTCGATGAGCCAGAGGACCGATCAGGCAAGCACGCAGCGCAAGCCCCTGCTGACCGGCCACATCCGGCGCACGCTCGTCGTTGTCACGCTGGCGTCCCTGGCCCCGGCCCTGGCGTTGGTCTTCTACCTGAGCATCGAGCAGGACAGGCGCTACGCCGAGGACTTCGAGCGCTCCTCGCTCAACGTGGCGGAGTCGTTCCAGGCGCTCCAGCTCCAGTTCGCCGACGAGACACGCAAGCTCCTGGCCACCATGGACCAGCTCATCCAGGCCCTGCCCGAATCCGGCCAGGACGGGCGTGAACGCATCCTGCGCGATTTCCTCACCGCCAACCCCGCCTACATCACCTTCGCCCTGGCCGATCGCGAAGGCCGCCTCATCGCCGGGGCCAGGCCCCTGCCCCTGGGCGCGAGCGTGACCGCCGAGCGCTACTGGAAGCAGGGCGTCGCGACCATGCGCTTCTCCGCGGGGGAGTTCTCCCACAGCAAATCCACGAGCCAGCCCGCCTTCCATTTCGCCTGGCCCAGGAAGGACCGTTCGGGCCGGTTCGACGGCATGCTCGTCGCGGCGGTGCCGCTGGGCTTCGCCGAGGGCCACCTGGCCAGCCTGCGCCTGCCGCCGGAAGAGTCCGTCCAACTCGTGGACGAGAAAGGCATCAGGCTGCACCGCCATCCTGCTTCCGCCGGGTTTCCCGAGGGAGCACCCGTGTCCGCCGAGGTGATGGGGCACGTCCGCTCCGGCGGGGAGTCGGGGTTCTTCAGGGCCACGGGCAGCGACGGCAGGCTCAGGTTCTACACCTTCAAGCGCCTGACCCTGCCCGCCGGGGGCGAGCCCTACGCCACGCTGATGCTGACCATCCCCGTGGCTTCCGTGGAGGCGCAGTCGCGCCAGGCCCTGGCGCGCAACCTGGGCTGGCTGCTGGCCGCCGCCCTGGCCGCGCTCTGGCTGGCCCGCTTCCTCAGCCTGCGCAACCTGGCGGAACCGGCGGCGAGGCTCGTGCAGGCCGCGCGGCGCCTGGGCGAGGGGGACCTCACGGCCAGGGCCCGCTGGACGCGGCTGGGCGGCGAACTCGGCGTTCTCGGCAAGACCTTCAACGAGATGGCGGACAAGCTGGCCACGCGAGACGCCGAGCGCCGCGAGGCCGAGGCCAGGCTCTCGGCCAGCGAGAAGAAATTCCGCACGCTCTTCGAGCAGACGCAGGGCTACTTCGGGCTCCTGACTCCGGACGGGGTGCTCATCCAGGTCAACCCGGCAGGGCTCGGGGCCGTGGGCGCGCGCCTGGAGGACGTGGCCGGGCTCCCCTTCGAGGATACCCCCTGGTGGAACGACGACCCCAAGAAGCAACTCCAGCTGCGCATGGCCCTGGCCGAGGCCGCCGGCGGCGGCAGGCCCCGCTTCGAGACCACCCACACCGCCCCGGACGGCGGCGTCATCCACGTGGATTTTTCGGTGCAGGCGGTCCCGGGCGACGACGGCGGCCCCGTGCTGCTCATCGCCGAGGGCCGCGACATCACCGAGCGCCACGAGATGGAGTCCAGGCTCCGGCACATGGCCCTGCACGACCCGCTCACCGGTTTGGCCAACCGCGCCCTGCTGCGCGACCGCATCGCCCAGGCCATGGCCTGGTCCAGGCGCGAGCGGGAGTGGAGCTTCGCCCTGCTGTTCATCGACCTGGACCGCTTCAAGGTCATCAACGACAGCCTGGGGCACAGCGCGGGCGACGCCGTGCTGCGCCAGGCCGCCGAGCGCTTCCAGTCCGTGCTGCGCGAGGGCGACACGCTCGCCCGCTACGGTGGCGACGAGTTCGTGGTCCTGGCCCGGGGCGTGAGCATCGCCAGGGAGGCCGTCCGGCTGGCGCGCAGGCTCGCTTCGGCCCTGGCCGGGCCCATGGACATCGACGGAAGCGAGGTGACCATCAACGCCTCCGTGGGCATCGAGCTCAACCCGCCCCCGGAGGCCACGGCGGACGAACTGATCCGCAACGCCAACCTGGCCATGCACCACGCCAAGCAGTCGCGCAAGGGCAGGCCCAAGGTGTTCACCGCGCGCCTGCTGGAGGACGTCAAGTCCATCCGGCTCATGGAGCAGGAGCTGCCCCTGGCCCTGGAGAACGGGCAGCTGCAGCTGGCCTTCCAGCCCATAGTGGACGCCTCCAGGGGCGGGGCCCCCGAGGGCTTCGAGGTGCTCTGCCGCTGGTACCACCCGGAGCACGGGCTCATCTCGCCAATGCGTTTCATCCGCATGGCCGAGGAGACGGGGCTCATCATCCGCCTGGGCGACTGGGTGCTGGACGCCGCCTGCCGCACGCTCTCGCGCTGGAAACGCAAGCACGCCGCCGCCGGGGGCGTGTTCGTGTCGGTGAACGTCTCGCCGCTGCAGCTCGGCGACCCGGGCTTCGCGGACAAGGTGCGCGACGTGCTGGACTGGTACGGCCTGGACCCGCGCCAGCTGCACCTGGAGATCACCGAGACCGCGATCATGGACGCATCCCCGCACAACATCGAGCGCCTGCAACAGCTGGCCGGGCTCGGCGTGCGCCTCTCCATCGACGACTTCGGGTCCGGCTACTCCAACCTGGCCCTGATGACCCGCCTGCCCGTGTCCGACCTGAAGATCGATCTGTCCATCGTCATGGCCATGGACCACAAGCCCGGCAACCTGGCCGTTGTCCGGGCCATCGTGACCATGGCCCGCGCCCTGGGCCTGAGCGTGGTGGCCGAGGGCGTGGAGACCGTCCGCCAGCGCGACCTGCTCCTGGAACTCGGCTGCGGCATGCAGCAGGGCTTCCTGCACGCCCGGCCCCTGGCCGGGGACGCCGCCCTGGCCCTGCTGGCCGGGCTGCCCGGGCGTTCCTGACCGGCTGATCCGGCCTGCCACGGGAAGAAGGGGCTTTTCACCACCTTTGAGGTTGTCAAGAATACCCCTGTCCTGTAAACAATACACACCCAGGGCATGCGGAAACTGATTTTCTTCTGTCTGGTTGACGCGGCGGCGCCTTGGGGAGTATTTGCCTGAATAGTGGGATTGCCCGCGAGGGGCCGGAACCTCCGCTTGGCCGCTGTCAGGCGTTGGGCCGGGTGGTTTCCTGCCCAAGGAGTTTCGCAGAATGCGCCTTACAAAGGTCATGATCGTCGAAGACGAGGTGATAGCCGCCCTGGCCACCGAAAAGATGCTCAGGAAGCTCGGGTTCGACGTGTGCGGCAACGTGACCTCCGGGGAGGAGGCCTTGCTGGAGTTCGACGGCAAGGATCCCGACATCGTCATCATGGACATCCGCCTGGACGGCGAGCTCGACGGCATCGAGACGGCCGCGCAGATCAAGCGCAAGCGCGACGTGCCCGTGATCTTCGTCACCGCCTACTCCGACGACTCCACCCGCGCCAGGGCCGACGCCACGCGCCCCCTGGCCTTCATCAACAAGCCCCTGGACATCGGACTGCTCAAGGACATCCTGGACGGCTTCACGATCAACTGACCCGCTGTCCGCCCCCTCGCCAGCCCGGCCTCACCGCAACTGCTGCGGGCTTGCCTGTATTTGTGTCCATGAATTTCGGACATGTAATGCCGCACGACACCTGTCGGGCGGGTTTACACCCACACGCGAACAGGCCTGGGGTGAAAGCCAGCTTTTTCAGATGGATAGGGTTTCGTTTTGCTGGAACACAACTTGCTATCAGGAGCAAAACGCAAATTGTGTCCATCCCAGGAGGAATCTCATGCGCAAGTTCAAACTGTTCTCCGTCGTTCTCTCGCTGTTCCTGGTCATGGCGACTTCGGCCCACGCCGTCCCCGTAGCCCTCGAACTGGTCCTCGGAGTCGACGTGTCCGGCAGTGTGGACAACACCGAGTACGCCCTCCAGAAGCAAGGTTATATCAACGCCTTCAACAACATCACCGCCTTCGGCGCGTTCTCTCCCTTCGCGGTGACCTACTTCGAATGGTCGGGCGCCAGCGAGCAGAGCCAACTGGTCGGCTGGACGCTCATCAACAACGCCGCTGACGCGGCCGCCTTCGCCACCGCCATCGGCGCGACTTCCCGCGCCTTCGGCGGCATGACCGCCGTGGGCTCCGCCATCAACTTCGGCGCGACCCTGTTCGCCAATGGCTACGAAGGCACCCGCATGGTCATGGACATCTCCGGCGACGGCTCCGAGAACGACGGCGCCAACACCAAGACCGCCAGCAACAACGCCTTCGCCGACGGCGTCACCATCAACGGCCTGCCCATCCTGGGCAGCGAGTCCGGCCTCGACACCTGGTACACCAACAACGTGATCACCCCCAACGGGTTCATCGTCGTGGCCGCCGACTTCAACTCCTTCGAGACCGCCGTGTTCCAGAAGCTGCAGCAGGAAATCGTTCCCACCGTGCCCGAGCCCGGCACCATGCTGCTCATGGGCCTGGGCGCCGCCGGCGCGGCCTTCATGCGCAAGCGCCGCAAGGCCTAAGCCTCCATCGCCTCAGCAAAGCGAAGGCCCCGCCCAGGCGGGGCCTTTTTCGCGCCCTGCGAAATATGGTCCCGGCTCGCTTGGCTTGACGGCCCAAGTGCCGTACAACCCCCTGAAACACTTCAGGAGACAAGCCATGCCGCAGCACGTCGTCATCATCGGCGCGGTGGCCCTCGGCCCCAAGGCCGCCTGCCGGTTCAAGCGCCTCGAACCCCAGTCCAGCGTGACCATGATCGACCGCGACGCCATCGTGTCCTACGGCGGCTGCGGCATCCCGTACTATATCTCCGGCGACGTCTCGGACCTAAAAGAGCTGCGCACCACCAGCTTCAAGCTGGTGCGCGACGAGTCCTTCTTCAGCGACTGCAAGGACGTCTGCGTGCGCACGCGCACCGAGGCCGTCTCCATCGACCGCGCCGCCAGGACCGTGCTCACGCGCAACCTGGACACCGGGGCCGAGGAGGCCGTCCACTACGACCAGTTGGTGCTGGCCACCGGGGCCTCGCCGCGCAGGCTGAACATCCCGGGCGAGGACCTGCCCGGCGTGCACGCCGTGGCCAACCTGCACGACGCCACGGCCGTGCGCGACATGGTCAGCTCCGGCAAGGCCGGACGCGCCGTGGTGGTGGGCTCGGGCTTCATCGGCCTGGAGGTGGCCGAGGCCCTGGCCGACATGTGGGGCCTGGAGGTGGCCGTGGTGGAGCTCATGGACCACGTGCTGCCCCGCAACATCAGCCCGGAGCTCGCGCGTATGGCCGAGGCGCACCTGCGCGAGAAGGGCGTGGAACTCTATTTCGGCGAGAAGGTCCTGGCAGTGGAGGGCGCGGGCAGGGCGGAGCGCGTGGTCACGGACAAGCGCACGCTCGAGGCCGACCTGGTTGTCCTGGCCGTCGGGGTGATCCCCAACGGGGGCCTGGCCAGGGACGCGGGGCTCGACGTCTCGCCGCGCGGGGGCATCCTGGTGGACGAGACCATGCGCACCTCGGACCCGCTCGTCTTCGCGGGAGGAGACTGCGTGGAGATACGAAACCTCGTCACCGGCGGGACCATGAACCTGCCCCTGGGCTCCATGGCCAACCGCCAGGGCCGCGTGGTCGGCACCAACCTGGCGGGCGGGGACGCGCGCTTCCCCGGGGCCGTGGGCTCGTTCGCGGTGAAGCTCTTCGAGCGCAGCATCGCCGGGGCCGGGCTCACGCCGGGGCAGGCCGCCCAGGCCGGGCTGGACGCGGTGAGCGCGCTGGTGATCCAGTTCGACAGGGCGCACTTCTACCCCGGTAAGGAGCTCATGACGCTCGAGCTCACGGCCGAGAGGAAGACCCGCCGGGTGCTCGGCGTCCAGGGCTTCGGCCCGGCCGGGGACGCGCTGGTGGGGCGCGTGGGGGCCATCGCCGCGCTCATGCAGAAGGGCTGCACCGTGGACGACCTCAGCGTGCTCGAGTACCCCTATTCCCCGCCGTTCTCCTCGGCCATGGACATCGTGAACACCGTGGGCACCGTGGCGGACAACATGCTGGCCGGCCTGAACCAGGGCATCTCGCCCGAGCAGTTCGCCAGGCTCTTCGAAACCGGGGGCAAGTCCTGCTTCTTCCTGGACTGCCGCGAGCCCGACAACGCCGGGCCCTACCAGCAGGCCTTCCCGGGCAAGTGGGAGAACATCCCCCAGGGCCAGTTGCGCGCGCGCCTGGATGAGGTCCCCCGCGACAGGCAGGTGGTGCTCATGTGCAACACGGGCATCCGCTCCTACGAGGCGCAGATCACCCTGGAGGAGGCCGGGTTCAAGGACGTGCAGAACGTGCACGGCGGCATGGCCGGGCTCAGGCAGAGCGGGCTCGACCCCCTGAAGCACGACTGAGCGTTCACATCAGGCGCGAGAGCGCCCACACGTAGAACGCCGACACCACGAGCTGGCAGGCCGTCACCGGGACTCCGTAGCGCAGGAAGCGCGCGAAGCTCACGGGGCGGCCGTTGGCCGCGCACACGCCCGCGCTCACCAGGTTGGCCGAGGAGCCGATGAGCGTGGCGTTGCCGCCGAGGGTCCCGCCGAACATCATGGCCACGAACACGGGCAGGGCCGCGTCCGGCCAGCCCGTGAAGGCCGCGCCCAGGGCCTCCTCGGGCACCATCTCCAGGAGCACGAAGTAGCCCTTGGTCATGAGCACGGCCGCCGCCACCACCGGGATGTTGGCCAGGAAGCCCGAGGCCAGCCCGATGGCCGCGAGGAGCCCCATCCCGGCCAGCAGCAGATTCTGGCCGAAGCTGTGGTGCATGAGCCTCGCGAGCCCGCCCAGTATCCCCGTCTTGGTCACCTCCTCCACGTAGAGCATCATGCAGAAGATGAAGAGGATGGTCTTCCAGTCCACGTCGCGCAGCACGTTCTCCACGGGCTCCACCCTGGAGGAATGGATGGCCAAAAGCGCCAGGCTCGCGCCGATGATGGCCGCCTCCGGGGGCACCACCGGGTTCGGCATGTGCTCGCCCACGAGGAAGAGCCCCACCATGAGCCCCAGCACCGCGAGCGCGAACGCGCAGAACCCCGGGCGCTCGATGGGCCCGGGTTGGAGCCCCTGGGGCAGCGGCCTGCGCGCCCGCCAGACCTCCCCCATGAGCAGGGGCATGAGCGGGAGGACCGTGAGGATGGCCAGCACGCCGCCCAGGCTGACCTTGGCCAGGTACTCCGTGAAGCCCAGGCCGATGGCCTGGCCCACCAGGAAGGTCGCGGGGTCGCCCACCAGGGTGAGCAATCCGGCGGCGTTACTCAGCATGGCCGTGAGGACCATGGGGCCGGTGAAGTCCACGTCCAACTCGCGGCAGACCCTGATGATCACGGGCGCGAGCAGGATCACGGCCGTGGCGTTGGGCAGGACGGCGCAGACCAGCGAGACCATCACCGTGAGAAAGAGCAGGAAGCGCCTGCCGCTGCCCCGGGTGAGGATGAGGAAGCGCGTGCCCACGTTCTCGAAAAGCCCGGTGGGCGCGAGCACCCTGGCCACCACCATGCCCCCGAAGAGAAGCGACACCGCCCCCTGGGAGTTGACCACGGTGTTGATCACGTCCTGGTGGGTGATGATCCCCATGATGGTCAGCAGGCACAGCCCGAGCAGGGCGGCCAGGATCATGTCCAGCAGGTTGAAGGCGATGCAGAGGATCACGCAGGCGAACACCGCGTAGATGGCGTAGAAATGCAGCTCTGGCATGGGGAGGCTCTCCCGGCCGGGGGTGAAGGGGGACCTGGTACGCCGCCTGTCGCGCGTTAGACCCTCGCGAGGCCTAGAAGGGCGGGGCCTGGATCAGCCCGCCCCGTGACCACAGCTGGTTTTCGCCCCTGCCCAGCTTGAGCGGGCTCTTCTTGCCGAGGTTTCTCTCGAACATCTCGCCGTAGTTGCCCACGGCCCCCACGGCGCGGACGGCCCAGCCCGGAGGCAGGCCCAGGGCCTTCGAGACCGCGTCCGCCCGGGCGAGAAAGACCCTGGCCCGGGGATTTTCCGCGAAGGCGTCCCCCGAGGCCAGCGCCCCGGCCGTGACGCCGGTGTCCTCGGCGTGGATCAGCGCGGCCAGCACGCTCCTTAGCACCAGGAGCCACTGCTCGTCGCCCCTGCGCGCCACGGGCGAGAGAAGCTCGCGGGAGAACGAGCCCGTGACGGTCCTGAATTTTCCGGCTTCGCCCGGATTGTTCGCCAAGTGGGCCTCCAGGAACAGGGCGTCGTCGGCGAAGGCCTCGCACTGCCCGGAGAAGAGCATGGACAGGGCCTGCTCCACGCTCTCGGCCGGGACCGCCCTGGCGTCCAGCCCCAATTCGGCCAGGTAGGTCGCCACGCTGCGCTCGTGGGTGGTGCCCTTGACCACGCAGACGCTGGCCCCGCGCAGGGCCTCCAGGCCTTCGCCCTGCCTGCTCCTGTTCACCATGAAGCCCATGCCCGTGTAGGCCAGGGGACCGACGAAGCCGAGCCCGAGCATGGCCTCGCGCGAAAGCGTCCAGCTGGCGTGGCGGGCCAGCACGTCCACCTCCCTGGCCATGAGCGAGGTGAAGCGCGCCCCCGAGGACAAGGGCACGAACTGCGCGTTGCCCGCGTCCCCGGTGACGGCGGCGGCCACGGCGCGGCAGAAGTCCACGTCCATGCCGGACCATTTGCCGTCCGGGGAGCGCGCGGAGAAGCCGGGGGTGTTCTCGCTCACGCCGCAGCGCACCTGGCCCCGCTTGCGCACGAGGTCGAAGGTTTCCCCTGCGGGGCAGGCTGGCGCAAAAACGAGAACGGCGGCTAGGGCGAGGAGCAGTGTTCGCACGCGGCGGCCCTCCGGTCGGATGACGATGCATTTTTATTGCAGGAAAAGGGGGTTGGCGCAAGGAAGGGGCTTTGGAATCCGGAAAACACGGACGAAAAAAAGCCCCGCCCGGCCGCTTGGGGCCGCGCGGGGCAAGGCTGCACGCCTGGAAGGAGGCTAGCCGATGGGGTCGCCCTTGGCGAAGCGGGGCTCGTGGATGGGGATGATGATGTCCGCCATGTCCCGGCATTCGAGCACGATGTCGTAGGCCTGCTTGAGGTCCAGGCAGGTGGAGGGCGGCAGCACCTCCATGCCCAGGCCCTTCACTTCCTTGGGCGGGTAGAAGTTGTCCATGATGCAGCAGAACCCGGTGATCAGCGCCTTGCCCTTGGCCGTGTCCACCAGCACGCTCATGGTGCCCTCGGTGTGGGCTGGGGTGTGGATCATCTTCACGCCGGGCACGATTTCGGTGTCGCCGTCCACGGGGACGATCTGGCCGTTCTCCTCCACGTCCAGGATGAAGTCCTCCTGGTAGCGGTAGTCCAGGGGGTGCGGGTCGTGGACCACCTCAAGCTCCTTGGAGTGGACGTAAAACTTGGCGTTGGTGAACTTGTAGTCGTTCTCGCAGTGGTCGCGGTGCAGGTGCGTGTGGATGACGATGTCGATGTCCTCGGGGGTCAGGCCGAAGCGCCCGAGCCCTTCCTCGATGGTCTCGATCTTGCCGCCGATGAACTCCTCGCGGTCCGGGGTGACGATGGGCCTCAGTTCCCCCGTGTCCACGACGATCTTCTTGTCCCCGCCCTCGATGTACCAGACGTAGAGAGGGATCACGTAGGGCGTGCCCATGTCGTGCTGGTAGGTCATGAAGCCCTTGTCGAAACGCTTGGAGCCCACCACGATGGGGTGGATCTTGTATGTCTGGGACATGTTTTCTCCGGGATTGCGTGAGGTTGCGAAGTATTCAAGATAATCACCGCGCGCGGACGGGCAAGCCCCTCGCGGCGGCATGCTAGATCAGGTCCAGCTGCTTCTCCTTGCGCACGGTGCGGGCCACCAGGTGCGAGCGCTTGGCCCCGTCCAGGTCGAGCTTTTTGAGGAACCGCGAAGGCTTGAGCATGAGGAGCCGTCCGTAGAGCTCGCGCTTGGCCGCGTGGCTCAGGTACAGGGCGGACTTGGCCCGCGTGAGCCCCACGTAGAAGAGCCGCTCCTCCTCGGCCTCGTCCGGCGGGACCTCGGCGGGCGAGAGCTTGCCCGTGAGCCTGCCCATGCCCGCGAACGGCAGGATGCCGTCCTCCAGGGCGGGCAGGAAGACCACCTCGAACTCCAAGCCCTTGGCCGCGTGCAGGGTCATGATGCGCACCTTCTCGGAGCGCCGCCCCACGAGCTCGAGCTCGCTCTGGGCGTTCACGTGGGAGAGAAGCCCGGCCCAGCCGGCGTGGCTGGCGTAGGCCTCCACCAGCTGGCCGAACTCGGGGCTCTGCCAGAAGAGGTGGTCGAAGGGCGGCACGTCGCGCAGGTAGAAGGCGATCTCCTTCGGCCCCTTGGCCAGCACCCTGTCCGGGCAGGCCAGGGTGAGCGCCCCGTCCATGGCCGCCATGCCGAGGAAGCGCCCGGCCGCGTTGAGCACGGCCTTCACGCGCGAGTCCGCCCAGAAGGCCTCGGCCTCGGGCACGGAGCAGGGCACGCCGAAGCGGTCCAGCACCTTGCGGATGGGGGCCATGAGCCCCTTGAAGCGCACGAGGATGGCGATGTCGCCCGGGGAAAGCGCGCTGCCCTGGCCCTTGGTCAGCGTGAGCGAGGTCGGGCCGAGAAGCTGCCTGACCTTCTCCGCCATCCAGGAGACCTCGCGCAGGGCCTGGGGCGCGGTGAACTCCATGATCTCGCTCCTGCCCGGCGGGCGCATGGCCGTGAGCCTGGGCTCGGAGGGGAACAGGCCGTGGGCCAGGTCCAGGATGGGCTGGGACGAGCGGTAGTTCTCCTCCAGGGCCACCACGGAGAGCTCGGGCCAGAAGTCCTTGAGCTCGCGGGCAACGTCGCGCACCGCGCCCCTGAACCCGTAGATGGACTGGTTGGGGTCGCCGATGGCGAAGAAGGTGCGCGTGGGGCCGCTGGCCAGGGCGCGGATGATGGCCAGCTGCAGGGGCGAGAGGTCCTGCACCTCGTCCACGAGCACGTGCTTGAAGGGCGGCTCGTAGATGCCGGATTCGATTTTCTCCAGCCAGAATTCCAGGAGGTCGGTGTAGTCGGCCAGGTTCCAGGAGGCCTTTTGGCGGGCGTAGAGCGCGGCGTGGTCCTCGGGGGAGGGGGCCTCGGGGGCGGGCGCTGGCTGGCCCGGGGCCTTGGGCCACACGGGCAGCGGGCGGCGGCGCATGCGCTCGCGGTCGATGGTCAGCTGCTGCCAGGCCTGCTTGAGCCTGGGGCCGGTGAGGTCCGGGTTGACCTCGGCGAAGAGGCGGCTGGCGGCTTCCTCGGAGAGGATCACGGGTTTTTCCCCGTAGGCCTCGGTCCAGTAGTCGTGGGCCATGGCGTGCAGGGTGTCGGCGCGCACCGGGGCCTCGCCCAGGCGGTCCTTCAGCTCCTGGGCCGCGCGCCTGGTGAAGGTGACCACCAGGAGCGTGGCCGGGTCCGCGCCGGACTGAAGCAGGTGGCGGATGCGGGCCATGAGCGTGTGAGTCTTGCCCGTGCCGGGTCCGGCCAGCACGAGCAGGCGCGGGTCCTTGACCGTGGCCGCGTGGCGCTGGCGCTCGTTGAGCGAGGCCTCCCACGAGCCGGGCTCTTCGGGCCTGGCGGGCTCCACGGGCGAGAGCGCGGCCGCCAGTTCGGCGGCCGAGGCCAGGGAGGCGTCCGCCGGGGCGCGGCGGGCCTTGGGCTTGGTCCCCGGGGATGCCGTATCCGGCACGCTCACCAGGCTTGCGCCGCGCACCAGGCGCGTGAGCTCCTCCGGGCTGAACACGCGGATGCGCCCGTACTGGCCGTCGAAGCCGGGCTGGCGGAAGACCTTGCCCTGGCGCATGCGGCCCACGGCCTCGGCCAGCACGGGGGAGTCCTTGGCCAGGTCCTCCAGGGGCACGTCCGAGAGGATGTGCAGCTCCGGCCCCAGCCTGCCGAGCAGCCTGGCCATGTGGGCCTTGACCTTCTTGCTGGCGGGCCCCACCCCGTGGATCTCCCCCAGCACCTCGTTCAAGGGGATGAGCGAGACGAAGCCCGGCTGCCCCTGCGGGTGAACGGGCTGCTCGCGGTCGGCCAGTTCCATGACCCGGTGCAGCACGCCGATGGTCAGGGGCTTGCCGCACACCGGGCACAGCCCTCCCTTGGCCTTGGTCTCGTGGGGGTCCATGACCACGCCGCAGTCCATGTGACCGTCCAGGTGGTACTTGCCCTCCTCGGGGAAGAACTCCACCGTGCCCAGGAAATTGTGGCCCACGCCTTCGCCGCGAAGCGCGCGGTAGATGCCCTCGTAGCCCACCGGCCCGGAAAAGAGGTTGGCCTCGCGCCCGAGCTTGTCGCCCGAGTGCGCGTCGGAGTTGGAGATGAGCCGGAAGCGGTCCAGCTTCGAGTTGAGCCAGTTCATCTCCGGGTCCGAGGAGAGGCCGGTCTCCAGGGCGAAGACGTGCTCGGAGAGGCTGCCGAAACACTCCTCCACCGAGTCGAACCCGGACTTGGAGCCGAAGATGGAGAACCAGGGCGTCCAGATGTGGGCGGGCACGAGAAAGGCCAACGGGTCTGTCTCCAGGACCATCTCCAGGAGGTGCCTGCTGTCCAGGCCGAGGATGGGCCTGCCGTCCGAGGCCAGGTTGCCCACGCGGGCGAGCTTTTCGTTGAGCTTCTTGGCGGCCTCGAAGGTGGGCACGTAGACCAGGTTGTGGACCTTGCGGACCTTGCCGCCGCGCTTGTAGATGGAGCTTATCTCTGCGGAAAGAATGAACTTGGCGTGGCCTGGCAGGGGGTAGCCCGTGAGCCAGGGGATTTCCGGCTCCAGGCCCCGGCCGTCCTTGAGGGTCAAAAGCCCGTGGCCGTCGGGGGCGAGCAGGTCCTCAAGCTCGGAGAGCCACTGCGGATGGGTGAAGTCGCCCGTGGCCACCACGTCGAGGCCCTTGACCCTGGCCCACGCGGCCAGGTGCCTCGGCGTCAGGTCCTTGCTGGTGGCCCTGGAGTATTTCGAATGGATGTGGAGGTCGGCCCGGTATTGATCCATGTCGCCCCGCTTTCTTCGGTTGGGGCAACCTAGCGTCTTCAGGCCAGGGGGGCAAGGCCCCCGGCGAAGCGCTCGAAATCGGCCAGCGCCTGGGACTGGGCCTGCCTGCGCGCCTCGTCCAGGTCCGCGCGCCTGGCGGCCACCAGCGAGACCACGTCCGGGTCCAGGGCCTTTTCCCGGGCCATGTCCTCGAGCACGGAAACGATGCGCGAGATGGCCATGCCCTCGCGGTAGGGCCTGTCCTCGCCCAGGGCCGTGAACACGTCGGACACGGCCAGGATGCGCGAGGGCAGACCGATGGCCGAGGCCCGCACGCCGTTGGGGTAGCCCTTGCCGTCCAGGCGCTCGTGGTGCTGGCCCACGAGGAGCGCCACCGCGTCCATGCCCGGCGTGCCCGAGAGGGCGTTGAAGCCGTACTCGGCGTGGCTGCGCATGAGCGCCATCTCGGCCAGGTCCAGCGCGCCGGGCTTCATGATCACCTCGGAGGGCACGCCCAGCTTGCCCAGGTCGTGCAATTCGCTGGCGATCTCCAGGAGGTCGCGGGTGTCGCCGTCCAGGTTCATCTCCCGGGCCAGCGCGAGGGCCGTCGCCGCCACCCCGCGCGAGTGCGTGGCGGTGAAGCGGCAGCGGAAATCGATGATCTGGCTGAAGAGCCTGGAGATTTTCGCCACCTCGGCCCCGGAGAGTTCCGGGTTGTGCCCGTCCGCAACGGCCAGGCAGGCCGCGTTGGCCGGGGTGCGCAGGGTCCGGCGCAGGAAGCCGTCCCGGGAAGCGAGAGACTCGAAGGCCTCCACCCAGGCCGGGTTGAACATGCGCCCGGACCCGGAGCGGATCCTGGCCAGCACGGCGTCCTGGTCGAAGGGGGCTCCCGCGCGGCGCGGCAGCAGCGTATCCAGCCGGTCGGCCAGGCAGAGCAGATTGCCCAGCTCCAGGCCGGGCGCGGGGGAGGACGCCGCCTCCCGGCCGTGGTTCCACGGGGTGTGGTGGGCGCGCACCAGGCCGGCCGCGCGGGCAAAGCCCGGGTAGCCCGAGAGCAGGCGATAGCCGATTTCGGGGTGGGTCTGGTCGCTGGCCTCGAAGGCCAGGGCGCTCAGGCGGTCGCTCAGGGAGAACGCGCCCACGTCGTGGACCATGCCCGCGAGGGCCAGGTCGGCCTGCGCCTCGCCGGACAGCCCGGCCTCCTCGGCCAGCCTGAGCGCCAGGATGCCCACCCGGCAATGGTGCCCGACCACTTCCGGGCTCACGAGGTCCATGGCGCTGGAAAGGCAGCCAACCATGTCGAAAAGCCGTACGCCCACGCATCACTCCAGAAACCGACAGCCTTAAGGATATTCCTTAGGGGCCGCGCTGGCAAGGATTCCCGGAGCGGGCAGGCGGGGCTGCCGGTGTGGGCTCGGCAGGATGAAACTACATGTATTCCTTTGGCAATAGCTTGAAAGGATTGTCTTTGCCCTTGAAACACATGCCCATGCCCTTCAAGGCCTAGCGACGCTAGGGGCCGCCGCAGTCCGAGGGGTCGCCGTGGCGTTTCTCCAGGGCGTGCTCGAAGGCGGGCAGCACGGCGGCCAGGGTCTCGCGCACGCCCTTGGGCGAGCCCGGCAGGTTCACCACCAGGCAGCCGCCCACGAAGCCGGCCACGGCGCGCGAGATCACGGCCTTGGGCGTGGACTGGATTCCCGCCAGCTGCATGGCGGTCTCGAACCCCGGCAGGCGCGCCTCGATCACGGCCAGGGTGGCCTCCGGGGTGATGTCGCGCGGGGCCACGCCAGTGCCGCCGGTGGTGACCACGATGTCGAAGCGCTGGTTGAGGGCCAGGTCGGTGATCAGGGCCTTGAGCTGGCGCGTGTCGTCGGGCAGGATGTGGCCCTGGATCACGGAGAGCCCGAGCTCCGCGGCCACCATGTCGCCGATGAGCGGCCCCGAGGCGTCGTCCCTGAGCCCGGCCGCGCCCTTGTCCGAGAGCGTGACCCAGGCCAGGCCGTACCCGCCGGTCCAGGCGCGGAAGGTGGCCGCGCCCGTGGGCAGGTAGACCTCGTCCAGGGCGTCGGCCAGGATCACATCCAGGGCCGGGGCCGCGCCGCCCTCGGGCCAGCGCATGCGCCCGGCCACCTGGAAGAGCGGGGTGTCGGGCATGCGGCCCAGGTACGTTCCGGCCTTGAGCGGCGGCAGCCCCCCCACCGCGGGCAGCACGGGGGAGAGCCCGCCGCCAGGAGCCCCGGCGGCGATGAACACGCGCTGGCCCGGGAGGATGGTCGTCTCCTGGGCTATGGCCAGTAAAACGGAAGAGTTCATGCAAAACCACCTTGACGGTTGCAAATTTGCCGGGCATGGGCCACAAGCCCTCAACTGAATACCGCATACAAAAGGACGAGCATGAAAGGCATCATCCTGGCCGGCGGCTCCGGCACGAGACTGTATCCCATCACCAGAGTCGTCAGCAAGCAGCTCCTGCCGGTCTACGACAAGCCCATGATATACTACCCCCTGTCCGTGCTCATGCTGGCGGGCATCCGGGACATCCTCATCATCTCCACCCCGCACGACCTGCCCCGCTTCGAGGAGATGCTGGGCGACGGCTCGTGGCTCGGGCTCAGGCTCTCCTACAAGGTGCAGCCCAAGCCCGAGGGGCTGGCCCAGGCCTTCATCCTGGGCGAGGAGTTCATCGGCGCGGACAAGGTCTGCCTGGTGCTCGGCGACAACATCTTCTACGGCCAGGGCTTGGCCGGGATTCTCCAGCGCTGCGCCCAGATCGACCAGGGCGGCGTGGTCTTCGGCTACAAGGTGCGCGACCCCGAGCGCTACGGCGTGGTGGAGTTCGACGCGGGCAAGAACGTCATCTCCATCGAGGAGAAGCCCAAGAAGCCCAAGAGCAAGTACGCCGTCACCGGCCTCTACTTCTACGACAACCAGGTGGTCGAGATCTCGAAGAACCTGAAGCCCTCGCCGCGCGGCGAGCTCGAGATCACCGACGTGAACAACGAGTACCTGAAGCGCGGCCAGCTCAAGGTGGAATTCTTGGGCCGGGGCTACGCCTGGCTGGACACGGGCACCCACGAGTCCCTGCACCAGGCCGCCAGCTTCGTGCACGCAATCCAGGACCGCCAGGGCCTCAAGGTCTCCTGCCTGGAGGAGATCGCCTTCCGCATGGGCTACATCTCCGACTCGCAGCTCGAGCACCTGGCCCAGGACATGCTCAAGAACTCGTACGGACAGTACCTCATGGACGTTGTCCGCGAAGCCAGAGGAGTGGAGTGACATGGAGCAGATCGTACCCGTTCCCGGCGGCTTCAGCTTCGCCACGCACGCCGCCGGTTTCCGCTACCAGGGCCGCGACGACGTGGCGCTCATCGTCTCCGACCGCCCGGCGGCCGGGGCCGGAGTGTTCACGCGCAACCTCTTCCAGGCCGCGCCCGTCGTGGTGGCCAGGGAGAACCTAAAAAAATCCGAGGCCATCCGGGCTTTTCTGGTCAACGCGGGCCAGGCCAACGCCTGCACCGGCGACCAGGGCAAGGCCAACTGCCGCGAGACCCTGAAGCTCGCCGCCGAGCGCCTGGGGCTCTCCCCCGCCGAGATCCTGCCCGCCTCCACGGGCGTGATCGGGCCGCAGCTCAAGATGGACATCTGGCGCGAGCAGATGCCGGAGCTCACCGCCAGGCTCGGCCAGAACGGCCCCCTGGACGCGGCCAAGGCCATCATGACCACCGACGCCTTCCCCAAGATCGCCTGGGGCTCCGTGGAGATCGGCGGACGCGAGGTGCGCCTCCTGGGCATGGCCAAGGGCGCGGGCATGATCTGCCCGAACATGGCCACCATGCTCTCCTTCATCATCTGCGACGCCCAGGTGGACAAGGCCCGCTGGCAGGCCATGCTGGCCGCGGCCGTGGACGGCAGCTTCAACGCCGTCACCGTTGACGGCGACACCTCCACCAACGACTGCGTGCTGGCCATGGCCAACGGAGCCTCCGGCGTGAAGGCCCACTCCGACGAGGAGCTGGCCGCGCTCTCGGCCGCGCTGGGCGAGATCTGCCAGGCCCTGGCCTTCATGGTGGTTGAGGACGCCGAGGGCGGCACCAAGATCATCCGCGTGAGCGTCACCGGCGCCGAAGACAACATGCAGGCCGAAACCTGCGCCCGCGCCGTGGGGCACTCCCCCCTGGTCAAGACCGCCATGTTCGGCCGCGACGCCAACTGGGGCCGCATCGTGGCCGCCGTGGGCAGAAGCGGCGCGGACTTCGACCCGGCCAACGTCGCCGTGGCCATCGGCGGGATCCACGTGTTCAAGAACGGCCAGCCCGTGGAAGGCGACCTGGACAGCCTGCTGGCCCCGCACATGCGCCGCACCGAGATCGCCGTGGACATCGACCTCGGCGCTGGCAACGGCGAATACGTGCTCCTGGCGGCGGATTTGACCTACGATTACGTGAAGATCAACGGGGACTACAGGTCCTAGGAGCGGGAAGGCTGGAAGAGGCGGGGCGCTGCCCCGCACCCCGCGAGGGCTCCGCCCTCGACCAGCCGGGGCCAGTGCCTGGCCCCGGACCCCGGCAACGGCTTCGCGGGCGTCACCGCGAGCCGGGACGTGCAAGCAAACGGGAAGCGCGAAAAATCGCGCTTCCCGTTTTTATTTGGAAATGAGAAGAAGCGTTCATGAACGATAAATTCGTGACCACATCGTTTGGCTTCGAAGGCTACCGCATCGCGGAGCACCTGGGCGTGGTGCGCGGCATCACCGTGCGTTCGCGCAGCATCGTCGGCAACATCATAGCGGCCATCGAGACGCTCTTCGGCGGCAAGATCTCCATGTACACCGAGTTGTGCGAACGCGCGCGCCAGGAAGCCTACGATATCATGGTCGTCCACGCGGCGCAGCAGGGAGCCAACGCCATCATCGGCATGCGCTACGACGCCAACGAGGTGGCCGCCGGAGTGACCGAAGTGCTCTGTTACGGCACGGCAGTGAGGGTAGAGAAAGAGTAGCGCCGCAAGAGGTGGTGCTGTTTGGGCCTGTGGCCGGGGAGCATGTGATTCCGGCGCGGGAGGAACCGCCCGGGGCCGGTTGCGCGCTGTTTGCAGGGTAGGCTTTTCGGCCGGGCCGGAGCCGCCGGTACGGTCAGCTTCCAGGCGTTCCGGGTGCCTGCTGGCCTGCCGGGAACAGCACTGTACCCCACTTCGCATCGACAACACTGTTGTAGTATTCGGCGGAAGTGTCTCTGAACCAGGATTTTTCGTTCATCTTGCTGATGGCAAGCCGCCACTCCCGCATAAGTTCCTTGTCTGCCCTGACATTGTAGATTCCGTCAAAATGCATGTTCATGAGGACGAGGGAGACGAGCAATACTTCGAAGTCCGCACGGGCATTTCCGATCTTCCGGGTGATCGTCGCGGCTGCCTCGGAAGGGTTTTCCCGGAAGTAATTCGGGCTGACATGCCTGTGGTGTCTTGTGCTGTTCGTGCAGACATAAAAATCATAGAACGTGTCCATGTCCGGTTTCGTTTTTAGAAAACCATACTGTATGCTGCCATTCGGGCCACCAAAACTCCATTCTTTGCATTGATTCCCATAAACGCGGTAGCTCACTGGGGCAGGAGAAAAACACCCTGTCAGGATAACTGTTACTAGCGCTAGAATAATAATTGCGCCATCGATTTTGTTGTGTCGTCTCATGTGGAATCCGTAAGTGTTGTTTAATGTTGTCTAGAAGGCCGGTGCCTGGGCTACCGGCCTTCATTGTAAAAAAAACGCTACCACCAACGATCATTTTGATCTGGCATGTCCTCTTTTGAGCGCTTTGGTGGAACGTCTGATAGGGGAATTTTCTTTTGGTCAGAAATGCGCCATGCTTCTCTCTCGTAAGTGCTGTTGTTGTATCCGCCTTTCATGATGATATCCCAGATGTATCCAAAACGCGTCATGCCGCTTTGGTATTGTCCGGAATGTATTGCCTCCTCCAGCAATAGGTTGAAATCATGTTGATTGTTGTCCGGATCAAACCGCTTCTCGGGGTTGTCTGGGTCGATATAGACGTGATTCTCCAGTGTGATCCCTCCGGCCCAGGACGGCATGAACCAGGGCTTGTCTCCATTGTGGACCTTGATGGAATCCAGGTCCATGCCGTCGAAGCGCGTCCCCTTCAGGCGTTCGCTGACGCGGCCCTTCAGTCCCGGCGAAAGGTGTTGCCAGTTCCGGCCGCGAACCGCGTCGCTCTCGGGGTCGTTGGGTTCGTTGAAGGCGCTTGGTTCGGCATCCCCGCCGTGCATCTCCCGCTTTCGGCGGACCACGGGCTTGAACCTGGGCGCCTCGAAGGAAACGTCCTTCTTGAGTTCCATCCTCGCGGGATCGATCTCGGCGGGATCGACCTTGAGAAGCCGCGCATAAGCCTGGTGAGTCTCTTCCGGGGTGAGCGGGGAGGAGCCGTAGGGCGAATCCTGGAAGGCCGGGGTAGCGGGGGAGTGCGCGGCGGGAAGGCGGGTGTCGGACTGCTTGCGGTACTGCATGAGAACCTCCTAACTGTTTTGGAGATTCTACTCAATGATATTATGAATGTACGCCACATACCGCCATGGCGCTATTTGTTCGCGTTGGCCTGCTTCCCGTGGCGGTCGCCCGGCCTCCTCTCAAAATCCTCCCCGCAGCGCCTCGAGTATCTCCATGGTCCTGCGCGCGGCCCCTGGCGGGCAGGCCTCCATCAGCCCCCGCAGGTCCTCCGCCGTGTCCATGTCGCGCATCTCCGGCAGAACCGCCGGTTGCAGCGGCTCCATCACGTTCATGGTCCGCGCGAACAGCCCGGGCGAGCTCCAGGGCATGTTCCTGAACGCCCCGGGGACGAACGCCCCGGCCGCGAAGCCCACGGTCCAGTAGCCGCCGTCCGGGCTCGGGCCGATGAGCGCCGGTTCCGAGCGCAGGAGCCGGGCCAGTTGGCCCGCGCCCTTGGCGGTCAGTTGCGGCAGGTCCGACCCGAGCGCCGCGGCCGAGGAATAACCCTGGCAGAACGCCCACTGGAAGGCGCGCTCCATGCGCGCGCCCAGGTCTCCACCGGGCTGGGGCAGGCAGGCGATGCCCCTTCCCAGCCAGGAGCGCACCGCGTGCACGTCACCGGCCGGATCGACCCAGACGGCCACGTCCGCGCCGCATCCCTCCAGGGCCTCGAGCATGTCCTCCACGAAAGCGCGGTAGAGCGAAGCGGCGGCCTCGTCGCCAAGCGCCCGGGCCAGGCGCGTCTTGGTGCGGCCGGGGCGCGGCGAGCGCACCATGAACAGGATGCAGGAGCCGCTTTTCATGCGTCGCCTCCCTTGGCGTGTTTCAGGTGGTGCAGGGGAAGGAGCTTTTCCGGGGCCACGCCGAGCAGGTAGAGCGCGATGATGGCCCAGTTGGCCAGGGTCCTGCGCCAGACCCCCTCGGCCTCCCAGCGGCGGGGCAGGGTGGTCACGCGGCCCTTGGCGAAGCCCAGGCGAAACCCCGAGCGTCTGAGCCTGCGCACGAGGTCCACGTCCTCCAGGATGGGCAGGTCCGCGAAGCCGCCCACGGCCTCGAAGGCCTTGCGCGTGACGAAGATGCCCTGGTCGCCGTAGGGCGTGCGCGTGAGCCGGGAGCGCAGGGTGGCCACGCTCGCGACGAGCCTGAGCGAGGCCCTGTCCGAGCGGATGCCCAGGTCGAACGCGCCCGCCTGGCGGCCGCCCTCGATCACGCGCTCCATGGCCTCGAACGCACCGGCCGGGAGCGAGCAGTCCGCGTGCAGGAAGAGCAGCACGTCGCCCGAGGCCTGGCGCGCGCCCGCGTTCATCTGCCGGGCGCGGCCGCGCGGGGCGGCCACGGCCAGCACGTTGGAGCGGGAAAGCGCCGCCAGAGTCGATCTCTCCGGATGGCCGTCGGCGATGACGATCTCGATGTTTCGCCCGTATCCCACGGTGCGCAGATGGTCCACGAGGTGGTTCACCAGGGATTCTTCGCCCAGAACCGGCACGATGACGGAAAAAGAGAGGGGCATGGCCCGCTGGTGATAGCAACACCCGCGCCCAGGGCGCAAACACAAGTTGGGCGCGGCACTTGACGCGAAGGCCAAAGACGGACACCACCGGGCAGGAGTTCAGCCATGAGAATCCATTCCATCGAGCACGTGCATTTCGAGGACCCCGCGGGCATCGCCCTCTGGGCCGCCGAACGCGGGCATCAGCTCGCCCGCTGCCGCCTCCATGCGGGCGACCCCCTGCCGGACCCGGCCGCCTTCGACATGCTGGTTGTCATGGGCGGGCCCATGAGCGTCCACGACGAGCTGGAGTTCCCCTGGCTGCGCGAGGAGAAGGACTGCGTGAAGCTGGCCGTGGCGCGGGGCAGGAGCGTTCTTGGCGTGTGCCTGGGCGCGCAGCTTCTCTCCGAGGTGCTGGGCGGGCACGTGACGAAGAATACCCACCGCGAGATCGGCTGGTTCCCCGTGAAGCTGACGCCGTGGGGCGCGTCGTGCCCGGCGTTCGCCGGGGTGCCCGCCGGGTTCACGGCCTTCCATTGGCACGGCGAGACGTTCTCCGTACCGCGCGGGGCCGTGCTGGCGGCCTCGTCCGAGGCGTGCGTGAACCAGGCCTTCGCCGTGGGCGCGAAGCTGGTGGGGCTTCAGTTCCACCTGGAGACCACGGCCGAGAGCATGGAAGACTTGACCGTGGGCGGCGTGGACGACCTGGTGCCCGGGCCGTACGTGCAGACCGTGGAGGAGATGCGCGCGGGCGGGGAGAGACATCTTGCGGGGATGAAGCAGGTGCTGGCCAGGCTTCTGGACAACATGGCCAGGGAGATTTGAGGGGAAAAGGATCGGGCGCGGAGCCCGGGCGGGCCGCGCGCTCGTCCTCGCGAGCCCCGGAGGACGAAACATTACTCGGCGCAAAGCCGCCTGCGGGTTTCGCCCTCCGGGGCTCGCGCGTCCGCGCGCACGGCCCGCCCGGGCTCCGCGGGGACACCCCTGCATGGCCGGGTCCAAGAAGAGATGACCGGTGAAGGACGCGAAGCTACTGCCGGGTCCAGGGGGAGGCACTCCCCCTGGCCGCCGGAGGCATCTTAAACAAGCTCCAAGGAGTGCTCCACGTGCGCAAGGCTGAACGCGAAGTGAAGGATTTCAAGCTGGTCGAGGCGCTGCTGTGCAGGGCCGAGTACATCCACTTGGCCATGTGGGACGGCCGCACGCCGTACGTGGTGCCGGTGAGCTTCGGCTACCGCGACCGCGTCATCTATTTCCACGGCTCCTACAAGGGCAAGAAGGCCGAGTGCCTGCGCGGCTGCGAGCGCGTGGGCTTCGAGGCCGTGGTGGAATACGCCGTCTCGCGCCAGCTGAAGGCCTGCGACTTCACGGCGCACTTCAAGTCGGTGGTGGGCGCGGGCCGGGCCGTCTTCGTGGAGGACCCGGCCGAGAAGCGCGAGGCGCTGGACATCATCATGCGCCACTACGACGGCCCCGAACGCCACTACGACGACAAGGTGCTGGCCGTGACCTGCGTGGTGCGCATCGACGTGGAGGAGATGACCGGCAAGGCCAATCCCCCGTGGCAGGGCGACGCCGGTAGGGCCGTGGAACTGTAACAGCGGGTCCGGGCCCTGCGGAAACGCGCACTGGCGCGGATGGAAGCAGCGAAATGAGAGAACGCGGGGGTGGCGCTACCAACGCCGCCCCCGCAGGCTATACCTTTATTGGGGCAACACGCGCTTGATACCCCAGAGGGTGCGCTGGTTCCGCACCAGTTCCAGGTGCGTGGCGAGGCTGCTATTTGGCAGGTTTGAAATCAAACGCCATAGCGGACCCCCCGGCCTCAAGAATGACGGATAATTCTCCGGAAGCGCCATACGCCCATAGCCTCCCGGTAACTTTTCCATTTGGGGGGACGACCCCAGTCACCATCTGTTTCTGGCGATTCAAAACTACCTCCTCCCGTATTTCCTTTGCGCGGGCGGCCGCACCAAGAGCCGCCCCCGCCGCAAATCCTGATGCAGCAGAAGCACCATAGTTCGGAGCCGGGGTTAGCTCAATTTCTCCCGTGAAAGTCGGTTGTGCTTGGTGTACGTCTGGACGTAAGGTAACGGTGCCGTTATAGTTGGCGGGTGTGGACACTGCTTGGGAGCTAACTACCGAACTGAACGCCTGCCCAGTTGCGATAGCCGTTTCTGGGGTATCCCCATAGAAGAGATACGTGGCTTCATCTGGCGAGATAATCTGTAGCCTAGATCCTGTGGCATCAATTAATGCGGCTTGAACGAACCCGGGGATGGTCTTGCTGGAGGTATTTAACACCGTCGCGTCAACGCAAAACAGTGATCCTTTCCGCAGTCTGTGTTCAATTGCCGACACACCTATCTTCGCAAAAAAGGACTCGCCTGTAGCTACACAAGGGGCTCCCGTGCCAGAAGGACAATCCACTGAATTTAACGGACTACTCACCCCTGCAGGAGTCATGTTTGAGGTTTTCACGCCCGCACAACCCGCCAACAGAAGCGCCAGGAAACAACAGATCGCGTACCTCATACGTCCTCCATGGGTTTTTCCGAAACATCTTCTATCGGGAATATTTCGTCCAGCCGTTTTTGTGCGGCAAGGTGCAACTTGGCGGCAAGCTCGCTGATCTCGATCAATACGTCTGGGTCGCTCACCGACCCGAGCCGTTCGGGCATACCCCTGAGAATTTCGGCCACGCCCGGCCGTTCCAGTCGAGAGATTTTTCTGACACGCGAACCTTGCTTGTCACGCACGTCCTCCCTCCATTGTTGCCCCAAATGTTGTCCCGCTCTAGATTGATCTAACCCAGGCAAAGGCCCCGGGGCGGAAAAGTCCCCCGTGGCAGGGCGACGAGGTCTACGAGGTGCTGGACACCGTGGGCGGCCAGGACGGCGAGACGCTCTCGAGCGCCGACTAGTGTCGGGCCCTTGAAAGACATGAACATGTTTTTCAAGGGTAAGGATAATTATTTCAGAATATTGTCCACAAAATAAATGTGCATTTATTTTGTGGACGTCACACTAGCCCGCCAGCGTGAGCTCCGCCACGCACTCGATGTGCGGGGTGTGCGGGAAGAGGTCCACGGGCGTGACCCGCTCCACGCGGTAGCGCCCGGAGAGCCTTCCCAGGTCGCGCGCCAGGGTGGAGGGGTTGCAGGACACGTAGACCACGCGCGGCGCGCCCAGGCGCGCGAGCAGGGCCGTGGTGTCCGGGTGCAGGCCCGCGCGCGGCGGGTCCAGCGCCACCACGTCGGGCGCGGCCTTGGTCCTGGCGGCCGCGTCCTTGAGGTCCCCGGCGACGAAGGAGCAGTTGGCGAGCCCGTTGGCGGCGGCGTTTTCGCGCGCGTCCTCCACGGCTGCCTCCGATATCTCGAAGCCCGTGACCTTGGCGGCCTGGCGGGCCAGGAAGAGGCTTAGGCCCCCGGCCCCGCAGTAGAGGTCCCAGACGTTCTCGGAGCCGGTCAGGCGCGCGGCCTCGGCGGCCCTGGCGTAGAGGAGCGCGGCGGCCTGGGTGTTGGTCTGGAAGAAGGCCTCCACGCTCACGCGAAGCGTCAGCCCGTCCAGTTCCTCGGTGAGGTGCTCCTCTCCGGCGGACCAGATCCTGCTTTCGCCGATGGCGAAGTCGGAGCGGTCGCGCCTTAGGTCGAAGATCACTCCCTCGAGTTCCTCGAAGCGGCCCAAGAGGTCGTCGCAGAAGTTCTTCAGGCGCTTGAACGGCGTGGACGGCCCCACGATGAGCTGGGCCAGCCAGCGCCCCGAGGCCTCGGAGCGCCTGAGCACCAGGTGGCGCCACACGCCCGTGCCGGTCTTGGAGTAGTAGGGCGGCAGCTGGGTGGCGCGGGCGATCTCGCGCACGGCGGCCACCATGCGCATGGCCGGGTCCGGCATGAGGAAGCAGGTCTCCACGTCCAGCACGCGCCCGGGGTGGAAGCGCTCGCGCAGGCCAAGGCGCAGGCCCAGGTCGCGGCCCTGGCCGAAGGAGAACTCCATCTTGTTGCGGTAGAAGCGCGCGAGCGGCGAGGCCAGGCACTCGTCCACCGGGGCGTCCACGCCGCCCAGGCGCTCCAGCTGCTCGCGCACGATTTCGCGCTTCCATTCGAGTTGCGCCTCGTAGGTCGCGTCCTGCCAGGTGCAACCGCCGCAGACTCCGAAATGCGGGCAGAAGGGCTCGGCCGCGCCCGGGGAGGGTTCGATCACCTGTTCGGCCACGGCGCGCAGGCAGGACTTGTCGCGCCTGGTCACCCTGGCCAGCACGCGCGAGCCGGGCAGGGCCCCCTCCACGAAAACGATCATGCCTTCGGCGCGGGCAAGGCCGGCCCCGCCGAACGCGGGGCGTTCGATAGTCAGTTCCAGTGTGTCGGTCATGTCCCCGAGCATGCCCGGCAAAAGCGCGCGAGGCAAGCCTTGTGGACCGCGCCGGATGAAGGTATCGGGGCCGCTGGAGGAAGTGAGTGATGAGAGTATTCGTCCTGGCCGCGTGCGTGCTGCTGTGCGCCCTGACGGCCCAGGTTCAGGCCCAGGGCCGCGACTGGCAGGTGCGGGCAGTGTGCGACCTGCGCAAGGGAGGCGGCGCCTCCGGGCGCATGAACGAGTGCGCGCAACTGGCCGCCGAGGTGGTGATGCTTCTGCCGGAGAAGGCCGGGCCGGGCAACGTGGCCGTGCTGGCCGAGCTCACCGACAACCTGGAGAAGGCGGGCGTCAAATGGGACGCCCCGTGCCGCGACCAGGCCCATTGCCCGGACTACGCCTACACCCTGGGCTACATGTTCGTGCCCGCCAAGACGCTGAACATAACCAAGGAGAAGACCTTCACGGCCCTGGTCTGCCGCGAGGGCTTCTCGGAGACGCCGCCCGACGACGCGGCCTGCCGCCTGCGCCTGCTCAAGGTGCTGCGCGAGATGGTGGTGCGCGCCCGCAAGGAGGGCAGCGCCCTGGCCGTGATCCGCTGCAGCGGAGGCGAGGCCGAGGCCATCCGGCCGGACGGCCACGGCGTGGCCGGCTACGAGCTGGTCTATTCCTTCGTGCAGCTTCCGGGCACGGCCCACGTCATGGGGGACGACCCCAAGGCCGCCGGGCGCTTCGCGGTGGAGCAGATCGCCGAGCCCGCCCCGGCCGCGTCCCAGGCCCCGCAGGAGAAAAGGGCCTCGGCCCAGCCCCCAAGCGCCCAGTCGGGACCGGCCGCGCTGCCTCCCAAGGTGCAGGAGCCCGCGCGCTCCGGCCCGGGCGCGGCTTCTCCCGTGCCCCCGGCCGGGGCTTCCGACGGGGAGATCATCATGCAGGTGGCCGCGCTGCCGAGCCTGGTGCAGGCCGAGACAGTGGCGGACAGGCTCTCGGCCAGGGGCATCGAATCGAGCTTCGAGCGCGCCGAGGTCAACGGCAGGGAAGTGTACCGGGTGCTGGCCAGGGGCAAGGGCAGCCCGGACGCGTTCAGGCAGAAACTGGCCGAGATGGGCTACCCCGGCGCGATCCTCAGGCGCTGAGTGGCGGGCCTCAAGCAGAACCGGCCGAGGTGTAAGCGATGTTCATACTTTTCTACGCCATGATCCTCCTGTCCCTGGACAGCTTGGCGTTCAGGACCGAGGCGCACGCGTCCGCGCCCAAGGACTGCGTCACGTTCACGCTGGTCTTCGACAGGGACGTGAAGCACATGCCAACGACGCTCTATCTCGACAAGACGGTCGTGGGCGAGGTGGTGCAACGCCCCAAGGGGCACGGCTCGCCCAGGGAGGCCGTGGTCTGCGTGGAGAGGAAGCACGCCCGCCGTTTCGAGGAGGGTACGGTCTGCTTCATCGCCAAGAACCGCCTTCAGCTGTACAACGTCTGGGCCAGGGGCAAGGCCCTGAAGGAGCACGAGACCGTCCCGGCGTTCTCGAGCAAGATCGGCCTTTTCCTGTACGAGATGCGGATATTCCTCTCGTCGGTGGGCAACGCGCTGAGCTTCGGCGAGGCGAGCTCCTGACGGGGGGAGGACGGCGAGGCCGCGCCCACTCGGAGCGCTCCGGGCCGTGCACCCATATCCGCACCCATATTCATCCATAAGTTTAGCCTGGGCCTGTGCCCTTCGCTTGGCCCGTCACCTGTGGCGGCTTCACGCCCGAAACGCAGTGCGGCCCGCTCCACGAAAACCTCGTGGAGCGGGCCGCACTGATATTTTCCATGCCGGGGCCAGGCCCCGCGCGTCAGCTTACTTCTTGGCGCCGCAGCACTTCTTGTACTTCTTGCCGCTGCCGCAGGGGCAGGGGTCGTTGCGCCCGACCTTGGGCTCGGCGCGCTTGACCGGCTTGGCCTTCTTCTCCGTGCCGTCGTCCGCGCCCTGGTACTGCAGGTCCGAGGCGGACTGCTTGTGCGTGAACTCCTCCTCGCGCACCTCGGCCCTGATCTGGAGCCTGGAGAGCTGGCGCACGGTGCTCTCGGCGATCATGGACAGGAGCCCCTGGAACATCTCGAAGCCCTCGCGCTTGTACTCCTGCTTGGGGTCTTTCTGGCCGTAGCCGCGCAGGCCGATGCCGTCGCGCAGGTGGTCCATGTTCAGGAGGTGTTCCTTCCAGTGCTTGTCCAGGGCTTCCAGCAGGAAGTAGCGCAGGATCTCTTCGTAGTGCCCGGGAGCGGCGGCCTTCAGGGCCTCGAAACGGCCCACGATGGCGTTGCGCAGCTCCTCCTTGGGGGGCATGGGCTGATCGGATTCGAGCCTGACGTTGAAGGTCTCCTCCAGCCGCGCCCTGGCGATCTCCAGGGTCTCCTGGTCGGGCTCGTGCTTGGAGAGCCCCAGAGGCATGTAGATGTCTTCCAGCTGGTCGTCGATGAAGTCCAGCAGGTCTTCCTGCGGGTTCTCCGTGTACATGTAGTGGCGGCGGCGCGAATAGATGACCTCGCGCTGCTGGTTCATGACGTTGTCGAAGTCCAGGAGCTGCTTGCGGATCTCGAAGTTGTGGCCTTCCACGCGCTTCTGGGCGTTCTCGATGGCTTTCGAGACCATGCGGTTCTCGATGGCCTCGCCCTCCTGCATGCCCAGGCGCTCCATGATGCCCTTCAGGCGGTCGGAGCCGAACAGACGCATGAGGTCGTCGTCCAGGGCCAGGTAGAAGCGCGACTCGCCGGGGTCGCCCTGGCGGCCGGAGCGGCCGCGCAACTGGTTGTCGATGCGCCGCGACTCGTGGCGCTCCGTGCCCAGGATGAAGAGGCCGCCCAGTTCGCGCACGCCCTCGCCCAGCTTGATGTCCGTGCCGCGGCCGGCCATGTTGGTGGCGATGGTCACGCGGCCCTTGTGGCCCGCCTCGGCCACTATCTGGGCCTCGCGCTCGTGCTGCTTGGCGTTCAGCACGTCGTGGGGCACGCCCGCCTTTTTCAGCATCTGGGAAAGAAGCTCGGACTTCTCGATGGAGATGGTGCCCACCAGCACGGGCTGGCCTTTTTTGTTCAGGGCCTTGAGGTCCTCCACGATGGCCTCGAACTTCTCCTTCTGGGTCTTGTAGATCATGTCCGGGTGGTCCAGGCGCACCATGGGGCGGTGCGTGGGGATCACGGCCACTTCCAGCCCGTAGATCTGCCTGAACTCCACGGCCTCGGTGTCGGCTGTGCCGGTCATGCCCGAGAGCTTCTTGTACATGCGGAAGTAGTTCTGGAAGGTGATGGAGGCGAGCGTCTGGTTCTCGCTCTCCACCTTCACGCCCTCCTTGGCCTCCAGCGACTGGTGCAGGCCGTCGGAGTAGCGCCGCCCGGGCATGAGGCGGCCGGTGAACTCGTCCACGATGACCACCTGGCCGTCCTTGACGATGTAGTCCACGTCGCGGGCGTAGAGATGGTGGGCGCGCAGGCCCTGGAGCACGTGGTGCTGCAGCGAGATGTTGGCCGGGTCGTAGAGGTTCTCGACCTTGAAGATCTCCTCGCAGCGGGCCACGCCCTCGTCGGAGAGCATGATGGTGCGGGCCTTCTCGTCCACGGTGAAGTGGGCGTCGCGCTTGAGCATGGGGATGAGCGCGCTGACCCGGGCGTACATGGCCGTGGATTCCTCGGCCGGGCCCGAGATGATGAGCGGCGTGCGCGCCTCGTCGATGAGGATGGAGTCCACCTCGTCCACGATGGCGAAGTTGAGCTCGCGCTGGACCAGCTGCTCCTTGTAGAACTTCATGTTGTCGCGCAGGTAGTCGAAGCCGAACTCGTTGTTGGTGCCGTAGGTGATGTGCGAGCCGTAGGCCGCCTGGCGCTCCTCGTCGGTGAGGCCGTGCACGATGGTGCCCACGGTCAGGCCCAGGTAGTTGTAGATCTGGCCCATCCAGGCTGCGTCGCGCTTGGCCAGGTAATCGTTGACCGTGATCAGGTGCACGCCCTTGCCCGAGAGGGCGTTGAGGACGGCGGGCAGGGTGGCCACCAGGGTCTTGCCTTCGCCGGTCTTCATCTCGGCGATCTTGCCCTGGTGCAGGACCATGCCGCCGATGAGCTGCACGTCGAAGTGGCGCATGTCCAGGGTGCGCTTGCCCGCCTCGCGCACCAGGGCGAAGGTCTCGGGGAGCATGTCGTCCAGGGCGCCGCCGTTGGCCGCCTCCTGCATGAGCTCGGCCACGCGGGTCTGCATGGCGCCCTGGTCCAGAGCCTGGATCCCGGCTTCGAGGGAGTTGATCTTGTCGACCGTGGGCGTGAGGCTTTTCAGATAGCGATCGTTCTTCGAACCGACGATCACCTTGAGGATGCTTGCGAACATGGAGTCTCCTTGAGTCGAACCCGGGCCTGAGGCGGATCAGATGCCGATGATCTCCAGCCAGTGCCCCACGCCGACCCCTTTGGGGGCGTGCGAGCGCAGCTGGATGACGCAGCCCGAGCAACCGGTGAGTATCTGCTCGCCGGGTTCCGGTCCATAAAAATCGATGCAGCGCCCGGCCACCTGCGAGGAAAGCTCGGGGGCCGAGAGCTTGAGTGATCCGCCGAAGCCGCAGCAGAGGTTCTTGGCGGATTTGGCCACGAGCCGCCCGCCCAGGGCCGCGCGCAGGAAGTCGAGCTCCTGGCCGCCGCCCGAACCGTGGCAGGGCGTGTGGTAGTGGACCCTGGCCGGGGCTTGGGGCAGCACCTCGTAGCGCACGCGCGCCGCGAAATCGGCGAAGGGGGTGAGCCCCGCGAGCCAGGCCTCGGTTTCGCCGGGCTCCCAGCCGAGGTCGCTTGCGGCGTAGGCCCGGAGGCCGCAGCGGCAGGTTGCGCAGAAGCTCATGAGGGCGGGGCGTCCGGCGTCGCGCCAGGCCTTCACGTTGGCCAGGCGCATGGCGTGCTGGGCCTGCTTGAGGCCTGCGTGGCCCAGCGTGCAGCCGCAGCAGGCGAAATCGGGCGCTGGTTCTACCCGGTAGCCCAGCCCCGAGAGCAGGCGCTCGGCCGCGCCGGTCCAGTGGCGCTGCGCGTGCGTGGCCACGCAACCCGGGAACACTACGGCTTTGCGGCCCATACCGCAAGCCTCGAAGGCCGCGGGCGCAAGCCACGGCTGGAGCCTGGTCCCGGGGGCCATGGCCTTGAGCCCGTCCAGCAGGCCGTCGTAGGTCTTGAAGCCGAGCCTCGGGGCGAAGCGCGAGAGCGTGACCATGAACGGCCAGAGCACCCCGGCCTTGGTCATCCAGGCGCTCCAGAGCTTCGAGTCGAGTCCGGGGTGGGCCTGCTTCAAGGACGCGACCATCTCGGGCGCGCACAGCCCGAAGGGGCAGGCCTTCTCGCACTTGCCGCAGCCCAGGCACTTGCCCGCCAGCTCCGCCACGGCCTTTTCCGAAAGCCCGGAGGGCTGGCCCTCGAGGGTGGAGGCCAGCAAGAACTTGGCCTTGGGCGAAAGCTCCTCGCGCCCGGTGGCCGCGAAGAGCGGGCAGGCCTCCAGGCATTTGCCGCAGAGCACGCACGAAGGCCTGGCCGCGCCCGGGGCTCGGCTTTTGTGGGCGCAAAGGCCCGAGGAGGGGGTGTCGAAAGGTTTCATGGTGGGATCGCCGGCGCCGGGGCCCGGCCGGATTTCGCGGCGCGGCGCACGGGGTGCGTCAATAGGCCTTGCCCGGGTTCATGATGCCGTGGGGGTCGAAGGCGGCCTTGACCGAGGCCATGAGCGAAAGCTGGGCGCGCCCGCGCATGCGCTCCATCCAGGGCAGCTTGGTCAGGCCCACGCCGTGCTCGCCGGAGATGGTGCCGCCGAGCGAGATTGTCAAGTCCAGCACGCGCGCTTTTGCCTCGGCGGCCCGCCTGGCCTGGCCCGGGTCGGAGGCGTCGTGCATCACGTTCACGTGCAGGTTGCCGTCACCCAGGTGGCCGAAGGCCAGGATGGTCAGGTCGAGCTCCCGGCCGATCCCGCGGATCAGGCGCACAGCCTCGCCCACGCTGCCGCGCGGCACGGCGATGTCGTCGGAGAGCTTGTCCGGGCCGTAGTGGAAGGCGGCCTGGCTGATCTGGCGGCGCGGCTCCCAGAGGGCTTCCTCGTCCTCGGGGGTGAGGGCTTCCCGCAGAAGCGAGGGGCTGGCCGGCTCCACCGCGCGCGAAAGCCTCGCGAGGTCAGAGCGCACCGCGTCCGCCGAGCCGTCGATGCGCACCAGGAGCGCGGCGCCCGCGCCTGGCGGCCAGGGCGCGTCCGAGATGGCCTCCAGGGCCGTGAGCACCTCCCGGGGCATGAACTCCATGGCCGTGGGCAAAATGCCCGCCGCGAACACGGCCCGCGCGGCGGTGAGCGCCGCGTCCTCGGAGTCGAACACGGCCAAGAGCGAGGCCTGGGCCTCGGGCAGGGGCAGAAGCTTGAGCACGGCCGAGGCGATGAAGCCGAGCGTGCCTTCCGAGCCCACGAGGAGCCGCGTGAGGTCGAGCCCGGCCACGTCCTTGTGGCAGCGCGAGCCGGTGCGGATCACCTCGCCGCCGGGCAGCACCACGGTGAGCCCCAGCACCCAGTCGCGCGTGCAGCCGTATTTCACGGCGCGCATGCCGCCCGCGTTCTGGGCCAGGTTGCCGCCGATGGTGGAGAACTTCGCGCTGGCCGGGTCCGGCGCGTAGAGGAGCCCCTTGGCCTTGCAGGCCTGCTGGAGCTCCGCCGTGACCACGCCGGGCTCGCACTCGCAGACGAAATCGCTTTCCGAAATGTCCAGGATGCGGGCAAGCCTGGATGTGCAGACCACGATGCCCCCGGAAAGGGGCACGCAGCCGCCCACCACGTTGGTGCCGCGCCCGCGCGGGTACACGGGCACGCGCGCGGCGTGGGCGATGCGCAGGAGCTCCGAGACCTGGCGCACCTCCGACGGGCGGACCACCACGGCCGGGGGGGCGGATTTGCGGCTGGCGTCCGCGCCGAAGACGAGCGTCTCCTCGGGGCCCGTGAGCAGGGCGTCCCCGGGGAAGAGCGCGCGCAATTCGGCCAGGACGGAAGCGGGCAGGGATGGGGGCGTCATTGAACCTTGTGCATCACGACAGCATGTATCGAAGCGTGTACCCGAAGGAAGGGTAGGCCCAGAGGATGTCCATGATCTGGTCGCGGGTCAAGCCCATGCGCATGACCAGCGCGGCCGCGTTGACCACCTCCTCTGCGTCCTCGCCCATGTAGCACAGCCCCAGGAGCCTGCCGCCGCCGGGCTCCAGGATGAGCTTGTAGCCCGAGTGGCGGATGCCGAGGCGCGTGAGCTCCGGCCAGGTCAGGCCGGTCTTGCGCCGGACCTCGTGGGGGACGCCCTTGGCGCGCGCCTGCTCCTCGGTGAGGCCCACGCCGCCCAGCGGCGGATGGGTGAAGGTGACGCTCGGCACCAGCGAGTAGTCCGGCCGGACGTGGTCGCCGTGCAGGATGTTGGCCGCCGCCGCGCGGCCCTCCATGGTCGCGGTGGGCGTGAGCTGGCTTCTGCCCGCCGCGTCGCCCGCCGCGTAGACATTGGGGTTGGTGGTCTTCAGGAACTCGTCCAGCACGGGAAGCCCGCCGCTGACGGCGATCCCTGCGGCCTTGAGGTCGAGCGGGTCCAGGTCGGGCACGCGGCCCGCGCCGTGCACGACCATGTCCGCCTCCAGGCGCTGCTCGCCGGTAATTCCCGCGCGCAGCAAGAGCCCGGAGCCGGTCTTCTCGATGGAGTGGGGCGGCGAGTTGTAGACCACCTCCACGCCGAGGGCGTGGGTGGCCCGGCAGAGCTCCTCGGTGAGTTCCGGCTCGAAGCGCTTCAGGCAGCGCCCGCCGCGCACGGCCATCATCACGCGCGCCCCGGCGATGGCGGCAATGTGACTGAATTCCATGGCGATGTAGCCGCCGCCGATGAAGGCGATACGCTCCGGAAGCGTCTTCAGGTTCAGGAAGTCGTCGCTGGTGGAGAGGTGCTCCACGCCGGGGAAGGTGAGCGGCCTGGGCTTCGAGCCCGTGGCGATGACGACCTTGCCCGCCTCGATCTCCTCGCCGTCCACGTCCACGGTGCCTGGCCCCGTGAAGCGCGCCCGGCCGTAGTAGAGGTCGATGCCGGAGGCCTCGTAGGAGCTCTCGGCGCGCGGGGGCACGGAGTCCACGTAGCCCTGCTTGAGGGCGGCCAGGTCCGGCCAGTGGATGGAGACGTCGCCGCGCACGCCGTTTCGCTCGCGCATCTCGCGCACGCGCGCCACGGCGTGGGCCGTCTCGGCCAGGACCTTCTTGGGTTCGCAGCCGCGCAGGGCGCACGTGCCGCCGAAGTCGCCGGACTCGGCCATGGCCACCGAGAGCCCGCCGGACTTGAGGATGCGGGCGGCTGAGCCTCCGGCGGCTCCGGAACCGATGACGAGCACGTCGTAGCGGATGGACATGGGGCCTCCCGGGGCTCTGGACGGTATTTCCCTCGCCCTCTACGCGGTTTGCGCCTCCCGGACAAGCCGCTGCGGGTGTTTTGCCGGGCCGTGGGGGGAAACCGTCACTCGATCAAGAGGATCACCGAGGAAGCGTCGAACATCACCCCGGCCGCGTCGCCGGGCGTAAAACTCAGGGTGTCGCCGCCGTTGGCCGAAATGGAGCAGATGCGCGTGCCGTCCTCCAGCGTCACGGTCACTTCCGTTGCCAGGCGGCCCTTGATCACCTCGCTCACCACGCCCGTGAACCTGTTGCCCGCGCTGGTGGCGGCCGCTTCGTCCCTCCCGGTGAGCACCACCCAGGGGGCCTTGACGATGGCCGTGGCGTAGGACCCCACGGCCAGGCCCATGTTCCTCACGCTTCCGTTGGTGATCACGCTCAAGACCTTGAAGCCGCCCAGCGTGGTCAGCTCCACCTCGGACTGGATGTCCCCGCGCCTGACCGCCGTGACCTTGCCGAAGAAGGTGTTGCGCGCGCTGGTCTTGCGCGAGGTCTCCTTGACGATCTGGCGCTCCACGATGCGCTTCATCTCGTCGGATGAGAAATCGAGGAAGTTGGCCACCAGGTTGGCCGTGGTCAGCCCGAGCACGTTCTGCACCACCTTCACGGGCATGCCGCCGCGCAGAAGCTCGATGGCCCGCGAGCGCCTGAGCACGGTGGGATTGCAGAGCTCCCGGGGCAGGCCGCAGAGCGCGCCGACCTCCTGGAACTTGCGGCGCACGTGGCCCTGGTCCATGCGGAAGATTTCGCCCCCGAGCCCGGCGTTCCATGGGTCCGTGACGAAGTCCTTGATCTCCTTGATCGCGTCTTCGGGAAGCTGCACCTCGCGCTGCGAGCCGTCCTCGTTCTTGAAGCGGATGGAGCCCGTGCGGAAGTCGATGTCCTCCCGGTCGTCCAGGGCCAGGGTTTCGCCGAGCTTGGACCCGGCCGTGCGCAGCACAAGAAACGCCAGCCAGACGCGGCCCCTGGCCCGGCGCGTGGACGGCCCTCCAGCGCTGTCGCGCCAGGAGCGGAAGCAGCGGGTCAACTCCTCCAGTTGCACGGAGTCGAGGTGTTTCACCCCTTCGGCCACAGGCGGCCCCGGGGTGCGGGCGGATGTTTTCATCGAGAAAACCTGCTAAAGGTTGTCCATTGATTCTGAGATTATACGCCGGGCAGGCGTTTGGCAACGTCCGGCGGGCAGGGATCGGAAAAATGTCACGATTAAAAATTTTTTCGTGACAAAAAAGCCGAGGCATGCGATTGGGAAATCGCGGGGCCGAAGGTGCGCCAGGCGTCCCCGGATGGGGGCGCGGGCGGTGGAGGCCGTATGGAGATTCTGGTGGCCCTGGACGATTCGGTGTTTTCCGAAAAGGTGCTGCGCTGGGCCGTGAGGGAGGCCAAGCTTCACGGCGCGCGGCTGACCTCGGTCACGGTGGTGGAGGGGCTCATGCAGATCGAAGAGCTTCTGCCGGACATGGCCGGGTTGGCCAGGATGGCGCTCGTGAGCGAGGCCGAGAAGATCGCCGGGCGCAACAAGGGCTACGCCCTGGCCGAGGGCGTGGACATGGACGCCCTGGTGGTCTGCGCGCAGACCGCGGCCGAGGGCATCCTGGACGAGGCCAAGCGCATCGGGGCGGACCTGGTCGTGCTCGGAAGCCACGGGCGCAAGGGCATCAGGCGTTTCGTGATGGGCACGGTGGCCTCGCGGGTGATGCGCCATTCGCCGTGCACGGTGGCCGTGGTCCGTTAGTTCAAAGGGGCCTCACGAGGGCGCGGCGGCACGCGGGGCCGGGACGCGCGAAACAACGCAGGAGGGAGTCATGCAATTCCCCGTGTCCGGAGTGGAGACGTCCGTGTTCGTGCCGCCCCTGGTCGCGCTGTGCGTTTCGTTCTTCACGTCCATGGGCGGCGTCTCGGGGGCCTTCCTGCTGCTGCCCTTCCAGATGAGCGTGCTGGGCTACACCTCCCCGTCGGTCAGCGCCACGAACCAGGTCTACAACATAGTGGCCATCCCCAGCGGGGTGTACCGCTACATCCGCGAGCGCCGGATGGTCTGGCCGCTCACCTGGGCCACGGTGATCGGCACCATGCCGGGCGTGTTCCTGGGGGCCTACATCAGGGTGCGCTGGCTTCCCGACGCCAAGGACTTCAAGCTGTTCGCCGCGCTGGTGCTGCTCTACATCGGCCTGCGCCTCGTCTACGACACCTACCTGCGCAAGACGCCCCCCAAGGCTCCGGCCTGCGCCGTGCCCGGCAACCCCGGGGACTTCACGGTGACCGAGACCGCGTTCTCGCTCACGCGCGTCTCGTTCTGCTTCCAGGGCGTCACCCACGGGTTCTCCACCCCGGGCGTGTTTTTCATGTGCTTCTTGGTGGGCATCGTGGGCGGCACCTACGGCATAGGAGGCGGGGCGATCATCGCGCCGTTCTTCGTGGCCTTCTTCGGCCTGCCCGTGCACGCCGTGGCCGGGGCCGCGCTCATGGGCACGCTGATCACGTCCGTGTGCGGGGTGACCTTCTACCAGATGATCGCCCCGTGGTACCCCGGGATGGCCGTGGCCCCGGACTGGACGCTCGGGCTGCTCTTCGGCCTGGGCGGCTTCGCCGGGATGTACCTGGGCGCGCGCTGCCAGAAGCTCGTGCCAGCCAAGTACATCAAGACGATCCTTTCGGCCTGCATCGTGTTCATGGGGGTGAAGTACGTCATCGACTACCTGAAGTAGCTTGCCTGGCCCGCGCGGCCAAGGAGGCTGCCGTGAACCTGTTTTCGCCGGAAGCGGTTCTTGGAGCGGTGCGCTATGCGGGAGCGGTCCTGACGCACAGGCGGGTGGAGGTGGCGGGGAGCTGCCTTCAGTGCGGGCGGTGCTGCGAGAGCCTGTGCATCCAGATGGACGGCGGGTTCATCGAGTCGATGGGGCACTTCCAGGAAGTGAAGGAGCGCGACGGACGCTACGAGCGCTTCGAGGTGACCGGCCGGGACGCGGCCGGGTCGCTGATCTTTCGCTGTACGATGCTCGATGGCGGCAAATGCGCCGACTACGCGGGCAGGCTGGAATTCTGCCGCGACTATCCCACAGCTAATTTATACTTTCTGGGGCAGAACCTGCTGCCTGGATGCGGGTACAGGTTCGAGCTCAGGTAGAGGGGGGACGGATCAATACCTCTCCCTCTCCCTCTGCGCCTCCCGATCCAGATCCCTTTCCTTCAGCGTATCCCTTCTATCGTGCACGTTCTTGCCGCGCGCCAGCCCGATTTCCAACTTCACGCGGCCGCGCTTTAAATAAAGCTTCAACGGCACCACGGTGAGCCCTTTCTGTTCCACCTTGGCTTTCCAGGCGCGGATTTCGTGCTCGTGCAGAAGCAGTTTCCGGTCGCGTTCCGGTTCGTGCTGGGCGTAGCCCGCGTTCTCGTACGGGCTGATGTGCAGCCCGCTCACGAAGGCCTCGAAGTTGCCGGTGAACTTCACGTAGCTGTCCTTGAAGTTGACCTTGCCCGCGCGCAGGCTCTTGACCTCGGAGCCGGTGAGCGCGATCCCCGCTTCCATGGTTCCGAGTATCTCGTAGAAATGCCTTGCTTTCTTGTTGAGGGCGATGATCTTGACGGCCTCGCCGGCTTTCGAACTCACTGTGAGGGCCCTTCTTCGGAATCCAGCAGCGAATAGAAGAACGACAGCTGGTCCGGGAATTTCTGGAAGATTGTCTCGCGTACGAGTTGGTTCGTCCTGGCCACCGTGGGGCTGTCCAGCACCTGCTTGAGGAGCTTCTTGCAGTCGTCCATGGTGGTCTGGCGGATGATGTGCTTGATGCCTGGGATGGTCTGCGGGTTCAGGCTGATGGCGTCGATCTGCATGCCCATGAGGATGGGCACGCAGAACGGGTCCGAGGCCATCTCGCCGCAGAGGTTGCACTCGATGCCCGCCTGGTGCGCGGCGTCCACCACGTGCTTGATGGAGCGCACCACGGCCGGGTGCAGCGGCTGGTACAGGTAGGACACGTGCCGGTTGGTTCGGTCGATGCCCAGGGAGTACTGGATGAGGTCGTTGGTGCCGATGGAGAAGAAGTCCACCTCGCGGGCCATGATCTCGGCGGTCATCACGGCCGAGGGCAGCTCCACCATCATGCCCACGGGCATGCTGGTGTTGTAGGGCAGGCCGTCGCGGTCGAGTTCCGCCTGGCATTCGCGCAGGAGCTTGAGCGACTGGCGCAGCTCCTTGAGCCCGGAGATCATGGGGAACATGATGGAGACGTTGCCCACCACCGAGGCGCGCAGGATGGCGCGGATCTGGGTGCGGAAGAGCTCGCGGTGGCGCAGGCAGAAGCGCACGGCGCGAAGCCCCATGGCCGGGTTCTGCTCCTCCAGACGGCCGAAGTGGGCCATGAACTTGTCCGCGCCCAGGTCCAGCGTGCGCAGGATCACCCGCCTGGGGGCCAGGATGTCGGCCAGGTCGAGGTAGTGCTCGAAGAGCTCCTCCTCGGTGGGCAGGCTGGTGCGGTTCAGGTAGGTGTACTCGGTGCGGAAGAGCCCTATGCCGTCGCCGCCGTTGTCGATGACCTGGGCGACCTCCTCGTAGAGCTCGATGTTGGCCTTCACCTTGAAGCGGTAGCCGTCCAGGGTCTCGCCGGGCAGGTGGCAGTTCTTGATGATGCCCGCGCGGTAGGACTCGAACTGGTACTTGAGGTCGCCGTAGCGCGCGAGCTCGTCCTCGTCGGGCTCCACGATGACCGTGCCCTTGAGCCCGTCCACGATGACCAGGTTGCCGTCCTGGACGTTCTCCTCGAGCCCCCCCGCGCCGACCACGGCCGGGATGCCCAGGGACTTGGCCAGGATGCCCGCGTGGGAGGTCTTGCCGCCCTGCACCGTGGCGAAGCCCATGATCTTGTCCACCTGGAGCTCCACGGTGTCGGCCGGGGTCAGGTCGTGGGCCAGGAGCACGGCGCGGCTGCCCAGGGCCTTGAAGTCCACCTTCTTGCCCATGAGCTGGCCGCGCACGCGGTCGGCCACCAGGCGCACGTCCTGGAGGCGTTCGCGGAAATAGGGGTCGTCGAGGGCGTTGAAGGCCTCCTCGATGTCGGCGAGGGCCTTTTCCAGGGCCCATTCGGCGTTGATCTTCAGCGAGGCGACGTAGTTGACGGCCGAAAGCTGGAGCTTGGGGTCGCTCATGATCATCAGGTGCGAGTCGATGATCAGGGCGTGCTCCTTGAGCTCGGCCGGGACGCGCTCGCGGATGGCGGCCAGCTCGGCCTTGGCCTGGGCGAAGGCGTCGCTCAGGCGCTTGGCCTCGGCGTCCACCTCGGCCGGGTCGCCGCCCAGGGACTGGCGCGGAACCTGCCCCAGGACGGAGCGGTTGATGAAATAGGCCTTCCCGATGGCGATGCCAGCCGAAATGGGGATGCCGGGGAGAGTTGCCAGGGCCATGCGCGGTGCCTTCCTTGGTTATTGGAAGCGGTTCTTGAACATGTCCGCGAGCATTTCCACGGCCGGACCGGCGTCGCCGCCCCTGGCGCGCAGCTCCAGGTTGGAACCGTGGCCCGCCGCGAGGGTGAGGATGTCCAGGATGGACTTGGCGTCAACCTGCTGCGTGCCCATGGAGATGGTGATGGAGGCCTCGAAACGCTGGGCCGCCTGGGCGAGCTTGGCGGCCGGGCGCGCGTGCAGGCCCTGTTCGTTCATCACGCACACGAGGCGCACCTGCTCGTCGGGCGCGCCGGGGTTCGTTTCGGCTGGGGAGAGTGATTCGGGCATCTGGGTCACCGTGCAAAACCGCGCTATGGTATACGAATCCAGAGAAAAAACAAACCGGCGGCGATGGCGGCGGCCACCAGCACCTCCCGGTTCAGCCTGAGCCTGCCCGAGGCGTAGGCCAGCCCCATCACCGAGGCCACCCCCCCTCCCCACGCCAGCGGGTCCATTTCCCTGGGCCAGACGAGGGCCCACAGGACGACGAGCAGAGCGGCGTTCAGCACCTTGAGCCGCCGGCCCCAGTTGACCAGGTCCCAGTGGCGGATGCTCGTCAGCGCCGCGAACCCCTGGCGGTAGCCAAGGATGAACGTGCATATCTTGAAGGCGTTGAGCGCCAGAAACAGGAGCGCGCCAAGCGAGAACGCGGCCCATGTCTGCCCGGCCGCCAAGAGGCAGGCCGTGGCCAGGGCCCAGAAGACGGTCAGGCTGCCCCCGAAAAAGGAGTCCCCCACGGCCGAGAGCGTGAAGACCACGGTGCTCTTGACCTGGTCGAGCATGGCCTCGGGAAACTGCCTGCGGGCGATGCGCGATTCCAGGGCCAGGAAGATGCCCACGAGGAAGGGCGTCCAGAACGGGTGCGTGTTGTAGATCTTCAGGTAGCGCTTCCAGGCCCTGCGGCGCTCCGCCGGGTCGGGGTAGAGCGCGTCCAGGGCCGGTTCCAGGGCCAGGGCCAGCCCGATGGTCTGGAGCCCGCGCGTGTTGAAGGCCGCGCCCACGAAATAGCAGCGCAGGTAGGTGCGGATGAGGATGTTCGCGTCGAGGGCGCCTGGGCTCTTCATGATGTCTTTTGTCTTTCGGGGCCTGGGCCCTTGGGCGGTTGTGGCAAATGCACAGGGAAATGACAAGTCCGGCCCGGATGCTTGCCCTTGGCCCCGGGTAGCGTGTAGGGTGCGCTAACGCCTTACATTATCAGACTTTGGGAGTAGCAGATGAGCGGGGCGGACGCCAAATCCATCAAGGAAGACATCTCCCGGGCAACGAACTACGCCCGGCGGTTCATGGCCATGGAGGCGCTGAACGCCTCCGCGAGGGCGTTCGAGTCCTACGCCTCCAGCACGGCCATCATGGGCAGGGCCAAGTTCGAGCTGGAGATACTGCTCATGGACATGCTGCGCGAACTCGAGCTGGTGCCGGACATCAAGGCCCAACTGCGCGCCCCCTTCAAGTTCAACCGGGGGTCGGAGAAGAAGTTCGCCATGGCCCTGGCCGCCCTGGCCATGCACCTGGAGAAGGCCGCGAAAAAGGCCCAGGAATCGGCCGACGAGGAGCGCTCCCGGCGCATCGGCAACGCCTTCGAGAAGGCCGCCGACGCGCTGCGCGAGAAGAACCTCCCGGCGGCCAGGCGGATCCTGAACACCGTGTGCGAGCAGAACCCGGCGGAACCCGGCATCTTCACCAGGGCGGCGGCCATGCTCGCCGAGGCGGGCCTCGACTCAGACGTGATCCCCTTCGCCCAGAAGGCCATGGAGTTGAACCCCAAGGACGCCCAGGCCTACGGCCTGGCCGTGGAGGCCTGCAAGCAGATCGGCGAGCTCTCCAAGGCCGAGGCGATATTGCGCGAGGCCCTGCGCAGCTTCGGGGCCCACCCCAAGACCTACGTGTCGCTGGCGCGCGTGCTCTACCAGATGGGCAGGTGGGACCAGGCCTACGACGCGGCCCGCGCCGCCTGGGACCGCGATTCCAGCTTGGCCGAGGCCAAGGAGATCCTGGACCTCACCGAAAAGCGCGTCATGGGTTAGCAGCCTGCCCATAAATCCCCGCTGGCGATGTTGCATCAAAAAAGTCAAACTCTCGCGTATGTGAAATACGCGTCGGGCTTGACTTTTTCTCGCGCCTTGCCAGCCTGGTTTCCAGGCAGGCTGCCAGAATTTGCTGCTTCGGCGGACCGTCAGCGGATGAGCCGCCTGCGCATGGCCCGCACGGCCAGCGGGTAGAACGCGGCCGCGAAGAGCGCCAGGTAGAGCGCGTTGCCCACCGTCCCCCATCCGGCCCGCCCCAGGCAGAGCGCCCTGCTGGCCTCGGTCAGGTGGTAGAGCGGCAGGAGCCGCGCGAGCCCCGAGGCCCAGCCGGGCAGCCCGTCCACCGGAAAGAAAGCCCCCGAGAACAGGAACATCGGCGTGATGAAGAGAAAGATCGGCAGGTTGAACATGTCGATGGTGGGCGTCACGCCCGTGATCCACATGGCCGCGCATCCGAAGGCCAGCCCCCCGACCACCGACAACGGCACCAGCCAGAGCCCGCCCGGCAGGTCCACGTAGCCGAACAGCGAGATCACCGCGCCCATGAGCACGGTCCCGGCCGTGGCCTTGGTCGCGCCCCAGAGTATCTCCGCCGTGATCACGTCCTCCAGGGAGAGCGGCGTGGCCAGCATGGCGTCGAAGGTCTTCTGGTAGTACATGCGCACGAACGAGGCGTAGGTGTTCTCGTAGAAGCTCTGCCACATCACGGAAGCGGCCAGCAGGCCCGGGGCGATGTAGGCCGTGTACTCCACGGCCCGGCCGTCCAGGGTGATGGCGCCCACCATGCCGCCAAGTCCCGCGCCGAAGGCCAGGATGTAGAGCGCGGGCTCGGCCAGCGGCGGGATGAAGTTCACCTTCCAGGTGCGCATGTAGACCATCAGGTTGCGCGCCCAGACCCGCCACAGCCGCCAGGAGAGATTCGAAAGTATGCTTTTCATTCCCTGAGCTCCCTGCCTGTGAGGCGCAGGAAGACGTCTTCCAGCGAGGAGGGCCTGGCCGTGTAGCGTCCGCCCTGCGGCAGGGCCTGCCTGAAGGTTTCGAGTTCGCCGAAGGATTCCGCGAACACCAACACGCGCCTGCCGTGGTCCTCCACGTCCAGGCCCGAGGCCGTCGCCGTGGCGCGGGCCTCGTCGTCCGGGTCGATCAGTTCGAGCACGGCCGCGCCCGTGTGGGAGTTGATGAGCTCCTGGGGCGTGCCGCGCACGAGGTCGCGCCCGTGGTCCATGATGATCAGCTCGTCGCAGAGCGTGGCGGCCTCTTCCATGTAGTGCGTGGTGAGCAGGATGGTCATCCCGCGCTCGCGCAGGTCCCTGAGCCGGTCCCAGAGCTGGTGGCGCGACTGGGGGTCGAGCCCGGTGGTGGGCTCGTCCAGGATCAGGAGCTCCGGGCGGTTCACCAGGCACCTGGCCAGCATGAGCCGCCTGGCCATGCCGCCGGAGAGGTCGCGCACGTCGGCCGCGGCCTTGCCTTCCAGGGCGAAGAAGGTCAGCAGCTCGGCCGCGCGCTTCCTGGCCTCGGAGCGCGAAAGCGCGAAGTACCCGGCGAAGACCAGGATGTTCTGCTCCACGGTCAGGTCCGGGTCCAGGGTGTTGTCCTGCTGGCAGACCCCGATGCGCGCGCGGATGTCGCGCCAGCGGGTGGCCACGTCCAGGCCGAACACCCGGAGTTCGCCCCCGGTCTTGGGCGAGAACCCGTAGATCATGCGGATGGTGGATGTCTTGCCCGCCCCGTTGGGGCCGAGCAGGCCGTAGACCTGGCCGCGCCTGACGCGCATGTCCAGCCCGTCCACGGCGGTGAAGCCCCCGTAACTCTTGCGCAGGCCCACGGCCTCTATGACGTCGTTCATCCCGCCTTGATAACCCATCGCGGCAGGTTTCGCCAGCGCCGCGCGCACGGCGGGGGCTCCGCGTATTGTCTCCGGGATATGAAGGTGGTATTTAATTTAATTGGGGCTTCGCCGCCCCGCCAGAGCTCTTCCCCAAGGAAAAAACACGCCGAGATGAAGCAATTGCTCAAGAACAGGATTGATGTCCCCCTCGTCTACCTCAAGGTGGCCGAGGGCGGCGTCTACCCGGAGGAAACCCTGGTGCAGACCGTGCTCGGCTCCTGCCTGGGCGGGGTGTTCCACGTGCCCGGGCGGGGCATCGGCGCGTTCTTCCACGCCTTCCTGCCCCGACACCTGGACTACGAGCAGGCGGGCGGGGCCACCCCGTTCAAGTACGTGGACACTGCCTTCGAGTACGTGATGCGCGAGCTGGCCATGCTGGGCGTGCGCCCCGGGGCCGTGCGCGTGAGCCTCGTGGGCGGAGCTTCGGGCTTGGTGGACGAACAGAGCGGGGTGGGGCGCAAGAACGTGGAGGCGGCCATGGAGGCCCTGGACAGGCTGCGCATCCGCCCGTTCCACGTGGATACGGGCGGGGAGAGCGGGCGCAAGGTCTATTTCCTCACGTCCACGGGCGAGATGAAGATCGTGGTGCTCGACCCCCCCGGCTCGCGCCAGTGCGCCTGGAAGCCGGGCGTCAGGAACCGCAGGGAGGGCTAGCGGTCCGAGGCCCGGGCGTCCTCGATGACCGCCTGGGCGAAGGCGCGCTTGTTCACGTAGGTCATGGCCCCGATGAAGCGTTCGGCCGCCTCGAGGCTCGCGGTGGCGTGCAGGTGCACCTGCTTGCCCGAGATGTGCTCGTTGTTCTGGTATTCGAGCACGTAGTAGATCAGGTAGCGCGTGAGCGTCCTGAAGATGGCGATGCTTTCGAGGTGCGTCTTGTTCTGGGCCTCGGGCTCCAGGCAGTCGCTGGCGGCGTGGTAGAAGCTGAGGAGCCTGCCCTTGAAGCTCACGGAGCGGTCCCCGCGCGTAAGCCTGTAGCGGCGGTTCTTGCCCAGGTTGGTCGAATTGATGTCTTTTTCGCGCAGCGTGCGTATGAGGTCGAACATGGAGGCTCCAGGGGCCGGCAGGCCGGCGGCATGATTAGCGCGCGCGGCGTGCTTAGGCAAGAGCCCGGCGGGGCTTGCCAGGCCGGGCCGCGTGAGTGAATAAGGAAAGCCATGCGAGGCAAAGGGCCGTGAAGATCCCCCCTTACGAATCAACGCCGTCCGCCGAGCGCGTGCGCGCGCCTCGGCCCGAGGCCATGGGGCCTGACACAGGGGTGCGCGTCAAGGCCTCGTCCGTGGCCGTCGATCCCCCGAGGCCGGACGTCAGGCTGTCCGACGCGGGGACACCCGCTGAACTCTCCGGCAAGGGCCGGATCGTCCGGCTGATCGCCTGAGCGCCGCATCGCGCGAAAGCCGAATCCCCGGCAGCCGAGGAGTCGTGATGAAAGCTTCCAGGATGATCGCCCTGCTCGGGGCCGCGTCCCTGATCGGCACGCTGCTGGCGCTCTACGTCGCCCACCAGGAGCCCGCCCCCAAGATCCAGCCGGCCCCGGCGGCCTTCACCGTGTCCCAGGGCAGGGCCTACTTCGTGGAGAACCGCCACGCGGGCAAGCTCTACGTCATCGAGGGCGAGGTGACCAACAACCTGGCCGAGCCCCGGTGCCTGATCGCTATCAAGGCCTCTCTTCTGGACGATGGCGGCGGCCTTGTGGCACAGGAGTTTCCCGTGGCGGGCCTGACAGCGACCGTCTCCGGGCTCAAGTTCCTGGACTGGGAGGAACTGCGCGCAAGCCTCGTCCCGCCCGGAGCGGACCCCTGCGGGGCCACCCGGCTCGCGCCCGGGCAGGCGGCGCGTTTCATGGCCGTGTTCCGGGATCCGCCGGACAAGGCCGCCTCGTTCTCGCTGAGCGTGGCGGGCTCTCAATAGCCTAAGATTCTGGGGGGATGACGATGTTCACGAGCGTGGAGCGGGAAGCGAATCTGTTCACCCGCAAGATGGCCATGTTACGCAAGAGGCCGCACATCCCGGCCCAGCTTCTGGACTTGGTGGAGGCCGTGTTCCCGGCCCAGAACGAGGCCCGCGCCAACGCCCGCGTGGCCTTGCCCGGAGAGGGCGCGCTGGCCTCGCTGGACAGGGTCGCCCTTGGCGCGCAACTTCTGCCCCGCGCCCTGTTCAGCTTCGACGAGGAGCAGGCCGCCGGGCTCTTCGAGCGCTTCGCCGCGCTCCTTTCCGGCATGGGCGGCCCCATGGCCCAGGCCGCCGCGGTGGTGCTCGAAGGCGGACCGGAACTCCGCGCCAGGGCCTTCGCCGCGCACCTGCAGGCCGACGGCGCCTTCTTCGAGGAGTTCGCCAAGCGCACTCCCCAGGCGCCCAGGGCCCTGGCCTTCCTGGCCCAGTCCTCCATGACGCCCTCCATCATGGCCCTGGCCGAGGCCGTGAGCCGCTCCCTGCCCGAGGGCCGCACCTGGGACCATAGCTCCTGCCCGGTCTGCGGCAGCCTGGCCTTCCACAGCTCGTTGCGCACCAAGGAAGGCCAGCGCGTGAATTCCTGCTCCTTCTGCCGGGCGGACTACCGCGTCACCAGGCTCATGTGCGCCTGTTGCGAGGAGCGCGACGCGGCCAAGCTGCCGTATTTCACGGCCGAGGAAGAGGAAGGCTACCGCGTGGAGACCTGCGAGACCTGCAAAGGCTACATCAAGCTGACCGACTTCCGCGACCTGGACCGCCCGAGCCTGCCCGCGCTGGACGACGTGGAGTCCCTGACCCTGGACATCCTGGCCGTGCGCAAGGGATTTTCGCGGCCCACTCCGTCCGCCTGGGGGTTCTAGGCGGCGTCCGGCTTTCACGGGGAGGCCCAGAGCCTCCCCGCCTCCAACGGGGCCCCGGCCCCCTCCATCCCCGGCGGCGTCCGCGCGCCCGGCGGACCGCCGCGCCCAGAGTCCAGGTGACGTGACCCGGGAAAACGGGTATTACGTTTTCGAAACGCGCGGACACGGCGCCATTCGTAAACACCTTGGATTCGGCAGGCGGCATGGAGGCATTTCCGGGCTCGGAAAACCCCGCTGAAAGGGAAGCGGCGGCCAAGGCGCGCGTGTCCTCGCTGTGCGAGGAGATCGGCGCGTCGGGCTGCCCGCGTTGCCGCACGGGGCGGGTCTACCTGCTCGGGTCGGGAAGGCGGCGCTGCGGCGGCTGCGGCTACACCTTCCACGAGCTCACGGGCCGGTTCATGGGCACCGGGGGCTTGAGTTGTTCCCAGTGGCTGGAGCTCGTGTCGCTTTTTTCGCGCGAGGTGCAGGTGAAGGAGGCCGCCGACGAGCTCGGCGTGGCCTACAACACCGTCTACAAGGCCATGGACGCCCTGCGCCAGGCAATCCTCTCCCAGGCCATCGACGCCCGGCAGATCCGCCAGGCCCTCTCCGCCAGGAGCCACGGCTCGTGGCCGCCGGTTTTCGGCATCATGGAGCGCGAGAACTGGGTCTTCGTGGACCTGGTGCCCGACGTGGACGCCACGGACCTGACCCTTTTCAAGCTGCACTTCAGGCTGAAGACGTCGCGCGTGGGCTCGGTGATCTACACCGGCCCCATGCGCGGCTACCTGGGCCTGGTGTGCTGCGGCGGGCCGCAGTGGGTCAGCCCGGCGCTGAAGAACCGCGACGGGGCCCTGCCCCTGGACGAGGACGGCGGATTCTGGGAGTACCTCAAGTCGAGCCTGGGCAGGCTCCAGGGGGTCTCGGCGGAAAAGTTCCCGTACTACCTCAAGGAGCTGGAGTTCCGCTGGAACCACAGGGGGGAGGACCTGACGGGCCTGGTCACGCGCGTGGCCCTGGCCTTCCGCCCTGCAGACGATCAGTGAGCCCCGGCCCGGGGGAAAAGAAAAACGGCCCGTCTTCCAGGGGAAGAGGGGCCGTCTGCTTTTGTGCGCTGCTTGCGGAGATTACCAGCGCTGGGGGCGGCGCTCGCGGGGGCGGGCTTCGTTCACTTTCATGGTGCGTCCACCGCAGTCGGCCCCGTTCAGGGCCTGGATGGCTTGCTGGGCGCCGGCATCTTCCATCTCGACGAACCCGAAGCCACGGGGACGGCCCGTTTCGCGGTCATTGATGAGCTTCACGGAGTTGACCTGGCCGTAAGCCTCGAACATCTGGCGCACCTGGTCTTCGGAGGCGCTGAAAGGCAGATTGCCGACGTAAATGTTCGTCACCATACTCGAAAATGCTCCTGCAAGAGGTTACCGTAATCGGCGGGCACCCTGCCCGCCGTTCTATCCAGCAAGTCTTCGCACCCGCTACGCGCCGAGGCGCAGCCAAGTGAGGAGTTTGCCTGGACCGGTCCGTCCCCCCCGCATACCGCGAAACCGGACATACAAACTCATGTAAAAGCGGCGGTAGCTGGATTTGAATACTGCGTCAATAAAAAAATTTGGCGAATCGAGCATTTTGACGATTTCGTCAGGCTTTTTTCAGCCCAGGAGAGAGCGCAGCCCGTCCTCCTCGCTCGAATGGATCGCCGCCAGCTCCGACAGCCCCGAGGCCTCGAAAACCCTCCGGAAATTCCGGGGCTTGCACGCGATCGCCACGGGGACCGAGCGCGCGGCCTGGTCGCTGATGATGGCGGTGAGCCCGGCGATGCCCGCGCCGTTGATTGAGGCGCACTCCGAGACCGTGATGAGAAGCCCGGCCAGGCGCTTCCTGGCGGCGATCTCGCCCGCCACGTCGTCCAGATCGGTGGAGAGGTTCCCGGCGATGTCCAGCACGAGCACGCCCTCGGCCTCGCGCAGGACGGTGGCGGGCTGGTGCTCGCTGCGACGGCGGATGCGCTGCTCGGCGCGCGAGAGCGCCCCGGCCAGGGCCTCCTGCGAGATGGGCTTGTCGATGAAGTCGGCGGCCTTGAGGTTGAGCGCGGCCAGGGCCAGCTCCACGTCGCCGTGCCCGGTGATGACGATCACCTCGGTGGCGGGGCGGCCCGCCTTGATGCGCGAGAGCACGTCCATGCCGTCGATCCCGGGCATCTTGATGTCCGTGATCACGATGGGGTAGTCGCCCGCCTCGAAGAGCTCGAGCCCCCGTTCGCCCGAATCCGCCGCCACGGGCTGGTGGCCCATGGCCTGGAGCAGGAGCTCGAACATGGCCAGGGTGGGCCGTTCGTCGTCGATGACCAGAACTTGCGTCATGAAAGCCTCACGCGGCGGCCGGAGGGAAAAGCAGCTTGAAGGTGGTGCCGTAGCCCACCTCGCTGCCCACGTGTATCTCCCCGCCGTAGTCCTTGACTATTCCGTATGATATGGCCAGGCCCAGGCCCATGCCTTCCCCGGTCCGCTTCGTGGTGAAGAACGGCTCGAAGATCTTGCGCAGGTCTCCGGGCGAGATGCCGCACCCCGTGTCCGAGACGCTCGCCGCCACGGAGCCGTCCTCCAGCCAGGAACGGATGACGATCTCCCCCCCCATGGGCCTGCCCGAGAGCACCGCGTCGCGCGCGTTGGCCACCAGGTTGAAGAACACCTGCTCCAGCCTGTTGGCGTGGGCCAGGATGTGGGGCAGATTCTCCGTAAGGTCAAGCTCCACCTTGATGTTCTGGATGGAGAGCTGCTTGCCTATGATGGTGAACACGCCCCGGATGGGCACGTTGATGTCCACCTCGTCGGGCGTCAGGTCCGACTTGCGGCCGAACTCGCGCAGGTGCGAGATGATCCCGGCCGCGCGGTCCACCTGGGCGCTTATCTCCTCGGCCACCTGGCGGAAGCGCTCCTTGGGCAGCTCAAGCCCGCTCACGGCCGTGAGCTTCAGGAAGTCGCTGCCCAGCTTGATGGCGTTCAAGGGCTGGTTGAGCTCGTGGGCCATGCCCGCGCTCATCTCGCCCAGGGTCTTCATCTTGCTGGCCTGGATGAGCTGGGCGTCCTTTTCCACCAGGTCGGAGATGTCCGTGGCCGAGAAGATCACCACGTCCTTGCCCCTGTAGTGGGCCATGGTGGCGTGGATGTTCACGAAGATCGTGCGGCCTCCGCGCGTCACGTGGGTGACTTTCGTGTAGAGCACGTGGTCGCCGGGGCCGCCCTCGTGCAGGAAGCGCTGCACCCCCGCGCCCGGGCCGGGGGGCTCGATGTCCGCCACGGTCATGGAGGCCAGCTCGCGCTTGGAATAGCCGTATAGCTCCTGGGCGCGGGGGTTGGCGTCCAGGAAGCGCATGGAGGAGACGTCCAGCACGAAGAACGGGTCCGGGTTGGCGTCGAAGAGCGGCCGGTAGCGCTCCTCGGATTCGCGCAGCCGGTGGCGGTAGAGCTTGATGGACCAGACCATGTTGGCGAAGGCGTCCGCCAGTTGCACCACCTCGTCGCCGCTACTTTTGCGGTAGAACTTGCAAGGGTTGCAGGTCCTGGGCGGGCGCTCGCGGCCCGGGCCCTGCTCGTCCAGGTGCCAGCAGGGCAGGTCCGTGTCGCAGTAGGCCGGGCACTCCTTGGGGTTCCAGGGGGAGCCGCCGATGTCCTCGGGCTGCTCCAGGTTGCCCCGGCTGATGGTCTCGGCCGCCCGGGTGAGCCGCGAGAGCGGCTTGACCACGTAGCCCGAAAGCACCAGCGCGATGAGGAAGATGATCACCACCACCAGGGAGATGAAGCCCAGGAAGGTGAGCCGCAGCTTGCTCACGAGGCTGTCTATGTGGCTCTGCTTGAGCCCCACGTGCACCCGGCCCAGGGTGTAGATGCCCTCCTGGATGGGCACGGAGATGTCCAGGGCCTCGCTGCCCTCGAAGCTCACGGGCCTGAACAGGGTCTCCTGGCTGTCCGGCCTGCCCGCGATGGCCATGAGTTCCGGCGGGAAGGGCCTGATGAAGGTGTGGGCCAGCAGGTTGGCCTCGTTGTCGGTGATGAAGATGTAGGCCACCAGGGCCTTGCGCTCGCCAAGTTGCGCCGCGTCGAAGATGAGCGAGACGAGCCCGGCGCGGTCCTTGTCCAGGATGAAGCCCCCGCCGCGCTCCGCGATGGACTGGGCGATGGCCGCGCCGCGCAGGTCGAGCTCGCGGCTCAGGCTGCTCACCAGGATGCCCCGGGCCAAGAGCGCGATGACGCCGCTTATGAGCAGCACCACGCCAACCGTGGCCAAAAAGATCTTGTTGCGCAGGCTCAGCTTGCGGACGCGAGTGAGCATCTCATCCCCCGGGGCGGCAGTGGGCGCGCCCCGCCGTCTCGGAAGGCCTCATGGGCATTCCCGCGTGGAAAAGGGGCGCGACCAGTCCGTGACCAGTACGAAGCGGCCCTTCTCCAGCTTGGTGAAGTAGACGCGCTCCAGCCCCTGGTGGTCGCTGGGCCCGTAGGCCAGGGTGTCGGCCAGGCCCAGGGAGTAGTCCCGGATGGACTCCACGGCGTCGATGAAGCGCTCGCGGTCCAGGCCCGGCCCGGCGCGCTTGAGCCCCTCCACCAGCACCTTGGCGTTCACGTAGCCTTCGAGGCCCACCGCCGTGGGGGAGTGCCCCGGGTGGGAGTTGCCGAGCAGTTCCTCGTATTCACGCACGCCCCAGAGCAGGGCCTGGGTCTCGGGCAGGTCCGGCGGGGGCATCACCTGGGAGATGAGCACCTTGGCGTCCTCCCCGGGGCCGAGTCCCTTGGCCACCTCCTCCGCGCCCACGAAGGACACGCAGTAGAAGACCAGGTCCGGGTTGCGCTCCTTGGCCAGCCGGATGAACTTCACCGAGGGCGCGGACGTGCCGATGATCACCACGGCCTGCGCCTCGCCCTCGAGGATCTTGGAGAGCCCTTCCTCCACGTCCATGATGCCCCTGGCGTAGGAGCCCCTGGCCACGGGGGCCAGGTTGTAGCCGCGCAGGGCCAGCTCCGTGCCCTTGAGCCCGTCGAAGCCGTAGGCGTCGTACTGGTAGAACACGCCCACGCGCTTGAGCCCCAGGTCCTCCACGAGGTGGCGCACCGCGGCGGCCGTCTCCTGGTAGTAGGAGGGCCGCACGTTGATCACGTAGCGCTGGAAGGGCTCGCGCAGGTCGTAGGCCCCGGTGAAGGCCCCCACCAGGGGGATGCGCGCCTCCACGAGCATGGGCAGGATCTTCGTGGTGGTGGGCGTTCCCACGTAGCAGGACAGGGCGAAGACCTGGTCCTCCACGATCAGGCGCTGGGTGTTGTCCACGCAGTGGGGCGGGTCGTAGCCGTCGTCGCGCGCCACCAGCGTGATCTTGCGCCCGTGCACCCCGCCCATGGCGTTGACGCGGTCGATGTAGGCCGTGGCCCCGCGCAGGGTCTCCTGGCCCAGGTAGGCGGCGTGGCCCGTGAGCGGCAGGCTCGCCCCGATGCGGATCTCGCTTTCCGTGACGCCCTGCCTGCCGGTCTGAGGCTGGGGCGCGGGGGGCCTCTCGCAGGCCGCCAGGAGCACGAGCAGGAGGGCCAGGGCGGCGCGGATCACCTGAGCCCCTCCAGGGCCTTGGCCAGCACGCCCAGGTCCGGCCGGGAGTTGATGTCCGTGACCTCGGCGAAGCGCACCACGCCCTGCTTGTCGATGACGAACAGGGCGCGCTCGCTGACGCCGTCGGAGCGCAGCACGCCGTACTTCGCGGCGAGCGCCCCGTGCGGCCAGAAGTCCGAGGCCACCGGGAACCACAGCCCGCCCATCTCCGCCACCCAGGCGTGGAGCGACGGCAGGTTGTCGCAGCTGACGCCCAGGAGCACGGCGTCGGCCCCCTCGAAGACGCTCCTGGCCAGGTTGTAGCCCGGCCACTGCCCGGAGCACACCGGGGTCCAGGCCGCCGGGACGAAGGAGATCACCACGTTCTTCTTGCCGAGGTAGTCGCCCAGGCGCACGCGCTTGCCGTCGATGCCCGGCAGGTCGAAATCCGGGGCCTTGTCCCCGGGCTTGACCTTGAGCTCGCTGTCCCGGGGCTTGAGCGCGCCCGGGTCGTAGATCAGGCGCTGGGGCACGGACGGCTGGGCCTGGGCCGCGCAGGCCGAGGCCAGGAAGAACGCCAGGGCCGCGATGAGGGTCGGGCGCAGCATGTCATTTCCCCTTGCCGAGGCCGGTCTTGGCCAGCACGCCGTCCAGGAAGGCCTCGGGCGAGGTCATGCAGCCCAGCTGCGAGTCCACGATGACGAAGCCCTGCCCCTGGCGCTTGAGGATGTAATAGAAGGGCGTGCCCACCTGGCCCAGGGCCTTGTAGGCGGAGAAGTCCATGTCCGGGATCAGGGGGAAGGAGATGCGGAACTTCTCGCGGAACACGTTGACCTCGAAGGCCGAATTGCCCGCGCCCAGCCCCGCGAGCTTGAGCTTGTTCGAGAGGCCGCGCGCCGCGATCAGGCTGTTCAGCTTCGCCAGTTCCGGGCCGTCCTTCTGGCAGAACGGACAGTACATGGAGAAGACCACCAGGATCACGGCCTGGGCCTTGATGTCGGCCGCCTTGAAGGGCTCGCCCCCGGGGGGCAGCCCGAGCTGGCCGGCCTCGGCCGGCGTGATCGGCCCCGTGAAGACGATGTCCGGGAAGGCCTGGCCCACGGGCAGGGGCTTCATGTCGGCAGAGAGCGTCGCTCCGGCGGCCATGGCCCGGGTCGCCGGGAGGAGTGTCAGCAACGCGCACAACAGGAGGGCGGCGGTGTTCATGATGATCCTCGCGTATGGTATGGTGCGACAATAGACCAAAACGGCACGGCCTTCCACAGCCAAGAGCCCGGCGGAGGCGTCCGGAAAGAGAAGGCGGACCGGTCCCGCCGCTTTCCGATGTGGGAGGTCCAGTCCCGTCGGAAAACGACCGGTCAGCCGGTCCGCCTCGTTTCAAGGAACCCATGAGCCATTCGCTGGGGGGTCGAAGCCCCGGCCGCCTCCAAGGCGGCCGGGGCGCGGCTTACGGTTCCGGCTCTAGCCCCTTGCCTGACGCAGGGGGCCAAGCAGCATGTCCAGCGCGGCGAAGCGGGTGTAGCCCCGCGGGTCGGTCGCGTCGGACATGAGCGTCTTATGGTAGAGGTTGGGGGCGTACTCGGTCAGAAACACCACCCGGACCTGCTCGTAGTCCACGAGCACGGCCTTGGGGTTGGTCTTCTTGAGCTCCTCGAAGCGCTTCTTGCCCATGGCCAGCATGTCGGCGCGCTCGCCGAAGTTCATGGCCCCGGTGGGACAGGTCTTGACGCACGCGGGCAGGTGGCCTGCGGTCACGCGGTCGTTGCACATGTCGCACTTGGTCATGACCTTGGTCTTGGGGTCCTGCCTGGGGATGTCGTAGGGGCACGCGCCCTTGATCACGTCCAGGGGCAGGTCCTTGGTCTTCTCGGTGAAGAGGACCGCGCCGGTATCCTTGTCCTTGGTGATGGCGTCCTTGACGATGCCGTCGCCCGCGTCCTTGCACGGCGGGTCCACGCAGTGGCGGCACTGGTCGGGCAGGAAGAGCAGCTTGAGGCCGCTGTCGTCCGAGACCTCCTTGAAGCGCACCACCTTGAGGGTGATGGCCGAGAGGTCGGGCGGGTTCTGGTGCGAGCCCGTGTTCTTGGTCTGTTCCGCCGGAAGCTGCTTCCACTGCTTGCAGGCGACCTGGCAACCGCGGCATGCCGTGCAACGGGAGAGGTCGACGAAGAAGGTCTTGCCTGACATTTTCGTTTACCTCCCTACGCCTTTTTCACGTTGACCATGAAGGCCTTGGTTTCCGGAATGCCCGTGTTCGGGTCGCCGACCGAGGGGGTGAGCAGGTTGGCGGAGTCGCCGCCGTCCTTGGGGAAGACCCACCCGTAGTGCCAGGGGATGCCCACCATGTGCACCGTCTGCCCCATGACCTGCATGGGCTTGATGCGCTCGGTGACGATGGCGATGGCCCACAGCGAGCCGCGCGCCGATTCCACGATGCACTTGTCGCCGCCGGCGATGCCGCGCAGCTTGGCCAGCTCGGGGCTCATCTCCACGAACATCTGGGGCTCGCACTCGAGCAGCCAGGGGGTCCAGCGGGTCATGACGCCGGTCTGCCAGTGCTCCGTGACCCGGTAGGTGGAGCACACGAACGGGAAGCGCGGGTCGCAGACGGCGCGCGTCTCGGTGGGCCCCTGGAAGGTCAGGGCCGTGGGGTTGTGCAGCACCTTGGAGAACGGATGCTCGGGGATCGGGCACTCCAGGGGCTCGTAGTACTCTGGCAGGGGGCCGTCGTTGCGGCCGGGGCCGAAGATCTGGGCGAAGCCCTCGGTGGTCATGATGAAGGGGTTCTTGCCCGCCTTCTCGTCGGCCATGGGCGGCCAGGGGCCGTCGGGCACGTCGCCCACCCACTTGCCGTCCTTCCATTCGATGACGGCCTTGTCGGGCTGGTAGGGCTTGCCCTGCGGGTCGACTGAGGCGCGGCTGTAGAGGATGCGGCGGTTCACCGGCCAGCACCAGGTCCAGCCGGGGTACAGGCCGATCTTCTCCTGCATGGGGGTCTGGGTCTTGTCGCGGCGGGCGGCCATGTTCTTGTCCGTGTAGGAGCCGCAGTAGATCCAGTTGCCCGAGCAGGTGGAGCCGTCGTCCTGCAGGAGGCCGAAGGCGGGCACGGGCTCGCCGGCCTTGTAGGTCTTGTCGCCGATGGTCTTGTCGGTCATGAACCAGCCGTTGATGAGCTTGGCCACCTTGTGCGGGTCGAAGGCGTGGTTGGTGGCGAAGTCCCAGTTCAGGTTCATGATCGGGTCGGGGAACACGGCCTTCTTGTCGGCCTTGTAGAGCTTCTTGATCTCTTCGAAGAGCTCATAGATCAGGTCGCCGTCGGGCTTGGTGTTGCCCAGCGGCTTGGGCCCGGGGTAGCGCCACTGCATCCAGCGGCCCGAGTTGGAGATGGAGCCTTCCTTCTCGATGGACACGCAGCAGGGCAGGAAGAAGACCTCGGTCTTGATCTTCTTGGGGTCCATGCCCGGGCCCTTCCAGAAGGAAGCGGTCTCGGTGTCGAAGATGTTCACCGTGACCATCCAGTCCAGCTTGGCCATGGCCGCGCGGACCTTGTTGGCGTTGGCCGTGGAGGCCGCCGGGTTCTGGCCCCAGGCGAAGAAGCCCTTGAAGGCCCCGTTGTACATGGCGTCGAAGAGCGAGAGCCAGGAGTAGTCCTTGCCGTCCTCGCACTTGGGCAGCCATTTGTAGGAATCCTCGGGCTTCTGCTTGGGGTAGATGGCCTTCAGGTAGCTGGCCAGGTACTTGGGCCTGTTACCCCACCAGTTGGCGGACTTGGGGTCCTTGGTGACCGGGGTGTTCTTCTCGTTGTAGACCTTGAGGTCGGCCATGGAGGCCACGGGCGAGGGCACGTAGCCGGGCAGGATGTGGAAGAGCAGGCCCTGGTCCGTGGAGCCCTGCACGTTGGACTCGCCGCGCAGCGCGTTGATGCCGCCGCCCGCCGTGCCGATGTTGCCGAGCAGCAACTGCACGATGGACATGGCCCGGATGTTCTGCACGCCCACGGTGTGCTGGGTCTGGCCCATGGCGTAGAGCACGGTGCCGGTCTTCTCGGGCTTGCCGGTCTCGGAGAACATCTTGTAGACGGTCTCCAGCTTGTCCTGCGGGCAGCCCGTGATCTTGGAGACGTTCTCCAGGGTATAGCGCTCGTAGTGCTTCTTCATGATCTGGAAGACGCACTTGGGGTCCTGGAGGGTGGGGTCTTTCTTGATCTTGCCTTCGGCGTCGCGCGCGAAAGCCCAGGCGGACTTGTCGTAGGCCTTCTTCTCGGCGTTGAAGCCGGAGAACATGCCGTCCTTGAACTCGTACTTGTCGCCAAGGATGAAGGACGCGTTGGTGTAGTTCACCACGTAGTCCTTGAACATCATGTCCTTGCCAACGATGTAGTTGATCAGGCCGCCGAAGAAGCCGATGTCCGAGCCCGAACGGATGGGGGCGTAGTAGTCTGCCTTGGCGGCGGACTTGGTGAAGCGGGGGTCCACGACGATGAGCTTGCCGCCCGCGTCCTTGGCCCGCATGATCCACTTGAAGGAAATGGGGTGGTTTTCGGCAGGGTTGGAGCCGATTACTAAAACTGCATCACTGTTCTTGATGTCGATCCAGTGATTGGTCATCGCGCCGCGCCCGAACGACTCTGCCAGAGCCGCTACAGTGGCGCTGTGTCAGATACGGGCCTGATGTTCGATGTATGTCAGGCCCAGCGCGCGCAGCATCTGCTGGTAGATCCAGCACTCCTCGTTGTCCATGGCCGCCGAGCCCACGGAGGCGATGGCTTCCAGGCGGTTGACCTCGAGCCCCTTGGCGTTCTTGGCCTCGAAGGCCGCGTCGCGGACCTTCTTGACCCGCTTGGCGATCTCCTTGAGGGCCCAGTCGTAGGACTTTTCCTGCCACTTGTCGGAGTTGGGGGCGCGGTAGAGCACCTTGGTGAGGCGCCGGTTGTTCTCGCCCAGCTGCCAGATGGACGCGCCCTTGGGGCACAACGACCCCTCGTTGATGGGATGGTCGGGGTCGCCTTCCACGTTCACGGCCCGGCCCTTGCCGTCCTGCGCCGTGGAGACGATCAGGCCGCAGCCCACGGAGCAGTAGCAGCACACGCTGGTGGTCTGCTTGCAACCCTTGAGCTTGGCCAGTTCGGCGGCGGCGTGGACCGTTGTCAGGTCCAGCCCCAGGCCTCCGAAGGCCGTGACCGCCGCCGTCGCGGCAGTCAGTTTGAGAAAGTCTCGCCTCTCCAGTGACATGTCTTTCCTCCTGCCAGAGGTTGCGTCAGCCGGCACGGGTGTACCGGCCGAGAGTTACCAGGAGCTTCACGCCCCAGGGCGCGGCTGGATCGGGAGGGCAGGCGGACGGCGCGCCGGCACGCGGCCCGGCAGGGCGGGCGCTCATGCGCGCCGCCTTGAACAGGGCCGCGTCCATGGACAGTCCCAGGCCTTGGAAGGCCACCGGCGGCATCGCCCCACCGACGCCGCGCCGTGTCTGTTCTCCCTTGTTCCGCATGTGGCGACGGTTAGGCGACAAGTGCCTTTGAAGTCAAAAAAACATGGCTTCTTCGCATTCTGACACAGCGGCTGGAATAGGCGCGCCGGGGGCTTGAAAAGCGCGCCGCGTTGGGCCATGTCAGCCGGACCGAGCGGACCTGGAGCGGCAATGAACAATGATCGGCAGGAGCGGGCCTTCAAGATCGTCGTATCCGACAAGAAGGCGAACAAGCTGGGGCAGGGCGGCACCGCCAGGCAGGAAGCCCGTTCGATCTATTACTACGCCGAGGGCGACCAGGAGGGCACGGTGCAACTCCAGGCCCTCAACAGCGAGAACGTGCCGTCGGGAAGAAAGCGCGGGGTCACCCTGGAAGAGTTCATGGACTCCTACCGGCCCGAGCCGCTCTTCTACTACAACAAGGTCAAGCCCGCCATGGAAGGCCTGGAGACCGAGCTCCAGAAGGGAGAGGGCCACCTGGAGTCCGGGCGGCCGGACCAGGCCCAGAAGTGCTTCTCGCGCGCCCTGGCCGTGGACGAGGAGAACATCCGGGGCGTGTTCGGGCTCGGCATGTCCTACCTGGCGGCGGGCAAGCTCGAGGACGCCGAGGCCATCCTCGGGCGGATCATGGAGCTGGAGATGGCCTTCGCCCCGGAGCACATCCACCTCTTCAACCGCTTCGGCATCCAGATGCGCAAGGCCGGCATGCACGGGCAGGCCCTGGACTACTACGCCAAGGCGGCCGCCCTGAACGGCGAAGACGAGCACCTGCACTTCAACACCTGCCGCATCCACTACGAAATGGGCGACCTCGACAGCGCCTTCTCCTGCGTGGGCAGGGCCCTGGAGCTCAACGGCGGTTTCGAGGAGGCGCGGCTGATGCGCGCACACCTGCTCCGGCGCAAGCCGGAACTCGATGCCCCCGGGGAGGCCGGGGCCGAGCCGCCGAAGCGCGACTACGAGGGGCTGGACCTGGACGGGGCGCCCTGGGAGGAGAGCTAGGCCCAGGCGGCGGGGGAAGGGGAACGCGGGGCGGTCAGCCCTTTGGGTCGAGCATGGAGTCGACGGTCTCCAGGCGGTCCATGAACTCGCCCAGTGCCGCGCTGGCGTCCTTGTCCGCGTCGTCGAAGCTGGCGCTCAGGAACCTGCCCTGGGACGCGTCCGCCATGGACACCACCCGGGCCGGGCAGACCATGCTGGCCTTCGGCTCCAGCGCCAGGCTCAGGTTCACCTTGTCCCCGGTCATCAGGTTCACGATCTTCTGCTTCTGGAACATGTCCAGCACCAGCCTGCACCCGCCGCGGCTCAGGTCCACGATCACGGCCGGGGAGGTGAAGAAGTCGTTCTCGACCATGGCCGGGATCAGGCACTTCACCCGCCTGGACTTGCGCAGCTGCAGCCGCTCGGCCGCCGTGGGGTAGGTGAGCGCCACCAGGGGGTAGGGCTTGTGCGTGGCGGAGATCACGTCGCAGGAGAACCCGAACAGCTCGCCGTCCGTCTCCAGGCGCAGGGTCAGCGAGGCCCCGGCCGTGGCCAGGCGCGTGATGCCCGGCACCATGGGCAGCTTGACGAACAGGTATTCGTAGGGGTCCGTGCCGATGATGCGCCCCCAATAGCGCTGGGAGTCGCCCATGGCCTGGACCATGACCGCCTGGCCCGGCTTGAAGGCCACGAACATGCCCAGGTCGCGGCGGGACCTGTTCTCCGTTCGCGTGCCGGATGACTGCATTCCGTAATTATACCGGAACATTTCCGATTTGAAAAGCGGCCACTCGCCGGGGAAAAAAAGGGAGCCTCGCGGCTCCCTCTCGTTTCGCGCGGGCAGTCCCGGCCTAGAACATGTCCTCCGGGGACACGCAGGCGATGCCGAAGGCCTCGCCCACGGCCTTGCAGGTGAGCACGCCGTTGTGGGTGTTCAGGCCCAGGAGCAGGCTCTTGTCTTCCTTCAGGGCGTCCAGGCCCTTGGCCGCCAGCTTCAGCGCATAGGGCAGGGTCTGGTTGGTCAGGGCGAAGGTGGAGGTGCGCGGCACCGCGCCGGGCATGTTGGCCACGCCGTAGTGCACCACGCCGTCCACCACGTAGGTGGGGTCCTTGTGGGTGGTGGGCTTGATGGTCTCCACGCAGCCGCCCTGGTCCACGGAGACGTCCACGATCACGGAGCCCTCCTTCATGGTGGAGAGCATGTCGCGCGTGACCAGCTTGGGGGCCTTGGCGCCCACGATCAGCACGCCGCCGACGACCAGGTCGGCCCCGGCCACGGCCTCGCGGATGTTGGGCTCGGTGGAGGTGATGGTGGTCAGGCGGCCGCCGAACACGTCGTCCAGGTACTGCAGGCGCTTGTGGGAGACGTCCATGATGGTCACGTTGGCGCCCAGGCCCAGGGCCATCTTGGCCGCGTTGGTGCCCACCACGCCGCCGCCCAGCACCACCACCTTGCCGGGGGCCACGCCGGGCACGCCGCCCAGGAGCATACCGCGCCCGCCCTGGCTCTTCTCCAGGCAGTGCGCGCCCACCTGGGTGGCCATGCGCCCGGCCACCTCGGACATGGGCATGAGCAGGGGCAGGCTGCCGTCGGGCAGCTGCACGGTCTCGTAGGCCACGCCCGTGCACTTGGAGGCCAGCAGGGTGCGGGTCAGTTCCTCGGCGGCGGCCAGGTGCAGGTAGGTGAAGAGCAGAAGCCCCGGGCGCAGGTACTGGTACTCGGAGGGGATGGGCTCCTTGACCTTGATGACCATTTCCGCGCCCCAGGCCTTGGCGGCGTCGGTGAGAGTGGCCCCCGCGGCCGTGTATTCCTCGTTGGATAGTCCCGAGCCGATGCCCGCGCCGTCCTCAACGAGGACCGTGTGGCCCGCGCGAACGAGGGAGGCCACTCCGCCGGGGGTCATGGCCACCCGGTTCTCCTGCGGCTTGATTTCCTTGGGAATGCCGATGAACATTGATGTTGTCCTTGTTGAGGGTGTTTGGGCGATCGTCTTTTGTTCCTGTGGGAGGAATGCCGTTCCAACTATGAGAAACCCGGCGTCCTCTCCGCGAAGAGAGCAATTCCACGAAAGCAACGAAATTGTCAATATCCCTTGTTCGAAGTCCGAGAAAAAGAGTGCGGCCAAAAAATGCGGGACAGCAGAGGGCGCCAGGGTTTTCAGCGTGTCAGTTAGCGTATGGAACGCGCGGGGACAAGCGGGCGGAAGTTTTTTCGCGCGGCCACGGGGCCGTTTCCTGGAAGGGCGGGCGGGCCAGGCGGAATCGCGGGACGCAGGAGCAAAGAAAGGACTGCCCGCCGGGGCGGGGAAAGCGGATCCCGGCGCGCGAGGCACAGCCCGCGAGCCGCGCGTTGAAAAAGCCGATCCCCGCAGCCCGCTCGAGAAGCCTGCCGGCGGGGCGCGAAAAAAAACCAGGGCCCGGCGCGTGGTTCACATACGCGAGGGCTCTGGCTTGTTCGAGGCTACGCCGCCGCCAGCGGTGATTCGGGGGAGGCTGCTAGCGGGCCGCTTCCGCCCGGGCGTGGGTCTTGGCCGGGGACTTCTTCTTCTGGCGCGTGGGGGCCGGGGCTTCCTCGGCGGCGCGCTTGAAGCCGTACTCGAGCAGGCGCGCCGTCTCCACCTCGCGCACGATGGGGTTGCGCGCGCCGAGCACCACCGCCACCAGCCGGGTGTTGCCCCGCTTGGCCGTGGCCGTGATGTTGTAGCCCGAGGCGCACACGAAGCCGGTCTTCAGCCCGTCCACGCCCTCGTAGCGGTTGAGCAGCGAGTTGGCGTTGCGGTGGGTGGCCCCGTGGTAGGTGTGGGTGGTCATGGAGTGGACGGAGAGGCTCTCGGGGAAGCGCTTGAGGTAGGCGGCCGAGAGCTTGGCGATGTCGCGCGCGGTGGAATACTGGCCGGTGGCGGGCAGGCCGTTGGGGTTCTTGAAGGTGCTTCTGGCCATGCCCAGGCTCTTGGCCTTGGCGTTCATCTGGGCCACGAAGCGCCTGGAGTCGCCCTTGCCCATGTACTCGGCCACGGCCACGCAGGCGTTGTTGGCCGAGACCACGCTTATGCCTTTGATGATCTCGGACAGGGGCACCTTCTCGCCCTTGTACAGGCTCATGGTGGAGCCGCCCGTGCGGATGGCCAGCGGGCTCACCGGGATGGGCGTGTCGGGCTTGAGCCTGCCCTGGGCCATTGCCTCGCGCACGAGAAAGAGCGTGAGCACCTTGGTGATGGACGCGGGGGGGATGCGCTCGTCGGCGTCGTGGTCGTAGTAGACCTTGCCGTTGTTCAGGTTCATCAGGAACGCGGCGTTGACGTTCAGGTGCAGCTCGTTCTGGTCCTGCGGAGGGACGGCCTTGGCCGCGCGTTTCTTTCTTCCCTGCTTGGCGGCGGCCTTGCCCGAAGAGGATTGTATTCCCTTCGAGGACTTGGATTCCCCGGATACGGCCTTGCGCTCTCTGGAGGAGGCCGCGTGAACGGGATCGGACAGCCAGGCCAACGAAAGCAACAGGGCCAGGGCCAGGCACAAAAGACGCGGGCAGTGGCCTTTCCAGTCGAAATGCACCCTCATGCGGCCGGTTCTTACGGCCATCAAGGGTTCAGGTCAACAAAGGATCAGAGGGCGCGCAGCACGAAGAACCAGGCCACGCCGAAACCCATGAGCGCCAGGCACGGCAACGCCACCGCGCGCCAGGAGCGGGCCAGGTCCACGCCGAAGTACTGGCAGGTCATCACGAAGCAGATGTGCAGGGGCGAGGCCATCACCCCGGCGAAGCCCGAGACAAGGGCGAGCATGGCCCAGGCCATGGCCTGGTCGCGCATGCCCAGCTGGTCCAGGAGGCCAAGCATCAGCGGGAAGGCCGCGCCCACGAAGGCCATGGTGATGCCCGCCACCATGCCCACCAGGGCGGGCACGAACACCGCGGAGGTTATGAGCGCCGCGCCGCCGCCCAGCTTGACCATCTCGCGCACCACCCCGGCCTGCTCCATCACGCCGTTGAAGGCGAAGATGGCCGCCACCATCAAAAGCGTCTGGCGCAGCTCCTTCTGCATGAGGCTCTGCCACAGAAAGGACATCCCGGCCTTGTTCTGGGCGAACACGCAGGCCACGGCAGCCACCAGCGCGCCCATGATGCCGACCTCGAAGGAGGCCTCGGGGAAAAGCGAGGACACGGACGCCTCCAGGGCGAACGACCCGCAGATGGCGATGAAGAGCGGCAGGCCCAGGCGCGCCACCGCGCGGACGTCGCGCCTGGCCGGTTCGCCCGGGGCGGCGTCCAGGGCTTTGAGCTTCGGGCCCATGGGCCTCAGGATGAACCACCACCCGAGCGCGAAGAACCACAAGGTGCCGAGCCCCGTGTGCAGGACCACCGTGGAGAGCGGCAGGTTCAAAAGACCGGCGGTCATGATGATGCCGGGGTAGAGCGGCCAGGAGAGCTCCCAGACGTGGCGGAACCAGTAGTTGACCAGGGCCAGCTCCTGGGTGGAGAGCTTGAGCGGCTCGCCGGTCTGGCGAACCATGGGCGCGGAAAAGGCCGCCCCGCCGGGCATGGGCAGAAGCCCGATGAGCACCGGGAAGAAGATCAGCCTGAGCCTGCGGCTGGGCAGGAAGCCCGTGAGGGCCTCCATGAGCTTGATGGACTGGCCCGTGCGCTCGAGCACGTGCGAGAGCATGAGGATGAGCACCACGATCAGGGCCAGGGACACGCACTGCCACGTCATCGCGGCCTTGGCGGCCGTGACGGCCCAGGCCACGGGGCCCATGCCGAAGAGAAGCGCCATGAGAAGCCCCCCGGCCAGGATGGACGGGCCGATGCCGAATTTCAGGCGCATGCCCGCGAGCATGGCCGCGAACACCGCCAGGACCTTGGCCAGGGCCAGAACGCCTTCCCAGATCATCGCACGTCTTCCTTTGCGCCGTCGTGGCGTCTCTTCGGCCCCGGCGGGACGCCCTTACGGCTTGGGCGGGCCGGCCAGGATCATCTCGGCCAGGGTCATGTCCACCTTGGGGGCCTGGTTTCTCCTGCTGCCCAAGAAATCGAGCTCCAGCTGCGCGAGCTCGCGGTAGAGCCCGGTGCGGTCCACCCGCTCGTGTTCGCGCCCGCCGATGAGCTCCATGCACGCCGGGCAGCCCGGGAAATCGCGCAGGCCCGAGCGCCCGAGCAGGAAGTTGGGCACGCCGTACATCCGGCAGATCATCATGCGGTGTTCGTAGACCCCGCATTTGCCCTCGTCGTTGAGCGGGCACATCTCCGAGGGGACCTCGCCGCGCGAAAGGGCCTCGCTGGTCTTGAGCACGTAGTCCCGGGCGCGCTGCACGTAGAGGGCGCGCTTGTCTTCGCTCAGGGCGTTTAAGCCCTCCCAGAGGTAGTGCCACTCCACGTGCGTGTGGTGCTGGAAGTAGCTCACGCAGCAGTTTTGCGCGCAGCCCTCGCAGGTGAAGCCCTCGGGGGCCGCCTGGGCGAAGGCCTGGGCCATCTTCTGGTAGAGCGCCGCCAGGCGGCGGGACAGGACGCGCTTGCTCGTGTGTTTCATAGGGCCTCCCGAAGTCCGGGATTTCCCCGGCGAGAAGGCCCGATACCGCCAAACGCGCCCGAACTCAACGCCGCGTTTGCTCCCTGCCCGCTTGGGCCATGGCTTCTGTGCCGAAAACGTCCTCCATGACCTCCAGGGCGAAGCGCGCCGACACCGTGGCCGGGCCGCCGCCCATCTCGATGCCCACCTCCACGGCCTCCAGCACCTGGCCCGGCGTGGCCCCGGACGCGGCGGCCTGGCCGATGTGCCACTGCATGCAGGAGCGGCAGTCGATGACCACGGAGATGCCCACGGCGATGAGCTCCTTCGTCGCCTTGGGGAGTTGCCCATCGGAGTAGGCCGCGCGCTCCATGTCCAGGAAAGCGGCGTACACGGGGGATTTCAGGTCCAGGAGCTTCTTGTGGGCCTTCTTGCGTTCGAGATCGAGGCCGCGCAGGGCTTCCTTTCCGGCTGTCATGGCTGGCTCCTTGTGTGGTTCGGTTATTCCGAACGGGATGTGCTTCGTGGCCGCCCCTTGTGGATATGCGTAGCTTCGGGCAAGCTCCACGGCAAGCGACAATGCTCGAATCGTCGATTCAGGAAAATCGAACCATGCTCGACCTGCGCCTGCTGAGGACTTTCCTGGCCGTGGCCTCGCACAGCTCCTTCAAGAGGGCGGCTGGCGCGCTCAACCTGGCCCCCTCCACCGTGACCGCCCAGGTCAAGGCCCTGGAGGACGAGCTGGGCTTCCCCGTGTTCGACCGCACCGGCCGGGAGGTGCTGCTCACGGAACAGGGCGGGAGGCTTCTTCGCCACGCGCGAAGGCTCCTGGACATGGAGGCCGAGGCCAGGCGGGCGCTCGGCTCCGGCGGCGAGGAGGGGGGCGAGCTGTCCGTGCGCGTCTCGGAGAGCCTCGGCGCGTGGTGCGTGCCAGGGGTGCTGGCCCGCTTCCGGGAGTCCTTCCCGCACACGCGCGTGAGCCTGGGCACGGCCTCGCGCCAGGGCCTGGCCCGCGACCTCTCGCAGGGGTTCACCGACCTGGCGCTCATTCTCTCCGAGCCGTTCTCGGGGCCCTCGCTCGAGGTCGAGGAGCTCGCCAGCGTGCGCCTGGCCGTCATCGCCCCGCCGGAGTCGCCCCTTTCCGGCCCGGTGCGGCCCGAGGACCTGGGCGCGTGGCCGCTTTTCCTCACGCGCTACGTCTGGAGCGCGCGCAGGCTCATCGAGGACGCCCTGCACCAGGCCCACGTGCAGCCCTCCATCGTGGAGTGCACGAGCGTGGAGATCGTCAAGCGGTGCGTCATGGAAGGCCTCGGGGTGTCGGTGGTCCCGGCCTTCGCCGTGTCCGGCGAGGCGCGGGCGGGGAGGCTCAGGGCGCTCGAGTGGGCGGGCGGGCCGCTTTCGGCGTCGGTGCTTTTGGTGCGCCGCCGGGACCGCTGGCTGACCCCTGCGGCGCGCGCCTTCATGGAGGCGGCGCGGGAGCGTTTCGCTCCGGGAAGCGCTCAGGCCTGACGCGCGCCGCCGGGCTCCACCCGGTTGAGCGGCAGCTTGATGATGAAGCGCGCGCCCGCGCCCTTCTCGGACTCCACCGAGATGGACCCGCCGTAGGTGTTGACCACGATGAAGTAGACCAGCGAAAGCCCCAGGCCGGTGCCTTCGCCAGGCCCCTTGGTGCTGAAGAGCGGCTCGAACACGCGCCTGCGCACGTGCTCCTCCATGCCCGGCCCGTTGTCCTCTATCTCCATCACCGCGAAGTCGTCCTCCCGCCGCAGGCGCAGGATCAACCTGGGCGGCCTGTCCGGGGAGGCGGCCCCGGCCATGGCCTGGGCCGCGTTGGCCAGCAGGTTGTAGACCACCTGCTCCAGGTCCGTGGGCGAGCAGAACACGGTGGGCACGTCCGGGTCGTACTTGCGCACCACGGCGATGCTGCGGAAGTCGAACTTCTTGGTCAGGTCGTAGTCCGTGGCCGCGATCTCCAGGGTGCGGTCCAGGAGCTCGGGCAATTGCACCGCGATGTGCGCCGACGCGCTCTTGCGGATGAAGCCCAGCATGTTCTTCACGATCCTGGCCGCGCGCTGGCCGGAGTCCTTGATCGTCTCCAGGAAGCCCAGGATGCCCCTTGCCTGGAGGTAGGCCTCCACCGCCTCCACCGTGGTGCCCGTCTCCTGGGCCGCCTTCCGGTTGGCCTCCATGGAGGGCTGGACCCGGCGCTGGATGTTCTGCACGGACTGGAGGATGCCCGAGAGCGGGTTGTTGATCTCGTGCGCCATGCCTCCGGCCAGGCTGCCCATGATGGACATCTTCTCGTTCTGGACCATGAGCATCTCCAGCCGCACGCGCTTGGTCACGTCGTCCACGCGCACCACCGCCCCGTCGACGCCGTTGGCCACGAGCGGGTAGGCCAGGACGTCCACGTAGCGGGCGTCTTCCGCGCCGGGCAGGGGGATGCCCTCGAACTGCGTCACCCTCTCCCCGGAACGGGGGCTTCCCGCGCTCGGGACCTGCTCGGCCAGCCAGGGGAAGGCCTCGTCCAGGGGCCTGCCCAGGGCCGAGTTCGCCGCCAGCCCGGTCAGGCGTTCCGCCCCGCTGTTCCAGTGCGTCACCGCCCGCCGCCCGTCCAGGCCGATGACGGCCGAGGGCATGGATTCGAGGATGTTGTTCAGCATGTTGCGCATCTTGCCCAGGGCCTTGGCCGCGTCTTCCAGCTCGCCCTGGCGGGTTTCCAGGGCCTGGGCCATGTCGTTGAAGGAGGCCGAGAGCTGGCGCGTCTCGCGACACCCCTTGACGGAGTCGGCCCGCGCGGAGAGGTCGCCCCCGCCCAGGCGCCGGGCGGCGGACACGAGCATCTCCAGGTCGCGCAGGATCAGCCGGTCGCGGATCAGGCGCGCCATGAACAGGGCCAGGGCCGCCGCCAGGAGCACGAGGCCCAGGTCGCGCACCAAAAGCCTGTTGGCGTCCTTGAAGATGTCCTCGTCGGTGAAGGAGACGCCGATGTTCATGTGCGGCGGCGCCACCTCCGAGAGGCGCAGGCGCTTGAACACGAGCGGCCCTTCCTCCCCCGAGGGGCGCGCGGCCCTGATCATCCCCTCGTCCCCCGGCGAGCGGCGCATGCGCTCCCAGACGTCCGCCGTCACGGGCTTGCCCAGGGGGTAGGCCGGGCTCGAAGGGTAGGCCAGCATGCGCATTCCCTTGTAATCCGACAGGGTCACTCGGGCCGAGGGCGGCAGCTTGAGCCCCGCCAGGAATTTTTCGTAAGCGTCCAGCGGGCAGGACATGCCGAGGACCCCCGTGACCGAGCCGTCCGCGTCCCGCACGGGCAGCGAGAAGACCTGCACGGGCTGGCCCGTGGCCCGGCTGTGGGTGTAGTCGCCCACGGAGAAGCCCTTGTTCGCCAGGGCTTCCTGGAAGTACTTCCGGTCGGAGAGGTCCATGCCTATGACCTCGGGGCGCGCCGAGGCGGCCACCTTGCCCTCGAGGTCCGTCAGGACGATGTTGGCGAAGCCGGGGTTGCCCTTGAGGAGCCCCGCGAAGAGCCAGTTGCAGGCTTCGCGGTCTTGCATGCGCACGATGGGGAGCATGGCCAGCGTGGTCAGCACCCCCTTGGCCTCGCCCACGATTCCCTGGTGCATCGCGCCCAGGCTGCGGATCAGGCCTTGGGCCGTCTCCACCGCGTTCTTCTCCGCGCGCGTCTTGCTCTCCCACCCCGTGACCGCGATGATGCCCATGGCGGGCAGCACGGCCAGCAGCACGATCAGGTTCAGTGCCCGGCGGATCGACCAGGAAAACCGTTTCGCTTGGCTTTGCTGCTCCATTCCAAACCTCTATATCGAATAAACAAATGGCATTTCAACTGATACATGATCATGGGCACTGGCGCGTTGTTCTGGCCGGATTGACGCGATTGGGCGGCAATGCATTGCGTGAAGCTTACGAGCCAGTGCATCCCGTTTCTAGCAGTCGGGCAATAATAGACTCTTTTTCAGGAGAAATGTCCAGTGGGCAGGCGGGTCAGCGCAGGGGCCTGAAATCGAAGCCGGAATGGTACAGGCCCAGCCCTTCGGCGCGCACCACCGAGCCCGTGTTGGTGCCCACCCCCGCGATCACGGCCTCGTCGTCCGAAACCACGGTCAGGGCGAACACTGCCTGGGACACGGGCGAGCCTTCCGGTCCGGCCGTCACTCCGGCTTCGGCCACCAGGACGCCGCCGCGCACGGCGAGTTCTAGGGTCTTGTAGCGCACGCCCTCGCCGGGCGTGGCGGCGGCGTAGCGGCCCAAGCGGGCGAGCCAGGCCCGGGGGACGGGCGCGCGCTCGAGCTTCTCGAAGGGAGTGGGCATGGACTGGCCGCGAAGCACCAGGAAACTCCTGCCTGCCGCCGCGACCGGCTCCAGGAAGAGCCCCTTGCGCAGCGTGGGCACGAGCCCGAAGAACGCATCCGACTTGATGGCCAGGACACCGCCCTCGGACGGGACCAGCTCCACGGAAGTGCCGCCCGAGCGCGCCCTGAGCGTCCCGTCCTCGACCCTGACCGTGCCCGGCGCGGCCGCGAACGTGGCGTAGTCCCCGGCGAGGGCCTCCAGGCGCTCCCGGGGCAGCTTCACGGGTCTGGGCGCGATGGCCTTCGGCGGGGCGGGCATGCGCCGCCCCGTGGCCGCCTCCATGGCCAGCTCCAGCGTCTTCACGGTCAGCTGCGGGATGAAACGCGAGGCCTCGGTGGTGTTGGCGCACACGGCCACGGCCAGCCCGCTCTCGGGCTCCAGGGCCAGGAAGGCCTGGTGCGGCAGGGCCGCGCCGCCGTGCCAGACCAGCTCGCGCCCGTCGGAGAGCTCCATGCCCGAGAGCATCCAGCCAAGCCCCATCCTGAAGCCGAAATCGAGCGCCAGACCGGGGAACTGCTGCGTGGCCATCTGGCGCAGCGAGGCTTCGGAAACAACGCCCTTGCCGTTGCCCAGAACCGTGGCCGCGAAGGCCGCCAAGTCCTCCACGGTGGTGAAGAGCGAGCCCGCGGGCTGGTCGCGCAGGGTGGGGCGCGGAGCCTCGGCCCCGTTGGCGTAGCCCTTGGCGTAGCGCGGATAGAGCCCGGCGGTCATCACGAAGCTGGAACTGGCCATGCCCGCCGGCTCGAGGAGGCCCCGGCGCATGGCCTCGGCGAAATCCGCGCCCTCGACGTTCTCGATCATCCGGCCGAGCACGCTGAAGGCCACGTTGGAGTAGCGCCACTGGTTCACGGGCGGGCTGGCCAGGCTCTCGCGCGCGAGCGTGGGGATGTACTGGGCCAGGGTCTGGGGGTGCTCGGTCCACATGCCCGCGAGAACGTCCGTGGGCAGGCCCGAACGGTGGGACATGAGCATGCGCGGGGTGATCGAGGCGTCGCCGTAGCGGCTGCGCACCGAGAAATCGGGGACCAGGCGGCGCACGTCGGTGTCCAGGTCCACGCGCCCGGCCTCGGCCAACTGCATCACCCGCACGGACGTGACCACCTTGGAGATGGAGCCCGCGCGGTAGACCGTGTCCGGCCGGGCAGGGACGCGCCCGGCCTCGTCGGCCCAGCCGAAGCCCCGGGACCAGATCACGCCCGAGGCGTCCGTCACGGCCATGGAGAGCCCGCGCACGCCGTTCAGGGCCATCTGCCTGGCGACGAAGCCCTCGACCTCGCGGGCCAAGCGCTCTCGCCCGCTCGTCGCGGCCCAGGAAGGGAGACAGACCGGAACGGTCAAGAGAAAGGAACAAACGATCAGCCAGATACGCACGATGAAGAGCCTCCGGCGGCCAAAGGGCAGCCGCCCTTTGGAATCCCCTTCCGCTTCGCGCCGTCCACCGGCACTCCCGCCCCAGTCGATCGTATCCCTGTCTCACCGTCCGCGCGTTCATGCCCGGGTGTCGCCCGGGCGCGGGGGCCGAGGGCGACACCGGGCGACAGTCCGAAAACGATCCTACTCGCCCGACAAAAGTTCCGCCAGCCTCCCGGCGCACTCTTCAACGCACTCCTCGATCCCGCCGCAGTCCGTGCGCACCGAGAAATCGCACGCTTGCAGGTAAAGCGGCTCGCGCTCGGCGTACACGTCGGCCAGGCTGTGCCCGGCCGGGCGCACGAAGGCCCGGCCCTCGGCGTCGCGCACGCGGTCCAGGAACGTGTCCAACTCGATGCGCAGATGGATGACGGGGCCGAGGGAGCGCAGCCGGTCCATGGCCCTGGCGCTGTAGACCACGCTGCCGCCCGTGGAGACCACCGTGCGCTTGGTCCCCAGAAGCGAGACCACGGCCTCCTCGACTTCCAGGAAGCCCTTCAGGCCGCGCTCGTCCATGATGGATTGCAGCGGCTGGCCCATGGTGGCCTCGATCAGGCGGTCCGTGTCCAGGTGCGCCCAGTCGAGCCGCGCGGCCAGGGCCTTGCCCAGGGTGGACTTCCCGGCCCCGGCGATGCCTATCAGGCTGACGCACTGCTCGTCGGAAATGCGCCCCAGCGGGGAGAACGTGGCCACGCTACCCTCCCAGGTAGGCCTTCTTCACTTCGGGGTTGTCGCGCAACTCGGCGCAGGGGCCCTCGGCCACGATGCGCCCGGTGTCCAGCACGTAGCCCCTGTGGGCGAAGTCCAGGGCGAGCCTGGCGTTCTGCTCCACGAGCAGGATGGTCATGCCCTGCTGGTTGAGCTTTTTCAGCGTGCGGAACATGTCGTACATCAGAAGCGGCGCAAGGCCCATGCTGGGCTCGTCCAGGAGGATGAACTCCGCCCCGGACATGAGCGCGCGGCTGACGGCCAGCATCTGCTGCTCGCCGCCCGAGAGCGACTCGGCGCGCTGCTTGCGGCGCTCGCCCAGGCGCGGAAAGAGCTCGAACACGAAGTCCAGGTCCTTTTCCAGCCGGTCCTTGTCCTTGCGGGCGTAGGTGGCCAGGGTCAGGTTGTCCATCACCGAGAGGTTGCCGAAGATGTGACGGCCTTCCGGCACCAGGACCATGTGCAGCCCGGCCACCACCTGGTGCGGCGGCACGGGAAGCAGGCTCCTGCCGTCGAAGGTGATGTCGCCCTCCACCACCTTGGGGCCTTCCGGAGGCCCGAGCCGGGCGATGGAGAGCAGCGTGGTGGTCTTGCCCGCGCCGTTGGCCCCGATGAGGGTGACGATCTCGCCCTTGTTCACGGTGAAGGACACGCCGTGCAGGGCCTCGATGTTGCCGTATTTGACTCGAAGGTTGCTGACGGAAAGCATCAGATGGCCTCGTCTCCCAGATAGGCCTTGATGACCGTGGGATTGTTGCGGATTTCCTCGGGGGTCCCCTCGGCGATGGTGGCGCCGAAGTCGATCACCTTGATCCACTTGCACAGGCTCATGACCACGGTCATCTGGTGTTCGATCATCCAGATGGCCAGGTCGAACTCCTTGTGGATCCACTCGATGAGCTTGATGAGCTCCACCACGTCCGTGGAGGGCAGGCCAGCGGCCGGCTCGTCCAGGAGCAGCAGCTTGGGCTTGGTGGAGAGCGCCCGGGCGATCTCGATCTTGCGCTGCGTGCCGTAGGAGAGGTTGGGCGGGAATTCGTCGGCAAGGTCCTTCATGCCCATGAATTCGAGCAGTTCCATTGCCGTGCGCTCGATGTCCGCCTCGCGGTCCGCGTAGCGGCGCGTGCGCAAGAGCGAGTCCGTGAGCGAGTAGCCCAGGCGGTAGTGCTGGCTCACGCGGATGTTATCGAGCACGCTCATGTCGTTCCAGAGCCGGATGTTCTGGAAGGTGCGCGCCACGCCCAGGCTGGTGACCTGGTGGGGCTTCATGCCCCGGGTGTTCACGCCGTTTATGGTGATGGAGCCCGAGGACGGCTGGTAGAAGCCGCTAACCAGGTTGAACACGGTGGTCTTGCCCGCGCCGTTGGGGCCGATGAGCGCGTTCAGCTCCCGGCCTTCGAGCCGCACGTCGAAGTCGTTGACCGCGATGAGCCCGCCGAAACGCTGGGTGAGTTCTTTGATTTCGAGAAGCGCCATGTCTATTTGAACCTGTAGAAGCGCTTGAGTTTGGGGAAAACGTCCGAAAGCTCGCGGTTGCCCATGATGCCTTCGGGCCGGAACTGCATGAGCAGGATGAGCACCAGGGGGATGGCCACCCACTTGAGCTGCTCCAGGGGCTTCAGGAACTCCAGCATGATGGCGAAGGCGATGGCCGAGAGCACCGAGCCCGTGAGCGAGCCCATGCCCCCCAGATAGACCATCACCAGGCACTCGGTGGAGCGCAGGATGGTGAAGGACGCCGGGTTCACGAAGCTCACCAGGTAGGCGTAGAGCCCGCCCGCCAGCCCGGCCAGCCCCGAGGAGAGCATGAAGGCCACCAGCTTCATCTTGTTGGTGTTCACGCTCATGATCTCGGCGGCCACCTCGTCCTGGTGGATGGCCATCACACCCTTGCCGTAGGTGGAGTACACGAAGCGCCGCAGTATCCAGATGGTGAAGACCACGCCCAAAAAGATCCACACGAGCATCCAGGGCACGTCGGCCACGGCGTCCATGCCCTGCACGATCTTGCCCATGCCCATGAAGCCCCTGGGCCCGCCCACGGCCTCCACGTTCTCGATGGCGCTCTTGATGATGTAGCCGGCCGCCAGGGTGATGACCGCCAGGTAGTCGCCGCGCGTCTTGAAAGAAGGGATGGCCACCACCAGGCCCGCCAGGGCCGCCGCCACGAAGCCCGCCGCCAGCACCAGGGGGAAGGCCCAGGGGGCCAGTTCCATGGGCAGCCAGGGCTGTCCGAAGACCTTGTCCGGCACGAAGAGGAACACGCCCAGGATGGACGAGGCGTAGGCCCCCACGGCCATGAACCCCGCGTGGCCGCAGGAGAACTCGCCCATGTAGCCGTTGACCAGGTTCAGGCTGGCCGAAAGGATGATGTAGATGCCCATGGTGCACAGGAACGTCAGGCCGTACTGGCCGAGAATCCCGGCGTGGGCGGAGCCCATGATGACCGCAAGCAGCGCGCACAGCGCGGCGGGTACTGTGATTCGGGTGCCCATGGATTAGATCTTGGTGGTTTTGGGCTTGCCGAACAGCCCGGTTGGCTTCCAGGTCAGGATGCCCAGAAGGATGGTGAAGCTGATCAGGTCGCGCAGCTCCGAGCTGAACACCGCCGCCACCGTGACCTCCAAGAAGGCCAGCAGGAAGCCGCCCACGAAGGCGCCCCGGATGTCGCCGATACCGCCCACCACGGCGGCCACGAAGGCCTTCCAGCCAACGAGCGCGCCCATGAAGGGGTCCAGCACCGGGAAGTTCATGGCGTAGAACATGCCGGCCAGGCCCGCCATGGACGAGCCCAGGAAGAAGGTGAACACGATCACCGCGTCCAGGGGGATGCCCATGAGCGGCACGGCGAACTTGTCGTAGGACACGGCGCGCATGGCCATGCCCAGCTTGGTGCGGGTGACGATCCACTGGAGCAGGGCGAACACCAGGAAGCTCACGGCGATGGCCGAGAGCTTGGTGAGGGTGATCCTGGCCTCGCCGATCTCGAAGACCATGCGCGGCAGGATCGTGGGGAAGGAGAGCCTGCTGGTGCCGAGCAGCGAGAGGTTGCCGTACTCCAGGATGATGCCCATCATGAGCGCGGTGATGACCACGTAGAGGCGGTTGGCCCCCTTGAGCCTGAGCGGCTTGTAGGCCACGCGCTCGATGAACACGCCCACGCACGAGGTGAGCACCATGGTCAGGGGGATGGTGGCCGCGAAGACGACCATCTTTTCCGCGCCCGTGGCGATGGAGACGTCCTGCCCCCAGACGTAGATGGCCGCCGTGATGGCCACGAACAGCCCGGCCAGCACCGCCTTGTGGCCGTAGCCGGAGTTCGGCCCGGCCTGGGGTTTTCGCTTGATGAGAAACGACAGCCCCGCCGTGAGGATCAGCGCGAAGAAGCCCGCGAACACGAGCTTCACCGCGAAGGGCGAGGCGGGCGGGATCAGCGCGTGCTGGCCCATGATGAACGTTGCGGCGAAAAAGGCGATGTAGGCCCCCACCATGAAGATGTCGCCGTGGGCGAAGTTGATCAGCAGCAGCACTCCGTACACCAGGCAGTAGCCCAGGGCGATGAGGGAGTAGTAGCTCCCCAGCTGCAAGGCGTTGAGCGCCTGTTGGATGAAGGTGTCGAGCATGTCCCGTCCCGAGTCTGACTGATTGAGGACCAAAAGAGTCCGGAAACGCAAAAAGGGGGCGGGCAGGCCCGTTCAGGCCTCCCCGCCCCGGGGTGACGGTTACGGACAGACGGATTCGTGGAAGGTGAATTCGCCCTTTTCGTTGATCTTGACGATGACGGCGCACTTGACCGGGTCGCCGGTCTTGCCGTCGAAGCTCATCTTGCCGGTGATGCCGTCGAAGCCGCGCATGGAGGCCATGGCCTCGCGCAGGGCCACGCGGTCCTTGGCCAGGTCGCCGGAGATGGAGCCCATCTTCTGCACGGAGGCCAGCACGATGCCGGTGGCGTCCCAGGTCAGGGCGGCCACGTCGTCGGGGATCTGCTTGTACTTGGCGTTGAAGGCGTCGATGAACTCCTTGGTCGCGCCCTTGGCGCCGGCGGCGGCGTAGTGGGTCACGAAGTACTGGCCCTTGCAGTCGTCGCCGCACAGGGTCATGAGCTCGGCGGAGCCCCAGGAGTCGGAACCCAGGATGGGGCCCTTGTAGCCCAGTTCGCGGGCCTGCTTAACGATCAGCGGGACCTCGTTGTAGTACTGGGGGGTGAACAGGACGTCGGGCTTGGCCTTGATGATCTTGGTCAGCTGGGCCGAGAAGTCCACGTCCTTGGTGGTGAAGGTCTCGAAGGCGACCACGGAGCCGGGGCCGTGCAGCTTCTCGAAGTCCTTCTTGAAGAACTCGGCCAGGCCCTTGGGGTAGTCGGAGGCCACGTCGTAGAGCACGGCGGCGGTCTTGGCCTTCAGCTGCTCGGTGGCGAACTTGGCGGCCACGGGTCCTTGGAAATCGTCCAGGAAGCAGGCGCGGAACACGAAGGGGCGGCCCTGGGTGGTCTTGGGGTTGGTGGACCAGCCGGAGATCATCACGGTCTTGTTGTTGTTGGCGATCTCGCCGGCGGGGATGGCGCGGCCGGAGCCCTGGGGGCCGACCATGGCCAGCACCTTCTCGCCCTCGATCAGCTTCAGCGAGGCGTTCACGGCCGATTCGGGCTTGGACTCGTTGTCCACGTACACGAAGTCGAGCATGTACTTCTTGCCGCCCACCTCCAGGCCTCCCGCGCCGTTGATCTTCTCCTTGAGCATCTCGGCGGCGTTCTTGCTCATCTCGCCCACCTTCGGGATGTCGCCGGTGAGGGGGATGTTGAAGCCGATTTTGAGGGTGTCAGCGCCGAAGGCGGCCGCCGGGAAGGCGAATGCCGCGACAAGCAAGGCAACGAGGAGTTTTTTCATTGACCGCTCCTGGGTTAGGGTTGGCGTATCAGCCCGTGATGGTGGCCGCTCCCCAAAACGAACGCCCCGCAGTGCGTGGCGGGTTTTCAAATAGCGCAACCGTCAACGAAAAAAAAGTACAAAAATGCAAAAACTCCCTCGTTCCGCTGAGCGGACATTCAAAAGCGTCGTGTTTCTCTCCGCGAAACAAAGCGCTGTTCCCGTAGGAGAAACATATTGGAGAAATGTTGCACGAGTGTTCCGTTCACCGCACGTCGCAACCGGATTTTCTCCATAGAATGGCGCTGGTTACGGCAGATCGGAAAGAATGGGTTCCACTACCCTGGAACAGCGGGCATGGCAACCGCAACCGCGCATCCGGCGCGCCGTTGTCATCGGGGGGGCTTTCCGTTATCTTCCCCAGTCCGCCAAATCACCCAGGAGATTCTCCATGTCCACGGACGCCTTGGAGCTGGTCCTCGAGCACGCCCGGGAGGGCGCGGAACTGCGCGAGCGTTTCTTCCGCGAGAACGCCCGCACGGTCGCGGCCATCGGCAGGACCCTGGCCCTGTGCCTGGCCAAGGGTGGAAAGATACTCTTTTGCGGAAACGGCGGCTCCGCCGCCGACGCCCAGCATCTCGCGGCGGAGTTCGTCAACCGCTTCCAGCTGGAGCGGCCGCCCCTGCCCGCCGTGGCCTTGACCACGGACTCGTCCATTCTTACCGCTATCGGCAACGACTACGGCTTCGACCAGGTGTTCTCCAAGCAGGTGCAGGCCCTGGGCCGCCCCGGCGACGTACTGGTGGGCATCTCCACCTCGGGCAACAGCCCCAACGTGGTCGCGGCCATGAAGCTGGCCCGGGAAAAGGGCATGACCACCGTGGGCATGACCGGCAAGAACGGCGAGATCGTCCGCTTCAGCGACCAGGCCATCCTCGTGCCCCACACGGTGACCGCCCTCATCCAGGAGATCCACATCGCCTGCGGACACCTCATGTGCAAGCTCGCCGACCACTACCTCTTCGAGGCCGTGGTCGAGCTCAAACCCTACCTCGACGCGCCGGAAAACTCCGGCGAATGACAGGAGCGACGTCATGCCCATCTATGAATACCGCTGCGAGAAATGCGGCTGCGACTTCGAGGAGCTCGTCTTCGGGGACGCCGTGCCGCCTTGCCCCAAGTGCGCCTCCCCCGAGACGCACAAGCTCATGAGCGCCTGCCGCCACAGCGCCGGGCACAACCCCGGAGGCTACCAGGGTCACACCGTGCCCGCTCCCAGGGGCGGCGGGGGAGGCTGCGCCGGATGCTCGGGCGGGAGCTGCTCCACGTGCAAATGACCATCACCATCGCCACCAGGGGCAGCAAGCTGGCGCTTTGGCAGGCCAACCACATCAAGGCCCTGCTCGAAAACGAGCACCGGGGGCTTTCGGTCGAGCTCCTGGTGCTGAAGACCCAGGGCGACAAGATCCTCGACGTGCCCCTGGCCAAGGTCGGGGGCAAGGGCCTTTTCGTGAAGGAGATAGAGGAGGCCCTGGCCGACGGCCGCGCGGACCTGGCCATCCACTCCATGAAGGACGTGCCCGTGGAGCGCCGCGAGGGCCTGACCCTCGGGGCCGTGCCCGAGCGCGAGGACTTCGCGGACATGTTCCTTTCCGTGGAATTCGGCGCCCTGGCGGACCTGCCCCAGGGGGCGTCCGTGGGCACGTCCAGCCTGCGTCGCCAGTCGCAGCTCCTGGCCCTGCGCCCGGACCTGGACGTGCGCATGCTGCGCGGCAACTTGGACACGCGCGTGGGCAAGCTTCTGGACGGCCAGTACGACGCCATCGTGGTGGCCGCCGCCGGGCTGAACCGCCTGGGGCTCACCGCGCCCAAGGCCTCGCGCCTGGCCCCGCCGGACTTCCTGCCCGCCGTGGCCCAGGGCGCGCTGGGCATCGAATACCGCGTTTCGGATACGCGCATGAAGGACCTCACCGCCTTCCTGGACCACCCCGACACCCGCGACGCCGTGCGCGCGGAACGGGCCTTCCTGGCCAGGCTGGAGGGCGGCTGCCAGGTGCCCATCGCGGCGTACGGGCGCATCCAGGGCTCCGATGTGCTGCTTACCGGGCTGGTGGCCGACCCCGAGGGCAAGACCATGATCCGCCGGGAGCTCACGGCCCCTCGCGCCGAGGCCGAAAACCTCGGGCGGGCCGTGGCGGAAGAGGTGCTGGCCCGGGGCGGCGAAACGATCCTCAAGAGCGTGTATGCACGGTGAGACGACCGGAGCCCGGCCTGGGCCGGGCTCCAGGCTTTGGGACGCGGCCTGGCTCCTGGTCATGGCCGCCACCTTCTGGGCCGTGGCCTCCATGGCCTTTTCCAGCGCCTACGACGTCCATCCGGACGAGAGCGATCACGTGGGCGCGGGCCGCTACTACATGCAGTACTGGGACCCGCCCAAGGTCGGCGACGAGCGCGCGCGGGGGGCCTACAGCAACTACGGCATCTCCTACCTCGACCAGTTGGACGTGGTCTATTTCTTCGCGGGCAAGTTCGCCCGCCTGATCGCGCCCCTGGCGGGTCAGGACTACATGGGGCTGCGCTTTTTCAACGTGGGCCTCTTCCTCTGGCTCATGTTTTTGTGCTTCAGGCTCAAGGGGGCCCGGCGCATGGCCTTCGCGCCGCTCTTCCTCACGCCGCAGGCCTGGTACGTCTTCAGCTACTTCAACGGCGACGCCCTGCCCCTGGCCCTGTGCTTCATGGCCGTGTACCTTTTCGCGCGCATGCCCCTGCCCTCCGGCGAAAGCACGGGTCGGCTCGCGCTCAAGCTGGGGCTCGTCATCGGGCTCCTGGCCATCTCCAAACAGAACTACTACGTCTTCGTGGCCTACTTCGCCTCGGCCGTGGCCCTTGCCGCGTGGGCGCGGGGCGGAGCGCCGCTGCTCACGCTCCGGGGCGCGGCGGCGGCCGTGGCCGTGGCCGCCATGGTGTTCGGCCTGCGCGTGGGCCTGGACGCCTGGGCCAGGCACGGCCAGGACCCGGGCGTGGCCACGCGGGTGGCCGAGCAGATGGCCGCGCCGGAGCTCAAGCCTTCGGTTCAGGAGACGAGCGAGGGGTTCTGGGGGGCGCGCATGCGCTCCAAGGGAGTCACGTTCACGCAGATGTTCACGGGCGAGTGGAAGTGGCACGTGTTCACCTTCCGCAGCGCCTTCGGCAAGTACGGCGAGATGAACATCGAGGCCCCGCTGCTCTTCTATCGCTGGCTCGGCAGGGCCGCGCTGGCCTTCATGGTGCTCGCGGCCGCCGGCCTGGCCCTGCGGGGCCCGGCGGACAGGGCGGCGCTTTGCCTGTGGTTGGTCTTTTCCCTGCTGACCGTGGGGCAGTCCTTCTGGCACTCCTGGAACAACGACTTCCAGCCCCAGGGGCGCTACCTCTTCCCGATCCTGGCCATGACCGGCTGCCTGCTGGCGCACAGGGCGGACAGGCTCGGGCGCTTCACCGCGCCAACCTGGGCCGTGGGCCTGGTTGTCTGGGGGATGTCGATGTGGTCCTTCGTGGCGGTGGGGCTTGCGCGCATACCGCGCTGAGGGAACGCGTCAGATGATTTCGTTGACCACGTGGCCGACGATGTTCTCCATGATCACGTGGATGACCTGGTCGGCCGGAGGGGTGGGGATGATCACGTGGCCCGGGGGATGGGCCGCGAACTCGCCCGCCGGGTGCGCGACGACCGCATCCGGCGAGTGAACCAGCCCGTCATAGGCGGCTACGTGGACGAGTCCGTCGTACATGGCCTTCCCCCTGCCTTCCAGGCGGGCGGCCGAAGGCGGCCGCCCTTTGAGGAAAGAATAGTGCCTGCCCGGATTTTTGTCACTCCCTGATTCCAGGGTGACCTAGCCCTTGCTCACCCCGGCCTGGGAGAACGTGGCCATTTCGTTCAGGATCGCCGCCCCCGAGCGCAGGAGCACAAGCGCCAGGGCCGCCCCGGTGCCTTCGCCCAGGCGCATGCCCAGGTCCAGGAGCGGCCTGGCGTCGAGCGCGCGCATTACGGCCTGGTGGCCGGGCTCGGCCGAGGCGTGGCTGAAGAAGCAGTACCCGGCGGCGTCCGGAGCCAGGCGCAGCGCGGCCACGCACGCGGCCGTGGAGATGAACCCGTCCACCAGCACGGCCATCTCGCAGGCCGCCCCGCCAAGGATCACCCCGGCCAGGCAGGCGATCTCGAACCCGCCCAGCGCGGCCAGGATGGACAGCGCGTCCCCCGAGGTCACGGCCTCGCGGTTGGCCTCCAAAGACTTGGCCACCACCCTGGCCTTGCGCGAGACCCCGTCCGCGTCCAGGCCGGTGCCCGGTCCGGTGACGCCCTCGGGCGAAAGCCCCAGGAACGAGCAGAAGAGCGCCGTGGACGGCGTGGTGTTGCCGATGCCCATGTCGCCGGTGCCCACGGTGCGGCAGCCCTCGGCAGCGGCCCGGCGCGCCAGGTTCGCCCCGGTGAGCAGGGCCTGAAGGCACTGCTCGCGGGTCATGGCCGGGCCAACGGCCATGTTGGCCGTGCCCGGGGCCACCTTGGCCTGCACGAGCCCCGGGTGCTCGGGGAAAGGCCCGCCCGCGCTGCCCGCGTCCACCACCACCAGCCTGGCCCCGGCCTGGCGGGCCAGCACGTTGATGGCCGCGCCCCCGCCCATGAAGTTGAGCACCATCTGGCGCGTGACCTCCTGGGGGAAGAGGCTCACGTTCTCCTCCACCACGCCGTGGTCGCCCGCGCAGGTGAAGATCACGGCCGGGTCGGGCTGGGGGGCCTCTCCGCCCTGGATGAGGCTCAGGCGCAGGGCGAGCTCTTCCAGGCGGCCCAGGCTGCCCCGGGGCTTGGTCAGGTCGTCCAGGCGGGCCTGGACTTTCGGTGCCAGGGAGGCGTCCACCGGGGAGATGGAGGCGAGCAGGGAGTCGAGGGAATCGAAGGAAGAAGGCATGGGGTGTCCTTGTGCGCGCTCCCGGCGTCCTCCCGCCCCGCCATCAGGACCGCGCGGGGAACCGAAACGTTACTCGGCGCAAAGCCGCCTGCGGGTTTCGGCCCCCTGCGCGGTCCTGGCCGGACGGGGAGGGAGGGCGCCGGGGCGCTCGGAGCGGTCGCTCCTTGGGCTTGGGAAATCCTGGGCGTTCCCGTTGGGCAAATAAAAAATCCCCTGGCCCCCGGGGAGGGGGTCAAGGGATCGCCGTTACCATGGGTTCAATCCGCGAAACGGTTCCGGCCGTCCGTCTTCAGGCTCGCGGGTCATCCTCCGCCCGTCCTTCCCGTCCCCAGGGACAGTGGCTTCACGGGCATCGTCTCCGCTTACTGCGGCGGGACCGCCACGGACTTTCACCGTAGTTCCGTAACGGCCGGAAATGGCAGGGCAGGGCTTAGCCCGCCTTGCGCCTCCGGGTCAAGGGGAGCACGCCTTTGGGTTGTTCTGGCCCGTGGAGTCCATGACCTGCTGCCAGTAGCTGGTGTTCAGGTCGAGCTTCTTGCGTCCGGCCGTCACCAGGGGCAGGGGCACGTGCACCGGGACCTCGTGCAGGGTGCTGACCATGATCCCGGTCTTGCCCGCCATGCCCGCGTGCACGGCCATGGCCCCGAGCATGTTGCACTGGGCCAGGTCCGCGGCGCCGGCCGGGACGGAGCGGATGATGTAGCTTGGGTCGATGTACTTGAGCGTGATGGGCAGCCTGCCCTTGAAGTGGGCCTTGATGCGCGCCTGCAGAAGCCCGCAGATGTCGCCCAGCATCCTGTTGCCTGAGGCGTCCGTGAGCACGGATTCGGGCAGGAGCTCCTGCCCCGCGCCCTCGGCCGCCACGATCACTGCGTGGCCGCGCCTGAGGAGCCTGGCCTCCAGGGTCTCGAGAAGCCCGCCCGGGCCGTCCAGGGCGAAGGGCTGCTCGGGCACGAGCACGAAGTTGACCTCCTTGATGGAGAGCGAGGCGGCCGCCGCGATGAAGCCCGACTCGCGGCCCATGAGCTTGACGAGTCCGATGCCGTAGGGCGCGCCCATGGCCTCCACGTGGGCGCAGCGGATGGCCTCCACGGCCTTTTCCACGGCCGTGTCGAAGCCGAAGGTGCGCGAGACGAAGTGGATGTCGTTGTCGATGGTCTTGGGGATGCACACGATGCCCAGGCGCAGCCTGCGGCGCTCCGTGACCTCGTGGATGGCCCGGGCCGCGCGCATGGTGCCCACCCCGCCCAGCACGAAGAGCACGCCCACATTGAGCCGCTCCAGGGCGTCCACCACCTCCTCGGGGTCCTGCGGCCCGCGCGAGGAGCCGAGCACCGTGCCGCCGAAGCCGTGGATGTCCGAGACGCACTCGGGCGTCAGGCGCGTGACCCGGGGGGCGTTTTTCGGCGCGAACCCGGACAGCCCGTAGCGCACCCCGAGCACCGCCGAGACCCGGTAGCCGTGGTGGGCCTCCATGACGATGGAGCGGATCACGCCGTTGATGCCCGGGCAGAGCCCGCCGCAGGTGACCACGGCGCATTTTGTCTTGGGCGGGTCGAAATAGATGCTGCGGCGCGGCCCGGCGCGCTCCATGCGCGCGGGGGGGAGGGCGTCCGGGCCCTCGGGCGCCAGGATGTCCACCAAAACCCCTTGCTCATCGTCCACGAACAGGGAATTCTGGCGCGGGTTCGGTATCTTGGCCGGGCCGAGCGACGGCACGGCGGTCTGGTCCGGTGTCAGGCGCGGCCAGGGGCGGCCTGAGCGCTCGCTCTCGTGCATGCGAAACCTCGCGGCTGAGGGATGGCTGTCGGAGCCCACACTAGCAAGGCGGTCGGGAGACATGCAACCAGGACATTCACGCACTTTCTTCTTCGTCCCCCCGGTGCGCAAGCCCACCGGCGGCGTGGCCGTGCTCTGGCGCATGGCCGCCATGCTGCGCGAGGCCGGGCGCGAGGCCTTCCTCGCCCTGCGCGAGCCGCCCGCGTGGCGGCCACCCGGCCCGGACGTCCCGGCCGTGGACCTAGCGCGCGCCGAACTCCGCGCGTCCGACGTCTGGGTCGTGCCCGAGGGCTGGGTGAACGCCCTGGCCCCGGGGCTCTCCGCCGGGGCGCGCTGCCTGCTCTACGTGCAGAACTGGGCCTACCTCTTCAACGGCCTGCCACAAGGCGTGGACTGGCGCTCGCTGCCGGTGTCCTTCGCGGCGGTGTCGCGCCCGGTATCCTGGTTCATCGGGCAGTGCCTGGGGGCCGAGGCCCCGGTGCTCCGGCCGGGCATCGACCTCGGCGTGTTCAAGGCCCCGCAGCGCAAGCCCGGGGAACTGACCGTGGCCTACATGCCGCGCAAGAACAAGGCCCTGGCGGACCAGGTCCGCTCCATCGTGGCGGCCAGGGGCAACTTCGACGTGCGCTGGGTTGAGATAGCGGGCATGGGCCAGGCCCAGGTGGCCGAAGCCCTGGGCCTGTGCCACTGCTTCCTGGCCACGGGCTTCCCCGAGGGCTGCCCCCTGCCGCCGCTGGAGGCCATGGCCTGCGGGGCGATACCGGCCGGGTTCGCTGGCTTCGGCGGCTGGGACTACATGCGCCAGGCCGCCCCGGGGCGCTACCTGCCGGAGTGCCCCATGGACGAGGTCCCCTGGGGGGGCAACGGGTTTTACGCGCCGGACAACGACGCCCTGGGCGCCGCCCTGGCCCTGGAGGCCGCGCTCGCGCTGTGGCGCGCAAACGGCCCGGAACTCGAGGGCGTCCGCGCCGCCTGTGCCCGCACGGCCCGTGCCTACGGCCTGGAGGAGCAGCGAAAGGCAGTGCTCGATTTCTGGGAGCGTCTGGGTTAGAAAAAACTTCGTGTCGCTTACGGTCTGGGTTCTCCAGGCGAAGGGGGCTCGGGCCGTCAGTTTTTCGCCAGGCTGGTCGTGTTGTTCTCGAACACGCGCAGTTCGTTGACAAGGCGCAGGCCGAGCTTGCGCACCTTGGCGTTGCCGCTGGACGCCGCAAGGCCTTCCACGGCCTTGAGGTCGAGCTCCAGGTGCCTGGTGACGAAGGCGCGCGACTCGGCGAGCTTGCGGGCGAGCAGGGCCTGGGCCTCGGGCTGGCGCAGGGTGTCCGCCACGTCGGTCAACTGGGCCATGACGTGGGCCCGGATGGAATAGGCGAGCGCCGTGGCCGTGAAGAGGTTGCAGAGGTTCTTTTCCGCCACGGAGTCCACCTGGGCGGAGAGGGACGATGCCTGGGTGGCCATCTCCTCGAAGTGGCGTTGGGACGCCTGGAAGTGCCGGGACTGGCAGCGGGCGGTCTCCGCGAGACCGAGGCCGAGGATGAGACAGGCCGCCAGGGCGGCAACGCCGTAGGATTTCATGGTGCCTCCGTGGAGCCTCCTAGCAGGTTGCCCGGCGGGGTCAACCACCGAGGGTTACAGTTTTTTCCGCCGGAGGGCAGTTTTCGTACACGTGGGGGATGGAGATCGTGTTTGATTTTCGGCCTGATTTTCTATAATGGACCGCTTCCGGACGTTGCCTGCGGCCGGAACCTCCCGCTCAAGGGGCAACATGGCCCGCTCTTTGCTTTGTGCAGCCTCCGTGCTTGCGTCTTGGCGCTTGCTCCAAGCACGATGCCGCATTCGATCCTAAGGAGTTCGTCCGCATGAACCGTCGCCAATTCCTCGCCGCCGCCGCAGCCCTGGGCGCTGCCTGCGCGTTGCCCGTCCCGGCCATGGCCGCGCCCTCGCCTGGCCTGCCCAAGGGCATGGTGACCCTCACCTTCGACGACGGCATCGTGAGCAACCACACCTACGCGCTGCCCATCCTGCGCGCGCGCGGCCAGGTGGCCACGGCGGGCATCGTGGTCACACGGATGCTCTCGGGCAACAACGACTACATGAACGTCGAGCAGGTGCGCGACCTGGAGCAAAACGGCTGGGAGATCGCCTCGCACAGCCTGACGCACCCCAGGCCCGTGCAGATCCCCAAGACCTACGCCCAGGAGCCGGTGAACGGCTGGTTCGCGGACGAACGCCAGCCCGGCCACTTCCAGACCCAGTACGAGTACGAGCGCATCGCCGGGCTCTACCAGGACGGCAAGCCCATGCGGGAGGCCGAGTCCTTGAACGAACTTTTGGGCTCCCCCGGCAGCTACTGGCTGGACAGGGCCATCGCCGAGCTGCACCTGAACCCGTTGCGGGTGTCCGACCCCTCCGCGCTGGACATCAGGGCCGGCTCCTACCAGCGGGAGATGGAGCAGTCCCGGGACATGCTCCTGGCCCTGGGCTTCAAGGTGGACACCTACATCGCGCCCCACAACTACTGGACCGACGACGTGGAAGCCCTGTGCAGGCCCTATTACGCGCAGGCTTGCGCGGGCCGCGACTCCGACAACCGCCCGGCCTCTTTCGACCGTTTCGCCATTAAGCGCTTCATGGCTCACGCCAGGGATTCGGCCCAGTCCTACATCCGCATCATCAAGGACCACAGCCTCGAACACGGCGGCTGGACGGTCTTCTGCTTCCACGGGGTGGAAAGCATGATCGGCTGGGAGCCCGTTTCCGCCGCGACCCTGGACACGATTTCCGCGTGGCTGGCCTCGGAGGGCGTCCCCGTGGTCACGTTGCGCGAGGGCACGAGGATCATGCTCGAACAGAAGAAGAACCTGCCCGTTCCGCAGACCAAATCCATAGTGAAGAAGGGTTCGTAAACATGCGCAGACTCAAGATCGTCGTCGGCGGCTACGCCGTCAGCTTCCCCCTGGGCGGTCAGGTGTGGATGTTCATGCACTACATGCAGGGGCTGATGCGCCTTGGCCACGAGGTGATCTTCGTGGAGGACACGGCCGAGTGGGCCCTGCCCTTCGACCCCTACAGGGGCTTCGCCTGCGCCGACTCCACCCAGGGCCGCAAGATCGTGACCGAGGCCTTCGACCGCATCGGGCTCACGGGCCGCTGGGCGTACAACTCCATCTTCGAGAACAAGCTCTACGGCATGGAGCGCGAGGACCTGGAGCGCTTCTGCTCCGAGGCGGACCTCTTCCTGAACGTCTCGGGCGTGATCCCCCTGCGCGAGCACTACCTCAAGGCCAAGGTGCGCGCGATCATCGACACGGACCCGGTGTTCACCCAGTCCAAGATCGCCGAGGACGAGTGGACTCGCAGCTACTTCAAGCAGCACGACGTGTTCTTCACCTGGGGCCACAACATCCCGGCCGGGGTCACGGGCATCGACCTGTGCGGCATCGACTACCACACCACGCGCGTGCCCATCGTCCTGGACATGTGGCCCGCGCTGGCGGGAAGCGGCTCGGGCTTCACCACCATCGGCAACTGGGACGCCAAGGGCCGCGACATCGTGGTGGAGGGCAAGAAACTCTCCTGGCGCAAGTGCGAGAAGTACGAGCAGATCATCGACCTGCCATCCAAGCTGCCCGGGGTGAGCCTGGATTTGACCATGAGCGGGCTGAACAAGGACGCCGAGCGCTTCGCGGCCCACGGCTGGAACGTGAAGAACGCCATGGAGCTCACCCGGGACATCTGGGCCTACCACGACTACATCCAGAACTCGACGGCCGAGTTCACCGTGGCCAAGGAACAGAACATAAAGCTCAAGTCCGGCTGGTTCTCGGACCGCTCCGCCAGCTACCTGGCCTCGGGCAGGCCGGTGATCGTGGAGGACACGGGCTTCGGCACGTACCTGCCCGTGGGCGAAGGGCTGATCACCTTCGACGGCGTGGAGAACGCCAAGGCCGCCATCGAGACCGTGCTGGCCGACTACCCGAAGCACCGCGCGGCGGCCAGGCGCATCGCCGAGGACCATTTCGACTCGGACAAGGTCCTGGGCGGAATCCTCAAGGCCTGCGGCTTCTAGCCTGCCGCGATCTCACGACCAGGAAGGCCGCCCTCCACAGGCGGCCTTTTTTTTCTTTTGCCCGAGGCCTTCACATCGGGCCCGGGGTGCTTATCATTCAAAGTAAGAGGCAACGGTGTTCAACCTCAGCGGAGGGAAGAGCGAAATAAACCGCAGCCATCATAACCAGCGCAGAGAGGCGCATCATCAAAAGATTTGCGTAAGCGCAAGTTAAGAGCCACACCTGAAGGTAGGGGAGGCTGCCGGCAATCCGGCTATCGCGCCAGCAAATCTTTTCTTTTGTCCCTTCCCGCAATTTTGCAGTCAACAAGCCTCCTTCGGGAGGCTTTTTTCATTCCCGCCGGGAATTCCACTTCCGCGCAAAATCGCCCGTATCCCTTCGACACCCCGCATGGGATTCCAAAGGGCGAGAGCCCTTTGGCCGCCGGAGGCTGGAATGCGCCTGCCCCGGCGCACCCGTCCGGGTTTTCTCGCGTTCTGCCGCCCTTATCCCCCGTCGCCGGCGCGGCAGGCCTCCACCCACTCGATCTCCCGCACGATGCAGTCCACCACGGACCCGGAGCGCAGCTCTTCGGGCAGAACGCCGAACGTGTAGGTCTCCACTTCCAGCGGCGTGTCCTCGGGCAGCAGGGGCAGAAACGCGCTCAGAAAGTCCTGCGTGGTTTCGCATTCGGGAAGCGTCCTGAGAAACACCGGCAGGTGGAAGTGCACGCGCCAGCTTCGCGCGCGCCCGGCCACGCCCCGGGCGTCTTCCGGGGCTTTGGCCTCGCCGCTCTCGCCGCTCCCGGCGCACGCGGCGCGCGCCGCGCGGATGGCCTCGCCCAGGTCGTCGAAGCGGGTAAGCTCCCCGCCGTCGGCCCGGGCCACGCTCTGGTGCAGGTAGACCGGCTCGTCGAAGCGCGAGAGTTTCCCGAGCTCCCCGCAGGGCAGGTGCAGCGCCGAGGAGACCTGGACGTGCCCGATGGCGATGCCGCTTCGCTCGAGCAGCCCGAGCGACCAGGCCGGGTCCTCGTACTGGAGGGCCTGGTGGCAGCAGTCGTAGCAGGCCGCGAAGTGGGGCGCGAGGGCGTCCGGCAGGTCCAGGCGCTCGTGGAGCGTCACGAGTTCGGGCGTGGTCTCCACCAGGCAGGCGGGCTCCGGCTCCACGGAGAGGCGGATGAAGCGCCCGGTGCGCCCGGCCAGCTCCGCGAGTCCGCGCAGGGCCTCGCGCATGTTCTCGAGCGCCGGGCCCAAATGCTCCTCGGGAAACCCGCGCCTGAACCCCAGGGGCACCGTGGAGATGGAGCCTTCCATGCCGTCCGGCAGCCAGGCGGCCAGCAGGCCCGCCAGGCGCAAGGTGTAGGCCGCGCGCTCTGGGTCGCGCCAGTCGGGCAGGTACACGTCCTGTTTCACGGGGCGGCCGTGGAACTCGCCGTAGGGAAATCCGTTCACGGTGGCCACGTACAGGCCGTTCTCGTCCAGCCAGCGCCTGAAGGCCAGGGCCTCGGCTTCGTCCACCTGGCGGCTGGCCAGGTTCGAGACGCGAAGGCCCACGGGGAAGGGGGCGTCCGGGCTTAGCCTGGCCTTCACGGCCAGGGTGTGGCGCTCGACGTTGGCGCGCGTCTCGGCCCAGGATTCGCCGGGGTGGATGTTGGTGCAGTAGGTGACGGGATGGCGGCTCACGCGAAGCGCTCCCTGAGCATGTGCGCGGCGCGGCGCATGAGGGAGAAATCCACCTGCCCGATCTCCACGCGCGAGCCCAGGCCCGTGAGCATGCTGAGGAAGAGCCTGCCGCCTAGGTGCTCCCGGAAGGCCTCGATGGCGGCGGGCATGTCCAGGGCTTCGAGGGCCGGGTGCCAGGGGGTGAAGCCCAGGTCCGGCAGGATGGCCAGCACCTTCTCCAGGGCGTCGCCGGGCAGCAGGCCCGCGAGGTTCGAGTAGGCGCTGTCCAGGGCCACGCCCATGGCCACGGCCTCGCCGTGCCCCAGGGCGTGGGCGGTCCCGGCCGTGGCCTCCTCCAAGGCGTGGGCGCTCCAGTGGCCGAAGTCCAGGGGCCGGGCCGAGCCGAACTCGAAGGGGTCGCCGCCGGTGGCGATGTGCTCCAGGTGCAATTCCGCGCAGCGCTCGATGGAGTGTTCGTAGGCCTTAGGCTCGAAGCGGGCCAGTTTCGCGCGGTCGGCGAAGAGGCGCTCGAAGAAGGCGTTGTCGCGGATCAGGGCGATCTTCACGGCCTCGGCCAACCCGGCGCGCTTTTCGCGCCCGGGCAGGGCGTCCAGCAGGGCGAAGTCGTTCAGCACCGCGAAGGGGGGGGCGAACGTGCCCAGGAAGTTCTTGCGGCCGAAGAAGTTCACGGCGTTCTTCACCCCCACGCCCGCGTCGTTCTGGGCCAGGGCCGTGGAGGGCATGCGGATCAGGCGCACGCCCCGGTGGGCCGTGGCCGCCGCGAACCCGGCGGCGTCCAGCACCGCGCCCCCGCCCAGGACCAGCAGGAACGACTGGCGGCAGAGCCTGGCCTCGAAGATGTGGTCCAGCACGGCCCGGAACACGCCCAGGTCGGCCTTGGCGCGCTCTCCGCCGGGCACGGTGAGCGCGGGCGCGGCCAGCACCGCGCCCGGCAGGGCCGCGAGGCGTTCGTCCACGCGCCCGGCGAGCCCGGGCAGGGCCTCGGCCGCGCCGGAGTCCACCACGGCGGCCACGCGGTGCGGCCCGGGCCCGGCCCGCTCCAGGAGCCCGGCCAGGGCGGGGTTGTCCCGGTCCAGGGCGCCTCGGGTGAAGATGACGGGGAAGTCGAAACTGACGGCGATGGTCTGGCGGATGGTTCTGGTCATGCGACAATGTTTGTAGGCGGCGCGCGCCGGGCAGTCAATCGCGCGGGGCGCCACGGGGTGGAGCTTGGCTCCCGGCTCGGGGAGCTTCGCGCGCCGGTCGCGGGCGCGCGCAAAAAGCGTACTCGGCGGGAGGGGAAAGCGGCAAAAACCGTACTTTGGCCATGCACTTGGCGAGGCGATGCCCGTAAAACGGCCATTTCCGGGGTGCCGGCACTTGGCATGCTTGATGCTTTACAGTGTTCATCGTGAACGCGTGACCCGCAGTGGGCCATGAAAAACGATGCAACAATAGAATCCAGGAGAGTTTTTCAATGAATCGCATCATTGCTACCGGTGTTGTTGGCGTGCTCTTGTTGTCTGCTCCCATCGCCTTCGCGTCCGACAAGGCCGTGAAGAACGATGCGGAACCCGTGGTGGAAAAGACCGCTCCCGCGACTTCCCAGAAGAAGGCGCTGGACGCCAAGCCCGCTGCCGCCGCCGAGCTCAAGCACAACAAGGACGCCAAGGCTCCGGCCGCGCTGGAGAAGAAGGAAGCCTCCGCGGCCAAGCCCGCCGAAGCGGCCAAGGTTCCGGCCGTGACGGAGAAGAAGGACGCCGACGCGGCCAAGGCCCCGGCCACCCTGGAGAAAAAGGACGCGGCCACGGCCAAGCCCGCGCCCGTCAAGAATTCCGACACCGTAAAGGCCACCGACGCCGTCACCGCCGGAAAGGACGCCAAGGAAGCCAAGGCCACCGCGTCCACGGGCAAGCCGGCCACGGCCAAGACCGAGTAGCGGGGCAATTTCCTCCCCCGTCGGTGCGGGGGAGCGATGATAAACGGCGCGCGCGGGATGCCCGCGCGCGCCGCCCGGGCGAACCTGGAAAACGGCGTCCCGGGCCGGTTCCCGGGTTTACGTGGCATTGAGGGGGCTTAGGGCCGCGAGGCGGCGGGCGGGGCGCGGCGGGCTAAACACTTTTACCGCCCGGACCGATAAGGCCAGTGGGTCCGGGAGAGGGTCGTTTTCCTGAAGGCCCGGCATGCGGAATGCATGTCTTTTTCCGGAAGTCCGGCTTTGCCGGCTGGAGGCGGTCATGATGACGCGATTTCTCAGAAACTACCTGCAGCACATGCTCAACCCGGCCCACGTCTATTGCCGCCTCCGCGACATCGGCCTGGGCAAGGCCGGAGCCAAGCGGATGACCACCTTCTACGCCAGGATCTACAGCCTCACCTGGCTCGGTTGACCCTCCCCACGCGCACCCCTCCCCGCCTTTCGGGGCGGGCGCCGCGCCACCCCGTTCTTGTTCCTGGAAATTGTTGGTTAAATTGACAGCTGCGGCTCCCGGGCGTATGCGGAAGGTGAGCAAACCCGCGCTGCGCCTGCCCGGAGCAGGCGGCCCGGTGCGCCGCGCTTCCGGGGCTGGCCCGCCCGGGGACGGAGAAACGCATGAAACGCATGGTCCTGGCTGGCTTGCTGCTCGCCCTCGCCGCCCTGGGCGCGCTGGCCTACCTGCGCCTCGAAAACCGCCGCGACCCCGTCGTGCTGGGGTACGTCTCCTGCCTTACCGGCAAGTTTTCCGCGCTTTCAGGGTCCGGGCGCGACGGGGCGGTGCTCGCGGTGGAGCACGTCAACGCACGCGGCGGCGTGGCCGGAAGGCGGCTTGAACTGGTGGTCGTGGACGACGGGTTCAACCCGGAGACGGCCGGCGAGGCCGTGAAGAGCCTGCACGCCATGGGAGCAAGCGCCGTGATCGGCCCCTTTGCCAGCGCCATGGCCCAGCCCATGCTGGACGCGGCCACGCGGGCCGGGGCGCTCCTGGTCAGCCCCACGGTCGCCACCGACGACCTCACCGGAAAAGATGACCTGTTCATCCGCCTGATCCCCACCACCGCCTCCGTCTCCTTCGCGCTCGGAAAGCACATGGCCCAGGCGCGCGGCCTGGGGGCGGCCGTGGCCCTGGCGGACCGAGCCAACGCTTCCTATACGAATTCCGCCGTGGCGAACATCCGCGAAGGGTTCCTCGCTTCGGGAGGGACGCGCTTCGAGGTGGTGGAATACGATTCGCGCACGCAGCCGGCCTTCCAGAAACTGGCGGCGGACGTGCTGGCAAGGCAACCGGACGGAGTGGCGCTCGTAGCGAGCCCCCTGGACTGCGCCCTGGCCGCGCAGCGGCTGCGCATGCTGGACCCGCGCGTGCCCCTGTTCAGCTCCACGTGGGGTGTGGCCCGGGAACTCATCCAGAACGGCGGCGGGGCAGTGGAAGGGCTCGAGTCCGTGGTGCCCTTCGACCCGGACAGCGTGGACCCGGCGTACCTGGCCTTCGCCGCCGAGTTCGCCGGGCGCTTCGGCAGGGAGCCGGACTATGCCAGCGTCTACAATTACGAGGCCGTGCTCCTGCTGGCGGACGCGCTGGCCATGAGTCCCGACGCGCGCGGATGGGAACTGGCCCGGATCATCCTGGGGTTCGGCCAGCGCCCCGGTCTCCAGGGCGGCTATGTGCTGGACGGCACGGGCGACGTTACCCGTCCGATGCACCTGATCGGCATCCAGGACGGGCGCCTGAAGACCAAGAGGTGAGCACGCCATGAGCCGCAGATACACGAGCCTCAGGGTAAGGCTCTTCGCGGGCCTGGTCCTCCTGGCGTTCATCGGCGTGGGGCTCCAGTTCACGGTCTTTTCCCGCGTGGCGGAGCGCATGCGCGAGGACGTGGCCAAGCGCAACCTGGCCCTGGCCCACGCCCTGGCCGGGGAGGTGGGCAACGCCGTGGCCCAGCCCGCCCACACCATGCGCGAACTCCTCATCCTGCTCGAAAAGGGCCTCGCGGGCGAGCGCCTGGCCTCCACCATCCAGGACATCATGCACTTCACCAAAGTGTTGAACGTGGTGCAGGTGCTGGACAGGCAGGGCAGGGTGCGGGCGGTGGCCCCCCACAACCCCGACGAGGTCGGCCTCGATTATTCCTCCCAGCCCTATTTCCAACTGGCCATCGAGGCCACCGGGCCAGTCTTTTCGGATTCCTTCATCTCGGCCCAGACTTCCGAGGCCGCCGTGACCATTGCCCAGGCCTACGGGGACGGGGTGGTGGTGATGCAACTCAGCCTCGAGGAGCTCTCCAGGATGGCCGGGGTCCTGCCTCCCCGGGGCGGCGGATTCATCGCGGTGATCGACGCGCGCGGCGTGGTCATCGGGCACACCGACCCAGAGGCCGCGCTGCGCCGCGAGAGCCTGCTCCCGATCGCAGGGGAGAACCAGGGCGAGCGGGCGGGCCAGGCCGTGTCCGGCGGCGTCCCGGGGATACTCAGCGTCTCGCCCGTGCAGGGCGTGGGCTGGCGGGTGGTGGTCTTCGAGCCCGCCTCGCACGCCTACGCCTCGGTCACGGACCTCTATTCCTACACCCTGGGCGGGGTGGCCGTGGTGGGCATCTGCTCCGTGCTGGCCATGCTGCTTTTCCAGTCCCGCCTGCTGAGGCCCCTGGCCGAGTTGACGGCCCAGGCCGGTTCCCTGGCCGGGGGGCGCTACGACGTGGCCATCAACCCGGCCTTCAAGGAGTTCGAGCCGCTGGTGGAGAGCTTCTCCTCCATGGCGCGCAACCTCAAGGCCAGGGAGCAGGCCCTGGTGCTCAGCCAGCAGCGCTTGGCCTCGGTGGTGGACGCCATGCCGTCGTTTTTGGCCTCGCTGGACGCCGAGGGGCGCATCGAGAACTGGAACGACGAGGCCCGCAAGCTCACGGGCGTGGACCCCGCCCAGGCCCTGGGCAGGCCTTTGGGCGAGGCCGTGCCCCTTCTTGCGCCCATCCTGCCCGCCATCGAGCAGACCTCGCTGTCGGGGCTGCCGGTGAAGTGGGAAAAGCTGACCCTGGATTTCGGGGTGGGACGCCGCATCGTGGACGTGCTGGTCTACCCCCTGCGCGCCGGGGAGAGCCACGGCGTGGTGCTGCGCATCGACGACATCACCGAGCGCACGCGCATGGAAGAGGTGATGGTGCACACCGAGAAGATGATGACCGTGGGCGGGTTGGCCGCCGGCATGGCCCACGAGATCAACAACCCCCTGGGCGGCATCCTCATGTCCGCCCAGAACCTGACCCGCCGCCTGGACCCGGAGCTTCCGGCCAACCGCGACGCCGCGCGCGAGGCAGGGGTGGACCTCGGTGCGGTGCGCGCCTACCTGGAGGGCAGGGACATCTTCAAGCTGGTGGAGAACATCCGCGAGTTGGGGGCGCGCGCGGGCAGGATCGTCTCCAACATGCTGGGCTTCTCGCGCCGCTCCACCTCCGGCTACCTCCCGATGAATCCGGTGGACATCATCGAGAGTTCCCTGGAACTGGCCGCCAACGACTACGAGCTGAAAAAACGCCTCGATTTCAAGAGCATCCAGGTGCACCGCGACTACGCCCCGGACCTGCCCCAGGCCCCGGTGAACCGCAGCCAGATAGAGCAGGTGCTCCTGAACATCTTCAAGAACGCGGCCCAGGCCATGACCGAGACCGCCCCCACGAGGCCCCCGGAACTCTGGATCGAGGCGCGGCCCGTGGGCGACGAGGTGGAGATATCCATCCGCGACAGCGGCCCCGGCGTCCCGGCCGGAATAGGCGAGCGCGTGTTCGAGCCCTTCTTCACCACCAAGGAGGTGGGCCAGGGCACGGGGCTCGGGCTCTCGGTCTCCTACTACATCATCGTGACCATGCACAAAGGCTCCATCCGCCTGGATTCCCGCCCGGGCGAGGGCGCGCGCTTCGCCATCCGCCTGCCCGTGAGCAGGTGCGCCTCGGGCGCGGGCTGAAAAAAATCTCCCATATCGGGCGCATACCGGTTAAAAGGGTCCATCCACACTTCTGATCCCAGGAGGATCGCATGTACGTCGGCCTGAAGATGCTCAAGGACTTCCACCCCGTTACCCCGAAGACGCCGCTGGCCGAGGCCAAGAAAATCCTCGAAAAGGACGAGTACTGGATGCTCCTGGTCAAGGACGGGGAAAAGCTCGTCGGCTACGTCCGCCACGAGGACCTCACCGCGGCGCTGCCCTCCATGCTCTCCACCCTGGAGCGCCACGAGGCGTTGTACCTCATCTCCAAGCTCACCGTGGAGATGGTCATGCGCAAGGACATCATCACCGTGCCGCCCTCCATGGAGATCGAGCAGGCTGCGCAGATCATGCACGACAAGAACCTCGCGGGCCTCGGCGTGGTGGACGAGGCGGGCAAGCTCATCGGCTACATCAACCGCACCGTGATGCTCGAGGTCCTGGTGGAGGAGATGGGGCTCAAGCTCGGCGGGTCGCGCCTGGTGTTCGAGGTGCAGGACCGCAAGGGCGTGATCCGCGAGGTGGCCGAGGTCATCGCGTCGCTCGGCGTGAGCATCCTCTCCACCAGCACCTTCTTCCACGACGGCAGGCGCATGGTTGTCATCCGCGTGGACGCCGCCGACGACACCGAGGTGCGCAAGGGCCTGGAGGCCAGGGGCTACGCCCTGGAGTCCGCCGGGAACTTCGCCCGCGAATGGAGCTGACAGACATGCGGAAGGCCCTGGCCCTGTTTCTCGCCGTCGCGCTGGCCCTGGCCGCCGCCCTCCCGGCAGCGGCGGCCATGCGCGACGAGCCGCGCGACTTCAGGGGCGTGCCCTTCGGCAAGGAGTTCGTCCCGGACGCGTCCTTCTCCTGCGAGCTGGACTCCGAGGAGGGGCTTCGCTGCAAGCGCCCCGGGGACGACCTGCACTTCATGGGCTCCCCCGTGGCTTCGGTGACGTACCTCTTCATGTACAAGCAGCTCTACACCGTGGACATCGAGATGCGCGGCAAGGCCGGTTTCGACGCCGTTCTGGCGGAACTGGCCAAGAAACACGGCCAGCCCGGGGCCATGCCCGGGGGCATGCTCGCCTTCACGGGGACCCAGGTGGACATCCTGGCCTTCTTCGACCAGGCGCGCGGCACCGGCGAAATAAGCTACGTGTTCAAGAACCTTCCCTGCCCCGTGGAGTAGGCCATGGCGAAAGTCCTGACCATCCTGCGCGACCCCATCCTCTGGCTGGTGGCCGCGCTTTCGCTCTCCGCCGTGTTCGGCGCGGCGTTCATCGGCCCCGGAGGCTCCTTCGGCCCGGACGCCGCGGGCAAGGGCGCGCCCTCGGGCGTGGTCGCCGTGGCCCCGAGCCGCACCGGGGACAAGGCCATCGACGCCGTGGCCAACGGGACCTTCCCCCAGGTGCGCCCGGGCGTGACCCTGGGCCAGGCCATCGCGGGCTACCGCTGGTTCAAGGACAAGCCCAAGTGGATTTCGCGCGGGCAGGGCGTCTCGCCCACCGTTCTGCTCAGCGTGGCCATGGAGCTCCCGGGCGAGGCAGCGAACCTGGGCGCGGGCTCCGACGCGGCCCAGGTGTTCTACGCGGCCGAGTTCGGCTTCACGGGGGACGGCAAGTCCTTCGTGCCGCTCTACAGCGCCGTGGAGGTGCGCGACGCCGCCAACCGCCTGGTCTCGCGCGTGCCCGACCCGGAATTCCTGCTCCTGCGCCGGATCATGACCGGTTCCGATCCCGGGGCCAGCCTCAAGCACGGTGTGAAACGAGGGAAGTAGATGCGCTCGATCCTCTGCCTGGATGTCGGCAGCGGCACCCAGGACGCCCTGTACTGGCTGGCGGACAGGTCCCTGGAGAACTGCCCCAAGTTCGTCATCCCCTCGCCCGCGCGCATGGTGGCCGCGCGCATCAAAGCCCTGACGGCCTCGGGGCGCCCCATCCACCTCTGCGGCGTGAACATGGGCGGCGGCTTCCTGCGCGCCCTGCGCGAGCACGTGGCCGCCGGGCTGGCCGTGTCCGCGCACCCCGAGGCGGCTCTGGCCATCACCGACGACCCGCCCTCGGCCGCGCGCCACGGCGTCACCTTGAGCGAGGACTGCCCGCGCGGGCACGTGCCCGTGCACCTGGCCGACTACGACCCGGGGTTCTGGCAGTCGCTCCTGGCCCAGGCCGGGCTCGAGCCGCCGGACATGGTCCTGGCCTGCGCCCAGGACCACGGCAGCCACCCGGGCCGCTCCAGCCGCCTGGGGCGCTTCGAGCTTTGGGAGCGCTTCCTGGCGGGCTCCACGGGCAGGCTCGAGGATTTGCTCTACGAGGACGTGCCGCCCGAGCTGACCCGGCTGGCCACGCTCAAGCGCTCGACCGGCGGCGGCCCCGTCATGGACACCGGCCCGGCCGCCGCGCTGGGCGTGCTTTTCGACCGCGAGACGCAAGAGCGCATAAACGAGCGCGGGGCGCTCGTGGTGAACATGGGCAACAGCCACGTGCTGGGGCTCCTGGTGCACGGCGGCAAACTGGCGGGAGTGTACGAGCACCATACGGGCATGGTGGACCGCCTGACGCTTGAGACCCAGCTCGCGCGCTTCCGGCGCGGCGAGATGGCCTGCGAGGAGGTCTTCGCCGGGGGAGGGCACGGCTGCACCGTGCGGGACATGCCCTCGGACTTCGCGGAGACCTACGTGATCGGGCCCAGGAGAAGCGAGCTTGCGGGCATGGACGCGCACTTCCCCGCGCCCGGCGGCGACATGATGCTCACAGGGTGCTTCGGGCTGCTCAAGGCCTGGCAGGCGAGGTCCGGCCAGGGCGCTGCCCTGGACCCGGCAGGGCTCCGCCCTGCACCCGCCGGGGGCAGATGCCTGCCCCCGGACCCCGGCGCTTAGCTTCGCGGGCTTCACCGGCAGGCCGAAGGGGCAGGGCGCGGCCGGAGCGCGAGAGATGCCGCCGGGAGCGCGCCCAAGGCGGCGCTTATCCCGGCGGACCGCCGTCGCCGCAAGCGGCGACGAGTTTGATTTATTGAACAATTCGAAGGCCCTTTGCCCCGCGCTCGCGCGGGGCAAAGGGCCTTCGATTATTAAGCCGATGTAGTTCAAGTGGGCGGTGAAGCCCGCGAAGCTACCGCCGGGTGCAGGGGCAGGCACTGCCTCTGCTGGGTCCAGGGCAAGGCCCTGGCGGGTTCCAGGGCGGAGCTCTGTTCGTCTTACGGTTTCTCGAACCTGGCCAGGAAGCGCTCCAGGTCATTGGGCTCGCCGTCCTGGTAGTCGTCGGGGTAGAGCAGGGCGGACATGAAGAAGATGCTCTCCAGGTCCAGGGCCATGTTGGCCCTGCGCGCGAAGTCCTTGAGCCCCTGGCGCAGCTGCGCGGTCACGGGGTCGTCGCCCTTGAGGTAGGGCTCGGCGTGGTCCTGCATGTCGGCCAAAAGCTCGCACTTCTCCATCATCTTGAAGCGGTGGGCCTGTTTGTCCCCTTTTTCGTGCAGGGCCTCGAGGCCCTCGGCCTCCAGCCGGCGGATGTCCCGGGCGGTCTCGCGGATCATGTCCAGGACCTTGGCGATTGCGGGCTGCGTCTGCATCTGGTGCTCCCGATCAGTACATCTGTTTGAGCAGGTCTTCGCCCGTGGCCAGGGGCGCGTTGGGGTCGGAGAAGTTCACGTTGCCCTCGCCGCCGATGATGCCCGCGAAGGCGCTCTTCTCCTGGCCCTCCTTGAAGGGCATGGAAACGCCGTCCACGCTGGCCCAGACGATGCCCTCGGGCTGCTGGAAGTCCTGCGCGGGGTAGGCCTGCTCCACGGCCAGGCGGTATTCGACAAAGGCGGGCAGGGCGGCGGTGCCGCCGGTCTCGCCCTTGCCCATGGGCTGCACCTGGTCGAAGCCCAGGTACACGCCGGTGAGCAGGTAGGGGGTGAAGCCGACGAACCAGGCGTCCTGCTCGTCGTTGGTGGTGCCGGTCTTGCCCGCCACGGGCCTGCCCAGGGCCATGGCCTTGCCCGCGGTGCCCGCGCGCACGACCTCCTTGAGCATGTTGGCCATGATGAAGGCCGTCTGGGGCGACATGGCCTGCCTGTGCTCGGGCTCGGAGGCGAAGAGCTCCTGACCGTCGGGGCCTTCCACCCTGGTCACGAAGCGCGGCTTCACGGTCTCGCCGCCGTTGGCGAAGGCGGTGTAGGCTTGGCAGAGGTTGATCAGGTGCACGGCCCCGGCGCCCAGCGAGATGGGCAGGTAGGGCCCGAGCTCGGACTCGATGCCCATGTCCTTGGCGCGCTGGATCACCTTCTGGATGCCGATCTGCTGGGCCACGCGGATGGTCACCAGGTTGCGCGACTTGGCCAGGGCGGCGCGCAGGGTCATCTCGCCCTGGAAGCCGCCCTCGTAGTTCTCGGGCTTCCAGACCTTGTGGGTGATGGGGTCCTCGTAGACGAAGGGGCTGTCCATGACCCGGGTGCCCGGGGTCATTCCCTCGTCGATGGCCGCCGAGTAGACGATGGGCTTGAAGGCCGAGCCGCACTGGCGCAGGGCCTGGGTGGCGCGGTTGAACTGGCTCTTCTCGAAGGACCAGCCGCCCACGCAGGCCAGCACGGTGCCGGACTTGGGGTCCAGCGAGACCATGGCGCCCTGCACGTCGGGCTCCTGCTGGAGGATGAGGTCCTCCCCGGCCTTGGGCGCGTTCACGGGCTTGTTCTTGGCCTTGGGGTCCTCTGGCAGGCGCGACACCCAGACCACGTCGCCCGCCTTGGGGCCCTTGCCGCGCGTCCAGCCCAGGTACTTGGCGTCCACCAGCCCGGTGTGCCTGCCGTATTTGACCACCAGGCCCTTCTTGTTCGATTCGGCCACCAGGGCCTTGACCCACTGGCCGTTCACGAAATCGTCGGGGCTCGCGTCCTGGGCCAGGAAATCCTTCCACTTGTCCGGCGGCAGGGAGTCGAGCGTGCCCTTCCAGCCCCGGCGCTTGGATGAGGCCACCAGGGCGTTCTTCAGGGCCTTCTCGGCCGCGTCCTGGTGGGTGAGGTCGCAGCCCGTGTAGACCTTGAGCCCGCCGGTGTAGACCATATCCTCGCCGAAGCGGTCCACCAGCCAGCGGCGGACCTCCTCCAGGTAGTACGCGCCCACGCCCCAGGTGGATTCCTCCATGCTCTTGAAGACGAGCTGTTCCCGCACGGCCGCGTCGTGCTCCTGCTGGCTGATCCAGCCGAGCTCCAGCAGGCGGCCCAGGACGTACTTCTGGCGGGTCTTGGCCGCTTCGTAGTCCTTGAGGGGGCTGTAGCGGCTGGGGGCCGGCGGCAGGCCGGCCAGCACGGCGGCCTGGGCCAGGGTGAGCTGGCCCACGTGCACGCCGAAGTAGGTGCGCGCGGCCGCTTCCACGCCGTAGGCGCGCGAGCCCAGGTAGATCTGGTTGAGGTAGATGGTGAGGATCTCGTCCTTGGTCAGGTAGCGCTCCAGGCGGTAGGCCAGGATGGCTTCCTTGATCTTGCGCTTGAGGGTGCGCTCGGGCGTGAGCAGCAGGCGCTTGACCACCTGCTGGGTGATGGTGGACCCGCCCTGCTTGGCCCCGCCGGTCTTCAGGTTCTTCACGAAGGCCCTGAAGATGGCGAAGGGGTCCACGCCCTCGTGCTGGTAGAAGGAGGCGTCCTCGGCGGCCAGGAAGGCCTTGGGCAGAAACGCGGGCATGTCCCCGAGCGAGGCCAAAAAGCGCTTCTCGGCGAACAGGTTGCCCAGCACCTTGCCGTCGTGGGTGTAGACCGTGGAGACCACGGGGGGCTTGTATTCGGTAAGATTCTTGAATCCCGGCAGATCGCTGGCCGCCCAGAAATAGACGCCCACCAGCCCCACGCCCGCGCCGATGATGGTCAGCGCGATGAAGATAGCAAAGAAAAGCAGAAATTTACGCATCGTTTCCCACTCTGGCCGGCTGTTTGCCGGGTTCGTCTCCGCCCTCGCCGGGGGCCAGTCCCCAGGCCATGCGCATACGCCCGTGCAACTCCCGGACCATGGATCGAGTCATGCCCAGAAGCGGCAGCATGCCGCTCACCGCTCGGCCCTCGTCGCACGCGAGGCATCCCTTGGCGTCGAAGGCCGTGACGGCCCCTGCCGATACCCAAAACGGGAACAGACGGCAATAATAGGGTCGGGCTTCCCGAGGGAGGATGCAGCCTTTCTGCCCCAGGAAGGCGCACTCGCCGCTTGGCAGGGTGGCCAGGCGCAGGTGCTCGCCGTGGGGCGGGAAAACGGCCGCCAGCGCGGCCCGGTCGCGCGGGAAGAGCCGCATGATGTTGGTCAGGAAGGCCTTGGAGTTGGGCGCGCCCGTGAGCCCGCACATCCTGGGGCCGTATTCGACAATGCGCTGGCGCTCGAGTTCGGACACGGGGAAGCAGAGGTCCTCCTGGCCCGGGGTCAGGCGGCAGCACGTTGGGTTCAAGCGCGCGCAGCGCGCGCAGACGTTGGCGTCGGTCGAGTTCTCGAGTGTCATGGCTTTTTGAGCGTCCTGTCGCGGCTATTCAATTATGACCGGACGGCGCTGCTGGCAACCGGAAAAGCCCCCCCAGCGAGAATAGCCGAGACGGTTTCGCGTTTCCGGCGGCGTCCGCTTCCGAGCGGGCAGGTCGGGGACGGTGAGTTCAGTGAATCCGCGCTATTATGTTTTTTCTAGCCACGAGTGGGTCCTTGGGGCGCCTGTAATCTTGTGAAAAATTTAGCAATCTCACGCCCATTTCGCGGTCATTTTGGCGGCTGGCGCGGGTTGCCGGGTGATTTTTTCTGTTGACGGGCGCAAGCGAGAGTCGTAATTCGGCCCTCGGCAGTGGTGAGGCAAGTGGCGACGCATTCCGACTGAACCTTTTGGTCTTATTCCATCCTCCAGTCTCTTGCGCCGTCATGGAGCTGCGCTCGCTTTCAGCATGTGCGCGCTCCCTGGCAGCAACCTTTGTTTCCTATATATTAGAGGCTATTGCCATGAAAACGAGCAAGAAGGATCTTTTTGCCGACGTCATTCGTCCTGTCGATAATTGTAACGCAGAGGGTGTACATGGTTGCACCACCTGCAAGAAGGCCATCACCGTGCAGCTTCGCATCGTCGATGAAGTGGTGGTGGACGCGGGCGGCAAGGCCGAAGGCTGCTTCTACAGCCGCCAGTGCCTGGCGGCCCTGATCACCATGGTCAAGGGCAAGTCCGTGTACGAACTCTACCCGATGAGCAACGAGGACCTGCGCCCCAACCTGTCCGTGGTCAAGGACGACTACGACTGCGACGTCTTCACCATCGGCGCTCTCAAGCTCGCCCTGCGGGACTGGGAAAAGAAAATGGCCGCCTAATGCGGCGAACTGCCAAAAAAGGCCGTCCCCAGGGGCGGCCTTTTTTTGTTATGGAGCCCTCGCGATGCCCGTGATCCCAGCCCTCGCCGCGTGGTTCGGCATGCTCGCCCTGGCCGTGGCCTTGGGTGCGGCCCGCGACCTCGCCCTGGCCCCGCTCCTCGGGGACGGCCCGGCTCGGGCGGCCTGCACCGCGCTCCTGTGCGCCGTGTTCTGGGCGGTGATCCGGCGCTTCGTGCGCGTGAGAAACGTGGCCGGGCGCGCCCGCCTGCTGGCGCTGGGCGCGTTCTGGGCCGGGCTGACCGTGTGCTTCGAGTTTTCCATGGGCTGGCTGCGGGGGATGGCCCTTTCGGCCATGCTGGCGGATTACGACGTGTCCGCCGGGCGGCTGTGGGTGCTGGTGCCGCTCACGCTCCTCTTCGGGCCGCTGGCCGCTGGCCGCGAAAAAAGGCGGGACGCCGGGCAGGCGCCCCGCCCGAGGAATGCCTGATCAACCGAAGACGCAGACGTACTGGGCCACGCCGCCTTCCACCACCATCTCGAAGGAGGTGTTGGCGGGCACGTTGAAGGCCTGGCCCGGCCCGTAAACGCCCCATTCGTCCTCCCCGTCCACCTTGGCGCGCACGCTTCCGGCCGTGATCTCCATGATCTCGGGGTCGCCCGTGGTGAAGGTGTAGCTCCCCGGCTGGCATACGCCAAGCGAGCGGCGCTTGCCCGAGGCGTCCCAGATGGAATGGCTGACCACCTTGCCGTCGAAGAAGACGTTGGCCACGGTTTTCGCTTTCACGTTTTCGAAGAATTCTGGTGAGTTCATGTCTCGTCCTTTGGGTTTGCCGGGCCTAGAGGCCGCAGTCGTATCCAATGGGCCCGAGCAAGGCCGTGAGCGGCCTGCCGGTCTTGAACTGGTGCCCGGCCAGGGGGAAGCCCTCGGGCTCGTCCCGGCCGAAGACGATCTTGCCCGGAGGGAATGAAATCCACAAGGGCTGGATGTCCATGAGCCTCTCGTCGCAGAGGTTGGGCGTTCTGGCCGGTTCGAAGAGCCTGGTCCGGCCCCCGGGCAGGGTCACTTCCACGGTGTTGCCGGGCGCGCCGAGCGAGGCCACGGAACCGTCCTCGTTAAAGACCAGGGAGTTGAGGTCCCCGTGCACGCCCAGGGCGTCCGGGTCGAAGGCCTCCAGAGGGCCGAGCCTCGTGGGCACGGCCACGGGCCTGGCCGGTTCCACGGAGCGCAGCTTCCCGGAGCGGTAAAACGACATCCCGATGCGCACGGCCATGCGCCCGGCCGGGGTGTCCGCCTCCACGGTGTCCCCGGGCCAGAGCGTGACGCTCCTGAGCCCGCCGTCCGGGAAGAACTGCACGCCGACAAGCCTGGCCGTGACGGTCCCGGCGGGGGTGTCCACGGTCATGGGCCCGGCCAGGGCGGCCTCCTCCTTTTCGGTCCAGTAGCCCGAGAGCTTGCCGTTCAGGGGGAAGACACGGCGCAGGCTGCCGCAGGGGTAGAAGGTCAGGAGCTCCGCCCGCATGGGGCCCAGGGGGGTGGGCACCTCGGTACGCTCCTCCAGGGCTATGGCGCGCAGGGTCCCATTCGGGTGGAACATCAGCGGCTCCACCTTGGGCCTGCGCATGTCGTCGGTGGAGAACTGGGGCGTGAGCCTGCCGAGTGGCGTGTCCAGGGTGAAGAGCCCTGCCGGGACAAGGCTCGCGAGCGACCCGTCCGGGCCGGTCTCCACGTGCTCGGCCGGGCCCAGGGTTCCGTATTTCGTCTCGAGTGGATTCATGATCGACCTCTCTGGGAGACAATGGTGGCGAATTTGCCGGAATTGTCAATCGTCTCCGGGCTGGAAAGAGGTCGCGCGAAACCCTGCGAAAAGATTGCGTTCCCGTTGAAATGCTTTTGACTTGCGGATAGAAGGCTCACATGGCGCGAAATTCCATCCTCTTCGTGGCGCAGGCACATGCAGTCACGCCCTTCTTCGCAAGACTGAAGGAGACCGGCCTCGAGGTTGGCATCGCGGACAGCCTGTCCGGCGCGCTGGCCTACCTGAAGAAGTCCGCCCCGGCGGTGGTGTTCACCCAGGCCAAGATCGGCGGGGCCTACCAGGCCTCGGCCCTGCTGGAGGCCGCCAGGGACGCCGGGGATTTCCCGCCCGTGGTGGTCTTTTCCGACCGGGGCACGGCCCAGGAGGCCCAGGCCTTCCTGGAGATGGGCGCGCGCGACTACTGGCTGGAGCCGCTTCTCTGGGAGAAGCTCGAGGCCATGCTCCCGGCCCCCGAGGCCCCGCAGGCGCAGGCCGGGCAGGCGCCCCGTGCGGGAGAGGCCGCGCCCGGGGAGCAGGCCTTGCAATCCCCCGCCCCGCCCGCCGCCCAGCAGGCCCCGGAGCAGCGCAGGCAGCCTCAGCAGCAGGGCGTCACGGGCGAGCGCTTCGCCATCATCGGCAGCCATCCGGCGGTGCTGCGCGTGCTGGCCCTGGCCAGGCAGGTGGCCAAGTCCAAGGCCACGGTGCTCATCTCGGGCGAGTCCGGCACGGGCAAGGAGATGTTCGCCCGCTTCCTGCACGCCCACTCCGACCGCGCGGCCAAGCCCTTCGTGGCCTTGAACTGCGCGGCCCTGCCCGAGCACCTTCTCGAGAGCGAACTCTTCGGTCACGAGCGCGGGGCCTTCACAGGGGCCATCGCGCGCAAGCTCGGCAAGTTCGAGCTGGCCAGCGGCGGGACCATCCTGCTGGACGAAATTTCCGAGATGGACCTGGGGCTGCAGGCCAAGCTCCTGCGCGTGCTTCAGGAGGGCGAGTTCGACCGCGTGGGCGGCACCGAGACCGTGAAGGTGGACGTGCGCGTGCTGGCCACCACCAACCGCAGGCTCGAGCAGTACGTGGAGGAGGCCAAGTTCCGCCAGGACCTCTACTACCGCCTGAACGTCATCCCGCTGAAGCTGCCGCCCCTGCGCGAGCGCGGGCAGGACATCCTGGGCCTGGCCTCGTTCTTCGTGGACAAGTTTCGCAAGGCCTACGGGCTTTCGCCCCTGGCCTTCTCCGTGGAGGCGCGCGACTGGCTTCTGGCCTACGACTGGCCGGGCAACGTGCGCGAGCTCCAGAACCTCATGGAGCGCGCCGTGCTGCTGGCAGGAAACGGGCCCATCGAGAAGGCGCACTTCCTGCTGGAGGGCGAGGAGTTCCCCCTGGAGGACGAACCCGCGGTGAGCATGGAGCTGGTCACTGCCGTGGCTGGAGTCGGCGTTGCGGGCGAGCCCGCGCCGGGCGAGGAGGGCGGAGTCGCGCGCATGCCGCAGGGCGTGGTGCCCCTGGAGGTGCTGGAGCGGGAGATGATATTGAGAAGCCTGGACCAGACTTCGGGCAACCGCACCCAGGCCGCGCAGCTGCTCGGCATCTCCGTGCGTACCTTGCGCAACAAGTTGAACGAATACCGCCAGCTGGGCATGGAAGTGCCCTGAGGCCGCACCGGAAGATTCCCGTCAACCTTGCCCCTGGCCCCCGGGGGCCTTGCCCCCGCCCTTCCCAAGCGCCCCCAGGGCGAACTCCCTGGCCTGGCCCGCCGTGAGCGGCCTGACGAAGCCTTCCCCGGCGTGGAGGCCGCAGGATTCGCCCTCCGGCCGCGCCGGGTCGTCGGGCTGGCCGGAGCCTCCGGCGAGCACGGCCATGTCCAGGGCTTGGGCCATTGACACCAGCGAATCGAGCAGGGCCTTGGAGCGTTCCTCGGACACGTGCGGCAGCTTGGCCGGGTCGATCTTCAGGCTCTCGAAGAGGTCCGGGTGCACGTCCTGGAAGGCGAAGAAGCGCTCGCCGAAATCCCCGGCGCACATCCTGACCCCGGCCTGCTTGAGCGCGTCCAGCTGGGCGGCCATGGCGTCGCCTCCGGCCACCATGGCCTCCTCGGTGATCTCCAGCCGCAGCCGGTCGCCGGGCAGCCCGGCGTTGTCCAGGGCCTTCTTCACCGCGTCGAAGAGCCCGGTCTGCGGCGGGCTCTTGAGGTTGAGCCTCACCGACATCACCAACCCGTCCGGCCCGCCGTTGCGTTTCCAGCCCCCGGCGACCTCCAGGGCCTTGGCCAGGGTGGAGAGCCACAGCGGCCAGGCCAGGCCCTCGCGCGCGGCCAACTGCATGAGCTCCTCCCCGGCGAGGGTGCCCTTCTGCCTGGACTGCCAGGACGGGGTGGCCTCGAACCCGGTGAGCGAGCACGCGCCGGGCGAGTGCACCGGCAGGAAAAGCACGCTCGTGCGGCCCGTGTCCACGGCGCGGCGCAGGTCGGAGAGCAGCGAGGCCTGGGACTTGACCATGCCGCTCATCTTGGCGCTGAACACCTTGATGCGGTTGCGGCCCGCCTCCTTGGCCAGGTGCATGGCCGTGTTGGCCTGCTTGAGCAGCCTGTCCGGGGTGGCCTGGCGCACAGGGCCGTAGGCCAGGCCGAAGCTGCCCGTGACCGCCACCAGGTGCCCGTCGATGTCCAGGGGCGCGGCCAGGGCCTGGCGCACGCGCTTGACCACGCGGATGGCCTCGCCCGGCACGACGATCTCCTCCAGGAAGATCAGGAATTCGTCTCCGCCGAAGCGGGCCACGGTGTCGTGCTGGCGCACGGACTCCACGATGCGCTCGCCCACCTTGACCAGGAGCTTGTCGCCCGCGTCGTGGCCCAGGGTGTCGTTGATGAGCTTGAACTTGTCCAGGTCCATGAAGGCCAGGGCGTAGTAGACTCCCTCGCGGCGGTGCGAGCGCCTGATGGCCTGCTGGATGCGGTCGTGGATCAGGGTGCGGTTGGGCAGGCCCGTGAGCGCGTCGTGCAGGGCTTGGTGCTTGAGGGCCTCCTCCACCTTGCGGCGGCGCTCGATCTCGCGCTTGAGCGAGCGTTGGGAGTCCTCCAGGTCGCGCACCTTGGACTTGAGGTCGTCGTTGGCCTGGCGCAGCAGGCCGTAGAGTTCGAGCCCTTCCAGCAGCGAGGCGCAGCCGCGCAGCACGATGGTCAGGAGCGTGAGGGAGGTGTCGGTGATGCTCTTGATGTCCTGGCCCAGCAGCCCAAGGAAGATGCCCCTGATGCGCGGGGCCGTGGCCATGGAGTGCAGGAGCATCTGGTCGTCGCCGACCCCGGAGGAGGTGAACACCGGGCGCTTGCGCTGCAGGGCCCAGGCGGCCGAGCCGCTCTCCACCAGGAGGCGCATCTCCTCCTCCATGGCCCGGGCCTTGGAGGGCGGGGTGCAGCGGGCCAGGTAGAAGTCTCCCCCGGGCTCGCGCACCAAAAAGAAGGCCATGGCCTTGAACTTGAGGAGCTTGCGCAGCCGCGCGGCGGTCTCGTCCAGGATCTGCTTGACCGTGCCCAGCGGCTTCACGCCCTCGGGGACGCCAAGCGACGCGGCCATCTCCAGGGACTCCAGAGTGTGCCGGTAGGCCTCTTCGAGGTAGGCGAGGCGGTCCTTGTGGGCGGACGCCTTAGACTGCTCGGGCTTCGTCGCTTTCATTTCCCGCCAGGAGTATGTGTCCTATGTCTTCCAGTTGCCTCTCGGCCTGGGCCGCCGCGAAGCCCAGGGCGCTGCCGGGGATGTTCAGGTGCTCCCACACCGCAGGGGAGAGCGCCGGGGCCACGCTGGACCCGCTCTGGCCGAAGCCCAGGGCGTGGGTCATGATGTCCGCCAGGTGCACCAGGGCCGCGTCGGGGTGGATGTTGCGCACCCCCGGCTGGTGGTGCTCGCCCACGGCGCGCTCCAGGGCGCTGGGGAACTTCCAGGCCGCCAGCAGCCTGCCGCCCAGCATGGCGTGGTCGAAGGACCACAGGTCGCGTTCGGCCTCGTAGAGCGGCCTGCCGTCGGCGGCCGACTGGGCGATGGCCTGGGCCACGTGCGCCGGGTGGTTCTTGAGCATCACCAGTCTGCCGATGTCATGCAAGAGCCCTGCCACGAAACATCTTTCCTCGTTGGGGTGCCCCGCGTTCACGGCCAGCAGGCGGGCCAGCACGCCGCAGGCCAGGCTGTGGCGCCAGAAGGAGCGCATGTCGAGGATTTCCCGGGGGATGGAGCCGAACACGCTGATGAGCGAGACGCCCAGGGCCAGGTTGGTCAGGCGGCTCGCGCCCACCACGGTCACGGCGCGGGAAATTGTTTCCACCGGTTCGGGGAAACCGTAGAGGGCGGAGTTGACCAGCTTGAGGAGTTTGGCGGCGAGGGAGGTGTCCTTGCCGATGATTTCGGCCACGTAGGCGAAGGAGACGTTGGGGTTTTTCAGCGAGTCCAGAACCTGGGCCACGATGTGCGGCAGGGTGGCCAGCTTCACGGACCCGCCGGAGAGGCGCGTGAGGTCCGGCCTCTTCTTGGGTTCGCCCGTCTTGGCGGCCAGGGGCGAGGGCTCGGCGGGCAGCGGGCCGCCGCCCTGGACCAGGTGGATGAAGGTCACGCGCTTGAGCTCGCGCACGGCCGGGTGGTTCGGGTCGGAGAGGCGCAGGCGGTGGCAGGTGATCTCCCAGGCCGAACGGGCGAGCGAGGGATCGAGGCCCTTGATGCGCTCGCGGTCGAGGCCCTCCTGGTCGTACCCTTCGATGAGGGTTTCGGTGACTCCCCAGAACTTGAGCGTCTGGATGGAGAGCTCGTCCAGGGTGAGTCCCTTGGAGAAAAGAAGCCTGCCCTGGAGGCTGCGCACGTCGGATGACAGCACCATGCCCGGGCTGAGGTCTTCAATGTAGACCGTGCCCATACTCCTCCGGAAATGCTCGAATTTCAACGAACCCTACGGTACGGCAATACCCGAGCCTTTCCACTCTGGCAAGCCGGGGATTTTCAGGCGGGGAAAATTGGGATATGCCCCGCGCCATGGCCGCGCCCTCCACGTACAACATCCTGATGTATTCGCATGACACCTACGGCCTGGGGCATATCCGCCGCACCATGGCCATAGCCCAGCACCTGCGCGGACAGGGGGTGAACGTCCTCATCCTCACGGGCTCGCCCCTGGTGGGGCGGTTCGATTTCCCGGACGGCGTGGACTTCGTGCGCATCCCGGGCATGATCAAGAAGACCAACGAGGAGTACCTGCCGCTCTCGATCCGCCTGAGCGCCCGGCACGCCCTGAACATCCGCCGCAACATCATCGTGGCCACGGCCAAGGCCTTCCAGCCGCACCTGTTCATCGTGGACAAGGCCCCGCTGGGGCTCAAGCGCGAGGTCCTGCCCACGCTCAAGTGGATCAGGAGGCGCATGCCCCAGTGCCGCACCATCCTCGGGCTGCGCGACATCATGGACGACGCGGACTCCACCCGCAAGGAGTGGCGCGAGAAGGGAATCTACGACGTTCTGGAACATTACTATTCGGAAATCTGGGTGTACGGGAACCGCGAGTACTACGATTCCATCGCCGAATACGACATTCCGCCCCAGGTCAGCGAGAAGATGGTCTTCACCGGCTACATCCCGAGGACCCTGCCGAAGCGGGGCAAGGTGGCCGAGATGCGCGAGGAGGAGAGCCTCAACCAGAAGGAGCGCCTCGTGCTCGTGACCACGGGCGGCGGCGGCGACGGCTACCCGCTCATGGACGCCTACCTGACCATGCTCGAGAACATGGAGCGCCCGCCGTTCCGCTCCATCCTGGTCTCGGGCCCGTTCATGCCCAAGCACATGCGCGAGGACGTGCACAAGCGCGCGGCCAAGGTGAAGGCCAGGTTCCACCACTTCCACCGGCGCATGGAGGCGCTCATGGGCCTGGCCGACGTGGTGGTCTCCATGGGCGGCTACAACACCACCTGCGAGATCCTCTCCCTGGGCAAGCCCTCCCTGGTGGTGCCGCGCGAGGAGCCAAGGCTCGAGCAGCGCATCCGCGCCGAGGTGTTCAAGGGCCACGGGCTGATCGAGTACCTGCCCTGGTCCGAGCTTTCGCCCGGGACGCTCGGGGAGAAGGTCACGGCGTTGATAAGCGACCCGCGCGCCTGCTGCCGGGGCATCTCCGGCTTCCGCTTCACCGGGCTCGAAGTGATAAGCTCTCGCCTCGCCGAATTCAGGGGTATCGACCAATGACCAATCCCGCAGCGGGGCGGCCCGGCCAAGAGGGCGCGCCCCGGGTCCTGGGCATGATCCTCAAGGGCTACCCGCGCATCTCCGAGACGTTCATCTCCAACGAGATCGCGCTCCTGGAGGAGCAGGGCTTCACCATCCGCATTTTGTCCATGCGCCACCCGCGCGAGGACTTCACCCACGAGTCGGTCAAGCGCATCAAGGCCCGCGTGGACTATCTGCCCGAGACGATACAGGGCAACGTGGGCAGGCTCCTCACGGCCAACCTGGCCTGCCTGGCCAAAAGCCCCGCGCGCTACCTCAAGGGGCTGGGCGTGATGCTTCGCAGGCTGGCCCAAACGCGCAAGGCGGCCACGGCCAAGCACCTGCTCCAGGCCGGGTATCTGGCCGCGCGCGTGCTGCCGGGGTCGGGGGTCACGCACCTGCACGCGCACTTCGCGCATTCGCCCGCGTCCGTGGCCGCCTACGCGAGCATCCTCACCGGGCTGCCCTTCAGCTTCACGGCCCACGCCAAGGACATCTACACCCAGGACCCGCAACGGCTGCGCGAGAAGATGGCCACGGCGCGCTTCGTGGCCACCTGCACCGGCTACAACAAGGAGCACCTGGAGAAGCTCGGCACGGGCGGCACCACGGTGCACCGCGTCTACCACGGCATCGACACCGCGCTCTTCGATCCGGGCGAGCCGCGCATCCACGCCGGGTCGCCCTACGAAATACTCACCGTGGCCAGGCTCACGGCCAAGAAGGGGCTGCCCACGGTGTTTCGCGCCCTGGCCCGCCTCGCCGGGGAAGGCCTGGACTTCCGCTTCACCCTGGTGGGCTCGGGCGAGGACCGCGAGAAGCTTCAGGCGCTCGCCCGGGAACTCGGCATCGGGGAGCGCGTCAAGTGGCTGGGCACCAAGCCCCACGAGGTGGTGGTGGAACTCCTGCGCGGCGCGGACCTGTTCCTGCTCGGCTGCGAGGTCAGCGGCAACGGCGACCGCGACGGCATCCCCAACGTGCTCGTGGAGGCCATGGCCATGGGCGTGCCCGTGGCCTGCACGGCGGTCTCGGCCATCCCGGAGCTCATCGAAAGCGGCGAGCACGGCCTGCTGGTGCCCCCCCGGGACCCCGACGCCCTGGCCCAGGCCGCCAGGCGGCTCCTGGAGGACGGTGAGCTTCGCGCCGTGGTGATCCCGGCGGCCAGGCAGCGGGTGCTTGATCACTTCGACAACAGAAAGCTCGTGGGCGAGCTGGCCTCGGTCTTTGGCGCCCACATGAACCATGCACGCTGACCGCTCCCGCCGCGCGTGCTCCCTGACCGGCGGCCCGGCGTGAAGGTCGCCTTCTACGCGCCCTTCAAGCCCCTGGACCATCCCCGGCCCAGCGGCGACCAGACCACGGCCCTGGGGCTCGTGCGGCACCTCGCGTCGCGCGGGCACGAGGTGCGGGTGGCCAGCCGCTTCCGGGCGCGCAACCTGGCCTCGAGGCCCTGGCTGTGGCCCCTGGCGCTCATGGAGGCCCTGCGCGCGGGCAGGACCCGGGCCGACGTGTGGCTCACGCACCACGCCTACTACAAATCGCCGGACGTCATCGGCCCCTGGGCCTCGCGGCGCATGGGCGTGCCCTACGCCATCTTCCAGGGCATCTACTCCACCAAGCGCCGCAAGGACCCGGCCACGCGCCTGGGCTTCGAGCTCAACAAAAGGAGCCTGCTGGCCGCGGACGTGGTCTTCTCCAACCGGCTCCTGGACATGGAGAACCTGCGCAGGCTTTTGCCCCAGGAGCGCCTGCGCTACGTGGCCCCGGGCATCGAGCCGGGGGCCTTCGCGCGCGACGCCTCCGCCCGCGAGGCCCTGCGCCTGGCCTGGGGAGCGGGGGACAGGCCCGTCATCGTCACGGCGGCCATGTTTCGCGACGACGTGAAGACCCAGGGGCTCGAATACCTGATCACCCGGCTGGGCCTGCTCGCCGAGGACTTCCTGCTCGTGCTCTGCGGCGCGGGCGAGACGCGCGCCCGCCTGGAGGCCCTGGCCGGGAAACACCTGCCGGGCAGACACCGCTTCCTGGGGCAGGTGGCGCGCGACAGGCTCTTCGAGGTGTTCTCCGCCGGGGACGTGTTCGTGTTCCCGGGCATCCGCGAGAGCCTGGGCATGGTCTACCTGGAGGCCCAGGCCACGGGACTGCCTGTTGTGGCCTTCGACAACGGGGGCATCCCCGAGGTGGTGCGCCGGGGCGAGACCGCGCTTCTGACCCCGCCCTTCGACGACGGGGCGTTTCTTGCCGCCGTGCGCTCCCTGCTGGGCGACGCGCCCAGGCGCGAGGCCATGGGCCGCGAGGGCGCGGCTTACGTGCGCGCCTTCCACGACGCGGACGTGAATTTCGGCTCCGTGGAGCGTGAACTGGTCCGTGTGTGCGGGCGGGGAGTGCGCGCATGACCCGCGTCGCGCTCATCCGCCACGCCCAGACCGAATGGAACGTGGCCCGGCGCATCCAGGGCCGCCAGGACTCCCCCCTGACCCCGGCCGGGGAGGAGGCCGCCGGGAACTGGGCCGCGACGCTCGCCCCGTACGAATTTTCCGCCCTCTATTGCAGCCCGCTGGGCAGGGCCGCGCGCACGGCCGAGCTGGTGGGCAGGGGCCTTGGGCTCACCCCCGTGCCCGAGCCCGGACTCGTGGAGCACGAGTTCGGGCAGTGGACCGGCAAGGGCATAGAGGATCTGCGCCTTTCCGGCGCGCTGGCTCCCCAGGAGGCCCTGGGCTGGGCCTTCCGCCCGCCCGGCGGGGAGGACAGGCGCGAGCTCCTGGCGCGCGCCTGGGACGCGCTCACCGCCCTGGCCGCCAGGCACGAGGGGCAGTCCGTGCTGGCCGTGACCCACGAGGGGGTGATCCGGGCCGTGCTCTACGCCATCACCGGCAGGGACTACCTGCCGAGCGAACCCAGGATGCTCGCCCCGCGCGCCCTGCACCTGCTCTCCTGCCAGGGCGGCTGCCTGGCGGTCGAGCGCATCAACCTGACCCTTTGAAGCCTGGCGGGGAGGCCCGGACATGACAGTCGTCTTCTATTGCCAGCACGTGCTGGGGCTCGGGCACCTGATGCGCTCGCTGGCCATCGTGCGCGCGCTCGAAGGCCACCGCGTGGTCTTCGTCACCGGAGGCCCCGAGGTCCCGGTGACGCTGCCGCCGCACGTGGTGCGCGAGCAGCTGCCCCCCCTGGCCATGGACGAGGAGTTTTCGGCCATGCTCGCGGAAGGCGACGTGGAGGCGGTCAAGGCCGCCCGCGCCGCCCGCCTGCGGGAGGTCATGGAGCGCGAACGCCCGGACGTGTTCGTGGTGGAGCTCTACCCCTTCGGGCGCAGGGCCTTCGAGTTCGAGCTCGTGCCGGTGCTTTCGGCCGCGCGCCGGGGCGAGTTCGGGCGGCCCAGGGTGCTGTGCAGCCTGCGCGACATCCTGGTGGAGAAGAAGGACCCGGCCAAGTACCAGGCCCGGGTGCTCACGCGCCTGAACGCGCTCTTCGACGGCCTGCTCGTGCACTCTGACCCTTCGCTCTTCCCCCTGGAGGAGACCTTTCCCGAGGCGTCCGGGATCGCCGTGCCCGTGGCCTACACGGGCTTCGTCACCGAGGCTCCCTCGCCCGGGGCGCGCGAAAAGGTGCGCCGGGAGATGGGCCTGGGGGAGGGCGACAGGCTCGTTGTGGCCAGCGCCGGAGGAGGCAAGGTGGGCTCGGAACTGCTGTTTTCGGCGGTGAAAGCCTATCCCTTCGGCATGGCTGACGATCCGCCGAGGCTCGAGATTTTCACCGGCCCGTTTCTTGACGAGGAGGCCTTCCAGCGGTTACGGGCCGATTCCTCCGCGCACGAGAGGATATTCGTGTCGCGGTTCTCCGGGAACTTCCTGGATATCCTGGCCGCGGCCGATGTGTCGTTGTCCTTGGCCGGGTACAACACCACGATGAACGTGCTGGCCTCGGGCGTACCCGCCCTGGTCTGGCCCTTCGACCAGAACAGGGAGCAGCGCTTCCGCGCCGGGAAGCTGCGTGAAATGGGCCTTCTGGGCCTTCTCGAGGAGGCCGACCTCGACCCGGGAAGGCTCTCCCGGCTCGTGCGCGGGCTTCTGGCGGCCGGGCGTTCCGGCAGGCCCTTGTTTCCTGGCCTGGACGGCGCGCGGCGAACGGCCGCGCTCGTCACGACGTGGCCGTGGCCTCAAAGTTTCAACATTTTCACCGAGCACCCATGATCGTCTCCAACAACGTCTCTCCCGTCTGGCTTGCGCTTCCCGACAACCACCGCGAACGCCTGGCCCGGGCCCTGGACAAGGGCCTGGAGAAGGCCCCCTCGGGGCGCGCCGTGGTCTACTTCCGGGCCGACGACGTGGCCGTGCCCGGCAACGCCTTCACGGCCATGGCCGCCGCCTTCGCTTCGGCGGGCGCGCCCCTGAACATGGCCGTGGTGCCCGCGTGGCTGACCCAGAGCCGCTGGGCCGCGCTCAAGAAGGCCGCCCCGGACGGGGAGCTCTTCTGCTGGTGCCAGCACGGCTGGCGGCACATGAATTTCGAGCCCGAGGGCACGAAGAAGCGCGAGTTCGGCCAGGCACGCCCGGCCCGCGACAAGCGCATGGACCTCTCCAAGGGCTTCAGGAGGCTTCAGGAGATCATGGGCCGGGATTTCACGCCCGTGTTCACCCCTCCTTGGAACCGCTGCGACGGCGAATCCATGGAGGCCATGCCCGCCATCGGCATCAAGGGCCTCTCGCGCACCGTGGGGGCCGGGCCCAACCCGCCCGCCGTCCTGCCGGACTTCCCCGTGCGCATGGACCTGCACACCCGCAAGGAACCCGCACCCGAGGCCTCGCTTACGGCCATGCTCGGCGAGATGGAGGAGGGGCTTTCGAGCGGAAGCCTGGGGATCATGCTGCACCACCAGCGCATGAACCAGGCCGCGCTGGGATTTCTCGCAACGCTCCTGGCCGAGCTTTCCGCCAGGAAGGGCGTGGCCTTCGCGCACTTCGCCGGGCTCCTCAAGGGCTAGAAGTTCCGCATGTTTCCGGGGCCTGAGCCCCGGCCATTTCGGGGGAAGCCTCACGGCCTCCCCGGATGTCGCCCCGCCAGGGTCCAGGCCCAGGCGGGGCTTTTTTTCGTTTCCCCCTTGCATCGCCCTGGCGATGGGGTAGGATGGAACCCAAATTTCTCCCGCCAGCCAACCCCAACCCAAGGAGGACGTCATGCCAGCGGAACTGCGGACGTTCGTCAACGCGCTGAAAAGCGCCATGCCCCAGTGCATCAAGAACGACGAGGACGCCGCCCAGGTGGTCACGGTGGTGGGCGCCGTGATCACCAACGCCCTCAAGAACAGGGACAGCGCCTATCTCGAAGGGATAGGCGAGTGGAGGAGCGAATCCGCCGGAGGCAAGAAGAACGTGATCTTCACCCCGGACAGGATGCTGATCGACGCCGCCAACGAATAGGCGCGCGGGCCTGGGCGTCCGGGGGGCGGCGGCTCCCCGGGCTCAGGCGCGGCGGAAGAGGGCGTCGGCCGCCACCAGCGCGCCCGAGCCGTCCCGCCACGGGCCGTAGAGCCCGAGCAGCGTGAACCCCCTGTCTTCCATCCAGGCGATCACGTCCCGGGCCAGGGGCTGGCCCTCGTAATGCTCCCGGGAGGAGACCTCGCACAGCACCGCCCTGACCCCCTCCAGCACGCCGGACGCGCCTTTCAGGGCCTCCAGCTCGTAGCCTTGCAGGTCGAGCTTCATGGCCGCGGGGGCGGCGTCCAGGTCCTGGTCCAGCCGGACCACGGAAACCTCCACCACCTGGGCGACGCCCATGGGCTTGTCCGCGTGCTTCTCGCGGATTGCCGAGGGCGCGAGAAACGACGAGCACGTGGCGCTCTCCAGCACGTGCAGCCGAAGAGGCCCGGGCGTGGAGCCGAGCCCTGCATGGCGCACGGCGACGCGCGGCTCGTCCGCGAAGCGCCGGGCGAGCTTGCGCGCGAGCCTCGGTTGCGGTTCGTACGCGTAGATTCGCGCGGCGGGGAAAAGGTCGAGGAGCCTGGCCACGGTGCGGCCCTTGTTGGCTCCGCCGTCCACCACGTGCTGGGCGTACGCTCCGGCGGCGTCACGCAAGGCTTCCAGGGGGTCTGCGTCCAGGCAGAGTGCTTCGAGGTCGTGCATGTTTTTTTCTAACACGGGGGTGGAATTTTCGAAATGGGCTGTTGACAATGAAAATCATTTTCATTTAAGAAGGGACCACGGCACGACGGCACATGGCGGGGCCGGAGCGAATTGGGTGGTGTCCGCCCCCGCCGTGCCGGCGCAAAGCCATGGAGGTGCGCCATGACCACGAAGTCGAGCATCGGCTGCAAGAAGACCCGGCCGAGAGACATGTTTCAGACCCTGCTTCGGCCCATGACCGAGCAACAGGCGGGTTGCTCCGGCGGCGGATGCAGGGCCAAGGCCCTGACCCGGCTGAACCGGGAGGGCATGGCCGCCTGCCAGACGGGCGAACTCGATCACGCCAGCGACCTTCTGTCACAGGGCATCGACCTGGCGCGCAAGGCCGGGACGTCCATGTACGAGGCCAAGCTGCGCAACAACCTGGGGCTGGTGCACCTGCTGGCCGAACGCCGGGACGAGGCCGCCGGAGAGTTCGGCCGGGCACTCGAACTGGTCGAAGGCAAGCTCGGCCGCGAAAATCCGCTGTTCCGCAAAATAGAGGGCAACCTCAACCAGGCGCTCTGCGCCTAGCTCCGCCCGGACGGCCGAACGGGCGGCGATACTCGGCAAGGCTCCCTGCAACCCACACAGGAGGAACTGCCTATAGCGGATGCGAACCCACCCCCCCCCCGATACCCAAGAATGTTGAATGAAGAAGCCCCGGAAGGCGCACGCGCCTTCCGGGGCTTCTTCGTTTTTCCCTCGCGCCGTCGCCGTGCGGCCGCTTCGAGACAAATTTGGCGATTTCAGTGAAAATGACGGAAACGGTAAACTAGTTCCCTGCTTCGGCCCCCCGGAGCCCGGCGCGCGGCACGGACATGGTGAACATCCCTTTGCCGTCCTTCTGCTCGAACGAGAGCGAGCCCCCCATGGTGCGCAGGAGGCGGTAGCAGAAGGGGAGGCCGATGGTGTCCCCGCCTTCGTCGAAGGGCAGGAAGACCTTCTCCACGTCCTCCACGGCCCGGGCCTGGTCCGCCCCGACCTCCACGTGCATGAAGCCCTCGCTGGCGAAGCTCCTGATCCACATCTCCCCCTTGGGCGGCATGGACCCGATGCTCGAGCGCACCAGGTTGATCACCACCTGGGTGAGCAGGTCCGGGTCCTCCTCCACGGTGGACACGGCGTTGTCGGTCTCGAGCCTCGGCACCACGCCGTTGGCCTCCAGTTCGGGGGCGAGGAGCTCCAGGCAGTCCTGGACGATGTCGGCGAGCTTCACCTTGGCGCGGTGCATGCGCACGGGGCTCAGGTAGTCGCGGATGCGGTCGAGGATGCGCTCCAGGCGCTGCGACTCGCCGAAGATGATCTCGGCCTCGGCCTGGCCCGGCTCCTTGCGCAAGAGCCTGCGGGCAAAGCCCCCGATGGCCACCAGCGGGTTTCGTATCTCGTGGGCCACCTCGGCGGAGATGGCCCCCAGGGTTTTGATCTTCTCCTTCTGCACCAGGTACTTCTCGAGCATCAGGCGGTCGGTGATGTCCACGATCACGCCCTCGACGCCCTGGCGCGGCTCCTCCTCGCCGCATCCCGGCAGCGGGATGGACTTGATGATGCCGTGCACCACCCGCCCGGACTTGTGCAGGAGCCTGCACGTTTTTGAAAATGTGAGCCCACAGTCGTTCAGGCTCTGGGAGAGCACGCGGCGCAACTGCTCGCGGTCTTCCGGGTGGATGCGCTTGAAGAGCCAGTCCGGCTCGGCCAGGGCCTCCTCCTGGGCGTAGCCCAGCATGGTCCGGCAGGCCCGGTTCACGAACCTGAGCGCCAGCTTCGCGTCCAGGCTGAAGATCACCAGGGGCACGTTCTGCACGAGGTTCGAGTACTTGGCCTCGGCGCGACGGACCTTCTCCGCCAACTCCTTGCGCTCGAAGATGACCGACACGGCGTGCTCGAGCAGGTCGAAGCTCTCGATGGGCTTGGTGATGTAGTCCCACGCGCCCAGGCGGAAGGCGCGGATGGCGTCCTGGAGGTCGGCGCGGCCCGAGACCACGATCACCGGGGTCTCGTCGCCGGACTCCTTCTTGTGCTCCAGGAAGGTGAGCCCGTCCATCACCGGCATGCGCAGATCCAGAAGCACGAGGTCGGGCTTGCGCTCGGCGAGCAGTTCCAGGCCTTCGACCCCGCTGGACGCCTCCAGCGCGGCGTAGCCCGAATCCTCGATCCAGGCGGCGAGAGTGGAGCGGACCGCCACATCATCGTCCACCGTGAGGATCACTCGTGAATTCGAGGGGGATTCGGCCATATTTTTTCCAGGGAGTTGTCGGATTCTTCCTTATGTTCTTTGTCCCAAACAGGCGTGGATGGCAAGCGGCGCGCGGAGTTCCTTCCTCGTTTTATGCCCGTCGATGGAGCTTTGGTGTAAAATGAAAAAATTTTGCATGTCTTGTAAAAAAATGGCAGAAGGTTTCCGGCGCTTGTTTGCAAATAAAAATTTATTATTCAAGCTATTTATCCTCAGTACATGACTGAAATGACATTTTTGAACAGCGTTGGTTGAAAATGAGCGGTTTCAGAAAAAACTTGCAAAAGTGTAAAAACGCCCCTATCTCTGAAGCCGTGCAGCCGAACCGGACGGAGCAGGCAGGAGCGACCCGGTTTTGAAAAGGCGCGCACCAGGCCTCCGGCGGGAGTGTCCCGCCGGAAGGCCACCATCGAAAACAGGAGGGTTTTTCTGATGAACGCGGCGGACACGGCATTCATTCTCATCTCGGCGGCCCTGGTGTTGCTCATGACCCCGGGCCTTGGCCTGTTCTACGGCGGCATGGTCCGCTCCAAAAACGTCCTGGCCACCCTCATGCACAGCTACGTGCTCATCGGGCTGATCTCCATCGAGTGGGCCATTCTGGGCTACTCCATGGCCTTCGGCTCGGACATCGGCGGCATCGTGGGCGGGCTCGACTTCCTCAACCTCGCTGGCGTCGGGCAGACCCCCCACGAGACCTACGCCAACACCGTCCCCCACCTGGCCTTCATGGTCTTCCAGATGATGTTCGCGGTCATCACCCCCGCGCTCATCACCGGCGCCTTCGCGGAGCGCATCAAATTCAGCGCCTTCCTTCTCTTCAGCCTGATCTGGGCCGTGGTGATCTACAACCCCCTGGCCCACTGGGTGTGGGGCGGCGGCTGGCTGGCCGGCATGGGCGCGCTCGACTTCGCGGGCGGCGCGGTCGTCCACATGAGCTCCGGCGCTTCGGCCCTGGCCTTCGCCATCTTCCTGGGCAAGCGCAAGAACTACGGCTCCGAGCCCTTCATTCCCCACAACCTGCCCATGACCATCCTGGGCGCCGGCCTGCTGTGGTTCGGCTGGTTCGGCTTCAACGCCGGCTCCGCCCTGACCGCCGGCGGCCTGGCTTCCTCCGCCTTCGTCACCACCCACCTGGCCGCCGGGGCCGCCTCGCTGTCCTGGATCCTGGCCGAGTGGATGCACCGCGGCAAGCCCACCACCCTGGGCCTGGCCTCCGGCGCGGTCGCTGGCCTCGTGGCCATCACCCCGGCCGCCGGTTTCGTCACCCCCATGGCCTCCATCGTCATCGGCCTGGTCGGGGGCGCGGTCTGCTACTTCGGTGTTAACATGAAGCACATCTTCAAGTACGATGACGCCCTGGACGTGGTCGGCGTGCACGGCCTCGGCGGCACCTGGGGCGCCCTGGCCACCGGCCTGTTCGCCACCAAGGAGGTCAACGAGGCCGGCAACAACGGCCTGCTCTACGGCAACCCCGAGCAGCTGTGGGTGCAGTTCGTCTCCTGCGTGGCCACCTGGGCCTTCTGCTTCGTGGGCACGCTGATCATCCTGGCCATCGTCAACGCCATCGTGAAGGTGCGCGTCTCCGAAGAGGAAGAGGTCAAGGGCCTGGACCTGACCCAGCACGGCGAAGCCGGCTACCAGAACTAAGGACGAAGGAGCCTAACCCATGCGTAAGATCGAGATCATCACCCGGCCCTACAAGCTGGAGGACATCAAGAAGGCCCTCACCGAAGCGGGCGTCAAGGGCATGACCGTCTCCGAGGTCAAGGGCTTCGGACGCCAGCGCGGGCACAAGGAGATCTACCGCGGAGCCGAGTACCAGGTCGACTTCGTGCCCAAGATCAAGATCGAGCTGGTGGTGGACGCCGCCATCGTCCCCGGGGTGCTCAAGGCCGTCGAGTCCTCGGCCCGCACCGGCGAGGTCGGCGACGGCAAGGTGTTCATCATCCCGGTGGAGGAAGTGGTCCGCATCCGCACCGGCGAAACCGGCAAGGACGCCATCTAACGCATCGAACCACCAAAGGGGGGCCGCCCGCGCGGCCTCCCTTTTTCACGCCCCATGCCCGAGAAAAAGCCCGATTCGGCCCAACGCCTGGAGGCGGGGCGCGCGAGGATCCTGGCCGAACCCGACCCGGGCCTCTGCCCCAAGCTCTCGGGACTCCACGACGCATACTTCCTCGACCGGGTGGGCGAACTCCCCCCGGCAAGGACCCCATTCGCGGTGGTCGCCGTGGGCGGCTACGGCCGGGCCGAACTCTGCCCGCGCTCCGACATCGACGTGCTGGTTGTCTACGCGGGCAAGGTCCCGGGCGAGGCGCGCGACCTGGCCAAGGCCCTCTTCTTTCCCCTGTGGGACCTGGGCGCGGACCTGGGCCACGGCGTGCGCTCCGTCAAGGAGTGCCTGCAGCTCGGCAAGAACGACTGGCAGGTGTTCGCCTCGCTCATCGACGCGCGTTTCCTGGCCGGAAGCCGCGCCGTCTTCGACGACTTCGCCTCCCAGCGCGACAAGCGCCTCCTCAAGGGCCGGGCGGAAGGCTTCAAGCAGTGGCTGGAAAGCCACAACCAGCGCCGCGAGTCCGCCTACGGCGACGCCTCGGGCATGCTCGAGCCCAACCTCAAGGAGGCCATGGGCGGCCTGCGCGACGTGCACCAGCTGCGCTGGCTCTCCAAGCTGGACGCCATGTCCGGCGGCGGGCTGGCCCCGGAGTGGCTCTCGCTCCTGGACTCGCACCTCTCTTTTCTGCTCACCGTGCGCAACCACCTGCACATCCTCGAGAACCGCAAGGAGGACCGCCTGAGCCTGGACGCCCAGCAGCGCCTGGCCCCGAGGCTCAAGTTCGAGGCCTCCGGCGAGATGAAGGACGTGGAGGTCTTCCTCACCGAGCTGCACCGGGTCATGGCCGAGATCCGCATCCTGCGCCGCGCCCTGTGGCCCATGCTCGGCCACGGGCCGGTCCAGCCAGGAACGCCCCGGCCGCTCGGCGGCAAGGTCGCGCTCACGCGCCACGGGCTCGACTTCGACCCCGCCCCCCGGGCGGGAGCCCGCCCCGAGGACGTGCTGGACATCTTCGGCCACGCCCTGCGCCTGGGCGAGCCCCTGGCCATCGGCGCGCGCCACGCCATCGAGAAGGGCCTGCCCGGCTTCGAGAGCTTCGCCGCCACCGACGAGGGCGGACGCCGCGCCTTCGGGCTTCTGGAAAAGGCCCTGCTCGACCCCCACGGCGGGGCCGCGCTCTCGGACATGCTGGAGACCGGCGTGCTCGGGGCCATCATCCCGGAGTTCGGCCGGGTGCAGCACATGGTGCAGTACGACGTCTTCCACATCCACCCGGTGGGCCGCCACACCGTGGAGACCATCCTTGAGATCAAGAAGGCGGCCCTGCCCGGCCACCCCTTCCACGAAACCTACGCCCGCCTGCCGCACCCGGAGCGCCTTCTCCTGGGCGCGATCTTCCACGACATCGGCAAGGGCCTGGGCGGCGGCCACTCCGAGAAGGGCGCGGACATCGCCCGCGACGCGCTCACCCGCCTGGGCGTCGACCCCGAGGCCGTGTCCGACGTCTCCTTCCTGGTGCTCAGGCACCTGATGCTGGCCGACGTGGCCATGCGCCGCGACATCACCGACCGCGACGTGCTCGCGGCCTGCGCCAGGCGCGTGGGCACGCCCGAGCGCCTGGACATGCTGTTGCTTTTGACCATGGCCGACTCAGTGGCCACCGGCCCCTCGGCCTGGAACGACTGGAAAGCGAGCCTCATCGGCGGGCTGGCCAGGCGCATCCGCTCAGTGCTCGAGGGCGGCGCGCTCTTCGACCGCTCCGACGCCCAGGCCATGGTGGCCCTGCGCGACACCCTGCGCGCCAAGGCCGGGAGCCTGTTCGGACAGGAGCGCATGCAGGCCTGCCTGGACGCCATGCCCGCGCGCTATCTGCTGGGCCGCGAGGCCCAGGACATCCTGGCCGACATGAAGATGGTCTCGGAGTTGGACGCAATCCTCGAGGAGGACTTCCGCATGCGCCCCTCCAGCGTGGCAGGGCGCGGCGTGGGCGTCATCGAGACCAAACCCTCCCCTGCCGGGGACGGCTGGGGCGTGACCCTGGCCGCCAGGCACCAGCCCGGGCTCTTCGCTGCCATGGCCGGGGTGCTGGCCCTGCACGGGGTGAACATCCGCTCGGCCGACTTCTTCCTCTGGGAGGACGGCACCGAGATCCACCACTACCAGACCGCCAACCCGCCCGAGGCGCTCTACGTGGAGGAACTCTGGGCCAGGGTGCGCCGCGCCCTGCGCTACACGCTCACGGGGAAGCTCTCCCTGGACTACCGCATCCAGGAGAAGCGCTCCTCCCCGCTGGCCCCCAAACAGCCGGACATGGGCATCCGCCCCCGGGTGCGGGTGGACAACGAGGCCTCGGAATACTTCACCGTGGTGGACGTGCGCGCGGCCGACCGCCTGGGGCTCCTCTACGACATCGCCGTGGCCCTGGATTCGCTTGGCCTGGAAGTGCACATGGCCAAGATCGACACCCACGGCCTGGAAGTGTTCGACCTCTTCTACGTGCGCGGCGAAAAGGGCCGCAAGGTGACCGACGGGGCGCGCCTCCAGGAGATCACGCGCATGGTGCTCGCGAGCCTCGCCTGAGGTGGACTTTCCAAGCCCGCCTGCGCTATGAAATGCGATCCCCGCCTTCCCACGGAGGACCGCATGGACCAGACAACCTGCCCGCCGCGCATCCCGCGCATCGGTGAACAAGCCCCGGCCTTCGAGGCAGAGACCACCCACGGCGTGCTGCGCCTGGAGGACTTCAAGGGTTCCTGGCTCGTCTTCTTCTCCCACCCGGCGGACTTCACCCCGGTGTGCACCACCGAATTCCTGGCTTTCGCAGAAATCCACGCCACGCTCCGGGAAAAAGGCTGCGAGCTGCTCGGGCTCTCCATCGACTCGGTGTTTTCGCACATCGCCTGGGTGCGGCGCATCGAGGAGGTCTTCGGCGCGAAGATCGAATTCCCCATCGTGGCCGACCTCTCGCGCAAGGTGGCCGAACTCTACGGCATGCTCATGCCCGGCGAGTCCGGCACCGAGGCCTCGCGCAGCGTGTTCGTCATCGACCCCGCCCAGGTGGTCCGGGCCGTGATCTGGTACCCGCTGACAACAGGGCGCAACATGGACGAGATCGTGCGCCTGGTGGACGCGCTCCAGACCACCGACGCCCACAAGGTGGGCACCCCGGCCAACTGGCGGCCCGGGGACAAGGTGATCGTGCCCGCGCCCAGGACCCAGGAGGCCGCGCAGGAGCGCGTGGCCGCCGGTGGCCCCGACTGCGTGGACTGGTTCTACTGCAAAAGGAGTTTGTGAGCCGATGGCCTGCCTCAAACCGGACGGGACGTTGACCGAGACTGGCCGCGCGGGGCTTGCCGCGCTTCGCGAATATGGCACCGAGGAGGAGGCCGCCCGCGCCTCCGGGCTGCCCATCTACAGGGTGCGGATGCTCGTGCGCGCGCTCGTGGACGAGGGACTTCTGGAAGAGCGCGGCGGACGCCTGGCCGCCACGCAGCTGGGAGAGGCCAAGCTGCTCCTGGCCTGAGGCGGTGCGCCGCCCCACGCCCCGGCAGGACTCCGTCCTGCACCCGCCGGGCTCCGCCCGGACCCGCAAGGGGGAGTGCCTCCCCCTTGACCCGGCAACGGCTTCGCGGGCTTCACTGTTGATCCGGACAGAGGTGCGGATAAGTCGCTCGCGGACCAGTGAGCCGGACACACGGATGCCAGGGGCGCGCGGGAGAGCCGCCGGGATCGCTCCCAAGGCGGCGCTCATCCCGGCGGACCGCCGTCGCCGCGAGCGGCGAGGGGTTGGATTTATTAAACGAATCGAAGGCCCCGTGATCCGCGCAAGCGGATCACGGGGCCTTCGATTATTCCAGGTGGGCGGTGATGCCCGCGAAGCCATTGAGGGTCCAGGGGGATCATCCCCCTGGCGGGTCCGGGCGGAGCCCGGTCTTCTCCCCTACAGCATGCCGATATCCCAGTTGAACACGCAGCCGCGCTCGTTGCGCTCGATGGTCTTGGGCATGGGTTCGCGCATGTGGATCAGGTGCAGGTACCCGGCGCGGGAGAGGTCGTCCTCCCTGGCGGTGAGGTCCAGCTCCCAGTTGGGGTAGATCCAGTAGTTCTGGCCGTAGCGGGTCATGAAGCAGACCTCGCCCTTGGGGCTGGAGATCGGCTCGCAGGCCTTCACGTCCTGGGTCATGGTCCGGCTGATGCCGAGCGGCCACAGCCCGGAGGTCACGATGCCGAGCGGCATGGGGCTCCTGCGGGGCAGGGCCATGATCTCCTCGCCGGAGAGCTCGGGGCTGACGACGGCCCCGTCGAAGCCCATGCCCCTGAGCTTTTCCAGCGCCAGGGGGCTGGCCACGTTGCAGAACGGCCCGGCCCACAGCTCCATTTCGCGGCGCTTGCGGCCGATGAGCCCGGTCTGCCAGGGCGCGTTCAGCACGAAGCGCTTGCCGCCGCGCTTGAGGATGAGCTCCAGGATGTCCGCGAAGTCCTTCTCCTCGTTGGGCCAGATCACCGGGGGCAGCCACCACCACGTGGAGGCCGCGCGCCCCAGCGGCAGGTGCTGGGTCTTGGTGGCCGACACCCACACGCCCGCCGCGCCCTTGGCCGGGCCCTTGGGGGGCTGGCGCCAGATGTGCACGGATTCGGCGCGCACGCCGCGCGGGGCCTTGTAGGGCTTGGGGAAGGCCGGCTCGAAGGAGGACTCGGGGGCTTCCACCTCGGGGATGCGCCTGAGCTCCGCCTCCAGGGCGTTTATGCGGCTCGAGAGCTCGGGCTCGCGGCGGTCGATGAGGAACACGCTCATGCCCGCGCGGGGGCGCTCCTTACCCTTGCCCGAAAGCGTCAGGTCGTAGCGGCCGCCCTTGGGGATGGGCCGCGTGACGCGCACCACCTGGTGCCCGGCCTCGTCCTCGTAGCCCAGGCGCAGGAGGTCGCCCGGCAGGAGCGGCTGGCGCGGGTTGATGAAGTACTTGCGGGCCGCGCTCATGGTCAGGCGGCCGATGAGCTGGCCGGAGCCGGTCTGGGCCAGGGAGTCCACGGGGTTGCGCGGCTTCTGGGGCAGGAAGGTGTAGTGGGTCACGGGCCTGCCCAGGGCCTGGTCGATGTAGGAGAGCGCGGCCTTCTTGGCGTGCGGGTCGTCCGGGGCGTCGCGCAGGATGCGGTAGGCCGTGGTCACGTAGAAGACGTAGTGGGGGCCTTTCTTGCGGCCCTCGATCTTCCAGGCCTTCACCTGGGGGATGGTCAGGAGCGCCTTGGCCAGCACGTCCAGGGAGAGGTCCTGGCAGGAGAAGTAGCGCCCGGGCTGGCCCTTGCGGGTGTAGACGCGGCGGCAGGGCTGCACGCAGCGCCCGCGCAGGCCGCTCTTGCCGCCGAAGAAGCTCGACCACCAGCAGCGGCCCGAGACGTTGTGGCACAGCGCGCCGTGCACGAAGGCCTCCAGGGAGACGTTCTCGGGGCAGGCCTCGGCCATCAGGCGCATCTCGTCCACGTTGAGCTCGCGCGGCAGCACCACGCGGCTGACGCCGAGCGAGGGCATGAGCGGCAGCGCGGACTGGGAGGACACGTTGGCCAGGGTGGAGAGGTGCAATTCGCCCGCGAAACCGGCCTGGCGGGCCACGGAGACCATGCCCAGGTCCTGGACGATCAGCGCGTCCGGGCGCACGGTGCGGGCCAGGCGGTCAACCAGGCGTCCGGCCTTGGCCTCCTCGCCCGGCTTGAGCAGGGTGTTCATGGCCACGTAGACCTTGCGCTCTTTCTGGTGGGCGAGCGCGGTCAGCCGGGCCAGTTCCTGGATGGAGAAGTTGTCGGCCTGCATGCGCGCGGAAAAATGCTTGAGGCCGCAGTAGACGGCGTCGGCTCCGGCGGAAATGGCGGCGAGGAAGCTGTTGGCGTCGCCGGCGGGGGCTAGGATCTCGGGGGTGTGGTTCATGGGGCGTAATGTAATGATCGAAACGGGTTTGTGAATGCCCGCGCGTGGGCGCGAGGCTGCCGGCAACGCATGATGTCGCGCCCGGGGGGCGCACTTTTTCAAAGAGAGGCGGCGGGGGATGTATCCGCAAAGAGCCGACTTGGCAAGCTTGAAGTGAAGGGGCAAGCGCGCTATCTTCACCCGTTGCAAATTACCTAGGGAGCATCACATGAAGCTGTTGTCCGGCGAAATCGCCGACGCCCTGTCCAAGGGCTCCTGGATCAGGCGCATCTTCGAGCAGGGCGCGGAGATGAAAAAACTCTACGGCGTCGACCGCGTCCACGATTTCAGCCTGGGCAACCCCGACCTGCCGCCCCCGCCGGTGGTGGGCGAGTGCCTGGCGGACCTGGCCACGCGCGCGGGCGAGCCCTTCGCCTTCGGCTACATGCCCAACGCCGGCTACCCCCACGTGCGCGAGGCCCTGGCCGCCCAGGTCAGCGCCGAGCAGGGCGTCACGTTCGAGGGCTCGGACCTCCTGCTCACCTGCGGCGCGGCCGGGGGCATCAACGCCTTCTTCCGGGCCGTGCTCAGCCAGGGCGACGAGGTGATCTGCCCCAGGCCTTATTTCGTCGAGTACGGCTTCTACGTGGGCAACCACGGCGGCAGGCTGGTCACGGTGCCCGCCAGGCTGCCCTCGTTCGACCTGGACGTGGACGCCATGCTGGGCGCGGTGACCGAGCGCACCCGCGTGGTCATGCTCAACTCGCCCAACAACCCCACGGGCTGCATCTACTCCAAGTCCACCCTGCGCCAGCTGGCCGAGGGGCTCACGCGCCTGAACGAGAAGCGCGAGCGCCCCATCCTGATCCTCTCCGACGAGCCGTACCGCTTTTTGGCTTACGGCGGGGCCGAGGTTCCCTCGCTGCCGAAGATATACCCGTACACGGTGGTGGTCAGCTCCTTTTCCAAGAACCTGTCCTTGGCGGGCGAGCGCATCGGTTACGTGGCCGTGGCCCCGGACATGCCCGGCAAGGCGGAGCTCATGAACGGCGTCGTGTTCACCAACCGCATTCTGGGCTACGTCAACGCCCCGGCCATCGGCCAGGCGCTCCTGGTGCGCGCCTTGGGCCATCAGGTGGACGCCTCGGTCTACGCCGAGCGCCGCGAGGCCATGGCCAAGGTGCTCAGCGCGGCCGGGTACGAGTACGCCATGCCCGCCGGGGCGTTCTACTTCTTCCCCAAGGCTCCTGGCGGCGACGACGTGGCCTTCGTGGGCAAGCTCTGCGAGCAGCGCGTGCTGGCCGTGCCCGGCACGGGCTTCGGCATGCCGGGCTACTTCCGCCTGACCTTCTGCGTGGACAGGAAGGTGATCGAGGGCGCGGCCGAGGGCTTCGCGCGCGCGATCATGGGCGTGGAGTAGGGCAGGGCGGCCATTCGCCGCGACCCCTTGACTTGACGGCCCTCCCCGGCTAAGGGGGAGGGCTTATTTTTTCCGCCACGCAAGAAAGGGCCAAGAAGGGACCATGTTCGAAAGCCTGCAAGACCGCTTAGAGTCGGTATTCAAGAAGATACGCGGCCACGCCCGCCTGGATGAGGACAACATCCAGGAGGCCCTGCGCGAGGTGCGCCTGGCCCTTCTGGAGGCCGACGTCAACTTCAAGGTGGTCAAGGCCTTCACGGAACGCGTGAAGGAGCGGGCCCTGGGCCAGGACGTGCTCAAGTCCCTGACTCCGGGCCAGATGGTGGTGAAGATCGTCCACGAGGAGATCCTGGCCCTGCTCGGGGGCGAGGCCCAGACCGTGGACTTCAAGCAGAAGCCGCTGGTGATCATGATGGTCGGCCTGCAGGGTTCGGGCAAGACCACCACCACCTCCAAGCTGGCCCTGTGGTTCCGGCGGCAGCACAAGCGCAAGCCGTACCTGGTCCCGGCCGACGTCTACCGCCCGGCGGCCATCGACCAGCTGCACAAGCTGGCCTCGCAGCTGGACGTGCCCGCGTACCAGTCCACCACGCAGATGAACCCCGTGGACATCTGCCGCGACGCCGTGGCCAAGGCCACGGAGGCCGGGCACGACGTGGTCATCCTGGACACCGCCGGCCGCCTGCACATCGACGAGCCCCTCATGGAGGAGCTTCAGGCCATCAAGGCCGCGGTGAACCCGCACGAGATTCTCTTCGTGGCCGACGCCATGACCGGCCAGGACGCGGTCACGGTGGCGGCCAGCTTCAACGAGCGCCTGGACATCTCGGGCGTGGTGCTGACCAAGATGGACGGCGACGCGCGCGGCGGCGCGGCCCTCTCCATCAAGGAAGTCACGGGCAAGCCCATCAAGTTCGTGGGCATGGGCGAGAAGGCCTCGGACCTGGAGATCTTCCACCCGGACCGCGCGGCTTCGCGCATCCTGGGCATGGGCGACATCCTCTCGCTCATCGAGAAGGCCCAGGAGGAGTTCGACGCCACCGAGGCCCAGGAGATGGAGCGCAAGCTGCGCCAGGCCCAGTTCACCCTGGACGACTTCCGCACGCAGATGCGCAGGGTGAAGAAGCTCGGGTCGTTGGAGACCATCCTCAAGATGATCCCGGGCATGGGCAAGCTGACCAAGCAGCTGGGCGAGATCCAGATGCCCGAGAAGGAGATGGCCAGGCTCGAGGCCATCATCAGCTCCATGACCAAGCGCGAGCGCGTGGAGCCCAAGATCATCAACCAGAGCCGCAAGGAGCGCATCGCCAAGGGCTCCGGCGTGCAGGTTGGCGACGTGACGGCTTTGCTCAAGAATTTCGACCAGATGCGCATGATGATGCAGCGCATGATGGGCGGGGGCAAGATGCCCAAGATGCCCTCCATGCCGGGGGGGCGCATGCCCGCCGGAATGCCTGGGATGCCCGGCATGGCCGGGCTGGCGGGCGCCATGTCCGGCAAGGGCAGCCCCACCAAGAAGAAGAAGGACAAGGACAAGCGCAAGAAGAAGAAAAAGCGCTAGGGCCGCCTTCACGCGCCGCTCGCGGAGGGGCGCGGCGGGGTTGCCAGAACATGAAAACACGTTACATATCCTCATCGGGGGTGAACTGAGTATGGCCATGAAACTTCGACTCACGAGAATGGGTTCCAAGAAACGTCCCTTCTACCGCATCGCCGCCATGGACAGCGCGACCCGTCGCGACGGCCGCGCCCTGGAGTACGTGGGGTACTACAACCCCATGGTTGAGCCCGCCGAGATCAGCGTGGACGCCGAGAAGGTGGCCAAGTGGATCGCGTGCGGAGCCCAGCCCACGGACACCGTGGCCGCGCTTCTGCGCAAGGCCGGCGAGAAGCAGTAAGCTTCGTCCGGGCTGGATGCGGCGCCGGGACTGTGCCGAAAACACGGAGGCGCCAACACATGCTGAAGGACTTGATTGAATACGTCGCCAGGTCCCTCGTCGACAATCCCGACGCCGTGCAGGTGAAGGAGATCGAAGGCGAGCAGACCTCCGTGATCGAGCTCAAGGTCGCCAAAGAGGACCTGGGAAAGGTCATCGGGAAGCAGGGGCGCACGGCCCGGGCCATGCGTACGATCCTGGGGGCGGCGTCCACCAAGGCGCGCAAGCGCTCAGTGCTGGAAATCCTGGAGTAGCATCCGGGAGGAGCCGGGATTGAATCACCCCAAGCTGGTAGTCATCGGCGAGGTGGTCAAGCCTCACGGAATCCGGGGGGAGTTCAGCGTGGAGAACCACGCGGGCTCCCCCCAGCTCTATTCGCCGGGGGCCTTGATCGGGTTTCGCGCACCCAGGGGGCGGGAACGCTTCCTGGAGGTGCTCTCCTGCCGCCCGCACCAGGGCCGGCTTCTTCTTACCGTGGCCGGAGTGGCGGACCGCGACGCCGCGGAAAAGCTGCGCGGCATGGAGGTTGTGGTGAAGGCGGACGATCTGCCCGAGCTGGACGAAGGCGAGGTCTACCTGCACGAGATCGTGGGCTTCGAGGTCGTGCTCGAGGACGGCTCCAAGGTCGGCGTGCTGGAGGGCTTCGAGGACCTGCCCGAACAGGACGTCTGGCTGATCCGCTCGGAGAGCGGCAGGGAGATCCTGCTCCCCGCCACCGAGGAGACCGTGCCGGAGATCGACATGGACGCACGCCGCGTGACCATCGCGCCCCCGCCCGGGCTCCTGGATCTGTACCTGGCCTAGCCGCGCCCATGCGCTTCAACATCCTCACGCTTTTTCCGGAATTCTTCGATTCCCCCCTTTCCTGCGGGCTCATGGGCAAGGCCAGGGAGCAGGGGATAGTCGATTTCACGCTGAAAAACCCGCGCGACTTCGCCGAGAACAGGCACAAGTCCGTGGACGACCGGCCCTACGGCGGCGGTCCGGGCATGGTCATGGCGCTCCAGCCCCTGGTCTCGGCCCTGCGCTCGCTGGAGAACCCCGGGCGCGTGCTGATGCTCTCGCCCAGGGGCAGGCCCCTGATCCAGGCGCTCTCGCGCGAGCTGGCGGGCGAGGAGTCCCTGACCGTGCTCTGCGGGCGCTACGAGGGGATCGACGAGCGCCTGCTCGACCTTTTTCCGGTGGAACTCGTGTCCGTGGGCGATTTCGTGCTCTCGGGCGGGGAGTCGGCGGCAGTGTGCCTGATCGAGTCCGTGGCCAGACTCTTGCCCGGGTTCATGGGCAAGGAGGAGTCCGGGGAGGAGGAGAGCTTCTCGGCCGGGCTCCTGGAATACCCGCACTACACGCGCCCGGAGGTCTTCGAGGGGCTCAGGGTCCCGGACGTGCTCCTGGGCGGGGACCACGCCAAGGTGGCGGACTGGCGGCGGCGGCAGGCGCTCTCCCAGACCCTGGCCAGGCGGCCGGAGCTCCTGGCCGAGGCGAGGCTTGACGGCGCGGACAGGGCCTTCCTGGCCTCCGAGCCGCGCACGCTCCTGTCGCGCAACCTTTACGTGGCGCTGGTCCACGGACCGGTGCTCAACAAATTCGGCCACACCGTCACTGTGTCCTTGACCAACCTTGACCTCCACGATATAGCCCGCATTTCCCGAACGTACGCGATGGCGGGCTTCATGGTGGTCACTCCCCTGGAGGACCAGCAGGCCCTGGCGGCGACGCTGACCAGACATTGGACGGACGGACCGGGAGGCAGGGCCAACCCCGACCGCGCGGAGGCGCTGGGGAAGGTCCGGGTGACGGCGACCCTCGCGGAGGCCGTCTCCCAGGTGCGGGAAGCTTCCGGGCGCGACCCCTGGGTCCTGGCCACCAGCGCCAGGCCGGACGGGGCGGTCACCCCGGGGCAGGTGCGCGAAGCGCTCGGCTCGCGTCCCGCGCTTCTCGTGTTCGGAACCGGTTCCGGGCTCGCGCCCGAGGCCTTGGCGCTCACGCACGCGCTCCTGGCCCCGGTCAGGCCCTACGGCGGGTACAACCACCTCTCGGTGCGCAGCGCGGCCGCGATTCTCGCCGACCGGATATTGGGCGATATTTTTTAGGGCTTCCCGGCGAAGCCAGTCATAAGGAGACAGGCCATGGACATCATCCGTCAGATCGAGAACGAGCACATCCGCCTGGATATGCCCCAGTTCAAGCCCGGCGACACCGTGAAGGTGCACTTCCGCATCCTCGAGGGCGAGAAGGAGCGCATCCAGGTGTTCCAGGGCGCGGTGCTCAGGCTGCGCAAGGGTTCCACCAACTGCACCTTCACCGTGCGCAAGGTGTCCGACGGCGTGGGCGTTGAGCGCGTGTTCCCCATGCACTCGCCCTTCATCGAGCGCGTGGAGATCGTTGCCGAGGGCAAGGTCCGCCGCTCGCGCCTCTACTACCTGCGCAAGCTCAGGGGCAAGGCCTCCCGCATCAAGACCAAGAACGACTGGCACAACTAGTCCCCGTCGTCTTCTCCGGCCAGCTCCCGGCCGGGACGCATTCCATAGGGGGCCGGGGGAGAGCCTTTGCTTCGCAAGGGCTTTCCCCCGGTCTTTTTTCAAGGAGCCCCGCATGCGCCAGCACCCGGCAAGGCCCTTCCCGAGATGTCCGGCTTGCTATCCCGTCTCGGGGCGCGGGGCCTAGGCGCGCATGTCACTCGCCATCCTCACCGCCGGAGTGGACGAGGCCGGGCGCGGCTGCCTGGCCGGGCCCGTGGTGGCCGCCGCGGTCATCCTCCCCGCCTCGTACGATCTGCCCCGCCTGACCGACTCCAAGAAGCTCACCGCGCAACGCCGCCTGGCGCTGGAGAAGGCCGTGAAGGTCCAGGCCGTGGCCTGGGGCCTGGGCGTGGTGCGCGCGGAGGTGATCGACCGGGTGAACATCCTCCAGGCCACGTTCATGGCCATGGCCCGGGCCGTGGCCGTGATGAAGCTTCGCCCCTCCCGGCTCGAGGTGGACGGCAACAAGATCATCCCCTCGCGCCTGCTGCCGTTCGACGGCCTGGCCCAGAAGGCCATCGTGGACGGCGACGCGCTCGTCCCGGCCATCTCGGCGGCCTCGATCCTGGCCAAGACCTTCCGCGACAGGTTCATGGAGCGCATGGACGCGCGCTTCCCGGGCTACGGACTGGCCGGGCACAAGGGCTACGGCACGGCCGAACACCTGAAGGCCGTGGCCGCGCTCGGGCCGTGCCCGCTGCACCGCCTGACGTTCAGGGGCGTGCTCCCGGAAAAGCCCACGGTGCGCGAGGAATTCCAGTGCCTGCCGGGCATCTGAAGCTCGGTCGGGAAGGGGAGGAGGCGGCCGCGCGCCTGCTGCGTTCCCTCGGGATGAGCGTGATCGAGCGCAACTACCTCTGCCGCAGGGGCGAGGTGGACCTGATCTGCCGCGACGGGGAGTACGTCGTGTTCGTGGAGGTCAAGACGCGCGGGCAGGGCAGCCTGGCCAGCGGCACCGACGCCGTGGACCGGGGCAAGCGCGCCCGCATCGTGCGCGCCGCCGCCGAATACCTCTCCGCCAATTCGCTTTGGGACAAGCCCTGCCGTTTCGACGTGGTCAGCGTGGTCGCGCGCGCGGGCGCGCTCGAAGCCTCGCACCTGGCCGACGCGTTTCAGGCCGAGTTCGACGGCGGCGGCGCGGGCAGGGGCTGGCAGCCCTGGTAGGCGCGTCCGGCGCATCCCCCACCTTTCTGACTTCACCCCGCCTCAAGCCCCCGCTTTCCGGCTGACACTCGCGCGGGAAGCCTCCCCTGTCCGTTTCGCCCGCGATTTGCGCCTTGCATGGCGCCGCAAGCAGTCAGCTTATGGCGGAACCAGTGCGAGTCGAATTTCTTTACAGAAATAATGTCGACAATATTGACAGGTTGAATGCGCGGGAAAAAGAATTTTTCAGAATATCCCATCTCGGACGGCCGTGTCCATTGCTTTTCCGGAATGTCCCCAGCGGGCATGTATTTTGCTCAACAGCGCAGGATCGTACGGCTTTTCGGCAGAAGGCGGCCACAAGCAGGGAGTTGCGAAGAGTTTAATTGCAGACTCCAATCCAGGCCCTGGATGGCTGTCGGCGGCAATCGGCGGCAATGGCATGATGAGACAGTCTTTCATCACTCAACGACCGTGGAGAGATCGGGATGAAAAAAATGATGTTCCGTTGGATGTTATGTGTTTTTGCACTTACCGTGGTTTGCGGTTCGGCCAGCGCAGCAACAATCTACAATAGCCTTCCCATTCCTTATCCGCACAACATCCCCAGCCTGGGATACGAAGCCACTTCGACTCGAGAGTTTGGAAACGCCATCCAATTCGCCGGGACGGAGAGGGATCTCACGTCCGTCACGGTCGCCATGAGCGACTGGGCATGGTTCACCGGCAATGCGACGAATACCGGTTGGGGCGGCGTGTACCCCAATGGCTACTCCATGGATTTCACGCTGAACCTGTACAACGTCAACCCGGCTCCGGGAGCCGTCACCCCGGGAAGCCTCATCGCGAGCCTGGCCACCACCGCGACCGTTCCGCTGCGTCCTGACGGCTGGGACATGAACGGCATTCTGTTCAACATCGTCTTCGACGCCACGTCCTTCGCCATCACGCTCCCCGACGAGATCGTATTCGGGCTTTCGTACAACACCCAGCACTACGGCAATAATCCCACAGGAGTGTCCGGGCCGTACAACTCCCTCAACTTCGGCCTCAACACGTCCGGTCCTTCGGTCGGAACCGATCTGGATGCCGACTCCGTTTTCTGGAACACGTCCCACGGCCCGTTCTATTCCGACGGCGGCGCGGCAGGCGTGTCGCTCTTCAGAGCGGACAGCGGCTGGACCGGCTACACCCCCGCGATCATGTTCACCGCCGCGGATGCCCCCGTGGCAACCCCCGAGCCCGGCACCATGCTGCTCATGGGCCTGGGGGCCATCGGCGCCGGCTTCATGCGCCGCCGCGACCGCAAAGCCGCCTAGTCCCCGGATTTCCCCCGGCAACAAAAAAACGAGGAACGGAGCCGTCAGGCTCCGTTCCTCGTTCGAAACTCGTCGTTCCACCGGCGACGCCCGCGAAGCGGAGGGGGATTCCAAAGGGACCCCGTCCCTTTGGCCGCCGGAGGCTTCCTCTTCTCAGATGACCACGTTGCCGACGATCCGGCCCTTTTCGGCCTGCTCGTAGACGTGGGTCCAGGCGTTCACGGACACGGGCTGGCTCACGGGCGTGCGCTCGAATTTCGCCACGGCCGCCTGCTGCGGGTCGAAGGTCACGAGGCTCTGCGACAGGGCCACGGACAAGGGCCCGCCGGTGCCCGGGTTGTACTCGAAGTCGGCCATGAAAAACTCCTATTCCCGGCCCCGCAGGCTGTCAATGGCCCGCTTGCATTCGTGTTGCCGCCGTGAAATAAGCTCTTCATGAGCGTAATTCCGGGTACTTTGTGGATCGTGGCCACGCCCCTGGGCAACCCCGGCGACCTGACGCCCAGGGCCCGCGACGTGCTCTCGCGCTCCACCCTCGTGCTCTGCGAGGACACCCGCAGGGCCGCGCGGCTCTTCTCCACCCACGCCATCGAGCCCGCGCGCTTCCTCTCCCTGTACGACCACAACGAGGAAGGCCGCATCCCCCAGGTGCTCGGCCACCTGGAGGCGGGCGGCGAGGCCGCACTCATCTCGGACGCGGGCACGCCCGTGCTCTCCGATCCTGGTTTCCTGCTGGTCCGGGCCTGCCGCGAGGCCGGGCACGCCGTGCGCCCCGTGCCCGGGCCGTCGGCCGTGATGGCCGCGCTCTCGGCGTCGGGGTTGGCCCCGCAGCCCTTCGTTTTCCTGGGCTTTCTGCCGCGCAAGGCGGGCGACGTGCGCCAGGCGCTGGCGCGCTTCGCGGACGCGGGCTGCACCTTGGTGTTCTTCGAGCGCAAGGACCGCCTGGGCAAGTCCCTCTCCGAGGCGCTTTCGGTGCTGGGCGAACGCGACTGCGTGATCGCCAGGGAACTGACCAAGACCCATGAGGAGTTCCTGCGCGGGCGAATCTCGGATTTCGCGGGCAAGGACCTCGACCTGCTCGGCGAGATCACCGTGGTGCTCGGCCCCGCGCTGGAAAAGGCCCACTCCGGCGAGGAAGAGGCCCGCGACGTGCTCGCCCAGGAGTTGGCCAGGGGCGGCAAGCCCAAGGAGGTTGCCCGCCGTGCGGCCGCGCGCCTCAAGGGCGTGGGCGTGAAGGAAATCTACGAGATGCTGGCTGCGCAGGAGCGGACGCATGGGTAACCAGCTGCCGGAGGGCTACTGCCTGTGGGAGATGGAGGACACCGCCTTCCGCGTGGGCATCATGGGCACGGGCCCGGGTTTTCTCTCCATCCTGGACATCATCCACAACGAGTCCGTGGGCGAGTTCCTGCCGCCCATGGAGCTCAAGGCCCTGAGCGAGCCAGGCCCGGAGAAGGAGAAGCTGCGCGACCCGCGCGTGGCCGGACTGCCCGTCTATGACACCTACCAGGCCATGCTCGCCGCGCACCCGGACATCAATCTGCTCATCGAGCTTTCCGGCAAGCGCTACAAGGTCAAGAAGATCGTAACGTCCCTGCCGGACCAGGTCAGCTTCATCGACCACACGGCCTCCTTCTTCCTTTGCGCGCTGAACAAGTTCGCGGCCATCAGCGCGCGCTGCCAGCTGAACCTGGACAACCAGCGCGTGCTGCTCCAGGCCATCATCGACGAGGTGCCCGAGGACATCCTCCTGCTCGACAAGCACGGCAACGTGGTGGACTGCAACCGCAACGTGGTGGTGCGCCGGGGCCTCTCCAAGGAGGAACTGGCGGGCAGGCCCTGCTGGGACGTGCAGTCCGTGAGCGACAACGTGCCCTTCTGCCACCCCGAGACCAAGGACTGCCCGTTTCACTCGGCCCTGCGCACCGGGCGCAAGGCCGAATCCCTGGAAACGCGCATCAGCAAGGAGGGGCGGCTCCTGTACTTCCGGGAATACGCCTACCCGATCTACGACGCCTCGCACAACCTGACCCACGTGATGGTCATGCGCCGCGACATCACCACGCGCACGGAGCTGGAGAAGCGCGCCCAGCAGACCGAGAAGATAGGCGTGGTGGAGCGGCTCTCGGCCTACATGGCCCACGAGATAAGAAACCCGCTCTTCGCCATCGGGGGCTTCACCAACTCGCTGCTCAAGTCGCCCAACCTCTCGGAGCGCGAGCGCGAGAAGGTGCGCATCATCCTGGAGGAGACGGCCAAGCTCGATCGCATCCTCAAGGAGATGATCGGGTTCTCGCGCCCCGGAGCGGACCAGCCCACGGAGATCGACCCCGCCGGGGTGGCCCGCGAGGCCGTGAGCACCATGCGCTCGGGCTTTCTGCCCAAGGGCGTGGAGATATCCTTCCTCTCGGGCGAGCGCCTGCCCAGGGTCAAGGCCCACGAGGACACCCTGCGCCGCGCCGTGATGCACCTGGTGACCAACGCCGTGGAGGCCATGGACGGTCCGGGCTTCGTGGAGGTGGCGGTGGCCATGTCCGGCGGGCAGGTGGGGCTCAGCGTGAGCGACAACGGCCGGGGCATGCCCAAGGACGTGCTGGAGCGGGTCTTCAGCCCGTTCTTCAGCACCAAGGGCAAGGGCTACGGCCTGGGCCTGGCGCTCATCCGCAAGGCCGTGGAGGACTGGGGAGGGCAGGTGGAGGTGGTCAGCCGCGAGGGCCACGGCACCACCGTGACCCTGCGGCTCGCGCCGGTGCTCGACGTGCCCGGGGACGCGCCCGCCAAGGGCTGAAACGGAGAAACCGGTCGCCTCCCCCGGGCGGGCGACACGAGGAAGACATCATGGAACTGCCACTCGTCGACATGGAAAAACTCCTGGTGCGCATGGAGGACGACCGCGAGCTGATCCGGGAGATCTTCGAGGTCTTCATCGAGGAGTACCCGGAGCGCCGGTCCAAGTTCGAGCGCGCCCTGTCCGGCGACGACACGAAGACCATGGTCCTGCTCGCGCACTCGCTCAAGGGCGCCAGCGGCACCCTGCACGCCGAGCCCCTTCGCCAGCTCTGCTTCGAGCTGGAGCACGCCTCGCGCACCGGCGACTCCGCGAGGATCGCCTCGTTCACTCCCCTCGTGCTCGACATGCTCGACAAGACCGCCAAGGCCATGGAGGAGCTCAAGGCGCGGCTGTAGGGCGCGCCGCCGCACCCCCGCCCGTCGCTCCCCCCGCGTCGCGCGGGGCCGCCTCCCGGTTTCGCCCGGTTTCGCGAAAATCCGTCAAGGGAAATTATCGTAACCGCTTCGTGCGCAATTTTCGTAACCGGAGCGCGCCGCCGCTTTCCCGAGGAGCCCTGGCGCGGCTTCCCGGGCTCCCCCTCCATTGGCACCCCCCTTGCTTACGCAGCCTCGCGCGCTTGCGCGCCGCTTCCGGGCCCCGGAAGCCACCAAGCGAAAAAACCGGCGCACGACGCCGGAAAGGACGAGGACACCATGTTCCAGATGGAAGGCGGAGCCGCCGGTCAGAGCATCTTCGAGCGCCCCCGAGTGCACGGGCGCTTCCTGTTTCTTGGCGACAAGAAGTTCTTCATCAAGGGCGTGACCTACGGACCGTTCCCCGAGAACGCCGACGGCGAGCCCCTGCCCGAGCCCGAGCGCGTGGCCGAGGACTTCCGCCTGATGCGCTCCATCGGCGTGAACACCATCCGCGTGTACTACGTGCCGCCCAAGTGGTTCCTGGACACCGCCGCCCGCCACGGCGTCCACGTCATGGTGGGCATCCCCTGGCCCCAGCACCTGTGCTTCCTCGACCAGTGGGAAGTGAAGGAGTCCATCAAGGACGCCATGCGCGAGGCCGCCCGCGCCTGCGCCGGCCACCCGGCCCTCCTGGCCTACCTGATCGGCAACGAGATCCCCAGCCACATCGTGCGCTGGAGCGGCGCCCGCAAGGTGGAGAAGTTCCTGGCCAAGCTGGCCGCCATCGTGCGCCGCGAGGACCCCACGGGCCTGGTGACCTACGCCAACTACCCGTCCACCGAGTACCTGAAGCTGCCCTTCCTGGATTTCCTCTGCTTCAACGTCTACCTGCACGACGAGAAGAGCTTCCGCTCCTACGTGAAGCGCCTGCAGAACGTGGCCTGCGACATCCCGCTGGTGCTCTCCGAGTTCGGCATGGACTCCATCCGCCACGGCGAGGCCGCCCAGGCCTCCTTCCTGGACTGGCAGGTCCGCGCCGCCTTCGAGGAAGGCGTGTCCGGCACCATGGTCTTCGCCTGGACCGACGAGTGGTACACCGGCGGCCACCTCATCGAGGACTGGAAGTTCGGCATCGTCGACGCCGACCGCAAGCCCAAGGCCGCCTTCGAGGCCGTGTCCAAGGCCTACGCCAACCCGCTGCCGCCGCTGCCGCCCGAGCAGCCCATGATCTCCGTGATCGTCTGCGCCTTCAACGCGGACTCCACCATGGAGGGCTGCCTGGCCAGCTTCCAGCACGTGGAATACCCCAACTTCGAGGTCATCGTGGTGGACGACGGCTCCACCGACAAGACCGGTGAGATCAGCGACAAGTACGCCGCCAAGTTCCCGTTCATCCACGTGATCCACCAGCCCAACCTGGGCCTGTCCGCCGCCCGCAACGTGGGCATGCACGCGGCCAAGGGCGAGATCATCGCCTACACCGACTCCGACTGCTACGTGGACCCCCACTGGCTGACCTATATGGCCTGGGCCTTCCGCGACCGCCGCTTCGCGGCCATCGGCGGCCCCAACCTGCCCCCGCCCGAGGACAACCGCACCGCCGCCTGCGTGGCCGTGTCCCCCGGCGCGCCCACGCACGTGCTGATCACCGACGAGATCGCCGAGCACATCCCCGGCTGCAACATGGCCTACCGCCGCGAGGCCCTGCTGGACCTGGGCGGCTTCGACGCCACCTACCGCGCGGCCGGCGACGACGTGGACCTGTGCTGGAGGCTCATGGACATGGGCCACACCATCGGCTTCCACGCGGGCATGATGGTCTGGCACCACCGCCGCAACACGGTGAAGGCCTACCTCAAGCAGCAGAAGGGCTACGGCCGCGCCGAGGCGCTCCTCATGCCCAAGCACCCGCAGCGCTTCAACGTGCTGGGCAACTCCCGCTGGGCCGGGCGCATCTACGGCGACATCTCGGGCGCGCTTCTCTCCACCCGCCCGGTGATCTACCACGGCGTGTTCGGCTCCGGGCTCTTCCAGACCCTTTACGAGCCCAAGGGCAGCCTGATGGCCTATCTGCCGCTGTCCTTCGAGTGGATGATGGCCGCCTTCGCGGTGCTGGCCACCGGCTTCGCCTTCGCCCCCATGTTCGCGGTGGGCGCGGCCATGCTCTTGACCACCCTGGCTTTTGTCGGCCACCGCGCCGCCCAGGCCAAGCTGCCCAAGGCCCACGACAACTTCCTGTCGCGCGTGGTCATCACCATGCTCACGCTGGCCCAGCCCTGGATTCGCGGCAAGGCCCGCTACCAGACCCTCATGGACCTGCGCCGCGCGGGCCGCAAGAGCCTGTCCCGCGGCAGCATGGCCGTGCTGGGCCTGCCCGAGGAAGCCAACCTGCCCAAGTACACCTTCTGGCAGCGCATCAAGGACACCTGCTCCATCTTCAGGCGCGGGCTCAAGTTCCACCGCTTCTTCTGGAACAACGCCTCGCTGGAGCGCGAGGACGTGCTGGACCACATCCTGCGCGTGCTGCGCACCCTGAACGTGAGCCACTCGACCGACACCGGCTACGCCTCGTCCTCCTCCACCCCGTGGGACCTGCGCGTGCAGCCCGGGCTCATGACCGCCATGAAGCTGCGCGCCACGGTGGAACACCACGGCGGAGACAAGCGCTTCGTGCGCCTGGCCGGGTCCATCGCGCCCACCGGCTTCGCCCTGGGCCTGACCGGGCTGTGCGTGGCCGCCGGAGCCGTGTGCCTGGCCATGGGCGCGCTGATCCCGGCCGCCGCGTGCGGCGGGGCCGCCGCGCTCACCGTGCTGTGGACCGCCAAGGGCATGTCCTCCTCGGCCGCCATGGTCACCAAGCTGGCCCAGCACCTGATGACCTGCAAGCACGGCTGCACCCTGGACGAGCCCGCCTGCGCGGCCAACGCCCCCGAAGCCGCCAAGGAGGCCTCCTCCGTGGCCGTGAAGGAAGTGGTGGTGGCCGAGACCGCCGAGACCCTGGACGTGGCCCAAGAGGCCCCGGCCAAGGCCGAGTCCGCCCGCGTGACCGTGGACGCCCCGCTTCAGTAGTGACATAGCGAACGCACTCGCGTATGACCCTGCCCGGGCCGGGGAGGCTTAAGCCTCTCCGGCCCGAATGCGGTCGAAACCTTACTTCCCCCACGAGATTATGGCCGTCTTCCTGAAACTGCTTGGGTACCTGCGGCCCTACAAGTTCCTGTTCCTGTTCTGCCTGGGGCTGGTCGGCGTGCTCTCGGCGCTGGAGCTGCTCAAGCCCTGGCCGCTCAAGCTGGCCGTGGACCAGGTCATCGCGGGCAAGCCGTTGGAGTTCATGGGCTTCTCGCTCGACGCCCACACCCTCACCGCCAGCGCGCAGCTGGCCGTGGTGGCCATCTCCATGGTGGCCATCCACTTCCTCACCGGCTTCGTGCAGCTGGCCAACAACTACCTGACCATCCGCATGGGCCAGGACATGGTCCAGGACTTCCGCTGCGAGCTCTTCGACCACCTCCAGCGCCAGTCGCTGCTCTTCCACCAGACCCGCCCCACGGGCGACCTGCTCTACAGGCTCATGGGCGACACCTACTCGGTGCAGACGCTCCTGATGAACGGCGTGTTCACCACGCTGACCAGCCTGGTGCTCCTGGCGGGCATGTTCATCGTGCTCATGGGCCTGGACTGGGAGCTCACGCTCTACGCCATGGCCGTGGTGCCGCTTCTGATCCTGGCCATCGCCTCCGTGAGCAAGAAGATCGGCAACCTGACCTACGAGTCCCACATGAAGGAATCGAAGGTCTATTCCACGGTGGAGAACATCTTCAACTCCATCTCCCTGGTGCAGGCCTTCGCCCGCGAGGACGAGGAGCGCCAGCGCTTTTTGAGCGAGTCCAAGCACAGCTTCGAGCGCAAGCTTTCGCTGTATTCGCTCCAGACCGCCTACGGCTGGATCATCGGGGCCATCACCGCCGCGGGCACCGCCTTCGTGCTCTACGTGGGCGCCATGCACGTGCTTGAGGACACCCTGACCACGGGCGACCTGCTGGTCTTCCTCGGGTATCTGGCCTCGCTCTACACGCCGCTCAACAACATCGCCAACACCATGGGCGCGATTCGCGGCTCCCTTGCCCAGGCCCGGCGCGTGCTGGACGTGCTCGCCGAGGACAAGGCCGTGCCCGAGGCCCCGGACGCCAGGCCCCTGGAGATCCGCTCCGGCGCGGTGGAATTCAAGAACGTCACCTTCGGCTACGACCCGGCGCGCCCCGTGCTCACGGACGTCTCCTTCGGCGCCCCCGGCGGCTCGACCGTGGCCGTGGTGGGCCAGACCGGCGCGGGCAAGACCTCGCTCATCAGCCTGCTCCTGCGCTTCTACGACCCGCAGAAGGGCTCGATCCTGATCGATGGGCAGAATCTGACGTCCGTGAAGCTGAAAAGCCTGCGCCAGCAGGTCTCCATCGTGCTCCAGGACACGCACCTCTTCCCCATGAGCGTGCACGACAACATCGCCTACGGCAAGAAAAGCGCCACCCGCGAGGAAGTCGTCCGCGCCGCCACCCTGGCCAACGCCCACGAGTTCATCGAGAACCTTCCCGAGGGCTACGACACCCGCCTGGACGAGCGCGGCTCCAACCTCTCCGGAGGCCAGCGCCAGCGCCTGGCCATCGCCAGGGCGCTCCTGAAGGACGCGCCGCTGCTGATCCTGGACGAACCCACCTCCGCCCTCGACGCCGGAACCGAGGCCCTGATCATGGAAGGCCTGGACCGGCTCATGCAGAACCGCACCACCTTCGTCATCGCCCACCGCCTCTCCATGATGCGCCGGGCCGACCTGATACTCGTGGTGAAGGACAAGAAGATCTGGGAAATGGGCACGTTCCAGGAGCTTCTGGACAAGGGCGGGGAGTTCGCGCGCCTGCATTCGCTGCAATTCGCGCCCCTCAAGGAGCGCGGCGCCAAGGCCCCGGCCCCCCAGGAAGCCCCGTAACCTTTCCGAAGGAGAAGGGCATGGACCGCCACCCCCCGAGAGGACGGCTTCTGGCCGCGCTGGCCCTGCTGGCCGCGCTCGCGCTTTCCGGCTGCGGCGGCACCGGGCCTGGCGCGAGCTACGCCATCCACCTGGACGCCTACGCCGAGAAGGTCGACTTCGGGAAGCGCTTCGTGGTCCTGCAAGGGGTCATGGAGAACCCGCCCAAGGACGCCGACTTCGCCAAGGCCGCCGACTCGCTGGCCACGGCCCTCGAGGCCAGGGGCTACAAGCGGGTGGGCAAGGTGGACGAGGCCGACCTCGGCGTCTACCTGGCCTACAAGGTCACCGAGGAGCACCGCTCCCCCTTCGAGAACTTCGACGAAGGCCCGGCCGGGCGCAGCCCCCGGAGCCTGCTCTTCATCGACTTCACCCGCGACGTGCTCGTGGAGGCCGTGGACCTGGCCCGCTACAAGGCAAACAGTCCTAGGAACATGGTCTGGAAGATCAGGCTCGTGAGCAAGGGCCCCACCGGCGACATCCAGAAGATCATGCCCTACGTGGCCGCGGCCGTGGCCCAGTACATGGGCCAGAGCACCGAAGCCTACGTGGTGGTGGACGACGCCCTCAAAGTGCACCCCTACAATCCCGACAAGCGCGGCCGGAGGCCGCAGCCATGAAGAAACGCACCGTCATCGTCTCCGGACTGGCCTGCACCTACCCCCTGGGAGGCGTGGCCTGGGACTACATCCAGTACCTGCACGGCTTCCACAAGCTGGGCCACGACGTCTACTACCTCGAGGACACCGGCGGCTGGGCCTACGACCCGTTCAAAGTCACCTTCACGGAAGACTACTCCTACCACATCAAGTACCTGACCGATTACCTCGCCGCCCTGGACCCCGACCTGGCCCGGCGCTTCTGCGTGCGCGACCCGGGCGACAACTTCCACGGCCTGAGCCGCGAGCAGTTGGCCGGCGTGGTCAAGCGCGCGGACGTGGTCTTCAACATCTCCACCACGCTCTGGCTGCGCGAGGAGTACCAGTCCATCCCGGTGAAGGTGCTCATCGACTCCGACCCCATGTACACCCAGGCGGGCATCCCGGACTACCTGGCGGGCACGGCCTCGGAGAAGGACGTGAAGAACATCGAGCACATGAAGATGCACGACCGCTTCTTCAGCTTCGCCGAGAACTTCGGCAAAGAGGGCTGCCTGATCCCCAAGGGCGTGTTCGACTGGCGGCCCACCAGGCAGCCCATGGTGCTCGAGTGCTGGGACACGCCGAAAAAACCGGCCTCGGAGGCGTTCACCACGGTGCTTTCGTGGCAGCCCAAGGAGTCCGGCCCGGTGGTGAACGGCGTGCAGTACGGCGGCAAGAACATGGAATTCTTGAAATTCATCGATCTGCCGGGCAGGACAGGCGCGACCTTGGAGTTGGCCCTGGGCCAGGGCAGGCCGCCCCGGGAGGAACTGGCCGCCAAGGGCTGGAAGCTGGAGGACGGATTCGCCAAGTCCACCACGCCCTGGCTGTACCGCGACTACATCTGGGATTCGTTCGCCGAGTTCTCCATGGCCAAGAACGCTTATGTGGCGTCCAAAAGCGGCTGGTTCTCGTGCAGGAGCAGCTGTTATCTGGCGGCCGGGCGGCCCTGCGTGGTGCAGGACACCGGGTTCTCGGAGTTCATGCCCGTGGGCGAGGGCGTGCTCGCGTTTTCGACGGAAGACGAGGCCTTGGCCGGGATCGAGGCGGTCCGGGCGGATTGGGAGAAGCACTCCAGGGCCGCGAAGAGGTTCGCGAAAGAGTGGTTCGACTCGGACGCGGTGCTCGGCAAGCTCCTGAAGGAAGCGTTGGAGTAGGGGCCGGGAGTTCGGGCTCGCGCCGCGAGAGGGCCCGGAACCGGCGGGACAGCCGGCCAGCGTCGGGAATGACGGTTGGGCGGGCCTCGTGCCCGGGTATGGATCGGGTCGCGCCGCGAGGCGCGGAACCGAAACATTACTCGCTCGAGGACTCGCTGCGGGTTTCGGCCCCGCGCCTCACGTCACGCCCCGCTCCTCACCCGGGCACGAGGCCTGGCTGGCCGCAGGGCGGGAAGGGAACCAGGCCGTAAACTTTGCTGAACGAAACAAGCAGGTTGTGATGCTTGAGAGAACTATTGCAGGGTCCAGAGGGATGATCCCCCTGGCGGGAGAGTCCAGAGAGGGCAGGGCCCTCTCTGGCCGCCGGAGGCTTGTTGTCTGCGTGGTGGTGATGGCGCTCTTGCTGCCGTCGCTGGCCATGGCGCGGGGCTGGTCCGTGTCCGGCGACAACGGCGTGAAGTGGCTCATGACCCCCGAGGGCCAGCGTTTCTTCTCGCTGGGCGTGAACACCACCAACGGCGGCGCGGACGACGAGAAGGCCAAGAAGGCCCACGCCTACTACTGGGGCCGGTTCTACCCGTCGCTTCAGGCCTGGGGCGAGAGCGCCGAGTCGCGCCTCGCCGCCTGGGGCTTCAACACGGCCGGGGGCTGGTCCGAGGCTTCGGCTGTCATGACCATGCCCATCATCCCGGAGATCGACCTGGGGCGAAACTCCAAGCTCCACTGGTACGACATCTTCGACCCCTCCATGCAGGACACGGCCGACGAGATCGCCCGGGAGATCGTGGCCAGCTACAAGGACAACCCGCGCATCCTGGGCTACTTCACGGACAACGAGGTCGGCTGGTGGAACTCGCCGCTCTTCTTGTGGCACCTGGAGCGCGGCTGGGCGTTCTCCTCCAAGCGCGTACTCTGGCAACTGATGTACGACCGCTACGAGGGCAAGTGGGAGAAGCTCCTTGTCGATTTCGTCCCGGGCGAGGGCCTGGACGGCTTCGAGAAGCTGAAAGAGCCGGGCGCGGCGCTGAAGCTTCGGCCCGGCGGCCGCGGCATCGCGGTGATCGGGGAGTTCACGCGCATGATCGCGGGCCGCTACTACGAGCTGGCCTTCAGGGCCATGCGCAAGGCCGACCCGCGCGCGCTGGTGGTGGGCGACCGCCTGCCCCTGTACTACGACCAAAACGCGGTCCTGGCCCAGAAGGGCTTCGTGGACGTGCTCTCCACCAACTACAACGTGGACTGCGAGGACGGCTGGGTGGCCCCGTACTACTTCGAGGGCCTGGGCCAGCTCTCGGGCGCGCCGGTCATCGTCTCCGAATATTTCTTCGCCGCCGACGAGAACCGCAGCGGCAACGTGAACAACGGCCACCTGATGCACGTGCGCACCCAGGAAGAGCGCACGCGCGGGGCGGTCAAGGCCATGGAGAACTTCGCCTCGTTCCCCAACGTGGCGGGCGTGCACTGGTTCCAGTTCTCCGACGAGCCCACGGGCGGGCGCAGCGACGGCGAGGACTTCAACATGGGCCTGGTGGACATCCACGACAAACCCTACGAGCTTTTGACCGAGGCCTTCGCCAGGGTGAACGCCCGCGTGCCGGAGATTCACGCCGCGAGCGCCTGGAAGAACAAGGCGGACGGGGATTTGGCCCCGGTGATCCTGCGCGCGGGACCAGGCAGGAGCGTGACCGACGGCTCGCTCACGGACTGGAAGGACAAGGCCGCCACGCGCGTGCTTGGTTTTGCCGCGCCTAAGCCGTACGCGCCCTTCGGGGACGTGCACCTCTCCTGGGGGCCCGAGGGCTTGTACTTCTTCAACATCGGCCAGAACTACGTGGACCTGGCGCTTCTGGACTACCAGGGCCGGTTCCCCTTGTCCGAGACGTACCAGATCCGCATCACGGCGGACGCGGGCGCGGGCCCGGTCACCGTGGGCGTGCACCTGGCCCCCAGGCCGCACAGCGTCTGGCCCGGGCGGTTCGAGCTCTCGCCCGAGCTGTGGGTCTACGAGAACGGCGCGCCCGCGAGGCGCATCGAGGACCAGGAGCTGGTCAAGGCCCTCGACAAGCCCCTGCCGCACATCCAGGTGGAGGGGCTCATCCCGGCAAAGCTTCTGGGCGTGGACGCGCTCAAGGCCGGGCAGGAAGTGAAGATCGCCATCGAAGTGACCAAATTCTACAGAGAACTGACCATGGCCGCACGCCCCGGGACCACCGTGCTTGGCTCGGCCGTGGACAACGCGGGAGCCCAGAAATGAAAGGCAACATACTGGTGACCGGCGGCGCGGGCTACATCGGCTCGCACACCTGCAAGGCCCTGAAGCAGGCCGGGTACGAACCCATCACCCTCGACAACATGGTCTACGGCCACGAGTGGGCCGTGAAGTGGGGGCCGCTCATCAAGGGCGACATCCAGGACGGCGAGGTGCTGGACCAGGTCTTCAAGCGCTACGAGCCCCTGGCCGTGCTGCACTTCGCGGCCTTCGCCTACGTGGGCGAGTCGGTGACCGACCCGGAGAAGTACTACCGCAACAACGTGGCGGGCACGCTGTCGCTTCTCTCGGCCATGCGCCGCGCGGGGTGCAGGAACATCGTGTTCTCCAGCACCTGCGCCACCTACGGCGTGCCCGACGAGCTGCCCCTGCGCGAGGACCATCCGCAGAGGCCCATCAACCCCTACGGCTGGACCAAGCTGATGATGGAGCAGACCCTGCGCGACTTCGACGCCGCCTACGCCGTCCGCTACGCCAGCCTGCGCTACTTCAACGCGGCCGGGGCCGACCCCGACTGCGAGATCGGCGAGGACCACGACCCCGAGACGCACCTGATCCCGCTGGTGGTCCAAGCCACCCAGGGCAGGCGCGGGGACGTGCAGATCTTCGGCACCGACTACGACACCCGCGACGGCACCTGCGTGCGCGACTACATCCACGTCACCGACCTCGCCGTGGCGCACATCCAGGCCCTGGAATACCTCCAGGACCAGGACGAGAGCCTGGTCGTCAACCTGGGCACGGGCAACGGCCAGACCGTGCGCGAGGTCATCCGCGCCGTGGAGAAGGTCTCGGGCAAAAAGACCCCCGTGACCGAAGGCCCGCGCCGCCCCGGCGACCCGCCGGGCCTCTACGCCCGCGCGGACAAGGCCTACGAGTTGCTGGGCTGGAAGCCCCAGCTGGGCGACATCGAGACCATCGTGGGCACTGCCTGGCGCTGGCACGAGAAGCACCGCTAGGCCGGGGCGGGACGGAGTCCTGCCGGGGCGCGGGCAGCCCCCGCTTCGAATACCGAACCTTGCCGCCATCAGGCGGGGGGCGCCGTGGGCGCACCCCGCCTTTTTCGCGCCCTGGCCTAGGTCATCCAATGGGCGCGCCCTGGCCTGGGGGCTTTGCACGGCGGGGCAAGCCTGTTACGGATGGAACCGGGAAACGAGGAATCGACACGAAAACCGGCACCCGGAGGCCCCAGCCGATGAGCAGCAAGGATCGGATCGTCGTGCAAGGAGTGGATGTGAGCGCCATCCGCAACAAGAACGAGTCGCGGGTGGCCAGGCTCTTCGAGAAGGTCATGCAGGAGGACGGCGTGGGCGAACTCGACCCCCTGGACGTCCAGGACATCTACGCCCTGGCCCTGAACCTGCTGCCCTCGCGCTACCGCCAGGCCGGGACCATCGTCCTCTCCGAACCCGTCAAGGACTCCCACATCGAATCGGCCCTACGCAGGGCCATGCGCACCGTGGGCGAGCGGCCCAAACGCTGACGCGCCGCCGCGCTTGACCCCCGCGCCGAAACGGCCTATGGCGCGGGCCTCTTCACAAGGAGGACCGACCATGCGCGGAGACGACTTCAGGCGCGGGGCGTCGGGTTTCGACGACGATTCCCCGCAGGAGCGCACCAGCCCCGACCTGACCCCGGCCACGGGGCGCGACAACATCCAGATGTTCTGGGAATCCATCGGCATGAAGCCCGGCGACGACTGGAAGACCGAGGCGGACAGGCCCGAGGGCGACGCAAAGGACAGCTAGCTTCCGGCCGGTTTCGTCGTCGCGCGTCGCGACTGCCCCTGGAAATTCCTTCCGGATCGTGGAAGAATCCGGCAATTCGCCGGACGAGTCCCGACCAGATGCACCACACCGAACCTTGCCCCCGCGCGGGGAGCCGCGCGTGAGGACCGTTCTCGACAGGTTGCTCGACGCCTCCTTCCGCTCCCGCCGGGTGCGGCGGGTGGTGCTCTTCCTCTGCGTCGGGGCCGTGGCCGGGCTCCTCACCGCTGGTTACTCCTGGGTCCTCGACCTCCTGTCCGGCTACGCCCAGGGCGGGCTCATGGGGCTCTCCCACAGCCCGGCCGATCCCGCGGGGTCCCTCGCGCGCCCGTGGGTGCTGCCCGTGGCCACCACTCTGGTGGGGGCGCTCACCGGCTTTGTGGTCAGCCGCTTCATGCCCGAGGCCGCGACCTCGGGCACGGACGGCACGGACGCCATGATCGGGGCCTTCCACCGCGCCGAGGGCCGCATCCGCCCCCTGGCCGCCGTGCTGCGCACGGCCACGTCCATCCTCACCCTGGCCTCGGGCGGCAGCGCGGGCAAGGAGGGGCCGGTGGCCTTCATGGGCGCGGGCTTCGGCTCCTGGCTGGCGGACAGGTTCACCCTCACGGACAGGCAGCGCCGGATACTCTTGCTGGCCGGAGCCGCCGGAGGCCTCGGGGCCATCTTCCGCTCGCCGCTGGGCGGGGCCATGACCGCCGTGGAGGTGCTCTACTCGGAGGACTTCGAGGGCGAGGCCCTCTTGCCCTGCATCATCTCCTCGGTGACGGCGCACATGGTCTGCGCGGTGTTTCTCGGCACCAAGCCCATCCTGGCCGTGCCGGACCTGCACCCGGCCACCCTGGCCGAACTGCCGTTTTACCTGCTGGTGGCGGTGGCCTGCGCGGGCAGCGCGTGGCTCTACGTGAACGGATTCTTCTTCATCAAACGCAAGGTGTTCGGCAGGCTGAAATCCCGCTGGGGCCTGACCCTGTCCACGGCCGCCGGAGGCCTGGCCATGGGGCTTCTGGGCGCGGCCTTCCCCGGGGTGGCGGGTTCGGGGCACGACAGCCTGGAGCTGGCCGTGCTGGGCCAGATCCCGGCCCTGACCATCGCGGCGCTTCTTCTGGGCAAGATACTGGCCACGTCCCTGACCATCGGCTCGGGGTTCTCGGGCGGCATGTTCGCGCCCGGGCTCTTCGTGGGCGGCATGACCGGCGCGCTGGTGGCCAAGCTCGGCCAGATGTGGCGGCCGGAACTCACGGTGCACGGCGGGTTCGTGCTGGTGGGCATGAGCGCCTTCTTCGCCTGCGCGGCCAAGGCCCCCTTGGGGCCGCTCATCATGGTCTGCGAGTTCACCCAGGGCTACGCCCTGCTGGTTCCGCTGATGCTCTGCACGGCGGTGGCCCTGTCGCTGTCGGGCAGGTTCAGCCTGTACGAGAACCAGTTGCGCGGCAAGGTGCACTCCCCGGCGCATCGGGGCGAGGCCGCCGAGGCCGCGCTCAAGCAGCTCACGGTGGCGGACGCCTACGTGCCCGGGCGCATGGCCGTGATCGAGGAGGGCACCACCCTGGCCGCCCTGTCGGACATCATCGCCGGGACCGACGTCCAGGCCTTTCCCGTGCGCTCGCGCGACGGGCTGATCACCGGGCTTCTGACCCTTGAGGACGTGCGAAAGGTGATCTTCGAGGCGCCGCTTCGCCCGCTGGTGGTGGCGCGCGACCTGGCGCGCCCCGCCGTGCTCCTGCACCCCGAGCAGGACCTGCACCAGGCCCTGATGGCCTTCGTGCAGACCGGCGCGGGCCAGCTCCCGGTGGTGGACCCGCAGGACCCGGCCCGGGTGCTCGGCTCGCTCAGCCTGCACGCGCTCCTGGCCGTGGAAGGGGCGCAGGGCCTGGCCGGGCGCTGACGCCCGGGGCGGCCCCTCACCACCAGTAGTTCGGGTACTTCCTGCCCTTGGCCAGGTTGTTCACCACCAGGGCCACGGCCAGCAGGATGAGCGCGCCCGTCCCGGCCGGGACCAGGGCGAAGAGGTAGCCCAAGGCCTCTATCTTCGGCCCGCCGGTCACGGCGATGAGCGCGGTGGCCCCTCCGGGGGGGTGCAGCGTGCCCGTGAGGTGCATCACGGCGATGGCCGTGGCCACGGCCAGCGCGGCGCACAGCCACGCGGGCTCGGGCAGGGCCAGGCGGGCGGTGACCCCCACCAGGGCCGAGAGCACGTGCCCGCCCAGCAGGTTGCGCGGCTGGGCCAGGGGGCTTCTGGGCGCTCCGTAGAGGAGCACGGCCGAAGCCCCGAAGGAGCCGATGAGCAAAACGGCGTCCGCGCGGTCCACCACGCGCTCGTTCATGAACCCCAGCAGCGCGATGCCCGCGAAGGCTCCCAGCCAGGACCAGAGCGTCTCCGGAAGCCCCACGATTGGCGGGCTCTGCCCCTCGCCGCCCTTCATCTTGGAAAGATAGGCCCTCATTTCGCGCCCTCCAGGAGCTCGCCGAAGGCGCGCACCAGGTCGGAGCGGCTGACGATGCCCGCGAGTTCCCCGCTCGAAGAAATCACGGGCAACCGGTTGATGCCCCTGGCCGACATGAGCGAGGCGGCCTCGAAGGCGGGCGTGTCCGGCGAGGCCGTCACGGCCGGGGAGGTCATCACCCGGCCCACGGTGGCCTCCCCGCAGCCTTCGGCCGTGCAGGACGCGCCGTCCATCAGGGCGCTGACCAGCACCGCCAGGCCCGCCTCGCGGGGAAGCCCCAAAAGGCCCAGGAAATCCTTGAGCGAGACCACCCCGGCGAGCCTCCCCCCGTCGAGGACGGGCGCACCGGAGATCCCGGCGCGGGCCAGCACGCGCGCGGCTTCGCGCACGCCCAGGGACGCGTCCAGGGTCACGGGGGAGGGGGTCATTACCTGGCCCACCAGGACGGTGCGGCGCAGGCGCTCCTCGGCCATGGCCCTGGCGGCCGCCAGGAGCTTGGCCGCGTCGCCGGGGGTGATGTCCACGAAGGACCCCTGGGCGCGCATGGCTTCGAGGATGTCGGGGGGAGTGGGGTCGGGGCGGCAGGCGGGCATGGCGTGCTCCTTGGCCCGGGCAGCCTCGAGGCTGCCCGGGCGGCGTTGGAGCAAGCTTACGGCGGAGGCGCTCCGGGGGGTGTGACCTGGCTCACATCCCGCGAAAAAAAACGCCCGCTAGAATTTTTCGAAGTCCGCCTCGGACGCGGCCTCCAGGGCCGCGGGCTTGCGCGGGGAAAGGGCCGGGCGGGCGGAGCCGCGCCGCTTGGCGCCGTTTCCCGAAGCCAGCGCCCTGGGCTGCCCGGCTCCGGTCTTGAAGAAGGAGACCGTGGACAGGAGCTGCTCGGCTTGGCCGGAGAGTTCCTCGGAGGTGGAGGCCAGTTCCTCGGAGGCCGAGGCGTTCTGCTGGATCACCTGGTCGAGCTGTTGGATGGCCTTGTTGATCTGCTCGGCCCCGGAGCTCTGCTCGCGCGACGCGGCCGCGATCTCCTGGACCAGGTCGGCGGTCTTCCTGATGTCGGGCACGATGGCCGAGAGCATGCGCCCGGCCTCCTCGGCCACGGCCACGGACCCGGAGGAAAGGGCGGATATCTCGCCCGCGGCCACGCCGGAGCGCTCGGCCAGCTTGCGCACCTCGGCCGCGACCACGGCGAAGCCCTTGCCGTGCTCGCCCGCGCGCGCGGCCTCGATGGCCGCGTTCAGGGCCAGGAGGTTGGTCTGGCGGGCGATCTCCTCGATGATGGAGATCTTCTCCGCGATCTGCTTCATGGCCTCCACCGTGCGCCCCACGGTGTCGCCGCCCGCTTCCGCGTCCCGCGCGGCCTTGGAGGCCATGGCCTCGGTGCGGGCCGCGTAGTCGGCGTTCTGCTGGATGTTGGCGCTCATCTGCTCCATGGAGGAGGATATCTCCTGCACGCTGGCCGCCTGCTGCGAGGCCCCCTGGGAGAGGGTCTCGGCCGTGGCCGAGAGCTGCATGGAGCCCGAGGACACGTTGCCCGCGCCCTCGGTGATCTCGCCGATGACGTTGGCGAGCCTGGAGGTCATGTCGCGCAGGGCGTCGGCCAGCACGCCGATCTCGTCGCCCCTGTGCACGTCGAGGTCGCGCGTGAGGTCGCCCCTGGCCATGGTCTTGGCGAAGTCCACGCCGCGCACGATGGGCCTGGTCAGGCCCCGGGCGATGAGCACGCCCAGCACCAGGGCCAGCGCCACGCCCACGGCCATTCCGGCCACGGTGACGGCCCGGCCCGTGGCCGCCTCCTGCCTGCCCTGGGCGACGGCCTTGGCGGCCTCGGCCATGTTCGCGGCCGCCAGGGCGTCGATGAGCTCGAAGAGGTCCTGCCTGGCCTTGACCGAATCCACGGTGAGCACGCGGCCCAGTTCGCCGAACATGTCCACGGACTTCTGCGCCTCGGCGCGCATGTCGCGGAAATGCTCGAACACCTTCTCGGCGCTGGGGATCATCTGCTTGGAGAAAATGGCCTTGGCGGTCTCCAGGTCGCCCGCGACCCGGGCCTGCCTGACGGCGCCCACGGCCTGGTGGAAGCGGTCGTGGTGGGGCTTCACGTCGGCCAGAATCCTGGCCATGACCGGGTTCTTGGTCTGGTAGCCATGCATCCACTTGCCGAAGTTGCAGGCGGTGGGGTCCTCCCCGCCCTGGAAGGCCGTGCCTTCCAGCAGCAGGCTGCCCACGCGACTCTGCAGGGCGTAGTGGTCGCCCCGGAAGAGCTGCATGTCGGTCATCAGCCTGTCGGGATTGAGGATGTCCACCTGCTGGAGCCGCTTGGAAACGGCCACGGCCTGGTCGTTGAACTTGTTCAGGGCGTCGCTGACCGCCGGGAAGCGGGCCCAGAGCGCGGCCTCCTCTCCGGATTTGGCCAGGGGAGCGTACGTGGCCTCGGCTTTCTTGAGCTTTTCCCGGCTGGCGGCAAGGTCGGCGTAGCACTTGTCGCGCGCCGCGTGGTCCAAAAAGGGGCTCAAGAGCGCCCGCATGGAGGCGTCCGCCGCGTTGGTCTCGGCCTTGATGCGCAGGAGGTTCTCCACTCCCGGCAGGTTCACCCCGCCAAGGCGCGTGAGCTCGCCGGTGAGCGTGTTCATGCGCTGGATGGCCACGAGGCCGATCACCAGCGCGATCAGGGCCGACGCGGCGAAACCGCAGATCAGTTTTTTGGATACGCTGAAGTTTTTCATGCCCCCCCCAGAGCTGCTGTTGTCGCGCGGCCTCCTGCCGCGCCTTCCCCCCTGAACTTTTTTAAGGGGCCTTAATGCAAAAATTACAGATTTTCAATTAGTTGATGTCTGAGGCGAGGGGCGCGGCGCAAGCCCTCCCTTTCTGGTCCATTTTGGTGTAGGATGGGCCAAGGCGGACGGACTCCTCGTTTCATGGGGCCTTCGCCCCGCCTCGGCGGCGGACCGTTTGCTTTGACGAAGGCGGCGTATCCTGAGAAGATGCTTTCCGGATGTTTTCACTCTGCCCGGCGCCTGCGGCGCCGCAACGGACCCAATGAAGCTCACGCGCTCAGCCATCCTGGCCTTGGCACTTTCGCTGCTGGCCGTCCTTTCCGCCTTGGCCGAATCGCCCCAGGGCGAAGATCGCTTGCCGGACGTGCTCATCCTGCATTCGTACAACCAGGGCAACACGCGCACCGACAACCTCTCGAAAGGAATCGCCAGGGCGCTCGGCGAGCAGGGCTTTTCGGAGTCGCGGATGGTGGCCTACCTGGACTCGGACAGGCTGGGGAACTCGCCGGACTATCCCCGGCTGCTCGGCGCCACCAAGGAGATGGTCTCGGTCATGGTCCGGGCCACGGAGCCCAAGGTGGCCATCGTCACGGACTGGACCGCGCTGCGCTTCTGGAAGCAGCACCGCGAGGCCCTGGCTCCGGGCTTGCCCGTGATCTACTGCGGCATCGGTTCGCCTCCCCCGGCCTTCGTCTCGGAGATGCAGGGAGTCAGCGGCGTGGTGGAGAAGCTCGCCTTCAGGGAGACCATCGAGACGGCCATGCGCCTTAGGCCCAAGGCGAAAAAGCTATTGGTGCTGGAGTCCTCCTCTGCGTATTTTTCGGTCCTCAGGTCCCAATTGGACAGGGAACTCGCCCAGTTCGCCGGGCTCCTCGAGATCCACCGCCACGACCGCCAGGACATCGCGGCCGTGGAGGAGCGCCTGAAGTCCCTGGACGACGGCTGGATAGTGCTGGCCGTGGGCAGGCCCGAAGCGGGCGGGATCGCGCTCGATTCGCCTTCGGCCTCCAGGCGCATCGCCCAGGCCAGCCCCGTGCCCGTTTTCGCCACCTGGAGCACCTGGGTGGGGCAGGGCGTGCTCGGGGGCAAGGTGATGTCCTCGGAACTCCAGGGCTACGAGGCGGGCAAGATGGCGGCCGCCGTGCTCAGGGGAGGCCAGGCTTCCGCCCTGCCCGCCGTGAGCTACGAGACGGGCAGTTACCTGTTCGACCACGCGGTCCTGAAGCGTTTCGGCATCGAAGAGGCCCAGTTGCCCCCGGGCAGCCGGGTGCTCGGCAAGCCCGTGAGCTTCTACGAGGCCAACCGGCCGCTGGTGTGGGTCTACGGCCTAGCCATGGCGCTTCTGGCCGTGGTCAGCGGCGGGCTCGCCCTGTACGCGGGCTACCGGCGCAAGGTCCAGAACCAGCTCAAGGAGCAGGTGAACTTCGTCCAGTCGCTCATGGAGGCCATGCCCACCCCGGTGTTCTACAAGGACACGCAAGGCGTCTACCAGGGCTGCAACAAGGCCATGGAGGACTTCATCGGCGTGCCCCGTGAGAAACTGATCGGGCGGCCCGTGCACGAGGTCTTCGGCAAGAAGGAGGCGGACCACTTCAAGCGCCAGGACGACGCCCTCTTCGCCGCCGGGCCGGTGCAGATCTACGAGTTCGAGAAACAGACCCCGGACGGCCCCCGGCAGATCCGCTTCCACAAGGCCCTCTACAGGGACGCCGCCGGGAAGGTCGCCGGGCTGGTGGGCGTGATCGCGGACGTCACCGACCTGCGCAACGCCGAGGCCGAGATGGTCAGGGCGCGCAACTACGTCCAGGCCATCCTGGACTCCTCGCCGTCGGTGATCCTCGTGGTGGACGCCGAGGGGCGCATCACCCACCTGAACAGCAAGGGCCGGGAGGAGTGCGGCTGCTCGCCCGAGAGCTTCCGGGAGGCGCTGCCCTCGCTGGCCGGGCTGATGCAGGACGTGCGCAGGGCCATCGCCGAGGACAGCACCGTCTTCCCTCCCAGGATCGTCGAAGGGGTGAACGGCCGTCAGCGCGCCTACGACGTGATGATCTACCCCCTGCGCACCATCGGGCTTTCCGAGGCCGTGGTGCGCGTGGACGACGTCACCGGCCGCCACCGCATGGAGGAGATGCTGGTCCAGTCCGAGAAGATGATGAGCGTGGGCGGGCTGGCCGCGGGCATGGCCCACGAGATCAACAACCCCCTGGGCGGCATCATGCAGAGCGCCCAGGTGGTGCTCACGAGGATGCGCGCCGACCTGCCCGTGAACCGCAAGGCCGCCGAAGGCGCGGGCGTGCCCATGGAGGGCGTGCGCGCCTACCTGGACAGCCGGGAGATCCCCTCGCTGCTCGAGGGCCTGCGCGACTCGGCCAAGAGGGCCGCGGCCATCGTCTCCAACATGCTGGAGTTCAGCCGCCGCAGCACCTCGGCCTGGCTGCCCGTGGACGTGAACGGGCTGGCCGACAAGGCCCTGGACCTCTGCCTTCAGGACTACAACCTCCTGGAAAATTACGACTTCAAGCGCATCGCCATCGTGCGGAACTACGACCCCGCCAACCCCAGCGTGCGTTGCTCCCCCGCCCAGATCCAGCAGGTGATCTTCAACATCGTGCGCAACGCGGCCCAGGCAATGTTCGCGGCCAGGACGCCGGACCCGTCCATCACAGTGTCCACCCGGCTGCGCGAGCACTGCGTCGAGGTTGAGGTCGCGGACAACGGGCCGGGCATGGACGAGGCCACCAAGCGCAAGGTCTTCGAACCCTTCTTCACCACCAAGGGCCCCGGCGAGGGCACGGGGCTCGGGCTTTCCGTGTCCTACTTCATCGTCAAGGAGAACCACGGCGGCGAGATGCAGGTGGAGTCCGAGCCCGGAGCGGGCGCGCGGTTCATCGTGAGCCTGCCGCTCAATTCATTGCGCTGCCTCCAGGCCTGAAGCCCCGCCCGCGTTGACCTGGCGGACGCGCCTCGTGTACCTCTCCCGAAACTTCAGGCGAACCGCGCATGATACTCGATCTGTTCAAGAAGAAGGGCCCCTCCCTCGATGAAGCCGGAAGCGCCGCCCTGGAGCAGGCGCTGGCCCAGCGGGCCAAGATGGACCTGGTGTTCGAGGAGGGGGTGACCACGCTCACGGGGCTTAGCTGCTCGCTCTCGGCCATCGGCAAGGATTCGTTGCGCCTGGACGTCTACGGCGTCGGCGGGCCGGGGAATTTTTCCGGGCGGCGCTTCGAGTGCTTCTTCCGCATCCGCGAGGGCAAGGGGGGCGTCGGCTTCTACGGGTTTTCCAGCCGCGTGGAGCAGGTCAGGCAGGCCAGGCACGGGGGCGTGGAGTTCGTGGCCGCCATGCCGGCCAAGGTGGCGCGCTCCCAGCGCCGCAGGAGCGTGCGCGTGCGCCCGGAGATCGAGTGGTTCGAGGCCCTTCTGCTCTGGAAGGGGGCCATGACCCCGGAAACCGACAACGAGAGCATCCTGCTCGGCCTCACCGAGCTGCGCCAGGTCAAGGCGTGCAGGCTGGAAAACCTCTCGGCCGGGGGCATGGGCGTCCATTACGACAGACAGTTCTGCATCGACTCCAGGCACTTTCCCGCCGTGGGCGACGAGTACACGGTCTACCTGCGCTTCGCCCAGGAGATGCGCAACCAGCCCAGGGAGCTCTGGCTCTCGGGCCGCGTGGTCCGCTCCCTGGAGGACCCCGTCTCCAAGGACCTGGACGTGGGGATCGAGTTTCTGCACGTGGGCCGCAAGGGCGGGGAGGAGGGGGCCGTGGTGCGCTGGGTCCCGGTGGCCGACAACGTGACCGAGGAGCTGATCAACCGGATCTTCGAGTGGCACGCGGCAATGTGCCGCGAGCGGGCCGCGCCCGCCTAGGGCTTTCCCCGGTCCATTCCGTAGGACCCGCATAATCCCCGTGTTTCCGGCTGGTTGCCTGGAGATCTCGCCGGGAGCGGGGGGCGGGCCGCCGGCCCCTGCCGGGCCGGAGCCGGAGCCCTGGAATGCCCGGCGCGCCGCCGCTTGGAATCCTTCGGCTTTTTTCGCGGCGCGCATTGCACGCCGTAACGAGATGGTCTAAGTATGTGCGTAAGCACCCAGTGGGAGGGGCACGCACCATGAACATGAACGAATTGCGCGAAAAGGCGAAGACCGTCGGCGTCAAGGTCGCCGTCGGCTGGACAAAGATAACGGCGGTCAGGGCGATCCAGACGGCGGAAGGCTACGAACCTTGCTTCGGGCGCGGCCTGTACGCCGTGTGCGGCCAGCCCGCCTGCTGCTTCAGGCCCGATTGCGAGAAGATTCCGGGAGAGGGCTGATTCCGAACGCCTGTTTCGCGAACGCCGGGAGTCGCGCGCTCCCCGGGGGCGCGGGCCGGCCGGGAAACGCAGGCTCCCCCGGCAGACGGGCAGTAGGCGCGCGAGGTGAAACCGCGAGGTAAGCCCGGTATCCCCGGGCATTATTCAGGGGGGGATATCTCCCAACGCATCACCCGGCCAGGGACTTTCCGGGCAGGTTCGTTGCGCCGCGCAGTCCCAGGCGCGCCCGAGCCCACAGTCCCGGCCGGTATCCGTAGTGGATGAACAGGCATGACTTTCACCATCGCCATCCGCAACCTCCTCCACGACAAGGTCCGCCTTGTGGTCACGCTCACGGGGGTGGTCTTCGCGGTGGTGCTCATCGCCGTGCAGGCGGGGCTCTTCGTGGGCTTCACCTCGGCCACGTCCACGGTCATCGACAACACCGACGCCGACATCTGGATCGCGGCGCGCGGCATGCGCAACTTCGACGTCACCCAGCCCCTGCCCCAGAAGGCGTATTACCAGGCCATGTCCGTGCCCGGAGTGGCGGAGGTGCGCCGCCTGGTGGTCCAGTTCGCCAACTGGAAGAAGCCCGACGGCGGCACCGAGAGCGTCGAGGTGGTGGGCTACGACCTGCCCGGGCTGCTCGGCGCGCCCTGGAACGTGGTCGAGGGCTCGGTGAGCGCGCTCAACCTCACCGACACCGTGGTCATCGACGAGGCCTACCGGGAGAAGCTCGGCGTCACGCGCCTGGGCGACACCGTGGAGGTCAACGGCCACAGGCTGCGCGTGGTGGCCTTCACCCGGGGCATCCGCTCCTTCACCACCTCGCCCTACATCTTCTGCTCACTGCCCATCGCCCAGACCATCAACAACCTGCGCGAGGGCCGCTTCACCTACATCCTGGTGAAGCTCGCGCCCGGGGCTTCGCTCGAGAAAGTGAAGAAGGCCCTGCTCGCGCGCGTGGACGGCGTGGACGTGTTCACCAGCAAGGAATTCTCCGCCAAGACCCAGGAATACTGGATGTTCACCACGGGCGCGGGCCTGGCGCTCTTGATCGCCGCCGTGCTGGGCCTCGTGGTGGGCGTGGTGGTGGTGGCCCAGACCCTCTACGCCACCACCATGGACCACCTGGCCGAGTTCGGCACCCTGCGGGCCATGGGCGCGGCCAACTGGTACATCTACCGGATCATCATCATCCAGGCCCTGGCAGCGGCCCTGGCCGGGTACACGCTGGGCATCTCGCTCAGCTACGTCATCGTGCAGTTCTCCGAGAAGGGCGGGGCCTCCATCCTGCTGCCCGGGTGGCTCGCGGGCGGGCTCTTCGTGGTCACGGTGTGCATGTGCGTGGGCGCGGCGCTCATCTCCATCAACAAGGTCACCCGGATCGACCCGGTGATGGTCTTCAAGGGGCGCTAGCAATGGCCGCGAACGGCGACGTGACCATCTCGGTCAAGAACCTCTCCAAGGCTTTCGGCACGGGCCAGGCCCGCACCGTGGCCCTGGACGGCGTGACCCTGGACGTGCACGCGGGCGAGCTGGTGCTCTTCATGGGGCCGTCGGGCAGCGGCAAGACCACGCTCCTTTCCATCATGGGCTGCATCCTGCGGCCGGACGAGGGCGACCTCGTCATCCACGGCCGGAACGTGGCCGGGCTCTCCGAGCAGGCCCTGTGCGGCGTGCGGCTCGAGCGCATCGGCTTCGTCTTCCAGAACTACAACCTGTTCCCCACGCTGAAGGCCGTGGAGAACGTCATGGTCGCCCTGGACCTCAAGGGCAAGCGCGGGGCCGAGGCCCGGCTGCTGGCCGAGGAGGCCATGGCCTCCGTGGGCCTCGGCGACAAGTTCTCGAGCCTGCCCGGGGACCTCTCCGGCGGGCAGAAGCAGCGCCTGGCCATAGCCCGGGCCCTGGCCGGGGACCCCGAGATAATCCTGGCGGACGAGCCCACGGCCGCGCTCGACTCCGTCAACGGTCGCCTGGTGATCGGGCTTCTGCGCGACCTGGCCTTGAAGCGCGGCCGCAGCGTGGTGGTGGTGACCCACGACAACCGAATTCTCGAATTCGCCGACCGCATCGTGCACATCGAGGACGGGCGGCTCAACCTCTCGGAGAGCCGGACATGATCAGGATACTGGCTGTGCTGGCGTGCGTGGCGGGCACGTTCATCAATCCCGCCGTGGCGTTGAACGGGGAGACGGTGGTCAGCCGCATTCCGCAGTCCGGCGCGTGGGTGGCGGCGGCGGGGCGCGTGGAGCCCGTGAGCGAGGAGATGCGCCTGGGCTTCGACATCCCGGGCAAGATCCGCGAGGTCTACGTGGAGGAGGGCGACACCGTGGCCAAGGGCCAGCCCGTGGCCCGGCTGGTGGACGACGACCTGCGCGCGAAGCTGGACCAGGCCGAGTCCTCCGTGGCCGCGTACAAGGCCGCCCTGGACAAGGTGGTCTCGGGCGCGCGCGTCATGGAGCGCCAGGAGGCCGCCGCGGCCCTGCGCGAGGCCGAGGCCGTGCAGCGAAACGCCCTCAAGGAGCACGAGCGGCGCGTGCGCCTGGTGGCCCAGGGCGTGATCTCGCGCGAGGAGGCCGACCAGGCCGAGCGCGAATACCTTGTGGCCATGCAGAAGGCCACCCAGGCCCGCGAGCGCTTCCACCTGATCGACGACCCGGCCCGCGAGGAGGACGTCCGCCGCGCCCAGGCCGAATACATCCTGGCCCTGAGCCAGCTGGAGGAGGCCAAGGCCACGGCCGAGAAGGCCATCGCCCGCTCGCCCATCGACGGCGTGGTGCTGCGCAAGCACCGCCGCGCGGGCGAGATGGTTTCCATCAATTTCGATTCGCCCGTGGTCACCGTGGGCGACGTGTCCACGCTCCGCGTGCGCGCCGACGTGGACGAGAAGGACGTGGCCAGGCTCAAGGTGGGCCAGAGGGCCTACGCCACCGCCGACGCCTACGGCGACAAGCGCTTCGAGGGCAAGGTGATCCGCATCGCGCGCATGCTCGGGCGCAAGAACATCCGCACCGACGACCCGGCCGAGCGCCTGGACACCAAGGTCCTGGAGACGCTCATCGAGTTCGAGCCCGGCACGAGCATCCCCGTGGGCATGCGCATGGACGTGTTCATCCTCCTGGACGGGCCGGAGGGACAGAATGCCCCGGCCCCCAAGGCCGGGTCTTAGAATTCGGGCTGGGCCTTTGCACTTGCCTGGCGCGTCCCGGGGCCTTATGTAGGCCCGGGTCCGCGCGTCCCTGCGCGGACTGCCCTGGCTTTCGCCAAGAACACCGCTCAAGGACGGTCAATGGAAATCCTCTCCCAGTTCATCTGGATGCTCGGCCACGTCAAGGAAACGCTGGAGATGCTCGTGAACAACTACGGCGCCTGGACGTACCTGGTGCTGTTTCTGATCATCTTCTGCGAGACCGGGCTCGTGGTCACGCCCTTTTTGCCCGGCGATTCGCTGCTCTTCATCATCGGGGCTTTCTGCGGCGCGGGCAGCCTGGACGCGGGCCTCTGCATCGGCCTGCTCATGACCGCCGCCATCATGGGCGACAACACCAACTACTGGATCGGGCGCACCCTGGGGCCTGCCGTCTTCCACCGGGAAGACAGCAAGCTCCTGAACAAGAAGCACCTGGAAAAAACCCACGCCTTCTACGAGAAGCACGGCGGCAAGACCATCGTCATCGCCCGGTTCATGCCCATCGTGCGCACCTTCGCGCCCTTCGTGGCGGGCATCGGCAAGATGACCTACACTAAGTTTTTGACCTACTCCGTGTCCGGGGGCATCCTCTGGATCGGCGGGCTCATCGGGCTGGGCTACTTCGTAGGCGACCTGCCCATCGTGAAGCAGAACTTCAACAAGGTGATCTACCTGATCATCCTGCTCTCGATCATGCCTGGCGTCGTCGAGTTCCTGCGCGCCAGGCGCGCCGCCGCCAGGGCCGCGCGCCCGTAGCCCTCGCTTCAATCGTCTCTTCCGGCTGGCCGGGGCTTCAAGGCTCCGGCCAGTCTTCTTTGGAGCGCCGGGTCTGGAGGCGCAGGGCCGAGAGGAGCGCCTTGAGGGCCTCGGCGTACGGCCCGCTCGCCTTCGCGTCCTGCCTCCAGTAGCCGGTGTGGCACAACAGGGGCTCTCCCCGCGCGTCCACGGCCACGTCCCGCACCCCCTGGCCGAAGAGCCCGGCCAGCGGGCCGCCGACCACGTCCCCGCGAAAGAGCCTGTCCCCCTCGAAGTAGATGTTGGTCCAGCGCGTGGGCGCGAACAGGCAGTCCTGCTCGGGGCGGTTGAAGGTGCGCGGGCCTTGGGGCGTCTTCAGGGGATAGGGGTAGTTCAGCTCGCGCTCGCGCCAGCCGTTGGGCGGGCATTCCGGGTATTCGCGCTCGGCCTTGCGCTGGGCGAACTCGTCCGCGCTCTCCCACATGAGCACGGGCGCGTGCGCCAGGGGCGAACCTAAGGTGACCAGGTCCGTGACCAGCCAGGGGAAGCCGCATCCGCGCAGCCTGCGCCACAACTCGTGCTGGGCCTGCTGGAAGAGTTCCAGGCGCTGGGCGCGCGGCAGGGAATGGTCGTCCAGCACCCGGGCCTTTTGCCTGAACTCCTCGAAGTATTTTCCCTTGGGCGGGGTCATGGTGGCGTCCGGAACGATGGTGTTCCAGTAGTGGCGCAATATGTCGTAGCCGATAACCGAGCCGAGGCTGTGCCCGACGACGGTAACGCGGAAGTACTTCCCGGACTGGTGTATCTTCCTGAGCAGCTCGATGCCCTGGTTCCTTATTTTGCTCCTGTTGTCGATGTTGTCGTGGGACGGGTTCAGGTAGGCGGAAGCCTTGCCGAAGTAGTTGTAGGCGAAGCGGTAGGTGAGGTACAACATCAGCGGCGGAAGGAGCACCGAGGCGATCTTGGCGGCCGTGGCGCCCGTGTCAGAGAACGAGGCGTAGAGGAACGAGGCCAGGAGCGCCACGGAGAGGATGCGCAAGAGCGTGACGTACTTGAGTTGCCTGGCGTCGAACTGGCTGTTCTTCTTGAAAAGCAGGCGCGCGAAATAAAGCACCACGGGCAGGGCTTTCTCCTGGGTGTTGTGCGCCCAGTAGAGCTCGTAGCAGTCCGTGGGGTGGGTGTTCTTGTCGCCGAAGAGTTGCAGCCTGCGCATCTCCGGGATGGAGCTTATGTGGTCGGCCTTGTTGTAGAATCTGTCGCCCGCCACGGCGCGCACGAAGGAGCGCAGGGTCTGGTTGGGCTTCTGTTCGCCGATGCCGTGGATCAGGATGACGGCCTGCTTGCGGTCCATGCCGGGCTCCTTGGCGCGGGGGCGTCACCCGGCGGAGGCTTCGCCGGGGCGGGGTGAGCGCATGCTCCCTGCTTACGCGCCCGGAGCCTTTTCGCGCAAGGGGGCCGCTAGGCCATGAGCTTGGCGGCCTCGATGGTGGCCGCCTCCACCAGGAGCGGGCATTTACTTTTGAAGACCCCCTTTTCGGCGGCCTGCTTGATGCCCTCGTCCGTGGCCATGTCCGTGCCCAAAAGCGCCGAGCAGTTCAGGTCGCCGAACTTGGCGGCCATGGCGGCGGTGAGCTTCCTGAGCCTGGCCTTCACCTCGTCAGTGCCCGCGCCGTCGCCTTCCCCCACCCTTCCGTAGCGCATGCCGATGGCCATCATGGCCCCGGTGACCGCGCCGCAGGTCAGCCCGTTCCACATCCCGGCCGCGAAGGGCGTGGTGATCCTGGTCACCGCCTCGGGGGGCATGCCAGTGAGCGGGCCGAGCGCCTCGAGCACGGCCTGGGTGCAGTTCCAGTGGGAGAGGAAGCGCTCGCGCGCGAGCTTCGCGGCCTCCTCGCCGTTGGCGGCGGGAGCGGGCTGGGCCGCGCGCGCGGGTTTGTTCAGCGCGAAACCGGCTGTGAACCCGGCTCCCGCGCAGCAGGCTCCGGTGAGGAAGAGGCGGCGGTCCATGCCCATGGGGTGCTCCGTGTCCGGGGGATTGTCCTGGGCGGGCGCGGCGGGAAACCGGCCGGGCCCTTCTCCGGGAAACCCCGATTAGACACGGTCGGCGGGGTCTGTCCAGGCCTCTTTGCGCGCTCTATGGATCAGGTCGGGAAGGGTGCGGAAATGGAAATACCGGGACGGGGAGTCCAGGGCGAGCTCCTCCTGGCGGGCCACCAGGGCCGGGTCCTCCAGGAGCAGTTCGTAGACCTCGACGTAGCGCCGGATCATGCGCTCCTCGGGCCAGCGGTCCGCGATCCACTCGCGCCCGCGCGCGCCCAGCTCGCGCACCATGGCCGGGTCGGCCAGGAGGTGTTCGAGCACCACGGCGGCGTCCTCAAGGCGGCAGTTGACGAAGGGGTGCGCCTCGCAGCCCGAGAAGTGGCGCACGAGGGCCAGGGAGCGCTCGTCCAGCCAGGAGAGCACGCACTTGCCCTGGGCGAGCCCTTCCAGGCCCGTGAGGTGGTAGCTGCCCGTGACCATGTCGTCCAGGACGATGCGGCTCGCGCGTTTTAGCGCCAGGGCCTCGTCCAGGGGCGCGCCCGTGACGATGCGGTACGTGGCGCGCGTCCTGGCGGCCACGCGTTCGATCACGCGGGTGGCCTCGGGCTTGCCCTTGGTGCTCCAGCGGTCTTCCCAGGCCCCGAACTCCTTGGTGGGGCTGTAGAAGATGTCGAAGCGCGGGGTCTTGGAGGAGGGCAGGTAGGCCTGGCCCGTCTCGGGCACGAAGTTGGGCACCACCATGGCCCTGGGGTAGAGCCGCTCGGGGTACTGGGCGATGGCGATGCAGGGGATGTCCTGGGCCAGAAGGGCCTCGGGCGCGATGCCCATGACCTGGGCCACCAGCCAGGGGTCGGAGTGGAACTGGCGCACCACGCGCTTGCCCTGGCGCTCGAGGCGGCCGAAGTCGATGGCGCCGAAATGCCTGGAGGAGTAGTCCAGGTAGTTGTGCAGGTGGATGACGTCGGCCTCTTCGGCCAAGGCCAGGGCCTCGTCGGGGGCCTCGGAGAAGACCACGTCGTGGTCGTAGAGCCCGAAGCGCTTGAGGTCCACGAGCCTGGCCCGGACGTCCGTGTGCCGGTTCAGCGCCTGGACCAGGCGCACGGGCATGCCCGCCAGGGGCGTGATGCTGAAGTGGACTGCCCTCACGCGGCCACGCGCTAGCGGGTCTGGGCCACCGAGAGCTCGCCCGCCACGGCGCGCGGGGCGCTGACCATGGGGGCCAGGTGGTCCCACTGCACCAGGTCCTCGTGGCGCACGGCGCCCACCAGGGTGCGGCCCAGGATTTCGTCCCAGTGGGCCGGGCTCACGCCGTGGCCCGGGCACTTGACGGTCAGGTCGGCCTCGGTGAGCACGTGCCCGGCGGGCAGGTCGCGGGCGAAGACCACGCTCTTGCGCAGCTTCACGGCGGCCTTGCGCTCGCTCTCGTGCACTTCCTTGCGGCACACGGCCATGGCGGCCTCGGCCTCGCGGATGAGCGTCATCATCTGGGTCAGCCCGGCCGGGTCCAGGGAGGCCTGGTGGTCGGTGCCGCGCAGGTTCTTGTCCAGGGTGAAGTGGCGCTCCACCACGCACGCGCCCAGGGCCGCGGCGGCCACGCTGGGGCCGATGCCGCGCTCGTGGCCGGAGTAGCCCACGTGCAGGCCGTAGCGCTTGGAGAGCTCGGCCATCACGGGCAGGCCCACGGCCTCGTCCGGGCAGGGGTAGGTGGAGTTGCAGTGCAGCACGATGATGTTTCCGTGGAAGCGGCGCAGCTCGGCCACGGCCAGGTCGATGTCCTCCAGCGTGCTCATGCCCGTGGAGAGGATCACCGGCAGCCCGGTGGCCCCGGCCTGGCGCAAGAGCGGCACGTTGACCAGGTCGGCGGAGCAGATCTTCAGGAGCTCGACGTCGAGCTCGAGAAGTTCGCCCAGGCTCACCTGGTCCCAGGCGGAGGCGAAGAAGACCATGCCCAACGATTCGGCCAGGGCCTTGAGCTCGGCCATGTCCTCGATGGGCAGCTCCAGGGCCAGGCGGTGCTCGCCATAGGTCTTTCCGAAGCTGTTGGGGCCGCCGTAGGGCATGCGCAGGCCCTCGTCGGTGAAGAGCGCGTTCATGTCGCGCTTCTGGAACTTGACCGCGTCCACCCCCGAGCGCGCGGCCTCTTCCACCATCTGGCGGGCTATGGCCAGCTCCCCCTGGTGGTTGTTGCCGATTTCGGCGACCACGAACGTGGGGCGTCCATGGCCGATGGCCGTGCCGGACCTGAGACGGATGGGGGGGAGGGTTTTCATAGGCGTATGATCTCCACGTTTTGCTGCGAACCGAGCATGGAAAGTTGTCCGTATATCTCCTCCTGGCAGCCGAAGGAGGTGATCAAGACGGCCTGGGGCCGCAGGGATTCGAGGGCCACCGGCGGGGAAATGACGTGTCCGCCGAGGGTCTTGCCCGCCTTGGCGGGGTCGTTGTCCACCAGGGCCATGACCTCGAAGCCGCCCAGGGCGCGGATGGCCTGGAGCACGATTTCGCAGGTCTCGGAAGCCCCGAAGAGCACCAGCTTCCTGAGGTCCCTGGCCTTGAGGCTCCTCAGCTTGTGGCCGATGGCCGCCTTGAGGGCCGAGTAAATCTGAACCGTTTCCGACGCGAAATTCGAGAACATGGCCCGCCTGCGGTGTTCGCCCTCTCCGGTGAGCAGGTAGCGGTAGCTTTTGCCGTTCACCCGCTCGTACTCGATGAGGTTGTGGTCCACCATTTCCTTGAGGTACTGGTTGACCATGGCCCCGGAGATGTTGGCCCTGCGGCCGAGCTCGTTCTGGCTGACCATGCTGTCCTGGGCCAGGGAGTCCAGGATGGCCAGGTAGCGTGCGGCCTTGCTCGGGCGGTAGTACGTCTTGTTCACGAGGAACATGGCCTGGCTCCACCGTTCGTTAAGGGGGCGAACGCTCCGTACCCGGCCGCCAAGTGCCGAACCTGATTAGGGTACTTGCTTTCGCAAGGGATAACAAGAGCTTGCCGCATTTCAAAATGTCCCGTCATTTCAGCGTGATGTCCCGGGGCGCGCCGTGTGAACCATTCGGCTCGTAAACGATGTATCGGCAGGACTTTCCCGCTGCTTTAGCCCCAGGCGCGGTGATTTTGCACAAGCAAATATCATGCCCGTGCAGGTTCGCTAGGCTTCGCGCGGCGTGTTGCATTTGCCCGGGGCTCGGGTAAGAAGCCCGGTCGGAGGCAGCGTGTGACCAGAGCTCTCATTGAGGTCAGAAACCTCGTCAAATCCTTCGGCGGCCGCCGGGTGCTGCGCGGCGTGGACCTGGACATCCCGGCCGGGCGGCTCACCGCCGTCATCGGCAAGAGCGGCGAGGGCAAGAGCGTGCTGCTCAAGCACGTCATGGGGCTTTTGCGCCCGGACAGCGGCGACGTCTTCTTCGAGGGCAGGGCCCTGGGGGAGATGGGCGCTTCCGAGCGCCGGGGGCTCAAGTCCGTCATGTCCTACATGTTCCAGGGCATGGCCCTGTTCGATTCCTTGACGGTCTACGACAACATCGCCCTGCCCCTGCGCGAGAAGCTCCGCCTGCGCGAGGACGAGGTGCGCGCCCGCGTCGAGCGCAAGCTCGGCGAACTGGAGCTCACCGAGGTGCCCGGCAAGTTTCCGTCGCAACTCTCGGGAGGGATGCAGAAGCGCGTGGCCCTGGCCAGGGCGCTTGTCACGGAGCCGCGCATCGTGCTCTTCGACGAGCCCACCACCGGGCTCGACCCGCTGCGCAAGTGGGCCGTGTACCGGCTCATCGACCGCTCGCGCAAGGCGTTCGGGTTCACGGCCGTGATGGTCAGCCACGACATCCCGGACGTGTTCGAGGTGGCCGACCGCGTGGCCATGCTCGACGAGGGAAAGATAGTCTTCTCGGGTACTTCGCAGGAGGCGAGGGAGTCCGGCCACCCCATGATCCGGGCCTTCATGCCCGGTGCCGAGGGGCTCTCGGAAGCCTACGTGCCGGAATAGTGACGGTCCAGGATGGAGAGGGCCTGGGCCTTCTCCCTGCCGTAGCGCGTGACCATGGCCCCGCCCAGCACGCGCGGGTTCTCGCCCCAGCAGCGCAGGCGCAGGCGGTAGACCTCCTCGATGAGCGCCTTCTCGAAGAGGACCATGCGCGGCTCCTCCACCACGCGCGGCAGGAGCGCACCGATGGCCGCGCCGTAGATTTCCGCCGCCCCGCCCACGCCGTGCTGCACGGCCGTGCTCCAGAGCACCTCGCGGTTGGCCGGGGAGAGCGCCGAGACGTCCACCCCGGTCTGCCTGAAGATCTCCGCCACGGCCGGGCGGTAGTGCGACTTCAGGATGAACTCGTACTGGAGCTTCTCGAAGCGCCTGGGATGCTCGGTGGCGATGCGCCGCCACTCGGCCGGCACGGCCCCGTCGGTTGACCCGGTGTCCGCCGGGCCGTGGGAGGCGAGCCTCCCGGCCAGGTCCGGGGCGGAGTGCTTGAGGAAGCGGATGAAGTTGGCGTAGGTGGGCGTGCCGGCCGCGATCTGGAACGTGCCGTAGCTGGTGCCCGCCGAGGGGGTGTGGCCCACCGAGGCCGCCCCGTCGGGGCCTGATTCGAAGCGCGCGGCCAGGTGGCCGGGCGGCGCCGTGTTGACGGGCCTCGCGCCCTGGCCCTCGCCGATGATGCAGGCCATGGTGTAGGTGGGCGTGGGCCTGAACACCGCGCGCGACTTGCCCCAGAAGCCGAGCCCGGCCAGCCTGGGCCAGGCGTCGGGGTCGTCCGGGCTCACGGCGTCCGGGTCCACGCTTTGGCGCACGGCGCTCAGGTCGATGCGCGCGCGCACCTCGCCGGGCGAAAGCGGCCTGTTCCTCAGCATGTCCCAGGTCATCTTGCGGGCCGTGGCCGGGTTGGCGGCTGGCCCGGCCAGGTCGAGGATGTGCGGGAACGCGGGCGGGGAGAGCTTCGGCCAGGGGGGGCTCGCGCAGAACGCCTGCCAGACGCAAAGGGCGTAGCCAACCACCCCGGCGAGCACGAGGCGTTTGCTCTCCGGGTCCAGGCGTGCGATCATCCGGCCGACAAGGCCATTGCGGGTCGTTTCGCGCTCCACCTCGAGTTCCGCTCGCGGGCTCGGGATTGCCGCAGGGCAGCCCGCCATATTGGGCCGCATATCCGATTTCGCTGAGAGAGAAAAGTGGCGGGACGAGGAAAAGACCGGTTCCGGTCGCGATTTTTCAAGGGACTGAACGGCGCGGCGCGGCGGCTGTCGCTTCTGGCGGCCGGGCTCGCGGTCACGGCGGCGCTTTCGGCCCTGCACTGGTCCAACCCGGGCTGGCTGGCCTTCCTGGACTACAAGGTCTACGACGTGCTCCTGAAGGCCAGGCCCAAAGAGGCCGTCACCGGGCTCGTGACCGTGGTGGACCTGGACGAGAAGAGCCTGGCCGAGGTGGGCCAGTGGCCCTGGCCGCGCTACCAGGGGGCGCTCCTCCTGGCCCGGCTCAAGCAGTACGGGGTGCTGGCCGTGGGCCTGGACACTGTGTTCGCCGAGCCCGACCGGGCCTCGCCCGAGCGCATCCGCCGCGAGCTTCAAGGCCTGGGCGTGGACATGGACTTCACCGGCCTGCCCGAGAAGCTGCGCGACAACGACGCGCTCCTGGCCGAGACCCTGGCAGCCGGGCCCTACGTCCTGGGCTACTTCTTCACCTTCAAGGCCGCCGACAGCGCCGGGGCGGACGCCGCGCGGCCCTTGGCCAAGCCCAGGGTGGCCGTGAAGCGCTCGCCCACGGCCGGGCCATGGCCCGTTGAGGTGGCGGCGGCCACGTCCGTGGTGGCGCCCCTGCCCGTGCTCACCGAGGCCTGCGGCTGGACCGGCTTCTTCAACTCCTCGCCCGACCTGGACAACATGGTGCGCTGGGTGCCCCTGGCCATCTCCTGGCGCGGCGACGTCTACCCGAGCCTGGCCGTGGCCACGCTCATGCGCGCCTTCGGGGACAAGTCCGCCGTGCTCACCGTGGACCGCAACCCCTACGGCGGCCAGGACCTGGCCTACGTGCTGGACCTCGGCCCCATGGGCAGGCGCACCGTCCCCCTGGACCTGCACGGCAGGATGCTCCTCGATTATCGCGGCCCGGCGCGCACCATCGAGTACGTCTCGGCCGTGGACGTGATGCAGGGCCGCGCGCCCAGGCAGGCCCTGGAAGGGCGCGTCGTGTTCGTGGGCACCTCGGCCAGGGGCCTGGACGACGTGCGCGCCACCCCCGTGGACCGCACCTTCCCGGGCGTCGAGGCCCACGCCACCGTGGCGGACATGATCCTCGCCGACCGCTACCTGCGCCGCCCGGCCGACGTGTGGTACGTGGAGCTGGTGCTTTTGGCCGTGTTCGGCCTGGGCGTCACGGTGCAGCTCATCTTCGCGCGCTCCGTCTGGGCGGCGGCCACGGCGCTGGGCGCGGCCGGGGCAGTGTGGTTCGGCGCGGGCTACGCCATGAACCGCCTGGACCTCTACATCTCGCCGCTCACGCCCCTATTGGCCCTGGGGGCGAACTTCACCCTGCTCACCTTCCTCAAGTTCCTGCGCGAGGAGCGCCAGAAGCGCTTCATCCAGTCGGCCTTCTCGCACTACCTCTCCCCGCAGGTGGTGGAAGAGCTGGTGGCCGAGCCCGGCAGGCTCAACCTGAGCGGCGAAGAGAAGGACGTGAGCATCATCTTCACCGACGTGCGCGGCTTCACCACCATGTCCGAGAAGCTCACGCCCACCCAGGTGGTGGACCTGCTCCACGAGTACCTCACGCCCATGACCAGGCTGGTCACGGCCAACCGGGGCACCATGGACAAGTTCATCGGCGACGCGCTGGTGGCCTTCTGGAACGCCCCGGCGGACGTGCCGGACCACCCGCGCCTGGCCGTGCGGACGGCCCAGGCCATGCTCGCCGAACTCGCCCGGCTCAACCAGGGCTTCAAGGCGCGCTACGGCTTCGAGATTAAGATCGGCATCGGGCTCAACCGGGGGCTCGCGCGCGTGGGCAACTTCGGCTCCGAGGACCTCTTCGACTACACCCTCATCGGCGACAACGTGAACCTCTGCTCGCGCCTGGAGGGCCTGACCAAGTACTACCACCAGGACCTCCTGGCCACGCAGGCCGTGCGCGACGGCGCGGGCGAGGGCTTCCCCTGGCGCGAGGTGGACCGCGTGCGCGTGAAAGGCAAGCACGAGGCCGTGACGGTCTACGGCCTCATGCCGGACCTCGGCCCCGAGTCCATGGCCGAGCTCGCGCGCTGGAACGAGGGGCTGGCCCTCTACCGCGAGGCGCGCTTCGACGAGGCTCACGGGGTCTTCGAGGAGCTTCACGCCGCCACCGGCGGGGAACTCTACGCGCTCTTCGCGGCGCGCTGCCTGGACCTGGAGCGCGACCCGCCCGCCCCCGGCTGGGACGGCGTGTTCGAACACACGAGCAAATAAGGATGGCGATGACGGACGTTTACGACACCATCGCGGCCGTGGTCACACCGCCCGGGCGCGGCGGGGTGGGCATCGTGCGCCTAAGCGGCGCCCTGGCCCTGCGCATCGGCGAGGCGATTTTTTCCTCCCCCAGGCAGGGCTTCACCGGCCTCAAGCCCTACCGGCTGCACCACGGCACGCTGAAGGACGCCTCGGGCCGCCGCCTGGACGACGCCCTGGCCGCCTTCATGCCCGGCCCCGGCTCCTACACGGGCGAGGACGTGGTGGAGTTCAACTGCCACGGCTCCCCGGCGGTGCTGCGCTCGGTGCTGGCCGCGTGTCTGGCGCTCGGCGCGCGCCCGGCCCGGCCCGGGGAGTTCACCCGGCGGGCCTTCATGGCCGGGCGCATGGACCTGAGCCAGGCCCAGGCCGTGGCCGAGCTGGTGGCCTCGGACGGCCGGGCCGGGGCTGAGCTCGCGCTTGCGCGCCTGGAGGGGCTCATGGCCCGGCGCGTGGGGGAGATCAAGGCGCGCCTGGAGGAGCTTCGCGTGCACATCTGCCTGGCCGTGGACTTCCCCGAGGACGAGGTGGAGTGCATGGAGCCCGAGGCGTTTCTTGCGGGCCTGCGCGGCGCGTCTTCGCGCATCGAGGCCCTGGTCGAGGCCCACGGCCGCGCCAGGCCGTTTCGCGAGGGGGCGCTGGCCGTGCTGGCCGGGCCGGTGAACGCGGGCAAGTCGAGCCTCATGAACGCCCTGGTGGGCCGGGAGCGGGCCATCGTCTGCGACGCCCCGGGCACCACGCGCGACTACCTGGAGGAACAGCTGGACCTGGACGGCCTGCCCGTGCGCATCGTGGACACCGCCGGGCTTCGGGACACCGACGACCCGGTGGAGCGCCTGGGGCTTTCGCGCTGCCTGGACCTGGTGGGCCGCTCGGCGCTGACGCTTCTGGTGCTGGACGGGGCCAAGGATTTCGACCCTGGGGAGCTCTCCTCCGAATGCGGCGAATTGACGGCGGACCCGGCCAAGGTGCTCGGCGTGGTCAACAAGTGCGACCTGGCCCCGGCCGGGCGCGACCCGGCGCGGGAGCTGGCCGGGCTGGGCGTCGAGGCCGTGCGCGTGTCGGCGCGCACGGGCGAGGGCCTGGCGGAGCTCTGCGCGCGCATGCGCGAGCGGCTTCTGGGCGGGGAGGGCCTGGCCCCGGACAGCGAGCCCGCGCCCAACGACCGCGAGTGCGCGCTTTTGCGCGAGGCCCTGGCCGAGCTCGCGGCGCTCGCGCGCGAGGTGGAGGCCGGAACGCCCCCGGACCTCCTGGGCGTGCGTCTGGAGGCCGCCTGCGGGCTCCTGGGGGAGATCACCGGCGAGATCACCCCCCAGTCCGTGCTGGACGCCATCTTCGACGGCTTCTGCATCGGAAAGTAGAGGCGCGCGATTTTCCGTTTTCTTTTCGCCGGGTCCGGACTATAAACAGAGGAGGAGGCTTCCGGCATGCAGGAACTGGCCGCGGACTACCTTGAGCACTTCTCCCTGGAGTTCGGGGAAGAGGTCCGCGTGAGCCTTTCCGACACGGCCCCGGAAGACCTTCACGAACTCGACCGGCTCATCCGGGACAACTTCGGCCCGGACAGGCTGACCTGCGTCTACGAGGCCCTCTGCGTGGCGGCGGAATCCGAACTGCCGCACTGCGCCGAGGTTGACGAAAAAGTCTGCCCCCTGGACATCTATTTCGTTGTCATCGACTTCCTGGGGGCCAAGGCATACCCAACGCACGGAGGCGTTTGATGCATCTTCGCGCCCGCCTGGCGGGAACAGTCCTTCTCGCCCTTTGTCTGACCCTGGGCATGGCCCTGCCTTCCCGCGCCCAGGACGCTCCGGCCGCTCCGGCCGCGCCCGCCAAGGCCGCGCCGAAGCCGGCCGCCAAGCCCGCGCCCAAGGCCGGGGAAGTCGTGCCCTTCGACCAGGCCCCGGCGGAAGCCCCGGCCGCCGCCGCGCCCGAAGCGCCCGCCAAGCCCCAGCCCAAGGGGGCCAAGGCCCCGGCCGCCGACTCCCAGGCAGAGCCCGCCCAGGCCAAGGGCCCCAAGTCCCAGCCGCTGCCCGCCCGCGCCAAGGGTTCCCCTGGCAGGATCGTGGTGGGCGCGCTCCTGCCCCTGACCGGGGGCCACTCCAGCCAGGGCCAGAGCTCCAAGGTCGCCATGGAGATGGCGGCCGCGGACCTGAACGAATACCTGGCCGAGGCCGGTTCCCCGGTGCGGGTGGCGCTCCAGATCGAGGACACGGGGTCGGCCAAGGCCAAGGCCCTGGAGAAGATCAAGGCCCTGGCCGTGTCCGGAGTCCGGCTCGTGGTCGGCCCCTACACCGACGACGAGGTGGACGCGGTCATCGATTTCGCGGGCAAGAACGGCATCCTGCTGCTCTCCCAAGGCAGCGCCGGGCCGTACCTGGCCAAGCCGGGCGACGCGCTGCTGCGCTTCTCGCCCTCCGACGCCTTCCAGGCCGAGGCCCTGGCCGTGCTGGCCAACCAGGAAGGCTGCACCCAGCTCATCCCCATCTGGGAGGGCGACATGTACGGCGACGAGCTCATCACCCACGTGAAGGGCCAGTTCGCCAACCTGGGCGGGCAGGTGCTGCCCGGCACGCGCTTCAGGCCCGAGGTGTCGCAGTTCGGCTCCTACGTGGCCGACCTCAAGGCCCAGATAGATAAGAACGTGAAGGACAAGAAGAAGCTGGCCATCCTGGTGGCGGCGCGCGGCTCCCAGACCGCCGGGATCCTGCGCGAGGCGGCCAAGCTGGCCGGGCTCGAAGAGGCGCGCTGGTACGGCGGTGACGACTCCGCCCTGCGCGGGGCCATCATCCAGGACCAGGCCGTGGCCCAGTTCGCGGCCAAGGTGCGCATGGCCTTCGCCCGCTACGGCGAGACCGGCACGGAGCTCTACACCGCCCTGGAGAAGCGCCTCGAGGAACGCATCCAGGCCTTCGTGGATACCCAGGCCCTGGTGGCCTACGATCTGGTCTGGCTGGCGGCCCACTCGGTGATGGCCTCCGGCGACGACCCGGCCGCGCTGAAAAAGGCCGTGCCCGCCACGGCGGAGCGCTTCTACGGGGCCACCGGCTGGCTGGCGCTCAACGAGAACGGCGACCGCCGCGAGGACTACGACTTCGATTTCTGGACAATCAAGGGAATCGACGGCAAGTTCTACTGGGTGAAGACCGCCCGCTACCAGTTCGACCCGGGCAGCGTGAAGCAGCTCATCGTCAACGCTCCCGAGAAATAGCCCCGGGCGCGCGAGCAAATCGAAAGCCCCCAGCCGGACCGTCCGGCTGGGGGCTTTTTTCGTGGCTGAGAGGACTAGGAGCGTGGGGTAATGGTTGCTTCTAGCAAGAAAGGGCGGCGGAGCTTGTTAAGTACTGTTCTCCCTGTTGCCAGCACGAGAATCCTGTGCGCGACGATGTATCGATAGTAACAATAAAATCATGTTGTGTTTGTTTTTTTCGATGGGTGAAGCTGCTTTTGTGCTTGGTGCAATGAGAATTTTGATACGTTTAAATTCCAATCACCTTGTTCCAGTCAGATATGTACATGTATACCCTTTGGAACTCAGACGGTTGAAGCATTCTGTTGTGGGCAACAAAATTGCGTGCTTTCTCAAGTTCATTCATTCGTTGACGTATCCAATCTTGGCTTGGAATCATGTCCTTAAAGTGTTCCCAGTTTTGGATTATTATCGCGGATATTCCGCTGAAGTCAACAAATTCAAGTGTTTCTTCTTTTGATCCTTCAAGCCACGAATCAGTTTCGGCAGTTATTTTGCGTGATTCTGCGGTTTTTTTTATGGTTGAAGGGATTGCCGATGAGTTCCACCAGTCTTTGCCGATTTTTTCCTCTAAAGTATCTCGGATCAAAGAACGCATTTCGTTTTCAAATGCATGTAACACTGCATAAAGTCTCGCCATCTCAAGGGCTTGGTTTCGACGTTGAATACTGAATGGTGCAAGTGCCTCATGCAGTAAACTTTCTTCTGTCGAGACGATGTCAAGTCCAACATTGATCCCAGCTTTTCGGAAGTGCTCAGTCTCGGATTCAAACAACAATCCCCGAAAGACAAAGTCTCTGATTTCTTTGGATGATTTAGTCAATGATGTGGTTCCTGAGTGACTTGAATATGGCGTTGTATACCTCAAGATCTTTTGTTGCTGGGAGATGTATTTGTATATTGTAGTTTAATTTTACTTTGCTGCTCGGAGTGCTTTTTTCAGGTGCTGCCTGTGGGGTGTCGTTTGAGGTTTCACCATTATTCTCTTGCTTGTTGGTTTGTTTTGTATCTTCCTTTTTGTATAATGTGTCTTTGTCAGATATTTCAACAAGGGCTAGGAATGTGCTGGCAGCGCGATTTGATGTAATTTCAGACATGTTTAGAGAGCTTTTGAATTTTCCTGCTATTGCCTTGAAATCTGCTCTGGTTGGCTGGCTTTTGATTGTAAATAAATCAGAATATGCTTCTTTTACTGCTTCAGCAAGTACAGTCTTCCATTTGGTCTCGTCTAGAAAGTCTTTGTAGCGCGATGTTGGGACTCCATCAGATGTCAAAAAACCTAGTCCTTTTAAAAGTGGTATGAAAGCCATATGGTTTGAGGATTTGAATCCGATATCCTTGAGGAACTCACGGTTGAATTTTGCAGGAGCTTGTCCCTCTCGAATAACTTGAAACAAGTTGCTGATCTGTTTGGATACTTGGATGGCGACGTTCAGGAGCGCCATAAGGACCTCCGATTATTCGCGTGTGATTTTCTTGTGTGTCGATCGTGTATAGAGTCGTATGTCACTGGTTGCGCACAGAGTCAAGGGTTGCCCGACGATTAAAACGGTAGGACGGAGGGCCACTGTTTGATGGCAAGCAGGTTCGCTACAACAATGAATATTTGATTGCGCAAGTCATTGTTGAGTGGTTGCGCTGGGCTAAAGAATTAGGGCAGCGGAATAGGTGCCGTGCTGGGCTTTATCTGCTGGTTTAATCCAGTTTGTCAGAGGGCCACTTCTTGGCGCGGGTTTCCTGCGCTGTGCGTGCTTGCCGCGCTGCTTGCGGGGCAAGCCTTCCTCGCCCTCGCACAGGGTCAGGTTGATCTCCAACCGCCTCAGGTTCACCTTGGTGAGCTCCACGCGCACCCCGGTGGCCCAGGCTAAAGCGCCTGTCCGTGTGCTGGCCCAGGAGTTCCTGGCGCTCGGGGAAGAAGGCGTAGTAGTCGACGGTGATGGTGAATGGCGGGGCCATGCCCTCGACCAGCACGTTTGTGAACTCTACCCAGAAGCCAAAGTCCGAGAGCGAATTTATCCACCCGTCGACGCGCTGGCCCACTTTGTCGCGCAGGACAAGCTTGGTCAGGCGCTTGGGAATCTTACGCTTGGCCTCCATGGCCACCTGCTCGCTGCTGCGGCGTTGACCTGCCGGGCTAGGGCCTCCTCCAGCATAGGTATCACGCGAGTGATGCACGCGCGCTTGGCCTCGTCGCCGAAGATGAACGTCCGGTTCACCTGGGCGTAGGTTAGGCGGGCCTTGCTCTCGATCACAGCCGGGAAGAAGTCGTTCGCCCCGGGCGCGCGAGCAAATCGAAAGCCCCCAGCCGGACCGTCCGGCTGGGGGCTTTTTTCGTGATGCCGCCTGGCGGGCCGCGCGGAAAGGCGGCCGCCGGAGTTCAGTCCGGGCAGGGAGCGCAGGGCAGGTTGACGTAAAAGGCCGCGCCTTGGCCAGGGGCGGAGTCCGCGCAGATGGACCCGCCGAAGAGCTCCACCAGCCCCTTGACGATGGCCAGCCCGAGCCCGGCCCCCTGGCGGCGTTGCTGCGGGTCGTGGCAGAGTTGGGAGAACCGGTCGAACAGGGCCGGGGCCTGGGCGGGATCGAAGCCCGCGCCCGTGTCCGTCACGCTCACGATCACGTTCACGAGTCCGTCCGGCCTGGGGGCGTGGTCCAGGCGCACGCCGGCCGCGCCGCCCGGCGCGAACTTGATGGCGTTGGAGATGAGGTTGCCCAGGATCTGGCGCAGCTTGCCCTCGTCGCACATGAGCGCGCGCGGAAAGCCCGGGCAGGTCTCCAGGTCCAGGAAGACACCGCCGCGCATTGCCTCCTCCAGGTGAAGCCCCGTGACGGAGTCGGCCACGGCGGCGACGTCCGCCGGGGCGGTGCGAAGAGTATCCCTGCCGGAGTCGAGCTTGGCGAAGTCCAGGATGTTCTTGGCCAGTTCCAGGATGCGCTCGCAGGACTCCGAGGCCAGGGAGACGAACTCCTCCTGGCGCTCGGTCAGGCCCTGGCGGCGCAGGAGCTGGAGCGTGCCGATGACGCTTATGAGCGGGGAGCGGATGTCGTGGCTGACCACGGAGAGGATGTTGCGGGTGAGCTCCCGGGCCTTTTTCCCGGCCTCCCGGCCCGCCTCGCGGCAGCCCACGCACAACGGAGCCTCGGCGCGCGGGGTGATGGTGCCTTCCAGCCAGGAGGGGCGGCCGAACTTGTCCAGCACGGTGGTCCCCGTGACCGTGGCCAGCACGGGCGGCCTGTGCGCGGCCACGATCCTGCACGTTGCCGTGAACGAACCGCCCGGGCGCACGGCGCCGCGCACGCATTCGGCGAAGCCGGTCCAGTCCTCCTCGGCCACCACGCCCTTCCAGGCGAAGACCGGCTCGAGCCAGGGGCGCGCGCACTCGGAGGGTTCGCCCATGACGTAGGCCAGGCTGTGCTCGTCGAATCTGCCTCCCCCGCCGGCTTCGGTCATGAAGGGCAGCGGCGGCAGCGACCGGTCCGGATGAGGGTCGGAGGCGCTGGTGTCCAAACAGGGCTCCCCCCGGCGGCGCGCCTGACAGTACTGCGCAAGGACACCGGATCGCGAAAAACGTCTTTGCGTTATTTACAACACGTTTTTTCGCGTGGCAAGGGAAATGCGAGCTGGACCGGGCCGGTCGGAATTTCGGCCGGCCTCTCAGCGCCTCTTGCCTTGCTTGCCGCCCTTGCGCGGGGGCGCGGATCTGGGCGCGGGCTTTTTGCGCTGGGCGAGCTTGCCGCGTTGCTTGCGGGGCAGGCCCTCCTCGCCTTCGCACAGGGTCAGGTTGACCTCCAGGCGCCCCAGGTTCACCTCGGTGAGCTCCACGCGCACCGCGTGCCCCAGGCTGAAGCGCCTGCCCGTGTGCTGGCCCAGGAGCTCCTGGCGCTCGGGGAAGAAGGCGTAGTAGTCGTCGGTGATGGTGGAGAGCCGTACCATGCCCTCGGCCAGCACGTCGGTGAGCTCCACCCAGAAGCCGAAGTCGGAGAGCGAGCTTATCACGCCGTCGAAGCGCTGGCCCACCTTGTCGCGCAGGAAGAGCACGGTCAGGCGCTTGAGGATCTCGCGCTCGGCCTCCATGGCCACGCGCTCGCGCTGGCTCACGTGGTCGCAGGCGTTCTGCATCCTGCGCGCGTTCACGGGCGCGGGCAGCCCCAGTAGCGTGGCCTTGAGGCCCCGGTGGACCATGAGGTCGGCGTAGCGCCTGATGGGCGAGGTGAAGTGGCAGTAGCACTCCGAGGCCAGACCGAAGTGGCCCTGGTTCTGGGTGTGGTACTTGGCCTGCATCATGGCCCGCAAAAGGAGCCTGCTGGCCAGAAACTCCATGTCCGTGCCGTGCGCGGCGGCCAAGAGCCCCTGGAGCGCCTTGACCGAGGGCTCGGGCGGCAGGCTCGCGGCCAGGTCCGTGCGCCTGAGCACGGAGAAGAGCGTCTCCAGCTTGTCCGGGTCCGGCTCGGGGTGGATGCGGTAGGGCAGGGGCTGGCCGCGCTCGGTGAGGAAGCGGGCCACGGCCTCGTTGGCCGCGATCATGAACTCCTCGATGATCTGGTGCGCGAAGTGGCGCTCGCGCGGGCGGATGTCCTCGGTCTCGCCCTGGAGGTTCACCAGTATCTCGGGCTCGGGCAGGTCGAAGTCCAGGCTGCCGCGCTCGCCGCGGCGGGCGTTGACCTGCCTGGCCAGGGCCAGGGCCTCCTCCAGCATGGGCATCACGTGGACGATGCCCGCGCGCTCGGCCTCGTCGCCGAGGATGAGCGCCCGGTTCACCTGGTCGTAGGTCAGGCGGGCCTTGCTCTCGATGACTGCCGGGAAGAAGTCGCTGGCCCCGGGCACGCCCGAGGAGGAGAACTCCGTCCGGGCCACCATGGCCAGCCTCGGCACGCGCGGGTTCAGGCTGCACAGCCCGTTGGAGAGCGCCTCGGGGAACATGGGTTCCACGGACTGGGGGAAATAGTACGAGTTGCCGCGCGCGAGCGCCTCCGCGTCCAGGGGCGAGTCCTCGGGCACGTAGTGGGCGACGTCCGCGATGGCCACCCAGAGCCTGAAGCCGTGGCGCAGGCGCTCCACGAAGATGGCGTCGTCGAAGTCCCGGGCCTTCTCGCCGTCGATGGTCACGAAGTCCATGGCGCGCAGGTCCTCGCGCCCGGCGAAGTCCTCCTCCGAGGGCGCGGCGGGCAGCAGGGCGGCCTGGTCCAGGCAGGCCTCGGGGAAGGGGCCGGGCACGCCGTGGTTCAGCTTCACCAGCCGCTCCTGCACGGCCACGTCGGTTTCGCCGCCCAGGTATTCGGCCAGGGTCCCGGCGTAGAGCTGGTGGTCGAGCTTTTCGCCCGGCTCCAGGGTGAGCACGTCCCCGGCCGAGGGCTCTATCCCGTCGCGCCCCGTTTCGAAGAGCAGGGCATGGGAATGGCGGGGGTCGGTGGGCCTGCACAGGTAGATGCCCTGGCGGATGCGCCGCTCCACGCGGCAGGGCATGACGGGAAACCCCCGCTCCAGCACGCGGGCCACGCGCCCCTCGGCGTTGGGGCCGCGCTGGCGGGTGACGGCCACGGCCACGCGGTCGCCGTGCCAGGCGTCGCCGAAGTCGCGCGGGTTCACGAAGATGTCCTTGCGCCGCTTGTCGTCGCAGAGGACGTAGCCCACGCCCGAGCGCTGGATCTCCAGCTTGCCCGTAACCAGGTTCATGCTCTCGGCCAGGCCCCAGGCCCCCTGGAGGCGGATGATCCGGCCCTCGCGGGCCATGGCCTCCAGGATGTGGGTCAGCTTGGCCTTGTGGAGCTTGGGCGCCCCCAGGGCCTTGAGCACGTCCTTGACCGTCAGGGGCTTGTTGCGCTCCTTGAAGAGCCTGAGCACCGAGGCCTGGTCCAGGGCCGGTTCGCCTGATTTCTTTCTGCCGTGTTTCGCCACTAGGCCGTCTCCACTTTGTTTCGTCCGTTCTCCTTGGCCTTGTACAGCGCGGAGTCCACCCGGTCGAGCAGCGATTGCGCGTCGTCGCCCTCGCGGGCCTGGGCCACGCCGAAGCTGCACGTGAGCGCGATCCCGCCCGGGAAGGCGAAGCGCGCCACCGTGGCGCGCAGGCGCTCGGCCAGGTCCAGGGCCTCGTCCAGGGGGGTGAGCGGGGCAAGCACCAGGAACTCTTCGCCGCCCCAGCGCCCCAGCGCGTCCGTGCCCCGGATGCCCCCGGCCACCACGTGGGCCAGGCTCGAGAGCACCTGGTCGCCGGTGTTGTGCCCCCAGGTGTCGTTGACGAGCTTGAAGTGGTCGATGTCGAAGAGGATCAGGCTGAGCGGGGTCCTGTAGCGCTTGAACCGGGCGAGCTCCACGTCCAGCGACTCGCCCAGCCCGAAGCGGTTGGCCACGCCCGTGAGGCTGTCCGTGGTGGCCCGGTGCAGCAGGCGCACGCGCTCGCGCTCCAGGGGCGTGATGTCGGTGAGCGTGGCGATGGTGCGGCCCAGTTCCTCGAACTTGCGCACGTTGATCCAGAAGGTGCTGCCCTGGCCGCAGCTTTGGCCGGGCGAGGGGAAGCAGGCCCTGGCGCGCCTGTCCCCGGCCTGCGCCACGTGGTCGATCCAGGAGAAGTCGCCCAGGGAATAGGCCCGCCCGTCCACGTGGATCTCGCCGGCATGCGCGGCCTTGCCCGAGAGCAGTTCGTCGAGTGTCTTGCAGCCCACGAACTGGAGGAACGTCTGGTTGGCGTAGTCCACCGTGCCGCGCGACGCGGAGAGGATCATGTGCGGGTTGATGTCCAGGAGGTAGCTGAAGAGTTGCCTGCGGGCCTCCTCCTCCTCCTTGCGGGCCAGGGCCAGGCGCGCGTTCTTGTAGAGGACGGGCCGCAGCGCGTCCAGGCTCACCGGCTTGGACACGTAACCGTCCACGCCCGCCTCGATGGCCCGCTGCAGGTACTGCTCGTCGTTGTGCGCCGTGGCCGCGATCACGGGGGTGTCCGGGGACTCGGCCTTGATCGCCGCGGTCATCTCCAGGCCGCCCATGCCCGGCATGTTCAGGTCGGTGAGGACCATGTCCGGCCGGTGCTCGCGGAACGCCTGAAGGCCCTGCTCCCCGTCCTGCGCGGAGACGACCTCGCCCACGAGGCGCGCGAGCACCCTGGTGAGTTGGTGCAGGGTGAGCGGGTCGTCCTCCACCACGAGCAGGCGCGCGCGAGAGAGGGTCTGGTCCTGGGCGTCCCGGACGTCCGCGGCGTTCATGCGTCCTCCCCGCCGGGGACGGGCGCGTCCAGGGGCAGGCGCACGGTGAACTCCGCGCCGCCCTCCTTGTTGGCGAAGGCGATGCTGCCGCCCATATGGTCCTCGATGATGCGCCTGGAGATGTAGAGCCCGAGCCCCGTGCCCTTGTCGCGCAGTTTCGTGGTGAAGTAGGGGTCGAAGACGCGCGGGGCCGCGTCCTCGGGAACTCCGCCGCCGTCGTCGGCCACCACGAGCACGGCCTCGCCGCCCTCGGTGGCCGTGCGCAGCGTGATGCGCCCGTGCCGCCTGCCCGAGGCCGCCACGGCGTCGCGGGCGTTGGCCAGGAGGTTCAGCACCACCTGGGAGAACTCGCCCCGGTACCCGGAGATCCTCGGCGCATCGGAGAAGTCCGTGGCCACCTTGATGCCCTGGTGGGCGAGGCTCGCGCGCACCAGGCTCAGGGCCTCGCGCGCGGGCTCGTCCAGGGGGAAGTCCTGGCGGGTCTTGTCGGGTTTGAAGAAGTTGCGGAAGTCGTCGATGGTCCGCGACATGGAGTTCAGTATCTCGCGGCACTGCCTGTCGTAGGCCTGGGCCTGGGCCTCGCCCAGGGAGCCATCCGAGGCGTCCAGGGTCATGTTGGTCACCAGGAGCCCGAGCGAGTTCAGGGGCTGGCGCCACTGGTGGGCGATGTTGCCGATCATCTCGCCCATGGCCGCCATGCGCGATTGCTGCACGAGCAGGGCGTCCTTGCGCCTGTTCTCCCGGGTGGCCTCGGCCACGCGCTCCTCCAGGCTTTCGTTCAGGGCCTGGAGCTCGGCGGTCACGGCCTCGAGCTCGGCGTTGGAGGCGCGCAGCTCCTCAAGGGCCTGGCGGTGCGAGGTGACGTCGCGCGCCATCACCATGAGCCCCCTGGGCTGGCGGGGAGGCCCCACGGCCTTCTTGAGCACCTCCAGGGCGGCCTGGCCGCCGTCCGGTCCCTGCTTGACCAGGCAGTAGCCGGTGCTGCCCAGGATCCAGGCTGCGGCGTCGGTCTTCAGGCGAAGAGCCGTGGGCACGCCGTCCAGGTCGACGTCCGGGCCGGGGCCGGCTCCGGTCATGCCCTCGTAGGCCTCGCCGGGAACCCCGTGCGCTGTGAGCCACGCACGGTTCGCCACGAGCCAGCGGCCGCGCGCGTCCTTGAAGCAGACCTGGTCCGGCAGCGAGTGCAGGAGCGTGGCCAGGCGCTCCTCGCTCTCGGCCCGGGCGCGGCGCTCCTGGTCGCGCTCGCGGGCCTCCAGGGCCAGGGCGGCCAGGTCCGCCAGGGACGCGAGCAGCACCCTTCGCCCCCCGGCCCTGGCTCCCGGGCCGCTGAGGCCCTCGTGGCAGATCACGCCCGCCAGCTCGCCGCGCACGAAGATGCCCGCCGCCATGAGGTCGCGGTGGTCGCCGTCCCCGAACACGGCCCGGCCGAACCCGTCCAGGGCGTGGCCCAGCCCGGGGTCGTCCGGCGAGGCGGTGCGCCGCGCCTTGAGCGCGTCGAAGAGGGGTGCGTGGGCGAGCGCCGGCGCGGGCCTGCTCCTGGCCTGGGCCGGGCCGCCGGCGTGGGCCACGGCCAGGACCGTGAGGGAGGTCCTGGCCTTGTCCAGGAGCGCGGCGGCGGCGCGCCCGGTGCCCAGCATGTGCGTGGCCGCGCCGGCCAGCAGCCCCCCGGCCTCGTCCAGGCTCCCGGACGCCTGGGCGGGTTGCGAGGCGAGCCCGGCGATGGCCCGGCTCAGTTCCGCCAGGCAGGTGTCGAACGCGGAGGGAGGGGCGGAACCGTTCATGTCCGTGGTCCTGCGTAAGGGTTTGCCACGTTTTCTTTGTGCCAGAAATTTCATACGGTTCAAGAAAATACTTCGCGCGGAGGTAGGTGATGGACAGGCTGGAGTGCGATCTGTTCTGCGAGATCAGGCATGGGGGCGAACTCTCCTTCGAGGACCTGGGCGCGCTGGAGGACGAGATCCGCGCGAGCGTCGAGGCATTGCTCGCGCCCATGGCCCCGTCCTACGTTGATTTTCGCGTCTCGGGGGACGATTTCGGCTTCGTGAGCTCGCTCAAGGACGCCAGGGAGGAGGACCTGCGCAGGATGTGCTGGGAACTCGCCTCCCTGGTGGACCCCGGCGCCACGGGCAGGCTCGTGGCCGTGGAAGCCGGTTTCGGCCCTGTGCGTGTCTGGCGGTTCTCCGCAAAAGGTGTGGACGAATCGATAGTTGACGGGCCGGTCAGACCCTGACCGGCCATCCGGCCCCGAGCTTGTTCCTCCTGGCCGGTGGCGGTCGCTTCCGGATTGTCTCTTCCCTGAACCACACGCTTGCCCCATCCCCCGAGTCCACCCGGGAAGCCGCTCACTGTAAGCCATCCGTTCTTTTTCTCACAAGTTACAATCCTGTGGCATATTTCATTACAAATTGGTATCTATTGAGCTTCATCGAATATATCTATATGATTCGGGGGGGATGCATGGGTATTCGCAAGAAGATGTTCTTGCCTTTTGTCGCGGCCATCGTTGTGCTCGGCGGCGTCTGCCTATGGGTCTTGGACCGCTCACTCGATAATCTGGAGGAGAAATTCGTCAGCCAGATCGTTCAGGGTAAGGCGGGCGAGATCGAAGGGGCCGTGGAGAACGTTTCGCGCATGGCCCTGGAGCAGGCCCTCCTGTTCACGCAGGTCCCGGCCGTGCTGGACGCCTACCGCGAGGCCCTCTCCGGCAGGATCGACGACGAGCGCGACCCGGCCGTGCAGCGCGCCAGGGAGCGCATCCGCTCGGAGCTGGCCGGCGCGCTCAAGGGCTTCTCGGACAACATGGGCGGGCGCAAGTTCCAGCTGCACTACCACCTGCCCAACGCCAGGAGCCTGGTGCGCGTGTGGCGCGACGCCCAGATCGTGCGCGACGGCAAGAAGCTGGACATCTCCGACGACATCTCGGGCTTCAGGCCCACCGTGGTGGAGGTAAACCGTACCGGCAAGGCGCTTCGCGGCATCGAGTTGGGCGAAGGCGGGTTCGCCATCCGCGGCGTGGCCCCGGTGCGCGACGAAACCGGCAAGCAGTTGGGTTCCGTGGAGACCCTGGCCGACTTCCAGCCCATCCTCTCCAGCGCCTCCGGCAGCGGGCAGCAGGTGCTCCTGTACATGAACGCGGAATTCTTGAACATCACCGGAGCCCTGCGCGACCCCGCCAAGTACCCCGTGCTTGACGGCAAGTTCGTGCTGGTCAGCGGCTCGAGCGACAAGCAGGCCGAGAAGCTGGTGGCGTCCGGGCTGCTCGCCGGGGGGCAGAAGGGGCTCAGCATCGCGCGCCACGGCGACCTGGCCCTGGGCGCCTTCCCCATCAAGGACTACAAGGGCGCGCAGATCGGCGTGGCCGTGGCGGCCATCGACACCCGGGCCGAGACCGCGCTCATCTCCATGGCCAAGTACACCCTGGCCGGGCTGCTCGCGCTGCTGCTGCTCGTGCCCATGGTCATCGCCAGCGTCGCCTTCACCCGCCACGTGCTCACGCCCATGGAGCTCATCATCCAGAAGATCAAGGACATCACCGAGGACAAGGCCGACCTCACGGCCAAGCTCCCCGAGGGCTCCAAGGACGAGATGGCCAGGCTGGCCCGCTGGTTCAACCAGCTCATGGGCAAGCTCTCGCGCCTGATCACCCTGAACCAGGCCGTGCTGGATTCCGTGCCCGACCCGCTCTTCGTGGTGGACAAGGACATGCGCGTGAAGCTGGCCAACACGGCCACGGCCGCGTTCGCGGGCAAGCCGGGCGAGCAGGTGCTCGGCATGCGCTGCGCGGACATCTTCCGCACCGGCGTGTGCGACACCGCCTCCTGCCCCATCCAGACCACCAAGGACGGCGGCAGCGTGGCCCAGGAGACGCGCATCCGCTGCGACCAGGGCGGCAGGCGCGTCATCGTCAAGCCCTTCGTCAAAGCCATCAAGGACCCCGAGGGCAACGAGCTGGGCTGGCTGGAGCTGGCCCAGGACATCACCGCCGTGGTGGACCGCGAGGACGAGTTGGAGCGCCACCTGGGCAGCCTGAAGGAGGTCAACGTCGAGATCACGGCGGCGGCCGAGGCCATCACCGCCTCGCTCACGGCCATCTCCACGCAGGTGGACGGGGTCAACCAGGGCGCGGCCCTGCAGCAGCGGCGCGTGGAGGAGACCATGACCTCCATGAACCAGATGTCCGCCGCGGCCCACGACGTGGCGAAAAGCGCCCAGGCCGCCTCCAGCCAGGCCGAGGAGGCCAGGCGGACCGCCCGCGAGGGCGAGGACGTGGTCCGCCAGGCCACCGAGGTGATCCACGCCGTGCGCAACCAGACCGAGCTGCTCCAGGAGAACATGACCCGCCTGGGAAGCCGCGCCCAGGACATCGGGCGCATCCTCACCGTGATCTCGGACATCGCGGACCAGACCAACCTCCTGGCCCTGAACGCGGCCATCGAGGCGGCGCGGGCGGGCGAGGCCGGGCGCGGCTTCGCCGTGGTGGCCGACGAGGTGCGCAAGCTGGCCGAGAAGACCATGCAGGCCACCGGCGAGGTGACGCAGGTGATCGGCGCCATCCAGGGCGAGACGAAGAAGAACCTGGACATCACCGAGCAGGCCGCCAAGACCGTGGACGAGGCCACCGACCTCTCCGGGCGCTCCGGCGAAACCCTGAGCCGCATCGTGGAGTTGGTCAACCAGACCGCCGGACAGGTGCAGGCCATCGCCACGGCCGCCGAGGAGCAATCCTCCGTGAGCGAGCACATCAGCCGCGCGCTCACGGACGTGAACGCCGTCTCCCAGGAGACGCTACGCGGCATGGACGAGTCCACCCACGCGCTCTCGGCCCTTAACGACCTGGCCGGGCGGCTGCGCACCGTGTCGCTGTCCTCCTGACCGGCATCGCCCCGAAGAAATGAAGGCCGCGCCGCCCCGACGGGACGGCGCGGCCTTTTTGCCTCATTTGACTTGACCCCGCCGCCCGGGGCGGGCACTTCACAGTGCGCAAGCACGTTCGATCCGAGGAATATCATGTTCAAAGCGCATCGCAGACTTCCGGCCTTGCTCGTCCTGGCCCTGGCCGTTCTTCTCGGGGCCTGCCAGCCCAAGACGCCGGACATCTCCTTCGAGCCCAAGCCCAAGTGGACCGTCAAGAAGCCCCTGGACGACCTGAAGGAGATGCCCCAGGACGCCTCCGCCTACGTCGACCCCAAGGCCTCCGCGCCCGTCTTGAGCCCGGAGGCGGCCAAGGCCCGCGCCGAGATCTACCTGGAGCGGCTTTTCGCGCCCTGGCGCGGCGGGGGCAACCCGGCCTACGCCCGCAAGTCCGCCGCGCGCTCGCTTGCCGCCTATTCGCGCAACCCCGGCTACGACGAGAACGGCCAGATGCGCCTCAAGCCCTGGGCGGACCGTATAACCTGGAACGCCAACCTACGCTATTTCGCCGGGTCGCGCCGCCCGGCCATCGCCGTGAACAACACCAACCTGCGCGCCATCCCCACCATGGACCCGCGCTTCGGCACGCCCGGAAAGCCCGGCCAGGGCTACCCCTTCGACATCCTCCAGATGTCCGCGCTGTGGGTGGGCACGCCCGTCTTGGTGGACCACGTGAGCCGAGACGGGGCCTGGGCGCTGGTGGAGTCGGCCATCGCGCCGGGCTGGGTGAAGACCGAGGACCTGGCCTACGTGGACGACGCGTTCGTCTCGCGCTACCTTTCCAGACCCTTCGCGGCCGTGATCGCCGAGGACGTTGCGCTCCTGCCCGGCCCGGGCAGGGGGCTTCGCGCCGGAGTGGGCGCGGTGCTGCCCGTCGAGGACTCCGACGGCGTGCGCCTGGCCCTGGCCGTGCCCGCCGCGGGTCCGGGAGGCCGGGCCGAGACGCGCCAGGCCTGGCTGACCCAGGGGCAGGCCGCGCTCATGCCCCTGGAGTCCACCCCGGCCAACGTGGCCCGGGTGATCAACCAGATGATGGGCCAAGCCTACGGATGGGGCGGGCTCGACGGCAAGCGCGACTGCTCGGCGGCCACGCGCGACGTGCTGGCCCCCTTCGGCATCTGGCTGCCGCGCAACTCCTCGGCCCAGGCCAAGTCGGGCGCGTTCGTGTCGCTCGAGGGCATGAGCCGCGAGCAGAAGGAGCAGGTGATCCTGGAGAGGGCTGTGCCCTTCGGCACGCTCGTGTGGATGCCCGGGCACATCCTGCTCTACGTGGGCCAGTACAAGGGTTTCCCCGCCGTGTTCCACAACGTCTGGGGGCTTCGCACCCTCGAGCCGGGCGGCCAGGAAGGCCGCAAGGTCATCGGCAAGGCCGTGGTCACCACCTTGCGCGTTGGCGAAATCTACCCGGACGTGGGCCCGGAGAGGATACTGCTCAACCGCGTGCGCGGGCTTACCCTCCTGGCCCCGTCCGGCGAGAAGGAAGGCCCGGAGCCGGAGACGGACGCCGCCCCGGATCAGACCCAATAGGCGCTTAAGGCTTCCAGGCTTCGTCGATCGTCAGGGTCCTGCCGCCGGGGGCGTCCACCGGCACGCGCCCGGTGCGCATGCAGGCCGCGATGTGCCTGAACACCGCGCCCTGGCTGCCGTCGCGGTCGTCCAGGAAGTAGCTGTGGCCCTTGGGGTTGTCGTAGACGGTGTTCACGTCGTCGCAATCGATGGCGTAGACGTTGTCGGGCGTGGCGGACATGTCCTCCGGTCCGGTGTGCCCGAGCCGCCTGGAGGCTATGGAGTTGCGCAGGTTGGCGACCTTGCTCGAGCGCAGGGCCAGGTCGTCCGAGGCGTGGTAGACCACGACGTTTCGCGCGCTGCGGCAGATGAAGACGCCGTCTTCGCCCTTGGCCAGGGTCTCGTTGACCACGTCCGCCGCCACCATGAAGATGTTGCGGAAGACGTAGGGCGTCTGCTTGCTGAGGGCGATGGACCAGTCCAGCAGCGCGCCGCGCAGCACGCGGTTGCCCATGGAGTGGGCCAGGACGTTGATGCGCTTGGTGCATGGGACCTCGTCCGCCGCGTGGCTCTCGCTCCACTCCAGGAACTTGGAGAGCGCCCGCGAGAAGGCGGTGCTGCTCGCGTCGGCGGCCACCTGGTCGTCGTAGTAATCCTTTATCATGCCCAGGTCGTTGTCGCACGGCCAGATGACCGGCACCACGGCGATGCTCAGGCCTTCGGCCTCGCACAGCGCCGAGAGCTGCCCGGTGCGCGGAAAGATGTCCTTTTCCGGCAGGTTGCTGAAGCCGTGGATGTAAAAGAGGATCTGGTCCACGTTCATCCGCCTGAGCTTGCCCAGGAAGGCCTTGGAGCCGATCTCCGTGATCTCCGCCCGTTCTTTCGTCTCCATCCTTTCACAGAAGAAGATCGACTGCTGCGCGTTGGTGTTGGCGAGGTCGAAATCAACCTTCCGTCCCACGACGGTCTCCGGCCCTTGCGTGAAAACCCTGTTTGTCACGAAGAGCATGGCCTCTCCCCTTGTTGAGGTTGATGCGTATCGATTAGCACGATTAATCGACGCACATATTGTTATTTGTATCGACAAAAATATCAAGGGGCGATGTTTGCGCACAGGGGCGAGGGGAAAGAAGGGAAACGGTTCCAGTTGCCGGATGCGCGCGGACCCGGGCCGGTCGTGGGCGGGCGCGCGTGGAAGGCACGGGCCGAGCGTGAACAGGCGGCCACCCGTTGGAGCGGGAGCGGGGCGCTGGTGTGATGATGCCGGGGAGGAAGGCCGCAAAGGGGTGCGTGGCCGGTCCGGAACAGCGCGGTGAAGTCCGTGGCCGCCTTCCGGATGGCGCCTAGCCGGGAAGGCCGGGCACTGGCGTCCGGCTCGTGGGCTGGCCAGAGAGTGTCACGTGCAAATAAATATCGATTTGCATTACAGGGTGGCGCGAGCCCTAGCGAACCTCATGCGAGGTTCTCCAGGCTGATGCCGAGCGAGCGCGGGTCCAGGCAGGCCTCGATGTCCACGCCGCCCTTGGCCGCCGGGGGCGTGGCCGAGAGGTCGACGAGCTCCGGCAGCCTGGGCGCGAGCCTCCTGGTGAAGCGCACCTGCACCACGGGCCGGGCCGGGCTCTCCGGGCGCGACTCCACCACCACGGCGCAGGTCTGGTCGGTCAGGCGCACCAGGGAGCCGGGCGGATAGACCCCGAAGCACTCCACGAACTTCTCCAGGAGCCCGGGGTGGAAGCTCTCGTTGCGCCAGGAGAACATGGCCTTGACCGAGTCGTGCGGGGTGAAGGCCTTCTTGTAGCAGCGGTCGCTGGTCAGGGCGTCGTAGATGTCGGCGATGGTGATGATGCGCGAGAAGGGGTCCTTCTCGTCGGCCTTGAGGTTCCGGGGATAGCCCTTGCCGTCGTAGCGCTCGTGGTGGTGCAGCACGCCCTCGAGGATGTCCCCGGTCATGCCGGGCTGGGGCTTGAGCATCTCGTAGCCGAGCACGCTGTGCCGTTTCATCACCTCGAACTCGCGCTCCGAGAGCCTGCCCGGCTTGTTCAGGATCTCCAGCGGGACGCGGAACTTGCCCACGTCGTGGTAGAGCCCGGCGAAGGCCAGCCTGCGCAGGGATTCCCGGTCCAGGCCCAGGTGGCGGCCGAAGAGCAGACTCAGGAGCGAGACGTTCAGGCTGTGACGCAGTGTGTAGTCGTCGTGGCCGTGCAGCTTGGCCAGAAGCGCCAGGTGGGCCGGGTTCTCCTCCACGCCGAGCATCAGGGTGTCCACGGCCTGGAAGGACTGAGAGAAGTCCACTGCCAGGCCCTCGCGCACCTTGCGCATCACGTCCGTGACGTGGGCGAGGCAGTGGCGGTAGAGCCTGCGGGCCTTCTCCGGATCGGGCGCGCCCGGGCGCGGGGAGCGGAAGGTGTCCACGGTCACGGTGGCCACGCCCCGGGCGGCCAGGGCCTCGATCTGGGAGCGCGTGTGCATGTGGTCGCGCACGCGGCAAAGGGGGCTTTCCAGCGTTCCCTCGCCGTAGCACTCCACGTACATGCCCGGCTCCAGCCGGGAGATGGGGATTTCCTTGAGCATTCGCGCCACTTTCGCGGCCCCCGCGTTCCAGGGGCCGCGAAGCGAGCATTACATGCCCAGCGCGGCGGGGTAAAGCCCGGGTGCGGCCCTAGCACGCGCAGCGGTAGAGCTTCCAAGTCTCCATGAAGGCGCGGTCGAAGGAGCGGTCCTCCATGGCGGCCCTGGCCGCGCGTCCCATGCAGAGCCTGCCCGCCTCGTTTCGCACCAGCTCCTCCATGGCCCGGGCCAGCCCCTCGGCGCAGGCGTCCTCCACGACGAGCCCGGTGACGCCCTCGGTGACGTTCTCCCTGGGCCCCCCCTGGCCCGTGACGATCACGGGCAGGCCCGAGGCCTGGGCCTCCAGGACCACGTTGCCGAAGGTGTCGGTGGTGCTGGGGAAGACGAAGAGGTCGCTGGAGGCGTACACCTGGGCCAGGTCCTCGCCCTGGAGGTAGCCGGTGAACACCGCTCCCTTGCCCGCGAGCCGGGACTTCATCTCGGCCGCGTAGGGGCCGTCCCCGGCCACCACCAGGTTCGCTCCGGGGTGGCTCCCCCGCAGCTTCAGGAAGGCCTCCTCCAGGAGGTGCAGGTTCTTCTCCCGCGAGACGCGCCCCACGTAAAGGAGGTTCGGCCCGTCCGAGACGCCGAAGCGCTTCAGCGCCCCGTTGCGCTTGGCCGGGGTGAAGCGCTCGATGTCCACGCCGCGCGTGAACAGGGTGATCTTCCCGGCCGGGACGCCCTTGGCCGCGAGCTCGTCCCCTGTGGCCCTGGAGGGCACGAAGACCTTGTCCATCTGGTTGTAGTACCAGAGCATGTAGCGCCACATGAGCTCCTCCATGCCGTCGTCGCCGGTGAGCACCTTGGCGTATTGCGGGAAGGCCGTGTGGTAGGTGCCGTAGATGGGCAGCTTGAGGATGCGCGCGATGCCCAGCGCCGCCAGGCCGATGGGCCCGGGCGTGGCCGAGTGCAGGTGCGTGAAGCCCTGCTCGTAGACGTATTCGAGCATCTCCAGAAAGGGCGGGTAGTGGAAGGTCTGCCCAGGGTACTCGGGCAGCTCGCAGCTGCCGATGGGCTCGAACTGGCGCACGCCGGGCATCTCCTCCCCGCTGCCGCGGGAGCAGGTGACCACCTGGAGGTTCTTGCCGTGCTTGCGGGCCATGTTCACCTGCATGCGAAGCGTCAGGGCCACGCCGTTGACGTCGTGGAAGGTGTCCGTGAAGTGGCCCACGCGCACCTGCCGGTCCTTGGGCCGACCGCGCAACGCGGCGTGGGCGTCGCGGGCCATGGCCCTGTCCTTGGTGAACACGGTGTAGGCCACGAAGTAGGGCGCGAGCACCGTGTAGAGCGCCCCGGCGGCGCCCAGGCCGTTGAACAGGTCGAACACGTTGGCCCCGGAGAGCTGCCCGAGCAGGCGGTCCCCGAAGCCGGAGAGCACCTTGTTGGAGACGCGGGTGACGAAGCGCAGCCAGTCGTCCTCCATGGGGGCGTTGCCGTTCGCGCCCGAGCGCGCCACCAGGTAGAGGCTCTTGTCCTCGCGGATGAGGTTCTCGGCCTCGTGGCGCAAAAGCTCCGGCAGCGAATCCGGGGAGGGCCTGCGCGTCTTGCGCTTGACGCCCGTCCACAGCGACTGGAGCCTGAAGGCCATGCCGGACTTGCGCTCCGGGTCGCCCGAGAGGAAGCGGTCCGCGAAGGTCAGGAACACGTCCTTGTCCACGTAGCGGTCCAGCCTGAACTTGGATTTATAGAACTGGTAGGCGATGGCGTAGAGGTTGTGGGCCATGGTCTTGGGTGTGGACGGGCGGCCGGCCGGGCGCGACCTGCCCTGGTCCACGCCCTCCAGGAATTCGGCCAGGGACCTGGCCCCGGTGACCCTGGTGTGCATGCTGGCGATGTTCAGGGAGCCGTGGTCGTCGGAGCCTCCGGTGAGGCTCTTGACCCAGGGCTTTTCGCCGTACGGCTCGATGCCGTGCTTGTCGGCCAGGCGCTCCATGTCCCTGGCGGTGAGCCCGGCGAGTATCTCTTTCAGCAGGTCGTTCTGGTAGCTGTCGCGGGTGCCGTTGAGCTCGAGGTTGTTGAACAGCAGGAGCATGCGCTCGAAGTGCCAGGGCGTGAGCTTGTCGTTCACGCCGAAGAGCGGGTGGGCCAGCACGTGGGTGATGGAGCGCTCGCGCAGGTAGGCCGTCAGGTCGTAGACGTTCTCGCGCAGCTTCTGGAACTCGCGGTGGTGCACCTCGGCGATGTCCAGGGCCAGCACGTGCGCCTTGCAGCCGTCCTCGGGGAAGTAGGTGGTGATCTCCTCGCTCACGAACGCGCCGGGCAGGTGGGCGATCTCCAGCGCCCCGGCGATGGTGTTGTGGTCGGTGATGGTCACCAGGGACATGCCGCGCTTCTTGGCGATGTCGTAGAGGCGGGCGGGCTCGGTGAAGCTCTCGGGGCAGCCGAGCTTCTGCAAGAACCACTGTGAAGGCCGGGTGGAGTGCTTGGAATGGACGTGGAGGTCGATCTTCATGGCCTGGCTCCTTGCGTGGGGGGGAAATGAAAAATCGGCCCCTGGGGGCCGATGGCGGTGCGTCTGGCGGCGGGGGAGGCGGGGGCTTCGGCCCGCGCCGCGCGGGGCTTTCCTTGCTGGCGGACGATGGTCCGGATGTTCTCGGGGCGTGTCATTCTCGGCCGTGCTCCCTGCGGTTTCAGGGGGGCTAGCACGGCCCGGCGCGCCGGTGGTTACGGCGGCCCGAGGTTTCGGTGACGGATGGAGGCGGGAGGATGTCCGGACAGTGACGGACTCAGCGCGCCAGCGCGGCCTGCTCGCTGGCGTAGAAGACGTAGTTGCCGTGGATGCCGCCGCTGCCCTGGCCGCCCTGGCGGGGCGGGGCGCTGGGGGTGAACATGGCGCTGTAGCCGAAGCTCAGGAAGATGCCGTCCGGGGCGCGCTTTTGGTGCCTGATCACGAAGTCGAACTCGAAGCCCGCGCCGGGCACGGGCTGGGAGGGATAGTGTCTGGAAGCCTGGGCGAGCACGTTGCCGTGCTCGTCGCAGAGGTAGGCGTGGACCACGAGCCCGGAGACCCAGTCGGCCCACGCGGGCAGGTTCTCCCGCACGGCCCGGGCCGTGCCCGTCACGCGCAGGCTTTCGTCCTGGGCCTGCGTCGCGTAGGCGAACTGCATGAACTTGGCGGTGATCAGGCGTTCGCCCGCTTCCTGCCAGGGCCTCTTCTGCAGGTGCGAGGCCGAGAGCTTGGCTCCGCAGCCGGAGAGCGTCAGGCAAAAGAGCGCGAGAAGACACAGCCCCAGCCGAAAAGGAGCAACCGGCACGCCGTTTGGAGACATGCAAGGCGGATACTCCGAAACGCGGCGGGGTGGCAAGCGGCGAAAAAAAGCGGCCGGGGTTTCCCCCGGCCGCCGGCAAGGCATGGGTACAGGTTCTCTTAGAACTTGTACTGCAGGCCGAAGGAGACCATGAAGAGGTCGCCGTTCTTGGCCTGGTTCACGAAGCGGCGGCCCCAAACGGAGCGCTCGAACTCGCCGTGGGCCCAGCCGAAGTTGGCGATGGCGGCGAGGTTCTCGTAGATGTTGTAGTGGGTGTCGAAGTTGACGCCGATGATGTACTCGTTGGAGGTCAGGTCGCGGCCCATCTGGTAGAAGGTGCCGGTGCCCAGGGCGGCGTTGGCGCGACGCAGGCCGGCCGAGGAGTTGTTGCCGTGGATGTAGGCCACGGTCAGGCGGTGGGTCAGGTCGGTGACGAAGCTGACCTTGTTCAGCGAGGCGGTGAAGCCCCAGGTGCCCACGGGGTTGACGCCCACGTAGGTGTTCACGAAGGCCTGGTCGGAGTCGAACAGGAACGAGGTGCTGGAGCCCCAGCAGCCGGCGATGGTCGGCAGGCGCTCGGAGCCGTTGCCCAGGGAGGAGTCCTCACCGGTGGACCACCAGAAGGCGACCTGGGGGGTGAGCATGTCGAAGCCGGTGTACTCGGCGGCGACGTCGAAGAAGAAGCCGGCGCGGCGGTTCTTGCCGCGGTCGGCGCCGTTGCCCTCGCCGTAGATCACGTCGGCGTAGAACTTGAAGGGATCCAGGGCGGTGACTTCAAAAGCGCCGCCGGCCCACCAGAACACGTTGTGGGAGTTGCGGAAGGTTCCGGGAGCCACGGCGAAGGTGCCGGCCGAGAACAGGTTCTGGGCCAGGGAGGCGTTGTACAGGCCGCAGGAGCCGGCGCCGGTGCCCAGGTAGTTGGCGGCGCTGCCGGTGACGGCGATCAGGCCCCAGGGGGTGGCGGAGAAGCCGTCCAGGGTGATGGGCAGGGCCAGGTAGTAGCCGTCGAACTCGTCGGGCACCTGGGTGGTGGTCGGGTCGAAGTCGCGGTTGCTGTCCAGCAGGCGCATGAAGCCGCCGGTGATGGAGAAGGTGTCGGCGACCACGGGGATGTTCACCATGGCGGCGGCGACTTCGGTGTCCAGGATCAGGGAGCTGCCCGCGAAGAAGGAGCTCTGGGCCACGGTCAGGGGCTGGCGGCCGATGGTGAACTCCACGTCGGTGCCGGGCCACTTGAACTGCAGGTAGGCCTGGTAGACCTGGATGGACACGGCCGGGTTGTCGACGGTGTAGGTGCCGTTGCCCCAGGGGGTGTTGTTGACGCGGATGCCGAAGCGGAACTTCAGGTTCTCGTTGGCGATGAAGTCCGAACGCAGGCGGAAGCGCTGCCAGATGGTGAAGGCGTCGCCGGTCTGGGTTCCGTCGCCGGTCCAGCCGGTGAAGTTGGCCTGGCTCCACCAGTTGGCATGAATGCGGGCGTCACCGGTCATTTTGACCTCGGTGGCGGCCTGGGCCACGGCGCCGAAGGCGAAGCTGACAAGCAAGGCCAGTGCCAGGATACGTTTCATCAAAATGTTCCTCCTCCTCAAGTTGAATACAAGCTGCCCTAGCCAGGGGGGACATGGCGCAGGGTGGGAAGCCGCCCGGTCAGAGCCGCGCGCATGCGCGCCCCCGCCTCTTCCCTCCATGCCCTGGCTGCGCCCAAGGGCTTTGCGGCGCGGGCGACGCGCCGTGGGACCAGACCCTTGCCCTTTCATTCGACAAACAAAATGCCGTGACGCAACCGAGACGTGTTTACGGTCAAACGCCATGCCTTGCAAGGCGCAATTACACAGAAATGTAATTTTTGTGTAATTGACCGGGTCCGGGTTCCGGAAACCCGGCCAATAATGTCGGCCGGATGTGCGAAGCCCGGGCCAACGCAACCGTAACGGGGGGATGAGTAGGTGAATTTGATAATCAATGTCAAGGATGAAAGGTTAGAGTCCGACTAGATTATCATACCATAGAATAAGGAAGATAGGCAAGAACTCGCGCGGACGCGGGAGAAGCCCGGCAGGTCATGGAGCGGGCGCACGAAAGGCGCCTCCCGGCCGGTCAGGGTCGAAGAGGGGGGCGCAAGCCGCGCGCCCGGAAGGTCAATGCGCTTCGGGGCGTCTTTCCCTGGCGCGCAGGCGCACGAAGCGCGCTTCGTAGTCGCGTCTGCCCGGGGAACAGTTGGGGCAGCCGTCGTAGAGGAGCAGGCAGTCGGCGTCCAGGCTCTCGGGGGCGATGCCCATCCACAGCAGGGCTTCGCACGGGTCTGCGGCCCTGAGCACGGGGGCCTTGCAGCGAAAGCACTCGGCATACAGCAGAGAGGGATCGAAAGGACCGGTCATGGCGCACCTCCCATGAAGTCTACGGTCTTAGCGGATCACTCTCACGTTTCGCTGCCGGTGTAAACAGAAATGGCCCTGGACGAGAAAAAGGGAGGCGGGGCCTCCCTTTTCATTAGCTGATCCGGCGCGCCGGGTGGTTCCGTGGCGACCGGGCGGCGCGTCTCCGGTGTGGAAGAGCGCGGGGCCGGACCGCCGGGCCTCTCCCGCTGCGGCGCCCGTTACGACGCCTTCTTGCGGCGCTCCCAGAGGCGCATGTCCTGCATCTTCTTGCGGCGGGCGCGCTGGAGTTCCTTGCAGACCAGGGGCAGGTCCTTGGGGTAGCCCCATTTGGCGCGGTATTCCTCGGGGGTGAGGCCGAGCTTGGCCAGGTGGCGCTTGGTGATCACCTTCATGGCCTTGCCGCTCTCCATGCAGATGATGGTCTTTTCCCGAATGGCCTTCTTGGGGTCCAAGGCCTTTCCGGTGGCGTCCTCGGCCATTGCGGCGGGCAACTGCCCTCCCTGCATGACGGCCTTGAGGCCCTGGACGAGGTTCTGGACCATGGTCACGATTTCCTGGGCCGTCATCACGCGGACTTTCGCCTGAGCCCGGACGATCTCCAGAGATTCTTTCAGATAGTCATCCATGAGCACTCCTTACATACCTGATACGGCTTCGGGCAGGACCCGAACTGATTAATGCTAGCAAAAAGCTAGGAAATGTAAAATCATTTTTCTATTGCAGCCCGCATGCAAGGCAGCGTGATGCGTTAGGTCGTGGCCCTAAATAAATGTCAGGGAGCCGATGGATTGAAGCGGTTCGCATAGGCTCCCGAATTGCCGAAGAGCGGCCCCTGCCCGATGCGGATGCCCATGTCGCGCAGCATGTTCAACTGCTCCGTGTTGCGCACGCCATTGGCGGCGGGGGTCATGAGCAGGTTCGCGGCGTAGCGGGTGAACTCGAACACCATCTCCACGGTGTCCTTGTCTTCCGGAAGCGACATGACGTCCAGCGGATTGAGTCTGAGCACGTCGGCTGGCAGATACTCCACGAAAAGCCCCGGCATCTCGCTCAGGGCCTCGATGTCCAACCCGATCCTGAAACCGGCGCGCTTGCTGGCGATCAGGCTGTCCAGGGCCCTGGCCCCGTGCTTGAGGCAGGTCTGGTCGCTGAAGAACAGGCACAGGTTGCCCGGCGTCGAACCGAGCCTGAGCGCGAGCGAGGCGATCCTGCCGGGCAGGCCCGCGTCCAGGAGGCCGGCCTCGCCCATGCTCACGCAGACGTAGGCGTTCTGGGAGAACGAACCCGGGCGTATGCGCAGCACCTCCCGGATATTGTCCAGGCATGCGCGGCCGTCGGATTCCGGGGCGTTGAGCCCGGGAAACATCTCCACCGCGACGAGGGAGCCGTTCTCGAGTTCGTACAGAGGCCGCAGGGGAATCTCCTTGCCGTCGGCGTTGTGAACCGCATTGATGATAGAAGGGTATTGAAGCATACCCCGGATAAACAAGAACCGTGCCGAGACCTTGGTCAAGTCCCTACGGTATTTTCCGGAGGACAGTCAACCTCTCGGGTTGTTGTATTCCTGCATTCGGCTTGATTTCGTCCCTAAGGTAGGAATTAGTCCTGTTTGCAGGACTCACCGGGGCTTCATCTTGGGTGCGAGCTGGTGTAAGGGCAGGCATGCGCTTTCACATTCAAACGCTCGGCTGCAAGATCAACCAGTACGAATCGCAATCCCTGCGCGAGTCGTGGACCGCGCGGGGCTGGACCGAGGCCTCCGGGCCTTTGGGCGCGGACGTTGTCCTCGTGCACACCTGCGCGGTCACGGCCGGGGCCGTGGCCGACAGCCGGGGCGCCGTGCGCCGCGCCGGGCGCGAAGCCCCCGGGGCGCGCATCCTGGTGGCCGGGTGCGCGGCCCAGACAGGGCCCGAGGCCTTCGAGGGGCTGCCGGGCGTGGAGGCCGTGATCGGGCGCGAGGCCAAGGCCGGGCTGGCCTCCTGGCCGGACGGGGCGACCGCCGCCGAGGACGGATGGCCCGCGTTCTCCATCTCGCGCTACAACCGCGCCAGGCCCGTGCTCAAGATCCAGGACGGCTGCTCGCACTGCTGCACCTACTGCATCGTGCCCCGGGCCAGGGGCGGGCCGCGCTCGCGCCCCTTCGGCCAGATCCTGGCCGAGGCCCAAAGGCTCCTCGAAGCCGGGCACCGCGAGATCATACTTTCGGGCATCAACCTCGGCCAGTTCACCATCGAGGACGGCGGTTTCTGGGAAATGCTCTCGCGCCTGGAGGCGGGCCTCGCCCCCGTCTGGGCCGGGCGGGCGCGCCTTAGGCTCTCCTCGCTGGACCCGGGGATGCTTGGCCCGCGGGCGCTCGAGGTGCTCGAAGCCTCGCGCATGGTCTGCCCGCACCTGCACGTGTCCATGCAGAGCGCGGACACCGGGGTGCTGGCGGCCATGGGCAGGGCGCACTACCGCCCGGAGGACGTGCTCGGCTTCCTGGACGCCCTGCGCGGCACCTGGCCGGACGTGGCCCTGGGCGCGGACCTGCTCACGGGCTTTCCGGGCGAGAGCGAGGAGGCCTTCGGGGCCACGCTCGATTTCTGCACGCGGGCCGGGCTCTCCTACGCGCACGTGTTTCCGTACTCCAGGCGCCCGGGCACGTTGGCGGCCAAGGCCCCCGGCCAGCTGCCCACGGAGGTCAAGAAGCGCCGGGCGGCGCGTCTTCGCGCGCTCACCGGGGAGCTGGAGGCGCGCTACGTGGCGGCGCTGGCGGCCAAGGGCGAGCTGACCGTGGCGGTCGAGAGCGAGAACCCCGGGGCCGGGGCCTGCGAATATTACGCGGAGTGCCGCCTGACCTCGCCCTCGCCCGTGCCCGCCGGAAGGCTCCTGCGGGTGCGCCCAGTGGGCACGGACGGGCTTCGCGTGCTGGCCGAGCCGTTGTCCGGGCCGTAATGCCCGCGCGCGGCCCGGCCCTTTACGAAAACCCGTTTGTGACGCTATCTTCGCGGATACGCCCACGGGCTTGAAGGAAACAACACAGAACAGGCGCGCGGCCCACCGGCCCGCGCCACGGGAACATACTATGCCCAAGAGCATGACCGGCTTCGGCCGCAGCCTCACCGAGAACGATTTCGCCAGCGTGGTCTGGGAGGCCCGCTCGGTCAACAGCCGCTACCTGGACCTCAAGTGGCGCCTTCCGCTTTTCCTGCGCGCGAGCGAACCCGACCTGGAGAAGACCGTGCGCCGCTTCGTGGAGCGCGGCCGCCTGGAAGTGACCTGCAACTTCCAGCCGCGCAGGCCCGAGGTGCTGGACGTCTCGCTCAATAAGCCCCTGGCCCTGGCCATGCTGCGCGCGGTGGAGGACTTGGCCCGCGATGCCGGGAAGGCCTTCGAGCCGGACTTCACGCGCATCCTGACCATCTCCCACCTCTGGCAGGAGGGCATGAAGGACGCCCCGGAAGAGCTCCTTGGGTCGCTCAAGGCCGGGCTGGCCGCGGCGCTTCAGGACCTGAACGCCTCGCGCGTGCGCGAGGGCGGGCTTCTGGCCGCCGACATACTGGGGCGGCTCGAAAAGCTCACGGGCTGGCACGCCGACATCAGGAAGCTCGCGCCCAAGGTGAAGGAGGAGAAGTTCCTGAGCCTGCGCACCAGGCTCTCCTCGGTGCTGGAGAAGCTCGGCGTGGAGCCCTCGGAGGAGCGCATCCTCCAGGAGGTGGCCGTGATGAGCGACAAGCTCGACGTCACCGAGGAGCTCACCCGCCTGGGCTGCCACCTGGACCAGATCCGCGAGCTGCTCGCCCAGGAGGGCGACGTGGGCAAGCGCCTGGACTTCCTGCTCCAGGAGGCCTTCCGCGAGATCAACACCTGCGGCAACAAGGCCCAGTCCATCGAGGTCAGCCGCATCGTGGTGGAGTTCAAGGCCGAACTGGAGAAGTGCCGCGAGCAGGTGCAGAACATCGAGTAGGGGCGCGCCGTGCAGAAAACAGGACTCTTGAACATCGGTTTCGGCAACTACGTGGTCAGCTCCCGCGTGGTGGCCATCGTGAACCCCGCGTCCTCGCCCATGCGCCGCCTGCGCGAGGACGCCAAGGAATCCCAGCGCCTGGTGGACGCCACCCAGGGCCGCAAGACCCGCTCCATCATCGTCACGGATTCCGGGCACGTGGTGCTCTCCGCCATCCAGGCCGAGACGATCTCCCAACGCTTCAGCCAGGACGACGAAGATGAAGCCAAATAAGCGTCTGGGCCTGGCGCTCATCGTCACCGCCCCCTCGGGCGCGGGCAAGAGCACGCTGATCAAGCGCCTGCTGGCCGAGTTCCCCGAGGTGGGCTACTCGGTCTCCTGCACCACGCGCAAGCCCAGGCCGGGCGAGCGCGACGGCGTGGACTACGTGTTCATAGGCGTGGACGAATTTCGCGAGCGCATCGAAAAGGGCCACTTCGCGGAGTGGGCCGAGGTGCACGGCAACTACTACGGCACGCAGAAGCGGATGGTGTTCGGGATGCTCGAGCAGGGCCGCGACGTGATCTTCGACATCGACGTGCAGGGGGCCAAGGCCCTCAAGACCAACCTGGGCCTGGGCAGGACGCTCTTCATCCTGCCGCCCTCGCGCCGGGAACTGGAACGCAGGCTCACGGGACGCGGTTCGGACTCTCCTGAAGTGGTGGCCAAACGCATCGCCAACGCAAAACAGGAGATCGAGCAGGCCGGGTGGTTCGACCATGTTCTGGTGAACGACGACCTGGAGAAGGCCTACGACGAACTGCGCTCGGTGTATGTGGCGGAACGGGCCCGGCCATCGCTCTATCCCGGGCTGATCGAATCGATCCTTGCCTCCTGGCCGCTTTAGTTCCGCACCCCGGGGCGCTCTTGCGCAAAGGTGCGGTTGCGGTTAATGATCGGGCAATTGCGTCGGAGCCGCCTCGCGGCTCCATTCGTTCCGGAGTCAAGACCATGAGCGATCCCGGCATTGCGGACGAGGAGCGGAAGGCTCAGAAGCAGCCCTCCCGGCAGCGGGAGAAGATCAAGGGCATCTTCTCGACCCAGTCCATCCAGCGGGTCGGCACCGGGACCACCACGCGCAAGACCATCCAGAAGACCTACTGGTTCGTGGACGAACTGGAGGAGGGCCTCCTGGAGATCCAGCCCCTGAACAAGAACTACATCCCCTCCGGGCCCAAGCGCAAGATCACGCTGGAGGACCTGGTGGCCAAGTTCGCGCCCGAGCCCGAGTTCTACATCTCCACGGTCTACCCCAAGCTCCAGGAACTCTCGCGCACCATCCAGAAGGGCGAGCGCCACCGCGAGAAGGGCGAGGTCTTCAGCGCCGAGTTGGAGTTCGGCCAGGCCCTCAAGGTGGACGAGGAGAACGTCCGGGCCAACTTCGGCCTGGGGCTCACCTACCTGGACCGGGGCGAGGCCCACAAGGCCAACGACATCTTCGAGCGCCTGGTGCGCCTGGACGCCGCCTTCGAACAGGAGCACAAGCACCTCTTCAACGACTTCGGCATCAGCCTGCGCAAGAACCGCATGCTCGACCAGGCCCTGGAATACTACCGCAAGGCCGAGAGCCTGGCCGAATCCGACGAGAACCTCTACTACAACATCGCGCGCGCCTGGTTCGACAAGGAGAACGTCGCCGAGTGCCTGGAGAACCTGAAGCGCGCCCTGGCCATCAACCCGGGGCTTGGCGAGGCCAGGCGCTTCGTCAAGTACCTGGTGGACCAGAACCTGATCACGGCGGACCTGCCCGGCGTGCGCGAACTCCTGCCCCAGGACGCGAGCCCGGCGAAACCCTCCGGCGCGGCCACCCTGAACGTGGGTTTCTGAGCCCCCCATGAGCCAGGAACGCGGACAGCAATTCCTCCTGGATCTGCCCGGCCTGCGGCACGACCTGCCCTATTCCCCTGCGCTGCTCACCCAGCTCTTCAGCCAGACCGGCCAGGGCTCCGTGACCCCGCTGGACGAGATCGCCGAGACCTTGAGCCGCGACCAGGGCCTGACCGCCAAGGTGCTCACCATGGCCAACTCGGCCTTCTACGGCCTGCAGCAGGAGGTGACCACCGTGGCCCGGGCCATCGCCGTGCTGGGCCTGAACGAGGTGCGCTCCCTGGTGCTGGCCGTCGGCGTGAAGGCCCTGACGGCGGCCAAGGGCTTCCCCGGGGAGTTCGCCGTGGGCCGCTACTGGGAACACCAGCTCACCGTGGCCCTGGTGGCCAGGCACCTGGCCCCGCTCATGGGCGGGCTCGACGGGGACAACCTCTTCACCGCCGGGGTGCTGCACGATCTGGGCAAGCTGCTCATCGCGCTGCACCGCCCCGATGACTGGCGCTCCATCGAGGCCCTGGCCGGGGGCGGGCTCTCCTACTCCGAGGCCGAGGAGGAGCACTGGGGCATCGAGCACGGCGTGGTGGGGGCCATGGTCATGGGGGCGTGGAACCTCCCGGCGGACCTCACCGAGCCCGTGAACTGGCACCACGCGCCCATGCACTCCCCCGGGCACAGGCGCGAGGCGCTGGTGCTCTGCGTGGCCGACGCCCTGGCCCATGTGGCGCTGGACCCCGCCCAGGTGGTCTCCTGCCCGTGGCGCGAGGTGCTCGGCAAGTTCCACCTGGACCCCGAGGCCATGCTCGGGCAGATCAAGGCCTTGCTCGAAAAGCACGATCCTGGCATCTTCGCCTCCGGGCTTGCCGCCTGATCGATACCTTCCCGTCCGGAGAGCGGCCGCCGCCCCGGGCCTGTGTTTTTCCCCTTTGCCGTACCTTAAGGAGCTTTCCGTGCGCAAACTCTGGCGCTCCCGTTCGGGCGAGCCGTTCCCGCATTACCTGGCCGAATGGGCGGACAAGTTGAGCGTCTCGCCGAGGCTCGCGCAACTGATGTGGAGCAGGGGGCATTGCACGCTCGAGGAGATGGACGTCTTCCTCAGCCCCGGGCTTCGCCACCTCATGCCGCCGGAGCGGATACCCGGCCTGGCCGGGGCCGCCGAGGCGGTGGCCCGCGCCGTGGCGCAGGGGCGCAGGATAAGCGTCTGGGGCGACTACGACGTGGACGGGGTGACCTCCACGGCGCTCCTCAAGGACTTCTTCGCCAGCCGGGGCGTCGAGGTGGGGCACTACATCCCCGCGCGCCTGGAGGAAGGCTACGGCCTGAGCGCCCAGGGCCTGGAGAAGCTCAAGGAGGCGGGCACGGAACTGGTGCTCACCGTGGACTGCGGCATCACCGCCGTGGACGAGGCCAGGCGCGCCAGGGAGCTGGGACTCGAGCTCGTGATCACGGACCACCACCTGCCCGGCCCCGAGCTGCCCGACGCCTCGGCCGTGGCCAACCCCAAGCTGGGGGACGGGCCGGGCCGCGACCTGGCCGGGGTGGGCGTGGCCTTCTTCCTGGCCGCCGCGCTCAACAAGCTCCTGCCGGGCGAGCCCGTGGACATCCGGCAGTTCCTCGATTTCGCGGCCATGGGCACCCTGGCCGACGTGGTCAGCCTCACGGGCCAGAACCGGATCATCGTCAAAAACGGCCTGCTGCTCCTGGCCGAGGCCAAAAGGCCGGGCCTTTTCGCCCTGAAGGAGGCCTCCGGGTACTACCCCAAGGCCCCCCTGGAGGCCACCCAGGTGACCTTCGGCCTGGCCCCGCGCATCAACGCCGCCGGCCGGCTGGGGCGCGCCGACGAGGCCCTGGCCCTGCTGCTCGCCCCGGATCTGGCCTCGGCCAGGCCCCTGGCCAAGGTGCTCGACGAGCTCAACGTCAAGCGCCGCCAGGAGGAGGACGCCATCGCGGGCGAGGCCATGGAGCAGGCCAACGCCCAGTCCGGGAGCCCGGCCATGGTCCTGCACGCGCCCCACTGGCACCAGGGCGTCATAGGCATCGTGGCCTCGCGCGTGGTGGACGCGCACTACCGCCCGGCCCTGGTGATCACCGAGGACAACGGCAAGCTCAAGGGCTCGGGCCGCTCCATCCCGGAGGTGGACCTCTTCTCGGCCCTGGCCTCCTGCCAGGGGCTGCTCCTGGGCTTCGGCGGGCACCACCAGGCCGCGGGGTTGAGCCTGGCCCCGGGCAACCTGGAGGCCCTGCGCCAGGCCTTCCGCGATGCCGTGGAGGGGCAGCTGGGCGAGGACAAGCCCGTGCCCACGCTGAAGCTCGACGGGGAGCTGCCGTTCACGGACATCCGCCAGGAACTGCTCAAGGAGCTGGCCCTGCTGGGGCCGTTCGGCTGCGGCAACCCAGAGCCGGTGTTCTCCTCGGCGGCGCTGGACGTGAAGGAGAGGCGCGTGTTCGGAGCCAACCACGTGCTCCTGGAGGTGCGCGACCCGGACGCGGCCGTGACGCTCAGGGCCAAGGCCTGGCGCATGGCCGGGGAGATCGGTCCGGAGATGCTGGGCAGGAAGCTCAGGCTGGCCTTCACGCCGAAGCTCGACACCTACAACGGCATCGGCAGCGTGGAGCTTCGGGTCAAGGACTGGAGCGCGGACGCGTAGTGTGGCGTCCACAAAATAAAGTTACATTTATTTTGTGGATAATGATTTGAAATAATTATTTTATCCTTGAAAACATGTTCATGTTTTCAGGGACGCGGCACCAGGCACGCGCGTGCGTGGCCGCCCCGTCAGTTCGCCATGGGCAGGGTCACGGTGACCGTGGTCCCCCCGGGGTCGGAGGTGTCCAGCGAGATGTCGCCGCCCATGGTCTCGGCGATGAGTTTGGCCGAGTAGGTGCCGAGCCCCGTGCCTCCCGATTTCCCTGACGTGACGTACTTCTCGAAGAACCGGGGCCGGATGGCCTCGGGCACCGCCCCCCTGTTGGAGATAGAGACCGACCCGCTGCCGTTTCGGCGCGCCATGCGCACCGTGACCGTCCCGCCCTTGGGCGAGGCCTGGATGGCGTTCTCCACGAGGTTCCAGAGCATGGACCAGCAGGGCAGCTCCTGCCCGAGCATCACGAAGCGCCCGCGTTCCCCGGCCGGGGCGCCGTCGAGCAGCACCTCGAGCCCGACCTCCCTGGCGCGCAGCTTGCCCGCCGCCTCCAGCCCGAACCTGCGCAACATGGCCGCGAAATCCACGGGCTCGGGCTCGAACTCGTAGGTTCCCTGCTCCATCTTGAACAGGTCCAGGTTGATGTTGACCATGTCCAGCATCTTGTAGCCGGTCTGGCGGATGAGCTGGAGGTACTCGTCGATCTCCTCGCGGGGCATTTCCTTGTCGGACAGGATCACGGCGGGCAGGCCGATGATGGAGTTGAGCGGGTTCTTCAGGTCGTGGCGGGTCATGCGCTCGATGTCGTCGCGCAGGATCTCCAGGCGCTTGCTGTCCGAGACGTCCTGCATCACGCCGGTGAGCACGGGCCTGCCCTCGCGGGTCAGGGAAGTCCCGAGGAACCTGATCCAGCGCTTGTGCTCCGTGAAGGTGGCGATCTTGGCCACCGCGTCGAGTTGGGCGCCGTTTTCGGCGGAGTCCACGAAGGCCTCCCGCAGCGGGGCGCGGTCCTCGGGGACGGTGCGCTCGAGGATGCGCTCCAGGCTGGGGGCGAAGTCCAGGGGGGCGTCGAAGAGCCGGAAGCTCTGGGAGGTCCAGGCCATCGCGCCGCTTTCCCGGTCCCACTCGAAGCCGCCCACGCCTCCGGCCTTCTGGGTCCTGCTCAGGAGCTCGCGGCTCTTGCGCAGGGATTCCTCCACCTTGCGCCGCTCGCGGACCTCCTGCTGGAGGTCCCTGAAGAGCAGGTCGTGGGGCTTGTTCAGGCCGGTCTCGATGATGGCCCGGTAGAGGAAGTAGAAGGAGAGGATCTTGAAGACGTGCCCGGTGAAGTTCATCCAGGCGTAGGGCGTCTTGTAGGCGGTGAAGCAGAGCTCCGTGACCACGGCCGCGCCGATGGCCATGACGAGGTGGCGCAGCACCAGGGGGTCGAACCTGGACCTGTTGCGCAGGAGCAGCAGGCCGCCCCCGGCGAGCATGGAGCCGATGACGTATTCGCTGACGACCTTGAAGTCGGTGAGCCCTTCCCCCGGCAGGAAGCAGTCCGGGAAGGCGCGCCAGTGGAAGAGGGAGAGCAGCACGGCCGTCGTGAGCGCGCAGCAGGCCAGCATGGCCGGCCCCAGGGGCAGCCTGCGCCTGAAGAACAGGGGTGCGATCAGGAAGCTCGCCCCCTGGAGGTAGCGCGAGGCGATCCACAGCTGGGTGGGCAGGTTGTCGTCGAACCCATCGAAGATCAGCATGCCCTTGAAGGCCATGGTGTGCAGGAGGTCCAGCATGGCCACGAAGAAGCTGGCGACGCCCAGGCAGAGCAGGTAGTCGTCCTTCAGGAAGCGCCTCGTGTTCCAGGCGAACATGAACACGCCGAAGGCGATGACGATGCCGAAAAGCTCGGCGAAGGTGTGGAACAGCAGGTAGCTGTAGGAGGCGGTAGCAGCCAGGAGGGTCAGGAGCGCCAAACCGAGGGCGGCTTCCTTCCATTCGATGGAGCGGAGGAGATTCTTCATTGCCTGCCCGCGATGCTTGTAAAGGCCGCACGCCCGGGAAGGAGCGCATGCCGGGCCGGGTTACCCCCGGACTGCCGGCGACAAAAAACCTCGGAGGCAATTTTACAATTGCCTCGCGAGGTTATTATGTCATTCCCCGCCTATAGGCAAGGCAATGGCAAAAAAAAGAACATTAATGTCAGGGCAGGGCGCTCAGCCAGCCCCGCCGAGCTCCCCGGCCGCCTTCTCCACGGCGGCGGCGAAGCCTTCGCGGGCGGCCTGGATCTTGGCCGCCATGTCCGGGTCCTGGAGCGCCAGAATCTGCGCGGCCAGCCAGGCGGCGTTGCGCGCTCCGGCCTTGTCGATGGCCAGGGTGCCCACCGGGAAGCCCGGAGGCATCTGCACGGTGGAGAGCAGGGCGTCCATGCCGCCCAGGGGCGAGGCGTTCACGGGCACGCCCAGCACCGGCTTGATGGTGCGCGCGGCCACCGCACCGGCCAGGTGCGCGGCCATGCCCGCGGCGCAGATGAACACCTGGCAGCCCTGCGCCTCGAGCTCGGCAACGAGCTTCTCGGTGCGCTCGGGCGTGCGGTGCGCGCTGGTCACGGTGTAGAGGTGCTCGACGCCAAGCTGCTTGAGAACGTCGGAGCAGGGCTGCATCACGTCCTTGTCCGAGATCGATCCGATGAAGATGGCCACCCTGATCATTGCTTGATCCTCTTGATTCCCTTGGCGCCGATGTCGCGGCGGAAATAGGACTTGTCGAAGCGCACGGCCCGCACGGCCTCGTAGGCCCTTGCCTGGGCCTCGGCCAGGTCCGCCCCCAGGGCCGTGACACCGAGCACCCGGCCGCCCGTGGTCCTCAGCGTGCCTTCCTCCAGGCGCGCCCCGGCCACGAAGACCTTCACCCCCTCGATCTCCTCGGCCTTGCCCAGGCCCGTAATCTCCATGCCCTTGGGGTAGGGGCCGGGGTAGCCCTCGGCGGCCACCACCACGCACAGGGCGGTCCTTCGGCTCCAGGCCACGGAGGCGGGGTCGAGTTCGCCCTTGGCGCAGTCGAGCATCACCCGGGCGATGTCGGACTCGAGGCGGGCGAGCAGCGGCTGGCATTCGGGGTCGCCGAAGCGCACGTTGTACTCGAGCACCGAGGGCCCGTCCTTGGTCATCATGAGCCCGGCGTAGAGCACCCCCTTGAAGGGGTGGCCCTTGGCCGCCATGGTGCGCACGATGGGGAGTATCGCCTTTTCGGCCATTTCCGGCCAGAGGGCCTCGGGCAGCACCGGGGCCGGGCTGTACGCGCCCATGCCGCCGGTGTTGGGGCCGGTGTCTCCCTCGCCCACGGGCTTGTGGTCCTGGCAGGAGGGCATGAGCGCCACGCGCTCGCCGTCGCAGAAGGCCAGGAACGAGGCCTCCTCGCCCACCACGCAGTCCTCCACCACCACGGTGTCTCCGGCCTCGCCGAAGGCGCGCTTGACCATCATCTCCTCGATGGCTTCCAGGGCCTCCGCGCGCGTCCTGGCCACCACCACGCCCTTTCCGGCGGCCAGGCCGTCGGCCTTGACCACCATGGGCACCGGTCGGGATTCCACATGGGCGCGGGCCTGGGCGTAGTCCGTGAAGACCTCGAAGGCAGCCGTGGGCACGCCGGATTCGCGCATGATCTCTTTGGCGAAGGCCTTGGAGCCCTCCAGGCGCGCGGCGAAGGCGTCCGGGCCGAAGCAGGGCACGCCGAGCGCGGCCATGGCGTCGGCGAGCCCGGCCACCAGCGGGGCCTCGGGCCCGGCCACAACGAAGTCCACGCCGTTTTCCCTGACGAAGGCCGTCAGGGCGGGCACGTCGGTGTCGGATATGGGGACGTTCTCGGCCACGAGGGCGGTGCCGCCGTTGCCGGGAGCGACGAAGAGCTTGTCCACGAGCGGGCTCGAGGTGAGTTTCCAGGCCAGGGCGTGCTCGCGGCCGCCGGAGCCGACCAGAAGGACTTTCATGTGCGCTCCTTGGTTTCGTTGGGCGTGGGGTATCGCAAGTGGGGGGCGAAAGCAATCGCGCCCGGAACCGCATCGGTAGGTTTCCTTGATGCGATAAATTCCGATTTATTCTTGACTTCGACAACAAGTGAGCTATCTGACTTGAAACACGTTCCTTGTTGAGGTTTGTATGCTTCACTCCCAAAGCACGGCCATGGATTTCGACTCCGCCCTGGAGAGGTTCAAGGCCATCTCCCAGGACAAGGGCCTGCGCCTGACGCACCAGCGCCTGGAGATCCTCAGGGAACTGGTCGGCGCCAAGGACCACCCCAGCGCGGAGATGGTCTTCGGGCGCGTGCGCCGCAGGCTGCCCACCATCTCGCTGGACACGGTCTACCGCACGCTGTCCACCTTCGACGACCTGGGGCTCATCATGCGCGTGCCCGTCACCGGCGACCAGGGCCGCTTCGACGCCGACACCAGCCCGCACCACCACTTCGTATGCTCGCGCTGCAAGTCCATCTACGACTTCCTGTGGGGCGACTTCGACGACCTCGTCCTGCCCGGCGACTCGCACGGGCTGGGCCGCGTGGACGACCGCCGCGTGGTGCTGCGCGGCGTCTGCCGGGACTGCCTGACCGAGAGCAACGCCTGATTTTTTGATTTGACTTGACCAGAACCTCGGTTTTGGTTTAGGATTGTAATCAGAATTTTTCCTAAAATATAATCAATCGAAATATGGAGGGATCATGTCCAAGTCCGAAGCGAATCTGAAGGAAGCCTTTGCCGGGGAATCCCAGGCCAACCGCAAGTACCTCGCCTTTTCCAGGCAGGCCGACAAGGAAGGGCTCAAGCAGGTCGCCAAGCTTTTCCGCGCCACCGCCGAAGCCGAGACCGTGCACGCGCTGACCCACTTCTCCGTGCTCAAGGGCGTGGGCTCGACCCCCGAGAACCTCCAGGCTGCCATCGAGGGCGAGACCCACGAGTTCGAGAGCATGTACCCCAAGATGATCGAGGAGGCCGTGGCCGAGGGCAACAAGCAGGCCGAGCGCACCTTCCGCTACGCCAACGAGGTGGAGAAGATCCACGCCGAGCTGTACAAGAAGGCCCTGGCCGACCCCGCGGGCCTGAAGGAAACCGAGTACTACATCTGTTCCGTGTGCGGCTACACCTGCGAGGACCACGCCCCGGACAAGTGCCCGGTCTGCAACGCAGCGGCCAAGGCCTTCTACACCGTCGGCTAGGAGCTCAGCCATGGACAAATGGGAATGCCCCTGCGGCTATGTCTACGACCCGGCCGAAGGCGACGTCGAACACGGCGTGATGCCCGGCACCGCCTGGGCCGACGTGCCCGAGGACTGGGTCTGCCCCAAGTGCGGGGCGGAGAAGGAATACTTCGAGAAGGTTGAGGAATAGCCGTCGCTTGGCGGCGTCCTCCGGACGGTCAACCCCCCGCGCGAGCGGGGGGTTTTTTTGTGCCAGCGGGCCTGGCCCTGGCCGGGGTGCCGGTGATGATGTACTGGCCGCGCGCGTGAGCCGCGCGCGGGCGCGTCAGGCCTCGCCGTTGCGCTCCAGCACGCGCAGCCAGGCCTTGACGATGTCGGCGTCCCACTGGGTGCCGGCCCCGGCTGTCAGGATGTCCCTGGCCGTGTCGGTGGAGCGCGCGCGGTGGTAGGCCCGGTCGGAGGTCATGGCCTCGAACCCGTCCACCACGCTTATGAGTCTGGCCAGGAAGGGGATCTCGTCGCCGCGCAGGCCGTCGGGGTAGCCCGCGCCGTCGTAGCGCTCGTGGTGGTGGTAGACGATGGGCAGCACCTCGCAGAGGCTCTCCACCTTGCCCAGGATGGTCCGGGCGATGGCGGGGTGCTGGCGCATGGCGGGCATCTCGCCGCTGTCCAGGGGGCCCTTCTTGTTCAGGATGTTGTCGGGCACGCCGATCTTGCCGATGTCGTGCAGCACGCCCGCGCGGCCGACAAGGTCCACCTCGCGCCCGGTGAGCCCCATGCCGCGCGCCAGCTTCACGGCGTAGCGGCTCACGCGCTCGGAGTGGCCGCGCGTGTACATGTCCTTGGCCTCCACGGCGTGCACGAGGGAGAAGACGATCTCGTCGTTGACGCTTTTCAGCTTGGCGCAGGCCGAGCGGCTCTCGAAGCACAGGGAGGCGTGGGCCGCGAACAGCGTGAGCAGGTTGAGCTCGTTTAGCGTGTACGGCGCGCTGCCGCCCGCCTTGAGCACCACGATGGCCCCGCTCAGCGAGCCGTTGCCCCCGACCGAGGCCCCGATGGCCGAGCGGGGCACGTTGCCCGAACCGTTGCCGTGGGCGGCGAAGGCTTCCCTGAGCAGGCGCTCCTCCAGGAGCAGGGGCCTGCCCTTGGCCGCCACGGACCCGGCCAGGGTCTCGAACCAGGAGCGCACCGCCGGGTTGTCGCGGAAGTAGGGGCCTATGAGTATCTGCGAGCCCAGGCCCATCTCCTTGGAACCGTCCACGAAGAAGGCGATGCCGTCCGGAGCGAAGGCGTTCTTGATCTGGGAGAGGAACTCCTTGATGAGGAGCTTCAGGTCCTTGTGGCCGCCGAGCGCGGAGTTGAGCGCGAGCATGCGCGAGAGGTTGCCCGTGCGCGACTGGCTGGCCTTGAGCGCGCGCTCCTCCAGGGCCTTCTTCACGGCCTGGCGCAATTCGTCGAGCTTGAAGGGCTTGAGCAGGTAGTTCACCGCGCCGAGCTTCACGCACTCCACGGCGCTGTCGATGGTGCCGTAGGCCGTGAGCATGATCACGTCCGTGCCCGGGGCGATGCGCGCGGCGGCCTTGAGCACTTCTATGCCGCCAGCGCCGGGCATGCTCAGGTCGCTGACCACGATGTCCACTGGCTCGCGCCCGAGCAGTTCTATGGCTTCGAGGCCGTCGTTGGCCTGGATTATTTCGGAGGCGAGGTCTGAAAGGGTTTCGGTACAGACTTCAAGAAGGTCGGGCTCATCGTCCACTAGCATGATGCGTGGCTTGAGCTGATTCATGGTCGGGCCGTCCGGTATTGAAGATTGTTACCAACCACATCGCTCGAATAGTACGGATGTAACCCCTTGTCCAGTATGGAGTACGCAGTTGCGCACCTCTCCGGGGCGCGCTTGCTTTTCCTGGAGGATGATGTATCGACTGGAAAAGACGTCATTTTTTTCAACGCCTGCCATCAATGGTGCTCACATGCTCCAGGAGCCTCTGCTGAAAACGGCGGAACGGACGCGCAAACTGATCGAGGGCATGGAGCATCTTCCCTCCGCCCCGGAATCCGCCGGGCGCATCCTTTCCGTGGCCACCGCCGAATTTCCCGACTTCCAGGAACTCGTCTCCTCCATCGAGGCCGACCCCGCCGTGTCCATCCGCGTGCTGAGGCTGGCCAACTCCGCCGGGTTCAACAGGGCCGAGCACGTGGACGACATCCGCCAGGCCGCCATGCTGCTCGGCACCGACACCCTGTGCACCGTGGCCCTGTGCGTGAGCGTGCGCGAAGGGCTCTTCGCCGCCTTCGCCGACGGCGACGCAGTGGTCAAGGAGTTCTGGAGGCATTCGCTGGCCTGCGCCTGCGCGGCCAAGCTCCTGGCCGGGTACGTCAGGCCGCGCATGGCCGGCACGGCCTTCGCAGCCGGGCTCATCCACGACTGCGGCAAGCTCGCGCTGCTCACCGCCGGGGGCGAGGACTACGCGCCGCTCATGCGCGACGAGTTCCTCGTGGGCCAGCGCCTGGTCAAGACCGAGCAGGAGGTCCTGGGCACGGACCACTGCCTGGCCGGGAAGTGGCTCCTGGAACGCTGGAGGCTGCCGGAGGTCTTCGTCGAGGCGGTCTGGATGCACCACCAGCCCGTGGCCGCCCTGATCCAGGAGGCCGCCCGCAACCCGCTGGCGCTGATGGTCGGCCTGGCCGACAGGATCGCCCACGAGGCCACGGGCACGCTGGCGGGCGTCTCCCGCGATCCCTCCTTCCTCGCGGGCGCCGCCGCCCTGGGCCTGGAGAGCCCGGCCGTGCCCGCCGACATACTGGCCGGGGTGGGCCGGCAGTTCGCCGAGCGGTCCTGGATCTTCGACATCCAGGAGGACGCGGGCGCGTTCTACTGCAAGGCCCTGGGCCGCGCCAACCGCCGCCTGGGCGAATCCAACCTCGGGCTCTCCGGCAAGAGCAGGGAGCTGGAGTTGGGCTTCCAGGCGCTCACGCGCGTGGCCCTCACCGGCGTGGACATCACCGCCGCCGAGACGCCCGGGGAGGTGATGGCCGCCATCGCCAGGCGCCTCTGCGAGGATTTCGCCTCCCCGCAGGGATTCGCCTGCATGGTCTTTCCCGAGGCGCGCATCGCCGAGGGCCACGCCTGGGGGTTCGGGGGCGGCGTGCGCCCGGTGCTCTTGCGCCTGAGGCCGGACCTCACGCCCGAGCCGGGCCAGGACTCCCTCCTGCCCGAGGCCTTCGCCGCGCACCTCGCGGGCAGCCGCACCCGGGCCTCGGCCCTGGCCGGTCCCGAGGGCCCGCCCGTGCACTTCCTGGACGGCGTGGGCATGGTCAACCTGACCGGCACGGGCAGCGCCCTGGGCGAGCTTTTGTTCGTGCCCCCGGCGGGCAACGTGACCCAGGAGGAGCGCTCGGCCATGAGCCTCCTTGCCCAGCTGGCGGCCCAGGCCTTCAGGCGCCTGGAGCTCATGAAGCGCTGCGAGATGCGCTCCGAGCGGCTCTCCCAGGTGATGCGCTCCATGCAGGAGATGAACGACAAGCTCCTGAAGACCCAGCGCCTGGCCGCCGTGGGCCAGCTCGCCGCCGGGGCCGCCCACGAGATCAACAACCCCCTGGCCATCATCTCGGCCCGCGCCCAACTCCTGGAGATGCGCGAGACGGACCCCGCCAAGAAGAAGGGCCTGCGCCAGATGGTGGAGCAGATCGAGCGCATCAGCGCCATCCTCGGCAGCCTCATGGATTTCGCCCGCCCGGCCGCCCCGCGCATGGAGACCGTGACCCCCAGGGAAGTCATGGACCGCGTGCTGGGTTTCCTGGAGGGCAGCCTGGTGAACCAGGGCGTGAAGGTGTTGCGCGAGTACGACCCGCAGACCCCCCAGATCAAGGCCGACGTGCGCCAACTGGAGCAGGTGCTCTTAAACCTCGTGCTGAACGCCCAGCACGCCATGGAGGAGGGCGGGGGCACGCTCACCGCCGTCATCGCCTTCCAGCCCGCGAGCGACAGCGTGGGCTTCACCGTGGCGGACACGGGCGTGGGCATCCCCCGGGAGAACCTGGAGAAGGTCTTCGACCCCTTCTTCACCACCAAGCCCGAGGGCAAGGGCACGGGCCTGGGGCTTTCCACGGCCTACGGCATCGTCCAGGCCCACAAGGGCCGCATCGCAGTGGAGAGCGAGCCCGGCAAGGGCACGAGCTTCACCGTGGTCCTGCCCCGGGACCTGACCGCCCAGGCCAAGCCCGCCCCGGCGGCCTCGAGCGCGCGCAAGGAGCGCGCGAGCATCCTGGTGGTGGACGACGAGGGCCACATACGCGACATCCTCCGCGAATCGCTCGAGTCCAACGGCTTCGCCGTGGAGGTGGCCGAGGACGGCGAGACGGCGCTCACCCTGCTTCGGCAAAACCGCTACAAGCTCATGATCCTGGACATCCGCATGCCCAGCCGCGACGGGCTGGCCGTCCTGCGCGAGGCCGCGACCTTCCTCTCCCCCGGCATGCCCGTGCTGGTGCTCACCGGCATGGCCAGCGAGGAGGAGATGGAGGAGGCCAAGGCCCTGGGCGCGGCCGCCTGCCTGCGCAAACCCTTCCAGGTGGAGGCGCTGCTGGCCGAGGTCGGCAGGCTTGCTGGCAAAGAGCCCCCTGCATGAGCCGCGTGCTGGCCGTGGCCAGCGGCAAGGGCGGCACCGGCAAGACGAGCGTCAGCGTCAACCTCTCCCTGGCCCTTGGGCGCATGGGCCGCCGGGTCTGCCTGCTGGACGCGGACCTCGGCCTCTCCAACGTGGACGTGCTGCTCGGCATCTCCCCCCAGGTCACGCTCGAGCACGTGCTCTTCGAGGGCGTGCCCATGGAGAAGGCCGTGTTCCCGGCCGGGCAGAACCTGGACGTGGTGCCCGGCGGCTCCGGCGTCACCAGGCTCGCGGACCTCTCGCGCGAGGGCAGGACGCTCCTGGCCCAGGAATTCTCCAAGCTCTCCGGCTACGACTACCTGGTGGTGGACGGCTCGCCCGGCATCTCGAGCCAGGTGATCTCCATGTGCCTGGCCTGCCCGGAGCTGGCCGTGGTGGTCAACCCGGACCCGTCCTCCATCACCGACGCCTACGCCCTGGTGAAGGTGCTCTCGGAAAACGGCCTGCGCCGCAGCCCCTACCTGGTGCTGAACCGGGTGCGCTCAGGCCGCGAAGCCAGGGAGATCTTCGAGCGCCTGCGCGCGGCCATGGGCAAGTACCTGAAGATGGACGCGCGCCTCGCGGGCCACATCCCCCACGACCCGCACATGGCCGCGGCCGCGGCCAGGCAGCGCGCCCTGGTGGACATCTTCCCTGCCTCGGCCGCCGGGCGCGCCGTGCTCGCCCTGGCCAAGTCCCTGGACGAGGCCAGGCTCCCGGCGGGGACGGCCTCGGCCGACCCCGCCGATGTGATGAGCGGGGCCATGGTGCGCATGCGCGAGGCGGCCCCGGCCGCCGCCGGGGGCGCTCGCCTGGACAAGGCCCGCGAGGCCCTGGACGCGGCCGTGCGCCTGGCCGGGCTGGTGGGCCGCCCCGAGGCGGCCGGGCAGGACATGGTGGGCAGGCGGCTTCGGGCACTGCTCTCGGAGGCGCGCGAGTGCCTGGGAGGCCAGGCCGCCGCCAGGGCCGCCCCGAGGCGCGAGGCCAGGCCCGTGCGCGTGGCCGTGATCAGTTCGGACTCCTCCATCGGGGAAATCCTCACCGAAAGCCTCGTCTCTTCGGGAATCCTGGTGAACGGCGGCTCGCGGCCCCAGGCCGCCGTGGTCTACTGGAGCGCGGACGCGGCCGGGCTGGCCGCGCGCCTGGGGGAGCTGGGGGACGTGCCCTGGGCGTACGTGCGCGGCGTGACGGGCCGCGACGTGCCCCGGCTGCGCGGGGGGCCTTGGGCCGTGATGGACATGCCCTTCAAGCTGGAGGACCTGGCCGTGATGGTCAGGCGGCTGGCAGGAAACGGGCGGCCGGACCAGGTTTTTTCGACGCGAGCCTCGACGCGGGGCTGATCGTGCGTTATCATGGCCTTTCAAACCCTTGAGGGAAAGGAGCAGGCCATGATGAAGAAGGTTGCAGTTTTCGACGAGGCCAAGTTCACCGACCTCACCTTCCACAGCTTCCTCGTCCATGATTCCGAGCATTTCAAGGTCATCAACTTCAACTTCAAGGCCGGGCAGTCCATGCCCGTGCACTCCCACGACATCGAGGGCCAGCTCTCCATCGTGGTGCTCTCCGGCGAGGGCGAGTTCGTCACCGAGGACGACGCCATCCCGGCCAAGACCGGCGACGTGCTCATAAGCGACATCGCCGAGCCTCACGGCGTCCGGGCCATCACGGACATGCGCGTGCTGGTGACCATCGCCCCGCCCATCTGATGACGCGAAGAGGCGGCGCTGGGGTTTTGCTCCCCCGCGCCGCCTTGCCGGTCTTGCCGTGCGGGCATCCCCGGTGCGCTTCGTACCGGGCGCGAACGGCCCGCGTTCAGTTCAGCACTGAGCCTTTCCCGACAGACCGCGCGGGTTGCGCGAACCGACCCTCGGGTGTTTCGCGCTCGAGCAGGGCCACGAAGTCCTTGGCGGGCAGGGCGGGGCTGAAGAGAAAGCCCTGGTAGCAGTCGCAGCCCTCTGCGCGCAGGATGTCCAGCTGCCTGGGCGTCTCCACCCCCTCGGCGATGACCGTGAGCCCCAGGCCCCTGGCCATGGCGATGGTGGCCCTGACAATGGCGCGCGACTGCTTGAACTCCAGGTCCTTGACGAACTGGCGGTCTATCTTGAGCGCCGTGAGCGGGAACTTCTGGAGGTAGCGCAGCGAGGAGTAGCCCGTGCCGAAGTCGTCCACCGAGATGGAGTGGCCCCGCTCCCTGAGCAGGCGCAGCGTCTCGGCGGCCCCGGCAGGGTCCTGCATGATGGCCGTCTCGGTGATCTCCAACCCCACCCTGGCGCAGGGCACCGCGCGGGCCCTGAGCGCCGCCGCGAACCTGTCCGTGAAGCCCGGCTCGCAGAACTGCGGGGCGGAGATGTTCACGCTCACGTGCGGGGTCAGGCCCCGGGCCTCCCAGTCCTTCATGTCGCGCGTGGCGGTGTCCAGGAGAAGCGCCGTCACCTCGCCCATGATGTCGAGCTCCTCGCACAGGGGGATGAACACCCCGGGGGACACGGGCTCGCCGTCCCTGGTCCAGCGCAGCAGCGCCTCGGCCCCGGCCACGCGGGGGGACCCGGCGTCCACGATGGGCTGGTAGTGCACCTGGAAGCGCCGTTCCTGCACGGCCTCGTGCAGGTCACGCTCCAGGGCCATGCGCTCGCGGAAGTGGGCGTCGAGCTCCTGGGTGAACATCTCGATGCGGCCCCGCCCGTGGTGCTTGGCGCGCAAAAGCGCGAGCCCTGCGTTCTTGACCAGCTCCCGCGCGTCCTGCCCGTCGCCCGGAAAGACCGCCACGCCGATGCTGGCGCCAAGCCTGCGGGTCTCCCCGGAGACGCGGAAGGGCTCGCGGAAGCAGCCCAGCACGCGCTTGGCCGTGGCGAGCGCCAAGGCTTCCGACTCCAGCGGGCCGGCCACCACGGCGAACTCGTCCCCGCCCAGGCGCGCGGCGAGGCCGTCCTTGCGCACGCAGGAGGCGATGCGCAGCCCGGCCACGTTGAGAAGCGCGTCCCCCGCCGCGTGCCCGGCCGTGCTGTTGACGCTCTTGAATCCGTCCAGGCCGAGCAGGATCACCGCGAGGCTGTGCCCCCTCGCGCGGGCTTCGTCCAGGCGCCGCGGCAGCGCGGCCAGCAGGGCGTCGCGGTCGGGCAGGCCCGGCTGGGCGTCCGCCCGGACGGACTTGCCAGTTCCGGCCGTCGCGCCGCGCCGCGCGGACACGTCCAGGAAGATGCCCACATGGCGGCGCTTGCCCGCCTCGTCGCCGCCCAGGCGCGCGAAGAGCACCTTCACGGGGGTCATCCGGCCCTGCCGGGTGACGAGTTCGGTCTCGCCCTCGTAGCGCCCCTCCGAGTCCAGGGCCCGCGCCAAGGCGTCGCGGAAGGAGGCCGCCGAGGACTTGTGGCAGAAGGCGTCCGGCGCGAGGCCCGCCAGGGCCTCCAGGCCGTAGCCCGTCAGGTGCGTCATGGCCTGGTTGGCGTCGATGATGCGCAGGGATTCGTCGCAGACCACGAAGCCTTCCTTGGAGTGCTGGAAGAAGGAGTCCTTCAGGCGCAGGCTCTCCAGGGCCAGGGTCAGCTCGCGCGTGCGCTCGCGGACCTTCATGTCCAAAAGCCCGTGGGAGAGGGTGAGCTTCTCCATGGCCTTCCCGGCCCGGGCGTGCTCCTCCTCCAGGCGCTCGGCCATGAGGTTGAAGGCTTGGGCCAGTTCGCCCAGCACGCCGCCGCGCATGGGCTGGATGCGGCTGTCCAGGCGGCCCTGGGCGATCCGCCCGGCGGCGCTCTTGAAAAGCTCCATCTCCCCGGAGAAGCGCTTGCGGGTGACCAGCAGGAGGGCCAGGGCCAGCGCCAGGCACCCGGCCGGGAGCAGCATGAACAGGCGGTTGGCGTCGTCGATGGCGCGCACGTTGGCCTCGGCGTCGCTGCGCAGGGCGCGCGCGTGACGGTCCTTGAGGGCCTGGGCGGAGTGGGCGGCCCGGTCCCAGAGCGTCCTCAGTTCGACGGTCTGGCGCTTTCTTTCCGACGGGCTGAACTCCGGGTCCTGCATGATGCTCACGCGCAGCCGCACCGCCTTGGCCTTGATCTCGGACGCCTCGCGCTCGAAGGCGGCCATGGCCAGGGCCTCCGCCGAGAGCACGGGCATGGCCCGCAGCTCCGCCAGGTTGGCCGCGATCTTGTCCATGAGCCCCAAAAATGCGGGCAGCCGGTCGGGCTTGGCCCGCAGGTAACGCTTGCAGAAGTTCGCCAGCGACCCCGCGTGCCCGCGCAGCAGCACCGCCTCCTCCTCGCGCATCCCCGCGAGCCCCGCCGGGGCGGCGGCGTCCTGCACCGCGCCCAGGTGAGCCTTCACTGCGGCAACGGTCTGGGTCATGGTGTCGGAGAATTCCCCGGCCTGGCGCATGGCCTCGATCTGCAGGAGCCCGGAGCGCAGCCTCGCCAGGTGCCCGGCGAGCGCGGCCAGCGGCGGGAGGGCGGCCCGCTCCCGCTCCACCTGGGCCGAGACGTCGTCCAGGAGGAGCAGGACGTCCTGGAAGGGGACCAGGCGGTCGTCGATCATGTAGGCGCAGATCTGGCGCGCCTGGGCGAGGGATTCCTGCGTCTCGGAGACCAGTTCCGAGGCGGCCATGTGGTCGTCGGCGAAGCGGCCGGCCATGTGGCTTGCGCGGTTGGCATGGTCCAGGGCGAACCACGTCACCGAGCCGAAGCAGACCAGGCACAGGAAGAGGGCAAGGCGGTGCAGGGACGCGATGCCCATCTAGCCGCCCCCGAAGCGCAAGAGCAGTATTTCGCCCACTTCGCCGCAGTTGAAGAGGGGCTCCCGCGAGCCCGGTTCCGGGGGGCCGCCCGCCGTCTCGAAGCGCGAGACGCCGAAGGCGTGCGCGCCCGAGGCCTCGAAGGCCACGTCGTCCTCGTTGCCCGTGTCCAGCGCGCGCTGGAAGGTCACGGTCCAGGCCCCGTCGCGCCAGTAGCCCCGGGCGCGCACGTCGGCGCGGGAGCCGTCAGGGGCCGAGAGCGCGTACTTGGGGGCCTTGTCGCCGGCAAAGCCGGGGTAAAGCAGCGGCGCGGCGGGGTCCTTGCCCGCGTCGCCCTGGCGCGACAGGTAGAAGACCCGGCCGCCCCTGGAGACCAGGGCCTTGGCGTAGGGGTCGGGATGGAGCGAATACGTCTGGACCCTGTCGTCGGCGTGGCCCGAGCCGTCGGTGCGCCCGGCCCTCCAGCACCACTCGTCGGCGGCGTAGGGGGCGTCCTCGGCGAGGGTCAGGCCCGCGTCGCTTCCGGACATGCTCCATTTGAGCAGGAGCATGTCCTCGCGCTCGGGGCCGTCGGCGTAGGCCCGGGCGGCGGGGTCCCAGCGCAGGGTGCGGTGCTCCCTGTCCTCATTCGTGTCGGGGAAGCCGGCCTGGATGCTCACAGTCCGGCCGTCGTGCAGGGCCCTCAGCGTGATGGGGACGTGCGCGGCCGCGTCCAGGACCGTGACGGGGGAAGCCCCGGCCCAGGCCGGGTCGTCCGGGGATTCGGGAGCGGGCAGGACAGCGACGCGGGCGGCGACGAGCGCGCGGGGTTCGCTATGCGCGGCTTCGGGAAAGCAGAAGGCGCAACACAACAGGGCGAGCGCCGGAAGAATGGCTGATTTCCCGAGCGGTGAAGACTTCATGAAAGACCGGACAACCTTTTCCAAGCGTATAATGCGTAAAACATAATCAATCCGAACAATGCAGTTCGCCGTTGTGGCGCGCGGTCCGTACCTACTGCATTCCGCATAACCGGTCAAACGGGAGCGTGGCGAGTACGCACGGCGCGTTTCCGGCGCGCAGGGCGGCGAGCGCGCGGGGAAACGGCCCGGTTGTCCGGGCGGGCCTTGATTTGTTTCGCCGGACAGTTTAGAAAAACCTTCTTTTTATGCTAGACTCAGGAATTTTCCGCCCGCACAAGGAGCCCATATATGACCCGCAAGGACCGCACCGAAGGCATCTACTCCCGCCGCGAGGTGCTCGATGAATCAGAACGCCGCCAATACTACCAGATTCAGCTCAAGGACCTCCTGACCTACGCCTACCGCTATTCCGAGGACGTGAAGAAGCGCTTCGACCGGGCCCAGTTCCAGGTCGGCAAGTTCAAGCAGCTCTCCGATCTCAAGCACATCCCGATCCTGAAGAAGAAGGAGCTCATCTTCCTGCAGTCCATGGGGCCGCGCCTGGGCGGGCTTCTGACCAAGGACCTGGGCGATTTGCGCCGCGTGTTCCTCTCCCCCGGGCCCATCTTCGACCCCGAGGACCGCGAGGACGACTACTGGGGCTGGACCGAGGGCTTCTACGCCACGGGCTTCCGCTCGGGCGACGTGGTGCAGTGCACCTTCAACTACCATCTCTCGCCCACGGGCCTGATGTTCGAGGAGCCGCTTCGCAACCTGGGTTGCGCCGTGGTCCCGGCCGGCCCGGGCAACACGGCCACGCAGCTCGAGATCATGCAGAAGCTTCGCGTCACGGGCTTCGTGGGCACGCCGAGCTACCTCATGCACCTGGCCCAGAAGGGCGAGGAGTCCGGGCTCAACCTGCGCAAGGACCTCTTCCTCGAGGTGGCCTTCGTCACGGGCGAGAAGTTCTCCGAGAAGATGCGCGCCAACCTTGAGAAGAAGTTCGACCTGATCATGCGCCAGGGCTACGGCACGGCGGACGTGGGCTGTATCGGCTACGAGTGCTTCCAGAAGAACGGCCTGCACATCGCCAACCGCGCCTTCGTGGAGATCTGCCACCCCGACACCGGCATCCCGCTGAAGGACGGCGAGGTGGGCGAGATCGTGGTCACGGCCTTCAACAAGACCTATCCGCTGATCCGCCTGGCCACGGGCGACCTCTCCTACATCGACCGCGCCCCCTGCTCCTGCGGGCGCACCTCGCCCCGGCTCGGCAACATCGTGGGCCGCGTGGACACCACGGCGCGCATCAAGGGCATGTTCGTCTACCCCCACCAGGTGGAGCAGGTCATCGCGCGTTTCGAGGAGATCAAGCGCTGGCAGATCGAGGTCACCAACCCCGGCGGCATCGACGAGATGACGCTCATGATCGAGGCCAGCAACTTCAAGCGCGAGGACGAGCTGCTGCACATGTTCCGCGAGAAGATCAAGCTGCGCCCCGAGCTCAAGGTGCTGGCCCCCGGCACCCTGCCCGCGCAGATCAGGCCCATCGAAGACAAGCGCAAGTGGGACTAATTCCACCGGGGCGGGCTGGCGCGAGGCCCTCCCGCCCCGGTTGCCAACTGCCCGGGGCCTTGGGACCGTCCGGCCCGGGCGGGAGATCGACATGGCGCACATCCAGGCGTCCCCGGCCCGCACCTGCGCGGCCGGGCGCTTCGAGGCTTCCGGCCGCTTCCTCCTGCTTACGGCCCTCTGGGCGGCCCTGATGCTCACCCTTCCCGGCTGCAAGCACCACGCCCCCCAATCAGACCCGGCCCCCCCGGCCGTGCCCCTTCCCGAGCCGGGCAGCTTCCTGGACACCTCGGGCGCTCCCCTGGACCCGGCCTTCGTGGCTGCCCAGGCCGCCAAGGCGGCCTACGTGCTGGTGGGCGAGGGCCATCCTTCCGCGTGCGACCACCAGGTCCAGGCCCGGGTGATCGAGCTCATGGCCGAGGCCGGGGTTTTCCCGGCCGTGGGCCTCGAGATGGTCAGCCTGGACCGCCAGAAGGCCCTGGACAGGTTCAACAAGGGCCTCACCTCCGTGGACAGGCTGGCCCAGGAGCTCGACTGGGACAAGTCCTGGGGCTATCCCTTCGAGGTATACAGGCCGGTGTTCGAGGTGGCCCGCAAGCTCAAGCTGCCCCTCTTCGCCCTGAACGCGCCGCGCGACATCGCCCGCGCCGTGGGCCGCACCGGGCTCTCCAGCCTCGGCATCAAGCAGCGCCTGGGCCTGCCCTCGGCCGTGATCATGCCCTCCTCCGAGCAGGAGGCGGAGCTGCGCAAGATTTTCGACATCCACCCCTTCCCCTCTGAGCAGGACCGCGAGGCCGAGTGGAAGAGCTTCCTCACCGTGCAGGGGCTCTGGGACACCACCATGGCCCGCCGCGCCCTGGAGGCCCGCGTGGAGACGCGCAGGCCCGTGGTCATCCTGGCCGGAGGCGCGCACGTGGAGCGCGGCTGGGGCATCGCAATGCGCCTGGAGCGCTTCGATCCGGCGGGGCAGCGCCTGCTCGTCATGCCCTGGAGGGGCCAGGGCAGGCCCGACCCCAGGGACGCGGACGTCTTCTTCTACTGCCCCGAGGTGCGCAGGCCGCGCCTGGGCCTGGCCCTCAAGATCGAGGACTCCAGGGTCACGGTCACGGCCGTGGTGGCGGGCTCGCGCGCCGAATCCGCCGGGATCAAGGCCGGGGACGTGCTGGTCAAGGCCCAGGGCCAGCCCGTGGGCTCGCTGTCGGATCTGCATTCGGCCACGGTCAAGGCCATGAAGGAGGAGGGGGGGCTTGCCCTGGAGATACTGCGGGAAGGCTCGCCCCTGACCATCACCATCGCCCTGCCCAAGCCGGACCAGGGGTCCTGATGCCGGAGCTTCCCGAGGTCGAGACAATCGCCAAGGGCCTTGAGCCCCTGCTGGCCGGACGGCGCTTCGGCGCGCTCACGGTGCTGGACCGCCGCGCCTTCGGGGACGACCCGGCGGACTATGCCAGGCATTTCGAGGGCCGGGCCGTCGCGGGCGTGCGGCGCAGGGGCAAGCTCTGCCTGGTGGACGCCGAGGGCGGGGGCGTGATGGCCTTCCACCTGCGCATGACGGGGCGGCTCTACGTGGCCAGGCCGGGAGACGCGCCCGAGCCGCACCTGCGCCTGCGCGTCGGCCTGGACGACGGCCGGGCGCTCAACTTCGCGGACATGCGCCGCTTCGGCTCGGCGCGCGTGTTCGGGCCGGGCATGATCGATTCCTGGGAGTTCTACGCGAGCTTCGGCCCCGAGCCGCTGGAGCTTCCCCCCGGGGGGCTGGCCAGGGCGCTTTCCGGCCGGGGAGGGCGCGTGAAGGCCCTGCTCCTGGACCAGCGCGTGCTTGCCGGGGTTGGCAACATCTACGCCGACGAGTCGCTCTTCCTCGCGGGCATCCGCCCGGACGCCAAGGCCGGGGACATCCCGCCGCAGAAACTGGACGCGCTCCAGGAGGCGCTCAAGGACGTGCTGCGCCGGGCCATCGACGCGGGCGGCAGCACCATCCGCGACTATCGCACGGCCCACGGCGTGGAGGGCTCCTTCCAGTGGACCTTCGGCGTCTACGGGCGCGGCGGCCAGCCCTGCCTGAAATGCGGGCGCAAGCTCAAAGTCGCCAAGGTCGCCGGGCGCACCTCCACGTTCTGCCCGTCCTGCCAAACCTAACCTCGCGGAACATGAAAATTTCTTCATGATCCGGCGCGCCCCGGCCCCTTGCCCCGTGCCTGGGAAGCGGCTAGTGTCCGCTTCGCGGCCAAGGGGCCAAGCCCCCGAAAGGGTCCACGGAACTTATCATGCGCCGAAAATACTTACTTCTTTTCATCGTTGTTGCTGCCTTGTCCTTCTGCCTTGAACCCGTGGCGGCCATGGCCGAACCGGTCAAGAAAGGCCAGCAGGGCACGTCGTCCTCCAAGTCCTCCACGACCAAGAAATCCGGGCAGGATTCGTCCGGTCCGAAGCAATCCAAGAGCGCTTCCTCTTCATCCAAAAGCGCATCCTCGTCCTCCAAGGGCGCAAAGCAGGAGAAGGCCTCCTCCTCCGGCTCCAAATCCTCCAAATCCTCCAGGTCCTCCAGCAAGAAGCGCAAGAAGAACCCGGCCTTCGTGCAGAGCAACGAAGAGGCCCAGCGCAAGGCCGACGAGGCCCTGCGCAAGCCCCAGGGAGCCGGGGCGGGCGTGGCCGCCGCGGCGGCCGGGACCGCCGGGGTCGCGGCGGTTGCCGCCGCCTCCAACCCCCAGGCCCAGGAACTCTACGAGAAGGGCATGGAGCTCGGCCGGCAGAACAAGTACTCCGACGCCCTCGTGCAGTTCGACCAGGCCATCAAGCTCGACCCCAGGAACGCCAGCTTCTTCGCGGGCCGTGGCCACGCCAATTTCATGCTCAACCACCTGGACAACGCCCTGGGCGACTACGAAAAAGCCATCGCCTACAACAACAAGGATTCTCTGGCCGTTGTCATGCGCGGGCACACCCACTTCAAACTGGGCAGCTTCGAGAAGGCCATCGACGACTACAACAAGGCCATCCAGATGGGCTTCACGGACGCGGAAGTGTACAAGGGGCGCGGCTCGGCCTACCTGAAGCTCAACCAGCCCGACAAGATGTGCGCCGACTTCAAGACGGCCTGCGAAAAGGGCGACTGCGAGATGATGGAGAACGCCCGCAAGGGCGGTGTCTGCGAATAGCCCGGCACCCTGGCGTAACGGATGCGGCGCGGGCTTTCGGGCCACGCGCCGTTTCTTTTTCCGGGCGCGGCGCGCTTGACCGCCCACGCCGAAAGGAACATACAGCCGGAGCCGGGACGGCCCCCGGAAGGAACGTGACGTGAGCGGCTACATCATCTGGGGAATCATCATCCTGGCGTGCTTCTACCTCGGGGCGCGGCTGACCTTTCAGACGCGCGAGAAAAAGAAGAACATGCTGCGCCTGAACTTCGAGGACGCCAAGAAGCGCGAGAAGAAGCGCAACGGCTAGTCCTCACCCTCCGTCCGGCTTGGCGCGTTCGCGCTAAACCCCTCAGAACGCCACTGCCGTGAGAATCCCCAGGGCCATGGCCGAATAGACCCCGGCCAGCAGGTCGTCCAGCATCACCCCGAATCCCCCCGGCATCCAGCACTCCGAGGCCCGCACCGGCGCGGGCTTGGCGATGTCGAATATCCTGAAGATCACGAATCCCCAGAAGAGCTGCCAGGGCGAAAGCGCGGCGAAGGGCAGGTAGGCCGTCCACTGGCCGAGCACCTCGTCGATGACGCACAGGCCAGGGTCCTTGCGCCCGGTGCGGCGCTCCACGATGTCGCAGGCCAGCCCGCCGCCTATGAAGACCAGCGCCAGGATGAAGAGGCGCACGGTGAAGGGCGCGGGCATGAAGAGGAGCGGGGCGGCCAGGGCGGCCACGGCCGAGCCCCACGTGCCCGAGACGGGGAGCCTGCCCACGGGGCCCAGGGACGCGAAGTTGGTGGCGATGCGCTCGAGGAGGGTCATGGGGTGCCGCCTGTGGGTGGATGGTTGATGCGGAAAGAGAAAGGTAGACTCCGCGCGGGGGGCGGTCAACCGGGGGCGGCCGCCGCGCCCAGGCCTAGATTGCGTCGATCCAGCTGGCTATGGCGGCCTTCTTCTCGTCGGAGAAGCCGGTGCCCACCTGGTCGAACAGCCACTGGAGCGAGCGCGAGCGCAGGCGCTGGCGCATGAGGTCCTCGGCTTCCTGGATGACGACCTTGATCAGGCAAGGGCACTTGTCGGAGAAGACGGAAGGGTCGTCCACGAAGATGTTCTTCTTGCGGATCTCGACGCACTGGAACAGGTAGGCCGGGCCTTCGATGGCCTCGATGACGTCCCAGAAGGAGATGTCCTCCGCTTTCCTCGCCAGCTCGTAGCCGCCCTTGACCCCGGGGATGGATTTGACGATCTCCGCCTTGCGCAGCTTTGCAAAAATCTTCGAAAGGTAAGTCTCCGTAATCCCGTGTAATGCCGCGATGCGCCTGATCCCGACGGTTTTGCCCTCGGGGACGCCGACCATGTAGAAAAGCGAGTGAAAAGCGTACTCCACGCCAATACTGAATTGCACCTGCGACCTCCCGGCTTACGTGGATGAATTCTAGCCCATGCCGCGGTGTTTGTCTTGACGCGCGGTCAATTGCGGACTAGGTGTATCTTGGATAGTTTCTGTCCATGATTCAGTCAACCAAGGAGAAAGAGAATGTTCACTGAGAAATTCAGGGAAGTGATCGGAAAGGAAGGGGTCGTGTCCATCGTGACGTGTGCGGACGGCGAGGCCCACGTGGTGAACACGTGGAACTCCTACCTGGTGACGCCGGACGACGCCACGCTCCTCATCCCGGCCTGGAAGATGCGCAAGACCGATGAGAAGGTGCTCAAGAACGCCAAGGTGCTGCTCACGCTGGGGAGCAAGGAAGTCCAGGGGCGCATGGGCATGGGCACGGGTTATCTTCTCGAGGGCACGGCCCGCTTCATCAAGGAAGGGCCGGAGTTCGACATGATGAAGGGAAAGTTTCCGTTTCTCACCCGCGTCCTCGAGGTCACCGTCACCTCGCTCAAGCAGACCATCTAGCGCGGCTCACGCGCGGGCGGCGCGCCGCGAAAAGCGAGTCCGGCCCGTCATGGCGACGCATGACGGGCCGGGCTTGAATGTCGCAAGGTGCAACGGTTCTCGCGGCTTGTCGCCCTGGATCGGTCAAGCGTAAGGGGGGCTCCTGTGTGAGCAGTTCCTTCCCGAACAACAAGACAGGCAACCAGGCAACATTATTATTGATCAAAATGATGCTGCGTCTTCGGTGCCCCCGACGATGTATGCGCCTCTCCCCAGGGGATGGAAAATGGGGCCTCGGCGCTGCCGAAGCCCCAGTCGCATACAGGAAGTGCAAGAATCTTTGCAAATGACGTTTGTATTTATTTCATATTCTTTATCGAAGACATAATCTTTCGAGCACATTTGAAGTCGCCAGCACACCCTCCGAATCCTTTTACGGTAAATGATTTACTTCCTGGCGTGTACCATTTTGCATTGTCATTTATTGATACCATTCCTTGAGCTGTCATTGTGTCAAGGTCAATGTATACTTCGACAAAATCATCAGGGCAAAAATGCGGTTTGCAGACAACAATGGACATGAGATTGCCATCACGCCCGATTGGTCCGCTCACCATTGTTGGTTGTTCGAATTTAGCAGGACCCCAGCCATTCAAAAGATGTTTTATCGCTGCCTTTGGGAATGTGGCTTCGAGCATCTTTATGAAGTCTTTGTTTTTATCAAGTGATTGGCCATTGACTTTCGTCCAGATTTCTTTTCCTTCATACTGCTTAAGGAATTCGGCATTAAAATGTTGTTTGTTTTGTGACTGGGCATGAACTGTATTCAAGCTGAAAAGATAAATAAAAAATACTGCAAAGAAGGCGAGTAGATAGCGCACGCTAAGGGGGGAGTGAGTACTGCTGTTCGCAAAATAATCGTTTCTAGTCGGCACGGCTAACGGCAGGTGCTGCATGTTGAGCCTCCCTCAATATTTATTCGAGATACGGTTAGGCGGGGATTTTTAATATGTCAAGAGACTAGTATTTTGACGTATTGAGGCAGGAATGCCTTTGCAGAGGCCCAGCACGGCCTCAGCTTACAGGCCGCAAGGGGAAACGGATTGGGTTCGGTCGGGAAGCCGTATTTGCCCGGTGCTTTCATGTTTATTTTGCGGCGATAGCCCCTGAACGCTTAAGGACCTCCACCACCTCCGCCAACGGCAGCCCGACGACATTCGTATACGACCCCTCGATGCGGGCGATCATGAACGCCCCCAAGCCCTGGATCGCGTAGCCGCCCGCCTTGTCCAGGGGCTCTCCCGTGGCGGCGTAGGCCGCGATGGCGTCCTCGGAGAGTTCGGCGAACGTCACCTTGGACGCCGGGGCCTCTTCCCAGGCGGTCTCGCCGTCAGGCCCGATCAAGCAGCACCCCGTGACCACCGTGTGCTCGCGCCCCGAGAGCATGGACAGCATGCGCCTGGCGTCGGCCTCGTCTTTGGGCTTGCCCAGGATCAGCGCGCCCACTGCGACCACCGTGTCCGCCCCAAGCACGTACGACCCGGGGTTCCCCTTGGCCACGTCACGGGCCTTGAGCCTTGCCATGCGCAGCGCGTAACCGCCGGGCGTCTCGTCCGCGTCCGGGTCCGGCTCCTCCACCGAGGAAGGCAGCACCCTGAAGGCGATGCCGGTCGATCCCAGAAGCTCCTTGCGCCTGGGCGAACCCGAGGCCAGGATGATGTCCGCCGTTTCCCTGAAGGCTCCTTGCGCCACGCCATGCTCCTCTCGAAAACGTTTCCGCCGCTGCCTAGCCCAGCGCACCCCGAGGGTCAACCTGGGTGTTGACGCCTGCGCGCGCCGCGCGCTAATACCCTCACGCCTGACACACACCGTTTCGCGTGACTGGCGAGAAACGTGGGCAACCACGGGGGAGCGCGAAACACAGCCAAAGCCGCTCGCCTGGGCTGCGCCGCTACGCGGCGCCAACCTTCCTTCAGAGGAGGAGCCCATGCGCGCCTACCGCGACCTTCTTTCAAAGACCGACCCCGACGTGTTCGAGACCCTCACCGGCGAGGAAATCCGCCAGGGCAGGGGTGTGGAGCTGATCCCGTCCGAGAACTACACCTACCCCGAGGTGCTTGCGGCGCTCGGCAGCGTGTTCACCAACAAGTACTCCGAGGGCTACCCGGGCAGGCGCTACTACGGCGGCCAGGAGTTCACGGACCGCGTGGAGAACCTGGCCCGCGAGCGCGCCTGCAAGGTGTTCGGCTGCGAGCACGCCAACGTGCAGCCGCTTTCGGGCTCGCCCATGAACCAGGCCGTGTACCTGGCGCTTCTGGAGCCGGGCGACACCATCCTGGCCATGGACCTCTCCCACGGCGGGCACCTCACCCACGGCGCGCCCGTGTCCCACATGGGCAGGCTTTTCAACTTCGTGCGCTACAAGACCGACCCCACGGACGGCTCCATCGACTTCGACCGGGTGGCCGACCTCGCGCGCGAGCACAAGCCCAAGCTGGTGCTCTGCGGCTATACCTCCTACCCGCGCGACCTGGACTACGCCGCCTTCAGGGCCGTGGCCGACGAGGCCGGGGCCTACGCCATGTGCGACGCCTCGCATTACGCCGGGCTGGTCGCGGGCAAGGTGATGCGCAACCCCTTCGACTTCGGGTTCGACGTGGTCACCACCACTTCGCACAAGTCCCTGAGGGGGCCGCGCGGGGGCATGGTCCTGTGCAGGGAGGCCCTGGCCAAGGCCATCGACAAGTCGGTGTTCCCGGGGCTTCAGGGCGGCCCGCACATGAACGTGATCGCGGGCATCGCCATCGCCATGGGCAAGGCCTTGCGGCCCGAATTCGCGGACTACGCCCGCCAGGTGCTGGTCAACGCCCAGGCCATGGCCGCGACCCTGCTTTCGCGCGGGGCCAGGCTGGTCACGGGCGGCACGGACAACCACATGCTGGTGGCCGACACCCGGGAGAGCTTCGGCCTGGACGGCAAGGTGGCCGAGGAGCTTCTGGACGAGGCCGGTATGACCACCAACAAGCAGATCGTGCCCGACGACCCCAACCCGCCGCTCAGGCCCAGCGGCGTGCGCATGGGCACCCCGGCGGCCACGGCCAGGGGCATGCGCGAGCCCGAGATGGAGAAGCTGGCCGGATGGATGGCCGACGTGCTCTCGCGCCCGGGCGACGCGGGCCTGCGCAAGGACGTCCGCGAGGCCGTGGCCAGGATGTGCGAGGCCTTCCCCGTGCCCGGGCTGTAGCGCCGCGTCCTGGGGACGCCCCTCTTCGACAAGTGCGCCTCATGCCCCGCCGGAACGGGGTGCGACGAGGGGGACGGAGAATGAAAAGGACCGCCGCAGGCCGTGGGGCTGCGGCGGTCCTGGCGTTGTCGCTGATGTCGAGGGGAGCGCTGACGGCGGCTCAGGCGTTTCTGAGCCTGGCGCGCTCCTCGTGGTAGGCCACCTGGCCGCCCATGTCCGCCTCCAGGGGGCGGATCAGGCGGTTCACGCAGCCCCCGCGCGAGAGCCAGTCGCCCCGGGGGTAGTACACAGCGTCGGGGTGCAGGCCGTCGAGGGTCTCCACCTTCACCTCCATGGAGCCGAGCACGCTCTCCAGAAGCGCCGGGCGGGAGGGGTCAAGGCCTTCGAGCGCCGCGCAGGCAGGCGAGACGTACACGCGCGGCGGCGTCTCCTGCTCGTCCTCGGGCACCTGGGAGAGCAGGTGGCCCTTGCGGATGGTGCTCAAGAGCATCAGCGGAAAGTCCGGGTCCGCCGGGGGGGCGGGCGGCAACGACTCCGGCAGGCGGTAGAGCCCGTCCTTGTGGGCGAACACGCCGTCCTCCCAGGGGGTGGCCGGGACGTCCAGGCAGAGGAAGCCCTTCTCGCGCAGTTCGGCCAGGGTGGCGGCCAGCCTGCCCTTGCGCAGGGCCTGGTCCATGACCTCCTCCGGGGAGGGGTAGCCCACGGCGGGCGAGAGCATGGCCCCGAGGCGCGCGGCGATCTCGAAGTTGGGCAGGCTTAAACCCATGGGCTCGAAGACGCGTGCGGCGTGGTTCACGCACTGGTGCGCGTCGTTCTTCACCATGTCCTCGCATTCGAGCATGATGGCGGGCGGCAGGATGACCCGGGCGCAGCGCGCCGTGTCGGTCATGAAGGGTTCGACCACGACGGTGAAGCGCTCTTCCAGCATGCGCTTGGTGGCCAGGCTGTCCGGCAGCTGCGTGACCGGGTTCATGCCCTCCACCCAGACGAACTCCACGGGCGGGGTGGCCGCCTCCACTGCCTGGGCCAGGCGCGCCACGGGAAACGAGCGCGAGTAGCCGGGCTTGGCGTCGGCCCACTTCCAGGCGGCCTGGCGCTGGTCCGGGCGCGCGAAGTACACGCCCCCGCCGGGCCTGCCCACGTTGCCCGAGAGCATGGCCAGGGCGTCGATGAAGCGCACGTTGGCCCCGCCGGCGCCGTAGCGCTGCAGCCCCCGGCCGATGAGCGTGGCCGTGGGCTCGGAGCCGTCGTACAGGGTCTCCAGCAGGCGCGCCTTGGCCCTGTCCACGCCGCAGGCGGCCAGCAGGGCGGACTGGTCCAGCGAGTCGAGAAATTCCAGGAAGCGCTCCCCGTGGCGGCAGCGCGCCAGGGCCTCCATGCTCACGTGCCCGCGCCGCGCCAGGGACTTGAGCACCGCGGCGGCCAGGAAGCGGTCCGTGCCCGGGCGGATGAGCACCACATCCTCGCCGTACCCCGCGTAGCCCGGGTCGCCGGGATGCACGCAGACCACGCGCGCGCCCCTGGCCCTGGCCCGCGCGAGCATGGCCTCCAGGTGCACGGACTGGGCTGACGCGTTGCGGCCCCAGTTGACCACGCGGGAGGCCTCCTCCACCTGGGCGAGCGGGCCCTGGCGGATCTCGCCGAAGTCGGCGTTCATGGCCGCTATCCCGGCCGAGAGGCAGGGCGAGCCCGAGAAGGTGGAGGCCCCGAGCGTGGTGAAGAGCCGTTTGCTGGCCTGGTGCAGGATGCCGAAGGAGCCGTAGTAGAAGACGTGGAGCATGCGCTCGGGCGTGGCGCGCAGCCGCCCGATCTGTTCCGCCACGAGCCCCAGGGCCTCCTCCCAGGAGGCCTCGCGCAGGCCCTCGCCGTCGCGCACCAGCGGGGCGGTGATGCGCCTGGGGCTACGGAGCCGCTCGCCGAAGCGCGCGGTCTTGGCGCAGATGAAGCCCTTGGTGAAGGGGTGTTCCGGGTTGCCCCGCACCAGGACCTTGCCGTCCTGGCCGGACTCCACGAGAAGGGAGCAGCCGTCCCCGCAGTGGCGGGTGCAGGCCGTGCGGACCGTTGGCGACATGGGGAACCTCCCGGCGGGCGCGCCTATTTCGCCTCGGCCAGAAGCGCCGAGCGCAGCGCCTCGTCCAGGGTCGGGTGCGGAAAGATGACCTCGGCGCACTGCTTGCGCGTCCAGCCCTGGCCGACCATCACCGTGGAGAGCGTGGCCAGCGAGGCCACGCCGTGGCCAACGGCGGTCACGCCCATGAGCCTGCCTTCGCTCCACACGCACTTCACCAGCCCGCCCGTGGCCCCGTGGGCCTGGGCGATGGGGTTGGCCACCAACTGCGCGCGGCTGACCGAGACCTCCATGCCCTGGGCCTTGGCCTCGGCCTCCAGAAGCCCCACGCGCATGGTCTCGGGCGCGCCGTACATGCAGCCCGGGATGGGGCCGGGCTCGTAGGGGCCTTTCTCCTCGCCGCTCATGTGGCGCACGGCCCATTCGCCCTGATGCGCTGCGGCGTGGGCCAGCAGGGTGCGTCCGTTCACGTCGCCCACGGCGTAGATGCCGGGAGTGGCCTGCAGGTGCTCGTCGGTGTGCACCCAGCCCGCGCCCTTGACCTCGGCCCCGAGCATCTCGAGCATCAGGTTGCGCGAGTTGGGCAGGCGTCCGACCGCCAGCAGGCACTTGTCCGCCGTGATCACGGCCCCGTCCTCCAGGGTCAGCCTGGCCTGGCCGCCTTCGGCCTCCAGGGAGGCGATGGTCGCGCCCACGCGGATGTCCCAGCCCATGCGCTTGAAGCTCTGGTGCAGGGCCTTGCCGACCTCCTCGTCCTCGGTGGGGGCGATGCGCGGGGCCACCTCGACGAGCGTGATCTTCGAACCCGCGCGCGAGAAGAACTGCGCCAGCTCCAGGCCGATGAAGCCCGCGCCGACCACCAGCAGGTGCGCCGGGACCTCGCGCAGCCCCAAAATGTCGCCGGAATTGAGGATGACGTCGTGGTCGGCCTTGAGCCCGGGCCGGTGGGCCGGGCGGCTGCCCGTGGCCAGGATGCAGCGCGAGTGCTCCACCACCTGGGCCTCGCCCGCCACTTCCAGCACGGACTTGCGCGAGCCGATCATCTTGAGCTCGCCCTGGACGAATTCCACGCCAAGGCGCGTGAGCTCCCCGGCCATGGCCTTGCGGGTGGCCTCCAGGTGGCGCTTCTTGCGGTCCACCAGGGCGGGCAGGTTCAGTTCGACCGTGCCCGAGGCGGTCTTCATCTTTTCCTGGCCTTCCAGCTCGGCCTTGGGGGCCACGGCGGCCAGCAGGAACTTCGTGGGGATGCAGCCCCAGTTCAGGCAGGAGCCGCCCAGATGTTCCTTTTCCACGAGCGTGGTCTTGATGCCGCGCTTGGCCGCTGCCAGGGCCGCGTCGTAACCGGCCGGGCCGCCTCCAACGATGAGCAGATCGGATGCCATGGCGTGTCTTTCTGTAGTAGTTAGGGGAATGGGATGTAAGCCGTCAGGGATTGGTAGATTGGAGCATACGCGAAGGCAAGGGAAAACATGGCCCGGGCTTGCAAGACAGGATCACTGCGGCCCGGGCAAAAGAAACGGGCCGCCCGGGATGTGTCTCCGGGCGGCCCGCGTTTTCGCTTCTTCCGGCGAGCCTAGAGGTCGTCGGTGATGTGCATGTTGCGCGCTGCCGCCGTCTCGTCCAGGCGCGTGACCGGCAGGGTGACCGGCGCGGCCTGCACCGCGGCCGGGTCGGACTCGGCCAGGGCCAGGATCTCGCGCAGGTCGGCCACGAACTGGTCGAGCGTGTCCAGCGACTCGGTCTCGGTGGGCTCGAACATCAGGCATTCCTTGACGATGAGCGGGAAGTAGACCGTGGGCGCGTGGTAGCCCTTGTCCAGGAGCGCCTTGGCGATGTCCAGGGCGCGCACGCCCTTTTCGGACTGCTTCTCGGCCGAGGCCACGAACTCGTGCATGCAGATGCGGTCGTAGGGCACCTGGAGCACGTCGTCGAGCTTCTTGCGCAGGTAGTTGGCGGCCAGCACCGCGTTCTCGCTGACCTTGACGAGCCCTTCGCGGCCCAGGCGCAGCATGTAGGCGTAGGCCTTCAGCACCACGCCGAAGTTGCCGTAGAACGGGGCCACGTAGCCGATGGACTTGGGGTAGTCGTAGCGCAGGTGGAAGCGGCCGGAGGGGTCCTTCACCACGCGCGAGATGGGCAGGTAGGGCACGAGCCTCGCGCTCACGCCCACGGGGCCGGAGCCGGGGCCGCCGCCGCCGTGCGGGGTGGCGAAGGTCTTGTGCAGGTTCACGTGCACCACGTCGAAGCCCGCGTCGCCCACGCGCATCTTGCCCATGATGGCGTTCAGGTTCGCGCCGTCGTAGTAGAGCAGGGCGTCCACCTTGCGCAGCATCTCGACGATCCTGGGCAGGTTCTTCTCGAACAGGCCCAGGGTGTTGGGGCAGGTCATCATCATGCCCGCCACCTCGTCGTCCAGGACCTCGGCCAGGGCGTCGGGGTCCACGATGCCGTCCTTGGAGGCCACGGAGACCACCTCGTAGCCCGCGATGGCCGCGGAGGCCGGGTTGGTGCCGTGGGCCGAGTCCGGGCAGATGATCTTGGTCTTCTTGTTGCCCTTGTCCGCGTGGTAGGCGGCCATGATCAAGACGCCCGTGAGCTCGCCGTGCGCCCCGGCCATGGGGTGCAGGGTGAACTCGGACATGCCCGTGATCTCGCACAGCCAGCGCTCGGACTCGTACATCACCTCGAGCGCGCCCTGGGTCATCTCGTCGCCGCGCGGCAGCTGGGGCAGCAGGGGGTGCAGGCGCGAGAACCCGGGCAGCGCGGCCACGTCCTCGCAGAACTTGGGGTTGTACTTCATGGTGCACGACCCCAGCGGGTAGAAGTTGGAGTCCACCCCGAAGTTCTTGCGCGAAAGCAGGCTGAAGTGGCGCACCACGTCGAGCTCGGAGAGCGAGGGCAGGTTGGCCTGGGGGCCGCGCAGCAGGTCTGCGGGCAGCAGCTCGGACAGGTCGTGCCCGGGCGCGTCGGGCCAGACGCCCTCGCGGCCCAGGGCGGATTTCTTGAACACGGTGCTCATATCTCGTCCTCCAGCCAGGCGGCCAGGATGTCGATGTCGCGGCGGGAGTTCTTCTCGGTGCAGCACACCAGCAGGGCGTTCTCCAGCCCAGGGTAGTAGCGCCCGAGCGGGAAGCCCGGCACGAAGCCCCTGCCGATCATGGCCAGGCAGACGTCCTGGGCCGAGCGCGGCAGGGTGACGGCGAACTCGTTGCCGAAGGGGGCCGCGCCGAGCATTTCCACGCCCTTGATGCGCGTGAGCTTGTGCGCGGCGTAGCGGGCGTTCTCCATGGAGGCGCGCGCCGTGCGCTTGAGGCCCTCCTCGCCCAGCAGGCACAGGTGCACCAGGCAGCGCAGGGCGCACAGGGCCTGGTTGGAGCAGATGTTCGAGGTGGCCTTCTGGCGGCGGATGTGCTGCTCGCGGGCCTGGAGCGTGAGCACGTAGCCCTCGCGGCCCTTCGTGTCCGTGGTGCGGCCCACGATGCGTCCGGGCATCTGGCGCACCAGGGCCTTGGTGCAGGTCATGATGCCCAGGTACGGCCCGCCGAAGCTGAGGGGCAGGCCCAGGCTCTGGCCCTCGGCCACGGCCACGTCCGCGCCCATCTCGCCCGGGGTCTTGAGCACGCTGGCCAGCACCGGGTAGGCGCTGGCGATGGACACCGCGCCCACGGCCTTGGCCGCGGCGAAGAGCGCCGAGGCGTCCTCCACGCAGCCGAAGAAGTTGGGGTTCTGCACCACCACGCAGGCGGTCTTGTCGTCCAGGGCCTGGCGCATGGCCTCGAAGTCGGTGGCGCCCCCGGCGTGGGGCACGGTGACGAGGTCGAGCTTCAGGTTCTTGGTGTAGGTGCCGAGCAGGATGCGGTAGATGGGGCTCACCGTCTCGGAGACCACCACCCTCACGCGCCTGGTGTGGCGCACGGCCATCATCACGGCCTCGTAGATGGCGGTGCCGCCGTCGTAGACCGAGGCGTTGGAGCACTCCATGCCGAGCAGGCGCGAAACGGCCGTCTGGTATTCGAAGATGGCCTGGAGCGTGCCCTGGCTGGCCTCGGGCTGGTAGGGCGTGTAGGCAGTGTAGAATTCGCCCCGGCTGGTCAGGGCGTCCACGGCCGAGGGCACGTAGTGGTCGTAGAAGCCGGCGCCGAGGAAGCTCACGAGGTTGGTGGAGTTGCGCGAGGAGAGGTCCTCGATGCGCGCGCGGGTGGCCATCTCCGACATGCCCGGGGGCAGGTCGAAACTTTTGGGGCGCAGGGTCTGGGGGATTTCGGCGAAAAGCTCCTCCACGGAAGAGACGCCGATGGCCTCCAGCATGGCCCGCGTGTCCGCCGTGGTGTGGGGAACGTAGGGCATGGGGTTCTCCTCGCCTAGTGGCAGGACACGGCGGTCTGTTCGTAGGCCGAGGCGTCCAGCAGGCCCTTGGGCTCCTCGGAGAGCTTCACCTTGATCATCCAGCCGCCCGCGAAGGGCTCCTGGTTCACGAGCTCCGGGGCGGACTCCAGCGCGACGTTGACCTCAACCACCTCGCCGGTGACCGGGGAGTACAGCTCGCTGGCGGCCTTCACGGACTCGATGGAGCCGAACTCCGAGCCCTGGGTCACCTGGGCCCCCACGGCGGGCAGGTCCACGAAGGTGATGTCGCCGAGCTGCTCCTGGGCGAAGGAGGTGATGCCCACGGTGGCGGTGTCGCCCTCGACGCGGGCCCATTCGTGGGAGGGGGTGTACTTGAGGTCGGTGGGGAACATGTATGTCTCCTTCTTGGTGAACATGCGGGTGAGCGAAAACCCGCCGACTTTATCCTCGGGAAGCTGCCGGGGCAAGGCTTTCCTTGCGTGGGCGGTATTGCGCTGCCCGCCTGCTTGCGGTTATGGGGGGCGTCTTCGGAGGATACGTTTCATGAACAACGACGCGGCCGCCAGGCCCGCCAGATCGAAGCTCCCGGACTACACCGAGGGGCCCCGCCAGCAGCTGGCCGTGAACGAGAACGGCCGTACCTGGCTTCTGAACCGCACCCACGACCTGGAAACCATCTGGGAGAACATGAGCCGCGAGGAACTCGGCGAGGACGAGCGCATGCCCTACTGGGCCGAGCTCTGGCCCGCCAGCCTGCTCCTTTGCCGCTGGCTGGAGCGCAACCGCGAGGCCCTGGCCGGAAAGCGCTGCCTGGACGTGGGCTGCGGGCTCGGGCTCACGGGCATCGTGGGCAGCTGGCTCGGGGCCAGGGTGGTGGGCATGGACCATCAGTGGCCCGCCGTGTATTTCTCCCGGGAGAACGCCGGGCTGAACGCCGTGGAGCAGCCCATGTGGGTCCAGATGGACTGGTGCGCCCCGGCCTTCAAGCCGCGCTCCTTCGACTTCATGTGGGGCGGGGACATCGTCTACGAGACGCGCTTCTACCACCCGCTGACGAGATTGTTTAAGGAGTATCTGGCCCCGGGCGGCAGGATCTGGCTGGCCGAGCCCCGCCGCAGCGTGTCGCGCCCCGTGTGGGAGCGCCTGGCCGGGGACGGCTTCGAGGTGCGCAAGCTCTTCACGGAGCCCGTGCCCGTGGAAGGCTGGCACGTGACGGTGAACCTCTGGGAGATGACCCTCCCCGCCTAAAGTCTAGGAGGCTTCATGGGCAAGACCATCCGTTTCGGCGTGTCGCTCAACTCGGACCTGCTGGAGAAGTTCGACGACCTCTGCCTGGACAAGAGCTACCCCAACCGCTCCGAGGCCATCCGCGACCTGATCCGGGGCGTCCTGGTGGAGAAGGAGCAGGAACTGGGCGAGGCCGAGATCGCGGCCGTGCTCACCCTGGTCTACGACCATCATTTTTCCGACCTGTCCCAGCGCCTGGTGGAAATACAGCACGACGAGCACGACGTGATCCTGACCACCGTGCACGTGCACCTGGACCACCACAACTGTCTGGAAGTGCTTATCCTGAAGGGTGCGGGCGACGCCATCAAGCGCCTCTCCGACAGGCTCATCTCCACCAAGGGCGTCAAGCACGGCAAGCTCACGCTGACCACCACCGGCCAGGGCCTCGTCTGACGCTGCCTCCCTCAAGCGAGCGAAATGAAAGACATCCAAGCATCCCCTTCCGACGTGTCCATCGCCATCGACCGCGTGGGCATCAAATCCATCCGCCTGCCGCTCACCGTGCGCGACCGCGAGCGCGGCCGCCAGCACACCGTGGCCGAGGTGGACCTGGCCGTGGACCTGCCCGCCCAGTTCAAGGGCACGCACATGTCGCGCTTCGTGGAGGCCCTGGAGAGCTGGAACGGCGAGCTCGACTACCACGGCTTCCGCGACCTGGTGGCGGGCGTGCGCGAACGATTGGACGCGCGAAACGCCCACGTGGCCGTGCGCTTCCCCTATTTCGTGCGCCGCACCTCCCCGGCCAGCGGGGCGGCCTCCAACATGGACTACGCCTGCACCGTGCAGGGCGACCTGACGGGCGAGAAGTTCCGCATCACCCTGGGCGTCGAGGTGCCGGTGATGACCGTGTGCCCGTGCTCGCTGGCCATCAGCGACCAGGGCGCGCACAGCCAGCGCACCATGGTGCGCGCGCGCTGCCGGTTCAAGGGCTTCCTCTGGCTGGAGGAGCTGATCGAGATGGCCGAGCGGGCCGGGTCCTCGCCGGTGTATGCGCTGCTCAAACGCGAGGACGAGAAGTTCGTCACCGAGGCGGCCTTCGCCAACCCCTGCTTCGTGGAGGACGTGGTGCGCGGCATGGCCAAGTCCCTGGAGGACCACCCGCGCGTGACGTGGTACTCCGTGGAGGCCGAGAGCTTCGAGTCCATCCACAACCACTGCGCGTTCGCGGGCATCGAGCGGGAGAAGTCCTAGCGCGTGCGCACGCTGGCCATCATGGCGAAGAAGGAGTGGCGGTTGGCCTCGAAGAGCTCCTTGGCGGTCTTGTCGTCGTCGCCCACGGCCATGGACATCACCTGGATGAGCCTGCCTCCGGCCGGGATGAACAGGTGGTTCACGAACTGCACGCGGACCTTGTCCCCGGACTTGAGCAGGCGCGCGTAGAGCGTGTCGTACCCCATGAGCGTGGTGGTGCCGCCGCGCGAGCACAGGGGTTTCAGCCCCTTGAGCTCGTTTTCGATGTACTCCTTCACGTTCTCGCAGGAGACGAAGGCGTTGCGCGTGAAAAGAATGTCCTGCCTGGGCGCGCTGATGCAGATCACGAAGCGCAGGTCCGGGCCCCGGGAGGCCTCCACGGCGAACAGGCAGCCGGGCTCGGTCTTCTCTTCCACGTTCCAGCCGTGCGAGGGGTTGAAGCGTATCCCCGCCTGGGCGTTCTCGTAGGTCCTGTACGGGGGCGGCTCGGGGGAGCAGGACCAGAGGGCCAGGCAGGCGAGGAGAATAAACGGGAGGGCATGCGCGGGCATGGCCCTTCATAGACGGGAAGCCCGCTCCCAGGCAACCCGCAGGAGACAACGATGGACATTTGCCTCCGGCTCCCGGGCTGGATCGACGAGATCGCCAAGCCCGGGGCCGTGTGCGAGGGCGACGAGGCCAAGATGGAGATCGCCGTGGCCCTGGCCCGGCGCAACGTGGAGGAGGGCGGCGGCCCCTTCGGCGCGCTCGTCCTGCACAGGCCCACGGGGCGCGTGGTGGCGGGCGGCGTGAACATGGTCCTGGCCGCCAACCTGAGCGCCTTCCACGGCGAGATGACGGCCATCGCCGCGGCCCAGACCCGCCTCGGCAGCTACACCCTGGATGTAAACGGCGGGCACGAACTCTTCACCTCCAGCGAACCCTGCGCCATGTGCCTGGGCGGCATCCTCTGGTCCGGCGTGAAAAGGGTGGTCTTCGGGGCCTCCTGCGAGAGCGCCCGGGCCATCGGCTTCGACGAGGGGCCGGTGTTCCCCGAGACCTGGCAGTACCTGCGTGACGCGGGCATCGAGGTCGCGGGCGGAGTGCTCGCCGGGAGAAGCCGCGAAGTGCTCGATCTCTACGTCCGGCGGGGCGGGGTGATCTACAACCCGTGAGTCTTCGCGCGCGGGTTGACAAACCCGGCCCGCGCGCACACAGTTCATGGAAGAAAGAGGCGAGCCATGATCGACCGCATCGACATGAACATGCAGGCCCTGGGGGTGCTGGCCCACGCCGTGAACGACACGGCGCGCAACCTGGCCAACGTCTCCACGGACGGCTACCAGCCGGTCCGGACGGTCATCGATTCCGGCCCGGCCTACATCAACGCGGTCACAGAGCACACCTACGTCTTCGGCCAGACCTCGCAGCAGATTCCCTACGAGATAGCCAACGACCAGAAGACCCAGGAACGCGCCTGGCAGTACCCCTACATGGGCGGCAACGTGGAGATCGCCCACGAGATGGCCGGGCTCATGACGTACGAGCGGGCCTTCCAGGCCAATGCCCAGGCCATCCGGACCATCGAGCAGACCAGCGGCTCGGTGATGAACCTCTTCGCCTGAACGCCCCGGCAACGGGTCCCGCGCCCCGCACCCGCCTGCGAGGCGAGTGTTTCATTTTCGCTCTCCCCCTTGACTTCGCGTCATTTCATTGACACCGTGTCCTCCATGCGCTCATGCGTTGCGGAGGGAGCATGGATTTGAACACCTCGGGCATCATCGGCAAGAGCCCCGCGCTGGCGAGCGTCTTTTCCGTCCTTTCCAAGGTGGCCCCCACCGACTCCACGGTGCTGGTCACCGGGGAATCCGGCACGGGCAAGGAGCTCTTGGTGCGGGCGCTGCACTTCAACAGCCGCAGGCGCGACAAGCCCTTTGTGCCCGTGAACTGCGGGGCCATCCCGCGCGAGCTTTTGGAGTCGGAGCTGTTCGGCCACGAGAAGGGCGCGTTCACCCACGCCATCCGCAACCGCGCGGGCCGCTTCGAGCTGGCCGACGGCGGCACCATCTTCCTGGACGAGATCGGCGAGATGGACCTCTCGCTCCAGGTGAAGATCCTGCGCGTGCTCCAGGAGAAGGAGTTCGAGCGCGTGGGCGGCACGCGCACCCTCAAGGTGGACGTGCGCGTGGTGGCCGCCACCAACCGCGACCTGGAGGCCGAGGTGGCCGCCGGGCGCTTCCGCGAGGACCTCTTCTACCGCCTGAACGTCATCCCCCTGCACCTGCCGCCCCTGCGCGAGCGCGGCGACGACGTGACGCTTTTGGCGGGTTCGTTCCTGGAGCGCTTCTGCGGTCAGAAGGAGCGCGCGCCGCTCTCAATCGGCCCCAGGACCCGCGAGATGTTCCTGCGCTACTGCTGGCCCGGCAACGTGCGCGAGCTCGAGAACCTCATGGAGCGGCTCTCCATCCTCTGCGAGCACGACGAGATACTGCCCGAGGACCTGCCCAGGAAGATCTGGGACGCGGTGGGCCAGGCCCCGCCGCTGCCCGAGCCCCAACCGGCGCGCCCGGCCGGGTTCGCCTGGCCCGTGGTCAAGGATCTGCGCGACCGCTCCCAGGGCCTCAAGGAGTTCCTGGACGAGATCGAGGAGCGCCTGCTCACCGAGGCCCTGGAGATGGCCGGCGGGGTGAAGAACCAGGCCGCCGAGATCCTGGGCATCAAACGGACCACGCTCATCGAGAAGCTCAAGAAAAAGAACATGCTCTGATGCCGGGGCCCGAGCCGTGTGGCCTAGCACGATTCTTGCTTCTTTAGCCGCCGTGAAGGCGCGCCCTCCCGCCGGGCTTGTCCGGCTCCTTTGCCTGTGCATCCTGCTCGCGTTCCCGGCCCTGGCCGGGGCGCAGACCTATTCCCTGGCCCCCGGGCCCTCCGCCGATGTTTTGACCATCACCCTGCCCGGGAAGGCTTCCCCTCCGGTCCTGCGCACCGGGGCCAGGCGCGTGGAGGTGCTCTTCCCCGAGGGAATGAGGCCGCGCGCGGCCCAGGGGGCCAAGGGCTCCGGGGCGCTGGTGGCCGGGCTCTCCACGGCGGACAACGTGCTGGTGGTCGAGACGCGCGGCGACGACTTCGGGTTCGTGGCCTCGCCCAAGGGCGCGCAGCTCCAGGTGCAGTTCTTCAAAGACCCCATGGGCTCGCGCTGGAAGCCGCCCGCGCAGCCGGGCCAGCCGGAGGCCCCAGCCGCGCCGGAAGCGCCCGCCGCAGCGGCCCAGGCCGCACCGGCCGCACCGGTCGCTCAGGCCGCCCCCGCCCAGGAAGCGCCCGCCCCGTCCTTCCAGCCCGCATCCGAGGTCAAGGCGAGCATTGCAGGTCCCGCTCCAGCCGCCCCGGCTCCCGCCGGACAGGCGCAGCCCGCCGCCCCCCAGGCCGCGCCGCAGGCCCAGGCCCCGGTTCCCCCGGTGGCGGACGCCCCCCCCGCCCCGGCCGGGCCAGGCCAGCCCCCGTCCCCCGGGGCCTTCCGCGAGGCAAGCCCCGCCGCCCGGCCCCAGCCTGCCGCGTCCGGCCCGGTTTCTGGCGCGGTTTCCGGCCAGATGCCGCAGCAACCGGCCCCGCAGGCTCCGGTTCAGGCCCCTGTGCAGCCCCCGGTCCAGCCCCAGGCCGTTCAGCCGGGCGCGCCCGTTTCCGGCCAGCCCGCGCAGCCAGCGGCTCCGGTTCCGCAGATTCCGGCCCCGGCCCAAGCCCCGGCGGTACCGCCGCAATCCTCCCCGCAGGCTCCGCCCGCCGAAACACCGCAGCCGTCCCCGGCGACGCCCCCGGCCGACGCCCCGGGCACGGTCCGGGGCGCGATCTCCTTCGGCCCGGCCCAGCAGCAGCCCACCCCGGAGCAGCCCGCCCAGCAGCAATCCGCACCGGCGGCCGAGCCCGCCAGGCCGGAAACCGGCGTGGTCAAGAGCTCCATCGACGCCTCCCCGGCCGGGCAGAAGCCCGCCGAGGCCGCGCCCGTTCAGGCTCCCGCACCCCAGGCCGCCCAGGGCGAGGCCCCGCAACCGGTCCAGCAACCGGCCCAGCCGCCCGGCAAGACCGACGAGGCCGCCCTGCGCGCGGTCACCCCCGGCCAGCCCCCGGCGGCCCCGGGCGAGGCTCCGGCCGCGCCCGCACAGCCCGACGAGCCGGGCAAGGAGCAGGCCTCGGGCGAGAAGCAGGGCGACGCCATCGAGGACTCCACGTTCCTCATCTCCGGCGAGCAGGCCTTCGCCAAGGAGGACTACGCCAAGGCCCTGAGCATCGCCGACACCCTTCTTCAGAAGCCGAACCTCTCCAAGGAGCTGCGCGAGGGCGCGCTGTACCTGCGGGCCGAGTCGATGTTCAACCTGAACAAGGCCGACCTGGCCGGGAAGTTCGTCGAGACGGGCGACGCCCTCCAGGAGGCGCTCAACTTCAACACCACCTCCATGCGCCTGCCCCGCGCGCTCATCAAGCTGGGCTACCTGAACCTCAAACAGGGCAACATCCCCGAGGCCAGGGCCTATTTCAACCTCCTGGCCAGGAAGTACCCCCTGGACGAGGAGGTGCCCTTGATCGACGTCTACTGGGGCGACCACTTCATGGAGCAGGCCAAGCGCGGCGACGCCGACGCCAACCACGAGAAGGCCGCGCAGTCCTACCGCGCGGTGCTCTCCAAGTACCCCGAGAGCCGCTTCGCCCGCGACGCCGCCCTGGGGCTCTCGCGCGCGCAGTTGGAGCTCCGCCAGTACCAGGAGGCGGCCAAGATCATCGACTACATCGACAAGCGCTGGCCGCGCTACTACATCGAGAACCCGGTGATGCGCAGGGTGGGGGCCGACGTGGCCTACAAGCTGGGCGATTTCGAGAAGGCCAGGGAGGACTACCTCTGGTTCTACAACCTCGTGCCCAAGGACCCGGCCAACGACCTCGTGCTCTCGCGCCTGGGCGACGTGAACCTGAAGCTCGGCAAGCGCGAGGCGGCCCGCGAGTTCTACGACATGGCCATCCGCCTGTACCCCGGCCAGCAGGGCGCGCTCATGTCCATGATGCGCCTGGCCGAGCAGGGCATCCACGACGCCCCGACCATGCAGGAGATGTTCAAGGCCTTCGCCGACCCCAACGACATCCGCCCGGACAGGATCTACGAGATCATCTCCAACGAGTTCCCCAAGAGCCCGCTCGCGCCCCTGGCGCTTCTCAAGCTGGCCATGTGGAGGCTCTACAAGGAGCAGTATCCCGAAACCCTCGACCTGGTGAGCCGCTTCGTCAAGAACTACCCCGGCGACGAGCTGGAGAAGCAGGCCGTTGAGGTCGGGGTGCAGGCCTTCGGCAAGATGATCGGCGGGCTCCTCTCCGAGATGAACTACAAGCGCATCCTGGAGCTCTGGCGCGCCTACCCCTTCCTGGCCAGCCGGGCGGACCTGCTGCCGGACATGGAGCGCCTGGGCGTGGCCCTGGCCCTGTACTACCAGTCCGCGCCCAAGGAGGCCCTGGCCATGGCCGCGCCCTACCTGGACAAGGGCCCCACGCCCGAGGCCCAGAAGGCCCTGGCGCTCATGCTGACCATCTACCGCGAGAACCAGGACTGGCAGGCCGTGCTGGACACGCTGAACAAGGTCTCCTCCTGGAGGCTGGCCGAGGGCCCGCGCCGCGCCCTGGAGTTCGCCCAGGCCATGGCCCTGGAGCACTCCGGGCAGCAGGCCAAGGCGCGGCTGCTCTGGGCCAGGCTGGCCTCCGACCAGGAGCTCGACCCGGCCAAGCGCGCCTACGCCGTCTACTACCAGGCGCGCACCGCCTACGACCGCAAGGACTACGAGCGCGCCCTGAACTGGGCGCTCGATTCGCGCATCCTCTTCAAGGAGGCGGCCAAGGACGACGGCAAGGCCCGCGACGCCCTGCTCCTGATGATCGAATCCAACCAGGCCGCCGGGCGCTACCGCGAGGCCCTGGCCCAGTGCGCCGAGTACGAGGCCGAGGCCCCCAAGGACAGCGCGGAGTGGGGGGCCAACCGCCTGCGCATGGCCAAGCTGAACAGGCTCCTGGGCAACGAGGCCGAATGGCGCAGGATCCTGACCGAGATGCGCGACACCATGGGCACGACGATCCACGGCAAGCTCGCGGCCTCGGAATTGGCCGGGCGCGGCATCGAGGAGCGCGCCGGACGCCTGGCCGGGCCTCCCTGATTATTACGCCCGGACTTGCCTCGCGGCGAGAAATGGGGTTACGTTCCTGGAACGCTCCATTCCCCCAACCACGGAGGGCCGCCGCATGATCCGCCAACCTGTCGTCGCCGGGCAGTTCTACCCCGGCAGCGCCGACGCCCTGGAAAGGGAAGTGAAGTCCTTCCTGGCCAGCGCGCCCGCCGCGCGCGCCGAACCGACCATCCTGGCCATGGTCCCGCACGCGGGGTACGTCTATTCCGGCGAAGTGGCCGGAATCACCCTGGGCCAGGCCAACCTCGCCCCCACCGTGATACTGCTCGGCCCCAACCACACGGGCATGGGCAGGCCCCTGGCGGCCTGGAGCCGGGGCGCGTGGCGCACGCCGCTGGGCGACATCCCCGTGGCCGAAGGCCTGGCGGAGCGCCTGCTGGCGGCGGAGCCCAAGATCGAGGCGGACCAGGCCGCGCACGAGCAGGAGCACTCCCTGGAGGTCGTGGTGCCCTTCCTGCAAGCCAAGGGGGAATTCTCCATCCTGCCCATCGCCGTGGCCGAGCACAGGCTTTCCGTGCTGGCCTCCGTGGCCAGGTCCGTGGCCCTGGCGGCCCGGTCCCTGGAGTCGCCCGTGTCGCTGGTGGTCAGTTCGGACATGAGCCACTACGTCTCGCACCAGCAGGCCAAGGAGCTCGACTCCATGGCCCTGGGGGCCGTGCTCCAGCTCGATCCCCCGGGGCTCTACGCCGTGGTCCGGGAGATGGGCATCAGCATGTGCGGCGTGCTGCCCATGGCGCTGGGGCTGATGATCGCCATCGAGCTGGGCGCGAAAAAGGCCGAGCTGGCGGCCTACGCCACCTCGGGGGACGTGTCCGGCGATTACGAGCGCGTGGTGGGCTACGCCGGGGTGATCGTGAGTTGACCGGCCGGGAGCGCGGCCGAGGCGGCGCGAAAACGTAACGGTTGATGGGCTAATGATCCTGGGGTAGCTGAAGCGGCCGGGACCGCCTGCGCCGGGCGCCCGGACACCATCCACCGGACGACGCATGAAATCAAAGCTGGCCTGGGGCCTCGTTTTCGCGGCCCTGGCGGCCCTGTTCGCCCTCTGGGCCTTCAGGGCGGACGAAATCCTCCTGTTGGCCAAGCACTGGGCGGGCCGCTACAGGGACGTGGTGGCGGGGAACCCGCTCCAGTACTGGCTGGCGATCCTGGCCGCCGGGACCGTGGCCATCAACTGCCCCGTGCCCGTGGCCGCGCTCATCAAGGTGCTCTCGGGCTTTCTTTTCGGCCTGGGCTGGGGCGTGGCGCTCAACGTGGCCATCTCCATGACCGGCGGCCTGGCCGGGTTCATGGCCGCCCGGCACCTCTTTCACCGCGCGCTCTACGCGCGCTTCAGCCACGCCCTGGCCAGGGCCAACCTGGAAATCGCCCGCAACGGCTTCTGGTATGTGCTCTCGGCCAGGCTCCTCATGGCGACGCCGTTCTTCCTCGTGAACGTGCTGGCCGGGCTCTCCTGCATCCGCAAACGCAAGTTCCTGCTGGGCACGCTTCTCGGCGTCCTGCCCAGTTCCGTGATCTACGCCCTGGCCGGGAAGCAGTTCGAATCCATCTCCTCGCCCTCGGATTTCGCCAGCCCGGAAATGGCCCTGGCCCTGGGCCTGCTCGCCGTGGCGGCGGTGCTCCCCCCGCTTCTCAAGCGGCGAAAGCGGCCCCGGCCCTAGCCACAAGCCCCCGGGTGTGGTATGCGGTCGCCAAGGTCCCGCAACCACCCACCCGGAGGCAACCATGCGCCTGCTGCTGAGAGGATTGGCCGCCCTGGCCGTGCTGTTCGTCGTTTCCACCGTGGCCCAGGCCCAGTTCGGCTTCATCCAGAAGGGAATCGACGCCACCAAGGGCGGCAAGTCCGGCGCGAGCAACGTGGCCGACGAGAAGACCGGGGGCAAGGGCTTCGCCACGGCCCAGAATTTCACCAACGCCGAGAGGGGCTTCTCCTATACTCTCCCGGCGGGCTGGAGGCTCGAGAGCGGGCAGCCCACGGGCAACAGCCCCGTGTTCATGAAGCCCGGGACCACCTGGAGCTTCCAGTACCACTACACCGCCATGGCCCCGGACTTCCCGAGCCCGGCCTCGGTGGCGGCCTCGCTCAAGCAGGCCCAGCAGGAAGTCAAGACCGGCAAGTACTCCGAGGCCAAGCGCCGCGACCAGGGCGACCCCAAGAAGAAGTGCGGCGTCATCGGCTGGGAGGTGACGGAGACGGCCAGCGGAGGGGGCGGCTCCCACCAGCGGATGATCTGGCAGTGCTATGACGGTCAGAAGCATTATTACAATTTCATGGTGGCTGCCCACCCGGATCAGTTCGAGCAGGCGAGATCGGAGTTGCGCGCGATCCTTGATTTGATTAGGTTCTGTCAATAGAACAATCGAACAAGGAGTAGTCATGGGCCGCAACAAGCGTTACGCGTGTCCTGTCGTTGTCCGCGAGGCCCTGCCCGCGCTGGCGGTCCTGGCCTTGTGCGCCCTGCTCGCCGCCTGTTCCGCCGCGCCGCCGGGCGTTGGCCACGCCAAGCGCGCCCTGGACCCGGCCGGGTTCCCCCAGGCGGCCGCAGGCCAGGGCTGGGAGGCGGCCCTGGTGCGCACCACCGAAGGCCCCGCCGGGGTGGACTATTCCACCACCACGCTTTTGCCCGTGCTGCTGGTGTTCAAAAAAACCGGGCCGGGCCAGCCCCAGGTGATCCTGGAGGACGTGCGCGGCCTGGGCGAGGCCGCCGAGTTCCTGGCCTACACACCCGAGGAGGCCATGCCCCTGGCCGCCACCAGGACACTTTCGCGCAAGGCCGCGAACACGGCCAAGGGCGCGGCCGTGGGGGCGGGCGTGGGCGCGGCCCTCGGGGCCGGGGCGGGTGTGGCGGCCGTCCTGCTCACCGGCAGGCAGGACTTGGGCTACGCCTGGGTGGGGGCCGCAGGGGGCGGAGCGGCCGGGGCGCTCGCTGGTGCCGCCCTGAGCGAATCGGGATTCTCCAAGGCCGAACTGGAGACCATCCGCGCGGACCTCGCGGCCAACGCCTGGAACGAGGACCCCATAACCCCGGGCACCACGCGAAGCGGCTACCTGCTCCTGCCCGCAGGGCAGGGAATAAAGTCGGTGCGCCTGCTGGTGCGCACTGACGAGGCCGCGCAGGCGGTCACCCTGCCCATCGCCTCGGGCGGGGACTACGCCGCGCCCGGCGGGCCCGGACGCCCGGCGCGGGCCGCCATGGCCCCGGAGCCCCCCAGGCTCTCGACGCCCCCGGCTCAGGCCGCCCCGGTCCAGGGAGGCAGCCCAGCCGGCCGGGAGGAGCAGGCCCCCGAGACCATCGACATTTGACAGGCGGTAGCCAGAGCGAAACAAACGCCCCTTGCGGAGTTCTTCCGCAAGGGGCGTCTTCGTTGGCCTGAAACCGGTCCGGGGCTACTGGTCGCGCACGTCGATGGTCCTGCCGGAGAGCCCGGCCCAGTCGCCCATGAGCAGGCGCAAAAGGCCCATGGCCGAGACCTCGGGCATGATCAGCTTGCCGCGCTCCATCCAGGGCCTGTAGAGCGCGCGCAGGGATTCGCCCCCGCCGCCCACGGCGTTGCGCGCCTGCTCCTGCATGCGCGTGTCCACGAGCCCCGGCCGGTAGACGAAGCTGGTGAGCCAGGGGGCCTCGTTGGCCAGCTGCCTGCACAGGTGCTCCTCGGCGGCCTTGGCCGCGCAGTAGAGCCCGATGCCGCGCTGCACGATCCCGGCGGCTCCCGAGCCCACCAGCACGGCCAGGCCGCGCCCTTGGGGCGCGAGCTCCGGCACGCAGTGGCGGGCCAGCTGCCACGCGCCCTTGACGTTGGAATCGAATATCTCGTCGAAGTCCGCCTCGTGGTGCTCCCAGACCAGGGGGCCGGGGCGCAGGACCGAGGCGCAGTGCACGAACCCGACGAAGTCGCCCAGGTTGCGCGCGGCCTTGAGAAGCGAGCGCGCCACGGACGTGTGCGAGACGTCCCCGGGCACGGCCACGGCCTGAGCGCCCACCATGTCGCAGGCGTGCCAGGCCTGCTCCAGGGGTTCCAGGCCGCGCGCGTTGAGCACGAGCTTCGCGCCCAGCACGGCCAGGGCCTCGGCCAGGGCGCGGCCTACGCCCATCGACGCCCCGGAGATGATGAGGGTCTTGTCCTTGAGAAGCATCCAGGCACTCCTTGCGGATCGGGATGAAGGCGGCTCGAGCCATGCCGTGGCGATCCGGCGCAGGCTACAGTATTGACGCAATATTACAAGCGCGTGACGGCGCTTTCCAGGACGAGCGGCCTGGGGGCGCGCCGCATGGCGGGACGCGGGAAGGGCCCCGCTTCGAATACTTCGCGTCTCCGTCAAAAAGAGAGGGGGCCGAAGCCCCCTCTCGATTTCAAGCGTCGCGCTTTCGCAGGCTAGTCCCTGCGGCGTCCGCCGCGGTCGCCGCCGCGTCCGCCACGGTCGCCGCCGCGCCTGTCGCCGCCGGGGCGGTCGCCGCGCGGGCGGGAGGAGGGGGCCGCGAAGTCGTTGAGATCAATGGTCTCGCCCTGCTCCTCGAGCAGCACGGCCTTGCGCGACAGGCGCACGCGGCCGTTGGGCTCAACGGCGATGACCTTCACTTCCAGGTCCTGGCCCATGGCCACGACGTCGGTGACGTTCTCGACGCGGGCGATGTCCAGCTGGGAGACGTGCACCAGGCCTTCGAGCCCGGGCAGGATCTCCACGATGGCGCCGCAGTCGATGATCTTCTTGACCTTGCCCGCGTAGTTGCGGCCCACGTCGGCCTTCTGGTCGTAGAAGAGCACCATCTCCTTGGCGCGCTCCATGGCCTCCTGGGTGGGGGCGAAGATGGAGATCTTGCCGGAGTCGTCGATGTCGATGGAGGCGCCGGTGGAGCCGGTGATGGCCTTGATGGTCTTGCCTCCGGGTCCGATCACCTCGCGGATCTTCTCGGGGTTGATCTCCACCACGGTGAGCTGCGGCGCGTAGGGCGAGAGCTCGGTGCGCGGGGCGGAGAGGGTGTCGTTCATCTTGCCCAGGATGTGCATCCTGGCCTCGCGGGCCTGCTCCAGGGCCTTGCGCATCACTTCCTGGGGGATGCCGGTGATCTTGATGTCCATCTGGATGCCGGTGACGCCCTCGGCGGTGCCGGCGACCTTGAAGTCCATGTCGCCCATGGCGTCCTCGTCGCCGAGGATGTCGGTGAGCACGATGTAGTCGTCATCTTCCTTGATCAGGCCCATGGCCACGCCGGCCACGGGGGCCTTGATGGGCACGCCCGCGTCCATCAGCGCCAGGGAGCCGCCGCACACGGTGGCCATGGAGGAGGAGCCGTTGGACTCCATCACCTCGGAGATGATGCGCAGGGTGAAGGGGAACTCGCCCGCCGCCGGGAGCACCGGGGCGATGGAGCGCTCGGCCAGCGCGCCGTGGCCGATCTCGCGGCGCGAGGGGCCGCGCAGGGGCTTCACCTCGCCCACGCAGTAGGGCGGGAAGTTGTAGTGCAGCATGAAGCGCTTGGAGGACTCGCCCGCCAGCGTCTCGATGCGCTGTTCGTCGCCGGTGGAGCCCAGGGTGGCCACGCACAGGGCCTTGGTCTCGCCGCGGGCGAACAGGCAGGAGCCGTGGGTGCGCTGCAGCATGGAGACCTCGATCTCGATGGGGCGCACGGTCCTGGTGTCGCGGCCGTCGATGCGCACGCCGGTTTCCTTGATGCGGGAGCGCATGAACTTCTTCTCCATGCCCTCGAGCATCTCGGCGGCCTTGCCCACCAGGGAGCCTTCCTCGGGATGGGCGGCCTTCACGGCTTCCACCACCTTGGACTTCAGGGCCTTGCGGGCGGCGCGGCGCTCCATCTTCTCGCGGATGGAAAGGGCCTGGGACAGCTCGGCCTCCACGGTCTTCTCCACCAGGGCCTTGAGCTCGGCGTTCTCAACCGGGGCGGTGAAGACCTGCTTGGCCTTGCCGGCCTTCTCGCGCAGCTCCTCCTGGAGGTCGATGAGCGGCATCACCTGCTTGTGGCCCCACTCCAGGGCCTCGGCGATGAGCTCCTCGGAGACGAAGTTGCCTCCGCCCTCCACCATGACCACGGCGTCGCGGCTGGCGGCGAAGAAGATGTTCAGGTCGGTCTGGTCGGCGGTGACCTGGTAGGGCGGGTTGAGCACGAACTGGCCGTCCATGTAGCCCACGCGCCCGGCGGCGATGGGGCCCAGGAAGGGCACGCTGGAAATGTGCAGGGCGGCGGAGGCGCCGTTGACCGCGAGCACGTCGGGGTCGTTGTAGCCGTCGGCGGAGAGCACGGTGGCGATGATCTGCACCTCGTCGCGGTAGCCCTTGGGGAACAGCGGGCGGTGCGGGCGGTCGATCAGGCGGGCCACGGTGACCTCGCGCTCGGAGGGGCGGCCCACCTCGCGGCGGAAGTAGGAGCCGGGGATGCGGCCCGCGGCGTAGAGCTTTTCCTGGTATTCGACGGTCAGGGGGAAGAAGCCCTTGTCGAATTCGAGCGTCTGGGAGCAGACGGTGACGAGCACCACGGTGCCGCCGCACTGCATCCACACCGAGCCGTCGGCCTGGTTGGCCATGCGGCCGGTTTCCATGATGATGGGATTTTGTCCGATGGTGCGTTCAAGCCTGATGGCTTTGTCGAGAAGACCCATGAGTTGACCTCTTTGTTGTGGTTTTCGTGAGGCCTTCCCGAAACGTGACAAGCGCGGCAGGGGCCGGGAAATCGAATTCCCGGGCGCTGGCGCGCGGATAACGTTCGGGTCGGCCGGGTCCTGGCCGGACGGCGCGGGAGCGGGGTCCGGCGGTCACGGAAGGCTTATTTTTCTCCGCGCCCAGGAGGGCTTGGCGGCAGATAACACGACTTGGCGCGCGCCGCCAGGGGAAGAAGCGCCTTTGATGCGAAACCGGCCGGCCAGGACTCGTCCTGACCGGCCGGGTCGGAACTACTTGCGGATGCCCAGCTTGGCGATGAGCGTGCGGTAGCGGTTGATGTCCTTGTTCTTCAGGTAGTTGAGCAGCTTGCGGCGCTGGCCGACCAGCTTGAGCAGGCCCGTGCGCGAATGGAAATCCTTCGAGTGGACCTTGAAGTGATCGGTAAGGTAGTTGATGCGGTTGGTGAGCAGCGCCACCTGGACCTCGGGGGAGCCGGTGTCTCCCTCGTGGGTCTTGTACTCGTCGATGATCTTGAACTTGTCGTCAGCGGTCATGACCACAGCGGTATCCTCCGTTTTATCTTGCGGGGGCACGATCGCCCGGGGGCCGTTCACGCGGGGTTGAGACCGCGCAGCACGACCCAGCGCCTCGCGCCATCCAGGTCCTGGGGTTCGGCCAGGGCCAGGGGCCTGCCGTCCGTGTCCGCGAGCAGAACCCGCGTGTCCGGACCGGGGAGATCGCCCAGCGGAATGCGTTTGCCGTCCCGCGCCATCTTGGCCTGGGCTTCCGTGAGGGTAAGCCTGGGCCAGTGGGGCAGGGCGTCCGCCAGGGGGATCACCCGTTCGGCCAGCCTCTCCGGTTCGGCCAGGATGTCGCTCAGCGCGACGGCCTGTTCGAGCCCGAATGGATGGCTCATCTCCCGGGTGAGTTCGGTAAGGTGGGCTCCGCACCCAAGTCGCTTCCCCAGGCTGTGGACCAGGGAGCGCACGTAGGCGCCGCAGCTCACCCTCACCCGGAAATTCACGTGCGGAAGCTCGGTGAGCGTCGCTTCCGCCTCGAAAACTTTTATCGGCTTGACCACCACCGGAACGTCCTCGCCCCGGCGGGCCTTCTTGTACAGGGGCTGCCCGTTCACCTTCACGGCGGAGTAGGGCGGTATCTCCTGGGTGGTCATTTCCGTCCAGGAACGCACGGCTTCTTCCACCGTTTCAGGGGAGAGGTGCTCCCAGGCGGCTTCGGACGTCACCCGGCCTTCGGCGTCGAAGGTGTCGGTGTTTTGTCCTATCCGCAGGCGGCCCGTATATGTCTTTTGGCCCTCGGTCAAGTATCCCGCCAGTTTGGTGGCCTCGCCGAGCACCACCACGAGCACGCCCGTGGCCATGGGGTCCAGGGTGCCCGCGTGGCCGATCTTGCGCTGGCCCAACTGGAACTTGATGTCGTTCAGGCAGTCGGCGGACGTCGGGCCCTTGGGTTTGCCAAGCACCAGGACGCCGTGCTGCTGCGGCTGCGGGTGGCGGTTCGCCTTGTCTCGCACGTGCAGCCTACGCCCCGCGAGGCCCTTTCAGGACCTTGCCCAGGGACTCAACGATCCCGGGCTCGACCTCGTCGAAGGACCCGTGCAGGTTGGCCCCGGCCGCGCACTTGTGCCCGCCGCCGCCGAGCGCGGCGGCCACGGTCTGGATGTTCACGTCCGAGACCGAGCGCAGGGAGAGCTTCAAATCCCCTTGGGCGTCCTCGCGCAGCGACATGGCCGCCTTGCAGCCCTTGATGCGCAGGACGAAGTTGGTCAGCCCGTCGGTGTCGGCGGCAGTGGCCCCGAGCCGGTCCAACTGCTCCCTGGTAATGCGGATCACGCCCAGCTGTCCATCGAAATGCATGGCCAGCGAGCCCAGCACCTCGCCCCAGAGCCGAAAGCGCGGTAGCGACCACTGGTTCTGGATCAGCTCGTTGACGCGCGCCGGGGAGAGGCCCAGGCGGATGATCCGCGCGGCCAGCTCCATGGCCCGGGGGCTCGAATTCTCGAAGGAAAAGCTGCCCGTGTCCGTGACCACGCCCACGTAGACCGACTCGCCGAGCGGACCCGTGAGCTCCACGTCGAGTTCGCCCGCCAGGGCGGCCACCATCTCGCAGGTGGAGCTGTAGCCCGTGTCCACCCAGTTGGCCGCGCCCCACCGGGGGTTGTCCAGGTGGTGGTCCACCACCACGGTGGGGTGCTTCTCCATGGCCTCCTGCAGGGCCTTGCCGCCCCGGCGCGGGTCGCCGCAGTCCAGGGCCACGATGGTGTCGAAGCCGCCCTCGGGCAGTTCGGTGAGCACCGGGGAGGGCAGGGCGAGCCAGGAAAGGTGGTCGGGCAGGCCGGAGGCGTTGTAGAGCACGGCCTTCTTGCCCAGCGCACCGAGCAGGTGGCCCATGGCGGACATGGCCCCGATGGCGTCGCCGTCCGGGCTCACGTGGGAGGCCACCAGGAAGCTCCGCCCATCCTTCAGGGCGCGGGCGACCTCATTCATGGTGCTGGCCATAGACCATGGTTTCCAGAAACTCGTCGAGCTTGAAGCGCAGCTCGGGCACGAACTTGCTCTTGAGCCTGCGCCCGAGGAGCGAGCGCAGGAAGCCCTTGGCCTGGTTCAGCCCGTCGGCGGCTGCCTTCAGGCGGGCATCGTCGCCGTGCAGGGTGTAGAGCACGGTGGCCACGGAAAGGTCGGGGTTCAGGCGCACGCCGCTTATGGTCACGAGTTCCAGGCGCGGGTCCTGGATCTCCTCGGAGAGCATCAGGGCCAGTTCGCGCATGATCTGGTCGGCCATGCGGATGGAGCGGCGGGAAGGGCCTTCTTTGGTAGTCATGGATGTCCTGCGGGGTCACTGCCCGATCAGTTCGATGTCGTCATATATAAGCTCCGCCTCGTCGGCGGCAACCACCATATTCAGCGCCTTCTGCAGAAGGCCGCGCGCGTGCCTGCCGTCCGGGCTCACCGTGACCACCCCGAGGGCCAGGGAATCCAGCACGTCGTGGTGGGCGATCTCGCTCACGGCCACGTTGAACTTGTTGCGCAGCTTCATCTTCAGCCGTTGCGCCACGGAGCGCTTGCCCTTGAGCGAGTCGTTGCCGTGAAGGCGGAATTCCAGGGTGAGGACGCCTATTACCATAGGACCGCCAGGGGAGCGGATGGGAAAAAGGCCGGGCCGGGGTCCGCGAGGGAGCCCGGCCCGGCCCGTGAAGCGTTAGTCCAGGGTGTCCTTCTCTTCAACGGTCTCGAAGGCCTCGATAACGTCGCCGACCTTCACGTCGTTGAAGTTCTCCAGGCCCATGCCGCACTCGTAGCCCTTGGTCACTTCCTTGACGTCGTCCTTGAAGCGCTTGAGGCTGGCGAGCTTGCCCGTGTAGACCACCACGCCGTCGCGCAGGAGCCTGATCTGGGAGTTGCGGGTGATCTTGCCGTCCAGCACGCCGCAGCCGGCCACCATGCCGATCTTGGGCACGCTGAAGGTCTGGCGCACCTCGGCCTGGCCCAGGTACTGCTCCTTGAGCACGGGGGCGAGCATGCCGGACATGGCCGCCCTGATCTCGTCCACCAGCTTGTAGATGATGTCGTAGAACCTGAGGTCCACGCTCTCGCGCTCGGCCACTTCCTTGACCTTCACCGAGGGGCGCACGTTGAAGCCGATGACGATGGCCTCGGAGGCGCTGGCCAGGATCACGTCGGATTCGGTGATGGCGCCGGTGCCGGAGTGGATGATGCGCACCTTGACCTTCTCGCCCGAGAGCTTGAGCATGGCCTCGGTGATGGCCTCGAGCGAGCCCTGCACGTCGGCCTTGAGCACCAGCTTGAGCTCCTGGGCCTCGGCTTCGCCGCGCGAGGCCAGGAAGGTCTCCAGGGTGAGCTTGGTGGCCTTGCCCAACTCGCGCTCGCGCTGCTTGGCCAGGCGGGTCTCGGCGATGCGGCGCGCGACCTTCTCGTCCTCGACGCAGCTGAAGGTCTCGCCCGCCTCGGGCACGCCCTCGAAGCCCTGCACCTCCACGGGCATGGCAGGTCCGGCGTCCTTGATCTTGCGGCCCTGGTCGTCGAACATGGCCCGCACGCGCCCCGAGAACAGGCCGCACACGAAAGCGTCGCCCTGGGAGAGCGTGCCCTCCTCGATGAGCACCGTGGCCACGGGGCCGCGCCCCTTGTCCAGCTTGGCCTCGATGATGTGGCCCTTGGCGCGCTTGTCCGGGTTGGCCTTGAGGTCGAGCACCTCGGCCTGCAGGAGGATCATCTCCAAGAGCCCGTCCAGGCCCATGCGCTGCTTGGCGGACACGTAGCCGTAGATGGTCTCGCCGCCCCATTCCTCGGGCACGAGGCCCTGCTCGGCCAGCTCGCGCTTGACGCGGTCCGGGTCGGCCCCGGCCTTGTCCATCTTGTTCACGGCCACCACGATGGGCACGCCGGCGGCCTTGGAGTGGTTGATGGCCTCGCGGGTCTGGTCCATGACGCCGTCGTCGGCGGCCACCACCAGGACCACGATGTCCGTGACCTTGGCCCCGCGTGCGCGCATGGCCGTGAAGGCCTCGTGGCCGGGGGTGTCCAGGAAGACCACGTCCCCGCGCGGGGTGGTGACGTGGTAGGCGCCGATGTGCTGCGTGATGCCGCCGGCCTCGCCGAGCACCACGTTGGTGGAGCGGATGGCGTCCAGGAGCGAGGTCTTGCCGTGGTCGACGTGGCCCATGATGGTCACCACGGGCGGGCGCGGCTTGAGCGACTCGGGGGTGTCGGCGGCCTCGGTGACCAGGAACTGGTCCTCGTCGAAGCCGACCTTCTCCACCTCGTAGGCGAATTCCGCGGCCACCAGCACGGCGGTCTCGTAGTCCAGGGACTGGTTGATGGTGGCCATCATGCCCATGGACAGAAGCACCTTCATCAGGTCCTGCGCCTTGAGGTTCATCTGGCGCGCCATCTCGGAGACGCGGATGGCGTCCTCCATCCTGATCTTGCGCTTGATGGCCTTCTGCGGCTGGGCCTGGGCCTGGGCGGCCATGATCTGGGCCACCTGGTCCACGCCCTTCTTCTTCTTGGGATGCTTGCCGCCGCGTCCGGTGCGGTCCTGGATCTCGCCCACGCGCTTCTTGCCGCCACGCCTGTCGCCGTCATCGGAAGCGGACGCGCCGCCGAACTCGACCACGCGCTTGTCCTTGCGGCGCTTGCGGTCGTCGGTTTCCGTGGGGGCAGGGGCCTTGGCGTCGAAGCCGGGCGCGCCGGGGCGCGGTCCGCCGGGTCCGCCGGGGCGGGGGCCGCCGGGCCCTCCGGGGCGCGGTCCGCCCGGGCCTCCGGGACGGGGGCCGCCGGGTCCGCCGGGGCGGGGGCCGCCCGGGCCGGCGGGACGCTGCCCGGTTGGGGCCGCGGGACGCGCGGGCGCGGCCTGGCGGGGGTCGGGCATGGAAATGATGCGCACCTGCGGGCCGATGGGCACCTCGCGCTTGGGCTTCTTGACCCGCTTCTCGGGCTCGCCGCCCTCAGCCTGGGGGGCCTGGGCTTCGGCCCCGGGCTGGGCCTCGCCGGCGGAAGCGGCCTGGGTCTCACCGGCCGGGGCTTCCTGCTCGGGCTGGGCGGCCTGGGTTTCCCCGGCCGTGGCCTCGGGCTCGCGCGCGGGGGCTTCGGCGGTCTCTTCCCCGGCCGTGGCCGTGAACTCGTGCTCGTGGACCACGGGGAGTTCCCGGGCCTCGGGTTCGGGTTCCGGCTCGGGTTCGGGATGCGAAATGATCCTGGCGGGCGGGGTCTCGATGATGCGCCGCTTGGGCTTGGGCTGGGCGGCCTTGGCCGGGGCCTGGGCTTCCTCCTCGCGCGCCTCGGGGGCTGAGGCCGGAGCGGATTCCACCGGGGGCTCCTCGTGCTGGGGCTCTGCGTCGGCGTGGGGGGCGCTGGCGCGGCGGCGGCGGACGACGACCCCGGGCTGCGACTGGCTCTGGACAACCTCGGACTTCGCGAGCCCGTGCCTGATCTTGGCGCGCACCTGGGAGACCTGGTCGTCCTCCAGGGTGGCCATGTCGCTGGACACGCGGATGTCCAGCTCCCGCAGGGCCTGGTAGATGTCCTTGTTGCTGACTCTCAGCTCTTTGGCGAGATCTCTGACCCTAAGTTTCGTCACGTTTGCCTTCCCCCTTGCCTTTCCTCACGGCGGCGGCGCGTTTGGGGAACCTGGCCTTGCAGTCTTCCCCCGCGCAACAATAGTAGCCCCTTCCGGGCAGGATATACGCCTCGTCGGGCGTCCATTCGCCCCGCCACACGTGGCGGGCCAGCTCAAACTTGGGGAGCCGCCTGCGGCAGACCACGCAGCTGCGCAGCGGCTCTTCCCGTATGTCCTTATTCTCCGGTGCTGCCATCTTCCGCGGCGTTCCCGGATTCATCCTCGCCGGCAGGGGCCTCGGCGGCCTCTTCCTGCTCCTCTTCCTCGGGCCTGGGCGCGGGCAGGAGCAGCCTGATGGCCGAGCGCAGGTGGTCGCGCTTGGTCGGGGTCATGCCCTCGATGCTGTCGAGCTCCTCGTCGGTGGCTTCGGCCAGCTTGCTCACGGTGTCGAACCCGGCGGAGAGGAAGTTGTCCATGTTCATCTCGGCCACTGAAGCCAGCTGCTCCATGCCCTTGCGGGCCACGTTCAGCTCGGCGTAGCGCGAGTCGGTGAAGATATCGATCTTCCAGCCCAGGAGCTTGGCGGCCAGCTTCACGTTCTGGCCCTTGCGGCCGATGGCCAGGGTGAGCTGGTCGTCGGGCACCACGACCTCGAGGGTCTTCTCGTCCTCGTCCACCATGATGCGCGTGATGCGCGCCGGGGACAGGGCGTTGGCGGCGTAGGTGGCGATCTCGGGGTGCCAGACCACGATGTCGATGCGCTCGCCGTGGAGCTCCTGCACGATGTTCTGGATGCGCGAGCCGCGCACGCCCACGCAAGCGCCCACGGGATCCACGTCGCGGTCCTTGGAGGACACGGCGACCTTGGCGCGCGAGCCCGGGTCGCGGGCCACGCCCAGGATGCGCACCGTGGCGTCGGAAACCTCGGGCACCTCGCGTTTGAACAGGGCGGCCATGTAGTCGGGGTGCGTGCGGGAGACGATGATCTGGGGGCCGCGTCCGCTGGGCAGGACCTCGATGATGTAGGCCTGGACGCGGTCGCCGCGCTTGTAGCGCTCGCGGGGGATCTGCTCTTCCTTGGGCAGCATGGCCTCGGTGCGGCCGAGGTTGATGATCCAGCCGCCGCGGTCGCGGCGCTGCACGATGCCGGAGACGATCTCGCCCTTGCGGTCCTTGTATTCCTCGTAGATGATTTCCTGCTCCGCGTCGCGCATGCGCTGGATGATCACCTGCTTGGCGGACTGGGCCGCGATGCGTCCCAGGTCCTCCACCTTGAGCTTGAAGCCCAGCTCGTCGTCGATCTGGACGTTGGGGTCCACCTCGCGGGCCTCTTCGAGGGTGATCTCGGAGAGGGGGTCCTCCACCTCGTCCACCACGATCTTGAACTGGAAGACCTCGATCTCGCCGGCCTCGTCGTTGTAGCTGACTTCGATGTCCATGTGGTCGCCGAACTTGCGGGCGACCGAGGAGCGCACGGCCTCCTCGAGGGTGTCGATGAGCAGGTCGCGGTCGATGCCGCGGTCCTTGCTGATTTGATCGATGGCCTTGCGAAGCTCCATGCCCATAGGGGGTCCTCCGGTTGCCGACCTAGGCCTTTTCGGGCCCGGCGGCTTTGTCTGCCTTTGAATGGCCTGCGCCCCTGCCCTTGCCCCTGGCCTTGGCCTTGCTCTCCTCGGGAGTCTCGAAGGTGTGCACCAGGCGGGCCCGGGACACGTCGCTCCAGGGAATGTCGAAGGCCTTGCCCTCGCATTCGAGGGTCAGGTTCTCCCCGGACAGGGCGGCGAGCGTTCCCTTGAAGCGCTTGCGGCCGTCCATGGGCAGGGCTGTGGTCACGTCCAGCTCGCGGCCGGCGTAGGGCGCGAGCTGGGAAAATTCGAAGAAGCGCCGCTCGAGCCCGGGGGAGGAGACCTCCAGCTCGTAGGCGCCGTGGATCAGGTCCTCCACGTCCAGGGCGGCCCCCAGCTGGCGGCTGACGCGGGCGCAGTCCTCCACGTCCACCCCGTTTTCTCCGTCGATGAAGACACGCAGGGTGGGGCGTCCGGAGCCCCCGGCCATTTCGATGCCCCACAGGGAGAGGCCGAGGCTTTCCACGTAGGGAGCGGCCAATTCCTGAATTCGGGCGAGCACTTTTGTGAAATCTGAGTTCATAGCAAAAAAAAAGTGGACCGAACCGATTGGCCCACCCCTGTAATCGCCGGAGGGCGAACCCCGGCGTCATGAGGATTTTTTTGGAGCGGGCGACGAGACTCGAACTCGCGACACCAAGCTTGGGAAGCTCGTACTCTACCAACTGAGCTACGCCCGCTCGCAAAATGGGCATATTATGCGGATCGGGGTCGCTGTCAAGAGTTTTCGACCGTCGGCGAGGGGGAAGAGAGGAAAAAAGAGCGCTTCAGGCCGCGCGGATTTTGCCGCGCTCCATCTCCAAGGCGCGACAGGCGAGCATGACCATGCGCGGAATCATGCGCGAGCCGGTCTTGTAGTTGATGACCGTGCGCCTCGTCACGCCCAGTTCCTTGGCCGCCGAGGCCAGGGAGAGGCCCATGCGCTTCATCCAGGCCGCGAACTCCTCCGAGGGCCAGGCCAAGCCGAGTTGCTCCTGGCAAAGCCGCCAGAGGGTGTCCCCGCCGACCTCCAGGCCGAGCGGGGGCCATTCGACGGAGCCGCCGTATTCGCCCAGGCGCGCCGCGCCGAACACGTCCGGGTCGGCAAGCGCCGCCCACCTGCCCTCGGCGAAGGCGCCCACGTCCGCCTCGCGCAGCCCGTCGCGCCCGAAATCCAAACGCAGCCTGAGCCCCGGCAGGGCTTCGACGCTTTTGATCTTAGGGTACTTGTCGGGGGTCATTTATTGAGCTCTTCCCAGGTTTTGGCAACAGCTTCCCGGTTCTGGGAAGCCCACTGCCGGGCCAGGGCCAGCGCCTTGGCCGGGGCGTGCCCGGCCAGGACTTCGAGCGTTTCGAGGTCGACCGAGCAATCGAAGCCAGGGCCGTTCACAGGAAATGGACCTTGCCATGCTCCCAGCCGTACACCGCGAGGCGGATCTTGCCGAATCGCTTCAGGGTTCCCACACGACAAAACATCTAGTGAAATAAATTCACCACGTCAAGTCCATCCCCGCCATCCGGGCGCATTCCCGCTGGCACGCTTCCTGCTTTTCTCCGGGCCGAGGAGGTGCGCCGCCATGCAACAAAGTTCGATAAGCGCGCTGTTCGGGGCCTTGAGCAACGAAACGCGCCTCAACCTCATAGCCAATAATTTGGCGAACGCGAACACCGCCGGGTACAAGGCCGACAAGGTCTCCTTCCAGGACGTGTTCCAGCGGATGGCCACCGACTACTCCCCGGACGCCCGCAACGACCTGCAGCAGAAGCAGCTTCTGCCGAGGCCCATGGTCGTGGCCAAGCCGCGCCTGGCCGAGCAGACCGTGGACATGACCCAGGGCAGCGTGCACGCCACCGGCAACCCCTTCGACTTGGCCCTCACCGGCCCGGGTTTCTTCCGCGTCCAGACGCCCGAGGGGCAGTTCTTGACGCGAAACGGCCAGTTCTACCGCAACAACCAGGGCATGCTGGTCACCAACCAGGGCTATCCCGTGCTCGGCCAGTCCGGCACGGTGACCATCCCGGAGGGCCAGGTGGTCTCCATCATCGGCGACGGCCAGGTGCTCGTGGACGGCCAGCCCGTGGGGGCCGTGGACGTGGTGGACGTGGCCGACCCCAAGCTCCTCAAGAAGTACGGCCAGTCGCTCTTCACCGGCCCCAACGGCACCCAGCCGGTGACCAGGCCGGTGGAGGCGGGGAAAACCACCGTCAACCAGGGATACCTCGAGAAGCCCAACGTCGAAGTGGTCACGGAGATGGTGGGCATGATCGAGGCCCAGCGGTCCTTCGAGGCCTATTCCAAGATCATCACAAGCACCCAGGAAATGGACCGGGACGCCGTCAGCAAGGTCGGCGACACCCGGTAACCCGGCTCCAGGAGGATACGGCACATGATGCGCGCGCTTTACACGGCCACGACGGGCATGGTGGCCATGCAGCTCCAGATAGACACCATGTCCAACAACCTGGCCAACGTGAACACGCTGGGCTTCAAGAAGAGCCGGGCCGAGTTCGAGGACCTGATGTACCAGACCCTGGCCATCGCCGGAAGCCAGAACGAGGGCGGCTCGCGGCTGCCCACGGGGCTCCAGGTGGGCATGGGCGTCAGGCCCACGACGGTGCACAAGTTCTTCCAGCAGGGAGACTTCCAGAACACCGGCAACCAGCTGGACGTGGCCATCTCCGGCCAGGGCTTCCTGAGGCTCCAGGACCCGGCGGGCAACGACGTGTACACCCGCTCCGGGGCCTTCAAGCTGAACCAGGACGGCACCATGGTCAACGCCAACGGCTACACGCTCCAGCCGGCCATCACCATCCCGCAGCAGGCCGTGAACGTGGTCATCACCGAGCGCGGCGTGCTCACGGCGGTGGACAACCAGGGCAACACCCTGGCCACCTCCAACATCCCGCTCTACACGTTCATCAACCCGGCCGGGCTCACGGCCATGGGCAGAAACGTCTACACCGTGTCCGAGGCCTCGGGCGCGGCCCAGGAGCTCACCCCCGGCGACCAGAACGCGGGCACGCTGGTGCAGGGCTTCCTGGAGATGTCCAACGTCCAGATGGTGGACGAAATGGTCGGGCTGATCGTGGGCCAGAGGGCCTACGAGGCCAACTCCAAATCCATAACCACCGCCGACGCCATGCTCCAGACGGCGGTGAACATCAAGCGTTAGCCCAGGAGTCCCCCATGTCCCGTCAGGAACTTCCCGTGCGCCGCTTCGGCTACTTCCTGGCCGCCGTCTGCGCGGCGATGGCCTTTTTCGCCGCGGGGCCGTCCTTCGGGGCCCCGCCCCAGGACTGGCGCGTCAAGATCGCCCCGGCGGCCGCGATCTCGGGCGAGCGCGTGATGCTCGGCGAGATCGGCGAGCCCGTGGGCCAGATGGACCCCGAGACCTGGCGCATCCTGTCCTCCACGCCGCTTTGGCCCTTCCCGGGCCGCGAGGGGCAGATCACGCTTTCGCGCAAGAAGATACTCGACGACCTGGACCGCCTGTTCCCCCACTCCGAGGCCAACTTCGCCGTGCCCGAGCAGGTGGTGCTCAAGAAGGGCGGGGGCAAGCCCGTGGCCGTGAGCGAGGTGGACCGCATGATCGTCGACTATTTGACGACGAACATGACCGGCCTGGACGGCGAGATCGAGGTCAAGGAGATCACCCTGCCCAACCAGCTCTTCATCGACCCGGACCTTGAGCGCCTGAGCGTCGAGGGAGTGGGCGAGATGGCCCCGGGCCGGGTGAACCTGCGCCTGACGGTCTCGAGCCCGGACGGGCGCGCGCTCAGGCAGATCGCGGCCAACGCCTTCGTCAACGTCTGGAAGGTCATTCCCGTGGCGGCCAAGCCCCTGAACAGGCGCGCCGGGGCCATCGACCCCGGGGACGTGGCCTGGGAGCGGCGCAACCTGGCGCTTTCGCGCGGCGCGGCCTGGGACCCCAAGGACCCCGTGCCCATGCGCGTGAAGTCCTCGGTGAACCAGGGCACGCCGCTCACCTACGAGCTTCTCGAGCCCATGCCCGTGATCCAGAAGGGCGAGCAGGTCACCTGCCTGTGGCGGGGCAAGAGCATCCAGCTGGTCATGCCCGTGACCGCCGTCACTGACGGAGCCAAGGGCGCCACGATAACGGTACGCAACATGCAAAGCGGAAGGGAGCTTGCCGCGGTGGTCCAGGACGCGAAGACCGTCCTGGCCAGGTAAGCCCGGGCAAGCCAGGAGGCGCGACATGAAAACACGCAACATCACCCTGTGGGCGGCAATGGCCCTGGCGGCCGTGAGCACCGCCTGCGCCCCTCCGGCGCAGAAGCAGCCGAGCCCCATGACCACGCTCACCCCGCCCATGATCCAGGCGCCGACCCCGTCCAACAACCCGGGCTCGCTCTACTCGCAGGCGGCGCAGCCTCAATACCTTTACGAGGACAACCGGGCCAGGCGCATCGGCGACATCGTGATGGTCAACGTGGTGGAGAAGTCCAACGCCAAGAACAAGTCCAAGACCAAGTCCAACGGCTCCAACACCATGGACATGCAGGTGGACAACTACTTCAACAACCACACCATCGACCCCTACCCGGGCTCGCGCCAGCTCCAGGCCATCGGCATCGACCCGGGCGGGTTCACGGGCATGAAGGGCCGCGTGGGCACGGGCCAGCCCCTGGTGAAGACCAGCCGCGACAACCAGTTCGACTCCGACGGCGAAACCAGCCGCGAGTCCACCGTGACCTACACCATCGGCTGCCGCGTGGTGAACATCCTGCCCGGCGGCGTGATGCAGGTGGAGGGCGCGCGCCAGGTGCGCGTCAACGACGACACGCAGATCATGGTGGTGCGCGGCCTCCTGCGGCCCATGGACGTGGGCCCGGACAACACCGTGTCCTCCACGGCCCTGGCCGAGGCCCAGATCGACATGTTCGGCACGGGCGTGCTGGCCGACCGCCAGAAGCCCGGCTGGCTGTCCCGGGTTCTCGACAACATCTGGCCCTTCTAGGGCTTGTGAAAGGCATTCAACGCGGCTTTCCCGGTCCGCATGGGAAGGGCTTGGCAAGGCGCGGGCGTCCGCTCGGGGGAGGGGACGCGAATTTCAGGAGCGAAGACAATGTCTAGGCGAATGGTCACAGCGATTCTGTCGGCGGCCCTGGTCCTGGCCGCCCTCGTCCCGGGGGAGGGGCGGGCGGCCAGGATCAAGGACGTGGCCTCCTTCTCGGGAGTGCGCACCAACCAGCTGGTGGGCTACGGCCTCGTGGTGGGCCTGGGCGGCACGGGCGACAAGCGCGGCTCGGACTTCACCATCCAGTCCATCTGGAACATGCTCGACAAGATGGGCGTGCGCGTGGACAAGAAGACCCTGCGCCCGGCCAACGTGGCCGCGGTCATGGTCACGGCGCAGATGCCCGCCACGGCGCGTCCCGGCACCAAGCTGGACGTGACCGTGTCCTCGCTGGGCGACGCCACCAGCCTCTTGGGCGGGGTGCTCCTCATGACGCCCATGAAGGGCGTGGACGGCGAGATCTACGGCCTGGCCCAGGGGCCCGTGGCCGTGGGCGGCTTCCAGGCCTCGGGCGCGGCGGCCACGGCCACCAAGAACGTGACCACCGTTGCCACCATCCCGGGCGGGGCCAACGTGGAGCGCGCCGTGCCCTTCGACTTCAACGGCCAGCGCGACCTGACCATCAACCTGGGCTACCCGGACTTCACCACCTCCATGTCCATCGTGAAGGTGATCAACAAGGCCATGGGCGGCGGCTTCGCCCGGGCCACGGACGCCTCCACGGTCAAGCTGGACATCCCCGAGCAGCACAGGGGCAACATGGTGCCGCTCATGGCCACCATCGAGAACCTGGAGATCACCCCGGACAACAAGGCCCGCGTGGTGGTGGACGAGAAGACCGGCACCGTGGTGGTCGGCCTGAACGCCAAGCTCACGCGCTCCGCCGTGACCCACGGCAACCTCCAGATCGTGATCCAGGAATCCGCCGAGGTCTCCCAGCCGCTGCCCTTCGCGCCGGTGGGCGCCGAGACCGTGGCCGTGCCCCAGACCAACATCGGGGCCAACGAGGAGAACCGCCAGCTGCGCATGGTGGAGGGAGCGACCCTTCAGGAACTGGTGGAAGGCCTGAACGTCCTGCGGGCCACCCCCCGCGACCTCATAAGCATCCTCAAGACGCTCAAGTCCGCGGGCGCTCTGCACGCCGACCTGGAGGTCATCTAGATGGTCTCCGCCCCGGACACGGCCGCCCGCGCGGGGCTGGCCCGGGACGCTTCGAGCGCGTCCCGGACCCAGGCCCTGGCGGCGCAGGCTTCCCCGGGGCAGGGCGCGGTTCCCGCGCCCAAGGCCTTCGGCAAGATCCTCGATTCGCTCACGCCCGAGAAGGCCCAGGCCGCGGGCATGGACCAGGACGCGCTCAAGACGCTCTCCGCGCAGTCCATGAACAAGCGCCTGAGCCCCGGCCCCAGCGAGGAGAAGAAGCTCCAGGAGGCCTGCGAGGGCTTCGAGTCCGTGTTCATCGCCCAGCTCCTCAAGGAGATGCGCAAGACCGTGCCCAAGGACGGCCTGCTCACCAGCAAGTACGAGGAGCAGTACGTCTCCATGTTCGACGAGGAGCTCTCCAAGACCCTGGCCAAGCAGGGCGGCATGGGCCTGGCGGCCTTCATGCGCGACCAGCTGGCCGCCAGGACCAAGGCGGGCGCGGCCGCCCAGCCCAAGACCGAGGGAGGGGGCTTGCGCATGTCCGCCCAGGAGGGCCTGGCCCTGCCCGGACGCCAGGTCCAGCCCAAGGGGCTCAGGGACAGGGGGCTCAAGCCGCTGCCCGGTGCGGGCGCGCTCGGCGTGGGGCCGGAGACGGTGCTCGCGGCCGACGCCGTGAACCCCAAGGCCGCGCCGACGGCGCTGGCGCTGGCCGGGGCCATGTCGCCTCCGCCGGGGACGCGCCTGGACGGGCTGCCCTCGCAGCGCGCCGGGCTGCCCGGGGCCGCCTACGTGGCCGAGGGCGCTTCGGCCGAACCCGTATCCGGAGAGGTCACCTCGGAATTCGGCTGGCGCAAGGACCCCTTCACCGGGCGGCGCGCCTGGCACGCGGGCACGGACATCGCCGCGCCCGAGGGCACGCCGGTCAAGGCCGTGCGCGACGGCGTGGTGGCCTTCTCCGGCCGCCAGGGCGGCTACGGCAACCTGGTGGTGGTGGAGCACCAGGGCGGGGTGCGCACCTACTACGGGCACAACCGCCAGAACTCCGTGGCCGAGGGCCAGGCGGTGAAGGCTGGTCAGGTAATTGCAGAAGTGGGTCGTACGGGCAGGGCCACCGGGCCCCACCTGCACTTCGAGGTGCGGGTGGACGGCGAGTCGGTGGACCCGGCCAAGCTAGGCCGCACAATGCTCGCGGCGGCTCCGCAGGCCGGAATGCCGGTGCCGGAGCTCTAAAGGGAGAAAGCCATGACCCAGCGCATCCTGGAAAATCTTACCCGCCAGTATCAGGCCCTGAAGGTGCTCAATTATCTTCAGGAGGAAGAGTTTTCCCATCTCAAGGAGTTCCGGCCCCAGTCCGTGGGCGCCGTGGAGTTCTCCATCCAGGAGCTGATGCGCCAGATCATGGTCGAGCGCAAGGGCGCGCGGCGCATGATGAACGAGATGGACCCCAGGGCCGCGAGGCTCTCCGACCTGGCCGGCGCGTTCGGCGAGCGCTGGGAGGAGGCGCGCGAGCTGCTGAGCAAGATCGACAAGCTCGAGCAGGTCTGCGCCAAGCAGGCCGAGAAGAGCTACACCCTGGCCCTGGCCCTGTTCGACCAGTCCAGCGGCTACGTGGACTTCTTCAAGAAGCAGCTCACGCCCACCAAGGAATCCTACGGTCCGCGCGGCGTGTTCGCCAAGGCCAAGCCCGCCCCGGCCGTGTTGAGGGGGGCCCTGTAAATGCCCGGCATCTCATCGCTTCTCAATATCGGCCAGAAGGCGCTCAACGCCTCCCAGGTGGCCATCGAGGTCACGGGCCAGAACATAGCCAACGTCAACACCGAGGGCTATTCGCGCCAGCGCGTGGTCTTCAAGGACGACCTCTACCTCGACTACAACCCGGGCCAGCTGGGAACGGGCGTCAAGGTGTCGGAAATCCAGCGGATGTTCGACGAGTTCATCGAGGGCGCCTACAACACCAAGTCCTCCTCGGCCGAGCGCTACTCCGCGCTCTACAACATGATGCGCACCGTTGAGGCCGTGTACAACGAGGCCAACTCCGACGGCGTGTCCCAGGCCATGACCAAGTTCTTCCAGGACTGGCAGAACCTGAGCCTGGACCCGTCGAGCTACCCGCAGCGCCAGAACGTGCTCTCGGACACGCAGTCGCTCATCTCCATCCTGCGCCAGGCCTCGGCGGACATGACCACCATCGAGAACCAGGCCAGCGCCTACATCGCCCAGGACGTGGACGAGCTCAACGGGCTGCTCAAGGACATCACCGACATCAACAAGCAGCTGGCCGTGCACGACGTCCCGGGCGTGAACAACGCCAACGGGCTCTACGACGAGCGCGCCCGCAAGATCCGCCGCCTGGCCGAGATCATCGACATCACCACCATCGACAACGGCGGCGGCAACATTTCCATCATGACCAGGGCCGGGCACACTCTGGTGGACGGCGTGAACTACTACGAGGTGAAGCTCGAGTCCAACAAGGTCATCAAGAACCTGAACCCGGGGTCGAGCTTCGACGGCAACGTCTACTTCTCTGGCTCGGATAACTTCGAGTACACCGTGCGCGTGGTCCAGGGCGGCAACGTGTCCTCGGGCGCGGGCGCGGCCCAGTTCCAGGTGTCGCTGGACGGCGGCGTGACCTGGCTGCGCAGCGACTCCGGGGCCGTCAAGACCTTCTACGCCAGGCCGGACGAGCTCTCCGTCACGGCGGGCAACCTGCAGATCTATTTCGGCAAGGCCTCCAACAGCGGGGTGACCCCCACCGGCACGCTCCAGGCGGGCGACACCTTCACCATCGTGCCCAAGTCCGGGCTCTTCTGGTACCAGTCGGCGGCCACGCCGGTGAACATCACCCCCCAGACGTTCTTCAACGGCCAGGACAACACCACGCGCGTCACCGGGGGCAGCCTGGCGGGCTACTTCCAGCTGCGCGACTACAACGTGGGGCGCTACAAGGAGCGCCTGGACTCCTTCGCCAAGTCCATCATCTGGGAGACCAACCGCATCCACAGCCAGGGCGCGGGGCTCAAGATGTTCTCCGACGTCACGGGCACCTACTCCGTGCGTTCGGCGGACGTGGCCCTGGGCTCTGACTCCTCGGGCCTGACCTTCTCCTCCAAGCTGTCGGCGGGCGCGTCCATGCTCTACGTGTACAACTCGTCCACGGGGCAGCTGGTCTCCAACAGCTTCGTCGATTTCGACTCCTCGGCCGCCGGGCTGCAGCTGTTCGACCCGTCCAAGCATACGCTGAACGACGTGGCCTCGGCCATCAACGGCACCTTCGGCAACTTCCTGACGGCCACCGTGGTGAACAACCAACTCCAGGTGGACGCCAAGCCCGGCTACAACTTCGGCTTCGGCTCGGACGCCACCGGGCTCTGGGCGGCGCTCGGCGTGAACACGTTCTTCGCCGGGGACAACGCCCGGACCATGATCGTGAACCCCAAGTGCGGCTCCGACTCGGACTACATCAACGCAGGCCACATCAACGGCGCGGGCGAGGCCAACAAGGGCGACAACATCACGGCGCTCTCCATCGCGGGGCTGCGCACCAAGCAGGTGACCATCCGCACCACCTTCGACGCCCCCACCAGCCAGTCCATCCAGGAGTACTACAACAGCCTGGTGGGCGTGGTGGGCGTGGACACCGAGAACGCCAAGTTCAACTACGACTTCGAGAACTCCCTGGCCAAGGAATTGAACGCCCGCCAGCAGGAAGTCGCGGGCGTGAACCTGGACGAGGAGATGTCCAACCTCGTCAAGTTCCAGCACTCCTACCAGGCCGCGGCGAAGATGATCTCCACGGCGGACCAGATGTGGCAGACACTTCTGGGGCTCAAGCAGTAAAAGGAGGACGCCATGGCTTTGCGCGTCTCCCAGCAGATGATCTACTCCTCCAGCGTGCGTTACATGAACACCTCGCTGGCCCAGATGATGGAGTCCAACCTTCAGGCTTCCAGCCAGAAGAAGGTCAACCGTCCCTCGGACGACCCGGTGGGCATGAGCCGGATCATGAGCTACCGCGACAACCTCTCGGCCATCGACCAGTACGAGACCAACATCTCCATGGCCAAGGGCTGGCTGAACCTCGCGGACTCCTCGCTGGTGCAGGTGAACACCGTGGTCACGCGCCTGAAGGAGCTGGCCGAGCAGGGCGCCACGGGCACGCTCACGGCGGACAACCGCGCCCAGATCGCGGCCGAGGCGCGCCAGCTGTTCAAGCAGCTGGTGGCCATGGGCAACACGAAATTCGACGGCAAGGCGCTGTTTTCGGGTCAGAAGACCGACGTCCAGCCCTTCGCCGAGAGCCTCTGGCTGACCACCAACCAGGAGAACGTGGTCTCCAACGCGGGCTTCCGCATCAACGGCTTCACCGAGTCCACCACCCTGGTGCAGTACCTGGACAGCGGGCCGCTCTCGGCCTCCACGCGCTACCGCTACTCCACCGACGGCGGCACCACCTGGAACCAGGGCACCGTGGCCGACCCGGGCTCGCCGGACAGGTTCCAGCTCTCCCTCGGCGGCGTGTCCCTGGAGCTCGACCGCAACACCACCGTGCGGGCCACAAGCGCCACCAACACCAACGACACCACCGGCACCTGGATGTGGATCAGGCCCACGGCGCGCTACGTGGGCGACGACGAGGACAGCATCGCCGTGGACCCCTTGCAGGGCATGGGCGCGACCGTCACGGGCTCGGCCAGGGGCGTGTTCCCGGGCAACGTCATCGTGCGCGTCGATACCACCGGGTCGCTGGCCTCCAACGTGGGCTACTCCTACAGCCTGGACGGCGGCGTGACCTGGAAGCTCTCCAACTCCTCCACGCCAGACGCCAACGCGAACATGGCCAGCCTGAACCTGCCCGGCGGCGTGCTGACGCTCTCGGCCAACGGCGGCAACCAGCTCCAGGCCGGGAACATGTTCATCGTCCGGCCGCGCAAGGCGCTCATCGGGTTCGACATCTCCCCCACCGAGCGCATCGTGGTCAACGGCATCGGCAAGAACGTCTTCGGCGGCGTCTACCAGGACCCGGCCAGCAACTCGGCCAGGCCCGTGGTCATCGCCGGGAGCTCCGGGGCCACGAACCTCTTCGAGACCGTGGGCAAGCTGGTGGGGTTCCTCGAGACCAACAACCAGTCCGGCGTGCAGCAGTGCCTGGCGGACCTGCGCTCCTCGAGCCAGACCATCCTGAACTACGCCGCCGACGTGGGCGCGCGCGAGAACAGGCTCCTGGTGGCCGAAGGCGTGCTCGACAACCTCAAGTACAACCAGACCGACCAGCTCTCCAGCGTGGAGGACGTGGACCTCACCGAGCTGATGACCAGGATGGCCCAGCAGCAGCTGGCGTACCAGTCGGTGCTCAAATCCACTTCCATGATCATGAACTTGAGCCTCATGAATTACCTCTAAAGGAAGGCATGCGTTGACAACCATCCGGGCCCGCACTAGGGTGTCCCGGCATCGGCAGGAATAAGAGGCGGGAATGCTCATACTTACGCGCCGCCCCGGGGAGTCCATCCACCTGGGCGACAAAATCAAGATCACCGTTCTTGGGGTGCAGGGAAAGCAGATCAAGATCGGCCTGGAAGTACCCCAGGAGATGCCGGTATACAGGGAAGAAGTGTATCTGAGGGTGTTGGAGCAGAACCGCATGGCTCTGGAAGCTGACCAGGAAGACGTTTTCGCTGCGGCGGCGTTATGGCAAAAATCCAAGACCGAGTAATCAACAGCCGCCTCGGGCAGTTGACCATTCCGCCGGAACGGGTGCTGCATTTTCCCCGTGGCGTGATCGGCTTCGAGCACGAGCGCGAGTTCACCCTGGTGCAGATCCGGGACGATTCGCCGTTCCTCATCCTGCAAAGCATGAACGACCCCCGCCTGGGCCTGCTCGTGGCCGACCCCTACGGCTTCATCCGCGACTACGACGTGGTGGTGGGCGAAGCCGAGCGCAAGCTTTTGCGCATCGAGAACATCCGCCAGGTGCTGGTGCTCGTCACCGTGACCATCCCGCCGGGCAAGCCCGAGGAGACAACCCTCAACCTCACCGGGCCGGTGGTCATCAACCTCCAGGCGCGCGTGGGGCTCCAGGTGCCCCAGGTGGACGCCAAGTACCCCGTGCACTACAAGCCCGGAGACGCCCCCAAGGACTGATCCTTCGTATCCCAAGCCCGGGCGCGCGTCCGGGATCGACCAGCCTGTCATGGCCGGGCCCTCGCGGGCCCGGCCTTTTTTTCGCCCGCGTCCGCCGCGCGTCCCCCCCGGGGCTGGCCGAACCTTGCCGGGGCGGTCCTGGCCCTGGCCAACCGGCCCTTCACCCTCAAGTTCATCATGCCCGTGAACCGGGAACTCCTTGCCGCCGCGCCCCGTCGCGAAACCGCCCGAATCCTGTTGTATGGCGCGGGCGAGTATGGCAGATGATGGATCATGTCCCGCCTTGCGCGCGTGCGCGCCGGGGAGGGCCGGGTGTCCGCCCCGTCACACCCCTTGGGAGGGCTTTCATGCGACTGTCGATCAAGACGAAGCTGCTCGCGGGATTTTTGGCCGTCATCACCGTGATCATGGTGGCCATCTTCGGCGTGGTGGCCGTGAACTTCATGAGCCAGGCCATGGAGTCGGCCCGGCGCTCGGCCCTGGGCGAGCTCTCCCAGGTGGACGCCGCCATCAGCCTGTTTCTCGACGAGAGCCGCATGAACGCAGACATGATGGCCAGGACGCCCCTGGCGGCAAGGCTTGACGAGATCACCACCAGCCACGCCAAGACCACCTCGCCGCGCAAGGCCAGGCCCGACGAGGGCGACGAGGCGGGCAGGGAGTTCGTCAGGCTCTTCCAGGCCGTGCAGGGCTCGCACCCGGCCTACGTCGAGGTCTTCGCGGGCAACCGCAACGGGGCCTTCGTGAGCGCCCTGGAGGACTCCGAGATGCCCGCCGGGTACGACCCGCGCAAGCGGCCCTGGTACGTCGAGGCCCTGCCCATCACGGACAGGCCCTCCATGTCCAAGGCCTACATGTCCACCACGGGCGAGGCCGTCACCAGCGTGACGCGCACCGTGACGCGCGGCTCCGAGGCGCTGGGCGTTCTGGGCATCGACATCTCCCTGAAGAAGCTCACGGACCTGACCAAGTCCATCAAGCTGGGCAAGAGCGGCTATCTGGTGCTGGTGCAGGGCGACGGCGTGGTCCTGGCGGACCCGTCCGACGAGAAGAACAACTTCAAGAAGGCCGCCGAGGCCACCGGCCCGGTGCGGGAGCTTTCCGCCCTGGGCGAGGGCTGGTTCGAGTTCGCCTCGGGCGGCAAGGACTACCTGGGCGCGGTGGTGGCCTCGCCCAAGTCCGGGTGGAAGCTCCTGGGCGTGATCGACCGCGCCGAGGTGGAGGCCCCGGTGCGGGCCACTCTTCTGAACCTCACTCTGCTCGCGGCGCTCAGCCTGGGGCTTTTGGCCCTGGCGGGGCGGATATTCTCCATGCGCGTGATCATAAGGCCCCTGGAGGCGGTCAGCGCCTTCCTGGAGCGCATCAAGCAGGGCGACTACGCCCACCGCGTCGCGCACTCCAGGCCGGACGAGATGGGCGTGATCCTCGATTCGCTGAACGCCATGGCCGAGGTGCTGGGCGGGAACATGGAGGAGATCCGCCGCAAGACCGAGGACTCCGAGCAGAAGGCCCAGGCCGCCGGGCAGGCCAGCCGCGAGGCCGAGGAGGCCCGGCTCCAGGCCGAGCAGGCCAGGAGAGAGGGCATGCTCCAGGCCGCGTCCAAGCTCGAGGGCGTGGTCAGCGTGGTCGGCTCCGCCTCCCAGGAGCTCTCCGTGCAGATCGAGCAGTCCAGCAGGGGGGCCGAGTCCCAGGCCCAGCGCGTCTCAGAGACGGCCACGGCCATGGAGGAGATGAGCGCCACGGTGCTCGAGGTCGCCCGCAACGCGGCCCACGCCGCCCAGACCGCCGACACGGCCAAGTCCAAGGCGCGCGAGGGCGCGGGCGTGGTCAACGAGGCCCTGGAGGGCATGCGCGAGGTGCAGGGCCAGTCCGCCAGGCTCAAGGAGGACATGGACCGCCTGGGCTCCCAGGCCCGCGACATCGGCCGCGTGCTCACGGTGATCTCGGACATAGCGGACCAGACCAACCTCCTGGCCCTGAACGCGGCCATCGAGGCCGCCCGGGCGGGCGAGGCCGGGCGCGGCTTCGCCGTGGTGGCCGACGAGGTGCGCAAGCTCGCCGAGAAGACCATGCAGGCCACCCGCGAGGTGGGCGAGGCCATCGGCGCCATCCAGCAGAGCGCCAAGGCCAGCGTGGACAACGTGGAACGCTCCGTAGGCCTGATCGGGCACGCGGCCGGGCTTTCGGAGGGGTCGGGCAGGTCGCTCGGCGAGATCATGGAGCTCGTGGACCTGGTCACGGACCAGGTGCGCTCCATCGCCACGGCCTCGGAGGAGCAGTCCGCGGCCAGCGAGCAGATCGGGAGGTCCATCGAGCAGGTGAACGTGATCTCGGAGGAGACGTCGCAGGCCATGGGGCTCGCGACCCGGGCCGTGAACGAGCTGGCGGAACAGGCTCAGGTGCTGCGCGCGCTCATCGACGATCTGCACGGGGAAGGCGGCGGAGGGCGGAAGTACGCGGCCAGGGAGCTTGCGGGCCTCGCCGCGCCGACGGCCCAGGGCGGGGAGGCCGGGCCGCCCGCCAGGCTGGGCGAGGCGGGCAGGGTGACGCGGCTCATGGAGAAGCTCTCCGGGCTCGATCCGGTGAAGCTGCCGCACTCGCGCGGCCGGTAGCCGGAAAGATCGGCAGAACGAAGATAAGCTCCGGTGCGGCGTCACGCCGCACCGGAGTTTTAGTTTGTGAAGCGAAGGAAAAGAGCCTGCCGCAGGGACCGGCCTAGAACACCACCGTCTTGTTTCCGTTGACGATGATCCTGTCCTCCAGGTGCGCCCGCACGGCCCTGGCCAGCACCTGGCGTTCCAGGTCGCGGCCGAGCTCCTTGAGCTCCTCCACGCCGTGGCGGTGCGACACGTGGGCCACGTCCTGGGAGATGATCGGCCCGCCATCCAGTTCGGGGGTCACGTAGTGGGCCGTGGCCCCGATGATCTTCACGCCGCGCTCGAAGGCCTGGCGGTACGGGTCGGCCCCCACGAACGCGGGCAGAAACGAGTGGTGGATGTTGATCACGCGCCCGGGCATCCGCGCCAGGAAATCCGGCGAGAGGATCTGCATGTAGCGCGCGAGAACCACGCCGTCGGCCTTGCCCAGCATGAGCCCCAGGGCCTCTTCCTCGGCTTTCGCCTTGCCCGCCTCGTCCATGGGCGGGACCGGGACATGGTGGTAGGGCACGCCGAAGCGCTCCACGGGCTCGCGCAGGTCCGGGTGGTTGCTTATGACCATGGCGATCTCGCAAGGCAGCTCCCCGCGCGACCAGCGCCACAGAAGCTCCATCAGGCAGTGCTCATGGCGCGAGACCATCACGGCGAGCCGTCTGGGCGGCCAGGCGTAGCGCAGCGCCCAGTCCATGCCGAAGGGGCCGGCCACCACCTTCTGGAAGGCGGCCTCCAGGGCCTCGCGGCCCAGGTCCAGGTGCGGGGTCTGGAACTCCAGGCGCATGAAGAGCGTGCCGCCCTCGGGGTCGGTGGAGTGCTGGTCCAACTGGGTGATGTTGGCCCCGTGGGAGAAGATGAACTGCGTGACGGCGGCCACGATGCCGGGCCGGTCGTGACAGGTGATCAGCAGGCGCGCGGTGGAGCGGGCCGGGTCGAGGCGTTGGGAATCAGGCATCCACGCAGTCTAGGGCATAACCGCGCGGAAATCCACACCCCGGTTTCCCGGTGGGCGCAAACACGAACACCTCGCCGGTCGGGCGGTTTTTTCCGCCGCCCGGCGAGGGGGGACTGTTATTCGTGGCCGCGACGCGGCTGGTTTGGGTTTAACGCAGGAAGTCGAGGTCGCTTTCCACCAGTTTCTGGGCGATGCGCCGTGGGTCGGGATTGTAGTTGCCCGACTGCACCTGCGCACGCAGCGCCTCCACCCTGTCCACCCGGACTTCGGGCGACTCCATCGCCGCCTTGGCGGCCTCGGCCACCAGCTTGGCGTCGGAGGATACGGATACCCTGTCCCCGGAGGAGGATTGGCTCTTCGCCTTGGCCTTGGCCTTCGCCACGGCCTCGGAGTCCTCGCCTTTCTCCACCTTGGACTGAACGTACGGGTTGGAACCTCCCAGTATCTTTTTGATGTCCATGCTCCCCTCCTGGCGGGCGAACCCGCCGGAACGCCAGGTCAGGCTCCTTGCTCGGATGAGGCCGTCTCCCCAGGCGGCCGTCCTGCCGGCGTCCATGCAAAGCGGACCCGTCGTCCGCTACAGCATCGTCTCGTCAACCTTCTCGAGCGCGATGCGCCAGAGCGTCTCCAGCACCCGCACCCGTTCCGGACCGGTGACCTCCACCGCCTCGTTCGCGCCCAGGACCTTGAAGATTTGCAAATCCTGGTCCTCGGGCGGGTAGGCGAAGTGGAACTTCGTCCTGAAGGCGGCTTCCAGGTCCTTCTTGATGTCCGCCACCACCGGGTTTTCCGAGCCCGTGACGATGAGGCTCTCCACTATCTCGGCGGTGACCTTGTGCACCAGTTCCCGGCGCTTGGCCTCGCGGGAGATCTCGACCTGGTCCTGCGTCCCCGCGGCCTGGAGCGTGCGCCGGTAGCGCGCGAGCCTGCGGGAGGTGGTGATCTGCCTCCCGTAGGTCCGGAGCATGTTGCGCAGTAAGGCTGGGTTGGCGGCCATTGATCGATTCTCCTCGCTCGTCACGAACCCTATCGGCCGAAACCCGGGCCGACTTTAGGGCCGCGCGGGAAAAAAAGCGGCGGGCCGAAAAGCGCGGCGGCGGCCGATACGGCTTGAAGCCCGGCACGGATTCATCTAGACAGCCGCAATGCAGCCAGCAGTGCGCGAAGTTCTCGTGGTGGTCAAGGCCTTGGACGCGCCCGCCCATGAAATGGCGGGGCAGCTTTTGTCGTGGCTCGAGTCGGTCGGCGCTTCCGGGCGCGTGGTGGAGAACCGCACGGACCAGGAGGGCTGCGCCGACGCCTTCTGCCTGGTGGAGCGCGGCGAGAAGCCGCAGTTGGCCGTGGTGCTCGGCGGCGACGGCACCATGATCAGCGTGGCGCGCAAGCTCGCCCCCCTCTCGGTGCCGCTGCTGGGCATCAACCTGGGCCGCCTGGGCTTCCTCACCCAGCTCACCGGCGAGGACTGGCGCGAGGCCCTGGAGCTCGTGGTGGTCAAGGGCTTCTCCGTGGCCAGGCTGATCATGCTCTCCTGCGAGGTGGCCCGGGGCGGCAGGCGCGTGTTCCACAGTGCGGCGGTGAACGACGTGGTGGTGCGCGGCTCCATGGCCAGGCTGATCAAGGTGGGCGTGGCCTACGGCGGCGAGCGCCTGGGCGGGTTTCGGGCCGACGGCATGGTGGTGGCCACCCCCACCGGGGCCACGGCCTACTCCATGAGCGCCGGGGGACCGCTGGTGCACCCGGACCTCCAGGTGCTGACGATAACGCCCATCTGCCCGTTTTTGTGCGATTTCAGGCCCATGGTCCTGCCCACGGACCGGCCCCTGGACATGGTGGTGGAGGAGGCGACCGCCGAGGTGGTGCTCACCTGCGACGGCCAGTCCACCTTCCCGCTCAAGCCCGGGGACTGGGTCCGCGTGCGCCGCGCCCCCCAGCCGCTGGGGCTGGTGGCCGCTGGCAGGCATTCCTATTTCAACAAGCTTCTGGACAAAGGATTCATCAGGGAACGATGAGCCCCGTCAACCTCCCCTCCATCGGTTCGCCCTCGGAACTGCGCTACGGCAAGGACCCGCTCCTGGACGCCTGGATCGTCCACTTCATGAGCGAGAACCACATCGAGTACTCCATCGACCCCTCGCGCAACGCCACGCCGGAGCAGATCCGCTTCATGGCAGCGCTGGGCCCGGACGAGATCTACGTTCCCTGCTCGGACCAGATGCTCGGCTACCTGCTGGAGAAGCACAACGAGCCCGCGCTCATGGAGGCCTACGGCGTGGTCTGGCGCCAGGTGCTGGAGCTCATCGAGAACCACTGCCCGGGCCAGTACGAGAAGATGATGATCCTCTCGCTGTGCGACCACAAGTACCGCCAGGCCGTGAACGCGCCCGTGATGATCCCTTCTCGCCTGCTCAAGCGCCTGACCACCATATTCATGGCCCAGGCCGGGCAGGACGACCCCTTCCGCGAGCAGAAGCGCGTGATGAACCGCCGCGCCCGCCAGTTCATGGAGACCCACGCCATGGACGCGGCCCTGAACACCTGCCCCGGCACCGTGACCAACTGCTCCACCATCCGCGACATGCGCTTCGAGCTGGACATGCTGGAGATCTCGCGCCTGCTGTGCCTGTCGGTCTGGAGCCGCCTCTGGGAGCAGGAGCAGGCGGCCCCCGGGCCGGAGGAGATCGAGGCCGAGGTCACCGGACAGGCCGGGTTCGACGCGCTCAGGCGGCTTCTGGACCCGGGGCGGCCCAAGTCCATGAAGATTCTCTACCTGCCCGACAGCGCTGGCGGGCTCCTCTTCGACATCCTGGTGGCCAGGGCGCTTCTGCGCATGGGCCACAGGGTGATCATGGCCCTGAAGGAGGGCTTCTTCTTCGAGTGCCCCACCGTCTGGGACGCCGAGGAGGACCCGGCCCTGGCCCAATACCTGGCCATGTTCGGGGCGCGCATCTTCGGCGACAACCGCGCGGGCAAGAACGCGCTGCTCCAGGCCATCAAGGAGACGCCCTTCCTGGTGATCTCCGACGGCAGCCGCGAGCGCCTGAACCTCTACAAGACCAGCGTGACCTTCGCCCGGGCCTGGAAGGAATGCGACCTGATCATCGCCAAGGGCGAGTTCAACCACCGCCGCCTGATGATGACCGGCACGCGCTTCACCCGCGACATCGTCTGCGTGCACCGCGACCGCAAGGCCGGGCTCCAGGTGGGCTACAAGCCCAAGCCGTCGGGGCTGCGCACCTTCACCGAGCCCGAGATCACGGCCAAGGCCGAGGCCATCATCTCGCGCATGCGCGCGGAAAAGGCCTCTGGCAAGACCGTGATGTTCTACTCCGCCATCGTGGGCTCCATCCCCCACGAGACCGACACGGCCATCACCGTGCTCAACACCATCGTCAAGCACCTGCGCGCCCGCCTGGCCGGGACCTACATCGTCAACCCGGCCGAGCACTTCGAGGAGGGCATGGACGCCGACGACCTGATGTTCATGTGGGAGAAGGTGCAGCGCTCGGGCTACATCAACGTCTGGCGCTTCCAGACCAGCCAGGACATCGAGATGGCCTTCGAACTCATGGGCCGCACCGTGCCCCCGGTCTGGGCGGGCAAGGACGCCACGTTCTCCACGGGCTGCACCAAGGAGATGAACATCGCCCTGGACGTACAGCGCATCCACCCGGAAATGCAGATAATCGGCCCCGACCCGGAGAAGTTCTTCAGGCGGCGCGAGTACGGGGTGGGCAAGTTCTTCGACGCAGCCATCGCGGCGCGCTGAGGCCATGGCCGCGCAAGCGCGTTTCGGGGGCGGCGTGAACCCCCTGGACGTGGTCAAGGGAACAGGCATCCTCCTGTTCATGGCCTACCACTTCCGCGTCGTCTGTTGGGCGGGGGACCCAGTGGCTGAGGGCTACGGCAACGCGGCCGTGGGCCTTTTCTTCCTGGCCTCGGGGCTCGGCGCCCGGTGTTCCCTGGACGGGCGTGCTGCTCGGCCGGGCGGGAAGGCTGCCATGGCCGTGGGGTTCTGGCGCGACAGGGCCGTGCGCGTCTTCCCCATGTTCTGGCTGGCCCTGGCCCTGCAATGGCTGCTCTACGGCCTGCGGCCGGAACCCTGGCACTGGCTGGGCCTGGACACGCGGTTCTGGTTCGTGGGCTATGTCCTGCAATGCTGGCTGGCCGCGCCGCTTCTGCGCGCATTCGCCGCCAGCCCCGGCCACGCCGCGCGTCTGGCCCCCCTGGCCCTGTTCGCCGCTGCGAACGCCTGGGGGGCCACGCTGCCCATCCCCCAGCCCGGGAGCCTGGCCGGGGACAACCTCATGTACCGGGGCCTGTACTTCGCCCATGTGGCCCTTTTCTATCTGGGCATGCTCGCCGCGCCCGCGCGGGAGGCGCGCCGCTGGCCCTCGGCCGGGGGCGGCGCGCTGGCGTTCGCCCTGCTGGGCGGGACCTGCCTGGGCGCTGCTTGGGCCGCGGTCTCGGAACTCTTTTCCTCATGGGCGGGACCCTGGGCCCCCATGGTCAGGGAGTGCGCGTTCATGGGCGTCTCGGCCGCCCTGGTTGCCGCGTTCGCCGCATCCCCGGCGAGGGGGGCGGATTCCAGCGCGCTCGCCTTCCTGGGCCGGAACTCGCTGGCCGTGTACCTCTTCGAACCCGCGCTGTATGCCCTGCTCATCAAGGCCCGCCTGATCGCCCCGAGGCAGTGGCCGACGCTTTTCGCCTACCTGGGGGCGCTGCCTCCATTCTTCTGGGCCTGCTCCCTGGCTGGCAAGGTGGAGGCCTGGGCGGTGGGCAGGGTCTTCCCCCGCCGCTGACCTCCGCCCGCATGATGCGCCGGGCGGGGCAGGGCACGTCCGCCTCTCTTGCGGCCCCGCTGGAAAAAGCCTCCTCCCGTCGCGAACGACGGAAAAGGGGAGAGGCTTTTTCCTGCGCTTCATCGATGCCCGCCTTGCGGGAAGCGAAAAATTCCGGGCGGAGCGCGCCCAGGCGTAACCTTGCGCGGCGCACGGACGACAGTCTGTCCGTGATGCGCGGGCAACTCCCCGCGCGCCTGCTTTCCGGAACGCCACCCACATCGAGCAGCGCCATGCCTTTTGCCTTTGTTGTTCCCGCTTTCCCCTGGCCCGTCCGGCTTATTCCTCCCTGTTCTCATCTTGAAGGCCGAAATGTTATTTTAATTGATTACGATTCTCATTTTCATTTAATCCGTCTCCATCTCCTATCGAACCGGTGACCAGCGGGCGCGTCCGTGTTCAGGCCACGGACGCGCCCCCGCCGGCCCAGAGACGGCCCTCACCCAGCAACGCAGGAGAGCCGCGTTCATGCCCATCGAAAATCCCCCGGCCGCAAAGGCCCTGCCGCAACCATCCGCCCCCAACCCCCTGCACGTGCTCAAGGGGCTGGCCATGGCCGTCTACCTGTCCTCGCACTTCCGGGCCGTGTGCTGGGTGGAGGACAGAAGCCTGCTTGGCTACAGCAACGTGGCCGTCTCGCTTTTCTTCCTGGCCAGCGGCTACGGCATGTTCCATTCGCTCTCGCGCCGCCTGGGGGCGAGCGCCGGGCCTGTGTCCTGGCTGGGCGGCTTCTGGCGCGACAGGCTCGCGCGGCTGTACCCGCAGTACGTGCTGGCAGTGGCGCTCATTGCGCTGCTCTTCGGCAGGGAGGTCGCCTGGTGGCAGTTTCTCGGCGTGGACAGCCCGTACTGGACCATAGGCCAGGCCCTGCAATGCTACGTGGCGGCTCCGCTGTGCTTCGCGGCCGCGTTCTCCCCGAACCCGGCCGTGCGGCTCGCCCCCCTGGCGGGCTGGGCCGTGCTCAACGCGGCCGTGCTGGCCACCACGGGCGACGTGGACCGCTCGGGCATGCTCGGCCAGTTCGTGTACCGAAACCTCTACGGCACGCACCTGGCGCTCTTTCACCTCGGGATGCTGGCCGCCGCGCGCCCAAGGCCCGCCGACGCCTTCCTAGCCCGCGCCGGGGCGGCGTGGTGCACGCTGGGCTTTTTGTGCATGCTCGTGGTCACGGGCATGCAGGGGAGCAGGGCGCTGGCCGCCGTCACCCCGTGGCTGCCGGAGGACCCTTTTCCCGAACGCTGGACCGCGCTCTTCCCGGGGCTCGAGGGGCACGGCGCGGCGTGGGCCTCGGGCGTGCTGACCGTGCTGTGCGTGGCCGGGGGGCAGCTCTTCTTCCGGGCGTTCCTGGCTCTGCCCAAGGGCCAGACGCTTCCGCTCGGGCGCGCGCTGGCCTTCCTGGGCAGGCATTCGCTACCGGTCTACCTCTTCGAACCGCTCTTCTACCTTGCGCTCTTCGAACTGAGCGTGCTTGAGGCCCGCGCCTGGACCACCCTGGCCTGGGTGCTCGGGCTGAGCCCCATGCTCATGGCCGGATGCGCGGCCATCCAGAAAATCCAGGGGCTTGCCATGCGCAGGCTCACGGGGAGGGTCTGAGGGGCTGTCAAAGCGGCGCGGGATTTGTTAATGTGCTTCCCGCCCATGTCTCACGAGAGAAACGATTCAGAACTTTCCGGCAGCCAGCCGGACGATGGCGGGGAGGACTCCTACGGGGTCAATCCCCCGGTGGTCCGGCTGCGCCTCTGGCTCGAGACAGAGGACGGCATGTTCTTCGGCACCGGCCGCGGCATGCTCCTCGAGGCCGTGGACCGCTTCGGCTCGCTGAAAAAGGCCGCCGAGCACCTGGGCATGTCCTACAGGGCGGCCTGGGGCAAGATGCGCAAGACCGAGAAGGTGCTGGGCGTGCAGCTGATCGAGCAGGCCGGAAGCCGCAAGGGCGGGCAGGTGCTCACCCCGGCCGGGCGGCTTTTGATGGAGAAGTTCGGCCAGTGGTACGAGGCCGTGGAGTCCTCGGCCGTGGAAAAGGCCAGGGAGATTTTCCCCTGGCGCTGCCTGAGCTTCATGGACGCGGCCAAGGCCCGCTCCAGGAAGAAGAACGGCCAGGCGCCCCGGGCCGTCGAGCCGGACTGAGCGCCCCTTCGGGCCGCCTCCGGCGCCCGCTCAGGCCAGTTCTCGCCGGAGCCGCCTGATGCCCTGTCCCTGCCCGGCCAGTTCGCCGGGATACCGGTATTCCCACACGGGCCTGAAGCCGAGCGACGCGTAGAGCCGCTCCGCGCGGACGTTGCCCATTTCGCAGAAAAGTTCCAGCCCCTTGCCCCCGGCCGCGGCCGCTTCGGCCGCGATGCGCTCCATGAGCCCCCTGGCCACTCCCCCGGCCCGGTTCTCCCGGCGCACGGCCACGTACTCCACCAGCCACGTGCCCGGGGCGAAGCGCGTGCGCGAGGCCTCGAAGCGCCCGGCCAGCTCGTCCTGGCGCTCGAGAACCTGGGCTGCGGCTTCGGGCGCGAGCTTAAGGCGCGCGCCGACCTCTTCGAAGGCCTCGCGCGAGAAGGGGAACTCGCCCATGGACGCGGCCTCCCGGGCCGTGGCCATGCCCGAGCAGACCCCGTCCACCAGGGCCACGAAGGCGTTGTCGATGCGGCCCCAGAGCTGGCCGGGGTGCATGGCCAGGGCGGCCAGCACGTCGATGATGCGCTCCTCGGGCATGTCCAGCAGCCGGTCCAGGTAGCCCCGCCGGTTGTGTCCCCGGGAGGCCATGACGATCATCTCCGCCAGGCAGCGGGCGTAGCCCGGTCCGGCGCGGTACACGGAGAGCGGTTCGGTGTTGTTCACTGGCATGGATAAATCCTACCATGCCGGACGGCTACGGGCAATGCGCGGCTGCGGCGCGGGGGAGGGGGGGCCGTGCGTCCGGGCGGGTTTGTCCGCCTCCTTCCGGCATTGGGCAGGCACCCTCGCGGGCCGGGAGGGTTGGACTCCCTTGCCCGCGAGGAAGCGCCGGCGGAGCCTGGGCCGTTACGGGCGGCCCGGGGGCGCGCTCAGCGCTGGTTCTTGCACTGGTTGAGGGCGTTGTTGCAGTTGGCCACGCACACGTAGCGCTGGGCGGCGTCCGCGATCTGGTTGCAGACGGCGGAGCAGTTCTGCCACTGCATGTTGCAGTTGACCTCTATGCGCCTGCGGCGGCGCTCGTAGGCGTCCTGGTCGGAGTTGTTGTACGTGCCGCCGTGGCGCTGCTGGTAACGGGGAGAGTAGTAGCCCCGGCCGGAGTCGTATTCGTCGTCGTAATAGCCGCCCCGTCCGGTGGATTCCACGCATCCGGCCAGCAGGAGCAGGCTCAGGGATGCCAAAAGCGCCGCTTTCATGGTAGCCTCCTGTTTGCCTTGATCATCCACCACAACCGGGCAGCCAAGTCAATGCGGGGCGGGCATTGACCCATGCCCCGGGTGCCTGTAAGACCAAGCCCCGGCAACCCCGCCAATTCCTCCAGGAGCCTCCCGACATGGCGCAGTACGAGGCGGTCATCGGCCTTGAAGTCCACGCACAGCTTTTGACCAAGAGCAAGATATTCTGCGGCTGCTCCACCGCGTTCGGAGCCGAGCCCAACGAGAACGTCTGCCCGGTCTGTTCCGGCATGCCGGGCGTGTTGCCCGTGCTCAACGCCACGGCCGTGGAGTACGCCGCCAAGATGGGCATGGCCGTGGACTGCGAGGTCAACCCCGTCTCCGTGTTCGCGCGCAAGAACTATTTCTACCCGGACCTGCCCAAGGGCTACCAGATCTCCCAGTACGAACTGCCCATCTGCGAGCGCGGCAAGGTGGACATCCTGGTGGACGGGAAGGTCAAGACCATCGGCGTCACGCGGATCCACATGGAGGAGGACGCGGGCAAGAACATCCACTCGGCCACGGACAACCTGAGCTACGTGGACCTGAACCGCGCCTGCGTGCCCCTGATCGAGATCGTCTCCGAGCCGGACATGCGCTCCGCCGAGGAGGCCGTGGCGTATCTCAAGGAGCTGCGCTCGATCCTGGTCTACCTCGGCATCTGCGACGGCAACATGGAGGAGGGCTCCTTCCGCTGCGACGCCAACGTGTCCATCCGCCCGGTGGGCCAGGAGAAGTTCGGCACGCGCACGGAGATCAAGAACGTCAACTCCTTCCGCCACGTGCGCATGGCCATCGAGTACGAGATAGAGCGCCAGAAGGACTGCCTGGAGGACGGCGAGGCCATCGTCCAGGAGACCCGGCTCTACAACCCGGACAAGAACGTCACGGCCTCCATGCGCGGCAAGGAGGAGGCCCACGACTACCGCTATTTCCCCGACCCGGACCTGGTGCCCCTGAAGATCGACCCCGAGAACTTGGAGAAGTGGCGCGGCGAGTTGCCGGAGCTGCCCCGCGTCAAGCGCGAACGCTTCATGGCCGCCTTCGGGCTTTCGGCCTACGACGCCGACGTGCTCACGGCCGAGCGCGACGTGGCCGAGTACTTCGAGGCCGCCGCGTCCGCCGGGGCCGACCCCAAGAAGTGCGCCAACTGGATCATGAGCGAGCTCCTGCGCGAGATGGGCGAGGCCAGGCTCACGGCCAGGCAAGTGAAGCTCAAGCCGGCGGAGCTGGCCAAGCTGGTGCGCATCATCGACGAGGGGCTCATCTCCGGCAAGATCGGCAAGCAGATCTTCCCCGAGCTCTTCGCCAGCGGAGGCGACCCGGAGGAGCTGGTCAAGGCCAAGGGCCTGGTGCAGATTTCCGATTCGTCCGCCCTGGAAGCGGCCATCGACGCGGTGCTCGCCGCCAACCCCTCCGAGGTGGAGGCCTTCAGGGGCGGCAAGACCAAGCTCATGGGCTTCTTCGTGGGCCAGATCATGAAGGCCACCAAGGGCCAGGCCAACCCGGGCCTGGTCAACGAGCTTCTGGCCAAAAAACTCAGCTAGGACGCAACAGAATGACCGACCATATCCAGTTCTCGCCCGCGAAAAACGCCCTGGTCCTCCTGGACCAGCGCATCCTGCCCGGGCGCGAGGAATATTTCGACTGCACCGACACCGCCTCCACCATCTACGCGCTCCAGACCATGGTGGTGCGCGGCGCTCCCGCCATCGGCGTCACCGCCGCCTACGGCTGCTGGCTGGCCGCGCGCGAAGCCAAGGCCGCCGGGGAAGCCTGGGCCGAAAAGCTCGCGGAGCTCCTCAAGGCGCTGGAGGAGGCCCGCCCCACGGCCGTGAACCTGCGCTGGGCCGTGAACCTCATGCGCGACGCCTGGCGGGCCGAGCCCGGGATCTCCATCGACGCGCTCCTGGACAAGTGGCTCGCCATGGCCAAGCGCGTCCACGCCGAGGACATCGAGATCAACAAGGCCATGGGCCGCTTCGGCGCGGACCTGATCGACGACGGCGACACCGTGATGACCCACTGCAACGCCGGAGCCCTGGCCACCGCAGGCTACGGCACGGCGCTGGGCGTGATCCGGGGCGCGTGGGAGCAGGGCAAGAAGATTCAGGTCATCGCCAACGAGACCAGGCCGTTCCTCCAGGGAGCGAGGCTCACCGCCTACGAGCTGCACAAGGACTCGATCCCCGTGAAGGTGGCTTGCGACAACGCCTGCGCGCTGCTCATGCAGCGCGGCATGGTCCAGAAGGTGGTGGTCGGCGCGGACCGCATCGCGGCCAACGGCGACGCGGCCAACAAGATCGGCACCTTCGGCGTGGCCATCCTGGCCAAGCGTTTCGGCGTGCCGTTCTACGTGGCGGCCCCGGCCAGCACGTTCGACCTTTCCACGGCCACGGGCGCGGGCATCCCCATCGAGGACCGCACCCCCACCGAGGTGACCCACGTGGGCGCACACCAGATCACCCCGGACGGGGTGGGCGTGTTCAACTACGCCTTCGACGTGACCCCCTCGGACCTGATCGCGGGCATCGTCACCGAGCGCGGCGTGATCCGCGCGCCCTACGTGGAGAACATCGCCAGGATCATCGGCGGAAAATAGCACGGGGAGCCTTGGCCGCCGGGGCTCAGCCTCCGGCGGCCAAAGGGCCCGGCCCCGGAATCCCTTTCTGTTTGCCGCGACGCCCCAGCCCCGCCACGATCCAAAGCCTTTACGCCGCCGCCAGCGGTGTTACACTTCCCCCTCAGGGAGACCCCATACAATGAAAGTGACCGTCAACGGCAGGCAGGCCGACATCCCCCAAGGCTCGACCCTGGAGGCCTGCCTGTCCGCCCTGGGCTACGACCTCTCTGCCGTGGTCGTTGAGCGAAACGAATCCATCGTCCCCAAGGACACGTGGGCCGAGACCCTCCTCGCAGAGGGCGACAGCCTGGAAGTGGTGTCCTTCGTGGGAGGAGGCTGAAATACCATGTCCGACCAGCTGACCATCGGCGGCGTCTCGCTCGGGAGCCGCCTGTTCCTCGGTTCCGGGAAATACTCCTCCAACGCCCTCATCCCGGCCATAGTCGAAGCGAGCGGCGCGCGCGTGATCACCGTGGCCGTGCGCCGCGTGGACCCGGGCGCGGGCAGGGAGAACATCCTCGAGCACATCCCCAAGTCCTGCCTGCTCATGCCCAACACTTCGGGCGCGCGAAACGCCCAGGAGGCCGTGCGCATCGCTCGCTTGGCCCGCGCGGCCGGATGCGGCGACTGGATCAAGATCGAGGTGATAAGCGACAACCGCCATCTCCTCCCCGACAACCAGGAGACCATCGAGGCCACGCGCATCCTGGCTGCCGAGGGTTTCACCGTGCTGCCCTACATGAGCCCGGACCTCATGGCCGCCAAGCGCATGGCCGCGGCCGGGGCCGCGGCCATCATGCCCCTGGGCGCGCCCATCGGCACCAACCGGGGCTTTCGCACCAAGGAGCTGGTGCGCATCATGATCGAGGAGATCGACCTGCCCGTCATCGTGGACGCAGGCATCGGCAAGCCTTCCGAAGCCTGCGAGTGCATGGAGATGGGCGCGGCCGCCGTGCTCGTGAACACGGCCGTGGCCTCGGCGGGCGACCCCGTGGCCATGGCCCGGGCCTTCGGCCTGGCCGTGCGCGCCGGGCGCGAGGCCTTCCTGGCCGGAACCGGCGCGGTGAGCGGGTCGGCCCGCGCGTCCTCGCCGCTCACGGGCTTTCTGCACGAGTGAGCCCGGCCCGGCCTTTGCCGCCTTGGGAGCATCATCATGACATTTTATGACGAAATGCGCCGTTACGACGGCCTGGACATCGACGCGTTCTTCTCCGGCGTGACCGGCGCGGACGTCGCCCGCGCCATCACGAAGGACCGCCTGACCCCGCGGGACTACCTCTCGCTCCTCTCGCCGCGCGCGGCGGACCACCTGGAGGCCATGGCCCGGCGCGCGAGCGAGCTGACCATCCGCCACTTCGGGCGCGCCGTGCAGCTCTTCACGCCGCTCTACCTCTCCAACCACTGCACCAACCAGTGCGTCTACTGCGGCTTCAACACGAAAAACACCCTGGAGCGGCGCAAGCTGACCCTGGAAGAGGTGGAGGCCGAGGCGGTCGAGATCGCCAAAACCGGGCTCAAGCACATCCTCATCCTCACGGGCGAGGACCGGCGCGAGAGCCCCGTGTCCTACATCGCGGACTGCGCCCAGGTGCTCAAGCGCCACTTCACGAGCATCTCCATCGAGGTCTACCCCCTGACGCAGGACGAATACGCGAGCCTCGCCGCCGTGGGCGTGGACGGCCTGACCATCTTCCAGGAAGTCTACGACGAGGCGGTCTACCTGTCGCTTCACCCCAAGGGGCCCAAGCGCAATTACAGAAACCGCCTGGAGGCCCCGGACAGGGGCGCGGCGGCCGGGCTTCGCCAGGTCACCCTGGGCGCGCTTCTGGGCCTGGACGACTGGCGGCGCGAAGCCTTCTTCACCGGCCTGCACACCGACTACATCCAGCGCGTCTACCCGGACGTGGAGGTGGCCATCTCGCCCCCGCGCATGCGTCCGCACCTGGGCGGCTTTACGCCCAAACAGGCGGTCACGGACGCGGAGCTCGTGCAGTACATCCTGGCCTTCCGGCTCTTCATGCCGCGCGCCGGGGTCACGGTCTCCACGCGCGAGAACCCGAGGCTTCGCGACAACCTGATCGGCCTGGGCGTCACCAAGGTCAGCGCCGGGGTCTGCACCCAGGTAGGCGGCCGGGCGTCGGGCCAGGACGACCCGGGCCAGTTCGAGATCTCCGACGGGCGAAGCGTGGAGGAAATGGCCAGGATGCTCTACGCCAAGGGCTACCAGCCTGTGTACAAGGATTGGCAGTACCTGTAGGATGGGGGCGTGAATCCGTTCGAGCAGGGCGTGTGCCGCTACCTGGGCCGGGGCGAGCTCGAGAAGCTCCGCAAGGTGCGCGTGGGCATCGCGGGCGCGGGCGGGCTCGGGTCCAACTGCGCGTGGATGCTCGCGCGCAGCGGGTTCACCGATTTCGTGGTCGCGGACCACGACGTGGTGGACGCAAGCAACCTGAACCGGCAGTTCTACTTCCTCCGCCAGGTGGGCATGCCCAAGGTGGAGGCCCTGCGCGAGAACCTGCTGGCCATCAACCCGGACGTCACGGTCCGGGCCGTGGCTGCCGAGGTCACGCAGGAAAACGTGCTTGATATCTTCGCCGGGTGCGCCGTGATGGTGGAAGCCTTCGACCAGGCCCCGGCCAAGCGCATGGTGGTGGAGGCCTTCCTGGGCGCGGGCGTGTTTCTGGTGGCGGCCTCGGGCCTGGCCGGCTGCGGCGACTCGGACCGCATCGTCACGCGCAGGGTGAAGGACAACTTTCATCTGGTCGGGGACATGGTCACCCAGGCCGGGCCGGACTGCCCGCCCCTGGCCCCGTGCGTGACCCTGGCGGCGGCCAAGCAGGCCGACCTCGTGCTCAGTTGGGCCATCGGGAGAAAGCCGTGAAGAAATCCATGGTGAATTTTCTGGCCGGGGGCATCTACGCCATCCTCTCCGAGGAGCATTCCCAGGGCCGCTCCAACCTGGACGTGGCCCGCGAGGTGCTGAACGCGGGCGTGCGCGTGGTGCAGTACCGCGAGAAGGACAAGAAGGCCGGGGCCATGTTCGATGAGTGCCTGGCGCTTCGCGAGATGACCCGCAAGGCGGGCGCGACCTTCATAGTCAACGACCACATCGACCTGGCCCTGCTGGTGGACGCAGACGGCGTGCATGTCGGCCAGGAGGACCTGCCCCCGGCGGCGGTGCGCAAGCTCATAGGCAAGGACAGGATCATCGGGCTCTCCACCCACGGCCCGGGCCAGGCCCGCGCCGCCCAGACCGCCGGAGTGGTGGACTACATCGGCGTCGGCCCCATCTTCTCCACCAAGACCAAGAAGGACGTGTGCGACCCCGTGGGCCTGGAATACCTGGACTACGTGGTGGAGCACATCCCCATGCCCTTCGTGGCCATCGGCGGGCTCAAGGAGCACAACCTGGCCCAGGTGGCCTCGCGCGGGGCCAGGATGGCCTGCCTGGTCACCGAGATAGTCGGGGCCGGGGACATCGGCGCGAAAGTGGCCCAGCTCACTGCGATCATGCGCGGCGAATAAGCCGCGCGAAACCATATCCGGAGGCAAGACGTGGAACTCAAGCGGTATCCCGAGGTTTCGGCGGTCCATTTCGACAACGAGGTTGCCAAGGGCGTCGCCGGGCGCGTGCTCGTGGGCAAGGCCGACGGCGCGCCCAACTTCTGCATGCGCGTCTTCGAGATCGCCCCGGGCGGGCACACCCCCAGGCACACCCACGCCTGGGAGCACGAGATGTTCGTGCACGCGGGCCAGGGCGAGATCTTCGGCAACGGCGTCTGGAACCCCGTGAAGCCCGGCAGCGCCACCTTCGTTCCCGGCGGCGAGGAGCACCAGATCAAGAACACCGGCGACTCCGCCCTCGTGGTGGTCTGCCTCGTGCCTTCGGGCGCGCCCGAGATGTAGGGTCTGGCGGCCATGAACACCGCACTGGTCGTCATCGACATCCAGAAGGACTATTTCCCGGGCGGGGCCATGGAGCTCTCCGGCTCCGAGGCCGCCGCGGCCAAGGCCGGGCGAGCCGTTTCGTGGTTCCGCGAGCGCGGCTGGCCGGTCATCCACGTGAAGCACCTCTCGGTGCGCCCGGGCGCGGCGTTCTTCGTGCCCGGCACTCCGGGGGTCGAGTTCCACCCCTTCGTGGAGCCCGCACCCGGCGAGGCGGTCATCGAGAAGCACTTCCCCAACTCGTTTCGCGGCACCGCCCTGCAGGACCACCTGGACGAGCTGGACGTGAAGCGCCTGACCTTCGCCGGGATGATGACCCACATGTGCGTGGACGCCACCGTGCGCGCCGCCTTCGACCTGGGCTACCAGTGCGTGGTGCTGGGAGACGCCTGCGCCACGCGCGAGCTGGAGTTCGGGCACGTGAAGGTTCCGGCCGCTCAGGTGCACGCGGCGTTCCTGGCCGCGCTCGGCCAGGTGTACGCCGACGTGACCGGCGTCAAGGACATGGGCGCGTCGCTCTTGGAGGCTCCCCGGGCGTAAGCCCTCGAAAAAGCGGTTGACGCGGACCGCGCTCTGGTGCAAAGAACCCCTCCCTTCCCGCCGGTCGCCCGGCCGGGGAGGGAGCACGCGCCAGAACCCCGGGGCTAGCCGGGAAAAGCCAGCCCCAGCACCAGAAACTCCGGCTCCACCGCAGCCAGAGGCCAGCCACATGCCAGCCACAGTCGCCATCATCGGGCGCCCCAACGTGGGCAAGTCCACGCTTTTCAACCGCCTGCTGCGCAGGCGCAAGGCCATCACCCACGACCGCCCCGGCGTCACCCGCGACCGCCTGGAGGGCCGCGCCGTCCTCGCGGGCGTGCCCGTGAACCTGATCGACACGGGCGGGCTGACCCTGGACGACCCCCAGGGCCTGGAACTCGACGTGCTGGAGCAGGCCCGCCGCGCCGTGGAGGCCGCGCACCTGGTGCTCCTGGTGGTGGACGGCCGCGAGGGCATCACCGCCGAGGACGAGCGCGTGGCCCAGCTTCTGCGCCAGTCCGGCAAGCCGGTGCTCGTGGCCGTGAACAAGGTGGACGGCGGCGAGAAGGAGGCCCTGTACATGGCCGACTTCCACTCGCTGGGCCTGGACCTGGCCCCGGTGTCGGCCGAGCACGGCTTCGGCTTCCGCACCCTGGTGGACGACGTCATCGAGCGCCTGCCCGAGATCGAGGAGCCCGAGGACGCCCCGGAGACGGACCTCAAGTTTTCGCTGCTCGGCCGCCCCAACGCGGGCAAGAGCTCCATCATCAACGCCCTGGTGGGGGATTCGCGCCTGATCGTCAGCGACGTGGCCGGAACCACCCGGGACGCCGTGGACGTGAGCTTCGAGCAGGACGGCAAGCGCTACGTGTTCGTGGACACGGCGGGCGTGCGCCGCAAGGCCAAGATCGACGACACCCTGGAGCGCATCGCGAGCCTCACGGCCCTTGGCAGCGGCAAGCGCGCGGACGTGACCATCCTGGTGATCGACGGCCCCGGCGGCATCGCCATGCAGGACAAGCGACTCATCGCGTATCTCGACAAGGAGAAGGCCCCCTTCCTCATCGCGGTGAACAAGATCGACATGGTGGACGCCAAGGGGCTCTCCGCGCTCAAGCAGGCCATGAGCGAGGAGCTGCGCATCTGCCCGCACGTGCCCGTGCTCTACGTCTCCGCCGTCACGCGCAAGGGGCTGCGCGACATCCTGCCCACGGCCCGGGCCATCCGCACCGAGTGCCGCATCCGCGTGGGCACGGGCGAGCTGAACAGGCTTTTGCGCGAGGCCGTGGAGCGCCACCAGCCCCCCCTGGTCAAGGGCAAGCGGCCCAAGTTCTACTACCTCACCCAGACCGACACCGTGCCCGCCACGTTCGTCTTTTTCGTCAACGACCCCGAGCGCATCAAGTCGAGCTACGCGCGCTTTTTGGAGAACCAGCTTAGAAAGCTCTTCGGCATCCGCCACGCGCCCGTGAAGCTCCTCTTCAGAGGCTCGCGCCAGAAATCGGACGGCTAAGTCCGGCCCCTCTCTCGTTTCGCCAAGGCCCGTTCGAGCGGGCCTTTCGCGTTTCGGGAACCTCGGCTTCCCTTCAGGGGCCGGGCCGGGTGGTGATCCTCCAGGAGACCAGGGCGGCCGCAAGCGCGCTGGCGCCGAAGATCAGGAAGCAGACCCTGAGCGCCCCGAGGGCCTCGGCCCCGGCGTTCGCCGCGTGCTGCGCGCCCAGGGCCAGCGCGAGCACCAGCCCCGTGACCGAGAGCGACATGCACATGCCGAGCCCGCGCATGGTGGACATGAACCCGGAGGCCATGCCCTTGTGGGAGGGGTCGGCGCTGGACATGATCGCGTTGAAGTTGGGCGAGACGAAGAGCGAGAACCCGAAGCCCAAAAGCACCTGGAGCCCGGCCACGCGCTGAACCCCGTCCGCGCCAGTGGCCTCCCCGGCGGCCAGGGCCAGCAGGCCCGCGCCCAGGAGCGCCAGGCCCGCGGCGCTGACCTTGGCCGGGGCGATCACGTCCGAGAGCCGCCCGGCCAGCGGCGAGGCCAGGGCCTGCACCGTGGGCTGGATGAGCAGCAGGTATCCGGCCGCCTCGGGGCTGAGCCCCATGACGCTCTGCAACAGGAGGCTCAGGAGGAAGCTCGTGGAGAAGGCCGCCGCGTAGCCCAGCACCGAGGCCAGGTTCGCCAGGGCGAAGGGCCGGTTGGAGCGGATGTAGCGCGTGTCCACCAGCGGGCTCGGGGCCTTTTCCTGGGCGAGGACGAAGACCCTGAGAAGCCATGCCGACCCGGCGGCCAGCAGGAAGCCCCAGAGCGAGGGCTGAACGGAGATGCCCAGCACCAGCCCCAACATGGCCGGAATGAAGAGCGCGGCGTCGCGGTACTGGAGCCCCTCGCGCGTCTGCGGCTCGTCGTCGTAGCTGCGCCTGATGAGCGCGAGCGCGGCCACACCGGCCGCGGCCGACACGAAGAAGATCACCCGCCAGGACATCCACGCGGTGAGCGCGCCGCCCACCAGGGGCCCGAGCGCCAGCCCCGCGAAGATGAAGGTCAGGTTGAAGCCGATGGCCTGGCCCGTGCGCTCCTGGGGCACGATGGAAACCAGGATCGCGCCGCTCACGCCGAAGGTCATGGCGTCGCCCAGGCCCTGAAGCGCACGTGCGGCCATGAGCGTGGCCGGGCCATCGGCCAGCGCGGCCGTGAGCGAGCTCAGGGTGAAGAGCACGCTCCCGGCCATGAACAGGCCCTTGCGGCCGATGAAGTCGGATGCGCGGCCCACGGGCAGCATGAACGCCGTGGAGAACAGCAGGTGGACCATCATCACCATGGCCATCTCGCGCGCGGAAAAGCCGAACTCGCGCCCGATGGTCGGCATGGCCACCGAGAGGGCCCCGTAGATGAACGGAGTCAGGAAGGAGGCCAGGCCCACGGCGAACTGGGCGGCCAGCGAGCGCCGGTCGGCGGCGTCCATGAAAGGCTCCCCTGATAAGGCGTAAACAAGGCAAGAGCGGGGCGCTGCCCCGCGCCTTGCCGCGCTCTTCGCTCAGGAAACCGCGCTTCCCGGCGTCACCTGTGCGGACGGGGCCAGGAGCTCGAGGCCGCCTTCGCGCTTCACCGCGAGGATCATCCCCTGCGACTCCACGCCGCGCAGCTTGCGGGGCTTGAGGTTGGCCACGACCACCACCTGCCTGCCCACCAGGTCCTCCGGCTTCCAGAACTCGGCGATGCCGGCCACCACCTGCCTGGGCTCGCCGTCTCCGGCGTCCAGCTTCACGAGCAGGAGCTTGTCCGCCTTGGGCACCGGCTCGGCGGAGACGACCGTGGCCACGCGCAGGTCGATCTTCTGGAAGTCCTCGAAGTCGATGGGCTCCTTGGGGCCTTGCGGAGCGGGGGCGGCAGGGGCCTGGGCCTCTTTCTTGGCCTTGGCCTTGGGCGCGGGCTCGGCCGCCGGGGCGGGCGCGGGGGGCTCCACGCGCGGGAAGAGGTTGGAGGCCTTGGCCACCACGGTTCCGGCCGAGAGGCCTCCCCAGGTCTCGGCCTCGGCGGGCAGGTTCAGGGTGGCCGGGTCCTGGGTCTGGCCCAATTGCGCGAGCATGGCCGAGGCCGCCTCGGGCATCACGGGCCACAGGTGCGCGGCCACCTTGCGCATGCATTCGAGCACCGAATACATCACCGTGGCCAGGCGCGAGCCGTTGTTCTCCTTGTGGAGGCTCCAGGGGGCCTGGGTGTCGATGTACTTGTTGAGCCCGCGCACCAGCTCCCACAGGGCGTCCAGGGCCTTGGCGGTCTGGAAGCGCCCGAAGAGGCGTTGGTAGTTGAGGCAGGCCTCGCGGGCCATGAGCTGCAGCTCCTCCTCGTCCGGGCCGCCGAGCCCGGCCTGGGGGATGCTCCCGCCGAAGTACTTGTGGGTCATGGCCAGGGAGCGGCTGAAGAGGTTGCCCAGGTCGTTGGCCAGGTCGGAGTTGAACCGGCCGCAGAAGGACTCCTCGGAGAAGGAGGAGTCGTAGCCGAAGGTCATCTCGCGCAGCAGGAAATAGCGGAAGCCCGAGAGCCCGTACTTGTCCTTGAGCGAGAGCGGCTCCACCACGTTGCCCAGGGACTTGGACATCTTGGTGTCCTTCACCAGCCAGTAGCCGTGCACGTTCAGGTGCTGGAAGGGCTCGAGCCCCATGGCCTTGAGCATGGTGGGCCAGAACACGGCGTGGGGCTTGAGAATATCCTTGGCGATCAGGTGGTTGGCGCCGGGCCAGAAGTCGCGCATCTTCTGGTCGTCGGGCCAGCCCAGGGCCGTCAGATAGTTGAGCAGGGCGTCGAACCAGACGTAGGCCACGTAATCGGTGTCGAAGGGCAGCTCCACGCCCCAGTCCAGGCGGGACTTGGGCCGGGAGATGCAGAGGTCTTCGAGTTCGCCCGACTCGAGCAGGGCCACCACCTCGGCGCGGTACTGCTCGGGGCGGATGAACTCGGGGTTGGCCTTGATGTGCTCGAGCAGCCAGGCCTGGTATTTCTTCATGCGGAAGAAGTAGTTCTTCTCCGCGATGTACTCGGGCTTGGTCTTGTGGTCCGGGCAGAGGCCGTCCACGAGTTCCTTTTCGGTGTAGAAGCGTTCGCAGCCGAAGCAGTAGTGTCCGCCGTACTCGCCGAAGTAGATGTCCCCGGAGTCGTACACCTGTTGCAGGGCCTTCTGCACCAGGCGCTTGTGCTCGGGGTCCGTGGTGCGGATGAACTGGTTGTTGCTGATGTCCAGTTCCGGCCAGAGCGCCTTGAAGATCCCGCTGATCTCGTCGCAATACTCCTGCGGAGACTTGCCCGCGGCCTGGGCCGCCTTGACGATCTTGTCGCCGTGTTCGTCGGTGCCGGTGAGGAAGTGGACCTCGCGGCCCATGAGCCGGTTGAACCGGGCCATGGCGTCGGCCAGGATGGTGGTGTGCGCGTGCCCCAGGTGCGGGCGCGCGTTGACGTAGTAGATGGGCGTGGTGATGTAGAAGCGCTCCACGGTCATTCTCCGGAATCGTTCGTTGGGGCCGGGCCGCCTTCGGGCCGGCGGGGCTTGGGTTTTCTCTTGCGCTTGCGCTTTGGCCGGTTCTGGCCGGAGCCGTCGGGCTGGCCTTCGGCCACCACCTCGCCGTCGTCGCCGTCGGTGGAGGGCTCGTCGGATTCGGGGGCCGCCTGCTGTGGCTGGCTTTGATGGCGCGGCCTGCCGCCCTGCTGGGGCTGCTGCTGCGGGGGCACGTAGGGCGTCGGCGTCTCGCCGGCGATGGCGCGCCATTCGTCCAGGGTCAGCTCCTTCTCCTCTCCGGTGTCCGTGAAGACCGACAGCGTCTCGCGGAACAGGTTGGAGCGCAGCACCTTCATGGGGCCCTGGCTGGTCATGAACTTCTTGCCGATCTTGGGGCAGCGGCGTTGGAACTCCTCGTAGGCTCCCTGCTCGTAGGCCAGGCAGCACAGAAGCCTGCCGCACATGCCGGAGATCTTGGAGGGGTTCAGGAAAAGGTTCTGCTCCTTGGCCATCTTGATGGTCACGGGCTGGAACTTGCGGATGAAGCGCGCGCAGCAGCACATCTGGCCGCAGTTGCCGATGGCGCCCAGCATCTGGGTCTCGTGGCGCACGCCGATCTGGCGCAGTTCGATGCGCGTGCGGTAGGCCTTGACCAAGTCCTTCACCAGTTCGCGGAAGTCGATGCGCCCCGGGGCCGTGAAGTAGAAGACCATCTTGGAGCGGTCCTGGAGGATCTCCACGTCCACGAGCTTCATGTCCAGATTGCGGTCGTTGATGCACTTGCGGCAGTGGCGGATGGCGTCCCTGGCGAGCAGGCGATTCTCGGCGTGCTGCGCCATGTCGTCCAGGGTGGCCGTGCGCAGGACGGGCTTGATCTCGGCGGGGTCCATGTCCGAGGGCGGGGCGTCCAGGACGCTTGCCACGCGGGCCATGGCCGTGCCCTGGTCGGTCTTGACCAGGACGTACTGCCCCGGCTCTACCTGGTGGGACGCGGCGTCGAAATAGTATATCTGGCCGTTTTCCCGGAACCTCAGTCCCAGAGTGGTGCTCATTGTCGTATCCGAAGAGCCCGGAAGCCGGGCGGTTGATGATGTCGTAAACAAGCCATTCTAGCCTAAGCCGCCCGGAACTTCAAATGCTTAGGGACGCGGAAGGGCCGGAAGAGGAGGGCCTCATCGGCTGCGCGGCGGACGAGCGCCCCCGTGAAATCGACACGCGGAAATTTAAAGAAATAAATTCAGGTGATTCGAGGTGCTACCGGGTTTGTTCAAAAAAATCCGCGAGCCGTGTTGACAACACGGTGGCAGGCGCGTAAATACCGCCTTCCGCGACGGGGGGCAACTTCTGAAGCGCTGAACGGGTCATTAGCTCAATTGGTAGAGCAGCGGACTCTTAATCCGTTGGTTGTAGGTTCGAGTCCTACATGGCCCACCAGAAATGATAAGAGGTTACGACTCAGGTCGTAACCTCTTTTTCTTTGTCCATTGCCGTGATCCTCCAGCGTTTGTCTATTGTCCCTTTTCGTCTTCTTTCCCGGATATCGGTTGCTCAATGCCGTGCGGTCGTGGCCGGCTCGATTCTGTTGTGTAAATAATCACAACATCTTTCGTTTGTTTCATACATGTTTTAGTATGGTTGTTTTGTTAATTATTGATGATGTATAGTGATTTTTTTATGCATGATTTTTGCATGATTTGACGGCAAATTGCATGGAAAGGAGGTGTTAGATGAGAAGGTCAATATGTGCACTTCTTTTTTCTGTGTTGGTTTTTCTGTGTGCTGGGATTTCAAATGCCAGTCTTGTTAGCGTCGGAGGTGGGGTTTATTATTCGGAGGCCACGAATTTGTTGTGGTATTCGCACGTGCCTGCTGATATTATGTACTCACGGAATTACTATGTGCCGACACCGTACGAATTCGGCGCTTACGTGTGGGCCAGGGATTTGTCCGTTGTAGTCGATGGAGTGGCTCTCAGTGACTGGAGGCTGCCAGTGGTCGACGCCACTCCGGTTGGTGGGAGCTTTCTGTTTGACGGAGAGATAGAAAAAATGCTCGCGGAGATAGGGGGAGGTGCGAACGTCAACTCGTATTTCCCCGGGGTTTATTACGATGTGTGGCCTGATATCTTGTGGACTCAAACCCAGGTTTCGGCAACGAACCCCAATGTGTGGGCATATCCGATGTACTCCCTTGGCACATATATGGAAGCTTTCTCCGGGTATGGAAACCAGGCCTACATGACGGCCCTGGCTGTCCACTCGCCAGACGGCTTCGCTCCGCCGGTCTCCACCACTCCCGAACCTTCTTCCATGCTTCTCGTGGGCTTGGGAGCCGCTGGGGCTGCTTATGTGCGCCGCAGGAGGATGTCCAAGCAGGAGTAGGCCGAGGCGCCGAATTCGGACAATCCGGAAGCCGGAGGGGAGGCCCTCCGGTTTTTTTTGTGGCCAAACCCAGGTGGCGGCCTTCGGCTGCCATGGCGTGAGGGGCTATCCTATTTGTAAGTATATGTCTTTTTGGACAGTACTTGCCCGCTTCGCCTGCATGGTTCATGACCACGGTGAAAACACCCATCCCACGAGGAGCCCCCATGAAAGCCATCGCCGTCAACGCAAGCCCGCGCAAGACCTGGAACACCGCGACCCTGTTGCAGCACGCCCTGGACGGCGCGGCCTCCGAGGGCGCGCAGACCGAACTCGTCCACCTCTACGACCTGGACTTCAAGGGCTGCATAAGCTGCTTCGCCTGCAAGAAGATCGGCGGCAAGAGCTACGGCCGCTGCGCGGTGAAGGACGACCTCAAGCCGCTGCTCGAACGCATCGCCGAGGCCGACGTGCTCATCCTCGGCACGCCCGTGTACTTCGGCGGCGAGACCGGAGAGCTGCGCTCGCTGCTGGAGCGCCTGCTCTTCCCCTACGTGACCTACACGCCGGACTACTCCGTGATCTTCCCCGGCAAGCTGCGCGCTGCGCTGGTCTACACCATGAACATTCCGGAGAAGGACATCCCGGCCTTCGGCTACGAGCGGCTCCTGTCGGGCGCGCGTGGCGTGATGAGCCGCGTCTTCGGCGGCTGCGAGCTTCTGGTCTGCACGGACACCTGCCAGTTCGAAGACTACTCGAAGTACCTCTCCACCAGGTGGGACGCGGCGGCCAAGGCCAGGCGGCGCGAGGAGGTCTTCCCCCAGGACTGCGCCAAGGCCCGGGAGATGGGGGCGAAGCTCGCGCGCGAAGCCGCCGCGTAGTGTCGCGTCCGCGGGATTCATTTATGCGAATGGGAGTCCTAACAGGCCAAAACAATTTATTTAAATCTTGAAAAACATATTCATGTTTTTCAAGGTCGCGACAGTGGCGCCCTGCGGCCTTCACAGGCCGCGCTGCATGAAAAAGGCCGGCCCTCGCGGATGCGCATCCGCGAGGGCCGGCCTTTCCCTGCGTTTTGCCGGGCTGGAGGCGCGCGGCCTCTAGGCCGCCCCCTCCGGGGGCGAGGAAAAGCGCTCCATGATGGCCACGAACTCGTGCCTGTGGTCCAGGAAGACCTTGAGCACGCGCGGGTCGAAGTGCTCGCCGCCGCTTTGTTCCATGATCTCCACTGAGCGTTCCACGCTGAAGGCCTTCTTGTAGGGCCTGCTGCTGGTCAGGGCGTCGAAGACGTCGGCCACGGCGCAGATGCGCCCCAGCAGGGGGATCTCCTCGCTTTTCAGGCCCAGGGGGTAGCCCGAGCCGTCCCAGCGCTCGTGGTGGGAGAGGGCGATGACCCGCGCGGTCTGGATCAGCTCGGACGTGGCCGATTCGAGAATGCGCGCGCCGTAGATGGTGTGGCGGCGCATGATCTCCCATTCGTCCGCGTCGAGCTTGCCGGGCTTGAAGAGTATCGAGTCCGGGATGCCGATCTTGCCCACGTCGTGCATGGGGCTCGCCTGCCGGACCAGTTCCACGTCCGTCTCCGGCAGACCGAGCCTCGTGGCCAGGAGCGCGCAGTACTCGCTCATGCGGTTCAAGTGGCTGGAGGTCATCTCGTCCTTGAACTCGGCGGCCGAGGCCAGGCAGAGGATGGTCTCCATGTTGGCTTTGCGCGTGCACTGCTGCTGCTCGGTCAGGTGCTCCACGGCCCGGCTCAGGTCCTCGGTGCGCCTGCGCACCTGCTCCTCCAGGTTGGCCTGGTGGAAGCGCGCCAGGTTGGAGGCGTCCCACATGCGAAGGAGCGAGCGCATCCTGATCTGGAGCTCGGCCGCGTCCACGGGCTTGACGATGAAGTCGTTGGCCCCGGCGTCGCAGGCCTTGGCGCGCTCCTCCACGTCGGAGAGCGACGTGACCACGATGATGGGCAAATCCTGGTGCTGGTCTATGGCCCTGATACTGGCCACGAGGTCCAGGCCGTTGGCGTCGGGCAGCAGCACGTCCACGAGCAGCAGGTCGAACCCGCCGGGCAGGAGCTCCAGCGCCTGGGCGCCGCTGGCGGCGACCGTGGCGTCGTGGCCGAGCGCGGTCACGGTCTTTTCGAGCACCATGCGGTAGGCGGGGTCGTCCTCCACGATCATGACCTTGCGCCGGGCAGGAACGGCCTCGGGCTGGCGGCCTTCCTCGGCCTCTCCCGGACGGGGGGAAGCGGCGGACAGCCCCGCCGGGGCGGGGAGGCGCTGGGCCGCGCGCCGGGCCTGGATTCCCTCCAGCACGCCCGCCATGGCGTCCAGGTCGAAGGGCTTGGCGAGGTACCCGGTCATGCCCGCCTCCAGGCAGCTCTCCCGGATGCCCGCCAGGGCGTGGGCGGTCAGGGCGACCACGGGCACGTTGCGGTTGAGCTCCCCGGCCTGGCCCGCGCGCAGGGCCTGGGTGGCTTCCAGGCCGTCCAGTTCGGGCATTTCCAGGTCCATGAGCACCACGTCGAAGTCGTCGCGGGCGAGCATGGCCAGGGCCTCCAGGCCGTCTCGCGCGGTCACGGTGAAATGGCCGAGCCTGCGCAAGAAGCTCGTGGCAACCTTGGCGTTGGTGGAGTCGTCCTCGGCCAGCAGCACGCGCAAGGGGGCGACGCCCGTCCTCGGCAAGGCTTCGCTCCCCCTGGCCGGGTCGTAGACGCGCAGGGGGTCGCCCGGGGCGAAGCAGACGGTGAAGAAGAACGCGCTGCCCCGGCCTTCCTCGCTCTCCACCCAGAGCTCTCCGCCCATCATCTCCACCAGCCTGCGGCAGATGGAGAGCCCGAGCCCCGTGCCCTGGCGGCGCTTGCCGGGCCTGCGGTCGCCCTGGCGGAAGGGCTCGAAGACGTGGGGGAGCTTGGCCGTGGGGATGCCCACGCCCGTGTCGCGCACGCAGAAGAGCACCGGCACGCCGTCGTGCCTGGCCACGCGCCGCTCCATGTCGGGCGGCAGGGGCTCGGCGCTCACGGTGATGGACCCGGTTTCCGTGAACTTGATCGCGTTGCCCACCAGGTTGACCAGTATCTGCCGCACGCGCCCCGGGTCGCCCTTGACGTGGCGCGGCACGCCACGGCCGATGGAGACGTCGAGCTCCAGGCCCTTGGCCTGGGACTGCACGCGCATGGTCTTGATGGTGGTGCTCACGGCGCGCGGCAGGCAGAAGTCCACGTTTTCGAGGTCCATGGCCTGGGCCTCGATCTTGGAGATGTCCAGGATGTCGTTGATGAGCCCCAAAAGCGAGCGCGCGCTCATGAGCACGTTCTCCAGGTAGTCGCGCTGCTCCTGCCTGAGGCGCGTCTGGAGGGTGATCTGGGTCAGGCCGATGACGGAGTTCATGGGCGTGCGGATCTCGTGGCTCATGAGCGCCAGGAAGTCGCTCTTGGAGCGGCTGGCCTCCTCGGCCTGCTCCTTGGAGCGGCGCAGGTTGTCCTCGAGCACCTTCTGGCGGGTGACGTCCGTGACGAAGGTCTCGAAGGAGGTCACCGCGCCCGTCTCGTCGCGCACGCAGCGCGTGTTCAAGGACAGCCACAGCCTCGATCCGTCGCGCTTGCGCGCCTCGATCACGAAGCCCACGGCCTCGTCCGCCTGGTCGAGCACGGCCAGCAGCTCGCCCCTGCGGCGCGGGTCGACGTAGGCGTCGGTGGCCAGGTTCTGCACGCGCTGCCGGGCCTCTTCGATGGAGGAGAAGCCGAGCATGGCCGCCATGGCCGGGTTGGCCTCGATGACGCGCCCGTCGGGCGTGGAGGAGACGATGCCCTGCACGGAGCGCTCGAAGAGCCCGCGATAGCGCGCCTCGGCCTTGCTCAGGCGTTCCATGGCGCTTTGCAGCGACTCGGCCATGGTGTCGAAGGCCGAGGCCACCCGAGAGAGCTCGTCGTGCCCGCCGGAAACGCCGATGCGGAAGGCGAGGTCTCCGTCGGAGAGGCGTCTGGCCGCATCGCTCAACCGGCGGGCCGGGCTCAGGATGAACCGCTTGGCGAAGGCGGACGTGGCCAGCAGGATGAGCAGCCCCACCCCGGCCAGGAGGGCCATGTTGCGCACCATGTCCGTCCAGACCCTGGCATAGGCCTCGGAGGCGGGGATGCCGATGCGCACGAAGAACTCGTTGCCCGGCTCGGAGATGAGCGGGGCCAGGGCGTAGAGCCGGAGCTGGCCGTCGATGCCGTCGGCCTCCACGGTGTCCACGCCCTTCTCCAAAAGCGCCGGGAGCACGGAGTCGGCGCGGGGGATTGATTTTTCGAACCAGTCGCCGCCTTCGGGGTAGCGGGTGAGGAACGTGCCCGCCCTGTCCACGATGGAGACGGTGGCCCCGGCGGGCAGGGGCAGCGATTCCGCCAGGGACTTGATCCAGGCCATGTCCAGGGTCACGGCGGTCACGGCGGCCAGGGCGTCGCCGCTCGTCACCGGATAGGCCAGCACCATGCACTCGCGCCCCGTGACCCGGGTGACCACGGGCTCGCCCACGGTGAAGGCCTGCCGGTCCAGCACGCGCTTGAACCATATCCGGTCCGAGACGCTTATGCCGCGCCCGTTTTCGAGGGCGCTGGCGAAGATGCGTCCCTGGCCGTCCACGGCCATGATGTTCTCGAATTCCGGATTGCCGGTGAGCACCTGGGTGAAAAAGGTGCTGCTGGTCCGGCCGTCCTTCTGCTTCACCGCCGGGGACTGGGCCATGGTCAAAAGCACCCTGCGTCCGCTTTCGATGAGGGTCCTGCCGTTGCTGGAGATGAGCAGGGCCACGCGCCGGGCCTGCTCGAAGGCCTCCACGCGGGCCAGGCGATGACCTTCGCGGCTCATGTAAAGGATCAGGAAGAGACCAGGGAGAACTGCCAGTACGACGAGAAAAGCCAGCCGAACCCTCAGGCTGAAAAAGCGTGAAGTCTTCAATGGCGTGCTCCATCCAGCGCAATGCGAAATGCGGACATGGCCCCACCCATAATCCGGTAAATACAGATTCTTTGGAGGAGGCGATAATGTCAAGCGATAAGAGGAGCTACGTCGGAAAATAATCCCTGGTCGCGCTTTCCCGACGTGGCCGGGAAAGGAAAAAACAGAGGAAAAGAGTCTGAAAAGATCGGACTGGATTCGCCCGCGAGACGTCAACCCGCTGTTATTGCCCGGGTTGCGTTCCGGGCCTTGCCTCATGAAACGCTACTGGACGAGCCTGGCTGCCCAGGCGGCCGCATCCAGCACGGGCATGGGGGCGACTCCCAGGGCGAGCATGAGAAGCGCCGAGAGCACGGCCGCGATCATGCCCCCCGCGCCGGGGGACACAACGGCCGCCGGTTCTCCCTTTGGCTTGGCGTAGAGCGCGGCCAGCACCCTGAGCACATAGTAGACACTGGCCACTGCCGACACCACGGCGATGAGCGAGAGCCAGAAGTACCCGCCCGAGAGCGCGGCCTTGAACACCACCAGCTTGCTCATGAAGCCCACTGTGGGCGGAAGCCCGGCCAGGGTGAAGAGCGCCACGGCCAGGGCCGCGCCAAGGGCCGGATTGGCCCGCCCGGCCCCGCGAAGCGATTCCACGAGGTCCGCGTCGTCCTCCAGGGGCGAGAGGAGCCCAAGGCAGCCGAACACCGCCACGTCCATGATCCCGAGCGCCGCGGCCGCGAACATGGCCGGGGCGGGCCCGGCCGCGTCCACGGCCAGGAGCGCCAGGACCATGAAGCCCACGTGGGTCACCGAGGAGTAGGCCAGCATGCGTTTGGCGCGCTCCTGGGTCAGCGCGCCGAGCGTCCCGCCGAGCACCGAGAGCGCGGTGAGCGTCCAGAGCGCGGGCTCCATGGCCTTCCAAGCGGGCGCGCCGGTCATGGCCAGGCGCAGAAGCGCCGCGAACACGGCCACCTTGGCCCCGCCGGAGAGGAACGCGGCCACTGGCGCGGGCGCGCCCTGGTAGACGTCGGGCGTCCAGAGGTGCAGGGGCGCGAGCGAGAGCTTGAAGCCGAGGCCGATGATCACGAAGGCCAGGCCCAAAAGCGCCACGGGGTCGGTGCCCGAGGCCGTCAGGCTTTCCTCGATGCCGATCCTGCCCGAGGCCGCGTAGAGGAAGGCCGCGCCCAAAAAGACCATGGCGCTGGCCACGGCCCCGAGCACGAAATACTTCACCGCCGCTTCGAGCGGCCTCTCCATGCCGCGTCTGGAGGCGATGAGCACGTAGAGCGAGAGCGAGAGGATCTCCAGGGCCACGCAGAACATGACCCAGTCGCGCGAGACGGCCAGGAGCACCATGCCCAGCGCCCCGAGCAGCACCAGGGCGTGGAATTCGTCGCGCTCGAAGCCCCTGCGCCTGGCGTACTCGCCGGAGAAGAGCACGGTGACGAAGGTCAGGGCGCAGAGGAGGAAGCTGAAGAAGCGGGCGTATCCTCCGGAGTCCACCAGCGGATGCGCGGGGTCCGGAACCAGGCAAAGCGAGGCCAGGCAGGCCGCGCCCGAGGCGGCCAGAGCGAGGCCCCTGAAGAGCCGGGGCCAGCCCGGGCGCAAAGCCCCGAAGGTGAAGACGAGAAGAGCCCCGGCGCACAGGACGATCATGGGGAGGTAGGTGGCGATCTGGAAGTTCATGGTCTTTCCCTCAGGCCGTGAGCGCCTTGAGCGGTATGCGGATGACGTCCAGCACGGCCCAGGGCGCGACGCCCAGAACCACCACGCAGGCGGCCAGCGGGGCCAGGATCAGGGCCTCGCGCACGCTCAGGTCCGGGTAGTCCCGGCCCGTGGCGCTCTGGCCGAAGATGGTGCGCTGCGTGAGCCGCAGCACGTAGGCCAGCGTGAGCACGAGCCCCAAAAAGGCGATGGACGCCTGGGCCGGGGCGGTCTTGAACGAGCCGAGCAGAATGAGCATCTCGCTGGCGAAGTTGCCGAGCCCCGGCAGGCCCGCCGAGGCCATGGCGAAGAGCAGGAAGAACCCGCTGAACACCGGCATGGTGCGCCACAGGCCGCCGAAGCGGGCCAGCTCGCGCGTGCCCGCGCGCTCGCCCAGCATGCCGACCATGATGAAGAGCGCGCCCGTGGTCAGGGCGTGGTTGAGCATGAGCAGCACCGCGCCCTCGAGCGCGGCGTCGCGCCACACGGCCAGCCCCAGCACCACGAGCCCCATGTGCCCCACGGACGAGTAGGCCACGAGCCGCTTGGCGTCTGTCTGGGCGAAGGCCACCCAGGAGGAGTACACGAGCCCGCCCGCGCCCAGCCCGGCGAGCGTCCACCAGTATTCGGCCGCCGCCTGCGGGAAGAGCGCGATGCCCCAGCGGGCCAGGGCGTAGGAGCCGGTCTTCAGGAGCACCCCGGCCAGCAGCAGGCTTCCGGCCGTGGGGGCCTGGGTGTGGGCGTCGGGCAGCCAGGTGTGCAGGGGCACGATGGGGGTCTTGATGGCGAAGGCCAGCACGAAGGCGGCCAGCAGCCAGGCCTGCGCGCCCGGGCCCACTGGCGAGGCCGTGAGCGCGGCCAGCGAGAAGGTGTAGACGTCCGTGGCCATGCCGTGGGCCACGTAGAGCCACACCGCGCCGAGGAGCATCACCAGCCCGCCCGCGATGGAATAGAGGAAGAACTTGAACGCGGCGCGGCGCTTGTCCTCGTGGCCCCACACGCCGATGAGGAAGAACATGGGCACCAGCTGCGCCTCCCAGAACACCAGGAAGAGGAGCATGTCCCGGGCCAGGAACACGCCCATGGCCGTGGTGGCCACGCTGAACACGAGCGCGTGGTACACGCCCACGAGCCTGCCGATCTCCTTCCAGGAGACCAGCACGGCCAGCACCGTGAGAAACGAGGTCATGAGCGCCAGAAGTCCGCTCACGCCGTCCATCTCCAGGGTGTAACGCGCGCCCAGGGCGGGAATCCAGGCGAAGTCCTCGCGCAACAGCGGCAGCCTGGTCATGGCGGCGGCCGTCACCGCGAGGTGGACGAGCGCGGCCGCCAGGGAGAAGCGCCTGCACGCCTCCGGGCGCGAGCCCAGGGCCAGCGCGCCCAGGGCGAAGGCCATGGGCAGGAAGGTTATGGCCGTGAGCACGGGGAAATCGTTCATGCCGTGGTCTCCTCGAAAGTGGCGGACAGGCGGAACATCAGCGCATCCCCCCGGCCAGGACGGCAACCAGCAGGGCCAGCCCGGCCACGAGCATGGTCAGGTAGAGGGTCAGCCTGCCCGTGGCGAAGGGCCGCACGCGAAGCGACATCCAGGCGAACATCCGGCCCGAGCCCATGGCCGAGCCGTCGATCAGCCCGTTGTCCACGCCCTGCCAGAGCGCGCCGGAGAGCGCCTGGAAGGGCCTGACGAAGAGCGCGGAGTAGAGGCAGTCCAGGCCGAAGCCGGAGCGCAGCCTGCCGAGCGCCGCGTCCTCGCGCTCCGAGAGCGCTTGCGGGGCGGGACGCCTTTTTGGGGCGTAGAGCGCCCAGGCCAGGGCGAAGCCCGCCAGGCCCGCGCCCACGTCGATCACCTCGGCCAGGGAGCCGTGCCCGTTTCCGTGGCCCGGTGGGCTCACCCCGGGCAGCCCGGCCAGCAGCGAGTCCAAAAGCCCGGCCCCCGGCAGGTTGAGCGCGCCGGCGCACAAGGCCAGCAGGGCCAACGGCCAGAGCACGCGGTACATGCCCGTTGGCAGGGTGGCGGGCTCGTGGTGCATGGGTTTCACTGGCAGGCCGCCGAAGGCCAGGAGCACCATCCTGAAGGTGTAGAAGGCCGTGAGCACCGCGCCAAGGGCGGCCATGTAGAAGAGCGCCTGGTGGACGGCCCCGGGCTGGGCCATCACGGCCTCCAGCACGCGGCCCTTGCTGAAGAACCCGGCCGTGGGCGGGATGGAGGCCAGGCCCAAGGCCCCCACCAGGAAGAGCCAGAAGATCTCGGGGGTTGCCCTGCGCAGGAAGGAACCCATGTTGAGCACGTCCTGCTCCTCGTGCAGCACCTGGATTACGCAGCCCGCTCCCAGGAACAGCAGCGACTTGAAGAACGCATGGCAGAGCAGGTGGAACATGGACCCGCTCACGTCGCCCACGCCCAGCGCCAGGAGCATGTAGCCCACCTGGCTGATGGTGGACCAGGCCAGGATGCGCTTGATGTCGCGCTGACCCATGGCCGCGAGGCACCCCCACAGGGCCGTGAGCCCGCCCACCACGGCCACGGCGAGCATGGCCTCGGGCGAGGCCGCGTAGACCGGGAACAGGCGCATGACGAGGTACACCCCGGCCGTGACCATGGTGGCCGCGTGGATGAGCGCGGACACGGGCGTGGGCCCGGCCATGGCGTCGGGCAGCCAGACCAGCAGGGGCAACTGGGCGGACTTGCCCGTGGCCGCGAAGAGAAAGAGCAGGCCGAGCGTAAGCGCGGTTCCGGCAGCCAGCTGCGGGGCCAGGGAGCCGATCTCGCTGATGGAGAGCGTTCCGGCCTGCGAGGCCAGCACGGCCATGGCGGCGACGAAGGCCACGTCGCCGATGCGCGTCATGATGAAGGCCTTCTGCCCGGCGAGCCCCCTGAACTCCTCGTGGTACCAGTGGCCGATGAGCGCGAAGGAGCAGAAGCCCACGCCCTCCCAGCCCAGGAAGAGGAACAGCAGGTTGTCCGCCAGCACGATCACCAGCATGCTGAACACGAAGAGGTTCATGTAGCAGAAGAAGCGCACGTAGCCTTCCTCGCCGCGCATGTAGAAGGCAGAGTGCACGTGGATGACGAAGGACACGAACGTGACCATGAGCGCCATGATCAGCGCGAGGGGGTCGAGGAGAACGTCCAGCGAGGCGTGCACCTCGCCCGAGGAGAACCATCCCGCCAGCGTGAGCACCTCGCGCCCGCCCGGGAAGGTGGTCCAGGCGGCGAGGGCCGCCAGAAACGAGCCCAGGATGGACGCGCAGGCCAATACCTCGCAGGTGCGCCTGGGCAGGGCTCTGCCCGCGATTGCCAGGGTCAGCCCGCCGCAGAGCGGGAAGGCGAGCATGAGGAAGGCGAGCGTCTTCACTGCGTCACCCCCTCATGCCGGTGAAGCGGTCGGCGTTCAGCGTGCCCGCGTGCTTGCGGGCGTACACGAAGAGCGCGAGCCCCACCGCGGCCTCGGCCGCGCCCAGGGCCATGATGAAGAGCGCGAAGGCCTGGCCCTCCAGGGCCTGCCACTTGAGCGACGCGCCCACCAGGGCCACGCCGCAGGCGTTCAGCATCACCTCCACGCCGAGGAGGATCATGATCAGGTTCTTCCTGGCCAGGGCGCAGGCAGCGCCCATGGCGAAGAGGACGAGCGCCAGGGCCAGGACGTGCTCGAGTGGCGCTGTCATGGCCTGCCCTCCCCGTTTTCGCCGGTCTTGCGCTCGCGCACCAGGAGCATGGCCCCGGCCAGGGCCACGAAGAAAAGTACGGACACGGCCTCCACCGCGGGCCAGTAGTTGGTGTAGACGAACGTGCCCAGCTCCCTGGCCGAGGCCTTGGCCATGGCCATGGGGGCCGCCATCCCGGGGGACGCGGCCAGGAGCGCCAGGCCGCAGCCGAAGGTGGCCAGGGCCAAAAGCCCGGGCAGCACCCAGCGCCCCAGGCCCGGCTCCTGCGGGCGGGGCTCCTCGCGCCCGAGCAGCATGATGATGAAGAGGAAGAGCACCATCACGGCTCCGGCCGGGATGATGATCTGGAGCACGGCGGGCAGCGGCGCGCCAAGAAGCGCGAAGAGCACCGCCGTGGCGAAGAAGGACACCACCAGGTAGACCACCGCGTGCACGGGCTGGCGGCGCGTGACGGCGAGCCCGGTGGACAGGGCGATCACCCCGGCCAGAACGTAGAAGATCAATTGGGTCGCGCTCATTGGGCGGCTCCATCCAGCCTGTTGACGGTCCTCACGGGAAGTTGCTCCTGGGGTTCACGGGGGCGTCCTCGTCCGGGTGCGATCCGGGCTCGCGGTTAACGGCCACGCCCGCGTGCCTGTAGAAGTCGTAGTCCGGGTCCTTGCCGCCGTGGCCGACCAGCAGGTCGTGCTTCTCGTGGACGAGCTTCAGGGGGTCGTCCACGCTCATCTCGAAGTCCGGGGTGAGCTGGATGGCCAGGGTGGGGCAGGCCTCCTCGCACAGGCCGCAGAAGATGCAGCGCCCGAAGTTGATCCGGAACCACTCGGCGTAGCGCCTGCCGTCCTCGCGCACGGCGGACTGCATGGAGATGCAGCTCACCGGGCAGGCCCCGGAGCAGAGCTGGCAGGCCACGCAGCGCTCCTCGCCGTCCGGGCTCCGGGTGAGCACGATGCGCCCCCTGGCGCGGGCGGGCAGGGGCCTTTTGTACTCCGGATACTCTTCGGTGATGGGCCTGCGGAAGAGGTGCTTGAGCGTCACCCAGAAGGGCTCCGCGATGCCGAGCGTCCCCCTGGCGGCCTTGACCACGATGTTGTCCCGGTCCTGCATGGCTTATCCCTTGAGGAGCATCACCGCTCCGGTGGCCACGATGTTCACGAGCGCCAGGGGCGCGAGCCAGACCCAGCACAGGCGCATGAGCTGGTCCGGGCGGAGCCTGGGCAGGGTGTTGCGCGTCCAGATGAAGAAGACCGGGATGACGGCGGTCTTGAGCATCAGCCAGACGATGGGCGGCAGCCACGGCCCGTGCCAGCCGCCCAAAAAGAACACGGCGGCTAGCAGGCCCAGGAAGATCATGTTCACGTACTCGCCCAGGAAGAACAGGGCGAAGCGCATGCCGCTGTATTCCATGTGGTAGCCCGCCTGGAGCTCGTTCTCGGCCTCGGCCAGGTCGAAGGGCGTGCGCTTTATCTCGGCCAGGGCGCTTATGAGGAAGAGCGCGAAGGCCACGGGCTGGTAGACGACGAAGGGCACGTCCGCCTGGGCGCCCACGATGTCGGTCAGGCTCATGGACCCGGCCAGCATGACCACGGGCACCAGGGTCAGGCCCATGGGCAGCTCGTAGCTGATCATCTGGCCCACGCCGCGCACCGCGCCGAGCACGCCGTACTTGCTGTTGGAGGCCCAGCCGCCAAGCGCCATGGCGTAGACGCCCACGGAGGAGAGGGCCAGCACGTAAAGAACGCCCACATCCAGGTCGGCTATGACCATGGGCACCTTCTGGCCCATGACGGTCAGGTCCTCCCCGAAGGGCACCACGGCGAAGGCCAAAAGCGTTGCCAGGGGCAGCACCGCCGGGACCACGAAGAAGAGGATGCGGTCCGCGCCCGTGGGCACCAGGTCTTCCTTGAGCAGGGCCTTCACGCCGTCGGCCACGGGCTGGAGAAGCCCGAAGGGGCCCACGCGGTTGGGGCCGAAGCGCTGCTGGAGCCTGCCCAAAAGCTTGCGCTCCACCAGCACCAGGTACGCCGCGCCCAGCATGGCCACGGCCACCACGAGCAGTATCTTCACCAGAAGCACGGCGAAACCGGCGAGCCACAGCGTCATGAGCGTTCCTCCCCGGCCTTTGCCCCGCCCGCGTGCCCATGCTCATGTTCATGCTTGCCCAGGAGCCCAAGCTCCACGATGTACCCGTGGGCCACGGCGTGCCGCCAGCCGCTGTCGTGCCGCCTGGGCAGCACCACGGTTCCCCTGGCCATGTTGTCCTCCAGGCGCAGGTGGCAGGTCACTTCCCCGATGGGGCAGGCCATGAACACGTAGTCCTCGTCGCGCAACTCGATGGTCCCGGCGTCCAGGGTATTGAGCACCACCTGGGGCACCGGGGCCAGGCTCTTGAGGATGGTCCCGTAGCTGGAGAGCTCCTCGGTGCCGAAGGCCTGCTCGGTGATGATGAGGTCCGCCTCGATGTCCGGCGGGATGGCCGAGGGCCTGGCGGACAGAGGGTCCGCGGGCTGCTGGCCGAGCGGGAGGAGCGCGCCCTCCGGGGCCTCGGGGTCGAGGCCCGCCAGCCGGGGCAGGGCGGCCACGGCCGCCTCCCAGGGCCGGGCAGGCCAGCAGGCCGCGCAGCCCAGGTGCCCGGCCAGTCCGGAAAGCACTTCCCAGGCGGGCAGGGGGTCGCTGCCCGGGGCATGGGGGCTGTAGGTCCTGGGCGGGTCGCCCCCGGAGAGGGTCCGGGAGACGGGTTCGCCGCAGGCGTGCACGGGCCGGGCGCGCTGTGCGCGGCCCTCGTTGTTCACGAAGGTGCCTCCGGCCTCGAAAACGGTCTGGGCGGGCAGGAAGATGCCGGCCTGCCAACTGGTGGCCGAGGGCAGGTAGTCGATGCCGAGGAGCAACTCCAGCCCGCCGAGCCTGGAGTCGATGTGCGCGTGGTCCGCGAAGCGCGACACCGGGTCGGACTCCACGCACACCAGGGCCTTGACGCGCCCGGCGTCGATGCCTTCCAGCACGTCGTCGAAGCTCACGAGCGGGTCCTGGTTGAAGAGCGCGGCCCCGAAGGCGTTGGCCCCGGCCAGCACCGGGAAGAACCCGGCCCGGCCCCGGCGCGCCTTGAGGAGTTCGGCCGCCCCGGCCGCCAGGGCCGGGGTGCTCAGGCGCACGATGTCCGAGCCGCAGACCACCACGGGGTAGGAGCTTCCGGCGAGCCTGAGCGCGAAATCCTCCCAGCCGGGGGCGGCGGCCGATTCGGGCATCTCGGCGCCGAGGGCTTGGAGGAAGTCCTTTTCGCCCGGGCCCGGGTCCGGGAAGGCCTTGTTCAGGATGGCTCCGAGCGCGGCCTCCATGTCGTGGCGGCGCGCCGGGACGTGCAGGAAATCGAGCGGCAGCTGCACGGGCCTGGGGTCGATCACGGCCACGGCCGCGCCCTTGCGCGCTGCCTGACGGATGGCCAGGGCGGCCATGGGCGCTTCGGACAGCGGGGCCGTGCCCACCACCAGGATGCAGTCCGAACCGGACAGCCCGGCCTGGGACACGCGCAGGTCCTCGCTCAACCCCGCCACGGCCGAGAGCATGTTCTTCTTGCGGTGCGAGCCCGTGGTGTACTCGGGCTCGGGCCAACCGCAGGCTTTGGCCAAAAGCTTGAGCGCCCCCTGGCTCTCCAGGGACTGGCGCGAGGAGCCCAGGCACGCCACGGCGTCCGGCCCGTGGGCGGCCACCACGGCCTTGAGCCTGGCGGCGGCCTCGGCCATGGCCTCCTGCACGGGCGTTTCGCGGCCGTCCACGCGGGCCGAGCGCGGCCTGTCCGGCAGGCTCGCGTACTCGTAGCCGTGGCGGCCCCGGTCGCAGATGAAGTGGCCGTTGACCTCGGGGTTGTGGCGCGCGTCCACCTTGATCACCGCGCGGTAGCGCGCGGCCGGGGTGACGTTGCAGCCCAGGCTGCACGACAGGCACACCGAGGGCGCGCGCTCCAGGTCCCAGTGGCGGGCCTTGTGGCGCGAGGGTTTGTCCGTGAACACGCCCGTGGGGCAGATCTCGGTGAGGTTGCCCGCGAAGGGGCTCTCCAGGGGGCCGGGGATGCTCCGGCCGTAGACCACGTCGCCGGAGATGCGCATGGGGCCGAAGTCGCGCCCGCCCGCGAACTCCTTGTAGTAGCGCGCGCAGCGGTAGCAGTGGATGCAGCGGTTCATCTCCTGGGCCACGAGCGGCCCCAGGTCCTGGTTGCGGTAGGTGCGCTTTTTCCCCTGGAAGCGGCGCACGCCGTGCCCGCAGGAAATCGTGGTGTCCTGGAGCAGGCAGTGCCCGCCCTCGTCGCATACCGGGCAGTCGTGCGGGTGGTGGAGCATGAGCAGCTCCGCCACGTGCCGCCTGAACTCGACGGCCTCCGGGTGGCCCGTGTCCACCACCATGGCGTCGCGGGCCTTGACCATGCAGCTCATCTGCAAGCCCTTCACCGGCCCGTCCGTGAACATCACCGCGCACATCCGGCAAGACCCGGCCGGCCCCAGCGCCGGATGGAAGCAGAAACGCGGGATCATGATCCCCACTTCCTCGGCGGCCTCGATGACCGTGGTCCCCTCGGGGACCGTGACGCGAAGTCCGTCTATGATCAGATCGGGCATGAGATGATCCGCCTGGGTTTGGGCCTGGGCCGGGCGACGGCGAAGCCCGCTTCGGGCGCCCCGGGCCAGTCGGTTACCACGGCCGACCTGTCCCCGCGCCAGGGCAGGGGATCGGGCGCGCCGAAGGGGCACTTGCCGCCCTCCACGTGGGCCATGACCTCGTCCATGAACTGATCGAGCAGGCTCAGGATCGGCGCGGCCGCTCCGGGCGCGAAGGCGCAGTTGGCGTACTCCATGGCCTCGGCCGTGCTCTTGAGCCAGGCCACGTCCTCCCTGGTGCCGCGGCCCGACTCGATGCGGCCCATGAGGTCGAGCACCAGGGGCAGTCCGTCGCGGCAGGGGGTGCACCAGCCGCAGGACTCGCGCGCGAAGTAGTGCATCATGTTCAGCGTGGCCGCCGTGAGGCAGGTCTCGCTGCCGTAGACGATCACCGCGCCCGTGCCCAGGCGCAGCCCGTGGGCGCGAAGCGAGTCGAAGTCCATGGGCGTGTCCAGGTACTTCGCGCCCATGAACGCCGTGGAGGTTCCGCCCGGCTGGGCCGCCTTGAACGTGATCCCCGGGGGCATCCCGCCCGCGTGCTCGAACACGATCTCGCGCAGCGTCGCGCCCGAGGGCAGCTCGAAGCAGCCCGGGGCGGCCACCATGCCGCTCACCGGGAAGAGCTTGGTGCCGTCGCCCGTGGGCGTGGCCGCCAGGGACTTGAACCAGGCCGTGCCGTTCCGCACGATGCCCGGCACGTGGGCCAGGGTCTCCACGTTGTTGACGATGGTGGGCTTCTCCCACACGCCGCGCACGGCCGAGCGGTAGCCCGTCTCGATGGGGTTGGGCCGCACGCCCATGACCGCGCGGATCTGCGCCCCGGACTCGCCGCAGATGTAGCGCCCGCCGGAGCGGTGCACCACGATGTCGAAGCTGAAGCCCGAGCCCAGGATGTTTTCGCCCAGAAGCCCGGCCGCGCGGGCTTCCTCCAGTTCCATGGAGAGAAGCTCGGCCTCCAGTTCGTAGGAGGGGCGGATGAAGATGATGCCCTTGTCCCCGCCCACGGCGTAGGCCGCCAGGATCATGCCCTCGATCAAGAGGTGCGGGTCGGCGTTGATGATGATCCGGTCCTTGAAGGTGCCGGGCTCCATCTCGTCGGCGTTGCACTGCACGTAGCGCGGGTGCGGGCCGTCCTTGGGCACGCCGCCCCACTTGCGCCCCGTGGGGAAGCCCGCCCCGCCCCGGCCGCGCAGGCCCGCATCGAGTATCTCCTTGATGACCTCTTCCGGGGCCATGGAGGAGAGCGCCTTCTGAAGTCCGGCGTAGCCGCCTTCCTCGCGGTACTCGTCCAGGTGGACGTAGCGCTTGCGGTGGCGGTTCTTGAAAAGCACGAGTTCAGCCATGGCTCACCTGCACACCACGATCTCCTCGCCGTGCTCACGCAGGCGGGCGAGGATCTCGTCGATCTTTTCGTTGGTGAGATTGCCGTAATACTTGCCGTTGACGAGCATGCCCGGGGCGTTCTGGCAGTCGCCGATGCAGGCCGTGGGCAGGATGGAGAACATGCCGTCCGCCGTGGTCTGGCCCAGGGCGATGCCGAGGACGTCCTGGAGGTGGCGGAACACGCCCTCGGCGCGGTGCATCCAGCAGACCACCCCGTCGCAGACGTGGATCACGTAGCGGCCCACGGGCTCGCGGTAGAAGAAGTCGTAGAAGGTGGCCAGTTCGTCCACCTCCATGGGGGTCATGTTAAGCCGCCGGGCGGCCTCCTCCACGGCCGCCTCGCAGAGGTAACCGTAGTGGTTCTGCAGCGCGTAGAGAACGTCCACGGCCATCTCCCTGGGGTGGTCCGTGTGGGCGATCATCTCGCGCAGGGTCTGGTCCAGTTCGTCCGGAAGCATGGGCGGCGTGTCTCCTTACCTGTCGATGTCCGGCAGGATGTAGTCGAGCGAGGCCAGGGTGGCCACCAGGTCCGGGATGGTGTGGCCGGGCACGAAGTGCCGCACGGCCTGCACGTTGGCGTAGCCCGGGGAGCGGATGTGCAGCCGGTAGGGCGAGGAGAGCCCGTCCGAGACCACGTAGTAGCCCTGCTCGCCGCGCGGGGCCTCGGTGGCGTGGTAGGCCTCGCCCCTGGGCACCGTGGGGCCGCGCGTGGTGTTCACGAAGTGGTGGATCAGGCTCTCGATGTCTTTGAGCGTGCGCGCCTTGTCCGGCACGCAGTAGCGGAAGTCCTGGCAGACGTGGGGGCCCGGGGGCATGTCGCGCACGGCCTGCTCGATGATGCGCAGGCTCTGGCGCATCTCCTCCATGCGCACGGTGTAGCGGTCGTGGCAGTCGCCGCGCGTTCCCGTGGGCACGTCGAAGTCGAAGGTTTCGTAGGGGCCGTAGGGGATCTTCTTGCGCAGGTCCCAGTCCACGCCGCAGGCGCGCAGGTTGGCCCCGGTGACGCCCCATTCCATGGCGTCCTCGCGCGAGAGCGGGGCCACGCCCCTGGTGCGGGCCTCGAAGATGGGGTTTCGCCGGAAAAGCGCCTCGTACTCCTTGATGCGCGCCGGGAACACCTTGATGAAGTGCTCCACCTTCTCCAGCCAGCCCTCGGGCAGGTCCTGGGCCACGCCGCCGATCCTGAACCAGGAGGGGTGCAGCCTGCCGCCGGTGATGGTCTCGATGATGTCCAGGACCATCTCGCGCTCGCGGAAGCTGTAGAAGATGGCGCTCATCTGGCCCAGGTCCTGGACCATGGTGCCGTAGAAGAGCAGGTGGTTCGAGAGCCTGAAGAACTCGCAGAGCATCACCCGGATGTACCAGGCCCTGTCCGGCACGCGAATCCCCGCCAGCTTCTCCACGGCCGTGACGTAGGAGAGGTTGTTGGCCACGCCCGAGAGGTAGTCCACGCGGTCGGTGTAGGGGATGAACTGGTGCCAGCTTTGATGTTCGGCGATCTTCTCCACGCCACGGTGGTGGTAGCCGATCTCGATGTCCATCTTGCGGATGGTCTCGCCGTGCAGGGCCAGCACGTAGCGCATCACGCCGTGGGTGCCGTAGTGGTGCGGCCCGAAGTTGAGGAGCATCTCCTCCTCGTCCAGGGGATGGCCGAGTATCTGGGCCGCGTCCACGGGCTCCAGGCCGGGCAGGTCGCCCGGGGTGAAGGGCGGCATCTGGGTCGAGCGGCGCACGTGGGACTTGCGCAGCGGGTGCCCCGGCCAATTGGGCGGCAGGATCAGGGGCCGGGTATCGTCCAGGCCCGCAAAGCCCACGCCGAACATCTCGCGCACCTCGCGCTCGTACCACTGGGCGCTGGGCCACACGCCGGTGACGCTGTCGGCCTGGGGCTCGCTTCCTTCGAGCGGAACTTTAACTCTCAGGCGGGAGGCGTCGCGGAAGCTGAGCAGCGTGTAGACCAGGTGGAAATCCGGGTAGCCCTGTTTCGCCTGCCTGGCGGACTCGTCGATGGCGGTCAGGTCCTCCAGGCGCTTGAAGGGCGAGCGGGGCTTGTTTTTCAGGTACGCCAGCAGCTCCCGGGCCTTTTCCCGGGGCACGCGCAGGGTGGGCATGTCCGAGGCGGGCTCCACGGACTCGACCTCGGGGCCGAAGCGCTCCCTGAGGTCCTCCGCCAGGGTGCGCTCCTTTTGCGAGATCTCGATGCGCGCGGCGGGCGGGGTCCACATCAGGCGCGAGCGGTTTCCCGCGAAATCCGGGGGCGTGGCCGCCGCGCCGCGCACGGCGCTTCCGGAGAAGCCGGGCCCGCGCGTGTCCATGGTCTTGCTCACGCCCTCCACGAGGTGGTCGGTCCTGCCGCCCTGGTGGCCGCCGCGCAGGCCCAGGATGGGGCGCAGGGGGCGCTCGGTCTTGATCTTCTTCTGCAGTTCCATGAGCCCGTGCAGAAGCGCCTCGGGCCTGGGCGGGCAGCCCGGGACGTAGACGTCCACGGGCAGGATCTGGTCCACGCCCTGGACCACCGAGTACACGTCGTACATGCCGCCCGTGTTGGAGCACGAGCCCATGGAGATAACCCAGCGGGGCTCGGCCATCTGCTCGTAGAGCCTGAGCACCACGGGCGCGACTTTCTTGAATATCGTGCCCGAGACGATGAGCACGTCCGACTGGCGCGGCGAGCCCCGGAACACCTCGGAGCCGAAGCGGGCGATGTCGTAGCGCGAGGTGAAGGCCGTGGCCTCCTCCACGAAGCAGCAGGAGAGGCCGAAGAAGAAGGGCCACAGGCTGTTGGCCCGGCACCAGTCCACGGCCAGCTCCACCGTGTTGGGCGAGCCGTGCGCCCCGGGATGCGCCGTCATTTCGAGGCCCCGCCCCATTGGAGCCCTCCCTTGAGCCAGAGGTACCAGAGGCTAAGAAGCAGGACGCCGATGAACACCGAGATGCCCGCGAGCCCCGCCCAGGTCAGCTTCTCGAAGGAGACCGCCCACGTGTAGATGAAGGCCGTCTCCACGTCGAAGACCAGGAAGGCCATGGCCACCAGCGCGAACGGGGCGGGATAGCGGAAGGCGGGCTCGGGCGTGGGGATCACGCCGCACTCGTAGGGGCGCTCCTTTTCCGTGCCGCGCCTGGGCGGGTTGACCAGGCGCGTGAGGATCAGGAGCACGACCATGATCGCCCCCGTGACCAGGGCGAAGACCGTGAGTGCCAGCCCGCCCGGCTCCCACGGGGAGAGGGCGGCTGAGGTAGCGGCGTCGATGGGCGTCATGCTGTTCATTCCTTGTGGGGTACGGCCCGGGCTCCGGCGGTGAAAGCCTAAAGTGGAAGCAAGGATGCCACCCCTATAGCCCATTTGGGCGGAGAGAGTAAAGGAAAAGAACCGTTTGACGGGTCCGCCTCGCCTTCGGGCGCCCGCGCCCGCGTCCGGCAGGCCCATCCTCCCGCCGGTCCAGCAAAAGATGTTGCCGCGTCAACAATTGTTGCGCGTCCGTTCGCCCGCCCGCAGCCGGGGCGCTCCCCGGCGGCGCCCGCGCACGTCGTCAACATCCGTTGCAGGGGCGGGTGTGCGCAACTCTCGTTCCTATCGTCTCCAATGTACTGAAATAAAAAGATAAGATGCTGACAATCGACTTTGGCACGGCCCCTGCTCAAGGAGAAATCACGTGGATTGGGGACTCCCCGGGGACGCTCGGGGGAACGTGGAACCTAGGTTTCTATTTAACCCAGAGGAGATGTCAGGACATGAAAAAGCTTCTTATCCTTGGCGCCGGCGCCGGCGGTTGCATAATCGCCAACAAGATGCGCCAGAAACTGGACGAGAAAGAGTGGAAGATCACCATCATCGAACGCGGTACGGTGAACCACTACCAGCCCGGCTGGCTGTTCGTTCCCTTCGGCATTTACGACATCAAGGACTGCATCCGCCCTCTGTCCAGCTTCATCCCCAGCGGTGTTGATTTCGTGAACGAAGAGATCACCGCCATCGACCCGGTGGGCAAGGTCGTCACCACCACCAACGGCAAGCACGAGTACGACTGGATCGTGGTCGCCACCGGCTGCCGCATCGTGCCCGACGAGATCGAAGGCATGATGGACGGCTGGAAGAAGAACATCCACGACTTCTACACCCCCAACGGCGCGGTGGACCTCTTCCACACGCTCCAGCGCTTCGAGAAGGGCAAGCTCGTGCTGAACATCGCCGAGATGCCCATCAAGTGCCCGGTCGCGCCGCTGGAATTCCTCTTCCTGGCCGACTGGTTCTTCATGACCGAGGGCACCCGCCACAACATCGAGATCGAGCTGGTCACGCCCCTCACCGGCGCGTTCACCAAGCCCGTGGCCGCCGCCGCCCTGGGCAAGATCTGCGAAGAGAAGAACATCAAGATCGTGCCCAACTTCGAGATCGCGTCCGTGGACGCCGAGCGCGGCGTGCTCGAGTCCATGCGCGGCGACGAGACCGAGTTCGACCTGCTGGTGGCCATCCCGCCCAACTTCGGCGCGCAGGTGATCATCGACTCCGAGATCGGCGACCCCATGGGCTACATGAAGACCGACCACTACACCCTGAAGTCGCCCGACTACGAGAACATGTACATCCTGGGCGACGCCACCAACGTGCCGACCTCCAAGGCCGGGTCCGTGACCCACTTCGAGGCCGACGTGCTGGTGGAGAACCTGCACCGCGACATCGAGGGCCTGGCTCCCCGCCCCGAGTTCGACGGCCACTCCAACTGCTTCATCGTCACCGGCTACGAGAAGGCCGCGCTGATCGACTTCAACTACAAGGTCGAGCCCCTGCCGGGCAAGTATCCGTTCCCCGGCATCGGACCCTTCGCCCTGCTCGAAGAATCCTACATGAACTACTGGGGCAAGATGATGTTCAAGTGGGTCTACTTCAACCTCATGCTCAAGGGTAAGGACCTGCCCCTCGAACCTCAGATGTTCATGGCCGGCAAGAAGCGCCCCGGCGGCTTCTAGGAGTGGTGAACATGAACAAAGAGGACCTCATTCTCGAAAAACTCGGCGCGATAGAGGCCGAGCTGGCTGTGATGCGCGAGGCCAGGGAGCCGATGGATGATCTGGTCAGGGATCTGAACCCGATCATGAAGCAGGCTCTCTACGCCCTGATCAAGGAATTCAAGGACGTCGAGGACAACTTCCAGTTGGAGGACCTGCTCCCCCTGGTGAAGAAGTTCCTCACCAACGTGAAGAACCTGACCTGGGCCCTGGAGTCGCTCGAAACCATCATCGACATGTGGCACACCATGGAGCCGATGATGAAGTCCGCCCTGCACCAGACCGTGCGCAAGCTGGGCGAACTGGAACAGAAGGGCGTATTCCGCACCTACGAGGCCATGCTCGAGGTGCGCGGCAAGATCGCCCAGCACTACGGCCCCGAGGACATCGAGGCCATGGGCGACAGCTTCGTGGCCCTGATCGGCCTGCTCAAGAAGATGAGCGATCCCAAGATGCTCGAACTTCTGGAGAAGCTCACCGATCTGCCCGCCAACATCGACCTCGAAGGCGCCAAGCCCGTGGGCATGTTCGGCGTGGTGGGCGCTCTGTCCGACTCCGAGGTGAAGGACGGCATCGGCGTGGCCATGCAGATGGTCAAGGCGCTGGGCAAGCTTAAGTAACTACTAATGCGGCCTGGCCGCGAAAACGCGAGGTAATTATGGCCAAGAAGATCCTCATCATCGACGACGATCCCGAGATCATCTCGTATCTCAAGGACGTCTTTGAAGAGGCGGGCTATGAAACCGTCGGCGCCAAGAACGGCGTCGAAGGTCTCGAGATGGCCCAGGTCCACAAGCCGGACCTCATCACCCTGGACATGGACATGCCCGCCCGCGGCGGCACCCTGTTCTACGTCAAGCTGCGCCAGGAGCCCATGCTGGCCGAGATCCCGGTTATCGTGATCTCCGGCGTCGGCCCCCGCCCGCCGGTCCTGACCAAGAACGTCCCCGTGCTGACCAAGCCCGTGGACACCGAGAAGACCCTCAAGATGGTCAAGGAAATGATCGAAGGCTGATCAAGTCCCTCCACGTCCGGCCGGGAAACCGGCCGGGGTTTACGCAAGGCGCGGGCTTCCGAAAGGGAGCCCGCGCCTTCGCGTATTGGGCATATGAAGTCGATTATTGTCGTGGGTTTTGGCCGTAGTTTGACTTTTAATGCTGTTTGTTTTGGGGTATTATTGCAAAGTCTCGAATCACTGATCTGCGGAGGGCGCGATGGAAATCAATACAGATGGGTGCCCAAGATTGGACGGACTCGGGAAGGACGAGCAGATTGAATATATAAAGGACTGGTTTGGGAGTAGATACTTTCGAGTTGGTTTCTCTGCTGGCGGTGAAAGTGAAGACCCCGATGGTTTGGAGTTTTCGATTAGAGATGTAATTGAGATAGAGTTTGGAAATTGTGTTGGTTCTGATGTTTTGAACTGTGTAGTGTCATTTTGTGAGTCTATGTCACATCTTTGTGATTTTTCTATTATCAATGGGGACTATTCTGCAAGGTATGAAAAGTCTTTGTTTCGTCCAATGAGGCAAATTCGGAATTATACGGCATCAATTAACGACGTTCATGAGATTCTGTCACTCGAGATTGATGAGAATGCTCGTTGTGTTTTGAATAATATGCTATATGCGTTTATATTCAGTGTTTATGAGGCGTATCTTGCCGAGTCATTTGCTTATATTGTGATTAATGATAGAGTTGCCCTTGCTGAATATGTGAAAAAACCTTCTAAGCGAAATGAACACAATAATGTGTCACATTTGAATGTGACGCTTGAGCAGGAGGTCGAGGCTGTACAGGACATTTTGGGTAAAGAAGTTTGGCACCGTTCAGATCGTGCGTTTCAAAAGTTTGAAAGATACTGTAATATTTGCGTTAAATACGATAAAAATATTATGGATGGCTACGTAGAAGTTAGAAACGATATTGTGCATCGTGCGGGAAAAAGCATAGATGGTGACGAGGTCATATTGTCTGGCGCTGATGTGCGAGGACTGAGCCATTTTCTCGGCGCTATTGTCAACCAGATCGAAGTCTCGCTTCCATCGGCCGTTGTGCTGTTGCCAAGGGCCGTTGAATAAGGTTTTTCTTCGCTTGGATTTTGATTCGGCATTGTAAATTTCTTCTTGGACTTCAACTCTGTCCTTCTCATCCAGTCACACCCGCGTTGCCCAGTCTTTTGAAATCGATTGTCGGCATCACTGGGCCGCCCGCCGGGCGCGCTCATTATCCTCCCCAAGGGACGCCGAATGCAAGAAAACGTCATCGAGATCAAAAGCCTGCGCCACCTCTACGGCGGCCGCCGTGGTCTGGAGCCCTCCGGCCCGCCGGGCGGGGCCGGGCGCGCTTCTTCGGTGGGCCGCGCGGGCTCGCCGGAGGCGGTCCGGGCGTCCCGAACCCGGGGCAATGCGTCCCAAAACGCGGTTTTCCTTCGGGAAAACCGCGTTTTCGCGCTTTCACGACCGCCACGCTCGGCTTTCCGAAAGCATGGTTGCCGCTTCGCTCCCCTCGGGGTATGGTCCGGGCGTGTGGGGGGTGCGGCCCGGGGGGGCCGCGTCCGTGAAAGGAGCGACGAATGGCCGAGAAGGTGCTTTTGGTTGACGACGAGGACGCCATCCGCGAGATCCTCGGGCTTTCCATAGCGGACCTGGGCTACGACGTGCACGCCGCCGCCAACGGCGAGGAGGCCCTGGAGGCGCTTGAGGTCTTCAAACCCTCCATCGTGCTCACCGACATCAAGATGCCCGGCATGGACGGCATCGAACTGCTCAGGCGCATCAAGCAGGCCGCCCCGGACGTGGAGGTGATCATGATCTCCGGCCACGGGGACATGGACCTGGCCGTGAAGAGCCTCCAGTTCGAGGCCATGGACTTCATCACCAAGCCCATCCGCGACGAGCTTCTGGTCAACGCGCTCAAGCGCGCTGCCGAGAAGGTCTCCATGCGCCGCCAACTGCGCGAGCACACCCAGAATCTGGAGCGCATCGTCAAGGAGAAGTCCGCCAAGCTCGTGGAGCTGGAGCGCCAGCTGGCCGTGGGCCAGGTGGTGGAGGGGCTCTCCACGGCCATGCGCTGCCTGGCCGAGGCCTGCGACGAGGGCATGGGCTACTTCAACGAGCTGCCGTGCTTCATCTCCATCCACAACCGCTACCTGGAAGTGGTGGCCGTGAACCAGCTCTACGGCGAGCGCCTGGGGCTCATGGTGGGCAAGAACTCCTGGGAGGTCTATTCCGGCCGCCACGGCAGCGGCAACGCCTGCCCCGTGGCCAAGACCATCGAGTACGGCAAGGGCCAGCGCAGCCGCGAGACCCTGGTGGACAAGGACGGCCGCGAGGTGCCCGTGATCGTGCACACCGCGCCCATCTTCTCCAAGGACGGCCAGGTGGAGCTGGTCATCGAGATGAGCGTGGACGTCACCGAGGTGCAGAGGCTCCAGGAGGAGCTGCGCTCGGCGCGCGAGAAGTACCACCGCCTCTTCGACGCCGTGCCCTGCTACATCGAGGTGGTGGACGCGGACCACACCATCGTGGAGGCCAACCGCCGCTTCCGCCAGGACTTCGGCGAGTGCCGGGGCGGCAAGTGCTACGCCGCCTTCGCCCACCGCGAGGACCCCTGCCAGGAGTGCCCCATCTCGCTGACCTTCGAGGACGGCCAGTCCCACCAGTGGGAGACCGCCGTGACCACCAAGGACGGCAAGCGCCGCGTGGTGCTCATCCAGACCGCGCCCGTGCACGACGAAGAGGGCCGCATCGAGCAGGTCATGGAGATCTCCACCGACATCACCCAGATCCGCGAGCTCCAGGACCACCTGGCCTCGCTTGGGCTCATGCTCGGGTCCATGTCCCACGGCGTGAAGGGGCTGCTCACCTCGCTGGACGGCGGCGTCTACAAGGTGGAGGCGGGCTTCCGCAAGGACGACCCGGACCGGCTGCGCGAGGGCTGGTCCATCGTCAAGGACAAGATCGCGCGCATCCGCAAGATGGTCCTGGACATCCTCTATTACGCCAAGTCCCGCGAGGCCGAGCTCGCCCAGGTGGACCTGAACGCCTTCGCCCAGGACCTGGCGGCCATCATCGAGCCCAAGGCTGCGCAGCGCGGCGTGTCCTTCAAGCTGGAGGCGCAGGCGGACCTGGGCGAGATGGGCATGGACGAGACGGCCATGTCCGCCGCGCTGGTGAACTTCCTGGAGAACGCCGTGGACGCCTGCGCCGAGGACACGGACAAGCCCGCGCACGCCGTGACCCTCAAGGTGGAGGCCGACGTCTCCACCGTGCGCTTCGAGGTGCGCGACGACGGCATGGGCATGGACCAGGAGACGCGCGAGAAGATGTTCACCCTGTTCTTCTCCTCCAAGGGCTCGCGCGGCACGGGCCTGGGGCTCTTCATCTCCAACCAGGTGGTGGAGCGCCACGGCGGGGCCATCGACGTGGCCTCGGAGCCGGGCGAGGGCACCGTGATAACCGTGAGCATCCCCAGGAAGCGCCAGTAGGCGGCGGGCGGAAAAAGGCATGAAGGCATTCATCGAGGCGCTTCGCAGCAGGCTGATCCTCAAGATCATCTTTCCGGTGGCCTTCATCCTGTTCGCCAGCATCTTCCTCTGGTCGTTCTACCACCTGCGCTACCAGCAGGACTCCACGGCCGAGAGCCTGATCACCGGCGCGGACCGCGTGTGCAGCACCGTGAAGCTCGGGCTGCACTACGCCATGATGCTCAACTCCCGCGAGGACATCCAGCAGATCGTCAACAACTACAGCAAGCTCAAGGAAATACGGGACATCCGCATCCTGAACAAGAACGGCCAGGTGATGTTCGCCAGCAACCCGGACAACGCCCTGAAGCTCGTCTCGCGCGGGGACCCGCTCTGCCAGGTCTGCCACCAGTACCTTGTGCCCAAGCTCCGGCCCGCGCGCTCCGAGGCCATCTACCGCGACGCCCAGGAGAACGGCGAGCGCGTGCTCAGGATCGTGAGCCCGATCCTGAACGAGCAGGGCTGCTCCTCGGCCTCGGGCTGCCACTTCCACACGGCGTCCGAGAAGATCCTGGGCGTTTTGGACCTGGCCTTCTCGCTGGAGGGGGCCGAGGAGATCATCAGCGAGAGCAGGCAGCACACGCTCTACCTGGCCTTCATCCAGTTCGTGGTGACCTTCGCCACCCTGGCCGTGCTCTTCTTCCTGCTGGTCAAGCGCCCGATCAACAGGATCATCCGCGACGCGCGCGACATCGCCCAGGGCAGGCCCGTCGCGCCCCGGCCCAAGGGCTCCTCCGACGAGATCGGCCAGCTCTCCGACGCCATCCAGCAGATGGGCGTGGACCTGACGGCCAAGAACACCCAGCTCACGCTGCAAAAGAACCTCTACCAGGACCTCTTCGAGGGCGTGCCCTGCGTCATCACCGTGCAGGACCGCGACTTCAGGCTCCTGCGCTTCAACCGCACCTTCGAGGAGCGCTTCAACGCTCGCGTGGGCGAGTACTGCTTCAAGGCCTACAAGAACCGTGACTCCAAGTGCCCGGACTGCCCCGTGGAGAAGACCTTCAACACCGGGCGCTTCCACACCACCGAGGAGAGCGGCTGCTACCGCGACGGGTCGCGCGCGCACTGGATCGTGAACACGGCCCCCATCTACGACTCCGAGGGCAGGCTGGTGGCGGCCATGGAGATGTGCCTGGACATCACCGAGCGCAAGGAACTGGAGGGCGAGCTGAAGCGCTCCGAGCGCAAGTACGTGGATATCTTCAACAACATCCCGAGCGCCGTCTTCGTGCTGGACCAGGCCGACCTCTCCATCCGCGACTGCAACCGGGGCGCGGCCGACCTCTACGGCCGGGCCAAGGCGGACCTCACGGGCATGAGCTTCCTGGAACTCTTCGCGGACGTGGACAAGGACGCCTACGTCCAGGCCCTCGAGGAGGGCCGCGACGTGGACCAGGCCCGGCACATCGACAGCGCCGGGCGCGAGTTCTACGTCTCCATCAACACTTCGCCCTCGGAATACAACAACCGCAAGGTCTACCTAGTCATCGTCAGCGACATCTCCAAGCGCCTGGAGACCGAGCAGCAGCTCATCCAGGCCAGCAAGATGGCCACGCTCGGCGAGATGGCCACGGGCGTGGCCCACGAGATCAACCAGCCGCTCTCCGTGATCCAGACCAGCATCGACCTGATCAAGCGAAGCATCTCGCGGGGCGAGCTGCCCCCCGAGGCGCTGCTCAAGCGCGTGACCGAGCTGGTGGCCCAGCAGGTGGAGCGCGCCACCAAGATCATCGGGCACATGCGCGAGTTCGGGCGCATGGCTGAACTCCACCCCGAAGCCGTGGACTTGAACGGAGTGATCACGCGCTCCACGGATTTCTTCAGCCAGCAGCTGTCGCTCCGGGGCATCGAGGTGGCCTGGGAGCTCGACGACAAGCTGCCCCCGGCGCGCTGCGAGCCCAACCGCATGGAGCAGGTGTTCATCAACTTCCTGCTGAACGCCCGCGACGCCATCGAGGACCGCGCGGCCAAGGAAGGCGAGGGCACGCCGAGGCGCATCACCATCAAGACCATGCACAACCGCGACTTCGTCACCGTGCGCATCTCCGACACGGGCACGGGCATCCCGGCCCACGTCATGGACCGCATCTTCGAGCCGTTCTTCACCACCAAGCAGGTGGGCAAGGGCACCGGGCTCGGGCTCTCCATCAGCTACGGCATCGTCAAGGAGTACGGCGGCACCATCAACGTTGTGAACAACGAGGACGGCGGCGCGAGCTTCTTCATCCGCCTGCCCGTGGCCGGCGAACGCGCCGGGGGCGGGGAGTAGCGGGAGAGCGGAGCGTCCGCCTGTCTGGCCTGAACAGGCCGTGTCCTCCCGGCGGCAGCGCCCGCCTTGGACGGGCCGCGCCTAAGGGCGGCTAGCTCCCTTGCTCGGCGAGCTCCTTGATTTTCGCCAGGGCCTTGTCCCACATGGAGGAGATCGACTCCTCGTAGGCCTCGGGCAACTCCTGCTCGATGTCCAGGGTGGTCACGCCCGCGTTTTCGGTCAGCACGTAGGTCTCGACGCGCCCGTTCCAGCTTTTGGCGTCCTCGCTCTCGAATTCCTCGCGGCCATCCGCGAGCACGCCCTTGTGGGTCATGGATATGCGCATGAAGGGCTCGTTGGCCGTGATCTCGCTCACCAAGCCGCAGCCCTCGGCGTCCACGAAGTGCGCCTTGGAGCCTGGTTGCCAGTCCGTCACCGCGCGCGAGCCCGGGCTGAACTCCCCAAGCCAGACGCTGGTGTAGTCCTCGCCCAGCAGCACCTCCCATACCCTGCGCGCCGAGGCGCGCATCTGGACCGATTTCTTCACGGAAAGTCCACTCATTTTCACGTCCTCCCGCAAGGCGGTTTCCTCACGCCTCGCTTGAAGTTTTTTCGGGGATGGCGGATTCGTCCATGTACAGCACCTCCCACTGGTGGCCGTCCAGGTCGGCGAAGCCGTGGCCGTACATCCAGCCGTAATCCTGGGGCTTGTCCACGTAGAGCGTGCCCCCGGCCGCGAGGGCCTTGCGCACCAGGGCGTCCACCTCGGCCCGGCTTTGGGCGTCGATGGCGATGAGCACCTCGGTGCAGCGGGCGGCGTCGCAGAGATCCTTCCTGGTGAAGGTCCTGAAGAACGGTTCCGTGAGCAGCATGGCGTAGATGTTCTCGCCCAGCACCAGGCAGGCGGCGTTCTCGTCGGTGAAGCGCGGGTCGAAGGAGAAGCCGAGGCTCGAGAAGAACGCTTTCGACTTCTCCAGGTCCTTCACGGGCAGGTTCACGAAAATGTTCTTGACCATGGAGGGGGCTCCTTGGGGGCTCGCACGCCTGGGCGCGAAGGCTCGCGGAGGCAACCCGGGCGCGCGGGAGGTTTCCGATCATGGACGGCTAGCGCCGCCAGGGGAGGGCTGTCAAGCGGGAAAGGGACGGGCGAGGGGAGAGAGCCGTTCAGCCGCGCGACTTGCGCTCCTTGGAGAGGAGCCTGCGGTTCAAGGCCTGGCGGGTGATGCCGAGCATCCTGGCGGCCGCGCTCTGGCTGCCGTTCGCGCGCCGGAGCGCCTCGGCGATCACGCGCTCCTCGGCCTGCTTGAGCGTGGGCATCCCGCCCGCGTCCCCGGCTCCCGTGAGCACCGCCGGGAAGAGCTCCGGCCCGGCCTGGGCCAGCACCGAGCCGATCCACGCCCGCACCGGCTCCAGGGGCAGCGCGTGGCCCTCGCACAGGGCCACGGCGTTGAAGAGCATGGCCTCGAGCTCGCGCACGTTGCCCGGGTAGGCGTGGGCGTGCAGGAGCCCGGCCAGTTCGGCGGGCTCCTCGGGCACGGGCTTGCCCAGCCGCTCGGCGGCCTTGGATATGAAGTGCCGCGTGAGCAGGGGCAGGTCGTCCTTGCGCTCCCTGAGCGGCGGGATGGACACGTAGTGGGTGCGCAGGCGGAAGAACAGGTCGCGCCGGAAGCGTCCCTCCTCGATCAACTCCTCCAGCGGCTGGTTGGTGGCCACCACCACGCGCGCCTCCATGGGCTTGAGCGTGTCCGAGCCCAGGGGGTAGTATTCGCGCTCCTGGATCAGGCGCAGGAGCTTGAGCTGCGAGGCCTTGGCCAAATCCCCGATCTCGTCCAGGAACAGGGTTCCTCCGGCGGCCTCCTCGATGAGCCCGCGCCTGCCGATGTTGGCCCCGGTGAACGCGCCCTTCTTGTGGCCGAAGAGGGTGTCGGAGAACATGGCGTCGTCCAGGCCCGCGACGTTCACGCCCACGAACTTGCCCGGGCGGGCGCTGGCCTCGTGGATGGCCCTGGCGATCATCTCCTTGCCCACGCCCGTCTCGCCGAAGACCAGCACCGGCTCGTCGGAGCCCGCCACGGCCTGCGTGTAGGCCAGCACGGACTTCATGGCCGCGTTGCCCGTGACGATGCGCGCCGTGGCGCTCTCCGCCGCCGGGGCCTGCGTTTCGGCGGGCTGGGAGGCGGGGGACTTGGGCCGCCCGGCCTCCAGGGCGTGGCGCACGGCCGAGAGCAGGTGCGCGCGGTCCACGGGCTTCACCAGGTAGTCCACCGAGCCCGCGCGCATGCAGCGCACGGCGGTCTCCACCTCGTTGAACCCGGTGACCACGATCACGGGCACGTCCGGGTGCTCGCTCTTGATGAAGCCGAGCACGTCCTCGCCGCCCATGTGCGGCATGCACAGGTCGAGCATGACCAGCGAGACGCGCACGCGGCGCAGGATGTCCTTCACCTCGCGCGGGTCGGAGCAGCGGATGGTGTTGGTGAGCCCCGAGTAGCGCAGGTTCAGGTCGTAGCTCTGGAGGGCCTGCTCCTCGTCGTCCACCAAAAGGATCGGGTCCGGGGGGGTGAGCCGGCTCATTGCAGGGCCTCCTCCTGCACGGCGGCGGGCAGGGCCACGGTGGCCGTCGCGCCCTTGCCGGGCTCGGACTCGATGATGAGCCGCCCGCCGTGCTCGCGCGCGATGGAGAGCGAGATGGAAAGCCCGAGCCCCGTGCCGCCCTGCTCGCGCTTGGTGGAGTAGAAGGGCTCGGTGACGCGCTCCAGGTCCTCGGGGCGGATGCCCACGCCCTGGTCGCGCACGACCATGCGCACGCTGCCGTCCTTGGCGTCGTGCAGGGTCTCGATCTCGATGCCCTGGTGCGGGCCTTCGAGCGCGTGGCAGGAGTTCTGCACCAGGTTGACCACTATCTGCTCGAGGCGCTGCCTGCGTCCGCGCACCAGGGGCAGGCCCGCGCCGTAGCGCACGGAGAAGCGGCTGGTGTGCAGGCCGATGGTCTTGCTCATGAGCAGCACCGCGGACTGGACCACGTCGTTGACCGAGAGCATCTCGAAGCCGCCCTCCAGGTCGTGCCGGGCGAAGTTCTTGAGCTCGCGCACGAAGTCGCGGATGCGCACCGAGCCCTCGATGATCCCGGTGAGCAGTTGGGGCACGTGCAGGGTCACGTCCGCCAGGGGGATGCCGCCCAGGCTTTCGGAGCCCTCCTCCTTCGCCAGACGCTCGAGCCCCGGGACCACCGCCCGCCAGAGGTCCAGCACCAGGGGGGCGTTCAGCATGATGAAATTGTTCGGGTTGCTGATCTCGTGGGCCACTTCCGAGACCAGCGTGCCGAGGGACACCAGCCGGTCGGCGTGCATCACCTGCGACTCCGTGACCTTCTGGCCGGTCACGTCCAGGCCGGTCGCCTGGTAATCCTTGATGTGGCCGGTCTTGTAGAAGAACCCCTGGACGATCCAGCGCATCCACAGGGGAGGGTCGGCCGGGTCCGAGCGCGGGGCCTCGTACTCCAGTTCCGCCATGGGGTGGTCCATGGTGATGGAGGTCACGGCCTGGGCGAAGCGGTCGCGCACCTCGGGGGGCAGCATCCAGAGGAAATCCTCGCCCACCACGGCGTCGCGCTCCAGGCCGAAGAAGCGCGCGCTGGCCGCGTTGGCGTAGGTCAGGCTCCAGTCGGGCAAAAAGCAGCAGATGAGGTCCGGCCTGGTCTCCACGATGGACTGGTAGAGGTTCTTGCGGTTCAAGAGCCCTTCCATGGCCACCTTGTAGCGCGTGACGTTGTCCACCATCAGCCTGAAGCAGGCCCCCACGCCCGGCAGGTCCACGCCGTCCACGCGCACGCGCACCCAGGCCAGGCTGCCGTCGGCCATGGCCACGGGCTTGTCCGCGTCGCGCCAGACGCCCGGGGATCCGAGAAACTCCGCCACGGAGTCGCAGATGCCCAGGCAGAAGACGCTGCACACGTCCTCGAAGTTCATGAAGGCCAGGTCGGCGGGGGTGCACTCCGTGAGGGTGAAGAACACGCCGTTGGCGTAGAGCAGGGCGTGGTCCGGCCCGGCCACGGCCACGGCCATGGGCAGGCCGCCGTAGAGGGCGTCCAGCGCGGATGCCTGGGGTTCTGGGAGCGTGGCGTACATGTGGCGGGTCCGTTTCCGGCCCTGGGCGGTGGACGAAAAATCAGCCCGGACCGGTGTGGATTGCTCCTATATTCTCCGCTTGGTCTTGGCAAGGCGACGTTAAAAAAATCACAATCATGTGGCAAGGGGAGGGCGGGCTTCTTGCTAAGGCGGTTGTTATCCAATAATGATGGCTGTGAAGGGGCCGTCCCCGCCGAAGGAGTCCGCGCATGTTGCTTCCCAAGCTGATGATCCGCCTTACCGGCCGCAAATGCCTGCCGGGCCTGCTCGAACACTACGACCCCGTGGCCAAGGGCGTCATGGTGGTGGAGGCGGCCCTCAAGGAATACGCCGCCTCGGGCGTGGGCGCGGCCTTCCAGGCCTTGCACGTGGAGATAGACACCCTCGAGGGCCAGGCGGACAAGATCAAGCGGCGCATCCGCAACCACCTGCCGCGCGACGTGTTCATGGAGGTCGACAAGACCCTTTTCCTCAACTACACGCGCAGCCAGGACAACATCCTGGACGCGGCCCAGGAGGCCCTCAACTGGCTGGGCATGCGCCCGGCCGAGCTTCCGGCGGAGCTGGTCACGGGCGCGCGCGGCCTGGCCCGCGAGGCCTGCCGCACGGTGGAGCTCCTGAAGGTCTGCCTGGAGGCGACCATGGGCCTCATCTACGGCGAGGGCGAGGACCGCGCGGCCGTGAAGGAGACCATCCACGAGCTGCGCCTCCAGCACCACCGGGCCACCAAGGCCAAGCGCAGGCTGGTGAAGGAGGCCTTCGAGGCCGAGTCCGGCTTCCGCGACGTCTACCAGTTCGTGAAGTTCGTGGAGCAGCTGCACGTCATGAGCCACGAGGCCGAGGGCGCGGCGGACGTTCTGCGCGCCATGATGGCCAGATAGGCCCTTCCCCGTCCCCGGCGTCCCTCCCGGGTCCGTGCGCCGGGCGCGGCTTTTCCGCGCCGCGGAACTTTTTGTTTCGCCTCCCTACGTATCCCCTTGACCTTTGCCCGAAAATAGATAGCTAGCTAATTGAATGCCGCCTATCGGTTTGAACTCTTAGTTTCCCTCAGCCCTTCCGGAGGATGTGAACCATGGCCCGTTTCGCTGGCGTGCGGGCACGCCGACTGTTTTTGCCCCTGGTGGCCCTTTTGTCCGTCTCGTTCGCCGCCGGGTGCGGCAAGGAAAGCTCCGGCCAGACGCCCGGGGCCATGCCCCCGGCGGAGGTGGTGGTGAAGACGCTCAACCCGTCGGACCTGCCCCTGGACCTGGAGTACGTGGCCCAGGTTTCCGGCTCGCGCGAGGTGCAGGTGCGCGCCCGCGTGGGCGGCATCCTGCTGCGCCGGGCCTACGAGGAGGGCGCGCGCGTGCGCCAGGGCGACCTGCTCTTCGAGATCGACCCCGAGCCCTTCAAGGCCGCCCTGGAGCAGGCCAAGGGAGCCCAGGGCCAGTCCGAGGCCAGGCTCGCGCGGGCCAAGCGCGACCTTGAGCGCATGCGCAAGCTGCGCCAGGCCGACGTGATCAGCCAGAAGGACATCGACGACGCCCAGACCGAGTTCGAGGCCGCCTCGGCCGAGGTGCGCACGGCCCAGGCCAAGGTGCGCGAGGCGGGCATCAACCTGGGCTACACACGCGTGGAGGCCCCCATTTCCGGCGTCACCAGCAAGGAGACCCGCTCCGAGGGCAGCCTGGTCAGCGCCACGGCCGATTCGAGCCTTCTGACCACCATCAACCGCATCGACCCGGTGTACGTCAACTTCTCCATCCCCGGGGCCGAGTCCATGAAGTTCCGCAAGGACCGCGCCGAGGGCAGGGTGGCCTTCGTGAAGGGCGACGACTTCGATGTCGTGCTGATCCTCTCCGACGGCACGCGCTACCCCCACCCGGGCCGGGTGAACTTCATGGACACCCAGGTGGACACGCAGACCGGCGTGGTCAAGGCGCGCGCCGAGGTGCCCAACCCGAACGGCGGGCTTTTGCCCGGCCAGTTCGTGCGCGCCAGGCTGGAGGGCGCGGTGCTCAAGAAGGCCATGACCGTGCCCCAGGGCTCGGTGCTGCGCACGCAGCAGGGCCCCATGGTCTGGGTGGTCAACGCCCAGAACGTGGTGGAGCCCAGGCCCGTGACGCTTGGCGCCACGATCGGCAACGACTACCTGCTCGAGGGCGGCGTGGCCCCCGGAGAGCGCGTGGTGGTCGAGGGCGTGATCAAGGTCCGCCCCGGCGCGACGGTGAACCCGCGCGACGCCGGACAGCCCGCCGCCCCGGCGGCCAAGCCCCAGGCCGCTCCCGGCCAGGCCGGCTAGGCGGGGAGTGAAAGCATGCTCGCGCGCTTTTTCCTGAACCGCCCCATCTTCTCCACGGTGCTCTCGCTGGTCATCGTCCTGGCGGGGCTCGTGGCCATGAACTCGCTGCCCATCTCGCAGTACCCCAACATCATCCCGCCCGAGGTGCAGGTGCGCGCCACCTACCCGGGCGCGAGCCCCGAGGTCATCGCCCAGACCGTGGCCGCCCCCCTGGAGCAGCAGATCAACGGCGTGGACCGCATGCTCTACATGCGCTCCACCAGCGCGGGCGACGGCTCCATCTCCATCTCCGTGGTCTTCGCCGTGGGCACCGACCCGGACCAGGCCACCATCAACGTGAACAACCGCGTGCAGTCCGGCCTGACCATGCTGCCCGAGGAGGTGCGCCGCCAGGGCGTGACCGTGAGCAAGAAGTCCTCGAACTTCCTGCAGGTCCTGACCATGGACTCCCAGGAGGGCCGCTACGACACGGTGTTCATCAGCAACTACGCCCTGGTGAACGTGCTCGACGAGCTGCGCCGCCTGCCCGGAGTGGGCGACGCCGTGATCTTCGGCAACCAGGACTACTCCATGCGCATCTGGCTTCGGCCCGACAAGCTGGCCCAGCTCAAGCTGACCCCCGGCGACGTGGCCGCGTCCGTGCGCGAGCAGAACGCCCAGTACGCGGCCGGGCGCATCGGCCAGGAGCCCACGGCCCAGCGCGTGGACATCAACTACATGGTCACCACCAAGGGCAGGCTGACCACGGTGGAGGAGTTCGAGAACATCATCCTGCGCTCCGAGCCGGACGGGTCCTCGCTCAGGCTCAAGGACGTGGCCCGCGTGGAGCTCGGCGCGCGCGACTACAACTTCTCCGGAAAGCGCAGCGGCAAGCCCACCGTGCCCATGGGCGTGTTCCTGGCCCCCGGGGCCAACGCCCTGGCCACGGCCGAGGCCGTGAAGGCCAAGATGGACGAGCTCTCCGTGCGCTTCCCGGCGGGCATCGGCTACTCCATCCCCTACGACACCACCAAGTTCGTGCGCGTCTCCATCCACGAGGTCGTCAAGACCCTGGGCGAGGCCATGCTCCTGGTGTTTCTGGTGGTCTACCTGTTCCTGCAGAACTTCCGGGCCACGCTCATACCGTTCCTCGCAGTGCCCGTGTCCATCGTGGGCACGTTCGCGGGCATGTACGCGCTCGGGTTCTCGATCAACACGCTCACGCTCTTCGGCATGGTCCTGGCCATCGGCATCGTGGTGGACGACGCCATCGTGGTGCTCGAGAACGTGGAGCGAATAATGCGCTCCGAGGGCCTGCCTCCGCCCCTGGCCACGGCCAAGGCAATGGAGGAGGTGACCGGGCCGATCATCGCCATCGTGCTGGTGCTCTGCGCCGTGTTCGTGCCCGTGGCGTTCATGGGCGGGCTCACGGGCGAGCTCTACAAGCAGTTCGCCATCACCATCGCGGTCTCGGTGGTCATCTCGGGCATCGTGGCGCTCACGCTCACGCCCTCGCTGTGCGCCATCCTGCTGCCCGAACTGCACCACGCCCCGCGCGGCTTCTTCCGCCACTTCAACGACTGGTTCGACGGCGTGACCAACGGCTACGTCTCGGGCGTGCGCTTCCTCATGGCCAAGCCGCTGGTTGGCCTTGGGCTCTTCGGGCTCTTGTGCCTGGCCACCCTGTGGTTCTTCAAGCTGGTCCCGGCCTCCATGCTCCCGGACGAGGACCAGGGCTTCGTCATCGCGGCCACCATCCTGCCCGACGGCGCCTCGCTGGCGCGCAGCCGGGAGATCACGGCCGCCGTTGACGCCATGACGCTCAAGGACCCGGCCGTGGCCGACGCGGCGACCTTCGCGGGCTACGACGCCCTCACCGGCGCGCAGCGCTCCAACTACGGCACGTCCTTCATCACGCTCAAGCCCTGGGACGAGCGCAACGCGCCGGGGCTTAGCTCCTTCGACCTGGTCAAGCGCATCTTCGGCTTCGGCATGACCCTGCCTTCCGGGCTCGTGCTGGCCTTCAACCCGCCGCCCATCAGCGGCATGAGCACCACCGGCGGCTTCGAGGCCTACGTGCAGAACCGGGGCGAGGGCGACAGCAAGGACCTGGCGGCCATGACCTCCAAGCTCCTGGCCGCGGCGGCCAAGCGCCCCGAGCTCACGCGCGTCTCCACCACCTTCGGCGCGGACGTGCCCCAGCTGCACGTGGAACTGGACCGCGACAAAGCCAAGGCCCACGGCGTGAGCGTCTCCAGCGTCTTCGAGGTGATGCAGTCCACGTTCGGGGCCTACTACGTCAACGACTTCAATAAGTACGGCCGCACCTTCCGGGTCACGCTTCAGTCCGAGGCCGAGTACCGCGACAGGCCCGAGGCCCTGCGCGACGTGTACGTGCGCTCGGACAACGGCGAGATGATCCCGCTGCCCGCCCTGGTCAAAGTCGCCCAGTCCAGCGGCCCGGAGGTCATGGAGCGCTTCAACGTGTTCCCGGCGGCCAAGGTCATGGGCTCGCCCGCCCCGGGCTACAGCTCGGGCCAGGCCATGACGGCCATGGAGCAGGTGGCGGCCGAGGTGCTGCCCCAGGAGTACAGCCTGGCCTGGTCGGGCTCCTCCTACCAGGAGAAGGCCGCCGGGGGCTCTTCGTGGCTGGTGTTCTCGCTGGGCATCGTCATGGTCTTTCTGATCCTGGCCGCGCAGTACGAGAAGTGGTCGCTGCCCGTGGCGGTGGTGCTCTCCGTGCCGTTCGCCGTGTTCGGCGCTATCCTGGCCACGTGGGCCAGGGGGCTCTCCAACGACATCTACTTCCAGGTGGCGCTGGTGACCCTGATCGGCCTGGCGGCGAAGAACGCCATCCTCATCGTGGAGTTCGCTGCCGTGCGCTTCAAGGAGGGCCTCTCCCTGGGCGAGGCCGCGGCCGAGGCGGCCAGGCTGCGCTTCCGGCCCATCGTCATGACCTCCCTGGCCTTCGTGCTGGGCTGCGTGCCCCTGGCCATCAGCACGGGCGCGGGCGCCAACAGCCGCCACGCCATCGGCACGGGCGTCATCGGGGGCATGCTCGGGGCCACGCTGCTCGCCCCGTTCTTCATCCCGCTGTTTTTTAAGCTGATCATGGGGGCCGCACAGATGATCAAGCGTAGCGGCAGGGCACGGCAATGACCGCCAAGAGGCCGATCCCGCCCGTGGTCAGGGACGGGGCCGAGGGCTTCGCGCTCACGGTGAGCGAGGTGTCCAAGGCCTTCAGGGCGCGCATGGACGAACGCTTCAAGCCGCTCGGGCTCTCTCGCGCCACGCTCAGGGTCATCGGCGCCCTGGCCTGCAACACCAGGCCCCTGACCCAGCGCGAGCTGGCCGAGGCCATCTTCGTCGAAGGCCCCACCCTGGTCAGGCTTCTGGACAAGCTGGAGGCCACGGGCTGGGTCAGGCGCGAGCTGGTGCCCGGCGACCGCAGGATGAAGCACGTGATCCTGACCGACATGGCCACCCCGGTGATCGAGGAACTCGTGCGCACGGCCGTGGGCATCGAGAAGGAGATCCTGCGCGATCTGCCGGAGGAGGACATCCGCCTGGCGCACAGGGTGCTGCTCAAGGTGCGCGACCACCTGGGCAGGCTCCAGGGCGGCGAGGGCCACGGCAGGGCTGGCAAGGCGGGCGGCAAGTCCGTGGCGTGAGGCCCTCGCGGGCCGGAAACATACTCGAGGCCCCTCTCCGGTCAGCCGGGGAGGGGCCTTTTTGCGTCCCCAGCGGCGCGGAGGGAAGGGAGGGCAGATATTTTTCATACTGTAGGGGTATTGTATTGTGCCGTGTGTGACAAAAAAGAAACAAACGCTCCGCCACGTCGCCACCGGGCTTTGGGAAACCCGCACGGGCCACCGATTGGCGTGGGGTCCCGCTTGCGGCGAGAGTTTCCCGTACGCGACAACATTGGTACGCACAGCGGAACGGCGTGAAAAAAAGTTTCCATAATGTAAATTCCTCCGAAGCCGCGAAAAACGCCGGATTTCGTTGACTGGCCTTGGTTTAGCGGCTACTTTGCTTCATTTTTCCCCTCTTGACGAATTCTCCGATTATACACATTCTCCCCTTCCCGCTTCAAAATTGCCCAGGCCACCCATGCCGCGTGGGCACACTCGGCCCGCAGTTCGAAGGGGGAGCGGGCCGGGGCACCGAACCAGCGGCGCCCGCCGTACCCCTCCAAAACGACCCAAAGAGGTGACCGTCTTGGCCTTCGCCCCCATAAACAAGAACTACCACGACTTCTACGTCGTCCGGGACAAGGACGCCTGCATCAACTGCCAGGTCTGCGTGCGTCAGTGCTCCTACGGCGTCCACTTCTGGGATGAGGCCCGCCAGTGCGTGCGGCACGACAACACCAAGTGCATCGGCTGCCACCGCTGCGAGGCCCTGTGCCCCACCCAGGCGCTGCTCATCCAGGAGAAGCCCTCGAACTTCAAACCCAACGCCCTGTGGCGGCCGGTGTTCATCAAGAACATCTACAAGCAGGCCGATTCCGGGGGCGTGCTTCTGGCGGGCATGGGGTCGCCGGTGGACATACCGGTGTACTGGGACAAGCTGCTCCTGGACGCCAGCCAGGTCACCAACCCCTCCATCGACCCGCTGCGCGAGCCCATGGAGCTGCGCACTTACCTGGGCTCCAAGCCCACGGAGCTCCAGTTCGAGGAGACTCCCGAGGGCCCGAGGCTGAAGACGGACCTCAAGCCCAACATCAAGCTCGACATCCCGATCATGTTCTCGGCCATGAGCTTCGGGTCCATCAACTTCAACCTGCACGTGGCCATGGCCCGCGCCGCCACCGAAGTGGGCACCTACTACAACACCGGTGAAGGCGGCCTGCACCCCTCGCTGTACAAGTACGGGGCCAACACCATCGTGCAGGTGGCTTCCGGCCGCTTCGGCGTCCACCGCGACTACCTGAACGCGGGCGCGGCCATCGAGATCAAGATCGGCCAGGGCGCCAAGCCCGGCATCGGCGGCCACCTCCCGGGCGAGAAGATCAACGCCAAGGTCTCCGAGACGCGCATGGTGCCCATCGGCTCCGACGCCATCTCCCCCGCGCCGCACCACGACATCTACTCCATCGAGGACCTGCACCAGCTCATCTACGCCCTCAAGGAGGCCAGCGACTACAAGGCCCCCGTGTCCGTGAAGATCGCGGCCGTGCACAACGTGGCCGCCATCGCCTCGGGCGTGGTGCGCGCCGGCGCGGACATCGTGACCATCGACGGCATGCGCGGCGGCACGGGCGCGGCCCCGGCCATGATCCGCGACAACGTGGGCATCCCCATCGAGCTGGCCTTGGCCTCCGTGGACCAGCGCCTGCGCGACGAGGGCATCCGCAGCCAGGCCTCCGTGGTGGTGGCCGGCGGCACCCGCTGCTCGGCCGACGTGGTCAAGGCCATCGCCCTGGGCGCGGACGCGGTCTACATCGCCACGGCGGCGCTTCTCTCCGTGGGCTGCACGCTCTGCGCGCGCTGCTACACCGGCAAGTGCCCCTGGGGCATCGCCACCAACGACCCCTACCTGGCCAAGCGCCAGAACCCCGATATCGCCGCCAAGAAGATGGCCAACCTGATGAAGGCCTGGGCGCACGAGATCGAGGAGATGCTTGGCGGCATGGGCCTCAACTCCATCGAGAGCCTGCGCGGCAACCGCGACAAGCTGCGCGCCGTGGGCCTGAACCAGGTCGAGCTGGACACCCTGGGCGTCAAGGCCGCCGGGAGGTAACGAGCCATGAAGAAGATCTATCCCAACAAGGAAGTGTGCATCGGCTGCCACCTGTGCGAGGTGGCCTGCCTCACCGCCCATTCCAAGACCAAGGACACCATCCTGGCCCACACCGTGGAGAAGGCCCAGGACGGCCTGTCCGCGCGGCGCAGCGTGGCCCAGGAGGGCCCCGTGTGCGTGGCCCTCTCCTGCCGCCACTGCCAGGAGCCCATGTGCGTGGCCGCCTGCATCTCCGGCGCGCTGACGAAAAACCGCGAGACCGGACGCTGCGAGTACAACGAAGAGCAGTGCGTGGGCTGCTGGTCCTGCCTGATGGCCTGCCCGTTCGGCTCCATCCGCAGGCACCCCTTCAAGGAAAAGATCGTCAAGTGCGACATGTGCGCCGGACGCGACATGCCCGCCTGCGTGGAAGCCTGCCCCAACGCGGCCCTGGTCTTCGAAGACCGCGGCAAGGACTAAAGGGAGAAGCGCGATGAAATACGTTATCGTGGGCAACGGCGTCTCCAGCGTGGGCGCCATCGAGGGCATCCGCAGGGTGGACCCCGACGGCGAGGTCATGGTCATCTCCGAGGAGAGCACCCCCACCTACGGCCGCCCGCTGATCTCCTACCTGCTGGCCGGAAAGATCGGGCCCGAGCGCATGCAGCTGCGCCCCGTGACCTTCTACGACAAGAACAAGGTGAAGATGATCCTGGGCACCAAGGTGACCGGCATCGACGCCAAGGCCAAAACGGTGGCCACGGCCGACGGCCACAACTACCTCTACGACAAGCTCCTGGTGGCCACCGGCGGCGTGCCCTTCGTGCCGCCCCTGCCGGGCAAGGACGGCCCCGGGGTCTACACCTTCACCACCCTGGCCCACGCCGAGACGCTCATGGACGTGGCCAAGAACTGCAAGGACGTGGTGGTGATCGGCGGAGGCCTCATCGGCCTCAAGGCCGCCGAGTCCCTGCATGACCGGGGCGTGAAGATCTCCATAGTGGAGCTCGCCCCCCGCGTGCTCTCGGCCGCGTTCGACGACAAGGCCGGGAACCTGGTGGCCAAGCGCCTGGAGGAAGTGGGCATCAGCGTGCACTGCTCCACCCAGGCCACCGAGATCACCCGCGGCGAGGACGGCCAGGTCAAGGGCGTGATGCTCAAAAACGGCACGTTCATCCCCTGCCAGGCCGTGGTCATCGCCATCGGCGTGGTGCCCGCCTCGGCCCTGGCCAAGGACGCGGGCGTGAAGGTGGACCGGGGCATCCTGGTGGACGACATGCTGGCCTCCTCCGACCCGGACATCTTCGCGGCCGGCGACGTGGCCCAGGCCCGCGACCTGATCCTGGACGAGAACCGCGTGGTGCCCATCTGGCCCAACGCCTTCAACCAGGGCTTCTACGCGGGCAAGAACATGGCCGGGGCGCAGAGCCCCTACACGGGCGGCCTGGCCATGAACTCCATCTCGTTCTACGGGCTGCCCACCGTCTCGGTGGGCGTGGTCAATCCCGCCCCGGGCGAGGCCGGGATCACCGTCTCCGACGACCTGGACGAGGAGCACGGCACCTACCGCAAGCTGGTCTTCAAGGACGACAGGCTGGTGGGCTACGTGCTGCTGGGCGAGATCGACATCGCCGGGCTCTACACCGGCTTCATCCGCTTCAAATTCCCCCTGGACGCGCCTACCAAGGACAAGCTCGTGAAGGGACAGCCCTCCATCCTCCAGTGGCCGGAAGGCTTCTTCGACGAGCAGTTCAACCCCGTCGGCGCGCAAGAGATCGTTTAAGGAGACGCTACAGCCATGAAGGCTCCAGAAAGATATTACGACTTCGAAAAGGACATCTCCGGGTGCGGCGTCTTCGGTGTCATCAACACCAAGCGCGAGCTCATCAACGGCTCCATGCCCATCCAGGCCATGTGCACCATGCACGACCGGGGCAACGGCCTGGGCGGCGGCTTCGCGGCGTACGGCATCTACCCCGAGCACGCCGACAAGTACGCCTTCCACATCATGGCCGACACCCAGGAAGGGCTCGACCGCGCCGAGGAGCTGGTGAAGCAGTTCTTCACCATCCACGAGTCCCAGCCCATCCCCACCCGGCCCACCCCGGTCATCAAGAACCCGCCCATCGTCTGGCGCTTCTTTTTGACTCCCAAGCAGGGCATGGACAGGCCCATGTGGCGTTCCAACGACGAGAAGGACTACATCGTCAACGTCATCATGCACATCAACAAGAAGACCCCGGCCTTCGTCTTCTCCTCGGGCAAGAACATGGGCGCCTTCAAGGGCGTGGGCTTCCCCGAGGACATCGCCGAGTTCTTCCGCCTGGACGAATACAACGCCTACATCTGGACCGGGCACAACCGCTTCCCCACCAACACCCCGGGCTGGTGGGGCGGGGCGCACCCGTTCACGCTGCTGGACTGGTCCATCGTGCACAACGGCGAGATCAGCTCCTACGGCATCAACCGCCGCTACCTCTGCGAGCACGACTACGAGTGCACGCTCATGACCGACACCGAGGTGGTGGCCTACGAGCTGGACCTTCTGGTGCGCAAGCACGGGCTGTCGCTGCGCATGGCCTCCTGGGTCTTCGCCCCCCCGTTCTGGGACGAGATCGCCCGGATGCCCGAGGAGCAGCGCAAGGCCTTCGAGGCCCTGCGCATGGTCTACGGCTCGGCCCTGCTCAACGGCCCCTTCGCCATCCTGGTTTCCGACGGCACCTGCCTGATGGGCCTGAACGACCGCATCAAGCTGCGCCCGCTGATCATCGCCGAGCGTGGAGCCAACGTGTTCATGTCCAGCGAGGAGTCCTCCATCCGCGACGTCTGCCGCGAACTGGACACCGTCTGGGCCCCCAAGGCGGGCGAACCCGTCATCGTGAAGCTGGAAGACTAAGAGGACGCGACATGCTGCTCGATGCCGACAACATCTACTACCGTGAATTGAACAAGCAGATCCGCGAACTGGTGGCCAAGGGCGAGACCGAGTTCGAGATCGTCAACGTGCGCGGCCAGCGCTACATCGCCGACGGCCTGGACGGGGAGTTCAGGTTCCTCATCCACGGCGTGCCCGGCCAGGACATGGCCGCCTTCATGCGCGGGCCCTACATCCGCGTGGAGGGCAACGCCCAGGACGGCGTGGCCAACACCATGGACGACGGCCTGGTGGTGATAAACGGCATGGCCGGCGACGTGGTCGGCTACGCCATGCGCGGCGGCAAGGTGTTCATCAAGGGGGACGTGGGCTACCGCGTGGGCATCCACATGAAGGCCTACAAGGAGAAGTTCCCGGTCCTGGTCGTCGGCGGCAAGGCCGGCGACTTCCTGGGCGAATACATGGCCGGGGGCGCGATCATCCTCCTGGGCATGACCACCGGCAAGCCCGACGCGCCCATCTGCGGGCGCTCCATGGGCACCGGCATGCACGGAGGGGCGATCTACGTGCGCGGCGAGGTTCCCCTGGAGCAGCTCGGCCCCCACCTGAAGGCCGAACCCTGCGACGAGGAGGACATGAAGGTCATCGTCCCCAACCTCGAACAGTACTGCGGGGAATTCGGGGTTGACTTGAAGGCCGTTTTGGCTGAACCCTTCCAGCGCGTGAAGCCGTTCTCCCATCGCCCCTACGGCAACCTGTACGTCGCCTGCTAGGGCCTGGGAAACACGTAACCTACCCACTGGAGGATTCAATGTTGCTGACCAGCGTGGCCTACGCCATGGGCCAGCCGCCCGCGGGAGCGGATGGCGCGCAGGGCGGACTGATGTCTTTCCTGCCTCTCATCCTGATGTTCGTGATCTTCTACTTCCTGCTCATCCGTCCGCAGCAGAAGAAGCAGAAGGAAATGCGCGAGATGCTGAAAAACCTCAAGCGCGGCGACCGCATCGTCACCGGCGGGGGCATCTACGGGCGTATCGAATCCATCACCGACGACAAGGTGAATGTCGAGATCGCCCCCGGGGTGGTCATCACCGTGATGCGCAGCTACGTGGCCGGACTGGCCGACCTGGTCCAGGCCCAACAGCCCAAGAAGGACGCCAAGAAGGCCGACAAGAAGCCCGAGGCGGCCGAAAAGCCCGAAGAGAAGAAGGAAGACAAGCCGGAAGAAAACAAGTAAGCCGGTTCTGCCTCACCTTTTGACCATTTGCGAAGGGGGAACCTGGGGTTTCCCCTTTTCGCGCGTGAAGGAGCGTGCATGTCCAGCCTGTCCTGGCGTCTCATCATCGTTGCCGTGGCCCTCGTCCTGGGCCTCATGTTCACCTTGCCGTCCGTGGATTCCGTCCGGGAGTCGCCTCTGGGCAGGATACTGCCCGCCAAACAGGTCAGCCTCGGCCTCGACCTCAAGGGCGGCATTCACCTGACCTTGGGCGTCGACGTGGAGAAGGCGCTCAGCAACTCCCTCTCCCAGACCGGGATCGACATCAAGGCGGCCGCCCAGGAGAAGGACATGGCCGTGATCCGGCAGAACCTGCTGGATTCGCGCCACATCGAGTTCGTGCTGGCCAACCCGGAGAAGAAGGCCGAATTCGACGACATCCTCAAGAAGCAGTTCACCGGCACGCGCGTGGACAAGACCGAGACCGTGGACGACGGCAAGGTCAAGTACGTGCTGTCCTTCAGCCCGGAATACCTGAAGAACCTGGAAAACCTCACGGTGGACCAGGCCGTGAAGACCATCCGCAACCGCATCGACCAGTTCGGCGTGGCCGAGCCCGACATCCGCAAGCAGTCCTCGGACCGCATCCAGATCCAGCTGCCCGGCATGCAGGACCCCGACCGCGCCATCGCCCTGGTGGGCAAGACCGCGCACCTCGAGTTCAAGATCGTGGACGAGTCGGCCGACCCGCTCAAGGCCGCCAAGGGCGTGCTGCCCCCGGGCCGCGAGCTGATAATGGAGCGCGTCTCCACCGGGCCCAAGCCCACCGACGTCACCGAAAAGCCCCTGGTGGTCATGTCCCAGGCGGTGATGACCGGCGAACACATCGCCGACGCCCGGGTGAGCTTCGACAACAACAACAACCAGCCCTACGTGGGCCTGACCTTCACCTCGCGCGGGGCCAAGGTGTTCGAGCGCATCACCGGCGAGAACATCAAGAAGCGCATGGCCATCATCCTGGACGGCAAGGCCTACTCGGCCCCGGTGATCCAGGACAAGATCGCGGGCGGCAGGGCCCAGATCACCGGCCGCTACTCCGAGACCGAAGCCCGCGACCTGGCCGTCGTGCTGCGCGCCGGCGCGCTGCCCGCCCCGGTGAACGTGCTCGAGCAGCGCACCGTGGGCCCCTCCCTGGGCCAGGAGTCCATCGACAACGGCGTGGTGAGCGTGGGCGTGGCCTGCGCGGCCATCGCGCTGTTCATGCTGGTCTACTACGGGGTCTCGGGCGTGGTGGCCAACATCGCCCTGATGTTCAACATCGTGCTGATCATGGCCGGCCTGGCCATGTTCGGGGCCACGCTCACGCTGCCCGGCATCGCGGGCATCATCCTGACCATGGCCCTCTCGGTGGACGCGAACATCATCATCTTCGAGCGCATCCGCGAGGAGATACGCCTGGGCCTGCCTTCGCGAGCTTCCATCAAGGAGGGCTTCTCGCGCGGCACCCTGACCATCCTGGACGCCAACGTGACCACGGCCATCGCCGCCGTGGTGCTCTACGAGTTCGGCACCGGCCCCATCAGGGGCTTCGCCGTCACGCTGCTGCTCGGCATCGTGGCCTCCATGTTCACGGCCATCTTCGTCAGCCACACGCTCATGGACCTGTGGATGAACGGCAGGAAGGCCGAGACGCGCCTCTCCATCTAGAGGGGCGCGGACCCGTTCGGACGCTTAAGGCGCGGCTTCGGCCGCGCCTTTTTGTTTTCCCGTTCGGGGCGGCGCGCCCGACGGTGTTTCCGGCGGAAAGGACGAGGCGCGCGGGCGGAGGGAATCATGAAAGCGCAATCTTGATTAATTCGGAGATGAATGGGATAGGGCGTTCACTACGTGTTTTTCCGCAGGCGAGCATTTCGCATCGATGCAGCCCGTTCCGCATCAAGTTGTTCGACTCGTTCCGGCATGCACACCCCCGGCGGGTTGCCGAGAATGAAGCATGGAGACTGTCATGGTCGAATGCGACTTGAGCCGTGGGGGAGCGAGGCTCCCCTGGGATGCGCTCTTGGCCGAAAGCGGCAGGGTTCACGAGTGCCTGGGCGCCCTTTTTTCCATCGTTCCGAGCCCCGTGATGGTCGTCAACAGATTCCTGCAGACCGTCTACGTCAACGACGCTTTCCTCTCGCGTTTTTCAAGAACCCTGGGCGAGGTTCTCGGCCTGCGCATAGGCGACCTGCTGTGTTGCCCCTCGGCCGTGGAATCCCTGAGCGGATGCGGCACCAGCCCGTCGTGCCCTGCATGCCCCGCGATGCGGGCCTTCTCCGCGGCGTACAACTCGCGCCGGGCCGTCGCCGGGGTTGAGCTCGCCTGCAGGCGCGAGAACAGGGTCAGCCTCTGGGGCGTGAGCCCCATGGCCGTGGAAGGCGAGCTCCACGTGGCCTGCGTGCGCCAGCCGTGAGGCGCGCCGCCGCCTCCCCTCACTGCCGCACGTAGACCGCGAAGCCGCGCGGGGGCGCGTAGAACACGGCCCTGCCGGAATCGCCGGTCCACTGGTCGCGCGGGGAAGCCATGTCCAGGGCGCTCCACCAGGCCTGCGCCGCATACCTGCCGCCGGGCCTACCCGTATCCACCTCGCAGCCGCGCCAGCGGCCGTCGTTGTTCAGCAAGAAAACGAGCCCGGGCCTGCCCTCCAGGCCCATCCTCTCCATCACGTAGAGCGACTGGTCCGCCTGGTGCACGCGCGTGCGCCCGTTGGCGTGGCTGGCGTTCAGCGCAACCAGCGCGTCCAGCCCGTTGGGGCTGCCCGGCATGGCCAGCCCGTAGTTGAAGTAGTCCTTCCAGAACACGCAGGGGTAGCCCTCGTGGGCCAGGATGAAGGCGTAGGCCAGGAGCTTGTCGTTGACGATCTGGTCCGGGGCGGAGCCGCCCCGGAAGTCGTGGTTGTCCACGAAGGTCACTGCCTTGGCCGGGTGCGAGCGGTAGAGGAACTCGGGTTTGCACAGCCCGCGCAGGTCGTGCCCGAAGCTGTCGCAGAGGGCCTTCAGCTCCCAGCGCAGGGGAAAGTCGAAGGCGCAGACCGGGTTGTCGCTGAAGGCGTTTGCGTCGTCCAGCCAGTCCGCGATGGTGCGCGCGTCGTCCCAGCATTCGCCCACGCCGAAGGGCCTCACTTCGTCCCCGCCCCGGCGATAGCGGTACTCCTGGATGCTCTTTATCAGCCATGTGCCGTAGCCCTTGACGAAGTCGTAGCGGAACCCGTCGAACCCGATATCCTCCACCAGCCAGCGCGCGAGCTCCAGCATGTTGGCGTAGACGTGCGGGTGGCGGTGGCAGAGGTCCGGCATGGAGCCGAAGGCCTCGTTGTCCCAGTGCTCGTGGCGGCAGGGGTGGAAGTGGGACTTGTCCCGGGCGAAGCGGCCGCTGGCCGGGGTGAAGCGGGTCCAGCGCTCCTGGCCGTCGATGTCGTTTCGTTCCTTGCCGTCCGCGCCGTTGTTGTGGTTGAGGACCATGTCCGCGTAGACCTGCACGCCGCGCGCGTGGGCTTCGCGCACGAGCGCCTCCAACTCGCCGCGCGAGCCGAAGAGGGTCTTTTCCCCGCCTTTCTGCTCGTACTCGCCCAGGTCGAAATAGTCGTAGGGGTCGTAGCCCATGGAGACGCCGCCCACGTTGCCCGCCTTGTGCACGGGCGGCAGCCACAGGGCCGTGAACCCGGCTGCGGCCAGGGCCGCGGTCTTCTCGCGCACCTTGTTCCACCAGAGCCCGGGAACGTTCTCCTGGACGGGGCAATCCCAATAGAAGGCCTGCATCATGACGCCCACGGCGCACCTCCTCGCGAGGGGACGCATCGCGCGATCAGGAATGAGGGATGATGACGCCTGACTACCCCTTCGGGGGGCCTGATGCAACCGCGATCCGTTTCCGGAAGGGGCGGCGCCCTTCCGGAAACGGGCCGCGAAGCTTCAGTTCACCCGGTAGTGGCAGCCCAGGCTCCTGGTGTTGCGCATGGCCGCCAGGGTGATGATGTAGGCCGCCTGGCAGCCGTGGAACAGGTCCACGATGGGCTTGGAAAGGGGGGTCTCGCGGTAGAAGTCGTGCAGGTGGACGTTCAGGTCCCGCAGGTCCTCGAAGGCGCGCTTGAGGCGCGACGCCGTGCGGTGGATGCCCACGTAGTTCCACATGGTGGTCTTGATGGTGGTCCAGTCCTGGCTGATGAGCGCCGGGTCCTCGTTGCGGTCCTGGCCGGGGCTGACCCAGTCCGGGATGGAGTCGGCCAGCTTTCGCCCGATGGTGGGCTTGGCCCCGAAGCGCGACCCGATGTAGGAGCCAGCGCTCACGCCCCAGACCACGCACTCCAGGAGCGAGGTGGAGGCCATGCGGTTGGCCCCGTGCACGCCCGTGCAGCTGCACTCGCCCACGGCGTAGAGCCGGTCCACGGTGGTGCGCCCGTGGGCGTCCACGAGCACGCCCCCGCAGGAGTAGTGCGCGGCCGGGACCACGGGAATGGGCTGGGAGGCGATGTCGATGCCGATTTCGGAGCATTTCCCGGCGATGCCCGGGAAGCGCCTGGCCACGTCGGCCACGTGGTTGGCCGCGTCCAGGAAGACGCAGTCCTCGCCGGTTTTGAGGAGCTCCTCCATGATGGCCCGGGTGACGATGTCGCGCGGGGCCAGGTCGGCGCGCGCGTCGTAGCGGGACATGAAGGCCTCGCCCTTGCTGTTGACGAGTTTCGCGCCCTCGCCGCGCATGGCCTCCGTGATCAGGAACCTGCGCTCGGCGCGGTGGAAGAGGGCGGTGGGGTGGAACTGGATGAACTCCATGTTCATGTAGCGCGCGCCGCAGCGGTAGGCCATGGCCACGGCCGAGCCCACGCAGGCCCGGGTGTTGGTGGTGTGCAGGTAAATCTGCCCCACGCCGCCCGTGGCCAGCACCGTGTAGTCCGCCAGGATGGTCTCCACGGCCCCGGAGAGCTCGTTGAACACGTACGCGCCCAGGCACTGGTTCACCAGGTGGTACTTGTATTCCAGCAAGGAGGCGTGGTGGTGCGAGGTGAGCACGTCCACGGCCGTGCGCCGCGTGAGCACGGTGATGTTGGGGTGGGCCTCCACGGCCGCCACCATGTGCTGCATGATGGAACGGCCCGTGGAGTCCGCGCAGTGCAGGATGCGCGGCAGGCTGTGGCCGCCCTCCTTGGTCAGGTGGAAGCCGCCGTCCTCTGCGCGCTCGAAGGGCACGTTCAGGCGCTCGATGAGGAGCTGGCGCACCACCTCGGGGCCCTTGCGCGAGAGGAAGCGCACGGCGGCCAGGTGATTGTGCTTCCAGCCGCAGGTGAGGATGTCGCGCTCCAGGAGCTTGGGGCTGTCCTCGGGGCTCGTGTAGACGATGCCCCCCTGGGCCAGGGAGGAGTTGCCGTCCGTGAGCCTGTCCCCGGCGCACAGGAGCACCACCTCGCGGCCCTGGTCGGCCAGGGTCAGGGCGGCGGCGCATCCGGCGGCGCCAGAGCCGATGATCAGCACCTGTGTCTTCATGCGGTAATGGTACATCGTGCCTCCCCCGTGCCGGGCCTACCTGTCCGCGTCCACTTCAGTGACCGGGAGCAGTTCCCGCAGGTGTTTGGGGTCCATCCGGGCCAGGGCCCCGCGCTTGCCCGCGTTGATGTAGATGGCGGGCAGGGCGAAGATGCTCTTCTGGGCGCAGACGCGCAAGGCCTTGCGCGTGCCGAAGGGGGAGATGCCCCCCACCTGGTAGCCGGTATGGCGCTGGGCCGCCTCCTGCGAGCAGGGAGAGACGGCCTTGACCTTGAGTTCGCGCGCCAGCCCCTTGAGCGAGACCTCGCGGTCGCCGTGCATGAGCACCAGGAAGGGCTGCTTCGCTTCGTCCTCGAAGACCAGGGTCTTGATCACGGCGTGCTCGTCCACGCCGAGCTCCACGGCCGCGCGCGTCGTGCCCCCGTGGTCCTCGTACTCGTAGAGGCGGACCTCGAAGTCCACGCCCTTGGCCTTCAGCAGGCGCGTGGCGGCCGTCACCGGCGGCTTGGCCGTCACGCCGCGTCCTTGCGCGCGCTCATTTGGCGCAGGCCTCGAGCATGCGCGTGAGCGCGAGCCTGGCGGGCTCCTTCAGGGCCTCGTCCACCGTGACCTCGGGCGCGCTGTCCAGCGTGGCCAGGAGTTTGGCCAGGTTGGGCTCCGTGACCTTCTCCATGTTCGAGCACGTGGAGTAGGTCAGCGCCCTGATCTCCTTCACTCCCCGGTACTTCTGGGCCAGGCGGTTCACCAGGTTGTACTCGGTGCCGATGTAGATCACGCTGCCCTCGGGGGCTCCCGCCACGTACTTGATGATGAACGACGTGGACCCGCAGGCGTCGGCCAGGGCCACTGTGTTGGGGTGGCACTCGGGGTGGACCACCACCAGGCAGCCCGGGGACTGCTCGCGGGCCTTGCGCACGGTCTCGGGCTTGAAGCGCGAATGGATGACGCACTGGCCCGGCCAGCACAAAAGCCTGGCTTGCGCGGCCTTCTCCAGGTTCACGGCGCGGCCGTGCTCGCGCACGTCCACGATGTGGCGCTCCTCCTTGGGCAGGCCGATCCAGTCGGCCGCGTTCAGGGCCAGGCGCACGTCGGGCAAGAAGAGCGTGCGCGGGCCTTGCGCCAACGCCCAGGTGAGCATGGTCTTGGCGTTGGCCGAGGTGCACACCGACCCGCCGCGCTCGCCCACCAGGGCCTTCACGGCCGCCGAGGAGTTCACGTAGGTCAAGGGCGTCACCCCGAGCCCGCCCGCGTCGAGGGTGTCCAACACGGCGCGCACCAGCCAGGCCGGGGCCATGTCGGACATGACGCAACGCGAGTTCATTTCCGGGATGAACACCTTCTGGCCGGGCCTGGCCAGGATGGCGGCGGTCTCGGCCATGAAGAACACGCCGCAGAACACGATGTGCCGGGCGTCCAGGTCGGGGATCTTCCGCGAAAGCTCGAGGGAGTCCCCGGTGTGGTCGGCGTGGCGGGCCACGGCGTCGGACATGTAATGGTGCGCCAGGATCACGAGGTCCTTGCCGAGCTTGGCCCGGGCCTCCTCGATGAAGGCGTTGTGGTCTTGTTGGGTCATGTATGTGCTCCTTCAGGCCGGAACGATCTGCATGCTGAAGTCGGCGTAGGGCGCGGAGTGGGTGATGCGCCCCACCGAGACGAAGTCCGCCCCGATGGCCGCCAGCCGGGGCAGCGCCTCCAGCGTGACGCCTCCGCTCAACTCGGTCTCGATGCCTTCGGGGATCAGCTCGAGGGCTTCGCGCATCTGTTCCGGGGTCATGTTGTCGAGCATGATGCGCTCGGGAGAGAGCGCCACGGCCTCGCGGACCTCCTCCAGGGTGCGGCACTCCACCTCCAGGGGCACGGTGCCGGCAGGATGGGCGCGGCGCACGGCCTGGACGGCCGGGGTCACGCCGCCCGCGCGGTCGATGTGGTTGTCCTTCAGCATGAGCATCTCGGACAGGTCGCGGCGGTGGTTCAGCCCTCCGCCCACCAGCACGGCGTACTTCTCGGGATGGCGCAGCCCGGGCAGGGTCTTGCGCGTGTCCAGGAGTCTGGTGCGCGAGCCTTCGAGCGCGGCGACGTAACGCGCGGTCAGGTTGGCTATGCCCGAGAGGTGGCAGAGGAAATTGAGGATCACGCGCTCGGCCTTCATGAGCCCGGCTGCCGGGCCCTCGAACACGGCGGCGAGCGAGCCCGGGGCCAAGAGGTCCCCGTCGCGGCAGCGGTAGTCGCGAAGCGTGGCCTCCAGGATGCCCATGCGCTCAAGCACCACGTCCGCGATGGGCAGGCCGGCCACCAGGGTGCGCTCCTTGGCGATGATGCGCGCCTTGAGGCGGTCGGAACCCAGGAAGACCGCCTCGGCGGTCAGGTCGCGCCCGTCCTCGTCCAGGGCCAGGTCCACTGCCCGGATCAGGAAGTCTCGGGCGTGGCCGGAAAAGAAGGTGTCGAAATCCGTCATGGTGATTGGGGAGGATAGCACCAACGCGTTGAAATAAGAAGAGGAGTGAAGCAAATCACAATCCGGGCCGGGTCGTTCATTCCTTCACGATCACGCTGGCCTCGGGGTTGAAGGGGTTGGTCCTGGCCGCCAGGTAGAAGAGGTACGGGTAGGACTGCTTGAGGTAGGCCGCGTAGGCGAGCCACTGCCTGCTCAAAAGGCCGTAGACGCGGGTGATGTCCACCGCCAGGTGGCGCAGGTCGCTCTCGGGCAGCACGGAGAGGTCGGCCGGGCGGTTCAGGAGCTCGTCGCGCAGGTGGTAGATGGCCCGCAGGGTGTCGGAGAATATCTCGTGCTCGCCGATGTTGGGGTTTTCCAGCAGGCGCAGGAGTAGGTCGGACTTTTCGGCCAGCAGGGCGCGCATCCCGGACAGGTCGGCCTGGGCCGCGTCCATGGCGAACGAGTGGGCGTCCAGGAGCGCCTGGGCCTGCCTGAACCGGGCGGGCGTCCAGGCGGCGTCCACGCCGAGCTTGCCGTCGAGCTCCGCCGCGTTCGGGTCGGCCGCGACCATGCGCGTGAGCAGGGCCAGGCCCATGTCGGAAAAGAAGATCCCCCGGATCATGTTGCGCTTCTCGCGCTTGGCCTTTTCCTGGCGTCCGGCGAAGACCGAGTCGGCCACGGTCTCCACCACGCCCACGAAGGTGCCCACCCCGGCGAAGATGAGCGCCACGGCGATGAGCTTGCCTTCCGGCGTCCAGGGGTGGATGTCGCCGTAGCCCACGGTGCTCATGGTCACGATGGTGAAGTAGAACGAGTCGAAGAGCGAGTGCCCCTCGGCCAGGCTGAAGCCCAGCGTGCCCCCGGCGACGGCCAGGGCGAACAGGCTCCCGAAGACCAGCAGGCGCGTGTTGCGAAGCATCACCGCCTCACGAGCCCCGCTTCTTCTTCAGGCCCCTGAAGCGCGCGGCCAGCTTGGGCTCCTCGCCCTGGTCCTTCTCCTGGTAGAAGCCCAAGCCCGTGAGCTCCGGGGGCATGTACTCCTGCTCCACCCAGGCCCCGGGGTAGGCGTGGGGGTACTTGTAGCCCTCGCCGAAGCCCCACTGGCGCTGGAGCTTGGCCGAGGGATTGCGCAGGTGCAGGGGCACCGGGAGCACCCCGTGGGCCGTGACCTCCTTGCGCGCCGCGAGGTAGGCCGCGTAGGCGGAATTGCTCTTGGGGGCCAGGGCCAGGTAGACAGTGGTCTCGGCCAGGGGGATGAAGCCCTCGGGCATTCCCACCATTTCCACGGCCTGCTGGCAGGCCACGGCCAGGGGCAGGGCGCGCGGGTCGGCTAGGCCCACGTCCTCGGAGGAGGAGAGGATCAGGCGGCGGCAGACGAAGCGCGGGTCCTCGCCGGATTCGAGCATGCAGGCCAGGTAGTAGAGCGCGGCGTCCGGGTCCGAGCCCCGGATGGACTTGATGAACGCCGAGGCCAGCTCGTAGTGCTGGTCCCCGTCGCGGTCGCCGCGCACCACCTGCTCGGGCAGGCTGTGGCGCAGCTCGGAGACTGCGCGCTTCTCCAGGGGCAGCTGGGAGGTGAACTCCAGAAGGTTCAAAAACGTCCTGGCGTCGCCGCCGGACATGGCGGCCAGGAGCTCCACGCTCTCCGGCGAGAGTTCGAGCTTGAGGGCTTCGAGCCCGCGCGCGGCCACCTGCATGATCTCCGCGTGGGAGAGCGGGCGCAGGCGCATGACGTGCAGGCGCGAGAGAAGCTGCCTGGTCACGGAGAACGAGGGGTTCTCGGTGGTGGTGGCCAAAAGCGTGATGTCCCCGTGTTCGAGCAGGGGCAGGAAGAAGTCCTGCTGGGCCTTGGAGAAGCGGTGCAGCTCGTCCAGGATCAGGATCTCCTTGCCCTCGATGAGCGTGCGCAGCTGGGAGAGCCCGGCCTCCGGGGCGCTGACGCGCACGAAGGGCACGCCCTTCTCGCGGGCCAGCAGGATGGCCAGGGTGGACTTGCCGCAGCCCGGCGGGCCGTAGAAGAGCAGGCTCGGAAGGCGCTTGGCCTTGAGCATGGCCTGGAGCCGCGTGATCACGTGGGCCTGGCCCGTGAACTCCTCGAAGCTCGCCGGACGGATGAGATGGGCGAGAGGGGGCATGGTTTTCACCTAAGGGTTGGAGCCCGGGTTGTCACCTCCGGGCCCTGTGCTGTCAGTGGCAGCGCACCTGGTCGCGGCCTTCGCGCTTGGCCTCGAGCAGGGCGTGGTCGGCCTTGTCCAGCAGCTGGAAGGGGGTGTCCTCGCAGCCCGGGGGCGCGCCCGCGCAGCCGATGCTCACCGTGGCCCCGCCGGCCGAGGCGGCCGCGCCTTCCCCGCGCACGCGCTCCAGGATGCGCCGGGCGATGGCCCGGGCCTCGCCGCTGTCCGCGCCCTGGAGCATCACCGCGAACTCGTCGCCGCCCATGCGCCCGACGATGTCGCCCTCGCGCACCTGCGAGGTCACGGCGCGGGCCACGGATTTCAGCACCTCGTCGCCCTGGGCGTGGCCGAAGCGGTCGTTGATGGACTTGAACTGGTCCACGTCCAGGTAGAGCACGGAGAAGTCCCTGCGGGCGTCCAGCAGGGTCTGGGCCGCGTCCACGTACTTGTCCACGAAGCCGCGCCTGTTGAGCACGCCGGTGAGTTCGTCGGCCATGGCCTCGTCCATGAGCCTGCGCTCGTCCAGGCGCTGACGGGTGACGTCGTGCAGGAAGGCCAGGATGGCGGCCGAGCCGTCCCACTCGATGCCCACGATGTTGGCCTGCAGGCGCATCCTGCCGTGCGCTCCGGAGCCCGAGCCGAACTCGATGCAGCGGGCCTGGCCCAGATGGGCCATGGCGTCCTCCATGGCCTTTTCCACATCCGCGCGATCCTCGGGGTGGACGAACTCGGAGAACACCGAGAGCGAGAGTTCCTCCTCGTTCATGCCGGTGAGCTCCAGGAACTTGCGGTTGTGCAGCTGGTAGAGGCCGTTCTGGATCACGGCGATGGGCTCGCTGGCGTTGAGCACGAGCAGGCGGTAGCGCTTCTCGCTGCGCGCCAGCGACGTCTCGGCGGTCTTGCGCCGGGCGATCTCCTCCTGGGCGGTCTGGAGCTCGATGCGCAGCTCCGTGAGCTCCTGGAGGATGGCGAACACGGGCCTGTGCGGCATGCTCACCCCGGCGATGCCGTTCTGCCAGGCCAGGTAGGCCCAGAGGATCGGCGCGGCGAAGAAGGTGATGATCAGCCGGCTGAGGAAGGTGCCGCTCAGGATGGAGACGAAGCCCTCCGTGCCGCCGAAAGCGCCGGTGTTGAAGAGCAGCACGTCCAGCCACATGACGCCGAGAAGGGTGAGGAACGCCTTGGCCCACAGGGGTATCTTGCGCGTTCGCCCGTGCAGGTACTCCCAGCTCACGGCCAGGAACACCAGGTCCGCCAGCGTGGTGAGCACCGAGGCTGTGTTGATGCGCAGGCTTGGTATGGGCACCAGGGCCAGGGGCACGGTGCTCGAGATGCGGGTCTGGAAGTGCAGCACCAGCGAGATGACGGGCACCAGGGCCGAGACGCCCACCACGGTGAGGATGGCCACGCGCGTGGCCCGGGGGCCGTCGAACACGTAGACCACGAACACGCCGAGCAAAAGCGAGGTGTAGAAGACCGTGGAGCCCACCAGGAAGGTCACGTCGCCGAGCTTCACGACCACCCCGGCGTCCGTGACCCAGGACATCACCGCCGTGAGGCTGCCCAGGAGCGAATAGAAGAAAGCCAGGCCGAAGCGGTGGCGCAGCGAATGCGACCAGAGAACGAGGCCGTAGACAGTAAAGGCTTCGGCCGCCAGAATCCATGCGTTCATCGAGGGGTGCTCACTCGGCTAGCTGGTTGGCCCCCCACCAGGACAGGCCCAGGCACAAGAGCGCGGCTGTTTCCCAGCGCAACGGGCGGGGGCCCAGGGTCACGGCGGAAAAGCCGGAGCCGGTGAAAATTTCGGCCTCTTCCCTGGTCAACCCGCCTTCGGGGCCGAGTACGAAAACACGGCTGCCCGGCGCGGTCAAGTCCGTCGCGCCGAGGCCGCGCGTCACGTCCCTGGATTCCCACGGCAGGTAGCGCCCGGCGAAGCCCCGGCAGCGCTCGCTGATCCCGGCGGCCCCGCCCTGGACCATCTCGATGGCGGGCAGCCAGGGGTTGCCGCACTGCTTGGCCCCGGCCACGAGCTGCGCCCGCCAGGTGTCCTTGGGGGCCTCGGGCATGGCCCCCTGGCTCCTGGAGGAGCGCCAGAACATGATCCCGGCGGCCCCCAGTTCCGAGGCCTTCTCCATGAGCCAGCCCCGGCGCGAGGACTTGTTCCAGCCCAGGGCCAGCCAGGTGCGCACGGCGGGCTCGGGGGCGGTGGCCTGCGATTCGAGGCTGAGCGTCACGCCGCCCTTGGCCTGCTCCAGCACGAACACGCCCTCGCGCCCCTGGCCGTCGAACAGGCGCAGGCGAGCGCCCGGGGCCAGGCGCAGCACCTTGAGCGCGTGTCTGGCCTCGTCGCCCTCCAGGGTATAGGGCGGCGTCCATTTGTCCGGGGGCAGGTAGAAGGAGTCCAGTCTGGCCATGGCGTGCCGCGTAATGTGTGTGGGGCGGTTTCGTCCGCCCCGGTGTTCGCGCCCGTGGGCTTACTTGTCGAGCCCCATGAGCTCGAGCACCCAGAACGAGAGGTAGGCCACCAGGGCCGAGGCCGGGATGGTCAGCACCCAGGCCACCACGAGGTTCACGGCCACGCCCCAGCGCACGGCGGAGAAGCGCTTGGACGCGCCCACGCCGATGACCGTGGTGGAGATGGTGTGCGTGGTGCTGATGGGCGCGCCGAGCAGGGAAGCGCCCATGATCACCCCGGCTGCGGAGGTCTCGGCCGCGAAGCCGTGGATCGGCTCGAGCTTGAAGATCTTGTGGCCCATGGTCTTGACGATCTTCCAGCCGCCCATGGCCGTGCCCAGGCCCATGGCCAGGGCGCAGCTGGCCTTGACCCAGACGGGGATGGCCACCTCGGTCTGGTAGCCGAAGATCACCAGGGCCAGGGTGATGATGCCCATGGTCTTCTGGGCGTCGTTTAGGCCGTGGCTGGTGGCCATGAAGGCCGAGGAGAGTATCTGGAGCTTCTTGAAGGCCGTGTTCACGGTCCTGGGGTGGGCCTTCACGCACGTCCAGGAGAGCAGCACCATGAGCACGTAGCCGCAGAAGAAGCCCGCCAGGGGCGAGAGCACCAGCGGCAGGATCACCTTGCTCAGGATGGAGTTGTAGCTCGGGGCGTCCCAGCCCGCGTAGGCGATGGCCGAGCCGATGAGCCCGCCGATGAGCGCGTGCGAGGACGACGAGGGGATGCCCAGGTACCAGGTGAGCAGGTTCCAGAAAATTGCCCCGAAGAGGGCCGCGAGCACGAGTATCTTGCACCCCGCGACCATGTCCGGCCCCACGATGCCGCTGCCCACGGTCTTGGCCACCTCCGTGCCCAGAAACGCCCCGAAGAGGTTGAGCGCGGCGGCCATGAGCACGGCCGTGCGCGGGGAGAGCACCTTGGTGGAGACCACCGTGGCGATGGCGTTGGCCGAGTCGTGCGCGCCGTTGGTGAAGTCGAAGATCAGGGCGATCAGCACCACCAGCACGAGCAGGAAGGGGATCTCAGGCATGCTTGAGCATCACCCCTTCGAGCACGTCGCTCAACCGTTCGGCCCGCTCCACGGCCTGCTCGATGCGGCCGTAGATGTGGTTCCACTTGATGATGTGCAGGATCACGCCGGAATCGTCGGGGTTCTGGTCCTTGGCCTCGTAGAGTTCGCCGAGCCCCACCAGGAGGAGCATCTCGCACTCGTACTTGTGGGCCTTGATGCGCTCGATCTCGTCCTTGGCCGAGCTGCGCTTGGAGAGCCTGTCCAGCACGTGCCCGGCCTCCTCGATCATGATCTTGAGCGAGCGCACCAGCCTGCGCGAGGGGTAGAGCACCTCGCCGCAGTCGAACAGGCCGATGCGCGTGGCCGTGGCCTTGATGATGTTGATCAGCGATTCCTGGGTGATGTTGATCTGGTGGATGTCCTCGCGGTCCAGGGGCGTGATGAACGTGGAGGAGAGCTCCGTGGCGATGCGCCGCGATATCGAGTTGGCCTCGGCCTCGATGATGTTGATGCGCGTGCAGCGGTCCTCGACGTCCTCAAGGGAGTGGAACAGTTCGTCCAGGATCGTCACCGCCTTGATGAGCTTGCGGTTCTGGTCCTTGAAGAGGTCGTAGAACTTCACTTCCTTGGGAAAAAGGCTGAATCCCATGCGGGCTCCTTGGGTGACGGAAAGGGGTTATTGGTTGCGCGGGGAATCGCCCGCCTGGGGGGAAGCCTTGCCCAGAAGCGTCGTGACCACGGCGCCCATGTCCTGGCTTTTCTTGAGGATCGTCGCCAGCATGGACCTGGCCTGGGCGGGTTCGTCCGGGGGCGTGTCCATGAGCGTGGCGGCGTAGCCCTGGATGCTGGTCAGGGGCGTGCGCAACTGGTGGGAGGCGTCGATGACGAAGTCGCGCAGGACGCGTTCGGCGTTCTTCATGGCGGTGACGTCGTGCAGCACCAGGATCACGCGCCTCTTGCCCCTGGAAGTGACGTAGGGCACGAGGTCCACGTCCGCGTCGCGCCCCGAGGCCAGCCTGGCCTGGAAGCGCGGCGGTCCAGATCCGTCCGATTCCAGCGCGCTCGACACGGCCCTGAACACGTCCACGCCCAGCCCCGACTCCAGCACGTGCCTGCCCACGCAGGCCTGGGGGCCTGCGCCCAAAAGCGCCTCCAGGGCGGCGTTGTGCAGGATGATGGTGCCGTCCTTGTCCAGCACGGCCACGGCGTCGGCCATGTTGGCGAGCACCGCCTCGAACTGGCTGCGCGTGTCCTGGAGGCGGCGGATGTTCTTGCGGGCGCGCTTGGCCAGCACGTTGATGGACTCCACCAGGGGCTTGAACTCCGAGCCGGGGCAGACCCTTATCTTGTCCGGCGCGGTCTCGCGGCCCAGGTCGTCCACGGCCATGCTGAAGGACCTGAGCATCCCCCGGGCGCGGAAGATCATGAACGCGGCCAGGGCGGCGGCGCACACGGCCATGGCCGCGATCACCGCGAAGAACTGCGAGCGCGACTCCTCCAGCACCTTCTGCACCGAGGTGTAGGGCACGGCGATGCGCAAGACGCCGTCGGGCAGGCCCGCCACGCCGGAGACCGGCCTGGCCATGTAGCACAGGGTCGTCTGGAGGGTGGTGCTGTAGCGCACGAACTTGCCGAAGCCGCTCTTGCGGGCGTCGGCGATCTCCGGGCGCTGGGAGTGGTCGTCCATCTTCTCGGTCTCGGCCGGGCCAAGGTCGGACTCGGCCAGGACCTTGCCGTTCGAGACGTAGGTCACGCGCACGCCGAAGCGCCCGGAGAGTTCCCCGGCCAGGGAGCGCAGGGGCTCCAGGCCCTGGTAGGGCGCGCGGCTCTGGACCAGCCAGAGCACCATGTCCAGGGTCTTGGCCTCGCGGGCGTCGAACTCGCGCACGAGTTCCTCCCCGGCCCTGCTGGTGGCCTGGTGGAAGACGAACACGGCCGCGCCCAGCAGGAGCGCCAGGCACAGGGCCAGAAGCCGTACGAATGAGGATCGGGTTTCCACGGGGCACCTCCCGCAGTGGGCTTTCGTCGCCGGCCGACAACCGGTTCCCGACGATACCGTAAAGCGGTGGCGCTTGGTAGCAGGAAGACGCGGAACTGAAAAGCCCCGAAGAAACCCAGGACGGGAGCCGCCCGGGGGGCTATCCGGCCGCGCGGCGCGGACGCCAGCGCCAGGCCAGCCAGAGAAGCGGGGCCAGGGCGGCGGCCTCGGCCGCCTCGCGCGGGGCCGCCTGCCCGGTGAGCCTCCACAAGCCGAAGGCCAGGCCCGCACAGGCGAGCGCCAGAAGAAGCTGCCCGAGGTTCAGAAGCCCCACGCGCACCTGGCAGTAGCCCACGGTGCACACGGCCACCACGGCCTTGGTCGAGACGATGGCCACGGCCGCGCCCCACAGGGGCGAGGGCGGGATGAGCAGCGCGCAGAGCGCCGCCCCGGCGGCCAGGCCCCCGGAGTAGATCACGAGAAGAAGCCTCTCGCGCCCGAAGGCCAGCATCATGTAGGCCGCCAGGTTGTGCAGGAAGGCCACGGCGATGGACGGGGCGAGCCAGGCCGCCACCCAGGCGTGGTCCGCGTACTTGGGGCCGAAGACCAGGGGCAGGATGCGGTCGCACTCCATGGCGATGGCGGCCATCACCGGCAGGCTCATGGCGGCGAGGCTTTTGGCGCAGCCCCGGGCCAGGGCCGTGAACGCGGCCTTGTCCGCGCGCCAGTGCTTCACCAGGAGCGGGTAGATCACCCCGGAGAGCAGCAGCGTTGCAGCCACGTTGGAGGCCCCGTCCACCAGCTCCCAGGCCACGCCGTAGGCTCCGACCAGTTCCGACCCGCCGTGGCGCTGCAAAAAGAACACGTTGACCTTGTTGTAGCCGATGGCGGCCAGGGCCATGCCCACGAAGGTCAGCCCGCCCACGGCCGTGCGCCAGGCCCGGGCCATGCCCCTGCGCCCGAGGGTGAGGCCCGAGATCTCCTCCCAGCGCAGGCACAGCCAGGCCCCCCCGGCCAGGTTGACGGCGTTTTCGATGAGCTTGAAAAGCCCGAGGCTCCAGGCGGGCCAGTTAAGAAGCACGGCTGCCAGGGCCCAGGAGTACCCGGCCAGGGCGGCGGCGGAGCGCACGTAGCTCTCCTGGTCCTGGCGGCCCTGGACGCGAAGGGCCACGAAGAACGACCCGGCCAGGGGCTCCAGCCCGCAGCCCGCGCACACGAGCACGGCCATCCAGAAGAGCCCGGGCTCGTAGCCCTGGACCAGGCAGAACCCGATCACGCCGAGCATGCCCGCGCCGTACAGGGCCAGCTTGATGAGCCCGTACTGGGCCAGCACGTGGCCCTTGTCGCCCCATTTGCGGCTCAAGGCCACCACCATGGGCTGGTTGAGCCCGAACTCGCCCAGAAACTGGATGAACTGGGCCAGGGAAAACGCCAGCACGAACTCGCCGTAAGAGGCGGAGCTGGCCCTGGCCAGGATAACGATGAGCGCCGTGTGCAGCCAGTCGCGCACGCCCTGGGCTGAGGCCAGGTGCAGGAACTTCCGCAGGATGGAGTGCTGGGTCTTCATGTAGGGAGGTATCTCTTGGCGGCCGGGGCGTCATGGCGTATGACGGCCTGCCCGGACCAGGAATCATTTCATACAACCATGCGCCCCATCAAGACCATCCTTCTGCTTCAGGACCTCCTGGCCGGAGGCACCCAGCGCCACGCCCTGGAACTGGGCAGGCGGCTTCCCCCCGCTCGTTTCGACACGGAGATCTGGACGCTCGTTCCCGGCGGGGAGTTCCTGCCCAAGGCCGTGGAATACGGCCTCACGGTGCGTGCGCTCTCGAAAACCCCAACAGTCGGCCCGGCCTCGCTGTGGGGCCTGTGGCGGGCGCTCAGGGCTTTCCGGCCGGACGTGCTCATGGCGCTCACCGTGGTGCCCAACATCTGGGGACGGGTGCTGGGCAGGCTGGCCGGGGTTCCGGCCGTGGTGGCCAACTGCCGTGGCGGGGACGACCTCTGGCGCCAGCACGAGGCCGTGCTCAAGAACCTGGCCTGCCGCCACGTGTGCAACGCGGCCGCGCTCGAGCGCGTCCTGACGGCCCGCTACGGCCTGCCCGGGGAGCGCGTCGAGGTGATCCCCACCGGGGTGGACACCGCGCACTTCTCGCCGGACCCGCCAGCTCGCGAGGAAGGCCCGGTGATCCTCTGCCTGGCCCGCCTGGCCCCGATCAAGGACCACGAGACGCTCATCCGCGCCTTCGAGATCCTCTCGCCCGGCCATCCCGGCGCGAGGCTTCGCGTCGTGGGCGACGGCCCCCTGCGCGACGCCCTGGCCGCGCGCATGGCCGCGAGCCCGGCGCGTGCAAGCATGGAGCTTCTGCCCGGCACCGCCGATCCCCGCTCGCACTACGCCCGGGCCAGCGTGGCCGCGCTTTCCTCGGAGAACGAGGGCATGCCAAACGTGCTCCTCGAAGCCATGGCCATGGGCCTGCCCTGCGTGGGCACGGACGTGGGCGGCGTGGCCGAGGTGATCCGCCACGGCGAGACGGGCTTCGTGGTCCCGAAGAAGGAGCCGGCGGCCATGGCCGAAGCACTCGGCAGGCTCCTGGGCGACGCGGGCCTGAGGGAGCGCGCGGGGTGCGCCGGGCGCGAGGCCGCGCTTGCGCACCACTGCCTGGAGCGCGTGGCCGCCCGGCACGCCCGGGTGATCGAGGAGGCCCACGCCGCGAGGGGCCGGGGCCGGTAAAAGAAAAGGGAGGCCCGAAGGCCTCCCCGTGAAATCCTTAAAGTCCGCGCGCTGGTCCTACGCCGGGGGGGCCGTGACCGGGCGCTCCAGGCTGTTCTCCGCGATGAGGTCGTGGAAGGAGCGCGAGTTGCGCGCGGTGTCGTAGAGCTCCAGCACCAGGCTCTTGCCTTTGTCGGCCATGCGCACGGCGTTGTCCCTGTCGGCGGCCATGTTCATCACGGCCTCGGCCAGGGCGGCGGGGTTCTTCTGCTGGACCATGTACCCGGTCTCGCCGTCGCGGACCACCTCGCGGATGCCGCCCACGTCCGTGGCCACCACGGGCACGCGGCTGACCAGGGCCTCCATGATCACGGTGGGTAGGCCGTCGCGGTCGCCGGTGGGGGCGATCTTGCTCGGCATCACGAAGACGTCGTGGGCGCGCAGGAGCTCGGGGATGTCCTTGTGCAGCACGAAGCCCGGGAAATCCACCCTGTCCTCGATGCCCAGGCGCTTGGCCTGGGCGCGCAGGGCGCGCTCGATGCGCCCGGACCCGGCCAGGGTCACCCGGAAATCCACCCCGCGTTCGGCCAGCAGGGCGCAGGCGTCCAGGAGCACGTCCAGGCCCTTGGTCTTGACGAAGCGCCCGATGGCCAAAAGCCGCAGGGGCTTGCCCATGGGCACGGGCGCGGGTTCGGGCACGTCCCAGGAGAGCATGTTGCGCACGAGGCGCACGCGGTCCTTGCGGTCCCAGGTGAACTGGCGCACGTAGTCCAGGTTGAAGGCCGCGTCGGTGCGCACGAAGGCCGCAGCCGCGATCTTTTCCTCGAGCGCGCCGTCGGGCGGGTAGATGTCGCCCGCGCGGCCGGTGAAGCTGAAGGGGATGCCCGTGAGCAGCGAGGCGGTCCAGGCGGCGGTGGCCGGGCCGTTGGCCCAGCCCGCGTGGATGTGGGTCACGCCGTCGCGCAGGAACATCCTGGCCAGGCGGCATCCCGCGAAGAAGGCCCAGGTGTTCTCGCCGGTCTGCTCCAGGTCGCGCCAGAAGCGGCAGAGCACGGTCTTGGCGGTTCTCTTCAGGAGTTCCGGGTGGTGCTTGCGCCACCACCAGAGGTCGGCGAATCCCTTGGGGATGCTGGCCAGGCCCAGGCGGACCACGGAGGAGCACTTGGCTTCCATGTCCCTGCCCACGTGCCTGCACAGCCTGCCGTAGAGGGTGTAGACGGTCACGGGCATGCCGAGAGCGCGCAACCCGGCTACTTCGCCGACCACGAACGTCTCGGAAGGCTTTGGATACCAGAGGGTTACATATGCTGTGTGATTCATCTCGGTCGAAGCGATCGAAGTCTCCGGCTCTCCCGGGGCGAAATCAGTAGCACCACGAAACAAACTGCTCAATTAAATTCTTTCAGGGAAAAAGTGCCCATGCGATCAGAAAAAAGGCTCTTCGGAGCGCACGAATCCGTCGCCGGAGGCCTTCAGACCGCTTTCGAACGCATCGAAAAGGCTGGCGGAACGGCTTTGCAGATTTTCACGCGCAACCAGCGCCAATGGGACGCGCCCCCGGTCACGCCCCAGGAGGCGGTCGCCTTCGCCGAGGCCTGGGGGCGCTGGGGGGGCTGGCCCGTGTTCAGCCACGCCTCCTACCTGCTCAACCCGGCCTCGCCGGACGAGGCGCTCAGGCGAAAGGGCGTGGCGGCCCTCGCGGCCGAACTCGCGCGCTGCCGGGAGCTGAACGTCCCCTGGGTGGTGCTGCACCCGGGATCGGCCATGGGCGCGCCCCGGGGCGAGGCCCTGGCGCGGGCGGCGCGGAGCGTGGCCGAGGCGCTCGATTCCAACGGGGACGGCCCGGGCATCCTTTTGGAGAACACCGCCGGGCAGGGCACTGGGCTCGGCTCGAACATGCAGGAATTGATGGAGATGTTGAACGCTGTCCAACGTCCCGGCAGGGTGGGGCTCTGCCTGGACACCTGCCACGCCTTCGCGGCGGGGTACGGCGTGGACACGGCCGAAGGCCTGGACGCCATGCTCGCCGGGATCGACAAGGACCTTCTTGGGCTCGTGCACGTCAACGACTGCAAGGGCGCGCGCGGCTCCCGGCTGGACCGCCACGAGCACATCGGCAAGGGCTCCATCGGGGTCGAGGGGTTCAGGGCCATCGTGAACCACCCCGCGCTTTCGCGCCTGCCCATGATCCTGGAGACGCACAAGGGCAAGGACCTCGAGGAGGACGTGGAGAACCTGCGGGTGCTGAGAGGCCTGGTGGAGAAGGCTCAGCCTCTCCAGAGTTCTTCGTAGGCCTGGGCCAGGCGGGAGGCGATCACGGGCCAGTCGTAGAAGCGCCTGGCGGTCTCGCGCGGTCTCGCGCCCGCCGGGAGGGAGAGCCCCTCGACGATGGCCCCGGCCAGGTCGTCTCGCCCCGGACGATAGTGCACGCCCAGGCTTCGCCTCTCTTCGTCCGTGCCCGGGAATTCGCCCAGGGCGCTCGAAAGCACGGGCACGTCCATGGCCAGGGCCTCCACCGTGGCCATGCCGATGCCCAGAAGCCCCGGGTCGGCAACGTTGGGCGCCACCAGGTCGCTGGCCGCGATGAGGTCCGGCATGGCCTCGTAGGGCACGCGCGCGAAGTCCCTGTCCGCGCGCGCGCGGACCTGGGCGGACAGCTCGTCCTGGGGCAGGCCCCCGGCCGTGGCGAGAAAGGCCCCGGGCAGGCGGGAGCGCACCACGTCCATGGCGTCCAGCAGCGCGTCCAGGCCCTTGAGCCTGAAGGAGCGCCCGCAGTAGAGCACGATCCTGGCGTCCCGGGGCAGGCTAAGGCGCGCCCTGGCCTCGGCCCTGGCGCGCGGGGCGAAGGCATGGAAGTCCACGCCCATGGTCAGTTTCGAGGCGGGCAGCTCAAGCGAGCGCAGGTAGGCGAGTTCCCTGTCCGCGATGGCGAAGAGGCAACGGTAGCGCGCGAGCGCAAATTTCTCCAGGGGCCACAGCGCGTTGAGCACCGCGCGCTTGAGGGGGGACGCGGCGTTTTCCAGGCGCAGGCCCACGGGCGGGCTGCCGTGGGTGTGCGCGGCCTTCACGGCCCCGGAGGGCAAGAACGCGGCCAGCATGCCCGTGGCCGAGTGCATCTCGTGCACGTGCAGCACGAAACGCTCCCGCCTGGCCCGGCGCCACAGGGCCGCGAACATGGCCGGGCTGACCTCGCAGAGGAACTTGCCGAAGGCGGCCCTGCGCGAGGGAAATATCCGGCAGGTCAGGCCCGAGACGCAGGCCGTGCGTTCCACGGGCTCGCGCCAGTCCGGCCGCCAGCACTCCAGGGCGAAACGGCCGGGGAAGGCGCGCTCGAGGGCCAGGGCCGTGCGCACGTGCCAGTCGTCGCCCATGGCCTGCTCGTCCATGGGCCTCGATTCGTCGCGGAAGTACCACGGCGAATGGATGAGCGCCTGGAGCACGGGGATGGGCGCGCTCACGGCCGCCTCCGGCGAAGCGCGCCCGTAAGGAGCGCCTGCTCGGGGCTTCGCATCAGGGACTGGGCGCCGGCGTAGAGGGCCCCGGCCAGCGCGGCGGCAAGCCCGAGCAGGGCCAGTTGCCCGGCGAATCCGCTTTCGGCCGAGAGCCCGGCGAGGGTGGGCCTGGCCGCGAGGCACAGGGCGGCCACCAGGGCCGACCCGGCTGCCGCGCGCGCCAGCGCGGCCAGCACTGCGCGGGCGTCCAGGCCGTGCAGGCGCGGGCCGAGCGCCAGGCCGAGCGCCAGGCAGTGGAGGGCGGCCGTGAGCGAGAATCCCAGGGCCAGTCCGGGCGTGCCCAGAAGCCCGCAGAGCCAGACGTCCAGGGCGGCGTTCACGGGGATCATGGCCGCCGCCACCTTGAGGATGATCCCGGGCGAGGTCAGCGCGAAGCAGGCGTCCACCAGGAGGTTGCGCGCGCACACGGCGAAGAGTCCGCCCGCGTACGCCGCCAGCACGAGCCCGGTGCCCGCCACGGCCTCCGGCCCGAACGCGCCGCGCCCCAGGAAGAGCCGCACGGTTTCCTCGCTGAACACGGCCAGGAAGGCGCCCATGGGCGCGGTGAGGTACAGGCAGGCGCGCAGCCCGGCCGAGAGCTTGGCCGCCATGGCCTCGCGGTCGCCCGCGCCCGCGTCGCGCGCCAGGTACGGAAAGAGCACGGCCGAGAGGGTCAGGGCGAAGACCTGCTCGGGCAATGTGAAGAGCCGGTAGGCGTAGCTCAGGTGCGAGATGGCCCCGCTGGCCACATCCGAGGCCAGGTGCACCTCGAGGAGCGGGATCACGTTGCCCAGGGCGAAGGTGGCCAGCACCGGGGCCATGAGCGCGCCCATGCGCTTGAGCCCCGGGTCCGCGAAGTCGAGGGAGGGCCGGGGGGCGCGCCCCTCGCGCACCAGGGGAGCATAGAGCATCGCGGCCTGGAGCACGCAGGAGAGTAGAAGCGCCCAGGCCATGGAGGCCACCCCGACGAGCGGGCCGAGCGCCAGGATCATGCCGATGACGCAAAGGTTCTGCACCACCGGCAGCCACGCCGGGACGAGGAAGCGCCCCTCGGCGTGCAGCATGGCGCGCAGGATGCCCGTGAGCCCTCCGGCCACCGCCACCGGGGCCAGCAGGCGGGCCATGTCCGCGCCGAACTCGCGCGCCTGGGGTGAGAGCCCCGGCGCGAGCACGGCCATGACGGAGTCGGCGAAGAGGGCGTAGCACAGCGCGGCCAGGGAGAGCGCCAGAAGCGCGGCTCCGCAGGCCGAGCGTGCGAAGCGCCTCGCCGCGCCGGGGCCGTGGGAGGCCGTCAGCTCGAAGAACACGGGGATGAAGGTGTTGGCGAGGAGCACGCCGAGCAGGCTGTTGAAGAGCACGTCCGGCAGCCGCCAGGCCGCGAAGAAGGCGTCCGTGGCCTCGTGCGCGCCGAAGCTGCCCGCGACCAGGGCCTCGCGCGCCACGCCGAGCAGCTTGCTGAAGACGTTCACCGCCGCCACGAGCGCCGTCGTGCGGAAGAGGGTGGCGGCGTGGTCTGGGCGTTCCATCGGGTGTCCATGCGCTGGGCGTGCGTGAGGCTCCAACCGCTACGGAATGGGCGGGCCGAAGTCAACGCCCGCCGGGCGCGCGCGGAGAGCGGAAATCGAAGGCGTAAGGCGATTGCTTCCTAAACGGCGTTGACTCTTTCTTTGCCCGCAGATAGTTGAAACCAAACGGAGTATGCGCGCCCGTGCGCAGCATCGCGCCCGTGACGAAAACCTCCGTGAGGAACTCATGCCGCATACGGCTGGCGGGAAGATCCGGACCGCCGACAAGAACCGACCGCTGATGGCCGCGCCGGCCATCCTCATGCTTTTGCTCCTCATGGCCGGGTGCGCCGGCAAGGCCGCCAAGGAGGCTCCGGAGATGGCCATGGAGCCCGTGGACCCCGTGTCCATCCAGGCGGGCGACGTGCTGGAGATCCGCTTCGCCTTCGCCACTCAGTTCAACGAATCCCAGGCCGTGCGCTCCGACGGCAAGCTCGACCTGCCCATGGTCGGCGAGGTGCAGGCCGAAGGCAAGAGCCTGCCCGAGTTGCGCCGCGAGCTCACGGCCATGTACGCCGACAAGCTCAACTACCCCGACCTCACGGTGATCATGCGCTCCCAGGCGAACCTCCAGGTCTACGTGGGCGGCGAGGTGCGCTCGCCCGGGCTCATCCGCGTGCGCAACCGCATGACCGCCCTGGAGGCGGTGATGCGTGCGGGCGGCTTCGACCCCAAGACCGCCGCCGTCTCCAGCGTGGTCATCGTGCGCCACCAGGGCGACGAGCGCTACGGCTGCACCCTGGACCTCTCCGGCGAGCTCGACGGCAAGGCGGGCAAGGTGTTCTGGCTCAAGCCCGGCGACATCGTCTGGGTGCCGAGGACCGTCATCACCAAGCTCAACGACTACGTGGACCAGTACATCAACAAGATGATCCCCAAGACCGGCCTGCAAGGCGGCATCACCGAATCCGGCGGGACCGTGGTCAGGTCGCTCGGCGTGCAGACGAACTTCTAGAACCGTACTTATGAACTTCACCTCCATCGGTTCGCCCATCACGCACTCGGTCCTCGGGTCCAAGGTCGCGCCCAAGACCATGCGCGACGTGTACCACGTCCTGTTCAGGCATCAGGCCAACGTGACGCTGTTCTTTTTTTCCGTGCTCGTGGCCGTGGTGCTGGGCACGCTCCTGGCCCCGAAGATCTACAGGTCCGACGCGGAGCTTTTGATCCGCCTGGGCCGCCAGTCCGCGGTCATCGACCCCACCGTGGCCGCGTCCGGGCAGGTGGTCAGCGTCAACCAGAACCGCGAGACCGAGGTCAACTCGGAGATGGTCATGCTGCAAAGCCGGGAGATGGCCGAGCGCGTGGTCGGCGCGGTGGGCCCGGAGCGCATCCTCGAGAAGCGCGAGAGCGGGGCGGGCGAACGTCTGGGCGGCGACAAGGTGCTGCACGAGGCCATGCGCGAGCGCGACGACGCCGTGCGCGCGGTGATGACCTCCGTGAAGATCGAGGCCGTGCCGCGCTCCAACGTGATCGCCATGTCCTACGAGTCGCAGGACCCCAGGCTCGCCCAGCAGGTGCTCAAGGCCTACATCGACGCCTTCCAGGACAAGCACATCTCCGCCCACTGGACGCCCGGCTCCTACGACTTCTTCCTGGCCCAGACCGAACAGGTGCGCAAGGCCCTGCTCAAGACCGAGAACGACCTGCTGGAACTCAAGAACAAGGTGGGCATCTCCTCCGTGGAGGACCAGCAGCGCACCCTGCGCGACCAGTACTCCTTCCTGCGCCAGCAGCTCGAGGGCACGGATTCCAGCATGGCCGCGTCCAAGGCCAAGGTGGACTCCATCCGCGCCCAGCTGGCCCGCTTCCCCGAGACCATGACCCGCGAGGTGCAGAAGAACGTGGCCAACCAGGCCTACGACTACATGCGCCAGGACCTCTTCCGGCTCCAGCTGCGCCAGCAGGAGATCCTTTCGGTCTACCGCCCGGACACGCCCCAGGCCAAGGAGGTCGCCCGCCAGGTGGCCGAGGCCGAGAAGATGCTCAGGGACCAGGCCAGCAGCCGCACCCAGACCGTGGTCGGGGCCAACCCCATCTTCCTGGAACTCACGAGCTCCCTGGTGGCCGAGGAGACCGTGCACTCCTCGCTGGTGGCGCGGCGCACGGTGCTCGCGCGCCAGATGGACAAGCTCATGGAGGACTTCAGGACCCTCAACGAGTTCGAGTTCAACATCCAGAACCTGGAGCGCGAGCGCGAAGTCCTGGGCGGCAACTACGTGAAGTACCAGAAAAGCCTGGAGGAGGCCCGCATCGACGAGGCCCTCAAGGCCCAGCGCATCTCGAGCATCAGCATCGTGCAGGACCCCACCCTGCCCGTGACCCACGTCAAGCCCAGGATGCTGCGCAACCTGGCCGCCGGGCTGGCCCTGGCCTTGGTCGGCGCGCTGGCCCTGGCCTTCGTCCTCGAATACCTGGACCACACCGTGAACCGGCCCGAGGACGTGGAGTATTCCGTGATGATGCCCGTGCTCCTGGACGTGCCCAACAAACCCTTCAGGCTGGAGGGCGCGGCCGCCTGCCAGCCGGGCTCCCCGGAGGACGGGGAGGGGGGGCTGGGGCGGCGCCTGCGCGGCGTGGCCTCCAAGGTCGGCTCCTCGGTCAAGAACCAACTGGGCGAACCCAGGATGCCCGACACGCCCGAATCCAGGCTGCACACGCTCGCCCACACCGAGCCCTATTTCGAGAACATCTGGGACAGGCTCTTTCTCAAACGCTCCGAACTCACGCGTCCCCCGCGCACCATCGCCGTCACCTCCAGCTACCAGGGCGAGGGCGTGAGCACCGTGGCCTCCAACATGGCTGCGGCCATGGCCAAGAACAGCCGCGAGAACGTGCTCCTGGTGGACGCCAACCTCTCCGACCCGGGCCAGAACCGGCTTTTCGGCTGTGTCTCCCAGGTCCGGGGCCTCACGGACATGCTCTGCGGCCGGGAAGAGTACGTCGAGCCCGTGCCCCAGCCGGACCAGCCGCGCCTGTGGCTCCTGCCCGCCGGAGAGGACGCTTCGGCCGGGGAGGCCTGCCTGGACCCCAAGGCCATGGAGGCCGTGCTCGCCAAGTACCGCGAGCGCTTCGGTTACATCGTCGTCGATTGTCCGGCGGTGTGGCGCTCCAACCTGCCCGCGCGCATCGCCACGGTGACCGACGGGGTCATCCTGGTGGTGGAGGCCGAGCGCGTGCGCGTGCAGATCGTCGAGCGCACCAAGGAGAGGCTCGAGGAGGTCAACGCGCGCATCCTGGGCGTTGTCCTCAACAAGAGGCGCTTCTACATCCCCAACTGGCTCTACCGCCAGATCTGACAGGCGCTGCCCGTCCGGCAGTCGAAAAAGGACGCGCATGCACACCCCCACCCCCTGGGAGCGCTACAGGACCTACAAGACCTTGGACCTCGTCATGGTCTGCCTGGCCATGGCGGCCGCGTTCTGGCTGGCCGGGTCCGCGCGCTTCGTCGACCGTCCCGAATCCCTGCGCGAGGCCCTGGACTACCGCGTGCGCGTGGGCAGCCTGATCCTGCTCGCGGGGTCGCTCGGCATGTGGCGGCTTCTCTTCTGGGGCTTCGGCCTCTACGACCCCTGGCTCACGGGCAAGCCCAGGCTCAAGGCGCAGCGGCTTCTGGGCGCGTGCCTGAGCGGGGTGCTGGTCATGGGCCTGATGGGCGTCTTCACGGGCAGGCCCGTGAGCCTGCCCTTCCTGCTTTTGCTTTGCCCCCTGGCCTTCGCGGGCGTGGTGTCCGGGCGCTTCTTCGTGCGCCGCGTCATGAACCGCGACTGGCGGTTCGGCTCCATCGTGCCCCAGGCCGTGCTCATCGGCTCCGGGCGCAGGATCGTGGAGTTCGTGGAGGCCTCACGCGCCGGGGACGGCAAGGGCCGCGTGAACATCCTGGGCTTCGTGGACGACGACTGGGCGGGCTCCCAGGAGTTGGTGAGGCTCGGCGTGCCGAGGCTCGGCTCCATCGCCGAGCTGACTTCGGTGGTGGACTCCAGCGTGGTGGACATGCTCGTGGTGGGCCTGCCCGTGCGCAAGTTCTACGAGGAGACCGAGTGGGTCATCGACCTGGCCTCCACCCGGGGCATCGACCTGAAGCTCATGCTCACCTCGGACAGGATGCGCTCGCGCCGGTTCTGGCTCGAAGGCGGCAGCGCCCAGGTGCTCTCCCTCGGGGGCGAGGGCGGCATGAGCGGCTTCGAGGGTTTTTTCAAGCGCGCCCTGGACGTGGCCGGGGCCGTCTGCGCCATCGTCACGCTCTCGCCGCTGTTCTTGGCCGCGGCCCTGGCCGTGAAGCTCTCCTCGCCCGGGCCGGTGATCTTCTCCCAGTGGCGCGCCGGGCTCGGCATGCGGCCCTTCCGGATGCTCAAGTTCCGCTCCATGGTGGCCGACGCCGAGGACAGGCTCATGGACGTGGCCGCCCTCAACTACGAGAAAGGCCCGGCCTTCAAGGTGAGAAACGACCCCCGGGTGACGCGCGTGGGTGCTTTCCTGCGCCGCTTCAGCATCGACGAGCTGCCGCAGTTCTTCAACGTGCTGCGCGGCGAGATGAGCCTGGTCGGCCCCAGACCCCTGTTCTCCTTCGAGATCGGGCGCATCGACGACCCGGCCATACGCCGCCGCTTCTCCGTGAAGCCGGGCATCACCGGCCTGTGGCAGATCGGCGACCGGGGCGGGGCCACCTTCGAGAAGCGCCTGAAGCTGGACATCGAGTACATCGACAACTGGAGCATCTGGCTGGACGTGCTGATCCTCCTGAAAACGCCCTGGGCCGTGCTGGGCGCGCGCACGAGCTGAGAAGTGGAGCCGGCTCTCACCGTGATCGTGGTCAGCCACGACTGCCGCGACGTGCTGCTGGACTGCCTGGACTCCATCCGCGCCTCGGCGCAGGACGTGGACTACGCCGTGCACCTGGTGGACAACGCCTCCTCCGACGGCACCGTCGAGGCCGTGCGCCAGCGTCATCCCTGGGTGCGCCTGACGGAAAGCCGGGAGAACCTGGGCTTCGCCAAGGCCAACAACCTCGTGCTGCGCGAGGCCCGCACGCCCTACGTGCTGCTCTTGAACCCCGACACCCTGGTGCCGGACCACGCCTTCGACACCTGCATAGCGCACCTCGAGGCGCATCCGCGCGCGGGCATGGCGGGCTGCCGCCTGGTCACGGGGGACGGCTCGCCGGACCTGGCCTGCCGTCGCGGCTTCCCCACCCTCTGGGACGGCTTCTGCCGCGCCTCCGGGCTTTCGGCGCTTCTGCCGCGCGTGAAGCTTTTTACCGGCTACAACCTGACCTGGATGGACGAGGGCGAGGCCGCCAGGGTGGACGCGCTCAACGGGGCCTTCATGCTGGTCACCCGCGAGGCGCTCGAGAAGGTGGGGCTTCTGGACGAGGGCTACTTCATGTACATGGAGGACATGGACTGGTGCTGGCGTTTCGCCAAGGCTGGCTTCGAGGTCCGTTACTGCCCGGCGTGCACGGTGGTGCATCTGAAGGGCCAGAGCTCGCGCCTGAAGAGCGCGCGCATGATCCACGCCTTCTTCGACTCCATGGAGCTTTTCTGCGTGAAAAACACCCACCCTGAGCCGGGGTTGCGGCGCGTGGCCGCCCTGGCCGGGATCAGGGCCTGGAAATGGCTGACGCTCGCCCGGAACGCCGCGCGCGCCAACAAGCGCGTCAGGCCGTGAGGGGAAAGTGGCGGCAGGGGGCCAGATGAGCCGGAAAGCGGACACGGACGCCTACGCCAGGGGCTTGGGAGGGCTTCTCTCCCGGCTCTTCTCCACGCGCGCCACGGTGATCGCCCTGGGCCTGGGCGCGGGCGGGGCCGTTGCCCTGGCCGGGGCCGGGATGGGGCTCGGGGCCGTGGCCGGGCTGGGCTTCTTCCTGCTGTCGCTGAAAAACCCCAAGCCGGCCATACTCGCCTCCGTGGCCATGATGATGGTCTTCGGCCGCGACGAGGTCTACTCCTACCACATCCCCTTCGCGGGCGGCGGGCTCAAGCCCACGGACCTCCTGCTGGCCGTGACGCTCGCTGCCTGGGCCGTGCGCGTGGTCGTGTTCCGGGCGGCCGTGCTCAGGCTTCCCCCGTTCTTCTCCTGCCTGGTGCTGGCCTTCCTCACGGTGGCTTCTTTCTCGGCGGCCTGGGCCATCTCCTCGGGCATCTACTTCAAGGACGCGCTCCTGGAGCTGCGCCCCCTGCTGCAATACCTGCTGGTCTTCCCGCTCATGGCCGAGTTCGACGCGGCCGCGCTCAAGCGCGGGGTGTGGGTGCTGCTGGCCGTGTCCGTGGCCTCCTCGGCGCGCATCCTCTGGGACTACTTCCTGGGCGTGGGCGAGGTGCTGCTCTTCGGCGAAGGCATCCGCGTGGTACTCCTGGAACTCGGGGCCTACCTGCCGCCGGTGATCATCGGGCTGGTCTACTCCATGTGCGGGGTGCGCCCCGGCCTGACCATGTCCATAGGCCTCTTGAACCTGGCGGCCCTGGCCGTGACGTTCTTCCGCAGCGCCTATCTGGGCCTGGCCTCGGGTCTGCTCTTCGTCTTCGCCCTGGCGGACGGGCGGCTCAAGCGCACCATGTTCAAGCTGGGGGTGTTCCTGCTCCTGGCCGGGGCCATCGCGTCCCTGGCCCACGGCATATGGAGCCCCAAGGCCGTGAACCCCATCGAGTCCGTGGCCAGGCGCATCCTGTCGCTCGGCCAGTACAAGGACGACATCTCCTCCGTGCACCGCCTGCGCGAATGGGAGGCCGCCGTGGAGCTCATCTCCAAAAGCCCGGTCTGGGGCAACGGCCTGGGCACGCGCGTGGTCTTCGAGAGCCCCATGTACGACCCCCAGGAGGAGAAGCTCGGGTACCTGAGCCGCGACATCTACATGCACAACAGCTACATGTGGCTGCTGGTGAAGATGGGCGCGCTGGGGCTCGTCTCGTTTTTGGCCGTGTGGCTCACGGCGATGCGCACCGCCGTGCGCGCGCTCAGGTCCACGGACGCGCCCGAGGAGAAGGCCCTACTGCTTTCCCTGGCCGGGGTGCTGGCGGGCAACATGATCATCTCCGTGTTCGGCCCCATGTTCAACATCGACAACATGACGCCCATCAACGCCTTCGTGCTGGGCAGCGTCTTCGTAATGGCCCGCGAGGCCTCAAACCGTTGGGAAATGCAGTCATGAGAGCACTGGTCACGGGCGGCCTCGGCTTCATCGGGTCGCACCTCGTGGACGCCCTGGTGGAAAAGGGCCTGGACGTGGTGGCCCTGGACAACCTCGAATACCAGGTGCACCGGGGCAAGTATCCGGCCTATGCCAACCCCAGGGCCGCGGCCGTGATCGGCGACGTGCGCAACCAGGGCCTTCTGGCCCACGCCCTGGACGGGGTGGAGGTGATCTTCCACCAGGCCGCGCGCGTGGGGGTGGGGCAGTCCATGTACGAGCCGGTGCGCTACACGGAATCCAACTGCCTGGGCACGGCGGCCATCCTGGACCACCTGGCCAACCGCAAGCACCGCGTGCGCAAACTCGTGGTGGCCAGCTCCATGAGCTGCTACGGCGAGGGGGCCTACCGCTGCCCCGCCTGCGGAAGCTCCAAGGTGTCCCAGCGCACCCAGGAGCGCATGGCCTCGGGCGACTACGAGACGCCCTGCGCGGCCTGCGGGCAAGCCGCCGCGCCCGTGCCCACGCCCGAGGACCACCCCTTGCGCCCGGACTCGGTCTACGCCGTGACCAAGCGGGACCAGGAGGAGATGTGCCTGAGCGCCGGGCGGCATTCGAGCGTGCCCGCCGTGGCCCTACGCTACTTCAACGGCTACGGCACGCGCCAGTCGCTCTCCAACCCCTACACCGGGGTCTGCGCCATCTTCGTCTCCAGGCTGAAAAACGGCCAGCCGCCGCTCATCTTCGAGGACGGCCGCCAGATGCGCGACTTCGTGCACGTCTCGGACATCGTCCAGGCCAACATCCTGGCCATGGAGAACCCGGCCATGGACAACCGCGCCTTCAACGTGGGCTCGGGCTCGCCTGTCAGCGTGCTGGAGCTCGCGCGCTCCATCGCCCGGGTGCTGGGCTCGGACGTGGAACCCCGGGTCACGGGGCAGTTCCGCGCGGGCGACATCCGCCACTGCTTCGGGGACTGCTCGGCCATCAAGGCCATGGGCTTCCGCCCCGGCGTGACCCTGGAGCAGGGAGTCGCGGGCCTGGCCCGCTGGGCCGGGGACGAGGCCGCCCACGACATGGTGGACTCGGCCTGGAAGGAACTGCGCGACCACGGGCTGGTGACCGGATGAAAAATCCCTCCGTGGCCGTCGTCCTGGTCAACTGGAACAACCGCGAGGACACCTTGGCTTGCCTGGAGTCGCTAGCGCGCCTCGCCTACCGGGACTTCGGGGTGATCCTGGTGGACAACGGCTCCACCGACGGCTCGCTCGAAGTCCTGCGCGAGCGGGCGGACGTGGACCTGATCGAGAACGGCGAGAACCTGGGCATCGCGCGCGCCAACAACGTGGGCATCGCCAGGGCCAGGGAGCGCGGCTTCGAGATGATCATGCTCCTGAACAACGACACCGAGGTGGACCCGGACATGCTGGGCGTGCTGGTGGACGCCCTGGAGGCCGACCCGCGCGTGGGCGTGGTGGGGCCGAAGATGTATTACCACTCGGAGCCGGACGTGATCTGGTACGCCGGGGGCGTGGTCCACCCCTGGCGCGGTGACTGCTCGCACCGGGGCTACGGCGAGAAGGACACGGGCCAGTACGACGACGAGGCGGAGACCGACTACGTCACCAGCTGCTGCATGCTGGCCCGCACCTCGCTCTACGAGGAGCTCGGCGGCATCGACCCGTACTACTTCATCTATTTCGACGAGACCGACTTCTGCCTGCGCGCCGCCCGGGCCGGGCACAAGGTGGTCTACGTGCCGCGCGCGAAACTCTGGCACAAGGTCAGCCGCTCCATGGGCGGGGCCGGCTCCGCGCGCTACTGGCACCACTACATGCGCAGCAGGGCCTACTTCGTCGCCAAGTTCTACCCCTGGCCCAACAGGATCGCGGCCTACCTCTGGATAGCCCTGCACGACACGCCCCGGGCCATGTTCCGCTTCGTGCGGAGCGGGGCCTTCGACCGCATCCCAGCCTACCTGCGCGGGCTGGCCCTGGGCCTGGCCGGGAGGTAGAACGCATGCGCATCCTGCTCTATTCGCCCGTGTGCCCGTGGCCGCCGGACGAGGGCGGCAAGATGCGCACCATGGGGCTTCTCACGGAGTTGGCGAAGTTCCACGAGCTGACGCTTTTGACCACCGTGCGCTCCCCGGCGGACGCCCTCGCGGTGGAGCACCTGCGGACCATGCTGCCCAGGGTGGAGGCGGTGGAACTTCCGAACGGGCGCTGGCGCAAATGCGCGAGCCTTCTGCTCTCGCTCCTTCGCCTCAAGCCCTACCTGGCCGGGCTCTACGGGGGGCGCAGGCTGCGCCGTGAGCTTGCGCGCCTGGCCCAGGGTCAGGACGCCGTGCACGCGGTCTACCCCTACGGGGCGCAACTGGCCGTGGGCCTTGGCTGCCTGAAGGTCATGGACACTCAGAACGTGGAGGCCGACGTGCTCGCGGGCAACGCGCGCCGGGCCTCGAACGTGTTCGCCTGGGCGCACCATCTGGTTCAGGGCGCGCTCATGCGCCGCTTCGAGCTCGGGGTCGCCGCGCGCATGGACGCGGTGCTGGCCTGCTCCGAATCAGACCGCGAGTTCTTCCTGAAGGCCAACCCGGAGACGTTCACCGTGCCCAACGCCGTTGAGGGCGTGCGCGAGCGGGATTTCCCCCAGGGCAAGGACGTGGTGTTCACGGGGCTTATGGGCTATCTTGCCAACGCGGACGGAGCGCGCTGGTTCCGCCGCGAGGTCTGGCCGCTGGTCAGGGAACGCTGCCCCGGGGCCAGGCTCTTCCTGGTGGGCAAGGACCCGCGCCCGGAGGTGCTGGCCCTGGCCGGGCCGGACGTGACCGTGACCGGCAGGGTGGAGGACGTCTCGGAGTATTTCCGCCTGGCCAGGGTGTTCGTCTGCCCCCTTCGCGTGGGCAGCGGCACGCGGCTCAAGATCCTGGAGGCCTTTTCCTGGGGCGTGCCCGTGGTCAGCACCAGCGTGGGCGTCTCGGGCATCGAGGCCGAGCCGGGCAGGCACCTGCTGGTGGCCGACACGCCCCGGACCATGGCCGACGCCGTGGCCGACGTGCTCGGCGACGACGGCCTGGCCCGGAGAGTGGGCGAGGCGGGTCGCGAGCTGGTCCTGGCCCGCTACACGTGGGCCGAGGTCGTGAAAAAACTCAACGAGAAGGTATACCGACAATGAAAGTGAGCCTCATCCTTACGGTGAAGAACGAGGAAGCGACCATCGGGGCCTTCCTGGACTCCGTGGCCGCCCAGACCAGGCAGCCCGACGAGATCGTGATCGTGGACGGCGGCTCCACGGACCGCACGCGCGAGCTCGTCTCCTCCCATCCGCTCGAGGCGCGCCTGGAGGTCTTCGAGGGCAACATCGCCAGCGGGCGCAACAAGGCCATCGAGCTGGCCACGGGCGAGCTGATCGCGGTCACGGACGCGGGCTGCGTGCTGGACCACGACTGGCTGGAGCGCATCACCGACCTTCAGGGCGCGGACGTGGTCGTGGGCGGCTACGCCCCGGTGATCGCGAGCCTCTTCGACGCCTGCCAGTACAGCATCCACAACATCTTCAGGCCCAAGGACAAGCTGGAGGGCTACGCCATCTCCAGCCGCTCCCTGGCCTTCCTCAAGGTCGTCTGGGAGGAGCTCGGCGGCTACCCCGAGTGGCTGGAGCACTCCGAGGACACCTGGTTCCACAACATGATCCGCCAGAGCCGCTTCACCATGCGCCTGGAGCCCAGGGCCGTGGTCCACTGGCGCATGCGCCCGGACGCCAAGGCGGTCTTCAGGCAGTTCTACCGCTACATGCAGGGCGACGGCAGGGCGCTTCAACACACCAAGCGCCACCTGATCCGCCTGGGCGCCTACGCTGCGGGCCTGGAGATGCTGCTCATGGGCATGTGGCGGCCGGGCTGGTTCATCCCGCTCATCCTGGGCTTCGGGCTCTACGTCTACCAGCCGGTGCGCAACTTCCGCGCCCTGAACGCCTATCCGCTCACGGCCAAGGCCGTGGCCATGATCGCCGGGCTTCTGCTCGTGGCGGACGCGGGCAAGATCGCCGGGTACCTCTCCGGGCTCAAGAACGCCCACGAATTGCCGCCCAGCAAGCCCAGGCGGCAGCCGTGAGGCAGGCCTTCCTCTGGGCCGCGCTCATCTGCATGCTGGGCGCGGCCGTCCCCGCGCGGGCCCTGGAGCTCGGCCTGCACATGGACATGACCTTCTGCGACGACCAGGGGATCAACGCCAGGGCCGTGACCCTGGCCAGGACGGTCTTCGCCCGCTACTCGCGCAACAGCTTCCTCTGGCACAAGGTGGAGCCGGAGCGGGGCAGGCGCGACTGGTCGCAGTTCGACCAGATCGTGGACATGCTGGGCGCTTCCGGCATCGAGCCCATCATGTGCGTGTACGGCTCGCCCACGTGGGCCAGCGGGGCCACGGGCACGGAGGACCAGTACTGGCTGCACGTGCCCGTGGAGCCCAAGGCGTTTGGCGCGTGGCTCAAGCGCTACGAGGATTTCATGCGCGAGGCCGCCGCCCGCTACAAAGGCAAGGTGCGCAAATGGGAACTCTGGAACGAAGAGAACATCAGCGACGCCTGGCGGCCCCGGGCGAACTTCGAGCAGTACGTGGCCTGGTACACGGCCATGCGCGAGGTCATCCGCTCGGTGGACCCCTCTGCCGAGATAGCCCTCGGGGGCCTGGGCAACCTGAGCTTCGTGGGCGAGGGCAGCATGCCCGGCTATCTCTTTCTGCAGAAGCTCTACGAGCGCGGCGTGTTCCCGGACATCATCGCCATCCACCCCTACACCCGGGTCGCGCCCGACCAGTTCAAGCAGTGGGACAACAACTTCGACGACATCGCCCTGATCCACAGGATCATGCAGGCCTTCGGCCAGTCCTCCAAGCCCCTATGGATCACCGAGTGGGGCTGGTCCTCGGCCGAGGTGGGCGAGCAGCGCCAGGCCATGTACCTCAAGAAATCGCTGGAGATGCTGCGCACGCGCTTCGGTTACGTTTCGCTGGCAGTCTATTTCCTGGACTGGGACAGGCCGCCCCAGTACCTCTTCGGGCTCTACACCAGCAGTTTCATCTCCAAACCGGCCGCGTTCGTGTATGCTGAACAGGCCAAGGCCCTCGGACAGGAAAGGTGATCCGCCCATGGCCGACCGCAAGAACCCCGTCTTCCTGAAGATCGTGATCGTGGTGATCGCCCTGTTCCTGGGGCTTTCGCTGAACATGTTCCAGTTCCGCAATCCTTTCCGCACCCTGCCTTCGGAGACGTCGCCGCCTCCGGCCCCGGTGGCCCAGGCCCCGAAAGCTCCGGTGCCCCAGGTGTACCAGGAGCCCGCGCCCAAGGCCGCGCAGGAGCCGGTCGCACGGCCCGTCGCGGAGCCCCAGGCGCAGCAGAAGAAGGAGGAGCCCGCGCCCAAGGCCGAGGCTCCGGCGCAAGCCCCTCCGGCCCCCAAGGAGGCCGCTGCCAAGGCAGACCCCGCCCCGGCCGCTCCCGAGGCGCAGCCGAAAGAGGCCGGGGAGCCTGCCCCGGCGGCCGTGGAGGTGGCGGCCCTGCCTTCGAGCCCGGCGCTCTCCCAGCCCAGGGTGACCGACGACAAGGACAAGGCCCGCGCCGCCAAGCTCGGGCGCACGTCCCCGGTGGCTTCCGCCCCGGCGGACGCGGGCAAGGCCGAAAAGCCCGCCGCGCCGCCCAAGGCCCCGGACCCGGCTCCCAAGGACGAAAATAGCGTCGCCAATGCTCCGGAGGCGGGCGCGCCCCAGGCGGCCGCGGCCCCCGAGGCCAATCCGTCCGGCGGCAAGCCCGGGGAGGTTTCGGCCCCGTCGTCCGTGCCCAGCCCGCAGGAAGCTCCGGCTGCGCCCGGCCCAGGCCCGGTCGAGAGTGCGGAAAAGCTCGTCGAGGATGCAAAGCCCAAGGCCCAGGAGGCCGCCCCCGCCGAAAAGGGCGTACCCGGCCCCGTGCAGGGCCAGCTCGCCAAGGAGGCCGCGAAGCAACCCGCAAGCGAAGCCAAGGGCGGCAAGGTCCTGGAGATCAAGGCCGAGGAGCGCGCGGGCGAGTTCGTGCTGACCATCGTCACGGACGGACCCGTGGAGCGCGTCACGTCCTTCCACGCCAAGGGGCCTTCGCGCCTGGCCGTGGACATCTGGGGCGGCTGGCAGGTTTCGGGGCCGTCCGCCAAGGCCGTGCAGGGCGAATTCATCGAGAAGGTGCGCGTGGGGGCGCACCCGGACAAGCTGCGCCTCGTGGTGGACTACCGCGACAAGGAGCTCTCGGGCGCTCCCGAGCCTTCGGTGGAGAAGCAGCCCAAGGCGGTGGTGGTCAGGCTGCCCAGGCCCGCTCCCGCGAACTAGGGGAGGCGGAAAAACAGGAAAGCGCCCGCGCGCGGACCCCTCGGGGCCTGCGCGCGGGCGCTCTTTTTGATTCGGGCCTTACAGGCTAGGATTGCTTGGAGCTCGCCGCGCCGCCGCCTCCGGAGGACCCGGCGGAGGACTTGGCCGCCTCGGCCATGAGCTGGGCCAGTTGCTGGCGCAACGAGGCCAGCTCCGCCTCCATGCCCTTGACCACGCCCTGCTTGGTGGCGTCCGGCACGGAGCTCTCTTCCACCTGTGCGATCTTCTTCTCCAGCTCCTCGATCTTCTTCTTGATGCGCTCGATGGGGTCCTGGCTCTCGGAATCGTCCTGGGCCGCCTCGCCGCGGCCCTTGGCCAGGATCTTGCGCAGCTGCTCGGCCGCCTCGGAGATGGTCACCGAATCCTGGCTCGAGGCTTGCGTGCCCGAAGCGGACGAGCCGGAGCCGGACGTGCGCGCGGCGCTCACGCCCGACACCTGGGAGGAAGCGTAGCTCGAGTAGGCGGAAAGAGCGGAGGTTTCCATGGGCGGGCCTTCCTGCGCTGCGGGTCGCGGCGGGCAGAAATTGCCCGCCGCTGGCGAAAGTGCAGGAAGCGTTCCCGCCGAAGCAAAAAGCCCTATTCCGAGAAGACCTTGAGGCCCATGACCCCCGCGGCGATGAGCGCGATGCAGCCCAGGCGCGCGGCCGTGGCCGGTTCGCCGTAGAAGAAGATGCCCGCCACTGCGGTGCCGAGCGCGCCGATGCCGGTCCAGACCGCGTAGGCCGTGCCGATGGGCAGTTGCTTGGCGGCCAGGCCCAGAAAGACCATGCTCGCCACCATGCTCGCCCCGACGATCACCGTGGGCCAGAAACGGGTGAAACCCTGGGTCGACTTGAGCCCGGCCGCCCAGGCGATCTCGAACGCGGCGGCCACGAAAAGAAGTGTCCACGCCATGATGTTCTCCTGACTGGTTGCGGGGTCGTCCCCTTTTGCGGGTTCGGGCCCCCGGGTCGTCCCGGGGCCCGGTCAACAGGAAGAAGGCGTCTTTTGCCCCGGCGCGGGGGCAAGCCAGGCCGGGGAACGAAAAAGGCCGGGGTCTCCCCCGGCCTTGCGTTCCTGTTCCGCCCTTGCGGGCGCTAACGCGACGGCTGGGAGTCTCCCTTGGGCCTGCGCGGCACGATGATCACGCGCTTCATGGGGCCTTCGCCCTTGCTGCGCGTCTGGATGGTCTCGTCGCCCTGCAGGGCCATGTGGATCACGCGGCGGTGGTACGAACTCAAGGGCTTGGTGCTCTGGGGACGGCCCAGGTTGCGGGCCTTGTCCGCCAGGAAGGCGGCCATCTTGCGCAGGTTGTCGTCCTGCTTCTCGCGGTACTCGCCGGTGTTCACCTGCACGCGCACCGGGGTCTCCCAGCGACGGGCCATGATCCGGTTGGCCAGGTACTGGAGCGCGGCCAGGGTCTGGCCCTCGCGGCCGATGAGCAGGCCGGAGTGCTCCTCGTCCTGGATGAGCACGCTTATGCGCGTGGCGCTGCCCTCCACCTCCACCACGGGCTCCTGCCCGAGGATGGGGGTGAGCAGCCTGGACATGATCTCGCCCGCCAGCGCGATGAGCTCCGGCGAGGCGGGAGTCGGGTCGTGCTCTTCCGGGAGGTCGTCCTCGAGGGCTTCCACCCTGGCCCTGGGCGCGGGCCTGGGCCTTTCGGCCCTGGGCTCCTGCGGGCGCTGGCGCTCCCGCGGGGCTTCCCCGCCCTGGTCCGGAGCGTCCGTGGCCTCGGGGGGCTTGGGGCGCGAACCGTTCTGGCCCTCCTCGCGGGGCCTGGCGGGCCGCTCGGGGCGCCTCGGCCTGGGCTTGCGGGAGCGGGCCGGGCCTTCCTCGCGCGCCGGGGCCTGCGGGGCCTGCGGGGCCTCGGCCTGCGCGGCCGGTTCGGCTTCGGCCTGAGCCTGGGCCTGGGCCTGGGCGGCCTGGGCCTGGCGCTCCTCGGCTTCGAGCAGCGCTGCCACGGCCGGGTCCACCCTGCGCCGGGCCCTGACCTGGGCCTTCTTCTTGCCCACCAGCCCGAAGATGCCGGTGGAGCCGCCGGTGATGATCTCCACCTCCAGGCGCTCGCGCCCGGTGGCGAAGAACCGGCAGGCCTCGTTGATGGCGTCGTCGACCGTCTTGCCGGTGAAAGTGTTGAAGTCGCTCATGTGGGCCTTCCTACGCCTTCTTCGCCGCCGCCTTCGGGGAGCTGCCCTTCATCAACAGGCCCTGCTGCACGATGGAGAGCACGTTGTTCACCAGCCAGTAGATCACCAGGCCGGAGGGGAAGTTCAGGAACATGAAGGTGAAGATCACCGGCATGAAGAGCATGATCTTGGCCTGGGTCGGGTCGCCGGGCGGGGGCGACATCTTCTGCTGGATGAACATGGTCGCGCCCATGATCAGCGGCGTGACGTAGAAGGGGTCCTTGGCGGAGAGGTCGGCCAGCCAGGTGATGTCCGTGAAGGGCACGTGGGCGATGAACGCGGCGTGGCGCAGCTCGATGGAGTTGAGCAGGGCCTGGTAGAGGCCGAAGAACACCGGGATCTGCACCAGGATGGGCAGGCAGCCCCCGGCGGGGTTGACCTTGTAGGTCTTGTAGAGCTGCATGAGCTCTTCGTTCATCTTCTGGCGGTCCTCGCCGTGCTTCTCGCGGATGGCGGCCATCATGGGCTGGAGCTTGCGCATCTTTTCCATGGACTGGTAGCTCTTGTGCGAGAGCGGCCAGAACAGCAGCTTGATGATCACCGTCAGGATGATGATGGCCACGCCGTAGTTGTGCACGTAGCCGTAGAGGAAATGCAGGAGCCACAGGCAGGCCTCGGCCAGCACGTGGAACCAGCCGTAGTTCAGGGCCTCCTTCAGGTCGCCGGGCGCGGAGGCCAGGGTGGAGCGCTCCTTGGGGCCGAGGTAGTAGCTGTTCTTGACCTGGGCGGGCTGGCCCGCGGCCAGGGAGATGTTCTCCTTCTCGGCGGCCAGGCGGGTGACGGAGTCGATGTGCTGGAGCTTCAGCGCGGCCTCGCCGGTGGGGATCAGGGCGGAGATGAAGTAGTTGCTTTCGACCGCGGCCCAGCGCCCGCCGGTGGCGATGACCTTGCCTTCCTTGAGCTTCTCCAGGTCGGTGACCTCCTCGAGGCTCTTGGTCAGGTAGGCGGCGCGGGTGGGGTTGTAGTTGTCCTCGCCGCCGGTGAGGCTGCCCGCTGCCAGGGTGAAGGCCAGGCGGGAGACCTGAGCGGTCTTGGAGACCAGGGTCACGGCTTCGTCGACTTCGTACTTGTCGGCGTGGAAGGTCAATTCGCGCTTGATGGCCAGGTCGCCCAGGACGCCGTTGAAGGTCAGGGTCACGGACTTGCCCGGCTCCACGGTGGTGTCCTTGGCGTCGGTGGTCCACTTGGCTTCGCGCCAGGTGGCCTTGCCGTCGACGATCAGGCCCATGGGGGCCTTGCTCCCGGCCTGGGGCGAGACGAGGTCCATGCTCGGGGAGTCCTTGGCCATGGAGAGCTTATACTTGTTCAGGCTGAAATGCTTGAGCACGCCGCCGGAATCCAGGAGCACCGCCTTGTAGAGCGGGGTGGAGACGGTCACGGGGCTGCCGGGAGTGGGCTCGGCGGCGGCCATGGAGGCGTCGGGCTTGGAGTCGGATTTGGAGTCGGGCTTGGGCTGGGCCGGGGAGGGCGTGGCCGCTTTCTGGGACTGTTCCTGGGGAGCCTTCTGGATCAAGGCGTTTTGGGGGAAGAAGTACTGCCAGCCGATGAGCACGCCCAGGCAGAGGACGATGGCGAGCAAAACGCGCTTGTTGTTTTCCATTGGAAACGTCCTATTTCGCGGCGAGCCGCGCGCGGCGCCGCGTGGTGAACGCGCGCCAGCTCAGGTTTTGGGGGACTGGGTCGTAACCGGGCTTGCAAAGGGGCTGGCAGCGCAGAAGCCGCCAGGCGGCGAGCAGCGCGCCGCGAAAGGCTCCGAAGCGGAGAACGGCCTCTCGGGCGTACTCCGAACAGGATGGGGTGAACCGGCAATGCCCGGGAATAAGGGGCGAAAGGCAATACCGGTACAAGGCGATGAGCGCCAATAAAAGCCTTTGCATAGTATCCCGAACCGGGCCCGTGGGCCTGGATTGAGGGTCCTGGGAGGACCCGTCCGGCTGCATGCGGCTTTTCAAGAGTCCGCGCGGCGGGAAGCTGGTTCCGGGCTGGCCTTCAGTTTCGAGATGACCGGCTCGAGATCCCTGGTCAGGATGTCGAGCGTCAGGCCTGCTGCGTCGAGGTGTTTTTTCGGAACCGCCACGATATCGATCCCGCCGGGGATCTCGGGGCCGTGGAGCCGGAAGAATTCCCTCAGAAGCCTCTTCACCCGGTTGCGCAACACCGCATGGCCGGTTTTCTTGCTCACGGCCAGCCCAACCCTCCAGTGTTCGGGCGGGGCCGGCCGTTGGAGCACGAAAAGGATGAAGCCTTTTGAGTGGAGGCGCCGTCCCTGCTCGTAGCAAGCAAGGAACTCCCGGCGCCGGACCAGGTGAAAGGCCTTGGGGAAACCTAGATGCCTAAGCGTTTGCGGCCCTTGGCACGGCGGCGGCGCAGGATGGCCCTGCCGTTCTTCGTGCTGGAGCGCACCAGGAAGCCGTGAGTGCGTTTGCGCCTGGTCTTGGAGGGCTGGTACGTTCTTTTCATGAATCGTCTCCATATCTTGATGAAAAAAGGAACTCGGCTTAATAGCCGCTTGAACACCCCGAGTCAAGCAAAATGACCGGTCCCGCGCACCCGCTGGACTTGGGCGCGGTCCGGAGCTAAAATCCCTGGCTGTCGTAAGGCCCGTTCAACCTTCTGTCAACAAGGACTCGCCATGCATCCCAAACGCCTCGAATTCCACAAGGCCCGGCTCGAGGAAGCCGCCGCCGCCCTGCGCAAGAACAACTTCGCCGCCCACGTGGTGGACACCGCCGAGGAAGCGAAGAAGCTCGTGCTCGAAACCCTGATCCCCCAGTGCGCCCCCGGCTCCGTGGCCTTCGGCGGCTCCATGACCATCGCGGGCTCCGGCCTCTACGACGAGGTCAAGGCCCTGCCCGGACTCAAGATTTTCGACACCTACAACTACTCCCTGCCGCCGGCCGAGATGATCGAGCTGCGCCGCCAGGCCCTGTTGTGCGACCTCTTTTTGACCAGCACCAACGCCGTCACCGAGACCGGCGTGCTGGTCAACCTGGACGGCACCGGCAACCGCGCCGCCTCCATCACCTTCGGCCCCAAGAGGGTGATCGTGCTGGCCGGGCGCAACAAGCTCTGCTCCGACGAGTTCGCGGCCATGGAGCACATCCGCGACCTGGCCGCCCCGGTCAACGCCGCGCGCCTGGACAAGAAGACGCCCTGCGTGGCCACCCACCGCTGCCAGGACTGCCCCTCGCCCGAGCGCATCTGCAACCACTGGGCGATCACGCTCAAGTCCGCTCCCAAGGAGCGCATCATCGTGGTGCTCATCAACGAAGACCTGGGCTTCTAGGAGAAACGCATGAAGGTTCTGGCCATCAACGGGAGCGCCCGCAAGGACGGCAACACCGCCATCATGGTGCGCGCCGTCTTCGACGAGCTGGAGAGCGAGGGCATCGAGACGCAGATGGAGCAGCTGGGCGTGACGAAGATCACCGGCTGCACGGCCTGCTACGAGTGCTTCAAGCGCAAGGACAGGCGCTGCGCCGTGAAGAAGGACGGCCTGAACGCCCTGATCGAGCTGATGCTCGACGCCGACGGGATCATCCTGGCCTCGCCCACCTACTTCGCGGACGCCACGGCCGGGATTCGCGCCGTGATCGAACGCGCCGGGATGGTGGCCAGGGCCTGCGAGAACATGTTCGCGCGCAAGGCCGGGGCCGGGATCGTCACCATGCGCCGGGGCGGGGGCATCCAGGCCTTCAACACGCTCAACTCCTTCTTCCTGGTGAGCGAGATGGTGGTGGCCGGGTCCAGCTACTGGAACATGGGCTTCGGCCGGGACATCGGCCAGGTGGAAGGCGACCAGGAGGGCATGCGCACCATGCGCGACCTGGGCCGCAACATGGCCTGGCTGCTCAAGAAGCTGCACGCCTGAACCGGCGGGGCCTGCCCCGCGCGGACACCGTAATGCCGAACCGGCCGGGGGATCGCTCCCCCGGCCGGTCTTTTTTATGTCTCAGACCTTGAAGGCTTCCTTGAGGGCCGCGCCGATCTGGGCCACCAGCGCCCGGGTGGCCGGGGTGCCCGCCAGCGGGTTGTGCGAGGCGAAGCCGTGGACCGTGCCCAGGTAGCGCGTGGCCGTGACCGGCACGCCCGCCTTGATGAGCATGGCCGCGTAGGCCTCGCCCTCGTCGCGCAGCACGTCGAACTCCGCCGTGGCCACCAGGGCCGGGGGCAGGCCGCGCAGGTCCTCCACGGAGGCGCTTGCCAGGGAAAAGGTGTCCGCGTCCCTGGATTGTCCTTCCGGGGCGTACTGGTCCCAGTACCATTGCATGGCCTTGCGCGTGAGGTTGGGGCCGTTCTCGAACTGCATGTAGGAGGGGCTCGAGCAGGCGGCGTCCGTCACGGGATAGATGAGCGTCTGGTGCTTGAGCTGCGGGCCGCCCCGGCGCTTGGCCAAGAGCGCCGTGGCGGCGGCGAGGTTCCCGCCCGAGCTGTCGCCCAGGATGGCCACGCGCGATTCGTCCAGGCCCAGGGCCGCGCCGTTCCCGGCCAGCCAGGCCGTGACGGCGTAGGTCTCCTCCAGGGCCACGGGGTAGCGCGCCTCCGGAGCGCGCGAGTAGTGCACCACAGCCAGGGCCGCGCCCGAGGCTTCGACCACGTCGCGGGCGAAGCGGTCGTGGCTGTCCGGGCTGCCCACCACCCAGCCCCCGCCGTGCAGGTAGACCACGATGGGGCGCTTGCCCGGCACGCCGGACGGCCTGAGCAGGCGCACGGGCACCTTGCCGTATTCCCCCGCCGGGATTTCCAGGTCGTCCGAGAGCGCGCGGGGCTTGCCGGGATGCTGGGCCTGGGCGGCCTCCAGCGCGGCGCGGGCGCGGTCCACGGGCACCTCCCAGATGGGGGGCAGGTTCATGGCCGCGCGGGCCTTGAGCCATTCCAGGGTGACGGGCTCGATGGGCAGCGAATCGAGGGAGGGGGAGTTCGTGTTCATGGTGGTGGGGCTGTCAGAACTCGGCGGGGATGTCAAACGCGGCGCATACGGAAACGAAGCACGAAAAAGGCCGCGGATCTCTCCGCGGCCTTCGTCGAAAGCGTCGTGACGGCCTGGCCTAGTAGCTGGGCTTGAACTCGTCGCGGCGGTTCTTGGCCCAGGCGGCTTCGCTGTGGCCGGGGTCCAGGGGGCGCTCCTTGCCGTAGCTCACGATGGAGAGCTTGCCGGCGGCCACGCCCAGGTTGACCAGGTAGTCGGCGGCGGCGCGGGCGCGGCGCTCGCCCAGGGCCAGGTTGTACTCGGCGGTGCCGCGCTCGTCGCAGTGGCCTTCCACGACCAGCTTGATCTCGGGGTACTGCTTCATGATCTCGGCCTTGCGGGTCAGGACCTGGCGGGCTTCGGGCTTCAGGTCGTAGCGGTCGAGGTCGAAGTGGATCATGGTGCCCAGCTCTCCGGCCACGCGGCCCAGCTTCTCACGCAGTTCGCGCTCGCGGGCGAGGCGCTCGCGCTCCTGCTCCTCCCAGTTGTCCTTGTCCGGACCGGCCACCTTCTTGCTGGCGCAGCCGAAGCTCATCAGGGAAAGACACAGAAGCGCCATAACGGCCAACAACAGTCTACTTTTCATTCAGTTTTCCTCCTCTTGCGATACATGACGCGGCCACCCATTACCGCGTTACGTCAGCGCTGTGGAACGTCTTGCGCTGACGGCCGCAACTCATACTCTCTTGCATGAAAAAGGCAAGCGCCCTGTCATGCGTACCTTGCGGGGGGCGGCGCGAACCGGCCCCCGCCCTTGGTCAGGCGTCAGTCTTTCCCGGCCACGGGGCTGAAGGCGGGCATGAGCGCCTCGCCGGGGCCGGTGGGGATGAGCACCGCGTTGTCGCCGTTGCGGGTGGTCAGGTAGATCTGGCGCGGCCCGCCCCTGCTGGAGGAGAAGGCGACGAAGTAGCTGTCGGGCGCGAAGCTCGGGTTTTCGTCGGAGCCGGGGCCGTAGCTGATCTGCTTTTCGGTGTCGGTGGCCAGCTCGTAGACGAAGATGCGGTGCCCGCCCCCGGCCTGCTTGGAGTAGGTGACGAACTTGCCGTCCGGGCTCATGCAGGGGTTGGTGTTGTAGCCGGACTTGGAGGCGCGGCGGGTGGAGCCCGAGGCCATGTCCTTGATGAAGATGTTGGGGTTGCCCAGCTTGTCGGACACGTAGGCCATCAGGTTCCCGGACTGGTCGAAGCTGGGGGAGACGTCGATGGAGGAGTCCGCCACCAGGGTGGAGGCCACGTTCTTGTAGGAGCCGTCCAGGGTGTAGATGTCCGTGTTCTGGCGCATGTTCATGCCCACGGCGATGGTGCCGTTGGGCATGAAGTGCGGGCTGATCACCGTGGAGGAGGGCAGCGTGTACACGTTGGCCTTGCCGCCGCTCCACACGCCCAGGTAGTGCGACGAGGAGCCGATCAGCGTGAAGCAGATGCGCCCGCCGTCCCAGGACCAGGCCGGGGAGATGGCCATGCCCAGGTCGCCGTAGCGGGTCACCTGGGTCAGGTCGCGGCCCATGGCCCCGACCATCCAGATGTCCTTGCCCTTGCTCGTGGGGCGCACGAAGGCCAGCTTGGACTTGAAGATGGTTCCCTGGCCCGTGAGCAGGGCCATGAGCTCCATGCAGAAGCGGTCCGCCACCTCGGGGAGCTGGTCGCGGGTGAGGCCCGCGTACTGCTTGCCCAGGAGCATCTTCTGGGAGAACACCTCGTAGGCGCGCAGCTCCACGTCGCCCAGGCCCTTGCCGGGCTTCCACACCGAGGTGACCACCAGGTCCACCTTGGCCAGGGAGAAGGGCTTGAAGTCGATCTGGTCGGCCTTGGGCCCGGCCAGGGCGCCGCCGCCCAGGATGTCGGAATCGCTCATGACCTTGAGGAAGGGCATGAACGCCAGGTTCTTGCGGATGAGTTCGTTCAGGTACTGCGCGTCGGCGGGCAGGTTGCCGTCGCCGAAGGGCTTGGACTGGGCGATGTTCATGCGGGCCTGGCCCGGCCCCTGGATCTCGATGGCCAGGGTGTCCTGGGCGCGGGCGGGCGCGCCCGAGGCAATGAGTGCGAGGGCAGCCAACGCGCAGGCGAGGGTGGTGCTGAGTCGCTTCATGCTAGCGTCTTTCCTGTGAGTTGAATGTCAGTTCGATGCGTTCCACGCCCGAAGGGGGCTTGGGCAGGTCGCCGGTGTCCTGGACGGCCCGCAGCGCCGAGTTGTCGAAGTCCGGGCGGCCCGAGGGCTGCGCGAGCCTGGACGATTGGATACGCCCATCGGCCCCGATATGCAATTCCACCACGCAGACGAGCTTCAGGTTGGCGAATTGCGGGAAGCGCCAGTTCTGCTTGATGAGCTTGTTCACGATGGCGCCGTAGGTGGCGCTGGATTCCGGGCTGCCGCCCCCGCCTCCGCCGCCTCCGGCCTGGCCCGCCTGCTTGCGCAGGTTGGCCAGCTCCTTGGACACGGCGTCGCCGGAGGAGCCGCCGGCCTGGTTCTTGGCGTCCTTCAGGGCCTGGGCCAGGACGTCCTGGCGCTCCTTGGCGGCCCTGTCGGCCGCATCCTTTGCGGCTTTCTCCTTGGCCGCCTTGTCCGCCGCTTCTTTCGCCGCCTTGTCGGCCGCGTCCTTTGCCGCCTTTTCCTTCGCGGCCTTCTCGGCGGCGTCCTTCTCGGCCTTTTCCTTCTCCGCCTTCTCCTTGGCGGCTTTGTCGGCGGCGTCCTTGGCAGCCTTTTCCTTGGCCGCCTTGTCCGCAGCTTCCTTTTCGGCCTTTTCGCGAGCGGCCTTCTCGGCGGCCAGGCGCGCGGCCTCCTCGGCCTGGGCCTTCTCGCGCGCGGCCTTGTCCGCCGCGTCCTTGGCGGCCTTTTCGGCGGCAGCTTTGTCGGCCGCGGCCTTGTCCGCGGCCGCCTTCTTGGCGGCTTCCTCGGCCAGGGCCTTCTTGTGGGCGTCCTCGGCGGCCTTTTCAGCGGCCTTGCGGGCGGCGTCCTCGGCGGCCTTGGCCTGGTCGGGGATGGGGGTCGCGTCCTTGGGGCCGGGCGGCGTGGGCAAATTGGTCTGTCCGGGCTGGCCGGGGCCTTCCCAGCCAGGGGCCGCGTCCGGCTTCACGCCGGGGCCGGGCAGGCGCAGGTCCACCAGCTCGACCTCGTAGACCGGGACGTCCAGCTTGATCCTGGTCATCTCCATGTTGGCCAGGAGGATGCCCCCGAGCACGACGGTGAGGTGCAGGAAGAGTGAGAAGAGCCAGCTCAGGTAGCTCATGGCGTAAGTGGCGACTGCTGATGGAACCGGTGGAGGGTCATTTCTTGGGGCGGCCCTGGGCCTTGTCGTCCTTGACGGGTTCAGGCTCGGCCACCATGCCGAGCTTGTCCACGCCGGCGCCCTTGAGCACGCCCATGGCCTGGACCACGATGCCGTAGGGCACCTCGCGGTCCGCGCGCAGGAAGAGCATCTTGTTCTGGTCGGTCACCAGGCGCTTGATGTGGCCGGGCAGCTCGTCCAAGGTCACCTGGTACTGGTCCAGGTGCAGGGTGCCGTCCTTCTTGATGGTCAGCACCAGGTTCTCGGAGTCCTTGGGCAGGGTGGTCACGGTCTGCGTCTTGGGCAGGTCGACCTCCAGGCCCTGGGTCATCATGGGCGCGGTGACCATGAAGATGATCAGCAGCACGAGCATCACGTCCACGAAGGGCGTGACGTTGATGTCCGCCAGGAAGCCGTCGCCGCCTCCGCCCGTGGCCATGCCCATGCTAGTAGTCCTCCCTCGCGCGGGCGGCGGGCCTGGGCGAGTCGGCGCGCTGGGCCTTGGGCGCCCAGCTGACCTCGCGCTGGATGCGGTTCAGGAAGGCTCCCGAGAAGCCGATCAGCTCGCGCTCGATGTGGCGGATGTAGCCCAGGAAAAAGTTGTAGGCCAGGGTGGCCGGGATGGCCACGCCCAGGCCGATGGCGGTGGCGACCAGGGCCTCGGAGATGCCCGGGGCCACGGCGGCCAGCGCGGCGGACTGCTGCAGGCCGATGGCGTGGAAGGAGTTCATGATGCCCCAGACCGTGCCGAACAGGCCGATGAAGGGCGTGGCGTTGGCGCACGTGGCCAGAAACGACAGGGACTTGGTGAGCATGCCGAGCTCCGTGGCCACGGCCTGGCGCAGGGTGCGGCGGATGTTGTCCATGGCCACCCGGGACTTCTCGGCCGGGTCCAGGTCGGCCTCCTCCATGCGCATGAGCTCCTCGAAGGCCTGGAGCCCCACGGCGTAGCAGGGGGAGTTCTTGTTCTGGCTCACCGAGCGCATGGCCGTCTTGAGGTTCTCGGCCTCCTGGAAGAGCTTGGAGTCGCGGGCGGCGTCCTTGCGCGCGGAGCTCAGCGTGAAGAGCTTCAGGAAGATGATGCTCCAGCTCGTCAGCGACATGACCACCAGGATGGCCAGAACGAATTTGACCGTGAGAGTGGCCGAGGCCAGCATCGAGAGGATGCCGCCGTGCGGCGTCAAGGTATCGAGCATTTGGTCACCTTGTTGCGTGATTGCCTGTTTTCATGAGCATTTCAGCCAGCACGGGCAGGGCCAGCTCGGCCTTGGCCGTCACCGAGGCCTCGCACAGATGCCGCATGCGGCTGGGCATCGCGTTGATCTCGGCCACCTTGCCCCCGCACTGTTTGGTCAGCCCCGGCAGCGCGTTGGCCGGAGCCACCTCGCAGGACGTGCCCACGATGAGGGTAAGCTCCGCGCCGCAGGCCAATTGACCGCTTTTGTTCAGGGCGTCAAGGGGAATGGCCTCGCCGAAGAAGACTATGTCCGGGCGGACCACGCCGCCGCAGCGGCAGCGCCACGGGGAGTCGGCCGGGGTGATGGACTCCGCGCCCTTGGCGTCATGGGGTTCGCCGCAGGAATTGCAGCGGTAGGAGGCCATGGTGCCGTGGAATTCCAGGACGTTGCGGGAACCGGCCTGCTGGTGCAGCCCGTCGATGTTCTGGGTGACCACCGCCTCCACGAGTCCGGCCCGCTCAAGCTCGGCCAGGGCGGCGTGGGCGGGGTTGGGCCTGGCGGAGGACATCACGCGCACCGCGTCCATGAGAAAAGTCCACACGGCCGTGGGATCGTCCTCCAGAGCCTCGGTGGTGGCCACCTTCATGGGGTCGTATTTCGACCACAAACCGCCCGGACTGCGAAAGTCCGGGATGCCGCTGGCCACGGAAATGCCCGCTCCCGTCAGGACGAGCACCTTTCCGGAAGCGGGCCAGATGCGTGCGATCCGTTCCAATTCGTCATGCATTGTAGAGGCTGCTCCATTCACGGGCCATGCACGCGGGAAACACTGCATGGCCACGGCGGCGGTAGCAGATTAGGCGCGGACTGCAAAGGCCTCCCGCGCCGCAACGCCGGGACGTGCCTGCCCGCGCCCCTCGACCCGTTGCGTAACTGCGGATAATTCCTTCAGTATCCCGGGGCATGAACGCAAGATTACAAAAAGTTAATGCGCGCGGGTTCTAGCGCTCTTCTCCGGGGTCCTCCCCGGCCGCATCCACGGGCCGCGCCGGGGCGTCCTGGGGGTCGTCCTCCCTGTCGTCCTCGGGGCCGGGCTCCGCGATGTATTCCAGGCCCTTGTGCCTGGCGAACACCAGGAAACCCGTGTGCGCCACCATGCGGTCCTCGGGGCGAAGGCGCTCGGCCACGGGCTTGTAGCGGCGCAGCATGATCTCCAGCACCTCCACCTCGCCGAAGTCGGAGGCCTCGAGGGCGCGCAGAAGGTCCACGATCTGGTTCACCGTGGGCAGCAGAAAGCCGATGGGCGCGCCCGGGCAGACGATGTCCGCCGCCTGGGAGAGGTAATCCCAGGGCGTGCGCACGTCCAGGAACAGGGCGTCCGCGCCGCGCGCCTCCTCGGGGAAGCCCTCGGCGATGTCGCGGTGGAAGAAGCTCACGCGGTGGCCGAGGCCCGCGCGCTCCACGTTCTCGCGCGCGTTCTTGGAGAACTCCTCGCGGCGTTCGCAGGAGTAGACGTGGCCGTCGTCCCCGGCCATCCAGGCCAGGGCCGTGGTCAGCCCGCCGGAGCCGCTCCCGGCCTCGACGACGCGCCTGCCCGGACCGGCCCCGAGCTTGAGGAGCACGTAGCCGATCTCCTTGGGGTACATGATGGTTGTCGAGCGGCGCACGCCCTTGATGCAGTCGTGCAGGGTGGGGCGCAGCACCTTGAAGGGCAGGTCCTTGTGGGTGCGCACCACCGCACCGAAGCCCGCCCGGGCCACGTCCTCCATCTTGAGCAGCCCCTCCTGGGTGTGGAAGGAGTGCGCGGGGTCCAGTGCGCGAAGATAGCGCTTGCCCTCGGGGCTTATGAGAAGTACCAATTCGCCGGTTCGGATCATGCCGGAATATCCTTTGATGCGTGGAATAAAGCACTCCAGTGTGGCCCTGCGGGGCGCACCTGTCAAGCCGGGGGGCGCACATGCCTCGTGACGGACAGGGCCTCGTCTTCGGCCCGGTCCGCTCCGGACGCCTCGGGGCGTCCCTGGGCCTGGACCTTCTCGGGGCCAAAATCTGCTCCTTCGACTGCCTCTACTGCGAGGTCGGGCACACCCGCGTGCTCACCACCGCCCGCAAGCCCTACGTCCCGGCCGCCAGGATCCTGGGCGAGCTGGCGGGGTGGCTCTTCGAGCCGCACCCGGACTTCGACGTGGTCACCCTGGGCGGCATGGGCGAGCCCACGCTCAACTCCGACATGGGCCGGATCATCGAGGGCGTGCGCGAGCTGGTCCCGGGCGTGCCCATCGCCGTGCTGACCAACTCGAGCCTCCTTTCGGACCCGGCCGTGCGCGCGGAACTGGCCACGGCCGACATCGTTCTGCCCTCCATGGACACGCTGGTGGCCTCTGAGTTCCAGGCGCTGAACAAGCCCCTCCCGGGCGCGTCGCTGGTGGACATCCGGCGCGGCCTCCTCGACTTCCGCAAGCTCTTTTCCGGCAAGATCTACCTCGAGGTCCTGGTGCTCGCAGGCGTCAACGACTCCGCCGAGAACCTGGAGCGGCTGCGCGCCTACGCCCGGGAGCTCAGGCCCGACAGGGTGGACGTGGTGACCATGACCCGCCCGGGGGCCTATCCCCAGGCCCTGCCCGCGCCGCCGCAAGTGCTTGCGCGCTTCAGGGACGCCCTGTGCTCCGAGACCGGATGCGTGACGGAAGTGCCGGAAAAGTCCGGACATTTCACCACGCCACTGGACAACGGGACGCAACAGGAGCTACAGGCCTTGAGCATGAGGGTGCTCGATTCCCTGGCCAGGCGGCCGCAGAGGCTCGCCTCCCTGGCCTCGGCCCTGGGCGTTGCCCCGGACATCCTCTCGAATTTACTGGACGATCTCGCCGCGCGCGGCCTCGTCAGGCCGACCAGCCTGGGCGGCGAGACGTTCTACCTGCGGGGGGAGAAGTAGCGCGCTCGCGCCCTCTCCCTTGGGATTTCAACGGTTTCAACGCGCGGCCGATCCACACCGGAGTGGCCGCGCCCAACGGACGCCCGGCCCCTGAATGGGGCGCAACGGTCGCATCGCGCCCGCTCTCATGGCGCACGCGGGCTGTCCAGCAGGAGAATTTTGCATGGCTGCGAAGAAGCGCAAGCGCAAAATGTTCGTCTCCGTACTTCCCGGAGAGGAAGTCGAAGTCGCCGTGACCGAGGACGGGGCACTCCAGGAATACTACGTGGAGATGACCCACCAGGCCAAGACGCGCGGCAACATCTACAAGGGCAAGATCCACAACATCGATCCCTCCCTCCAGGCCGCCTTCATCAACTACGGGGCGGACCGCAACGGATTCCTCCAGATCGACGAGGTGCATCCCGAATACTACCTGGAAGACCCCAGCGGCGAGCGCAAGGGCAAGTACCCGCCCATCCAGAAGGTGCTCAAGAAGGGCCAGGAGGTCCTCATCCAGGTGGTCAAGGAGCCCACGGGCAACAAGGGCGCCTTCGTCACCAGCTACCTGTCGCTGCCGGGGCGCTATTTCGTGCTCACCCCGGGCCGCGAGCAGAAGGGCATCTCCCGCAAGGTGGAGGACGACGAGGAGCGCAAGCGCCTCAAGGAAATCGCCGCCGGTGTGAAGCTCGACGAGGGCATCGGCATCATCGTGCGCACCGCGTCCATCGGCCAGTCCAAGGCCGCCCTGGAGCGCGACGTCAGCTACCTGAAGCGCCTCTGGAAGGAGGTGCGCGGGCGCGGAGCCTCCGCCCCCAACCCGAGCATGATCTACCAGGAGCCGGACCTGGCCGCGCGCGCCGTGCGCGACTACCTCACCGACGACGTGAGCGAGGTCTGGGTGGACGACAAGGAGACCGCCGAGCGCGTCACCCAGATGGCCTCGCTGGTGTTCCCGCGCCGCCAGGACCTGGTGAAGCACCACGCCGACGCCGAGCACTCCATGTGGGAGCGCTTCAACCTGCGTAAGCAGATCGAGCAGCTGCACGGCCGCGAGGTGATCCTGCCCTCCGGGGGACGCCTGGTGATCGACCCCACCGAGGCCCTCACCGCCGTGGACGTGAACTCCGGCAAGATCGGCGGGGAGACCAACTTCAAGGAGATGGCCCTGCGCACCAACCTGGAGGCCGCCATCGAGGTGGCCAAGCAGCTGCGGCTGCGCGACATCGGCGGGCAGGTGGTGGTGGACTTCATCGAACTCAAGGACCGCAAGCACGTGGCCGAGGTCGAGAAGGCCATGAAGACGGCCATGAAGATCGACCGCGCCCGCCACGACGTGGGCAAGATCTCGCGCTTCGGGCTCATGGAGATCGTGCGCCAGCGCATGGGCTCCTCGGCCATGTCCGTGAGCACCGAAACCTGCCCCTGCTGCAACGGCTCGGGCTCGCGCCGCAACCTGGAGTGGCAGTCCATCCAGGCCCTGCGCGAGCTCTTCCGCCTGTTGCGCCGCGCCGGGGCGGGCGAGTCCGTGAGCCTGCGCGCGACGCCGGAGCTGTCCTTCTACCTGCTCAACCAGAAGCGCCACCGCCTGGCCGCCCTGGAGGAGCACTACCAGAAGGCCATCCACATCCTGCCGGAGTAGGCCGTGCTCCTGGTGCACGCCTGCTGCGGCCCCTGCGCCATCACGGTTTTCACGGCGCTGAAGGACAGGGGGGAGGAAGTTCACGGGTTCTACTACAACCCGAACATCCACCCCCTGACCGAATACCTGCGCCGCAAGGATGCCTTGGCCGAGGTGGGCTCGCGCCTCGGCGTGGCGGTGAGCTTCGCCGACTCCGAGTACGACCCGGCCGTTTTCCTGCGCCAGGCGGCCTTCCGCGAGCTTGACCGCTGCCGCTTCTGCTACGAACTGCGCCTGGACCGCGCGGCCCGGCAGGCCCGGACGCTTGGCTTCCAAGCCTTCACCACGACTCTCCTCTACAGCCGCTACCAGGACCACGAGGCCATCCGCGCCGCGGGCGAGGCCGCGGGCCAAACCCACGGCGTAACCTTCGCCTACGAGGATTTCCGCCCGGGCTGGGAGGAGGGAATCCGCCTGTCCAAGGAGTGGGACCTCTACCGCCAGCCCTACTGCGGGTGCGTCTTCTCCGAGTTCGACCGCTACCGGAAGAAGCTCGGACGCTGAGAGACGCGCGCCTCATGCTCCTCTACGTCCACGTTCCGTTCTGCAGGGCCAAGTGCCGCTACTGCGCGTTTTTTTCCCAGCCCATGGACATGGACGCCGTGGACGCCTGGCTCCGGGCCGTCTCCGCCGAGGCGGACCATTACGGCAGGGTCCTGGGCAAGCCCGGCGCGGAGACCGTCTACCTGGGCGGCGGCACGCCGAGCCTCTTGCCCGCCTGGGCCTTCGAGGGCCTGATGAAGGCGATAGGGCGCAACTTCAAGGTCGCGCCCGGCGCCGAATTCACCCTGGAAGCCAACCCGGAGTCCGCCGGGGACATGGAACTCGCGCGCCTGTGGCGCTCCTTTGGCGTCAACCGCGTCTCGCTCGGCGTGCAGTCCATGAACGACGCGGAGCTTTCCATGCTGGGCCGCCCGCACACCGTGGGGGACGTGCACACGGCGGTGCAGCGCCTGCGCGCGTCCGGGTTCGCCAACCTCTCCGTGGACCTGATCTGGGGGCTGCCCGGCCAGCGCCTCAAGACCTGGATGGACACCCTCAAGGCCGCAGTGCGCCTGGGGCCGGAGCACGTCTCGGCCTACGGGCTGACGCTCGAGCCTGGCACGCCGCTTTCGCGCGCCGTGGCCGGGGGGGAGCTCAAGCTGCCCGGGGAGAACGAGGCCGCCAAGATGTATTCGAACGGCGGCGACTTCCTGGAGGACCAGGGCTACCTGCAATACGAGATCAGCAACTTCGCGCGCATGGGCTACGCCTCTCGCCACAACCAGGGCTACTGGGAGGGCCGGGACTACTTGGGCCTTGGGCCCTCGGCAGTGTCCACCATGGCGGGCAGGCGCTGGGAGAATCCGCGCGGGGTGGCCGAATACGCGGACATGGCCGCGAAGCGCGCCTTCGGCCGGGACGCGGAGGAGTTGTCCCCCGAGGTGCGCGCCCGGGAGCTCCTGATGCTCGCCTTGCGCACTTCCAAGGGCATGGCCCTCTCCGACTACCGCCGCCTGACCGGGCGCGACATCGTCGCGACCGAGGGAAGGCTTTTGGGGGAATTGCGCTCGCGCGGGCTCATTCGCATCAAGGACGGTTTTTTGCGCCTGACGCGCCAGGGCATGCTCGTGAGCAACCTGATAATCGGGCGCGTGCTCTTCCCGGACTAGCCGCGCCTGGGCCGCGCGGGTTGACGCGATGGCGCGATTCTGTACTCTTTTTCGGCATCGCCTCGAAGGCGGTGAGCGCGAAGGGATGATGAACACCAAGGAGCCTGCACATATGTCTCGTCGATCCACGCTTTCGTCGCCCGGGCTTGCCCTGGCAGCCCTGATCCTCTTTTCCGCCCTGCTTCTGCCCTGCGTCCCCGCGAGCGCCCAGGAAGGGCGGCCCACCGGGGAATCCGGGCGCGTGACCATGACCGTGGGGCGCGGGGCAATGATCATAAGCGCCACCGGCGGCAAGGGGACGCTCACCTACCAGGGCCAGCAGTACGCATTCAAGCTCGGTGGGCTCGGCTTCGGGCTCCTGGGCGTGACCAGCGTGGAGGCCGAGGGCGAGGTCTACAACCTGGACCGCGTGGAGGACTTCACCGGGGCCTACGTCCAGGGCTCGTTCGACTGGGCCGCCGGAGAGGGCGAGGGCGTGTTGTGGCTGAAAAACACCAAAGGCGTGCTCCTGAGGCTTCGCTCCAAGACCAAGGGCGTGTCCCTGGCCGTGGGCGGCGAGGGCCTGTTGTTCCAGTGGGACCGCTAGAGAAACGCGCCTCGGCGCAAACCTCCGGGAGGACGGGCTCATGATCCGACGCATCCTGCTTTTCTTCTTCTGCCTGGCGCTCGCGGCCGCGCCCTGCGCCGCGGCCGAGGCCCAGCCTTCCGGCAAGCCCGTCGCCTCGGGGGCCGTGACCATGGATTTCGGCCAGGGCGGCTTCCTCATCAGCGCCAGCGGCGGAAAGGGCACGCTGACCTTCAAGGGCCGCAAGCACGCCTTCAAGGTGGGCGGGCTGGGCGTCGGCGGGATCGGGGTCTCGCGCATCAAGGCCACGGGCGAGGTCTACAACCTCACCCGCCTGGAGGACTTCCCGGGCGGCTACTTCCAGGCCAGGGCGGGCTACTCCGCGTTGGACGAGGGCAAGGGCGTGCACTGGCTGGAGAATTCCAACGGCGTGGTGCTCAAGCTGCGCGTCACGTCCAAGGGCCTGGCCCTGAACCTGGGGGCGGACGGCATCATGGTGGAGATGGGGCAGATCAAGAAGGGAAAGAAGTAGGGGCGAAAAGCTCCGCCAGCCGCGCGCGGCGCGGCGGAGCGCCCGGATCGTGACGGTGCGCGCCCGGCCCGGCCGGGCGCGCGGTCAGAATTTTTCCCTGGCCTTGCTCACGGCGTCCTTGAGGTCGTGGAAGGCCTTGTCCACTCCTTCCTTGAGTTCGCCCCAGGCCGACTGGCCGCCCTTGCGCAGAAGCGAGAGCTTGTAGCGCGCCAGGTCGTACTTGGATTCGAGCTTGGTCAGCTCGCTTTCGTACTTGCCGATGAAGTCCTGCCCCCTGGACTCGGCGCGGGACTTGGTATTGTCGATCTTCTCGCGCAGCTTTTTCAGCTGCTCGTCCATCTGGACGCCGAATTTCTCGCGTTCGGGCATGGCTGTCCCCGTTTTTTCCTTAGGGTTACGACTAGATATTCTCTATCATAGGTTATCGCCGCCAGCCGGTTTTGGCAAGGCTCGCTCAGGATTTCCTCAGCGCGCGAAGTGGTCGAAGCCGGGCGCGAGCTTCTCCCCGTGCAAGAGGATGTCCCCGCCCGCCACCACCTCGCCCAGGGGCCAGGCGTCCGGCAGGTGGCCGTAGAGGTCCAGGAAGGATTGGCGCGCGCAGGCGCCCAGCAGGGCGTAGTCCTCGCCGCCCAGGCAGGCGAGCGCGGCCGGGTCGCGCCCGGCGGCCTCGGCCCAGCGCTCCACCTCCGGGTGCAGGGTGGACGGGTCCACGGCCAGGTTCGCGCCCAGGCCCGGGCCGAGAAAGCGCGGCAGGTCCCTGGCCAGGCCGTCGGAAACGTCCATCAGCGAGCGCACTCCGCGCATGTTGCCCAACAGAAGCCCCTGCTCCACGCGGGGGACAGGGCGCAGGTGCGCGGCCACTGCCTCGGGCCAGTCGCGCGCGGCCTCGGGGCCGAAGCGCTCCAGCGCCTCCAGGCCCACCCGGGCAAGGCCAGCCTCGCCCACCACGAAGAGCACGTCCCGGGCCGCCGCGCGTCCGCGCTTGAGAAAGCGTCCGCCCGGCCCCTGCCTGCCCCAGATGGTCACGGCGATCGCGATCTTGGCGCAGGCGCTCAGGTCCCCGCCAACCAGCGGCAGATTGAGCGACGAGGCCAGCCCGGCCATGCCGTCGAGCACGCCCTCCCAGTAGGCGGCCGGGGTGTCCGGCGGCCCGGCCAGGCCCAGGCTGAAGCCCAGGGGCTCCCCGGCCATGCCCGCGATGTCGCTCACGTTCACTGCCAGGGCCTTGTAGCCCACGTCGCTCGGCGAGAAGTAGGAGCGCCTGAAGTGCACGTCCTCCACGAAGAGGTCCGTGGTCAGGGCCATGGACTGGGGGCAGTCGAGCACGGCGCAGTCGTCGCCGCGCCCCAGGGTCATGTGCGGGTGCTCGTTGGGAAAGCGCGCCGAGATGGCGGCCAGGAACTCGTCTTCCGAGGAAAATGGGGTCGTGTTCATGTGGCCCTTGAGGTAGCCCAGGCCGGGCGGCCCTGCAAGCGGGCTAGCGGCCGGGTTGCAGGAGAAGGTCCGCGGCCGAGGCCAGGTCCCTGGCCAGGGCCGTGGGCTGCCCCGGAGCCGGGGACGCCACGCGCGCCCAGCCGGGCGAAGCATCGAGGGAGTCCGGCAGGCCCAGGCCTTTCGCGAAGGCTTTCCCGTGGCCGGTGAGCACCAGCACGGATTCGGCCAGCCCGCAGGCCCTGCCGAAGGCCGCGTCCGAGGCGTTGTCGCCGATCATGGCCGTTGTTTCGGGCGAAAGCCCGTGGCGGCGGCGAAGCTCCTCCCACATGCCCGTGGACGGCTTGCGGCAGGCGCACCCGTCATCCGGGGCGTGCGGGCAGAAGGCCACGCCGTCAAGGGCCACGCCGCCCTGCGCGAGCAACTCCTCCAGGCGGCGCTGGGTGGCCTGGAAGTCCTCCAGGCCGAAGTATCCGCGCCCTATGCCCGACTGGTTGGTGACCAGAAAGAGCCGGGCCCCGGCCCGCGCAAAGCGCGAAAGCGCTTCGGCCGCCCCGGGCAGGAGCTCCACCTGGGCCGGGTCGCTCAGGTAATCGCGCTCGGCGATCACGGTGCCGTCGCGGTCGATGAGGACGCTTTCGATGCGCATGCCGCTTCCTTGGGTCAAAAGATGGTCCCGCCCGCCAGGGCCAGGCCGGATTCGTCGTAGACCGCCGCCACCTGGCCGGGGGTGGGGCGGGTGACAGCCTCGGCGAAGCGCAAGTGCATGACCGTGCCCTCGCCGTCGCGGCCCGGCCTGAGCGTCGCCGTGGCCGGTCTTGGGCGCTGGCGGTAGCAGGTCTGGGCGAGGACTGCCTCGGGCCACCGGCCCGGATCGACGAGAAGGTTCACGCCCCGGGCGCGGCAGGAGAAGGATTCCAGGCCGGACTTGGGGCCCACCACCAGCGTGTTGCTTCGCGCGAGCTTGTCCAGCACGTAGAGCGGCTCGCTCCAGGCCACGCCGATGCCCTTGCGCTGGCCGATGGTGTAGCGCCACAGGCCCTCGTGGCGGCCGATGGCGCGGCCATCCGCCAGGGCTATGGGGCCCGGCCCCGGCAGCCTTCGCCCCTGAGCCTCCAGGAAGGAGCGGTAGTCGTCCTCCGGCACGAAGCAGACCTCCTGGCTTTCGGACGGCAGCGGCGGGGCCAGCCCCCTTTGGGCGAGCGCCCCTGGCACGTCGGCCTTGCGCCAGCCGCCCAGGGGGAAGGCCGCGCGCTTGAGGGCGCTTCGCGGCGTGAGCGTCAGGAAATAGCTCTGGTCCTTGGCCGGGTCTGCCCCGCGCCTGAGCCCCCCGTCGAAGGCGACGTAGTGCCCCGTGGCGATTCGGCCCGCGCCCAGGCGCAGCCCCTCCTCCAGGAGCAGGCCGAACTTCATGTCCCGGTTGCAGGCCGCGCAGGGGTTGGGGGTCAGTCCGGACGCGTAGGCGTCCACGAACGGCTCTATCACCTGTTGCCTAAAGGCCGTCGAGAGGTCCACGGCGTGAAAGGGCACGCCGAGCGCCTCGCAGAGCTTGCCCAGGGCCTCGGCCAGCCGCTCCCGCGCAGGGTCCGGAGGCAGGAAATGCGCGTGCAGGGCCACGGCCTCGTGCCCGGCCTCGCGCGTGAGCGCCAGGGCGAGCAGGCTGTCCATGCCGCCGGAGACGGCCACGGCCATGGGCGCGGAAAGGGTGTCGGCGTCGTCGGGCGTCACGCGGGCCTTGATAGCAGGTCCGGGCGCGAAGCGGAACAGGCCCAGCCCGCCGGATTCTACTGCTTGGCCAGGATGGAGCGCACGATCATGTCGATGGCCCCGTCCTCGTTCATCGTGCGAAGCGCCTGGTTGAAGGCCGGGAGCAGGGCGGCCCCGGGCGAGTCCTTGGCGAAGGCCAGGTGGGCGGCGTTGCTTGAGAGCGGGGTGGCGCTGGCCACGAAGTCGTCGCGCGCGCCCGAGGCGGCCAGGGCGGCCTCCGCGCCCTCCTTGACCGCGATCATGGCGTCGATGCGCCCCGCGTGGAGCTTGGAGAGGTTCTGGGCGTCGCCGTCCACCTCCTCCACCTGGAAGAGTCCGGCCGCGCGGGCCTTGTCGAAGTCGTCGCCGTAGGACCAGCCCCGGAGCACGCCGACCCTGCGGCCCTTGAGCGAGCCCAGGCCCGTGAAGGGGAACTCCACCCCCCTGCGCTGCACCACGAGCAGCACCTCCACGTAGAGGGGGTCGCTGAAGGCGAACACGGCCCTGCGCGGCTCGTTGCCGTAGAGGCCCGCCACCCCCGCCTGTCCGTTCTCGGCCATGGCCAGGGCGCGCTTCCAGGGCACCGCCTCGAGCGTGACGGGGTGTTTCATGCGCTCGAAGGCCTCGGCCACGATGGCCGGGTAGATCCCGGCGGGCCTGTTGTCCGTGGTGGCGTACATGAAGGGGGGATTGGCCCGGTCGAACATGATGAGCGTCTGCTCGGCGCGGGCGGCCGGCGCGAACCCCGGCAGGATGGCCGAAACGGCCAGGACGGCGATCAGCAGTGCTTTCATGGCGGGCGCCTCCGGTGAGTATCGCCAGCTTACCCCCGCGAGGGGCTTTTGGCAAAGGCCCGTCCGAAAAAAAAAGCCCCCGGAACGCGCGTTCCGGGGGCCAGGCTTCAGGTTCCGCTGAGGGGCGGGGCCGTGCCTAGTAGGCCTCTTCGTACTCCACGTCCTTCTCCGTCACCTTGTGGGAGAAGGTCTTGTAGACCCAGCCCTGGTACAGGATGACGATGGGCACGAAGGTCAGCGCCACCACGAGCATGATCTTGAGCGTCAGCGGCGAGGAGGAGCTGTTGGCGATGGTCATGGACCACGCCGGGTTCAGGCTCGAGGGCAAAAGCGCCGGGTAGAGCCCGATCACGCCGAAGAGCGCCACGCCCGCGATGGTCACGGCGCTGGCGGTCCAGGCCAGGGCCAGCCTGCGCTGGCCGATGTAGACGCGCTGCATGATGAGGCCCCCCACGGGCAGGAGCGGAATCAGGAACAGGAGCGGGTTGTCCACGTAGTTCTGGAAGAGCTCCGTGGCCACGGCCGTGAACACCAGGAAGAGCACGGCCACGAGCAGCAGCGCGGGCCAGAGCTTCTCGGAGACGCGCACCGCCCTGTCGTGCAGCGCGCCTTCGGTCTTGCAGGCCAGGTACAGCGCGCCGTGCATCAGGAAGGCCAGCACGAAGAGCACGCCGCCCGCCAGGCCGTAGGGGTTCAGCAGGGTGAAGAGCGTCCCCTGGTAGTGCCCGTTGGCGTCGATGGGAATGCCCTTGAAGATGTTGGCGAAAGCCACGCCCAGAAGCAGCGCGGGCAAAAAGCTCCCCAGGAAGTGGATTTTGTCCCACAGCGCGCGCATGGAGGCCGACTCCATCTTCGAGCGGAACTCGAAGGCGATGCCCCGGAAGATGAGCGCGAACAGAAGGAGCATCAGGGCCGAGTACATCGAGGAGAACATCACGGCGTAGGTGCCGGGGAAGGCAGCGAAGGTCACGCCGCCAGCCGTGATCAGCCACACCTCGTTGCCGTCCCAGAAGGGGCCGACGCTGTTGAGCAGGATGCGCTTCTCCACGTCGTTCTTGGCCACCACGGGGGCGAGCATGCCGACGCCCAGGTCGAAGCCGTCGAGCACGAAGTAGACGGCCCACAGCACTCCCCACAACAGAAACCAGATGGTTCCGAGATCCATTTCGTTTCCTCCGAGTTAGTGGACCGGTCCCTTCTTGGCGTACTTGGCCAGAAGGTAGATGTCGATGACGCCCAGGAAGGCGTAGACCACGATGAACGCGATGAGCGACGTGGCCACCTGCGAGGGGTCCACGGGCGAGACGGCGTCCTTGGTGCGCATGATCCCGTTGACGATCCAGGGCTGGCGGCCCACCTCGGCCACGGCCCAGCCCGCCTGGATGGCCAGGTAGGGCATTGGCAGGGCGAAGAGCATCAGGCGCAGGTAATTCGGGTGTTCAAGCAGCTTCCTGGACTTCCACCAGCCGAAGAAGGCCAGAAGCGGCATGAGCGTGCCAAGCCCCACCATGATGCGGAAGCTCCAGAAGGTGATGGCCACGGGCGGACGGTCCTCGGGCTTGAAGTCCAGGAGACCCTTCACCTCGGCCGAGGGGTCGTTGAAGGCCAGGAGCGAGAGAAGCCCGGGGATGCCGATGGCCTCCACGGAGTTTCGCTCGTTGGCTTCGTCCGGGATGGAGAGCAGGTACATGGGCGCGTTCTTCTGGGTGTGCCAGTGCGCTTCCATGGCCGCGAGCTTGGCGGGCTGGATGCGCGCCACCTCGTTGCCGTGGAAGTGGCCCTGGGCAGCCACCACGATGGAGAAGATCAGGGCGAAAGCCGCGCCGTACTTGAAGGAGCGGGTGAAGAAGTCCACCTCGTTCTTGCGCAGCAGGTGCCAGGCCGACACGGCCATGACGAAGAAGCCCGAGAGCAGGAAGGCCGCGGAGAGCACGTGCACGTACTGGCTCCAGGCGAAGGGGTTGGTGATGAGCACCCAGAAGTCGTCGAGCTCGGCGCGCCCGTTGCGCATCACGTAGCCCATGGGGTTCTGCATGAAGCCGTTGGCGATGATGATCCACAGGGCCGAGAGGTTGGCCGCGAAAGCCACCAGGCAGATGGCCGCGGCGTGGGCTTTCTTCGAGATCTTGTCCCAGCCGAACACCCACACGCCCACCATGGTGGACTCCAGGAAGAACGCCACCGAGGCCTCGATGGCCAGGAGCGGGCCGAACACGTCGCCCACGTAGGCCGAATAGCGCGACCAGTTGGTGCCGAACTGGAACTCCAGGGTGATGCCGGTGACGATTCCAAGTGCGAAGTTGATGAGGAAGAGCTTGCCCCAGAACTTGGCCATCTTCTTGTACACTTCATCGCCCGTGCGCACGTAGCGCGTCTCCATCAGGGCCACTATGATGGAGAGGCCCAGGGTCAGCGGGACGAAGATGAAGTGGAAGAAGGTGGCGGCGGCAAACTGCAAACGGGAAAGCATCAAGGTGTCCATGCGCCTTCTCTCCTGTGCCTGGCCGGTTAAAGTGTTGCGAGGCGTCCCGGTGAACCCGCCGCCGGGATGGGCCAGCCGACCGAACCTCTTGTTCCCCGGGGCCGAAAACCGCCGGGGAAGCGTTGCATCAGGGCAGACGGGCCGCCGGAACACGCCGCCTGTGATGGTGGGCGGCGGGTTCCGGGCAGACGTCCGCCCGGGCGAGCTCCTCGAAGCTCGCGTCCTGTAGGGTCTCCCTGAACTGGCTCCGGGCTTTCTCCCAGACGCGGTGCACCGCGCAGTAGCCGCTACGCCCGCACTCCTGGGGCCGGGAGAGGCACTCGTTGACCAGTATCTCGCCGTCGATGGCTTCCACAACCATTAGCAAAGAAATGTCTTTTGGGGGAAGAGCCAATTCGTATCCGCCCTGCGATCCCTGACGCACCACGAGTATCCCGGCCCTGGCCAGGCCCTGGGCGATCTTGCCCAGGAAGGCCATGGGGATGTCCATGGTCTCGGCCACCTCGCGGCGGCTGGCCACCTGCCCCAAGGGACGCTTGGAGAGGTGGAGCACGCAGCGGATGGCGTATTCGGCGGCGCGGGTCAGTTTCATCTCGGCCTCAACTGAGACAAATAGGAGTCGATTTGTCCTATATTGAGGTCGAGGAGGAAAGTCAACGGAGTCTGCGGGAAAAAGCCAATTCTGCGGGAAAAACGAACGAAAGGAGGAAAAGGCGAGCCGTCAGCTCTTGTCCCTGTTGGGCTCGGCCACGGCGGCGGGCTTGGGCAGTAGCCGCCTGAGCGCGGCCAGGAAGCCGTCCGGCATGTTGCGCCCCACCCAGGCCTTGCAGCGCTTGTGCACGTACACGTCCACCTGCCCCAGGTACCAGAACGAGCCCATGCACAGCACCAGGGCCATGAGCCCGGCGATGAGCCCGGGCTTCTCGCCCGTGATGGCGGTCCAGCGGTCCAGCACCAGGATGATCACGTTGGAGTGCACCAGGTAGAGCGCGTAGGAGTAGTCGCCCAACTGGGCCATCAACTTTGGCGCGCGCACGCGGCTCTCGAGGCGGATCAGCCAGTCCACGAGCACACAGGAGACAAGCGCAAGGAAATAGAGCACCGAGTAGGACTTCATGTACAGCGCGGAGATGGCGCAGATGGAGGCAAACAGCACGTGCCCGGCCCAGGACATGGTCTCGGGCTCTTGGCGGCGCTGGAGGTAGTAGAAGGTCAGCGCGCCCATGATGAAGGAGTAGTTCCAGATCGCGAACCACACCTGCAGGACGTTGGGAACGGGCTTGGGCGGCGTGAAGGCCAGGGTGTCCACCATCACCTGCACGAAGAGCCAGGCCAGCAAAAACGCCGGGAAGCGCTTGTTCCAGCCTGGGCGGCAGAAGAAGGCGCAGATGAAGTAGTACCAGATCTCGTAGACCAGGGTCCATTCGATGCCCAGCTTGTAGCTCTTGCCCATGCCGAAGGGCAGCAGGGAGAGCACCTGGGGCATGTCGTCGAAATTGAGCGGGCTGTGGGTGAAGGCGCGCAGGATGAAGGCCAAGCCCACCACGATGAAGTACATCGGGTAGACGCGCACGAGCCGCTGCAACAGGAAGTTGGGGGCGTTGCGGTCCACGAGGAAGGCCATGAAGTAGCCGGAGACCACGAAGAACCCGCAGGGTATCCCGCCCAGGATGTTCGGTACGTAGGCAAAAAGGGAGGGATCGCCCAAGCGGGCGAGATATATCTTGATATGGATGAACACGACGCCCACGCAAAGAAGACCGCGCAGGGCCTGGATCAAGGTATAAGTCATCGGCGACGTGACGCTTGCGCGTCAATGGGTTCGCAGTGCGTTGAATTCCTGAGACAATGATGACGACCAAGTTTCAAGATACCATAAGGTGGGAGGCCGGTCAACGAAGCGGGGTTACAGCTTCAGGAGCGGCCCCGGGACCGCTCCTGAAGCTGGCGGGGCATCAGAAGGAGTCGATCTTGGCCTTGAGCGCCTTGGACACGGTGCGCCCGAGTTCCACGCAGGCCTTGAGCTGGTCGTGGGTGGGGCGGTTCTTGGCGCGCACGCCTTCGACCACCTCGAAGTGCATCCCGGCCAGGGCCTCGCTGACCTGCTTGAGGGATTCGCCGCTCCAGCCGTAGGAGCCGAAGGCGGCCGCGACCTTGTTCTGCGGGCGCAAGCCCTTCATGTAGGCCAGCATGGCCGCCACCAGGGGCAGCACGCCGTTGTTGTGCGTGGCCGAACCGGCCAGCACCGCGCCGCACTCGAAGACCTCGGCCATCACGTCGGAGTGGTGGTTGGACTTGAGCGACATCACGTTCACGGGCGTGCCGCCGTCCACCAGACCCTGGGCGATGGCCTCGGCCATCCTGGCCGTGGAGTTCCACATGGTGTCGTAGAAGATCACGGCGCGGTTGGCGGGCTTCTGCACGGCGAAGCGGCGGTAGTCCGCGAGCACGCGGGCCACGCCCTCGCCGCGCCAGATCAGGCCGTGGTCCGGGGCGATCATGTCCACGTCCCAGCCCTGCTTGCCCACTTCCTCAAGGATCTTGAGCGTCACGGACGAGTAGGGCAGCACGATGTTGGCGTAGTAGCGCGAGAGCTGCCTGGCCAGTTCGGCCTGGTCCACCTCGTCGGCGAAGCGCTCGGAGGAGGCGTAGTTCTGGCCGAAGGCGTCGGAGGAGACGAGCAGTTTGTCCTTGTCCACGTAGGTCATCATGGAGTCGGGCCAGTGCAGCATGCGCGTTTCCATGAAGTGCAGCGTGCGCGAGCCGATGGAGACGGAGTCGCCGGTCTTGACCACGTGCAGCGGCCAGCCCTGGGCTCCGTAGTATTCCTTGATGGCCTTCTCGCCCATGACGGAGCAGAAGACCTTCTCGGGCTTGCAGGCCTCAACCAGCCTGGGCAGGGCCCCGGAGTGGTCGGGCTCCACGTGGTTGACCACGATGTAATCGACCTTTTCGGGCTCCATGACGTGGGCGATGTTGCACAGGAGCCTGCCCGCGAAGTGGTCCTCCACGGTGTCGATGAGGGTGTTCTTTTCGTCCTTGATGAGGAAGGCGTTGTAGGTCGTGCCCTTGGGGGAGAGGGAGTAGCCGTGGAAGTTACGGCGGTCCCAGTCCACCGCGCCGACCCAGTGGACGTCCTTCTTGATTTCGACGGCGGTCATTTTTCTACCTCGATGGGGGGATGGAGCAAAGACAGAGGCCCGCCGCGCGGTGCGGCGGGCCGGGTCAGGCGAAGCTATTCCTTGGTGAATTCGCTCTTGGGGGCGCCGCACACCGGGCAGGCCCAGTCATCGGGCACCTGCTCGAAGGAAGTGCCGGGGGAGATGCCGTTCTCGGGGTCGCCCTCGGCGGGATCGTACACATAGCCGCAAACGTTGCAGACGTACTTGTCCATGTATCCTCCTGGTTGAGCGGGTCGGTGGCGCGTAGTTCCATCTTTTAGCCCTCAGCGCCGGACCCGCCTCGCGGCGGGACCTTGCCTGAGCGGCAAAGAGGCCTAAGCGTCCGGACAGACCCTCCGGGGTTGCGTTAACGCCCGGACAAAACGAGTTGTATCCGTTTTACCAGCCAATGTGAATGGGCAACCTGATAGGTTGGCGTTTGCCCCAGCCGGAAGCCGATTCACCTTGCCCATCCTATCCGCTCAATCACGCCGCCATGTCAAGCCCGAAGTGCCGGAGTTCCTTGGCTTCCCGTGCGCGAGAACCGCTGGGCCAGCCCGGAGAGCTTGGCGGAGAGCTCGCGCACGTCGGAGATGCTCTTGTGGGCATCCTGGATGCGCGCGAAGATGTCCTGGGAGAGCGTGTTGATGTGCCCCAGGTTGCCGCCGATGTTCTCGCTGGTGGAGGACTGTTGTTCCACGGCCGAGGCGATGGCCCGGATCATGTCCGCGATGCGGTTGGACTGGGCCACGATGTCCGCGAAGACCTGGCCCGAGCGCTCGGCCATGCCCGCGGCCTGCTCCACGGCCTCCTTGGTCCCGGCCATGCCTCCGGCGGCCCGGCTGGTGCCGTCCTGGATCTCCGTGACGGCCTGGGCCACCTCGGCGGTGGCGTGCATGGTCTTCTCCGCTAGCTTGCGCACCTCGTCGGCCACCACGGCGAAGCCGCGCCCGGCGTCGCCCGCGCGGGCGGCCTCGATGGCCGCGTTCAGCGCCAGGAGGTTGGTCTGGTCCGCGATGTCGCCCACCACGTCCATCACCTTGCCGATGTTCATGGCCCGGTCCTTGAGCTCGCCCAGCGACATGGCCAGCTCCTCGGCCTTGTCGGCCACTTCCTTGGTCTCGCGGGCCGTGTTCACGATGTCCTTGCCGCCCTCCTGGGCCACCTTGTGCGCCGTCTCGGAGGCCCTGGCCGTTTCGGAGGCGTTCTTGGCCACGTCGGCCACGGTGTCGTTCATCTGGTCCATGGCCAGGGTGAGCTTGGAGGTCTCGGCGGCGGTCTTCTCCACGCCCTGGGTCAGGCCTTCCATCTGGCCGGTGAGCTCGATGGCCGCCTCCTCGAGCCTGGCCGAGACCTGCATGACCTCGTGGGCCACCTCCATGAGGCTCGCGCGCTGCTCCTCGATGGCCAGCTTGGCCTCCTCCTCCTCGGTGAGGTCCATGAACACTCCGATGACGCCAACGGTCTTGCCGCCCGCGCCGCGAAGCGGCGAGACCTCGAAATGCAGCGGGAAGATCACCCCGTCCGCGCGCTCGTAGAGGAGCTTGCCGCTCTGGGCCTGGCCGGAGCGCATCACGTCGGCCGTGAGGGTCACGGGCGCGCCGCCCGCGCTCAGGGTCACGTCCACGTCGGCGCAGGCCAGGTCCTGCCTCTTCTGGCCGAGTATCGAGGCCAGGCGGTCGTTTATGTAGCAGAACTCGCCCTTTTCGTCGCTTATATAGATGGGGATGGTCATGCCCGCCAGCACGCTGCGGTTGTACTCCAGCTGGTCCTGGATGGTGCGCACCATGCCCGCCAGGTCGCGCGAGAGCCCGGAGAGCTCGTCCTGGCCGGACATGCTGAAGTCCACGTCGTGGCGGCCCTGGCTCACCAGCGCGGCGTTGGAGGCGATGGCCCTGATGCGCGAGAGCACGGCGCGCTTCATGAACCACGTCACCAGCGCGAGAAGGAGCACGAGCCCGGCCAGGGAGATCGCCGCGCCCATGAACTGGTCGCGCTCGGTCTGGTCGATGGTGGGGGTGATGTCCTGGAGCACCACCACCGCGCCCAGCACCGGCTTGGAGGCCCCGTGGCAGTGGTGGCATTCGGCCTCGTTGCGGATGGGCTTGGACATGGCCAGCAGGTGCTTCTCGCCCATGTCCGTCCTGCCGGAGCCGTCGCGTCCGGCCAGGCTCGCGGCCAGGAGCGAGTTGACCAGGGGATTGCTGAGGAAGGGCCCCAGGTCCTTGCGCAGGGCCCCGGGATTGGTGGAGTAGGTCACGTTGCCGCGAAAATCGGTGAGGAAGATGTGCGAGGCCGAGTCGCGCCTGGCCACCTTGTCGAACACGTGGGCCGTCTCTGCGTTCTTGCCCAGGCGCATGGGCTCTTCCACTGCCATGAGGATGAGGTCCGCCGTGCGGTCCGATCCGGCCGAAACCAGTTGCATGGTGGAGCGGTTCTGCCAGGTGGAGTTCGCGGCGTACAAGCCGCCGAACACGGCCACGGACACCGCCGTGATCAGAAGGATGACCCGGACGCCGAGCGACTGGTAAAACAGATGCATTTCCCCCTCCCTGTCTCGTCCCCCCCACGGGGACTCCCAACCCGGTGAACGCTCCGGCCGCGCCCGCCCGCCACGCCCCCCGGGCGGCCGTGCTTCGCGGGCCTCGCCGCGTCGCGCTGCCCGCGGGCGCGCGTCAGTGCGCCCCGCCGAAAAGCATGGGCTTGAAGCCGAAGGACTTCACGCGCTGCTCGTTGTGGCAGGATTGGCATTCCTCGACCTTGGGCTTGGCCTTGATGAGCGACTTGTCGCCGCTGGCGGCGTGCTCGGAGCCGGGGCCGTGGCAGACCTCGCAGCCCGCGTTGGCGAGCTCGGGGGTCTTCTCGGCGCTCACGAAGCCGCCGGGCTGTCCGTACCCCGTGGTGTGGCAGGAATAGCACTCCTTGAGCTCGGACGGCTCGAGCTTGGAGGCCATGACCTGGATGGATTTGAAGGAGTGGGCTTTCTTCGCGAATCTATGGAACGAGGAGTACTCCTTCTGGTGACACTCCTCGCAAGCCTTGGACCCAACGTAGGTTTTGTTCTCCGCCGCGTGAACGGCGGCCAGGAGCCCGAACGGCAACAACACCACTGCCAAGAGAGCTGCCACGCACCGCATGCGCAACCTCCGTAAAGGCTTGGGTTTGCACGATGGATTCGCCGCCCCTCTGTTACGTATTAATGCCGGGTAGGGCAACACGAAAAACGTGACCGGGCTTTCTTGGCGGCGCCTCGGCACCTCCTTGGAATAATGGACCATTTCGGGAGGGTTGCCGGCCGCGCGTGAGCAAGGGGGCGCTTGGTTCGGGGGGAAGGTTTATACGCGTTGTTCGAAAGCAATTGCGCGTTTACGATAATTCAGGCGTTGAATAAAAAAAGCGGCGGGAGTCTCCTCCCGCCGCTTGTCGCGCGTGTCACGAAGCGGGGCGGCCCCGCGAGGGCCCTACCAGTCCAGGGTGGCCTTGAAGGCCGTGGCCAGGTCCTCCACGGAGCGGCTCAGGAGCGTCTCTCCGTTTGAGCGCACGGTGAGAGTCCCGTCGGCGGTGACGCGTCCGATGGGGGCCATCCACTGGCCCGCGAAGATCTTCTCGAAGCTCGGCACGTTGCCCGAGGGCACGCCGACCACGAAGCGCGAATGGCTCTCGGAGTAGAGGATCTCCAGGGCCGAGGCGCAGTCGGGGCTCGCGGGCACGCGGGCGAGGTCCACGTCCGCGCCGAGTCTGCCTCCGATGCACATCTCGGCCAGGGCCACGCCCAAACCGCCGTCGGAGCAGTCGTGGCAGGCGTTGAGCTGTTTGCCCATGATGGCCTTGCGCACGCCCCGGTAGCGTTTGAGCGCGGAGAGCGCGTCCACCTGGGGCACCTCGGCCGAGGCGAAGCCCAGCTCCGAGGCAAGCTCCGAGCCGCCGAGCTCGGGCCGGGTCAGGCCCAGCACGTAGATCACGTCCCCGGCCTGCTTGAAGTCGGAGGTCATGGCCTGGGCGGCGTCCGGGATCACGGAGAGGGCCGTGAAGAGCACCGTGGGCGGGATGGAGATCTTCTCGCCGCCGCCGGTGTAGTCGTTCTTCATGGAGTCCTTGCCCGAGACGCAGGGCACGCCGTAGGCTTGGCAGAAGTGGGCCAGGGCCTGGTTGGCGCGCACCAGCTGCGCGAGCTTGTAGCGGCCGTCCGGGGTCTTCTCGGACTGCACCGGGTCGCACCAGCAGAAGTTGTCCACCCCGGCCATGTGGCCCATGTCCGCGCCGGTGGCCACGGCGTTGCGCACGGCCTCGTCGATGGCCCCGGCCATCATCCAGTAGGCGTCCAGGTCGGAGTACTTGGGGCAGATGCCGTGGGAGAGCACCAATGCCTCCTTGCGCCCGAGCACCGGGCGCATCACGGCAGCGTCGGCCGGGCCGTCGCGCTCCGCGCCCACCAGCGGCTTGACCACGCTCGAGCCTTTCACCTCGTGGTCGTACTGGCGGATCATGTACTCCTTGCTGCAGATGTTCAGCCTGCCGAGCATGCGCTCGAGAAGCCCGCCGTGGTCCTCAACCGCGGGCGCGGCCGAGGTTTGCCCGGCCGGGCGCTCCCACACGGCCTCCAGGCGCATGCGCGGGGTGCCCTCGTGCAGGAAGTCCATGTCCAGGAGCGCCACGGGCTTGTCCCCGTAGGTCACCTTGAACACGCCGCCGTCCGTGAAGCGCCCGAGCGCGGTGGCCTCCACGTTCATCTCGGAGGCCAGGGCCATGAAGCGTTCGATCTGGTCCGGGCCCACGGCCACGGTCATGCGCTCCTGGGCCTCGGAGAGCAGTATCTCCCACGGGCGCAGGCCGTCGTACTTGAGCGGGGCCTTGGAGAGGTCCAGCTCCGCCCCTCCCGAGTCGTTGGCCATCTCGCCCACGGAGGAGGAGAGGCCGCCCGCGCCGTTGTCGGTGATGGCGTGGTAGAGGCCCATGTCCCGGGCGCGCATGAGGAAGTCGTACATCTTGCGCTGGGTGATGGGGTCGCCGATCTGGACGGCGGTGGCGGGCGAGCCCTCGTGCAGTTCCTCGGAGGAGAAGGTCGCGCCGTGGATGCCGTCCTTGCCGATGCGCCCGCCGGTCATGACGATGAAGTCGCCGGGCAGGGCGCGCTTATGCTGGCTGGGCTTGCCGTTCACCGTGGCGGGCATGACGCCCACGGTGCCGCAAAAGACCAGGGGCTTGCCCAGGAAGCGCTCGTGGAACACCACGGAGCCGTTCACCGTGGGGATGCCGGACTTGTTGCCGCCGTGCTCCACGCCCTCGCGCACGCCCTCCATGACCCGGCGCGGGTGCAGGAGGCGCGGGGGCAGGGGCTTGTCGTGAAAGGGCGAGGCGAAGCAGAACACGTCGGTGTTGCACAGGAGGTTCGCGCCCATGCCCGTGCCCATGGGGTCGCGGTTCACGCCCACGATGCCCGTGAGCGCCCCGCCGTAGGGGTCCAGGGCCGAGGGGGAGTTGTGGGTCTCCACCTTCACGCAGAGGTGGTGCTCGTCGCTTAAGCGGATCACGCCAGCGTTGTCCTTGAACACGCTGAGGCAGATGTCGCCCTGGCCCATGTTCTGGCGGATTTTCGCGGTGGAGCCCTGCACGTAGGTCTTGTAGAGGCTGGAGATTTCGCTTCTGCGCCCGGTCTCGGCGTTCAGGTAGTCGATGTCGGCGGCGAATATCTTGTGCTTGCAGTGCTCGGACCAGGTCTGGGCCAGCACCTCGAGCTCGGCGTCGGTGGGGTTCGGGCCGAGCCCGGCGGCCTTGCGCGCGGCGGCTACCCCGGGGTCGCGGTAGTGCTCGCGGATGGCCCGCATCTCCTCGAGCGACAGGGCCAGCACGTTCTCTCGCGAGAAGGCCTGAAGCTCCTCGTCGGTCATGGCGAAGAGGTCGATGGAGTTCACCTCGTCCGAGGAGTGGCCCGTGACCTGGGCGGCCCTGGCCTCGAAGCCGGGCTTGGCGGCCCACTCGGCGGCGGACTTGATCTCGAAGCGCTGGATGAGCTCGTTGCAGAGGTGGTCGCGGGCGATGTGCTCCACGGTCTCGCGCGCGAGGTCGCCGCGCAGGGCGTACTGGGCGGAGGTGTACACCGCGAGCTTTTTCGCGCGTTCGCCTTCGAGGCCGAGCACCAGGGCGATGGTCTCGCGGGCGGTGCGGCCCTCGTTGTCCGTGACGCCCGGGCGCAGGCCCACTTCGACGATCCAGTCGAAGTCCCCGGCCAGCGGGTCGAGGGAGGCCACGTGCGACACGGGGTCGTGCAGGGCCGCGGCCTCCACCACGCGCTCGAGGTCCGGCCTTTCGAGCCCGGCCACGGTGTAGGTCTTGACCACGGAGGCGTCCTCCACGGGCACGCCCAGCTCGTGGGTGATGCGGTGGGCGGCGCGGCGGCCGGGTACGTCGGGAATATGCGGTTTGGGAGCTACTTCCACCCGAAAGAGCATGACGGATATCCTTGTTCTGTTAGGGCTTTTCATTCGCGGGGCGGCCAGCCACGGGCCGCCCGGCCGTTACGGGGGAGGGCGGCGCGCGCCTGCTCCCCGTGGAAAACTGCCGCGTCAGGGGTGCGGCTCCTCCCCGGCCCAGAGGATGCGGCGGCCGCCTTCGTTCTTGGCCGTGTAGGCGGCCTTGTCCGCGCGGCGCAAGAGGGCTGAGGGGCTCTCCTCGGGGCCGAGCATGGCCAGCCCGGCGCTCATGCCGAGCTCGCCCTTGAACTGCTCCTCGATGGTGGCGCTCACCCTGCGGGCCAGCTGTTCGAGTTGCGGGGCCTCGATCTCCGTGACCACCACGGCGAACTCGTCGCCGCCGTAGCGGCAGGGGTAGTCCATGCCTTTGCGCAGGCGCGACTTGAGGATGCGCGAGACCATGCGCAGGACCTCGTCGCCGGCCTGGTGACCCTTGGTGTCGTTGACCGCCTTGAAATTGTCCAGGTCGAAGAACAAAAGCCCCATGGACCTGCCCGTGCGCCGGGAGCGCTGGGCCTCGCGGTCCAGGATGACGTGGAACTGGTAGTGGTTGAGGAGCCCGGTGAGGCCGTCGAACAGGGCCAGGCGCTTGAGCTTCTCCTCCAGGCGGCGCACCACGGTGATGTCGCGCCCGACCACGAGCCAGTGCCGCACGCCGTCCGGGGCCTTGGGCAGGGGCGAGAAGACCAGCTCCAGGGTGTGGCCGAACTCCTCCCCGGCGGAGAGTACGGCTTCCACGGGCGCGGGCGCGCCCGCGAGCATCTCCGGCCCCCAGGCGCCCTGGTAGCTGGCCACGGGGCGGGCCACATGGAAGAGGTTCTTCTCGAGGTAGTCCGAGACGCGCTTGGAGGCGAAGGTGATGCGCCCGGTCTGGTCCATGGTGAACACCGCGTCGCGCATGGACGTGATGAGCTTTTCCAGGAATTCCCCTTGCTTGAGGGCCTTGAACTCCCAGCCGGAGACCAGGCTCACGTCCTCCAGGAACAAAAGTATCTCGTCGCGGCCCTGCCAGCGGCGTTTCTCGGCCGCCAGGTAGACGCAGGCGTCCTGGCCGTGGTTCACGCCCTTCCAGAGGCAGAAGATCTTGTGCAGGGCCGTGAGCTCCGGGTCGGCCAGGAAGGCGTTCCACTGGGCGTCGCGGGCGAAGTCCTTGCCCTCGCCCAGCGCGGCCCAGAGGTCCATGCCCCGGCTTTCGCCGTCCACGCCCAGGAACTGGCGCAGCCGATCGTTGATCTCCAGGATGGCCCCCTTGGGGGAGAGCCTGGCCACGCCCACGGGCAACTGGTCCAGGGTGTGGGCCTTGAGTTCGAGCACGGTCTGGCGCATGACGTAGTTCTCGTAGCTCTGGCTCACGAAGCGCACGTACAGGCCGATCTGGCGCACGCAGTCCTCGGTGAGGCCCTGGCGCGGCAGGCGCAGTTCCCCGAGCGTCCTGCCCTGGGCGCTCACCTGGAAGCGCGCGCCCTTGGTGATGGTCCAGGCCACGTCGCCAAGGCCCTGCTCGGTCTTGCTGCGCGTGAGGCCGGACTTGGAGGAGAAGGCGAAGAGGTCCCAGTCCATGTACTCGGGCACGCCAAGCGCCAGCTCCCACTGCTCCACGCCCCACTCCCAGCGCAGGTGGCGGCCGATGATGTTGGCCACTTCCTCCTTGCCGCCCGTGGCCCCGGAGACCTCCGAGGCCAAGAAGTGGTACTCCTGCATGAGCTTCAGCGTATGCTGGTAGTAGCGCTCGTTGGGCGAGGACTCGGCGATGCCCAGCGTGGAGAGCACGGACTGGAACTTCTGGGCGCAGCGGTTGACCATGCCCTCGAGCTCGTCGGCGCTCATGGTCAGGCGGCGCTGGAGCATGGCCCGAAACAGGACCACGGCCGTGGGGTTGTCCGGCGAGCACAGCTCCATCTCGGACCAGCGCGTGGCCAGGATGATGCACTGGGTGAGCGGGTCGTAGGAGTCCACGCCGTCGAAGTCGTGGTGGTGGTCGATGCAGGCCGGGTTGGGCACGGGGATGCGCCAGTCCTCCAGGAGCTGCGAGGTCAGCTGGCAGTGGTCGGTGCGCCAGAGCTCGCGCTCCTCGTCGATCTGGCCGGACACGTAGGCCGTGATGATCGGGCCGTGCTTGGTGTTGCGGAACTTCTCGGGGTCGGCGCACACGAGCAGCAGAAGCGAGATGTCCTTGAGCAGCGCCGTGAGGTAGGCTTGGTCCGTGAACTCGGGGCAGAGCCGCTCGGCCAGGAGCTCGGCCGCGATGGCGGACCAGATGATCAGCCGCCAGTTGGAGAAGAAGTCGATGCCGCGCCTGTCGAAGGCCTCGTTCAGGTGCTTCTGGTAGGTGATGGACAAGGCGATCTTCAGGATCTCCTTGGTGCCCAGGATGGTGGCCGCGCGGCGCAGGTCCGTGACCTTCTGGGCCGAGCCGTAGTAGGGCGAGTTGGCCAGGGTGAGCACCGTGGCCGTGAGCACCGGGTCCATGCCCATGATCCGGGCGATGGCGTCGAAATCGGCGGCGGGCTTCACCGCCTCCTCCAAGAGCTGAAGCATCACCGGAGGAAAGGTGATCCTCATGCACTGGCGAAGGGAGGCGATGGGCGTGATCATCTACTGACGGTCCGCTTATTTGTCCCGTTTGGCCATGCCCTCCAGGGCGGCATGCATGATCCGTGTCTCCATGCAGTCCGGCAGTCCGGAGAGGCTCGCCCCGGCCTTTTCGAGGTAGTCCGCCGCGATGTCGCGGGTCTTCTCGGCAAAGTCCCCCGCGGCGACCTCGGCCAGGGCCGAGTCCAGTTCATCGTCCTTCAATGTGTTCTCTTTGAAGGCTTTTGTAAAGCTCTCGCGGCGGGAGGCGGGCAGGCTCTCCAGGTAGAACACCAGGGGCAGGGTGAGCTTGCCCTCGCGGATGTCCGAGCCCCTGGGCTTGCCGGAAACTTCCTTGGGCGAGGTGTAGTCCAGGGCGTCGTCCACCAGCTGGAAGGCCACGCCCAGGTTCATGCCGTAATCGGCGACGGCGTTCACGTCGGCCTGTCCGGCCCCGGCCAAAAGCGCCCCGGCCTGGCAGGCGGACTGGATCAGGCAGGCGGTCTTGCCGGTGATGATGTCCAGGTAGCCCTCGCGGGTCAGCCCGACGTCGCGGATGTGCGCGATCTCCTTGATCTCGCCGGTGGCCGTGCGCAGGATGGCCTCGGAGAGGCAGGTGGTCAGCTCGGGCTTGCCGTAAGAGGCCACCATGATGTTGGCCAGGGCCAGCAGGGCGTCGCCCGCGAGGATGGCGTGGGCCTGGCCGAAGACCGTGTGCGCGGCGGGCTTGCCCCGGCGCAGGGTGGCCCCGTCCAGGATGTCGTCGTGGATGAGCGTGGCGGAGTGCAGAAGCTCCAGCGAGCAGGCCAGCGGATAGACCGCGTCCCCCCCGGAGTAGCCCAGGGCCCTGGCCGAGAGGATGGTCAGAAGCGGGCGCAGGCGCTTGCCGCCGGCCTTGAGCACGTGCTCGGCCGTGGGACGGACGTACGGGTCGAGGCCCGCGATGTGGCGGCCCAGGCAGTCCTCGATGAGGGGCATCTCCCGGGCCATGTAGTCGACGAATTCTTGCATCATGATCGTGTAGACGGGTCCGACCCGGTTTGTATGGTGCCGGACAAAAGCCCGGCCAGCACGTCTCCGAGGCCTGTCAGGGCCTCCCTCAACATCCACCTGGCCCGGTCGCGCTCCCCAACCTCGTTGGAGACGGTCCGGACCTCCAGAAAAGGCACGCCCCTGGTCAGGCAGGCCAGGGCCAGGGCGAAACCCTCCATGCTCTCCGTGAGCGCCCCGTGGCGGCGGGCCAGTTCGGCCGCGCGCACGCGCGACCCGGTCACCCCGGCCACGGTCAGGGCCGCGCCCAGGGCGACGTCCGCGCCGAGCGAGAGCCCCATGGCCCGGGCCGCCTGGGCCGGGTCCAGGGGAATTCGCTCGAAAATCTTGCCGCCGGGGCCTTCCCACTGCGGGAAGGCGAAGCCGGAGGCGTCCGCCAGGCCGCCAGGGCCGGTCACGCCGAATTCGGCGCAGACCTCCGCGTCGGCGGCCACCGGCGCGCACAGCGGGGCCGCGTTCATGTCGAAGCTTCCCGCGACGCCCAGGTTGACCGCGCCCTCGACGCCCCCCGCGGCGAGCGCCGCGCCCATCTCCAGGGCGGCGTTCAGCGGCCCGACCCCCGTGACCAGGAGGAGCGCGTCCCGCCCGGCGATGCGGGCCTCGCGGACTCCGCGCGCCGGGGGCTCGAGCCCCGGGGCGGCCACGGCCAGGGCCGCGCGCATCTCCAGGGGCGTGGCCGTGACCAGGGCCAGGGCCACCCTAGCGCTTCCTCACCAGGGCCACGAACTTGCCCTCGCCCATGTCGCGCAGGTCGACCACGTCCGCCTTCCTGTGCGCGCTCACGAGCTCGAGCTTGCGCCGCTGGTCCAGGCGGATCTCCACCTCGATCTCGCCGCCGCTCTCCAGGCCCTTGAGAAGCGAACTCGCTTCAAGGAAGCCCTTTCAGCAGTCGCCGGCGCAGTTGAGGCGGGGGATGGCCCGCGCCTGGACGCCTGATCCGCGAAGTTCTTCCATATGGGCTCCGGGCGTAACACGTGGACGCCGTTTGATCCAACCGCAAAACCGTGGCGCGCTAGAGCCTCCAGCAGGTCAGGCCCTGGGCCTCCAGGCGCGCCTTGTCCAGCGTGCCCCGGATGTCCAGCACGAGCCCGGCGGACGGGTCCGCGAAGAGCCCGGGCAGCTTCTCGGCCGGGAAGTCCACGTAGGCCGCGTGGCCCACGGCCACGACCAGCGCGTCCAGGGCCGTGAAGGCCTCCATGGGGGCGAGCGCGAGGCCGTACTCGTGCATGGCCTCCTCGGGGTCGGCCATGGCGTCGTGCACCAGGACCTCCACGCCGTAATCTCTCAGCTCGCGGATCACGTCCACCACCTTGGTGTTCCTGAGGTCCGGCACGTTCTCCTTGAACGTGAGGCCCCACACGCCCACCTTGGCTCCGCTCACGGGCCGTTTGGCCGCGATCAGGCGCTTGATGCAGGCCTCGGCCACGTGCTTGCCCATGGAGTCGTTGATGCGCCGCCCCGCCAGGATCACCTGCGGGTGCAGGCCCAGGCCCTCGGCCAGGAAGGTCAGGTAGTAGGGGTCCACGCCGATGCAGTGGCCGCCCACGAGGCCGGGCCGGAAGGGCAGGAAGTTCCACTTGGACCCGGCCGCCTCCAGCACCTCCAGGGTGTCGATGCCCACCTTCTCGCAGATGAGCGAAAGCTCGTTCATGAGCGCGATGTTCAGGTCGCGCTGGGTGTTCTCGATGACCTTGGCGGCCTCGGCCACCTTGATGGAGCTGGCCTTGTGCACGCCCGCCGTGACCACGGCCCCGTACATCCGGCACAAGAGCTCGCGAACGTCGTCGTTCTGGCCCGCCACCACCTTCACGATGGTCTCCAGGGTGTGGACCTTGTCGCCGGGATTGATGCGCTCGGGCGAGTAGCCGATGAAGAAGTCCTTGCCGCCAGTGAGCCCGGAGTGCTCCTCCAGGAGGGGCAGGCAGACCTCCTCGGTGAGCCCGGGATAGACCGTGGACTCGTAGACCACCACCGCGCCCGGCGCGAGGTTCCTGCCCACGGTGACCGAGGCCGAGCGCACGGGGTGCAGGTCCGGGCTGCGGTGGGCGTCGATGGGCGTGGGCACGGCCACGATGACCACGCGGCAGGCTTTGATGGCCGCCGGGTCCACGGTGTACTCCACCTGGGCGGCCGCGAGCCTGGCGGCTTCCACCTCGCCGGTGTCGTCCACGCCCTGCTTCAAGCGCTCCACGCGCCTTTGCGAGATGTCGAAGCCGACCACGGAAAAATGGGCGGACAGGGCCACGGCCAGGGGCAGGCCCACGTAGCCCAGCCCGACCACGGCTATCTTCTCCCTGCCCGACGTGAGATCCTCGAAGGTGACCAATCCGTTCTCCCTGGTATGTTTTGGGGGAAGCCGTCAGTACCGGACTTTCCCCCGGGCATCAAGCGGGCTGGACAGAACGCCCGCGCGGGTCTAAACGCCGCCAATGAACATCGACTTCAAGCTCGTGGCCATGGCCGTGGGCATCGCCCTGGTGATAGAGGGCATGCCGTATTTCCTCTTCGCCGAAAAGATGCCGCGCGTGCTGCGGTCGCTTTCGGCCATGCCGACGCGCAGCCTGAGGCTCTTCGGCATGGCGGCCATGCTTTTGGGCTTGGCGCTTGTCTGGCTCATGAAGCAGTGAACGGGGTTCTTCCTCCCCCGCCCGGCCTGAGCGGTCGCCTCCTAAGCGGCAGGCCAGGGCCTTTGCCCGGTCCGGACCCGGAGCGACTGGCTTCCAGGCAGCCGGTCTAAAGCCTTACCCCTACGCCCCCTCACGCCCCCTTCACCCCCACGTGCACCACCACGATGCCGAAGGTGAGCTTTTCGTAACGCACGCCCGTGAACCCGGCCCGGCGCAACTCATCGGCCAGCGAGTCGGCGTCCGGGAACTCCAGGATGGTGTCCGCCAGGTAGCGGTACGCGCCGTCGTCCTTTGAGAACACCTTGCCGATCAGGGGCAGCAGGAAGTTCAGGTAGAAATTGTAGAGCCCGCCCATGATGCGCTGTTTGCCCGAGCCGAACTCCAGGATGCACAGCCTCCCGCCGGGCTTGAGCACGCGCAGGAGTTCCGCGTAGGCCTCCTCGCGCGGGCGAATGTTTCTGATGCCGAAGGCGATGCTGGCGGCCTCGAAAGTGTTCTCCGCAAAGGGCAGGGCGCGCCCGTCGGCCTGCACCGGGTCGATGGAGCGCACGCTTTTGCTTTGCAGCTTCCGGGCTCCCTGCCGCAGCATGGGCAGGCAGAAGTCGGCGGCGGCCACGCGGCAGCGCGGGCGGGCGCGCAGGGCCTCCAGGGAGACGTCCAGGGTTCCGGCGGCGAGGTCCAGCAGGCGCGAGGGGCGTCCGTGGGGCAGCTTGAGGTGCTCCACCAGCCGCCTGCGCCAGAGGATGTCCAGGCCGAAACTCAGGAAATGGTTGAGAAAGTCGTACCATCCGGCGATGCGCCCGAACATGGAGGCGACTTTCTGCCCGTGATCGGAACTCATGGTCGTGCTACGCGTCCTTGTCCTGGCCGGAATAGGGGGTGTGTTCGGTGATGGTGCGCAGCACCTCGAGGTAGATGCGGGAAAAGTGTTCGGTGAAGTTGGAAGGGGAGATGCGCCCCGTCTCCACGAACTTCACCACTATCTCCTTGGCCACCTGGAGGGCTTTGTCCTGTATCTTGTCCACGTCCGGCTCCGCGGTATGATTGTGCAAAAAACCGCCCGGGGGGAAATGGCCTTTGACCACCAAAGGACAACCGGGCGGAAAAAGAGAAATACCTTGAAGCACTCCCCTTTTTTTGTGGCTCTCTAGCACCGAAGCGCCCGGTAGTCGAGGGGGCCGGAAGCCTCGCGGCTCCCGGCCCCCCGTGAAGCTTCAGGGCGCGCCCGCGCTAGTAGGGCAGGATCTTGCGGCCCCGGGCCTCCTCCAGCACCTCGGCCATGCCTAGGTAGAAGGCGGAGGCGCCGCAGACGATGCCCTCCCAGCCGGCCAGGGTGCCGATGAGCTCCGAGCCGGTCCAGTCGCGGATGGCCAGCAGGAAGAAGAGCACGGTCAGCGAGCCGAAGATGAACTTGAGCACCGGGCCCTTGTTCAGGGTGCCGATGAACATGAACAGCGTGAACAGGCCCCACACGAACAGGTACCAGCCCATGTAGGCGTGCTCCGTGGCCGTGGTGATCCCCCACTTGGGGGCCACGATCAGAAACACCAGGGTCAGCCAGAACATGCCGTAGCTGGTGAAGGCCACGTAGGCGAAGGTGTTGCCCTTCTTGTATTCCAGGATTCCGGCGATCACCTGGGCGATTCCGCCGTAGAAGATGCCCATGGCCAGGATCATGGCGCTGATGGGGAAGAATCCGGCGTTGTGGATGTTGAGCAGGATGGTGGTCATGCCGAAACCGAGAAGGCCCAGGGGGGCCGGGTTGGCGCTTTTGGCGTCAGCGGACATCGAAAATCTCCAAGATGAGTTAGGGTTGGCGTGGCTCTCCGGCGGGCCGGAGATATGACCTCGCGCCCCGGGGAGCTGCCCGGGGCGCGTAATCGTTTCGGTAGGAAAGCTACATAAATGTTCAGACCTTGACCAGCTCGTATTCGGTGGAGCCGAGGCCGATCTCGCGCGAGTAGCTCAGCTGGATGTCGCCCCGGGTGTGCTTCCAGATGCCCAGGAACTTGTCCTGGCCGGGTTCGAAGTTGCCGTGCAGGTGCGTGCCCTTGATGCCGGGCTGGGCGTTGACCAGGTCCAGGCAGGCGGCGTCGATGGCCACGGGGTCGTGGGAGGCCAGGATGCCGATGTCCGGCACCACGGGCGCGTCCGACCAGGAGGCGCAGTCGCAGTCCGGCGTGACGTTCACCAGGAAGTTGATGAAGCCCACCTTGCCGTCCAGGGCCTTCACCGCGCCGTAGGCGTACTCGACCATTTTCTCGGTGAAGGGGCCGAGCTCGGTGGCCCAGTCCATGGTCACGGCCTTGGTGCGGCAGACCGTGAGGCATTCCCCGCAGCCCACGCAACGCCATTTGTCGATGGAAGCCTTCTTTTCGGCCACGGTCACGGCGTTCTCGGGGCAGACGCGCAGGCACTCGGCGCAGCCCGTGCACTTTTGCGTGTCCACCTGGAAGCGCGGGGAGTGCTGGTCGCGCTTGCCCGCCGGGGGGGAGCAGCCCATGGCCAGGTTCTTCACCGCGCCGCCGAACCCGGCCATCTCGTGGCCCTTGAAGTGGCTCACGGCGATCATGGAGTCCGCGCCCAGAAAGGCCGAGGCGATCTTGACCTTCTGAAAGTGCTTGAGCCTCACCTCCACCTCGCTCCAGTCGTCGCCGCGCAGGCCGTCCGCGATGAGCACGGGCGCTCCGGCCGTCTCGGGGCCGAAGCCGTGCATGAAGGCCGTGCGCAGGTGGTCCACGCCGTTGTGGCGCGAGCCGGAGTAGAGCGTGGCCGTGTCGGTCAGGAAGGGGTTGGCCCCGTGCTTCTTAAGCCGGTCCACCACGGCGCGCACCAGCACCGGGCTTATGAACGTGTCGTTGCCGAGCTCCCCGAAGTGCACCTTCACGGCGGCGAGCGCGCCCTTGCCCGCCAGGGACTTGAACCCGGCGGCGTCGAAGAGCTTGGCTATGCGGGCGGCCTTGTTCTCCCTGGGGCCCCTGGCCCGCAGGTTGGCGAAATAGACGGGGGATTTTCCGGCTGCGTTCATGGAAGGGCTCCTTGGGAGTGGCGGTCAGGCGCTCTATTGTACGCACATGCCCCGCAGGTCAAGGGCCGCCGGCGTCGGGGCCAGGCCCGGAGGGGGTGATGGCGAACTCTCCGGGGCACGCGCCCTGCCCGCAGATCTCGGGCTTGACCAGCACGTCGGCGCGTCCGTGGAACTTCCCGGCGAAAAGCCTCTCGAGGCGCTTCACCTGGGCGTCCACCTCCTCGAAGGGCATGGCGCGCGGCAGCACCAGGTGGAAGTCCACGTGCACGAACCCGCCCGAGCGCCAGGCCCGAAGCCCGTGGATGGAGATCCAGGAGGGATCGCGGAACTGTTCGAGCGACGCGCGGATGTCCTCCAGGAGGCCGTGGTCGGCCTCCTGCATGAGGCCCCTCACGGCCCGGGACATGAGCGTGTAGGCCGTGCGCAGCACGGCCAGGGCCACCACGCAGGCGATGGCCCCGTCCAGCCAGAGCCAGCCGGTCAGGCGCACGGTGACGAGGCCCGACAGCACCCCGCCCGTGGTGTAGACGTCGGTGAGCACGTGCCTGCCGTCGGCCTCCAGGGCGATGGAACCGGTCCTGCGGCCCTCGCGCACGAGGAAGAGCCCCAGGAGCAGGTTGCCCGCCGAGGCCGCGGCCGAGACGGCCAGGCCCGCGTCCAGCCTGGACAAGGGCAAGGGGGCGAGCATCCGGGACGCCCCCGTGTGGATGATGAAGACAGCTGCCGTGGCGATGAGCAGGCCCTCGGCCAGGGCCGAGAAGTACTCCGCCTTGCCGTGGCCGTAGGGGTGGTTGGCGTCGGGCGGCTCCCCGGCCACGCGGATGCTCCACATGGCGAAGGCGCTGGCCGCCACGTTGATGATGGATTCCAGGGCGTCGGAGAGCAGGGCGGCCGAGCCCGTGAGCAGCCACGCCCCGAACTTGAGCGCCAGGATGAGCGCCCCGGCCGCGAGCGAGATGGTTATGGCCCTCAAGCGGGCCGTGTTGAGCGTCGCGCTGTCCATTTGGTACCCGTGCCTGTCCCGAACCCCGTTTCCGGGGTCATATCCCAGGCCGGGCGCGGGGGAAAGCCGTGAGGCGCGTTTTTCGGAGGTGGGCGAACGAATCGCCGTTTCGTCTTGCGTACGCTGCCGTGTCGGATGTAGACTTCACCCTGGAGCCTTGCCGCGCGAGGGGAATGATCCCCGCGCCCCGGCGGGAGCGTGTGATGTTCGTAAAAAGGAGATGTTGATGGATTTTCGTTCGATCCTGATTCTCGCGGCCCTCGTTCTGGCCCTGGCCATCCCCGACTTCGCCGGCGCGCAGCCCTGGCCGCCCCAGCCCGGGCCGCCCCCGGGCTACCCCCCCCCTCACGGACGCGGCCCGGACCGGGACTCGCGCGAGGAGCGCAGGCGCGAGCAGGAGATGCGCAAGCAGGAGCGCAAGTGGGAGCAGCAGTGGCGCAAGGAGGAGCGCAGGCGCGAGCGCGAATACCGCAACTGGTACAACGACTACTGGCGCGGCCACAACCGCCGCTACTTCGGCGGCTACATCCTCCAGCCGTACCCCAACGAAAGCTACGATTCCTACGTCTCGCGCGTGCGCCAGCGCTGCAACGTGGAGTGGAGCCGCTGCGCCACCCGCTGCAACCAGATCCGCGACGCGCGCGCCCGCGCAGCCTGCGTGGCCAGCTGCAACAACGAGCTCTACGGATGCAATTCCGCCTTCTGACGCGCCTCCGCGCCCTGGCTCCGCTTTCCGCCGGCGCTTCCCGCGCGCGCCCTGACCGGCGCGCCGGGAGGCGCCCGTGAGCGCGGGCCTGCCCCTCTTCCTGCGCCTTGCCAGGCGCGAGATGCGCGGCGGCGTGCGCGGGCTGTGGACCTTCCTCGGCTGCCTGGCTCTTGGCGTGGCGGCCATCGCGACAGTGGGCTCGGTCACCGAGTCCTTCCGCGCGGCAGTGAACGCCGAGGCTGCCTCGCTCACGGGCGGGGACGTGGAGGTGAGCCTGAGCAACCGCCCGCTCAGCGAGGCCGAACTGGGCGCGGTCGCGCGCCTGGGCCGCGTTTCGCGCGTGGTGGAGATGCGCGCCATGGTCTTCAGCGAGGACACGGCCTCCCCCAAGCGCTCGCTCACCTCGCTCAAGGCCGTGGACGGGGCCTACCCTCTGCTGGGCTCCGTGGTCCTCGACCCGCCCATGCCCATGGCCGAGGCCCTGGGCGAGCGAGGCGGGGTCTACGGGGCGGTGGCCCACCCGGACCTGCTGCTCAGGCTCGGGGCCAAGGTGGGCGACGTGATCGGCGTGGGCGACGCCGCCTTCCAGGTGCGCGCGGCCCTGGTCTCCGAGCCGGACCGTTCCTTCAGGCTCCTGGCCTTCGGCCCGAGGCTCATGGTCTCGCAGGAGGGCATGGAGCGCACCGGGCTCGTCCGCCCCGGCAGCATGGTGCGCTACGAGTACCGCCTGGCCCTGCCGCAAGGTTCGCCCCCGGCCCAGGCGGCCGAGGCCGTCAAGGCCGCCATGGACGACCCGGGCGTGCGCGCCCGCACCGCCACCGAGGCCGCCCCGTCCATCAGCAACGGGTTCACCCGCCTGGGAGGGCTCATGGCCCTGGTGGGGCTCTCCGCGCTCCTGCTCGGGGGGCTCGGCGTCTACGAGGCCGTGGTCGGGTACCTGGAGGGCAAGACTCGCTCCATTGCCACGTACAAGGCCCTGGGGGCCTCGCGCGCGATGGTCTACTGGATCTTCCTGCCCCAGATACTGGCCCTGGCCCTGGCCGGAATCGCCGGGGGAGTCGCCGTGGGCGGCCTGGCCGCGTACCTGGCCGCGCCGGTGCTGGGCAAGGTGCTGCCCGTGGCCCCCAAGGCAGGGGTCTACCCCTTGGCCCTGGGGCTGGCCGCGCTCTTCGGGCTTTTGACCGCCGTGGCCTTCGCCCTGCCGCCGCTTTCGTCGCGCACGCGGGTCTCGCCCCTGACGCTCTTCAGGGGCTACGCGGCTCCCGAGCGGGCCCGCCCGGGCTGGCGCTCCGTCACCGTGTCCGCGCTTCTCGGCGCGGCCATGGCCTGGCTGGTGCTGGCAAGCGCCCCGGACGGCCGCCTGGGCTGGGGATTCCTCGGTTCGGCCGCGGCCTGCGCCGTGGCCTTCTGGGTCATCGGCAGGCTTCTGACCGCGGCCGCGCGCATGCTGCCCACGCTGCGCGACCCGCGCCTGTCGCTGGCCGTGCGCGGGCTCTACAGGCCGGGAAGCCCCACGGGGCCGGTGGTCGCCTGCCTGGGGCTCGGGCTCACGGTGCTTGCCGCCGTGACGCTCTCGGACTCCAACTTCCAGCACGTCATGCGCGAGGAACTGCCCGGCAAGGCTCCGTCGTTCTTCTTCCTCGACGTGCAGCCCTACCAGTTGGACGAGTTCAAGGACATCCTGGGGGGGATCGACGGGGTTACGCGCGTGGAGACAGCGCCGTCCCTGCGCGGACGCATCGTGAAGATCAAGGGCGTGCCCGTGGAGAACCTCACCGTCGCGGAGGAGGTTGCCTGGGCCGTGCGCGGCGACAGGAGCCTCAGCTACGCCCGCGAGATGCCGGAAGGGGCGCAGCTCTCGGCCGGGCGCTGGTGGCCCGCCGACTACACGGGGCCGCCCCTGGTGTCGCTGGACGCCGAGGTGGCCAAGGGCCTCGGGCTCTCGGTGGGCGACCACCTGACCGTGAGCGTGCTGGGGCGCGAGGTGGACCTCACCGTTTCGAGCCTTCGGCGCATCAACTGGCTCTCGCTCTCACTCAACTACGCCCTGGTGCTCTCCCCGGGCGTGATCGACAACGACCCCATGACCTACCTGGCCACGGCCTACCTGGACCCGGCCAAGCCCGATGCGGCCCGGCAGGTCTACGACGGCGTCGGCTCGCGCTTCGGCAACGTGAGCATGCAGCGTGTGGACGAAGCCCTGGAGGACGTGGGCAGGCTGGCGGCGCAGATCGCGCTGGCCGTGCGGGCCTCGGCCGTGGTCACGCTGGCGGCGGGGCTATTGGTGCTGGCCCAGAGCCTGCGCGCGGCCATGGCACGGCGCGTGTACGAGACGGTGATCTACAAGGTCTGCGGGGCTTCGAGAAAAGACGTGATGGCCATGATGCTCGTGGAGCACGGCCTGGCCGGGCTCGCGGCCGGGATAGCCGCCCTGGCCCTGGGGGCCGGGCTCTCGTGGTTCTTCGTCACGCGCTACATGAACGTGGGCTGGAGCTTCTTCGCCGGGCCGGTGCTCCTGGTGGTGGGCTCGGCCATCGCGCTCACACTGGCCATGTCGCTTTCCGGCATGTGGCGGATGCTCTCCAGCAAAGCCTGGCCCTACCTGCGGAACGAGTAGAGGCCGATGCTTCAGGACACCCGGCAGGGCGGCTGCGGCGCGCCCTCTGGGGTCATCACCAGCTGCCAGAGCTGGAGCGCCCTGGCCCTGAATGCCCCCGCGCAGGAGAGCAGGTAGTATTCCCACATCCGCCTGAACGTGGCCGGGTAGCTCCCGGCCAGGCGCGGCCAGGCCTCCTGGAAGCGCCTGTTCCAGGCCATGAGCGTGGAGTCGTAGTGCGGCCCGAGGTTCTGGACGTCCTCGACCACGAAGACGCCCTCGGCCGCCCGGGCGATCTGTGCCAGGGAAGGCACGTCGCCGCCCGGGAAGATGTACTTGCGTATCCAGGCGTCGCAGCCCCTGGCCGTGACGTTGGAGCCGATGGTGTGCAGCAGGAAGATGCCCGCGTCCTTGAGGCAGCGGCGTACCGAGAGCATGAACGCGCGGTGGTTCTTGCTGCCCACGTGCTCGAACATGCCTATGGACACGGCCTTGTCGAAGAGGCCCCGCATCTCGCGGTAGTCCACGTCCAGGACCACCGCGTCCAGGCCCTGGGCCGCGCAGGCCTCGCGCGCCTTCTCGATCTGGCTGCCCGAGATGTTCACCCCTGTGGCCGAGCATCCGTAGTTCCGCGCGGCGAAGGCCACCAGCCCGCCCCAGCCGCAGCCCACGTCCAGGAGCTTTTCCCCCGGCGACAACCCGATCTTGCGGCAGATGAGGTGGAGCTTGCGCTCCTGGGCGCGCTCAAGGGTGTCGCAATCGGCGAAGTAGGCGCAGCTGTACTGGGCGTGCGGGTCCAGCCAGGAGAGGAACATGTCGTTGCCGAGGTCGTAGTGGCGGGTGGCCGCTTGGCGGGCCCTGCGCAACGACTGGAGGTTGAGGAGCGCCTCGGACAGGGCGCACGCGAACCGGAAGAGCAGCCCGCGAGAGTGCGTGACGTCCAGCCCGGCCCGGCAGACGCGCTCGAAGAACTGGTCCAGGCGCTGGCAGTCCCACCAGCCGTCCATGTAGGTTTCGCCCAGGCCCAGGCTTCCGCCGCGCATGACCCGGGAATAGAACCTCGGGTCGTGGACCGTGATGTCCCACGGGGCGCTTCCCCCGGCCTCTATCCCCGCCTTTGCCAGAACGGCCTTCACGGCATTTTCCGCTACGCTCATGGCTGGCCTCCCTCCGTCATGCGGCTACGAAGGTCGGGCGGCGGTCCGCCGCACCACCCCCATTAAGGCATGTGCGGCGGAAATGACAAGTTTCCGGATTGAAACCCCGGGTTCAGCGTTCCTCCAGCCACTCCCTGAACAGGCGCAGCTCGTCGGTCCACCCGGTGGAGAGGCGCACGTCCAAAAACTGCTTGTAGAGCTCGTCCACGAACGCCGTGCACTGCTCCACGAGCATCATCTTCTCCAGGAAGGGCGCGTCCGGGTCGTCGCCTTCCTCCAAGCGCGTCTCGATCTTGGGGGTCTTCAGGCTCGAGAGCGAGAAGTCGTCGGCGGCCAGGAGCACGGTCCAGGTGGCGCCGTCGCGCTCGATGCGCACCAGGGCCTTGTCCACCAGCTTGCCGTTTTTGAGCCCCAGCTTGGCCTCGGTGAACTCGGCGTGCGGTCCCGTGACCACGGCCTTCTCCACGTTCTCGCCCGAGCCGCCGCGCACCGAGAGGCGCTGCTCCAGGTAGACGTTGAACTCCGAGCCGTCGCCCATCCTGAAGAGCCAGCCGTTTTTCTCCGAGCGGAACCACAGCCAGGTCAGGAAGTCCTGGCCGAGGACCACGTCCTGCAATGCGGCCTTGATGAGGTCCATGAAGGCTTCTCCTTACGGGGCCGCGAAGGCGCTGGGTTCGAGGTCGTCGATCATGGCGTGGCGGGACTTGTCCGCCGTGCGCAGGGCCAGGAAGTAGGGGGTCAGGGCCTCGAGGTTCAGCCCGAAGCTCAGGTTGAAGTACTCTTCGAACATGGTCTTGATCTTGGAGTTGGTGGTGGCCAGCCAGACGACGTTGGCGCGCAGGTTCCACACCGCGTCGAACACCGCCGGGATGGGCAGGAAGCGCGAGCGCAGCTTGAGCATGACCTGGTCCTTGAGCTCCTGCTTGCGGTCCTTGGTGATGAAGGTCTTGCCCGCCTCCTTCATGGCCTCCTTCTCGGCCTTCACGGCCAGCAGGAAGTGCTTCTTGATCACGGCCGGGGGAATGCGCCTGGTGTCCAGGCGCAGGGAGAAGGCCAGGTAGTGGGCCTTCTCGGGCGGGGCCGCGCGCCAGAAGCTGTCCAGCCAGTCCTCCAGGCAGACCCAGCCGTAGCTTCTCTCGTCGGTGGTCTGGTCGATGTCGCGGAAGGAGAACTTGGCCAGGCGCTCGGGCAGCTCCGAGGCCAGCTGGCCGGTCATCTCCTCGACTATGGCGTAGCGGGTGAAGCTGCCGCTCGTTGCGAGTATGCCCACTCGAACCTCCAAAATGATGGCAGATGGTAGCCGGGCGCGGGAAGCGCCCCGGCGGCCACCCCTACCTTCTTTTGCCCCGGCGCGCCAGCCTGCGGACGCGGTCCGGATTATGCGCCATCCCGACCGTAACCGGAGGGTAATCCCAAATGAAACACAGGAAGAAGAGGACTCGTTAGAGTTCCCGAGCTTTGATTTCAGGCGTCTTTGGGCTATGGCTCCCTCATCGTCACCTTTCCTGGAGGAGCCATGCCCAAGCGCGCCAAGGCCAACTGCCTCGACACCGCCATCAAGACCCTGGGACCGGCCAACGTCCCTTCGCCGCTGACCTACTGCCATTTCGTGCGCGACGAGGAGCTGGTGCCCATCCGAGTCTCGCCCGACGACCTGGACAACGGCGACCAGGACAGCGACGCGCTCTTCGAGCCCGCCGGGCCGCGCGAGAACATCTATTTCGACTCCTCCAAGGTCAAGGCGGCCATCGTCACCTGCGGCGGGCTGTGCCCGGGCATCAACGACGTGATCCGGGCCATCGTCATGGAGGCCCACCACAACTACAACATGGCCGCCACCCTGGGCATCCGCTTCGGGCTCCAGGGCTTCATCCCCAAGTACGGCCACGAGATCGTGGAGCTGACCCCGGCCACGGTCTCGAACATCCACGAGTTCGGCGGCACCATGCTGGGCTCCTCGCGCGGGCCCCAGGCCCCGGAGGAGATCGTGGACGCGCTGGAGCGCTCCAACATCGGGGTGCTCTTCGTCATCGGCGGGGACGGCACGCTCAAGGCCGCGCGCAAGATCCACGAGGAGGTCGAGCGGCGCGGCTGCAAGATCGCGGTGATCGGCGTGCCCAAGACCATCGACAACGACGTCAACCTGGTCACGCGCTCCTTCGGCTTCGACACGGCCGTGGAAAAGGCCACGGAGGCCATCCGCTGCGCGCACACGGAGGCGCTCGGCGCGCAGAACGGCATCGGCATGGTCAAGCTGATGGGCCGGGAATCGGGGTTCATCGCGGCGCAGGCCACGCTGGCGCTCAAGGAAGTGAACTACGTGCTCGTGCCCGAGGACCCCTTCGAGCTCTCGGGCGAGCACGGGCTTCTGCCCTCTCTGGAAAAGAGGCTCCAGAAGCGCGGGCACGCGGTGATCGTGGTGGCCGAGGGCGCGGGGCAGCACCTGCTGGAGCAGTCCGGCAGGACGGACGCCTCGGGCAACCTGGTGCTGGGCGACATCTCCACGCTGCTCATCGGGGAGATTTCGGATCATCTCAAGGCCAAGGGCATGCCCTTCTCGCTCAAGTACATCGACCCGAGCTACATCATCCGCTCGGTCCCGGCCAACGCCAACGACAGGGTCTACTGCGGATTTTTGGGCCAGTTCGCGGTGCACGCGGCCATGGCGGGCAAGACGGGCATGGTGGTCAGCCAAGTCTACGGGCGCTTCGTGCACCTGCCCCTGGAGCTTGTCACCAGGCGGCGCAAGAAGCTGGACCTGGCCTCGGACTACTGGCGCGCGGTGCTCGAGTCCACGGGCCAGTACGACGTCTCGCCCATGGCCAACCGCAGCGTGGCCTGCAAGGCGTAGTGTCTCGCCCACAAAATAAATGTACATTTATTTTGTGGGTAATAATTTGAAATAATTATTTTTTCCTTGAAAACATGCTCATGTTCCTCAAGGACGCGACACGAGCAAACCGGCGGGGCCGCTACTCCGGCCACTCCTCGAGCTTGGCCGCCAGCTCCTCGGCCAGCACGTGGGCGGGCCTGTCGGGCGCGATCAGCGTGGCCACGGCCATGTAGTAGGGCTCGCGCTCGAGCACGGTCTTGCGCACTTCGTCCTCCAGGGAGAGCTCCGTCAGCGCCGGACGCTGGGCGGGCTTCAACTCCTCCATGAGCCGGGCCACGACCTTTTCCGGGTCGGTCTGGAGGTAGACCACCACGCCCCCGGCCAGGATCTCGCGGTTGCGGGCCTTGAGCACCACGCCGCCGCCGGTCGCCACCACGTTGCCGGGCGTCTCGGCCACGGCGGCCAAGACGGCGGTCTCCAGTTCGCGGAAGCTCTCCCAGCCCTCGGTCTCCACCACGTCGGCGATGGTCCGGCCGGTGGTCTCCGTGAACTCTTCGTCCAGGTCCATGAAGGGGCGGCCGAGCTTCCGGGCCAGCATCCGGCCGATGGTGGTCTTGCCGCAGGCCCTGGGGCCGACAAGGTAGATGTTCTTCTCGGGCGATACCGCCATGGTCCCTCCAGAAAAATGATGATCGGGGCGTTGTTCCGCAGTTTTCGCCGCAAGGCAGCCGTCCGGATGCTCCTGCCCCTGCATGCCGTCCGCGCCGCGCGGGCGACGGATCGTCTTCAAATCGCGCGCGGGGCGTCCTCCGGGCCTCGAGGCAGGAACCCGGGCTCCCGGGCAAGGGCGCGGCACACTATCACCGCCGGGCTTGCAAGCCAAGCCGCGCGGGGCTACACGCCCCGGTCACGGAGGCCCTGGATGCTCGAAAATCTCGCCGTCATACTGTTTCGCCCGAAATTCTCCGAAAACGTGGGCTCCACCGCCCGGGCCATGGCCAACATGGGCTGCGCCGAGCTCATCGTGGTCAGCCCCCAGGAGTGGGACGAGGGCCGCGCCCGCGCCCTGGCCACGGCCAAGGGCCAGGACATCCTGGACCGCATGGTGGTCGTGGACACCTTGGCCCAGGCCCTGGCCACCTTCGAGGTGGTCTTCGGCACCACGGCGCGCACGGGGGGCTGGCGCAAGGGCCTGCTCTCGCCGGAGACGGCGGCGGCCAGGGGCGTGGAGTCCCTGCGTTCGGGAGCGCGCGTGGCCGTGCTCTTCGGACCGGAGGACAAGGGCCTGACCAACGACGAGACCAAGGTCTGCGGCAGGCTGGTGACCATCCCCACGTCCGACGAAGCCAGCTCGCTCAATCTGGCCCAGGCCGTGCTCATCCTGCTCTACGAGTTCCTCAAGGCCTCCAGGAGGCCCGGCCGGGCGCACGAAACGCCCGAACCCGACGAGGCGGAGCAGGGAGCCCCCGCGCGGGAAGAACCCGTCTCCGCGCGGGGCGGGCGCGCGGCCACCTTCGAGGAGCGCGAGGCCCTGTTCTCCAATCTGCGCCAGGCGCTCACGGCCATCGACTTCATCAAGGACGACAACGCGGACTACTGGATGCTGCCCGTGCGGGCGTTCGTGGAGCGCATCCGCCTGAAGCGCGCCGAGTTCAACCTGCTCATGGGCGTGTGCCGCCAGATCAAGTGGGTCACGGGCAAGGGCGGGCGCGAAGGGAAATAGACCGTCAGGGGGCTGCGGCCGGCGCGAACGGATTTCCAGCACGGAGCGCATGGCTCCGAAAAGCGCGTCAAACCGCCGTGGTCCCCGCCTTGTCCTCCGGCACGGCTCCACCCGCAGGCGGGATGCTCGATGCGGCTAGCCCCTCAAAGCCTCCACGCGCCTGAAGTATTCCTCCCGGCACCAGTTCTCCACCTCCAGGAGAGTGGCGAAGGGCCGCCTGAAATCCTCGTCCCCCACGGCGAACAGGCCGTGCCCGTGCACGATCACCCCGCGCCTGCCGATCATGGCCGGGGGCAGCGTGTTCACGAGCCCCCTCGGCCCCGTGCCCACCTCGCCCGGCACCACGGGTACGTCCCACACGAAGCGCGCCCGCGCGCAGTCCACGTGGCAGCGCTCGCGGTCCGCGCAGTCGCGCTCGCCGCAGTCCATGGACATGATCACGGCGAAGCGCGGGTGCCCGTGCAGGATGGCCCTGGCTCCGGTTGCGCGCACCACGCCCTCGTGGGCGGTGAGCTCGCTCGAGGCCGTGAGGCCCGCGCAGGAGGAGCCGTCCAGGGGGCAGTGGTCCACGCAGCCTTCGAGCTCGTCCAGCGAGGACCCGGTCTGGCTGATGGAAAGTACGCCCGCGTGGTTGTAGGAGACGTTGCCGAAGAACGAGTCCACCAGGCCGTAGCCCACGGTGGCCTTGCCCACCTCGTCCATGGCGCGGACGATCTGTTCGCGCGCCTCGAAGGGGCCCTTCATGAGCAGGGGAGGGCGCGAGCGCATTGGCGCGAGGCGCGATTTCGCGCGCTCGAACGCGGCGGTCCACTCCGCGTCCGCCAAACCCTCGCGCACGGCCTGGAGGTAGTCGGCGAAGAACTTGACGAAGCAGGCGAACAGCACGGAACTCGCGCTGACGAAGGCCTGCTCCGGACTCACCGTGCCGTGGGCCAGCACGCCCCTGCCTGGCACGATCACGCTCTTGCGCCGCTTGAGCGCTCCGGCGATGGCCTCGGGGGTGAACTCGCGGACCACGGGCAGGTCGTGCAGGAAGGTGCGCGTCTCGCAGTCGCTCGGCTGGATCGCCCCGCCGCTCCTTAACGCCAGGAAGTCCACCATGGAGGCGTAGGGCTCGGCAGGGGGCAGGAAGAGGAGCGAGTTGACGCTCATGCGCTCCATGACCCCGGCCAGCACGGCCGCCTCGGGGGCCTCGCGGCTGAAGACGAGGGTGTCGTCGATGCCCGCCAAGAGCGGCGCGCCGGGCTCGGCCAAATGGGCCTCCACCAGCTTCTGTGCGTATTTTTCCAGGAGCCTGATCATGGGTGGCCTCCGTTTGGCCCGGCTGAAGCCTCCTGCGAGCGTTCGAAGCACTCCTCGAGGCCCAGCTCGCGCGCTTTCTCACGAGTGGGCAGACCCTGGGGCGTGAGCCCGCGCGCGGCGTAGTAGCGGGCGCGCGCCTCCAGAAAATCGCCTCGCGGCACGGGCCGCACTCCGCCGGCCACGTCGCCTTGGCCCGGCTCCTGGAAGAGGCGCGCCGGGAGGTCGTCATGCGTGCTCGAGAACCCGAGGCGGGCGTTCATGATCCGCTCGCGGTAGCAGGCGCGCTCGCCCGCGCGTTGCAACCCCTGGGCGCTGGCGGGCTCGCCCGTGACGGCCTGGAGCGCGGAGGCGTACTCCTCCAGGGACGCGGCCAGGAGCATGGGCGCGCACACGGGCAGGCTGCCAGCGGCGGCCACGGCGTCCTCGCCCAGCTTGACGATGCGCGCCTTGCCCAGAAAGCTCAGGCGGTCCGTGGCCACGGGCTTGCGCAAGATCTCGTGGCCGAGCGCCCCGGCGCGGTCGTGGCGGCCGCCCACGGTGGCCACCGCGCAGGACAGGGCCATGCCGTAGGCCCCGCGCGGGTCGCACGCGCCAAGCTCCAGCCCCTTGACCGTCATGGCCGCCCGGGGCCTGCCGAGCGACGTCGCGTAGCGGGCCGCGCCCTGGCCGAGGTCCGGGCGTTCGCCGCGACCGATGGCGCCCAGCAGGTCCAGCACGCGCGCGGAGTCCGGGCGCTCGCCCGTGACTTCCGCGTGGCAGGCCAGGGTCACGGCGGCGGACAGAGGATCCATGCCCAGGCCCAGGCAGAGCGCGTTCGCCTCCATCACCAGCTCCATGTCCGCAAGGCCCAGAAGCGCCGTGAAGTGCGACATCACCTCGAACCCGGGCAGGGGGCGGCCGTCGCGCGCGGCCTTGCCGCAGCCCACGGGGCAGCCCGCGCAGGGGACCGTCCGCGAGCCGAAGGCCCTGGAGTAGGCCACCGCGCCGAGCCCCGGGGCGGCGGCGAAGCGGGTGTCCCGGAAGTTGTCCGTGGGCATAATGGAGCGCGAGTCCATGAGGTCGTAGAGCGCGCCCTCGCCGAAGCGCGAGAAGCCGTAGCCGCCCGAGAGCACCGGGGAGGCCGCCGCGAGGCGCAGGATGTCCTCCCGGGTTTTGGCCAGGGCCCGCGGGTCGGCCACGCCGGTTTCCCCCTCGCCCTTCACGGAAAGATACAGAAGATTCCTGGCCGCCCAGCAAAGCCCCAGGCCGCCGCGCCCGAAAAGCCCGGCCCCGTCCGCGTTCACCCCCGCGAAGCGCACGCCGGACCACGCGGCCGGTCCGACGGAGGCCAGCGCGCCCCGGCCGCCCAGGCGGGCGCGGAGTTCGGCGTGCGGCAGGCCCTCGATGCCGCGCGCGTCCACGACGCGCGTGTCTTCTCCGTCGATGACCACGCCCACGGGGCCTTGCGCCCTGCCGGTGACCACCACCCCGTCGAGCCCCGCGCGCTTGAGCTGCACGGCCAAATCCGTGCTCGCGGAGTCGTCGCAGATGGTACCCGTCAGGGGCGAGCGCGAGGCCATGCACAAGATCCCGCTGCCGGGCGCGTCCGTTCCCGCGAGCGGCCCGGTGAAGAGGCACAGGGGCATGGAGGGGTCGTCCCGGTCCAGGCGGACATGGGGTTCGAGGAAGCGCCCGGCCAGGCCTCTGCCGCCCAGGTCCTCGCGCAGGGCCGCGTCCGGGATGGCTTCGCGCGTGGCGGTCATGGCCGCGAGGTCCACGCGGAGCACGTATTTCGTCCAGTCGTTCATGGGCCGGTCATTACCCGCGCCCGCGCGGCGCGGGCAACCCTAAAGTTGCGCGCGCGCCCGTCCGATGGGACGCGAGAGGTGCGCGGTAAATGAACATCGGCCCGGCCACCAAGGCGCTAAACCCCGGCTCGTTCTTCTCGAGGGCCTTCATCCCCCTGGAATCCGGGGCGGTGGAGGGCTTCGCGCAGGAGATCGCCCGCCGGGCGTCCCAGACCGCGTTGCCCGAGGGGGCCGAGCGCACGGTGGACCTGGGCGGCCTGGAAAAGGCCGTGTCCGGCGCGGTGTCCTACGTGGAGGAGAACTTCGGGGACCGCGCGGCCAGGACCGTCATGGGCATCGTGCTCAAGCGGGCCTCGTCGGGCGCGCTCGACGAGGACAGCCTGGGCGAGGGCTTCGTGGACGCCCTGGAGTTCATCGACCGCACCTTCGGCATCGCCTCGGGCGACCGGGCCATGGAGCACTTCAACGGCGAGCTCAATAGCGCCATCAACGGCTACTTCCAGAACGGCCAGGACGAGTCCTTCCTGGCGCAGGACCTTGGCTCGGCCACGCAGAAGCTCGGGCAGGCCGCCGGGCAGGCCATCGCGGCCGTGATGAAGAAGTTCACGGAGAACGCCGTGGACCCGGATTCCATGCTCATGGGCTCCGCGCAGGACGATTTCGAGAAGAGCCTGGACGAGGCCCGGGACGGTTCGGGCACGCTGGCCGACGAGATGGCCCCGGCCGTGGACGAATCCGGCTTCCCCGTGGACCCGGAGGCCGACGGGCAGGCGGCGGGAGGGGGCGCGAGCACGGAGGCGCGGGAAGCGGTCCAGGCGGCCCCCGCCGAACCCTCTCACGGCGCCAAAAGGCGCGGGCGCTCCATCAGGCGCAGGCGCGCCGGTTCGGCCAACGCCTACGACGCCTCCGGGCTCACCCCCGGCGTGGTGGTCAACAAGCAGGTCTGAGGCCTCGCCGGGGCCGTCCCGGGGAGGGCCGCCTTCCCGTCCCAAACCGCCGCTTACAGGCGGTTTTTTTCATTTCCATCCGCCGAGCCCGCCGCAAGCGTTCCGCCCGTTTTTTGCCTCGAGGCCCCTAAAGCAATTCCCGGAACCACCGATACCCCTTTCAGGGGAGAGGAGATTGCGGTGCGGTTGCCCGGTTCGTTCGGGGAAGCCGCGCCGCAATCGGGGGACGAATGCGTCCGCCGCATCCGACTCAAGCGAGGTTCGCCATGAACGCCGTCAGGAAAATCTCTCCCCAGGAGCCCCTTCGCACCGCCCTGGTGGTCAGCGCCAACGAAGGCCACGCCCGCGTGGACCGCATCAGCCTGAAAAACGCCAAGATAAGCGTCTCCAGAGCCGTCAGGAGCGGCGCCGAGGCCATCAAGCACCTGCGCAAGAACGGCGCGGACGTGGTGCTGGTGGACGACGTGCTGGAGGACGGCGCGGGCTGGGACTTCATGCGCGCCTTGAAGGCCGACCCGGTGCTGGGCGGCGTGCCCGTGATCATGGTCAGCTCCTCGGGCGACCGCGAGAAGGTCCTCGGCGCGGTGAAGCTCGGCTGCACGGGCTACCTGGTGCGCCCCTACACCCTGGACACCTTTTTCAAGCACCTGGCCCTGGCGCGCCAGTCCCGCTGCTTTCTGGGCGAGGAGCGCGCCCAGGTGGCCCAGGGCCTGGACATGGTGGAGGAGGGCCGCGAGGACGAGGCCCTGCCCGTGCTCACAAAGGCCCTGGAGACCCCGGACGAGGCCGTGCACCACTACCAGCGCGGCCTGCGCCTGCTGGCCCGCGAGGACTACTCCGCCGCCGCCGAGGCCTTCGGGGCCGCCGCGCGGTTGAGCTCGCTCATGGCCGAGGCGCATCTGGGCCTGGCCCGCTGCTGGCTGGCCCTGGGCGACGAGGTGCGCTACCGCAAGGCCCTGACCCGGGCGGCCGAGGTCTGCGCCAGGACCGCGCGCTTCGAGCGCTACAAGGAAGAATTCCTGAACATCCTCAAGGCCGACCCGCGCGGCTTCAACCCCTTCGTCAGCCTGGGCATGCGCCTGGGCAGGGGCATGGACTGGGACGGCGCGCTCATGGCGCTGAAAAACGCGGTCTGGCTGGACCCCTACGACCCCAAGGCGCACCTGGAGCTGGCCAAGGCCTACCACTTCAAACGCGAGCCGGAACTGGCCCGGCGCAGCGTGAGCCAGTCGCTCATGCTCTCGGGGCACGACGAGGAGGCGCTCTCGCTCTACGAGCGCTGGACCGGCGAGCCTTGGGGCGAGGCGGAAGAGGAGGACGCACTGGAAGCCGAGCCCAGGCGCGCCCAGATGGTGCCGGACGTGATTCCGGCGATGCTCAACGGTGTTCTTTATCTGGCCGGTATGGTCACGGAAGGCATTCACCGGTTCAGGCGCGACTACGCGTAAGGTCCGTGATTCCAGGCAAGGCGGGCGGGTGTTCGGCCCCCCTGCCGGAACGGGGAGGCGGACAGGGCGCGGCAGGGCGCGAATCCACGCGGCGGGCAGGGAAGCAGACGCCGCGCGGGTAAGAAACAACCGGCGGACAGGCCCCAAGGGGAGACCTGTCCGCCGGTTTCGCTTTTTGCGGCTTCAGGGCTTCAGGCCGCCGTAGTGGGCCGCGCGGATGGCCTCCAACGCTCCCTCGCGGCGCATGCCGGCCAGGGCCTGGTCGAGCCTGGGCTTTTGGCCCAGGTGCGGCGAGACCTTGGAGAACTGGAGCACGATGCTCGCGCGGGCGAGGACGAAAGGCTCGTCGAAGGCCGCCGCCAGCTCCTCCTTCCCGGCGATGTACAGAATGGTGGGCACGGCCCCGGCCACGCCGTCCACGCGGCCGTGCGCGGCCTTGCGCACCCCGGTGAAGTAGTCGGGGTCGCGGACCTTGCGGATGGTGGAGTCGGAGTCGAAGGGCTCGCCGAAAACGAGCCCGGGCAGCGTGGAGAGGATCAGCCCGCGCAGGTCGGCGTAGCTTTCCAGCGGGACGCCCCTGCGGGGAACCACGCCGATGGAGTGGCTGGCGACCTCTTCGCCCTTGACCGCGTACTGCCCGGCGCTCTCCAGCCAGACGCTCACGGCGCAGTCCTGCGCGCCGGATTCGAGTTCCGGGGCGATGCGCGGGAACGGTATCAGGGACATGGCGAAGGCCACGCCGGTGCGACGTTCGAGTTCGCGCACCACGTCCGGGAAGACGCCCTCGGGGCGCCCCGTGGCCGGGTCGTTGTAAGCCCAGGGCGGCGTCTCGATGGTGGCGATCTTCACCTGGGCGCGGCTGACGCCGCCGGGCAGGGCGAAGAGCAAAAGCGCGATGAGGAAGGCCGCCTTGCGCATGGGGCATCCGGATGATGGCCCGCCTTTCGGCGGCCCTGCTTGAGTGCGGAGGGCTGGCGCGTCCGTGCGCGATGCTTCGGCACGCGACCGATTTGTCGTGTAGGACAAATCGGCCGCGATTTCAATTCCACGATGTGAAATGTCCCGCTCTGGATTCAGCTTTTTCAGGCTGTTAGGCGAGTGGCGCCACAGGCACACCTGCGCCGCTAGCGCCCCCTGGGCGGCCCGCTGCCGCCTCCGCCGCCGGGAGGCCCTCCGGGGCGTCCGCCCGCCTGCTGCTGCGGGTCGGGCTTCTTGCCCGAGGAGGGCAGCACCACCTGGGTGGCCACGAGCTGCCCGTCCGCGATGCCGGAGATCACCTCGGTCTCGTTGAGACCGGCCAGGCCAAGCTCCGGCTTGGTGCGCACGGCCTTGCCGTCCTCCACCACGAACACCACCTGCTGGTTGTCCACCCACTTGAGCGCTGAGTTGGGGATCACGAGCACGCCCTTCTTCTCGCGCACCACGATCTGGCACTGGGTGGTCATCTCCGGGCGCAGCTTGGCCGCGTTCTCGGCGCTCAGGCGCACCAGGGCCTGGTAATAGACGATGTTGTCGCGGATCTCGGGCTGGGGGTAGATGGTGTCCACGCTGCCCGAGAACTTGAGGTCCGGGTAGGCGTCCACGCGGAACTCCACGGGCATGTCGTGCTTGACCTGGCCCACGTCGGTCTCGTCCACGTAGATCCACATCTCCAGGCGCGTGGGGTCGAGCACGGTGATCAGGTTGGCCACCTGGAGGCCCGCCACCACGGTCTCGCCCTGCTGGGTGGTCACTTGGCTGACCACGCCGTCGATGGGCGAGACGATGCGCGTGTAGGAGATGCGCGTGGTTATGGTGTCCAGCGCGGCCTGGGATTCCTCCACGGCCTTGGCGGCCTTGACCTTCTCGCGCTCGGATTCTGTTCTGGTCAGGTCCAGGGTGGCCTTGCGGGCGCGCACGGTGTTGGCCGTGACCAGCTCCTCGCGCTGGGCCGCCTCCTGGGTGTCGCGGGAGACCAGGTTCTGGCGCAAAAGCTGGGTCTGGCGCGAGGCGTTGGCCCTGGCGTAGTCGTGCTGGGCCTCGGCCAGCCTGAGTTGCGCCTCGGCCTCCACGATGCGCCGGGGGTAGACGTCCAGCACGCGCAACTCCTCGGCCCGGGCCTTCTCCAGGGTGGCCTCGGCCTGGTCCTTCTGGGCCTGGAGCTCGCGGTCGTCGATGACCGCGATGACGTCGCCCGCGCGGACCTCGTCGCCCACGCGCACGCGCATCTCCTTGATGGTGCCCGTGGCGCGCGCGCCGATGCGCACGATGGCCCCCACCTGGGACTTCACGATGCCCGTGGCCTGGAGCACCTTGCGCACGTCCCCCACGTGGGCCTGGGCCGTGGAGAGCACCCTGACCTCCTTGGAGGAGCCGTCGCGGCCCGCGAGGTAGGCGGCCACGGCCGCCACCAGCACGGCCGCCGCGATCCAGATCCGCTTGTTGCGCATGTTCAACTCATTTCCGCGACCCAGGCGTCAAGCGGCTTCTCGATCAGGGAGCGGATCTCCGCAAGCCTCTCCGGGCTTTCGGCCTCGAAGCGCAGCACCAGCGCGGGCTGAGTGTTGGAGGCCCGGATGAGGCCCCATCCGTCGGGGAATACGATGCGCGCGCCGTCCACGTCTATCATTTCGTGATCCGCGCGGAAGTGCTCCTTGGCCCGTTCCACGATCCCGAACTTGATCTCCTCCGGGCAGTCGAAGCGGATCTCCGGGGTGTTGTAGGTTTTGGGCCAGTCGGAGAGCAGGGTGGAGGCCTTCCTGTCCGGGTGGCGGTCCAGCACCTCCAGGAAGCGCATGGCCGCGTAGGTGGCGTCGTCGAAGCCCAGGTAGCGGTCCGCGAAGAACATGTGCCCGCTCATCTCCCCGGCCAGGAGCGCGCCCGTTTCCTGCATCCGGGCCTTGATGAGCGAATGCCCGGTGGCCCCCATCACGGGTTTGCCCCCGTGGGCGGCGATGTCCTTGTAGGCCAGGTGCGAGCATTTGACCTCGCCGATCACCGTGGCCCCGGGGTTCTCCGCGAGCACTTCGCGGGCGAAGATGGCCAGGAGCTGGTCGCCGAACATGAGCCTGCCCGTCTCGTCCACCACGCCCAGGCGGTCGCCGTCGCCGTCCAGCCCGATGCCGCAGTCGGCGCCGAGGGCCTTCACGCGTTCGACAAGGGCCGTCACGTTCTTCTCCACCACCGGGTCCGGGTGGTGGTTGGGGAAGGTTCCGTCGGGCTCGCAGAAGAGCGGGACCACGCGCGCGCCCACGGCCTCGAGCACGGCCGTGGTCACGGGGCCGCCCGCGCCGTTGCCGCCGTCCACCACCACGGTGAGGGGCCGGGAAAGCCTGGCCTGGGAGGAGAGCGCCTCCACGTAGGCCGGCGCGACGTCGTGGGCGGAGACCAGGCCGCGCCCTTGGGGGAACTCCCCCCGGGCCATGATCCGGTAGAGCTCCCGGATTTCCTCCCCGTAGATGGTGGAGGGCCCGGCGATCACTTTGAAACCGTTGAATTCCGGAGGGTTGTGGCTCGCCGTGACCATCACCCCGGCGTCCATGCCCAGGTGCTTGGCCGCGAAGTAGCACACCGGCGTGGAGACCATGCCGAGCATGACCACGTCCACGCCCGTGGACGCGAGACCGGCCGCGAGGCGCTCCTGGTAGTCCGGGGAGGAGAGGCGCGCGTCGTGCCCCACCACCGCGCGCGCGAATCCCTTGGACAGGAAGTACGCCCCGCAGGCGCGGCCGAAAACCTCCACCCAGTTAGAGTCAAAGTCCTTGTCCACTATGCCCCGGATGTCGTATGCTCGGAAAATGTCAGGCGAGATGGTCTTCATGATCGTCGTCGTCCGTCCTCGAACGGGAGTGTTACATGAATTGGGATTGGGAAAGGTTGCAGGACAAAAGGCAGCGGCAATTCGGCTCCAAGCCAGACTTCAAGAACTTCGGCGACGAGTTCAAGAAAATCACTGATTTCAATTTCCGGATTCCCGGCGGGCCTAAGCTCGTCATCCTCATCGTGGGCCTTCTCTGGCTGGCCTCGGGCATCTACATCGTGGAGCCCGACGAAGTGGGCGTGGTGCAGCGCTTCGGCGCGTACGACCGCACCACCGGGCCGGGACCGCACTACCACATCCCCTTCCCGGTGGAAAGCGTGCAGAGACCCAAGGTCACGTTCGTCCAGCGGGTCGAGGTGGGCTTCAAGAGCATCGAGAGCATGACGGGGGCCGCCACCCAGTACAAGGCCATCCCCGAGGAGGCCTTGATGCTCACCGGCGACGAGAACATCATCGACGTGCAGTTCATCGTCCAGTACCAGATCGGCGACCCTGTGGAATGGCTCTTCCGCATCCAGCGCCCCATCGAGACCGTCAAGGCGGCGGCCGAGGCGGCCATGCGCGAGGTCATCGGCAACAAGACCATCGACACCGCTCTGACCACGGGCAAGCTGGAGATCCAGAACACCACCAAGGAGCTGCTCCAGTCCATCCTGGACCGCTACAACGCGGGCGTCACCGTGGTGGCCGTGCAGCTCCAGGACGTGCACCCGCCCAAGGACGTCATGGAGGCCTTCAAGGACGTGGCCAGCGCCCTGGAGGACAAGAACCGCGTGATCAACGAGGCCGACGCCTACGCCAACGACATCCTGCCCAAGGCGCGCGGACAGGCGGCCGCCATGCTGAACGACGCCCAGGCCTACAAGGAGTCCGTGGTGCGCAAGGCCAGGGGCGAGGCCGCGCGCTTCCTGGCCATCCTGGCCGAGTACGACAAGGCCAAGGACATCACCCGCGAGCGCATGTTCATCGAAGCCATGGAGGAAATCTTCGCCAACCCCGAGCTCGAGAAGACCATCCTCTCCGACGACGCCCTGAAGCAGGCCGTGCCCTATCTGCCGCTGGACCGGCAGGGCAGGGTCAAATCCGGCGACAAGGGAGGGAAGTAGCCATGCGCCGTTTCGCATTCCTGATCATCGCCGGAGTGGTGGCGGCCGTGGTGGCCATGCAGTCGGTCTACACCGTGGACGAAACGCAGCAGGCCATCGTGCTCCAGCTGGGCAAGCCCGTGTCCGGAAGCATCGGCCCCGGCCTGCACTTCAAGCTGCCCTTCGTGCAGAACGTGGTCTACATAGATTCGCGCGTGCTGCACTACGAGGCCAAGTCCGCCGAGGTGCTCACCAAGGACAAGAAGAACCTCGTGGTGGACAACTACGCCAAGTGGCGCATCGTGGACCCGTTGCAGTTCTTCCGTACCCTGCGTACCCTGCCCAGGGCCCAGTCGCGCCTGGACGACCTGGTCTACGCCGAGGTGCGCGTGGCCATCGGCAACTACACCATGGACGAGGTGGTCTCCTCGCGCCGCGCCGAGATCATGTCCATCGTCACCAGCAACGTCAACGACACGGTCAAGAACTTCGGGCTCCAGATCATGGACGTGCGCGTGAAGCGCACCGACCTGCCGCCCCAGAACGAGAAGGCCATTTTCGGGCGCATGAAGGCCGAGCGCGAACGCCAGGCCAAGCTCTACCGCTCCGAGGGCCAGGAGGAGTCGGCCAAGATCAAGTCGAACGCCGACCGTGAGCGCACGGTGCTCCTGGCCGAGGCGGGCCGGGCCTCCGAGGTGCTGCGCGGCGACGGCGACGCCCTGGCCACCAAGACCTACGCGGAGTCGCTGGGCAAGTCGCCCGAGTTCTACGGCTTCATGCGCAGCCTCGACGCCTACAAGAAGTCCCTCAAGGAGAACGGCCGGGTGATCATGACCCCGGGCTCGGGCTTCATGAAGTACCTCAAGTAGCGCCTCGCGCCGGCGGGGACGACGAAAAAACGGGGAGGCCGGAAGGCCTCCCTTTTTTCGTTTCGGCTTGCCGCGCCTGGGAAAACCGGACGGGCGTCACGGGTCCGTAACCGTGCGGTGGTAGTTGCCGGGTTGCCAATTTGCCGGGCCGGGTGTAACGGATCGGGGTCTTGCGCGCACGGGCGCATCTGGCTTGTTCCGAGGATCGAGATGCAATTTTTCAACATCAGGATGATTCTGTTGGCGGCGCTTTTCGTCGCCCTGGTGGTCAAGGGCGGCGAACTCTGCTCGGCCGAGGGCGTGCAGGCCATGACCCGCCTGGTGGAGCGCGACAGGCCCCCAGCGGTGGAGCCCGTGCCCCTTCGCCCCATCGAAACGGAATTCAGGGGGCTAAGCCCCCTGCCCGAGCTGAGCGCCTCGGTCACCCCCTCCAAGAAGCTCGTGAAGAGCGCCGCGGCGAAGAACTCCGCCAAGCCCTCCAAGGCTGCCCAGTCTTCCGCCAAGCAGCCGTCCCGCAAACCGGCGAAAAAAAGCTGACGCGCCCGCCTCCCGTGGCGAAAGCCGACGGGCGGGCCGCGCACCGCAAGCCGGGAGGGCTTTCATGATCGACTGCTATTCGGTGGCCTTTGGCGTCGCCACGCCCGGGTGCGGCCTGTCCGGGGCCTGCTGGGTCAACCTCGCCGCGCCCACGGAGGAGGAGATCCGCCAGGTGGCCGGGACGTTCTCGATCCCGCAGGACTTCCTTACCGATCCCCTCGACCTGGACGAGCGCGCCCGCATCGAGATCGACGGCCAGTGCCTGCTCGTGGTGCTGCACACCCCCGTGCGCGACCGCGAGGACGGCAGCGTCCCCTTCAGGACCGTGCCCCTGGGCATCGTGCTGAAAAACGGCTGTCTGGTCACGGTGTCAAGCCAACCAATCGACATCATGGAGCTTTTTCTTTCGCGCAAGGTGAAGAACTTCAGTCCCGAGCACCCGGCGCGTTTCGTGATCCAGATCTTCCACCAGACCTCGATCCTGTTCCTCAAGTACCTGAAGGAGATCAACCGCAAGACCAACGCCTACGAGCAGGAACTGCACCGGGCCATGAAGAACGAGGAGCTCATCATGCTCGTGAACCTGGAGAAGAGCCTCGTGTATTTCACCACGTCCATCAAGGCCAACGAGATCATCATGGCCCGCATCCAGCGCGCGGACGTGATCAAGATGAGCGCGCAGGAGGCCGAGCTTCTGGACGACGCCATCACCGAGAACCTCCAGGCCATCCACATGACCAAGATCTACACCAACATCCTCTCGGGCATGATGGACGCCTTCGCGTCCATCATCTCCAACAACCTGAACGTGGTGATGAAGTTCCTGACCACGGTGACCATCGTGCTCATGATCCCGAACCTCGTCTTCAGCTTCTACGGCATGAACGTGAAGCTGCCCTTCCAGGAGAGCGAGGCGGGCGTGCTGACCACCCTGGCCGTGGCCGGGATCGCCACGGCGGCCGGGGTCTGGCTGCTGGTGCGGCGCAGGCTGTTCTGAGCCCCGGGCCGCGCCTTGGCCCCGGCCGGTGGGCGGCAAGACTTGACAAGGGCCGGGAAAAAACCGAATTCACTCCACTTGCGCCGCACGCGGCGCCACTTTCCGCATTGGGGGAATCCATGGGACTTGAGCTGATCAAGCCGAACATCAATTTCGACTTCATGCGCTACCGCAAGTACGCCTACGTCTTATCCGCCCTGCTCATGCTGGCCGGCGCGATCTCGCTGGTGATGAAGGGCGGGCCGCGCTACGGCGTGGACTTCGCGGGCGGCATGACCATCCAGCTCAAGTTCGCCAAGCCGGTGACCGCCGAAGCGATCAAGAAACCCCTGGACGCCGCCGGCCTGCTCGGCATCACGGTGCAGCGCATGGGCCAGGAGTCCGACGCCGCCTTCCTGATCAGCGCCTCCGAGCGCGGCGAGCCCCTGGAGCAGGTGCGCGTGCGCGTGGAGCAGGCCCTCAAGGCCGACATGGGCGAGGGCGCCTACCAGGTGCAGCGCTTCGAGGTGGTCGGCCCCAAGGTGGGCGCGGACCTGCGCGCGGGGGCGCTCAACGCCATCTTCTACTCGGTGCTGCTCATCGCGGTGTACATCTCGGGCCGGTTCGAGGGCCGCTGGCTGGCTGCCGCGGCCATGGCCGCCGGGCTCGGGATAGGCATCTGGGCCCTGCGAAAGTTGGGGCTCTCCACGGGCTACCTGATCATGGGCGCGATCCTCATCACCCTGGGCCTGTGCTGGGCGCTCAAGCTCAAGTTCGCCCTGGGCGCGCTGGTGGCGGACCTCCACGACATCTTCATCACGGTGGGCATCTTCTCCATCTTCAACCTGGAGTTCGACCTGACCGTGGTGGCGGCGCTCCTGACCATCCTGGGCTACTCGCTCAACGACACCATCATCGTCTACGACCGCATCCGCGAGCGCCTGCACTCCAACAAGGACCAGTGCATGGTCACCCTGGTGAACAGCGCCGTGAACCAGACGCTCTCGCGGACCATGCTCACCTCGCTGCTCACGCTCTTCACCGTGGTCACGCTCTACCTCTTCGGCGGCAGCGTGCTGAGGGACTTCTCCCTGGCCATGATCATCGGCATCGCCACGGGAACGTACTCCTCGATCTTCATGGCCAGCCCCATCCTGGTGGACCTGGGCTCCGGCCTGGACGCCCTCCAGCGTGACGGCGACGCCCAGACCGCCCAGGGCCAGAAGGCGTGAGTTCGATTCCCGATCCCGTCGGACCAGGCCACGAGATGAGCCTCCTGGGCCACCTGGAGGAGCTTCGGGCGCGCCTGGTCCGCTGCATCATCGCCGCCGCGGTGGGCTTCGCGATCTGCTTCGCGTTCGCCGAGCGCATCCTCGAAGTGCTGTTGCACCCGCTCAAGCAGGTGCTGCCGCCCAAGAGTGAACTCATCACCACGGGCTTGACCGAGGGCTTCTTCATCTCCATGAAGGCCGCCTTCGTGGCGGGCCTGTTCCTGGTCAGCCCGATCATCTTCCACCAGATCTGGCGCTTCATCGCCCCGGGGCTCTACGAGTCCGAGCGCAAGCTGGCCGTTCCCGTGGCCTTCTTCACGGCCCTGTGCTTCGTGTCCGGGGCCTGTTTCGGCTACTTCGTGGTCTTCCCGTTCGGCTTCACCTTCCTGGCCAACTACGCGGCCGACGTGGTCACGCTCATGCCCAAGCTCTCGGAGTACTACTCCTTCTGCATGGGCCTTTTGTTCGCCTTCGGCATCATCTTCGAGATGCCGGTGTTCATCTTCTTCCTGGCGCGCTTCGGCGTGGTGGACCACACCTGGCTCAGGCAGAAGCGCCGCTGGGCCATCGTGGTCTTCTTCGTGGTGGCGGCCATCCTGACCCCCACGCCGGACGCCGTGAACCAGATCCTCATGGCCGCGCCCATGGTGGTGCTCTACGAGGTGAGCATCTGGGTGGCCTACTTCTTCGGCAAGAAGAAGCCCGCGCCCGAGGAAGAGAACCTGCCCGCCGTGCAGGACGAAGCCCCGGAAGGCGGGGAGGCCCCAGCGGCCACGGACTCCGCCCTGGACGACGCGAAAGCCTCCGAGAATCCGGCCCCGGCCGTCGAGGAAGGCGGGGAGAAGCCCGCCGAGGCGCCCGCGCTTCCCGCCGAGGAGGCCGAGCGCGAGGCCCACGACACCGCCGCTCTGGGCCACGACGCAGACGAGAGCCACGCCGACGGGTCCGTGAGTTCGCCCGCCGAAACCCCGCCGGGCGGCGAGGCAGCGCCGGAAGGGCAGGCGCCCGAGGCCGGGGAGCAGGCCAAGCCGGACGAACCCGCCAAGAAGCCCTAGGGCGCTCGAGAAAAGAAAAACCGGGGCCCCGCCGCGAAAGCGCCGGGGCCCCTCTTTCGTCCGGGCGCGGGAATCGCCCGCCCCCCCTCGACCTTGGCGCCCCGATCTGGCAGACTGCCGGGCGTCATGGACGCAGCACCGCTCATCAGGCTCGAGAACATCACCAAGTCCTACCATTGGGGCGACATCGAATCCCACGTGCTCAAAGGGGTCAGCCTGAGCATCGGCGCGGGGGAGTTCGTGGCCCTGCAGGGCCCGTCCGGCTCGGGCAAGTCCACGCTCCTGCACATCATCGGGCTCCTGGACCGGCCCACGTCCGGCCATTATTACCTGCAAGGCCGCGACGTCTCGGAGCTGCCCGACGACGAGCTCTCCGAAGCCCGCAACCGCGTCATCGGCTTCGTGTTCCAGAGCTTCTACCTGATCCCCTACGCCACGGCCCTGGACAACGTGCTCCTGCCCGGGCTCTACAGCCCGGCACCGCAGTCCGAGCTGCGCGCCCGCGCCAGGAATCTCCTGGACCTGGTGGGCCTGGGCGACCGCATGGACCACAAGCCCTCGCAGCTCTCCGGAGGCCAGCAGCAGCGCGTGGCCATGGCCCGGGCCATGCTGAACGACCCGGACCTGATCCTGGCCGACGAGCCCACGGGCCAGCTGGACACCAAGACGTCCGTGGAGATCATGGACCTCATCGCCAGGGTCAACGCCCAGGGCAAGACCATCGTCGTGGTCACCCACGACGAGCAGACCGCGAGCTATGCCACGCGACGCATCCTGGTCCAGGACGGCCTGGCTTCCTGACGCCCGGCGGCGCGCGGCCAGGCTCGCGCGCGTGCTGGGCACGGCCTGGGAGGCCCTGTGGGCCTACAAGCTGCGCTCCTTCTTCGTCTCCCTGGCCGTGGCCCTGGGCATCGCGGCCCTGACCATCATCGTGGCCGCGGTGGACGGTGCCAGGCGCAAGGCCTTCGAGATCGTGGAGTGGTTCGGCCCCGACGCGGTGCTGGTCTTCGGCGGCAACATCGAGACCAGGGCCGTGGGCCAGCGGGTGATGACGCTCTCCGAGGAGGACGCCCTGTCCATCGAGCGCTCCCTGCCCGGGGCCTACCTGGTGGTGCCCATGCGCTCCAAGGTGGGCGTGACGCTCAAGTACGAGAACCGCAACATGGTCACCCCCATCGTGGTGGGGGCAACGGCGGGCTACGCCCAGTCCTGGAACTGGCCCCTGGCCGAGGGCCGCGACTTCAGCGAGGAGGACGTGAAGCACTCGGCCAAGGTCTGCCTCATCGGAGACTACCCGGCCAAGGAACTCTTCGGCGACGCCTCGCCCATCGGCAAGGTGATCCTCGTGCAGGACCTGCCCGTGCAGGTGATCGGCAGGCTCGCCTACAGGGGGTTCGCGCCGGGCGGCGGGGGAAGCTCGGTGGACGACCGCATCATCATGCCCCTGACCACGCTCACCCAGCGCTTCCACCTGGAGCGGCGCTGGTTCCGGGCGCTTCGGGTCAAGTTCCTGGAGCCGGAGCTCATGGACTCGCACATCGAGAACCTGCGCTCGCTCCTCAGGCACAACCACAGGCTCGAACCCGAGGAGCCCTCGGACTTCTCCATCCTCTCGGCCAGCGAGGTGCTCAAGTTCCTGAACATGATCACCGGCGGCATCATGGTCTTTCTCGGGATAACGGCCGGGGCGGCCATCGCGGTGGGGGGATTCGTGCTGGCGAACCTGCTGTTTCTCTCCGTGAGCGAGCGCCGCGAGGAGATCGGGCTCAGGAAGGCCATGGGCGCGACCTCCACGGACATCACCCTGCAGTTCCTGGCCGAGGCGGTGTTTCTGACCATCGGCGGGGCGCTGGCCGGGGTGGGCATCGGCATCGCCATGGGCCAGCTTTTGAGCAAGCTGGGGATTCTGGAGATCCAGCTCTCGGGCAAGCTCTTCGTGATGGCCCTGCTGGCAGCCGTGGCCATCGCCGTGGTCTTCGGGCTCAAGCCCGCGCGCAAGGCCGCCTCCCTCGACCCCATCGAGGCCCTGCGCGGCGGCGGGGAGTAGGGGAGGCCCCGCCGGAAGCCTGCGGCCTACACGCAGGCCCTGGCCCAGGCCAGGAAGGCGTAGCCGCGCCGCACGGACTCCACCGCCAGGCGGGCCTTGCCCGCACGCTCCATCTCCCGCAGGCGCGTGAGCACCTCGAGCCTGAAATCCACTCCGAAGAGCCCGAGCCAGCGCGCGTGCGCGTGCGCGATCCACCCTGGCAGCCCGCCCTGTCCCCAGAAGTCCACCACGGCAAGCGTCCCGCCGGGCTTGAGCGCCCGGAAGCCCGCCTCCAGGGCGGCCTGCCAGCCCGGGATCATGGACAGGCAGTAGGAGAAGAACACCGCGTCGAAGCCGCCCGGCAGGTCGAAATCACGGCCCGGGTCGAGCTCCTCGGCGCTTGTTTGCACCAGGCGCGCGTTTCGCCCCGAAAGCGTGCGCGCGGCGGTCTCGAGCATCTTCCCGGACACGTCCAGGCCGTGAAGCGCAAGGTCGGGCCTCAGTGTCGCGAGCCTGGCCAGGTTGCGGCCCGTGCCGCAGCCGACCTCCAGCACGGTGCCGCCCTGGGGCGCGGGCAGCCCTTCGAGCAGCCTGTCGCGCCCGAGCAGGTAGAAGCGGCGTGTCACGTCGTAGAAGTGCCTCTGCAAGCCGCAGATGCGGTCCATGCGCAGGGCGTGGTCCATGTCTCACTCCGCCAGGCGGTAGAGGTGGAAGCCCCCGTAGAGGCAGGAGCGGTCCAGGCTGCGCGCTCCCTGGCGGGCCAGGTGGCCCTGGAGGCTGTCGTGGGTGACCGTGGTTCGTTGCGCGGCCCTGCGCAAACGCTCGAAGTTCGCGGCGCGCAGGTAGTCCGGGACCTCGCCCGTGCCCTGGCGGCCGTAGCGCCTGCCGAAGGCCTGCCAGGCGAAGGGGTTGTCCGAGAGGGGGAAGCCGCAGGCCAGCTTCTCCACGCGCTTGCGGTATTCCTCGAGCGCCCCGTCCGGGGACTGCTCCTTGAGGGCGCGGTACTGCTGGCAGAAGATGCGCTCGAGCGCTCCGCTCACGGAGAGGGCCGGGCCCTGGCGCACGGCGGCCCTCAGCAGGGCGGCTGCGGAATGCGGCATGGATATCCCCCCGGGGGCCTGATTCGGGCCATCACTAGGCCGCCGGGGTTACGGTTTCGTGCCGGGGCGCGCTCTTTTGCGCGGGAGGAGGCCTCGGGGCGAAACGATTTGAATTTTCGCCACGGGCGCGCTAACAAGCTCGGCATGTGGGCAAAACCGCTCGTTCTCGCCTGGGCGCTCTGCCTGCTGGCCGCCCAGGCCGGCTGGGCCCAGGCTCTCGCCGACGACGCCTTCGCCGTGCACGTGCTGAACCGCCTCTCCTACGGACCCTTCCCGGGAGAGATCGAGCGCGTGCGGGCCATGGGCGCCCGCGCCTACATCCAGGAGCAACTGCACCCGGAAGGCCTGGCCCTGCCCCAGGCGCTCACCGCGCGCCTGGACGCGCTGCCCACCTGGAACATGGACACTGTCCAGCTCTTCCGCGCCTACGGCCCCAAGGCCCCGGGCGGGCCCCGCAAGAATCCCACCATGGACGAGATCCAGGCCGCCAAGGAAAAGGCCTCCGTGATCCAGGCCGAGGCCGCCGAGGCCAGGCTCTGGCGGGCCATCCTCTCCCCCAGGCAGTTGGAGGAGCTTCTGTGCGAGTTCTGGTACAACCACTTCAACGTGCCCGCGTCCAAGGGGCTCGCACACCTCTGGGTGGGCAGCTTCGAGCGCGAGGCCATCAGGCCCCACGTGTTCGGGCGCTTCGGGGACATGCTCGCGGCCGTGACGCGCCACCCGGCCATGCTCATCCACCTGGAGAACTGGCAGAGCTCCTCGCCCGAGAGCCAGATCGGCAAGGCCCTGCAACGCCCGCTGGTGGAGTTGCACGCGCGCGAGCTGATGACCGCGCACACCATGGGCGCGGACGCCAGGCCCAAGGCCCAGGACATCGCCACACTGGCGCACATCCTGGCCGGGTGGAGCATCGGCTCGCCCAAGGGGCCGCAGGACGTGAACGGCTTCGTCTTCGACGAGCGCCGCCACGTGCCCATGGAGCGCTCCTTCATGGGCAGGACGCTCAAGGCCGGGGGGATGGCCCAGGGCCTGGAGGCCCTGGCGGTCCTGGCCGCCCAGCCCGAGACGGCGAAGAACGTCTGCTCCAAGCTGGTGCGCTTCTTCCTCACCGAGGAGCCGCAGGACAAGCTCGTGGAGAGCCTCTCCAAGGTGTTCCTCGACTCCGGCGGGGACCTGCGCAAGGTGCTCGAGGCGCTTTTTGCGAGCCCCGAATTCTCCGACTTGAAATTCGCCTTCAACAAGTTCAAGAGCCCCTCGCGCTACGTGGTGTCCATGGTGCGCGCGAGCGCGAGGCCCGTGCAGGAAACGCGCTCCCTGGCCGAAAACCTCGAATGGCTGGGCCAGCCGCTCTACGACGCCCCCGGGACCTCGGGCTTCAAGGACGAGCGCGCCCGCTGGCTGGCGGCGGACCTGATGCTCAAGCGCCTGAACCTGGCCGTCATCGCGGGCAAGGGCGCGCTGCCCTGCTGGGCTCCTCCTGCCTACGCTCCGGTGGAGAAGCTGGACGCCCCCTCTCTGGCCAGGACCATGGGGCTCAGGCTCCCGCCCGCGCTTTCGCAAGTGATCGAGCAGGCCAAACCCGAACTCAAGGCCGGGGTGCTCCTGGGCAGCCCCGAGGCCCAGCAGCACTGAGGCAGGCATGAACCGGCGGCAATTCCTCTCCTCCGCGGCCATGGCCGCCCTCGCAGCCATGGCGCCCGGGGCTGCGCGCGCGCAGGGCCAGGCCCTCTCGCGCAGGCTCGTGGTGCTCTTCTTGCGCGGCGGCCTGGACGGGCTGAGCGCCCTGGTCCCTCTGGACGAGCCCGACTACTACCGCTCGCGCCCGGCCATCGCCCTGCCCCCGCCGGGCAGGGAGGGGGGGGCGCTGCCGCTCGTCCCGGGCTTCGGCCTGCACCCGGCCCTGGAGGACCTCCTGGGGCCGTGGCGCGAGGGCAGGCTGGCCTTCGTCCCGGCCTGCGGGCTGCCCGCGCCGCTGCGCTCCCACGTGGAGGCCCAGCAGGCCATGGAGAGCGGCCAGCCGGGCGAACGCCACATGCGCGACGGCTGGCTGGCGAGGCTCCTGGCGCTGCTCGGCAAGGACGCCAAGGCCTTCACCCTGGCCCCCAAGCCGCCGCTCATCGGCCAGGGCAAGCCCGGGGCGCAGAACATCGCCCCGCAGGGGTATCCGCCCTCGCGCTGGCCCCTGTCGCGGCCCGAGGCCTTCAAGTCCTTCGACGCGCTCTACAAGGGCGCCGACCCCTTGAGCCGGGCCTACCAGCAGTCGCAGATCGTCATGCGCAACCAGTTCACGGAGCTGGACCGGGAAATAACGGTCTCCGCCTCCGGGGCCCCGTCCGTGGCGGCCCTGCCCAAGATCGGGGAGCAGATCGTCTCCTACATGAACAAGAACCCGGCCGTGCGCCTGGGCTACGCCGCCCTGGGCGGGCTGGACGCCCACTACGAGCAGGGCGCGGCCAAGGGGCCCCTGGCCGACGCCTTCGCGCCGCTGGGCAAGGGCTTGGCCGGGCTCTGCAAGGCGCTCGGGCCGTCGCTGGACGACACGCTGGTCCTGGTGATGAGCGAGTTCGGGCGGGGCCTGCGCGAAAACGAGTACGGCGGCACGGACAACGGTCACGGCACGCTCTTCATGCTCCTGGGCGGGCGCGTGGCGGGCGGGGCCCTGCACGGCCCGTGGCCCGGGCTCGCCCCGGACAAGCTCTCGGACGGGCTGGACCTGGCCGCCGCCGTGGACTACCGCGACGTGGTGGCCCGGGTCGTGCTCGACCATTTCGGCCTGGACCGGGCGGCCCTGGCCCAGGTGCTGCCCGGGTTCGAACCCTCGGACAAGCTCGCCGGACTTTTGCGCGCGGGCTGACCTTAAGAATTCCCTTCGCTGACCGATCAATCTCCTTGGGAAGGGACCGCGCTTGCGGGCGCGGCCGACACGGATGTCTTCTGACCCAAGGAGTCGCCCATGGCCAAGGTCATTTCGATGCGCGAATTCGTTCGCGACAAGGTCTCGCTCGCCCCGGACCCGCCGGAGCAGGCCCCGGGAGAGCCCTACATCAACGACAGCCAGGTCTGGTCCAAGGATTACGGGAAACTGGAGAACGTCGTCTTCGGCATCCTGAAGATCCGCGAGGTGCTCAACTACTACCTCTACTACGAGGACGTCTGGGCCTACCTGCTTCTGAACCTCATGGACGCCGCGGCCCACGCCACTCCGAGCGATCACGTGGAGTTGGCCGAGGCGGCAGCCCAGCTTCGCAACTACATGCTCCAGGCCGTGGACGCGGCCAACCGCAAGAACATGTACGCGGCCATGCTCATCCTGGACTTGATCGAGAAGGCCCCGGGATTCAGGGCCCAGGTGCTGGGCCTGCCGCAGGAGCACGCGGCGGAGTAGCGGGGAGGCCCGCCGCCTAGGGGTTTTTGGCCAGGAAAGGGCAGAACTCCAAGGCGGCCTGGGTCATGCGCGTCTCTTCGCCACGGCCTTCGTAGAGCGCGAGGGGGGGCTCCACCGCGAGCTCCTCCCCCGCGTTCTTCACGCACTCCAGCAGGACGAGCCTGGCCGGTTCGTCCAGCCTGGAATGCACGAGCCGCAGGCGCTTGGGCGCGAGCCTGGCCTCCAGGCAGCCGCGCAAGAGCCCGGCCAGCCGCGCGGCCGGAAAGACCACGTTCAGGCAGCCCCGGTTGGCCAGCAGCCAGGACGCTGCCGCGAGAAAGTCCGAAAGCCCCGCGCTGGTGGCGAAGCGCGCCCTGTTGCGCTCCTGGCCCTGGCAGGGCAGGCCCGTGCCGGGCTCGCGGTAGGGCGGGTTGGCCAGGGCGCAGTCGAACGATTCCGGCCGGACGGCCTCCCTGATGGATTTGAGATCCAGCTCTCTGGCCTCGAACATCCCCTCCAGCCCGAGCCTTCCCGCGTTTCGCGAAGCCGCGTCCACCATGGCCGGGTCGATGTCGAAGCCCGTGGCGCTTTTCGGCGTCGAGTGCGTAAGCAAAAGCGCCAGGGCGGCCACGCCGCAGCCCGTGCCCAGGTCGGCCACGCGGGCGTTTCTCTTGGGCCTGGCGAAGGCCGCCAGAAGCAGGGGATCGAGCGAGAAGCGGTAGCCGCCCCTGGGCTGCGCGAGCCCGGTGGGAAAGGCCTGGCGCGCGGCGAGGGCCGCGCTCGTCAGAGCGGGCTCAGCCACGGCGCAGGCCTCAGCCCGCGCGGCGGCGCGCGAGCCGCCTGGAGAGGAAGTCCCCGAGCATGGCCGCCTCCTCCACCTTGAACGCCAAGGCCAGGGCCATGTAGAGCGCGGCCCAGACCGCGATCATGCCTAGGGCCGCGTAATTGCCGAGGGGCAAGCCCCACGCCCCGAGCCCCACGCAAAGGCTCAGGGCCGCGCTGACCGTGGTGGTGCGCCCGGCCACGGACCAGTGCCCGGCCTTGGCCTTGAGCGCCCTGGCCAGGAGCCAGACGTTCAGCCAGGAGGAGAGCGACGTCGCCAGCGCGAGCCCCACGTGGCCCATGGGGAACATGAGCGCCACGCCCAGGCCGATGTTGGCCACCATGCTGTAGAACCCGGCCTTCACCGGGGTCTTCGTGTCGTGCAGGGCGTAGAAGCCCGAGACCAGCGGGCGCACGCAGGCGAACGCGGGCAGGCCAACGGCGTAGGCCACGAGCGCGGCGGACGTGGCCTGCTGGGCCTGCGGCGTGAAGGCCCCGCGCCCGAAGAGCACGGCCACCATGGGCGAGGCCAGGGCGATGAGCCCGGCCGTGGCGGGCAGGCAGATGAAGAGCGTCAGGCGAAGCGACGCCGAAAGCGTGCCCTTGAATTCGTCGATCTTCCCGGCCGAGGCCAGGCGCGCGAGGCTCGGCAGGGCGACCGTGCCCACGGCCACGCCGAAGACCCCCAGCGGAAACTGCACCAGCCTGTCCGCGTAGTAGAGCGCGGAGATGGACCCAGCCGCCAAAAACGAGGCCAAGAGCGTGCCCACCAGGATGTTGATCTGGTAGATGGCCGCGCCGAACACCGTGGGCAGCATGAGCCTGCCCATGCGCATGACGCCCTCGTCGAAGAGCTTCCACGGCCCGAACCAGCTGAACCCGAAGCGCTTCATGGCGGGCTGCTGCATGAGCATCTGCCCGAACCCGCCGAAGATCACGGACCAGGCCAGGGCGTGGGGCACGTCCAGGCCCAGGAGCCAGGCCACGCCGCAGCCGATGATGATCACGGTGTTCAGCTCGCTGGTGGCCAGGGCCGGGGCCAGGAAGTGGCCCATGGAGTTCAGCGCGCCCATGCACAGGGCCACGATGGAGATCTGGATGATGTAGGGGAAGACGATGCGCACCAGGTCGGTTGTCAGGGCCATCTGGGCCGGGTCGTTCGCGAATCCGGGCGCGATGGCCATGGTCAGGGGCCCGGCGAAGCACAGGGCCAGGGCCGTGACCACGCCGAGTATCCCCACCAGCCAGACCAGGGCCGAGCGGGTCATGGCGAAGGCGGCCTCGTCGCCCTTTTTTTCGCGCAGGTCGGAGAACACCGGCACGAAGGCCATGGTCATGGACCCTTCCGCGAACAGGCGGCGAAGCGTGTTGGGCAGGCGGTAGGCCACGTAGAAGGCGTCCGCCGCCGGGCCCGCGCCCAGCACGTAGGCGACCACCACGTCGCGGAAGAACCCCAGTACCCGGGACAACAGGGTGGCCCCGCCCACGACGGAGGCGTCCTTTGCGATCTGCTTGATGTGCGCGCTCATGGCGGCGGGAGAGTAGAGCAAACGGCTGGGCGCGTCCACACTGGCGCGGACGGCCCGGGCCTGGGGGCGCTACAGGAAGATGCGCCGGAAGAGCTCGAAGAGCCCCTCGGCGGATTCCTCCGCCCCGGCCTGGACCGCCTTCTTCATCTTGGCCTCGCGTTCGCGGAAGGCGCGGTCCACGTTGGCCACCAGCACGGGCGCGGTGTCCAGCACGCTCCGGAAGGCCTCGCGGTCGAGTTCCAGGCAGGTGGCGGCATCCACCGCGATCACGTCGGCCTGGCGGGGCTCGCCGGTAAGGAGCGCCATCTCGCCGAACACGTCGCCGGGGCCGAGCACGGCCAGTTCCGAGTCGTGCAGGCGCACGGACACGCTGCCCGCCACGATGATGAACATGGTCGCGCCGGTCTGGCCGCGCTCCACGATGCGCGCCCCGGGGGCGAAGGAACGCACGGCCGAGCACTGCACGAGAAGCGCGAGCTGCTCCTCACGCAACCCCTCGAACAGGCTGATGCCGCCGAGCAGGCCCGTGGCCTCGGCCTCCATGCCGCACGCCTCCTTGCGCTCGGAGAGCATCATCTGGCGGCTGAAGGGGAAGTCGATGCCCTGCTTCTTGAACTCGTACCACGCCGCCGAGAGCACCTCGCTGCGCGCGGCCACCGAGTCGGAGTAGTCGCGCACGGAGAACACCGCCCGGTACACGGCCTGGTCCAGGCCGATCTCCGCCAGGCGCACGCGCGGCAGCGGCAGCGGCGACACTAGGCGCGACTTGCGCAGCACGTCCTCCAGGGCGCTTTTCACCTTAACCGGGGGCACGGTCACGGGGGCGGGCACGTTCACGGTGACGCCCACCTCGGGGCTGGGCTCGGACATGTTCAGGAGCCGCTCCTTGGCGATGGCGTTGTTGGGGATGAGCATCTGGTTCTGCGAGAGCGTCACCAGCTTGGTGTAGCGCCAGGTGATCTCCGTGACCTGACCCTCGATCTCGCCGGTCTTGATCCAGTCGCCGATCTTGAAGGGCTTCTCGGTCTGGATCAGAAGCCCGGAAAAGAGGCTGCCGATGGTGTCCTGCATGGAGAAGCCGATGACTGCGGTGAGGATCGCCGACGAGGTCAGGATCGAGCTCACGTCCACGTCCAGCGCGCCGCGCAGCGTGATGCCCGCCAGCACCAGGGCCGTGAGGAAGGAGAACAGGTTCAGGAAGAGCTTGTTGGGCGCGCGGTTTTTTATGCGCGCCAGGTACACGCCGCTGTAGACGTCGTGTAGGAAGGCCCGGAACGCCTGCCAGACGAGCAGGCAGTAGAGCACGATGGAGGGGGTGCTCAAAAAACCGCGCAGCACGCGCTCGTCCAGCACGCGAAGCGCGGCCAGAGCCGCCAGCCACTTGGCCACGGAGAACGCGCCGGCGGCGCCCTTGCCGGTGAAGCGCAGGTGCATCACGTGCAGGAAGAGCGCGAGCGCCAGAAGCGCCGCGAAGACCGCCAGGTCGGCGGGCTCGGCCATGGCGAGCGCGTTGGCGAGCCCTTTCAGGGTTGGTGTCATGGGCGCGGATTGTATCCGCAACGCCTTTCAAGGCAACGGGTTTTTTCTTGCCCGCCGGAGCCGGTTGCGGTACCCGCCTCGCGTGTCCAAGAAGAAAACCGAACGCCCCCTGCCCGAGTCCCTGGGCCTGCCCCCCGTGGGGGTGGAGACCCACGCCCACCTCGACTACAAGCGCCTGGACCCCGAGGAGCTTCCGCGCGTGCTCGAACGCGCCGGGCGGGCCGGGGTGGCCCTTTTCGGCAACGTGTTTTTGGGCGTGGAGGCCTTCAAGGCCAACGCACCGGCCTTCGCTCCCTATTCGCAGGTGTTCTACCTGCTGGGCGTGCACCCCAACGACGCGGCGGGCGACCTGGACGCCCAGATGGCCGAAATGGCGGCCCTGTTCGCGGCCGAGCCCAGGCTCAGGGCCGTGGGGGAGGTCGGCCTGGACTTCTACTGGAAGGACACCCCGCCAGGCGTGCAGGAGCGCTTCTTCCGCGCCCAACTGGCCCTGGCCCGCGAGATGGGCATGCCCGTGGCCGTGCACAGCCGCGACGCGGCGGCCGAGACGCTCAAGGTCCTGGACGAGTCCGGCCTGCCCGGGGAGATGATCCTCTGGCACTGCTTCGGCGGCGGGCCCGACCTGGCCGTGGAGCTGATCCACAGGGGCTACACCGTGTCGATCCCAGGCCCCGTGACGTATTCCAAGAACGAGGACCTGCGCCGCGCCGTGGCCATCCTGGAGATGAACAGGCTGGTGATCGAGTCCGACGCGCCTTTTCTCACCCCGGAGCCCTACAGGGGCCGCCCCAACGAGCCCGCGTACAACGTGTTCACGGCCCAGGCCGTGGCACGGGTGAAGGGCGTGAGCGTGGAGGAAATCTGGCGCGCGACCGGGGAGAACGCCAAGCGTTTTTTTGGGATAGAGTAGTTTTCTCAGCCTCCGGCGGCCAAAGGGCTCCCGCCCTTTGGAATCCCTTTTCCTATTGTTTCTTCGTCGGTTCGCCCGTGCCGTTCCCGTGCGCCGGGGCAGCGCGCCGAGGGCTAGGACCGATCGGAAGACGATCCGTCGCCGCCATGCCCAGCCCTCGCGGCGGTAGGGGCTCACGGAGCGTGAACGCACGGCCGGCGGGCGGAGGAAGTGGCAGAACATTCGCGGGTGAAAAACGCGAAGCTAAAACGGGTCCAGGGGACGAAGTCCCCTGGCGGGAGAGGTCCGGAGAGGGCGGCGCCCTCTCCGGTTTTCTTTTGTCTTTACGCCAGCTTCCTGCGGGCGGTTCCGTTCTTGTAGAAGGGCAGTTCCACCTTCGCGGCGGGCAGTTCCACCTTGGCGGCCTTGACCGTGAATTCAGCGGAGGCGGCGGCCTCGGCCGTGACGTAGGCCAGGGCGATCGAGTGGCCGAGCGAGGGCGAGAACGACCCGCTGGTGACCACGCCCACTTCCTCGCCGCCGGGCAGGCAGACCTTGTCGTGGTGGCGGGCGCTGCGGCGTCCCTCGATGGAGAGCGCCACCAGGGCGGTGCCGGCGCGCTTGGCCGCTTCCTTGCCCACGTATTCGGCCGTGGAGGTCAGCATGCCCGCGTAACCGGCTTCGGTGGGGGTGTGCGCCGTGTCCAGGTCCTGGCCGTAGAGGGGGTAGCCCATCTCCAGGCGCAGGGTGTCGCGCGCGCCGAGTCCGGCCGGGAGCACGTCGGGGTCGGCGGCCAGCTTCTCCCAGAGGGCTTGGGCCTTTTCGGCGGGCAGGTAGAACTCGTAGCCCAGCTCCCCGGTGTAGCCGGTGCGGCTGACGATGATCTCGGCGCCCTCGAAATCGGCCTTCACGAAGCTGAAGTAGCCGAGCTTGGTCCAGTCGCCGGGCAGGAGGCGTGAGAGCACGTCGAGCGAGGCCGGGCCTTGCAGGTCGATCTTGGCCGTGGCCGCGGAGATGTCGGTGAAGGAGAGCGTGCCGGGCAGGCGCGAGGCGATGGTGGCGAAGTCGGAGTCGATGCACGCGCCGTTGACCACGAGCATGAACTCGTCCTCGGCCACGCGGTAGACGATGAGGTCGTCCAGCACGCCGCCCTCGGGGTTGAGCAGGAAGCCGTAGCGGCACTTGCCGGGGGCGAGCGTCTCCAGGTTCTGGGTCACGGCGCGGGCCAGGGCGTCCTTGGCCCCGGTGCCTTTGAGGCTGAACTCGCCCATGTGGCAGATGTCGAAGATGCAGGCCTTGGTGCGGCAGTGCTGGTGCTCGGCGATGATGCCGGAATACTGCACGGGCATCTCCCAGCCGGCGAAGGGGACCATCTTGGCGCCGTGGGCCTTGTGCCAGGCGTTCAGCGGGGTGGTGAAGAGGTTTTCCACGAAACGTCTCCGCGTTTTTAGAGGGTGATGATGTTGTGGGACCTCGGCGGCTCGGTGCGCAGCTTGCGGATGCGCGTGAATTCGTCGAGCAGGGACACCAGGCGGGCGTATGTCTTCTTGATCTGCAGGCCGTAGCCGGAGAGCTCCTCTTCCTTGCGCTCCACGAAGTTCTTCCGGATGTAGCGGTCCTGGAGGATGGTGTCGGTCATCTTGATGACGCGCTCCACCAGTTCGTCGAAATAGTTGACCATCTCGAATTTGAGGTCGCCCACGATCTCGGTGAAAGCCGTGAGCATGGCCAGGTAGGAGAGCTTCTTGCCCTTGTACTGCCGGTTGAGCAGGTCCTCCAGGGTCTTGACCTTCCGGGCCTGCTGGATGTGGCTGTACCTGCTCCAGACTTCCTGGTGCAGCCCGCGCATGGGCGTGAAGCGGTCGTAGTTGTCGGGCGAGAGCAGGTAGTTGTCCAGCACCTTGACCACGTTGGCGTAGAAGTCGTCGGAGTAGCTGATGATCCTGCGCTGGTGCTTGGTCAGCCAGCAGTGCAGGAACTTGAGGCGCTTCTCGTCGGTCTCGGTGCCCTCGACGATCTCGTGGCGCTTGAACACCACCCGGCCGTGGTACTCCCCGCGCACGATGTCGTTTAAGCGCAGGAACATGGAGTACGAGTCCTTGATGATGTTCAGCCCCGAGATGGTCTTGCCCGTGAGCGGGTGGATCACGTCCTGGCGCACCACGGAGAGCGCGCGCTCCTGGCGCACGTTGTCCGGGTCGTACTTGTGCTGGTTGTAGACCACGCGCAGAATCACCACGCGCCTGTCCGGGTCCACGAAGTAGCCGCCCTCGGAAAGGAGCTTCACCGTGTCCTTGAAGTGCTCGTGCACGCTCACCAGGGCGAGCTTCTCCACCCTGGGGTAGTGTTTGGCGTCGGGGTGGGAATAGATGCTGGTCAGCGTCCGGTCGGACTGGCCGAGCACGCGCACCATGAAATTCTCGCCCGAGCGGAACAGGCGGCGGGCGAACATGGCCGCCGAGGTGCGCCGCTCCGAGACGATGGGGAAGCCGTAGAGCTCCATGAGGAACTGGTACACGAACAGGCGGTTCAACTCGTACTTGTGGTCGTCGCCGGAACTGAACTTGCCGATGCGCAGCCCGAACTGCTTGAGCTCCGTGTCCAGGTAGGAGGGAAACGAGCTGTACACCCCGGCCAGGTGGAAGCGGTCGTTGGAGTTGAGGGCCAGCACGTGGGCGCGCTCCATGTGCAGGAGCGTGGGCAGGAGCGCCGGGTAGTTGGGCAGGGCGGTGATGTCGGTCTTCTGGAAGCGCTGGCGGAACTGGTCCTGGCTCTGCTTGGGGATGCGCAGGGTGAGCGAGTTGAGGTTGTTCAGCCCGGTGTCCGCCGCCAGGGCGCGGTCCTTTTCGCCGTCGCCGTCGCCCTGGGCCGCGTCCTCCGGGGAGTGCAGGATGTCGTACTGGAAGATCTCCTGGAAGTAGGAGAGCCGCCTGGGCAGCACCACCATGGAGAAGCCGGGCAGCTCCTTGAATTCGAAGAGGTCCACCTCGAAGGAGGGGAGCAACTCGCGGTTTTCCACCAGGGGGTAGGATGACGCCTCGAAATAGGGCTTGAGCAGGGCGTACTTGACGTGGGCGAGGTCCAGGAAGGCCTTGAGGGCCATGAGGTCGCCGCCCACGGCCCTGGCGTGCCCGGCCAGGCCGCGCGGCCCCGGGACCTGCGTGAAGGCTTTTTTCCACGTGAAGGACATTCGGCAAGGCTCCGTCGGTTCCGGATGATGCGGACGTTCCCGAGCGGCTGCCCCTCGCGCCCGGGAGGGCGGCTTTCCAAACGCCTGCGTTTGGGCTACCAGTGGCGAGCGGTGGCCCGGCGGGAGTCGATCCGCCGGGGTAGCCGCCCCCAAAGTCCACTATCAAAAGAATATTTCACCAGTTCTGTCAAGGTGGGAAAACCCCCGGGAACGGTGGATGCACGGAGCCGTGATCATGGCCAGCGAATGCGCGAAAGCCTCGGGCGTGGACGACTGCCCCTGCACCTATCCAGGGTGCTCCAAGCACGGGAACTGCTGCCAGTGCGTGAGACACCACAGGGACAGGGACCAGCTCCCGGCCTGCTACTTCACCGCCGAGCAGGAGAAGACCTTCGACAGGTCCATCGCCTTCTTCCTCTCCTGCCGCAACGGATGACATGACCCGTTCAGACGTCTTCTCCAGGGCGCTCCAGCTGGTCTGCAACGTCTTCGACAGCTACTCCGCCGTGCTGTTTTTGCCCTCGGGCGCGGGCGGCGAGTGCACGCTGGCGGCGGCGTTCAGCCTGGGCGACGACGTGCGCCAGGGCATGGCCCTGGCCCCGGGCCAGGGCCTGGCGGGCTGGATCGTCAGGGAGCGCAAGCCCCTCCTCGTGAGCAACTTCGACCAGAAGCGCGGCGTGCTGGGCTACTATTCCGGCAACGCCGAGAGCGAGATCAGGGCGTTCCTGGGCGTGCCCCTGGAGGGCGTGAACGGCGCGCTCTGCCTGGATTCCAAGAAGGTGCACAGCTTCGGCGACAAGGACCAGAAGATCCTCAGCGAGTTCGCCAGGCTCGTCTCCTCGCTCTACCTGGAGCGCGACGCCCTGGCCGAAGGCCAGGCCGAGGCCAGGCTCTGCCACTGCCTGCGCCAGGTCTCCGCGCTGCCCAGGCTGCACGTGAAATGGAACGCCTACCTGGCCGCGCTTCTGGACATGGTCTCGCGGGGCACGGGCTTCGGCCACTGCCTGCTGGCCGTGCGCGACGACGCGGCCTGCGCCTTCAGCGTGGAGGGCGCGAGCCAGCCGCTTTTCTCGGCCGCGCACCCCGGGCCGGGCAGCTTCCCCCTGGGCGGGGGCATGATCGGCTGGGTGTTCAAGAACGACGCGCCGGTCTACGCCGAGGACGCCGACACCACGGCGCTCAGGCTCTTCGGAGCGGCCGCCGGGGCCCCGGTGTTCCGTACGGTGATCTGCCAGCCCGTGCATTTTTCCAGAAAGACGCGCGCCGTGCTCGTGCTGGCCTCGCAACAGCAGGAGCAGGTCACGGCCGTGCACAAGGACTTCGCGCGCACCATCGCCGACCAGCTCGCCCTTTTCCTGGAAAACCTTCACCTCAAAGCCCGTCTGGCGCGGCGCAAGGCGTAGACTTTTTCACGGCCTGCCCGTAGACAAAAGGCGATTTTGACGTACCCCGAATAACTCATTCCCACGGGCAGGCCATGATATTCGATCGTTTTTTCCGTCTTTTCGGCAAGGACCTGGCAATGGACCTGGGCACCGCCAACACGCTGCTCTACACGCCCTCCGAAGGCATAGTGCTGAACGAGCCCTCCGTGGTGGCCATCGAAACGCGCACCGGCCACCTGGTGGCCGTGGGCAAGGAGGCCAAGGAGTTCCTGGGCCGCACCCCCGAGCGCATCCGGGCCATCCGCCCCATGAAGGACGGCGTCATCGCCGATTTCGAGATCACCAAGGAGATGATCGCCTTCTTCATCCGCAAGGTGATAACGGGTTTCAGGCTGGCCAAGCCCAAGATCGTCATCTGCGTGCCCACGGGCATCACCCAGGTGGAGAAGCGCGCCGTGATCGAGAGCGCGCAGCAGGCCGGGGCGCGCGAGGTGAAGCTGGTTGAAGAGCCCATGGCAGCGGCCATCGGCGCGGGCCTGCCCATCGAGGAGCCCGTGGGCAACATGGTGGTCGATATCGGCGGCGGCACCACCGAGGTGGCCGTGATCTCCCTCTCCGCCGTGGCCTACGCCGAGAGCGTGCGCGTGGCGGGCGACGAGCTCAACGAGGCCATCCAGCGCTACATGCAGGACCAGTTCCAGCTGCTCATCGGCGAGAACATGGCCGAGCAGATCAAGATCAAGATCGGCAGCGCCGTGCCCCTGGCCCAGCCCCTGACCCTCGAGGTGGCGGGCAAGAACATGGTCACGGGCACGCCGGGCGTTGTCGAGATCAACGACGGCCACATCCGCGAGGCCATCAAGGACCCCGTGGCCGTCATCGTCGGGGCCGTGCGCCGCGCCCTGGAGAAGACCCCGCCCGAGCTGGTGACCGACATCGCCTCGCGCGGGCTCCTGCTCGCCGGGGGCGGCTCGCTCCTGCGCGGGCTGGACAAGCTCATCGCCGAAGAGACCCAGCTGCACGTGATGCTCGACGACGACCCCCTGACCACCGTGGTGCGCGGCACTGGCAAGACCATCGAGTACCGCCGCAACTACCAGCAGGTGTATATCAACTAGCCATGCGCCTGGACGCCAAGGACCTGGCCGGGCTTCGCGAGGCCGCCGCGCGCGCTGTGGAAGAGGCGGGGGCCATCGTGCGCGCCGCTTGGGACAAGCCCAGCGACGTGCGCCGCAAGGGCCGCATCGACCTGGTCACGGAGACGGACCTGGCCGTGGAGGAGGCCCTAAAGGAGAGCCTGTCGCGCGTGCTCCCGGGCTCGGAATTCCTGGCCGAGGAATCGGCCGAAGGCCTGGAGCCCGGCGACCCGGCCTGGATCATCGACCCCTTGGACGGCACCACCAACTTCGCCCACCGCCTGCCCTTCGTGGCCGTGTCCGTGGCCCTGTGGTCCGGGGGGCGGAGCGTGCTCGGGTACGTGCATGCGCCGCTCATGGGCGAGATGTTCCGGGCCTCGCTCGGCGGGGGCGCGTTTTTGAACGGCAGGCCCATCGGGGTCTCGGGCACGGACCGCCTGGAGGACTCCCTGGTGGCCACGGGCTTTCCCTACACCGTGCGCGAGGACATGCGCGCCCTCATGGCCGACCTGGAGAACGTGCTCGCCCACACCCAGGGCGTGCGCAGGCCCGGGGCCGCCTCCATCGACCTGGCCTACACGGCGGCCGGGCGCTTCGACGCCTTCTACGAGATCGGGCTGAAGCCCTGGGACACCGCCGCCGGATGGCTCCTGGTGGAGGAGGCCGGGGGGCGGGTCAGCCAGTTCGACCCGGACCAACCCTACCACCTGCGTTCGCGCTCCATCCTGGCATCCAACGGCGTGCTGCACCGTGACGTGGCCGCGCTTCTCGGCCGCCCGGGCCGGACATGACCGGGCCAGGCCAGCCTGGCGCTCCCGGACAGGTTCCGGCCCCGCCTCCGGAAGGGCGCTCTTGGGACGGGCTGTTTGGGCGGCGGCGGACGCGATTCTCCCTGGTGCTCACGCCCCTGTTGCTCCTGGCCTGCCTCTGGGCGGCCGTGGCGGCCTGGACCGTGTCGGAGCGCTCCTCTATCCTGGAGAGCGAACGGGAGGGGCTCGTCCAGCTCAACTCGGCCGTGGCGGAGAACGGCAACGGACTCTTCAGGCTGGTGGAGATGGCCCTGACCGCCGCCAGGGGCTGGGCTGCCGCGCACCCCGGCGTGGACCCGGCGCGGGACCCGGAATTCATCCAATTGTTGGGCGACCTGCGCAACGCCTCCAACCGGCTGTTCGACATCACCCTGATCACGCGCCAGGGGGACGTGCGCCTCCTTACCACGGCGGAGCAGGCCCGGAGCGCAAACGTCGCGGACCGGGAGTTCTTCGCCGCCTGGCGCGAGGGGCGCGCGAACGGGCTGTACGTGTCCGGGCCGGTCAGGGAGCGGCTTAACGGCCGGTGGATCATCCCCGTGTCCATGCCCCTGGAGAACGCCGGGGGCGACGTGGTCCTGGCCGTGGCCATGGTCGGGCTCGACCACTTGGAGGCGCAGCACGGCGAGGCCAGGCCAAAGCCCAACGGCTCCGTCGCCCTCGTCCGAGAGGACGGCGTGGTGCTGAGCCGCATCCCGTTGATCGAGAACCTCCTGGGCCAGTCCATGGCCAACTCCCCGAGGGCCGCGCTGTACCTGCGCGGCCAGGAGCAAGGGCTCTTTGCCGATTCGGGGAGCCTGATCGACGGGGTGGAACGGCTGGTGAGCTTCAAGCGCCTGGCCGGATACCCCGTGATCGTGACGGTCTCCTCGGGACTGGACGACGCCCTGGAAGGCTGGGTCAAGAACACGATCTTCCGGGTGGTCATCCTGCTGGCCGGATCGGCCGTGGTCTGCGCCATCGTCTGGAAGCTCGACAGGGCCCTGGCGCTCTACGCGGCGGCCAGGCGCGAGCTGGAACTTCAGGCCTCCACCGACGAGCTCACCGGCCTGGCCAACAGGCGAAGCTTCCTGGCCCAGGGCGCGCGCGAGGTGGAGCGGGCGCTGCGCTACTCGCGCCAGCTCAGCCTGCTCATGGTCGATGTCGACCATTTCAAGGCCGTCAACGACCGCCACGGGCACGCGGCCGGAGACAGGCTGCTCAGGGAGTTCGCGGAGATCCTGCGCATGTTCGCCCGCAACACCGACGTCTGCGCGCGCGTGGGCGGGGAGGAGTTCGCGGTCTTGCTCGTGGAGACGGGCGGGCGCGAGGCCCAGATGGTGGCGGAGCGGCTGTGCGAGAGGATCAGGCAGACGCGCTTCGCCGTCCAGGGCGCCACGGCGGGCATCACCGCCAGCATCGGCCAGGCGAGCCTGGGCGGCGCGAGCCAGAGCCTGGAGAGCCTCTACAAGGCGGCGGACCAGGCCCTCTACATGGCCAAGCGCCTGGGGCGCGACAGGGTGGAATCCGCCTGAGGCGCGGTTTCCGGCCTCAGGGCTCCCGGAAAAGGGCCCCCGATTCGAACGCGTGCACCAGCCCGGGGGTGAAGAGCTCGCGGAAATCCTGGATCAAGGCCTCGAATTCCCCGCTGCTCACGGCCATCTCCCCGCTGTCCGGGGCTTCGGTTCCGGGCGGTATCCGGCAGCGGAACACGGACAGGACCTCGAACCCCGTGCTGGCCGAGGGCTCCAGGGCGCGCGCGGGCAGCACCTGGGCCGCGAGCCCAGGGCGCGCGGCGTCGGCGAGCCGCCTGGCCGCGTCCTGGGCGGCCTCGCCTGGGCGGACGTGGCCCCTGGCCGGGGCGTCCCACCTGTCGGGGTAGATGTCGCAGTCGCGCGGGCGCTTTTTGAGCAAAAGCCTGCCTGAGGCGTCGAAGAAGAGCACCAAAACGGCCCGGTGCGGCAGGGACTGGCGGTGCGCCTCCCCGGCCGGCAGCACGGCCAGGGGCCGCCCGGTCGCGTCCACGACCTCCACGGGGGCGTCGTCGTTTTCCAAGGCGTTATTTTCCGAGTACACGTTCAACATCCTGAAAACATGAAGATGACGGACAGATTGCCATGACAGGCCCCGCAGACGGACACGCCGCCCAGGGCGCTCCCCTGGAGCTCGGCAAGCAGGACATCCCGGACCTGGTGGCCATGGAGCGCCTGTGCTTCTCCGTGCCCTGGACCGCCAAGCAGTACGAGACGGTGCTCGGCAACGAGCCCTTCCGGCTCTTCGGCGTGCGGGAGCAGGGCGAGCTCATCGGCTACCTGACACTCTACGCCGCCGCGTGGGAGATGGAAATCCTGAACATCGCGGTGCACCCCTCGCGCCGCCGCCGGGGCCACGCCCGGCGGCTGCTCTCCCACGTCTTGCATCTTTGCCTCAAGATGGGCATAAAACGCGGGTATTTGGAGGTGCGGCGGTCCAACGAGGCCGCGCAGGCCCTCTACAGGGCCTTCGGCTTCGAGGAGGTCGGCGTGCGTAGGCGCTATTACCCCGACAACCGGGAGGACGCCATCATCATGCGCCTGGACCTCGAGGCGGCCCCGCCCAGGCAGGGCTGACCGCGCACATCCCCGTCACGCACAGCAAGCCAAAGGAGCGTCCCCATGCCCATGCGTTTCTTGGACGAGATGGATATCGAAGGCAAGCGCCTGCTCATCCGCGTGGACTACAACGTGCCCATGAAGGACGGCGCCATCACCGACGACACGCGCATCAAGGCCAGCCTGCCCACCCTGAACCTGGCGCTCTCCAAGGGCGCGTCGCTCGTGCTCTGCTCGCACCTGGGCAAGGCCAAGGGCGCGCCCGACCCGCAGTTCTCCCTGGCCCCGGCCGCCAGGCGGCTCTCCGAGCTTCTTGGCAGGCCCGTGGCCTTCGCGCCCGACTGCATCGGCCCCGAGGCCGAGGCGGCCGCCGCCAAGCTCAAGCCCGGCGAGGTCTTGCTGCTCGAGAACCTGCGCTTCCATCCCGGCGAGACCAAGGGCGACGAGGACTTCGCCAAGGCCCTGGCCAAGCTGGGCGAAGTCTACGTCAACGACGCCTTCGGCACGGCGCACCGCCCTCACGCCTCGGTCTCGGTGCTGCCCGCCATCATGCCCGCCTGCTGCGGGGGGCTTCTCCTGAAGCTCGAATGGGAGTTCCTGGGCAAGGCCCTGAGCGACCCCGTGCGCCCCTTTGCTGCGGTCACGGGCGGGGCCAAGGTCTCCACCAAGCTCGCGGTGCTCAAGCACCTGCTGAACAAGGTGGACGTGCTGATCATCGGCGGGGCCATGGCCAACACCTTCCTCAAGGCCAAGGGCCTGGAGGTGGGCAAGTCCCTGGTGGAGGACGACCTCCTGGGCGAGGCCAAGGCCATCCTGGCCGCTGCGGATGAGAAGGGTGTGAAGCTCGGCCTGCCGGTCGATTTCGTGATCTCGCGCGACGCGGGCAAGCCCCTCTCCGAGATGACCGCCGCCGGGGTCGTCGCGGACGCGGCCATCCCGGCCGACGCCATGGCCCTGGACATCGGGCCCGAATCCGCCAAGCTGTTCGCCGAACTCCTGGCCCCGGCCAAGACCGTGGTCTGGAACGGCCCCATGGGCGCCTTCGAGAATTCGGCCTTCGAGGGCGGCACCATGGCGGTGGCCAAGGCCCTGGCCGGGCTCGACGCCGTGACCGTCATCGGCGGCGGCGACACCGACGCGGCCGTGCACGCCTCCGGGCTGGCCGGGAAGATGAGCTTCATCTCCACCGGCGGGGGCGCGTCCCTGGAATTCATGGAAGGCAAGGAACTGCCCGCCTTCAAGGCCCTGAGGGAGTTCGGAAAATGAAAAAGCTCATCGCCGCCAACTGGAAGATGTACAAGCTGCGCCGCGAGGCCAAGGACACGGCCGAGGCCCTGGTGAAGGCCGTGGAGGGCGTCCTGCCCGGCGACCGCGAGGTGCTGGTCATCCCGCCGTTCACGGCGCTGCGCTCCGTGCGCAAGGCCATCAAGAAGGCCCCCGGCTTCGCCCTGGGCGGCCAGAACTTCTACCCGTCCGCGCAGGGGGCGTTCACCGGCGAGATCGCGCCGGAGATGCTCGCGGACATGGGCTGCTCCTACGCCCTGGCCGGGCACTCCGAGCGCAGGCACATCCTGGGCGAGTCCGACGCTTTCGTGGGCAAGAAGGTGGCCTTCGGCCTGGAGCGCGGGCTCTCCATGATCCTGTGCGTGGGCGAAACCCTGGACGAGCGCAAGGGCGGCAAGCTCGAGGAAGTCGTACGCCGCCAGATGGCCGAGGGGTTGGCCGGTGTCCCCAAGGACGTGGCCCCCGAGCGCCTGAGCGTGGCCTACGAGCCCGTCTGGGCCATCGGTACGGGCCTGACCGCCGGGCCCGGGGAAATCCTCGAGGCGCACGCCCTGGTGCGGGCTGTCCTGCGCGAGAAGTTCGGGGACAAGGCGCTTGAAATGCGCATCCAATACGGCGGTTCCGTGAAGCCCGAGAACGCCGCCGAAATTTTATCGCTTGACAATGTTGACGGGGTCTTGGTAGGAGGCTCCTCCCTGAGCGCGGAAAGCTTCGCCAAGATCGCGACGGCCTGACGAAACGCTCGAACAGAGTTTGGAGAACACGTTGGACACTCTCATCGCTACGGTACACATAATCGCCTGCGTGGTCCTGGTCGTGCTGGTGCTCTTGCAGTCCGGCAAGGAAGGGATGGGGGTGATCTTTGGCGGCGGTTCCGGCTCCGTGTTCGGCAGCACCGGCGCGGGCGGGCTGCTGGTCAAGCTCACGGCCGGATTCGGCGCGCTGTTTTTGATCACCTCGCTGGCCTACAACTATCACATCGGCGCGGGCAAGAAGCTCGGCTCCTCCGTGATGGACGGAGCGCCCATCGAGCAGAAGGCCGCCCCGGTTGAAAACAAGAAACCCGGTCAGGGCCTGTTCGAAGAACAGAAGGCCCCGGCCGAGAAGCAGTAAGCCTCGAATTTGCCGAAGTGGTGGAACTGGTAGACACACCATCTTGAGGGGGTGGCGGGCGACAGCCCATGGGGGTTCGAGTCCCCCCTTCGGCACCATCCATATGCCCAGGGCCGGCCGACAAACCGGAACATCCTGGAAGATCACGGAAGCCGGGCGAGAAATCGTCCGGCTTCCTGCTTTTGGGGCGGCCAGCGCAACCGTCCCGGCCAGGGCGTGGGGACGAAGCCGGGCTTCAAGTCCCCCGCGCGCCCGAAGGCGATGGAGCGGGGCGGTCAACCCCGCCTTTTGAGTTCCGCGATCAAATCGTCAACGCTGGTCACGATCACCTCGCAGCTCGCGTGGATCATGGCGTTGACCAGCGCGCCGGGCACGTCCCCGGCCTTGCGGAAGTCGGTCCGCACGCCGATCACCGTGATGCAGCGCGCGTGCGCGAACCCGATCTCCCAGGCCGTGCCGTCGTCCACCTGGGCCCCGTCCAGCAGGGCAACCACGGTGTTGCATTCGGCCATGGCGTCGCGGCAGTGCTCCATGACCTTGCGCGCCGCCCTGTCGCCCCAACGCTCGATGTCGTCCGGGCCGATCAGCTCGAACGGCCAGACGACCCTGTGGCCGGTCTCGGCCTCGATGCGTGCCTTTGTCGCGCGGTGCCAGGCCCTGTCCGCTTCGCCGAAGAGGGGACCCGCGAGGTAGGTGGTGGTCATGGAGCCCTTGTGCCAGGGCCCAGGCCCTGTGGCAAGCTCCCTGGCCGATCCGAGGGGCAGTCCGCTCCCTCTCGCAGGAAACCGGGAGGATTTCCCGGTTTTCCGGGAAGTTTCCCCATGGACAACCGCTCAATTTTCCAGTGTTTATTCCTCCTCGCTCCGGGCGTCCGGGAGGGCGTCCGGGCTCAAGAAATCACACTACCCGCGCAGGAGGGGGAATGCTCAATCTTTCCAAACACAACGACGTTCTGGGGACGATGAACCGGGGCAACGTGGCCGAATCCGGGCTGTGCACGCTCTGCAGGGCCGATTGCGCAGGCAAATGCGAGACGTGGATGTCCAGCCTCAAGGGCCGGGCCATGCTCTACCCGCGCGATTTCGGCCTGGTCACGGCGGGCAGCGGGAACACGGCCCACGTGGGCGTGAGCTACAACTCCCTGCGCATCCAGGGCTACAACTACGGGGCCAAGGGCGTGGCGGAGGGGCGCACCACCAACCCTGACGACTGCCTGTTCACGGGCGTCGGGCTCGAAACCTCCTTCGGCAAGGGCCTGAAGGCCCGCCTGCCGCTCATGACCGGGGCGCTCGGCTCCACGTTCATCGCGGCCAAGTACTGGGACAGCTTCGCGGCCGGCTGCGCCCTGACGGGCATCCCCATCGTGGTGGGCGAGAACGTGGTGGGCGTGGACCGCAAGGCCGAGCTCAAAAACGGCAAGGTCGTCGCGGCCCCTGAACTCGACCGGCGCATCGAAGGCTACATGCGCTATTTCGACGGGTACGGCGCCATCATCGTCCAGCTGAACGTGGAGGACGCGCGCAACGGCGTGGCCGAGTACGTCATTGACAAGCACGGCGACAAGGTGGTCATCGAGCTCAAGTGGGGGCAGGGGGCCAAGAACATCGGCGGCGAGATCGAGGTCAAGGACATCGACTACGCGCTCTTCCTGAAGAAGCGCGGCTACCTGGTGGACCCGGACCCGGAGCTCCCCGAGGTCCGGGAGGCCTACCGCCAGGGCGCGGTCAAGGGCTTCGCCCGCCATTCGCGCCTGGGCTACACGGACCTGCCCTCCGAGGACGCCGTGCGCGAGAACTTCATGGCGGCCGTGGAGGGGCTTCGCGCGCTGGGCTACCGCAACATCTCGCTCAAGACCGGGTCCTACGGCATGGAGGCCCTGGCCATGGCCATGCGCTACAGCTGCGACGCCGGGCTCGACCTCCTGACCATCGACGGCTCCGGCGGCGGCACGGGCATGAGCCCCTGGAACATGATGGAGACCTGGGGCGTGCCCTCGGTGCTCCTGCACTCCAAGGCCTACGAATACGCGGCCCTGCTGGCCTCGCGCGGGCGCAAGGTCACGGACTTGTCCTTCGCGGGAGGGTTCGCGCGCGAGGACCACATCTTCAAGGCCCTGGCCCTTGGCGCGCCCTACGCGAAGCTCGTGTGCATGGGGCGGGCGATCATGATCCCGGGCTTCCTGGGCTCAAACATCGAGGGGGCGCTCAACCCCGAGCGCCGCGAGGCCGTGAGCGGCAACTGGGAAGCCCTGCCCAAGACCGTCAAGGACATCGGCGACGGTCCCGAGGAGCTCTTCTCGGCCTGGGCTGCCGTCAGCGCCAAGATCGGGCCAGAGGCCATGCGCCAGGTGCCCTACGGCGCGGTGGCCATCTGCTCCCTGGCCGACAAGCTGGGCGCCGGCCTGCAGCAGCTCCTGGCCGGGGCGCGCAAGTTCGGCGTGGCCGAGATCGCCCGCGAGGACCTCACCTCGGCCAACCGCGAGACCGAGCGCGAGACGAAGATCCCCTTCATCACCGACGTCCAGGACGAGACCGCCCGCAACATCCTGCTGGCGTAGTGTGGCGCGCCCGGCGGGGCTCTGCTAGAGAAAAGGCCCGCGCGCGACATTCGCGCGCGGGCCGCAAGCCGCACGACGAGGCACGACACGTGGAAGACCGCCACCAACAACCGGGCGAAGACCTGACCCAGCTCATCACCAGCCTCCAGCGCACGCGCGACGCGCTCAAGGAGCGGGTCAAGGAGCTCGGGTGCCTCTACGGCATCACCCGCCTGGCCCAGCGCGAGGACCTGGACGCCGGGGAGCTCGCCCGGGGTGTGGCCGAGGAGCTTCGCCGCTCCTGGCAGTACCCCGAGCTCGCCTGCGCGCGCGTGGTGGCCGAGGGCCGCGAGCACCGCACCCCGGGCTACCGGGAGACGCCCTGGGCGCAGTCCGCCCCGGTCGTCGTCGGCGGGGAGGAGGCCGGGCTCGTGGAGGTGCGCTACCTGAGCCCGTGCCCGGAGCGCGACGAGGGGCCGTTTCTCGCCGAGGAGCGTCACCTGATAGACGCCGTGGCCGACCTCCTGGGCCAGATCATCCGCACGCGGCGGGCCAACGAGCGCACGCGCAGGCTCTCCGGGGAGCTCCTCAAGGCCCGCGAGGCCGAGCGCCAGCGCATCGCGCGCGAACTCCACGACAAGACCGCCCAGGACCTCTCGCTTCTGAAAATCGGCATCGAGGAGCTGCTCGCGCGCCCGGGCCAGCCGTCCGGCCCCGATGAAGGCCGCGTGCGCCGCCTGGTGGACATGACGGCCGGGATCATCGGGGAGGTGCGCGGGCTCTCCTACGCGCTCATGCCCCCGGAGCTCGAGCAGCTGGGCCTGGCCTCGGCGGCCTCGCGCCTGTGCGCCCGTTTCGGGGAGGAGCAGGGCCTGGAGGTGGAATTCTCCTGCGAGGGCCTGGAGGCGCTTTCCATGGATTTCGAGGCCCAGGTCAACCTCTACCGGATCATCCAGGAAGCCCTGGCCAACATCCGCAGGCACGCCAACGCGTCGCGCGTGCGGGTGCTGCTGGTGGCCACGCACCCGAGCCTGATCCTCCGCGTGGAGGACGACGGCGCGGGCTTCGACCCCCAGGCCAGGGCGGCGGAGGATGATGGCCGCGCGCGCATGGGGCTTCCCAGCATGCGCGAGCGGGCGCGCCTCCTGGGCGGCTCGTTCCTCTTGCGCTCGCGCCCGGGCGGGGGCACGCGCATCAAGGTCGAGGTGCCCGCTACGGGCGAGGAGGGCGCATGAACCCGGCCTCGTCCGTGCTCATCGTGGACGACCACCCGCTCATGCGCCAGGGCGTGCGGGCGCTCCTGGAGAAGGCCCCGGGGCTCTGCGTCGCCGGGGAGGCCGGGAGCCTCGCCGAGGCCAAGCGCATGGCCCTGGAGCTTCGACCCCGGCTCGTGCTCCTTGATTTGGGCTTCGCCGACGGCAGCGGAGTGGCGCTCATCCGGGAGCTTTCGCAGGAACTGCCCCAGGCGTCGGTGATCGTGCTCAGCATGCACTCGGCCATCGAGATGGTCGCCGAATGCTTCCAGGCCGGGGCCATGGGCTACATCGTCAAGGAATCCGCCGGGGAGCGCCTGATCCAGGCCGTGGAGGCGGTGCTCAGGGGCGAGCAGTACCTGGACAGTTCCATCTCCCCGCGCGTGATCCGGGGGCTTTTGGACTACTGCGCGCGCAAGGCCAAGCTCGGCGAGTCCTCCTACGCGGAGCTCACCCGGCGCGAGCAGCAAGTGCTCCGGCTGCTGGCCGAGGGCCATTCGCCCAAGGGCATCGCGGACAGGCTCTTCATCACGAAAAAGACCGTGGAGAACCACCGGGCCAACATCATGGCCAAGCTCAACCTGAAGACGCCCCTTGAACTCGTGCGCTATGCCATGCGCAAGGGGCTGATCGACATGGACGACCCCTTCGGCGGGGCCTAGGGCCGTGTCCTTTCCCGGGGGCGCGCATAAGAGGCGCGCGGCCCGGGGCGGACGCATCCATCCCCGGGCCGGTTCTCAGAAGCGCGCGGTCGCGCGCATGGGCCAAGCCTCCTCGCGCGAGGTCTTGCAGGCGAAGCAGAGCCTGGTTTCGGGCATGGCCAAGAGGCGCTTGACCCCGATGGTCTCCCCGCACTCCTCGCATGCGTCGAAGTCCTCCTGCCCGAGCCGGGCGAGCAGGCCCTCCAGTCCCTTGGCGCGCCGCTTGAGCGCCTCCAGGGTCGCGCCTAGGAGCGCTTCGTCCACCATCGCCGCGCCCTCCGGGGTGGACAGGCTCCGCACCTGGGCGCGGATGTCGGCCAGGGTCCATCTGATGCTGCGCGCGAGCGGTTCGTGCATGGAACTGTTCATTTCGGTTCTCCTTGTGTTCGTGCGGCCGAAACGGCCGAATCCGCCCGGACGCGCGTCCGGGCGGGCTTATAGTGATCCGCCCCGGGCACCCCGAGGCGGCTGTGGGGGCGTGAGGCGTCAGGCCTTGCGGGGCCTGGCGCTTGGGGCGGGCAAGGCGCGAGCCCTCCCGGTGCGGCGGGTGCGGCTGGCGAAAACTGGGGCGAGGGCGGCGGCCATGTCGCGCATCCTAGGCGCTTGGGCGAAACGGGCAAAACGTGTCGGAGCAGTCCTACACCTATGGGCGGGGGGATGTTCCAGACTGGATTTTTTGCCGGATTAAAGGCTAGAAGGAGGGAGACTGGCCGTCTGGCCCGGGCCGCTTCACGGGGCAGGCGGCGGAAGCAGGCGGGCGCGGGGAGCGCCCGGAGCAGCGGCAGGCCATCACTGGACGTTTTATGAAGATCAGATTTCCGGGTTCTGTCAGGCTCAACCTCCTGCTTGTTGTGCTCGCGGGGGTGGTCCCTCTGTTGCTGGTGGTCCTGGGGTCCGGCTGGGAGCGGCGCAGCCAGGAGATAGAGAACGCCAAGCGCACCTCGGCCAGGCTGGCCGAGTTCGTCGCCCATCAGCAGGAGCTCGAAACCGAGAGGATCCGCAAAATCCTGGGCGAGCTGGCCTCCCATCCGGCGGTCGCCGCCATGGACGCGGCGGCCTGCGGCGGGCTCTTCAAGACTTTCCTCGCGGCCAATCCCAACTACGTGAATTTCGCCCTGCTCGACGCCGAGGGCAACGCCTTGGCCTCGGCCCTCCCGTTCACCAGCCAGAACCTGTCCGGCCGCAAGGAGATCCGCGAGGCGCTGGCCACGGGCGGCTTCGCCGTGGGCGAATACTCCATCGGCAGGGTGAGCGGGGTGCCGGTGCTGCCCTTCGCGTTCCCCGTGCGCGGAGAAGGCGGCAAGATCGCAGGGGTCCTGCTCGCAACTCTCAGGCTCCAGGAGTTCGCGAGCCTTTTCAAACAGTTCCATTTGCCGGAAGAGTCCTTCGTCGGCCTGACGGACCACCTGGGCATGCGCCTCTACCGCTACCCCTCCAAGGAGTCGATCCCGGTCGGGGTGATGATCTTCCAGGACGTCTGGGCGTCGATCCAGCCGGTGGAGCGGGAGATGGAGTTCACCGAGCAAGGGGCCGACGGTATCCGCCGCGTGTTTTCCGTGCGCCGGGTACGCCTCGATCCGGGCCGGACGCCGTACCTGAACGTCTTCGTGGGCATCCCCGAGAAACAGATCCTGTTCCAGGCCGACGCGGTCACCGTCGGTTTCGTCTCCTGGCTCGCGGTGTCGCTCGTGTTTTCGAGCTGCCTGGCCTGGGTGGTGGGCAAGTACGGCATCCACGTCCGGGTGGCCAGGCTGGTGGCCGTGGCGCAACGGCTCGGGCAGGGGGACCTTACGGCCCGCTCGGGCCTCACGGAGTCCCGGGGCGTGCTCGGCAAGCTGGCCTGCGCCCTGGACGGCATGGCCTCGGCCCTGGAGAAGGACGCGGCCGAACGCCGCCGCTCCGAGGAGGCCCTGCGCGAGAGCGAGGAACGCTACGCCCTGGCCGTGCGCGGCACCAGCGACGGCATCTGGGACTGGGACCCGCGCAGGGAAAAAGTCTATTTCTCCGACCACTGGAAGCTGATCATCGGCTTCGCCCCGGACGAATTTCCGGACAGCCTCGAGGAATGGGAGGCGCGCGTGCACCCGGACGACCTGGAACGCGTGCGGCAGGCCAACAACCGCTGCTTGCGCGGAGAGGCGGATTCGTTCGAGGTTGAGTACCGCCTCAGGCACAAGGACGGCTCGTGGCGCTGGGTGCTCGGTCGCGGGGCGTCGCTGAAGAACGGGCAGGGCGAGGTGATCCGGGTGGCGGGCGCGCATACCGACGTGACCGAGCGCAGGCGCATGATGGAGGCCATGCTCCAGACGGAGAAGATGACCAGCGTGGGCGGCCTGGCCGCCGGGATGGCCCACGAGATCAACAACCCCCTGAGCGGCATCATCCAGGGGACCCAGGTGCTGCAAAACCGCCTGAGCACGGACACGCCGGCCAACAGGGCGGCCGCCGGGCAGGCAGGCGGCTCGCTGGAAAACGTGCACAGCTAATGCGAGCGCAGGCAGGTCTACCCGTTGGTGGAATCGATCAGGGCGTCCGCCGTGCGCGCGGCCAGGATCGTGCAGGACATGCTCGCCTTCTGCAAGCAGAGCAGTGAGTTCGCGCCCGTGGCCATCGACATGGTGCTGGACAAGGCCCTGGCGCTGTGCGCCAACGAATGCGACCTGAAGAAGCGTTACGATTTCAGGCACATCCGCATCGAGCGCGATTACCAGCCCGGGCTTCCCCCCGTGGCCTGCGCCCAGGGGCAACTGGAGCAGGTGTTCATGAACATCCTGCGCAACGCGGCCCAGGCCCAGTCCGAGGCCCAGGCCGGTGGACGCCAGCCGCTCCTGGCGCTCAGGACGCGCCTGGAAGGTGAGAACGTGCTCGTCGAGATCGAGGACAACGGCCCGGGCATGGACGAGGCCACCAGGCGCAAGGTCTTCGAGCCCTTCTTCACCACCAAGTCCCCCAACGTGGGCACCGGGCTCGGGCTTTCGGTGTCGTTCTTCATCGTCACGACCAACCACGGCGGCTCCATCGAGGTGGATTCGGCCCCGGGCCAGGGAACCCGGTTCAGCATCCGCCTGCCCGTGAACGAGCCTCGGGCGATGGAAGACGGCGATCAGGCGGCGGCGGACCAGGGCGTCGGCTCCTGACGGGGATGACGAGGGGGAAGGCGGGAAGCCGTGGTGAACCAGGGAGCCCGGTTTGCAAATGGTATGCACAGTGCATACTTTTTTGACCAGTATTGACCGGCTTTGACCAGTTCGCGCAAACCGCTTGACGGTGCGCGAACCCGCGTGTATCAAGCGTTTCCGCTTGAATGCCAGCGTAGCTCAGTTGGTAGAGCAGCTGATTCGTAATCAGCAGGTCTGGGGTTCAATTCCCCACGCTGGCTCCACTAGGAAAATCAATGGGTTGCATGCAGTTTGTACCACCGCATGCAACCCATTCTTTTTGCCAAAAAACCGATCTGGTCCCGGAATAGTCCCGGAAAGGAAAATTTTCTTCGAGTTTTCCTGAGGGGCGGCTGTTGTCTATTGGCACTGCCGCCCCGTCTGGGGTCCCCTTTCTCTCCGGTCTGCTCTGCGGGAACCGTTGCGGTCATGATCCGAGGAATCCTCGGCTTGATCCCGTGCGTCCCATCCGCAAGGGCAAGGGCGGCCTGCCGCGCATCCTGTCCCTGGCAGCTGAGCAGGCCAAGGCATGGTATGACCACCCAAAGAAATGTCCAACGCTATTGGCCCCGGCTGATCGAAAGACGCGAAGTGAGCGCCGCGAGGCGTGTCTTGTCGTTTTGGAAACACTTCTGTCGCACCTCGATCTGGCTTCCCTGGCCTTGGGCGTGCCGACGCTGGCCAACGGTTTCATCGACATCGACATGAGGACCATCGTCAGGGGCTCGGGGCTTGGCCAACGCCGATGTGAGCGCGCCATCGGGCAGTTGAAGCAAGCCGGGTTCATGCAAGTGACCCAGCCAAGAAGCAGAAGCGACGAAGGGAAATATTTCGGATGCAGGGCCATTCGCGTCGTTACCTCAGCTCTCTTCGAATGGCTTGGCCTTGGACCGATGCTACGGCGTGAACGGGCCAGAGCATCGGAGGCGCTTCGCCGCAAGGCTCAAAAGGCCAATCGCAAGCTGGCAGACTTCATGAGGCGCGTTGTGTCCGGCGCAAAGCCCATGTTCAAACGCTACCAGGATGGGAAATCCAGGGAGCAGCGTGCCGCTCTGTGGAACTCCACCTGGGCAGGCAATGTCCGAACTGGCCTGGACGCTCGGGAAGCCCAACGGCGAACGAACGAAGCTTTGGGCTATCCACCGGAATACAGTCCAGGCCAAGAACAGTAGCAAAGCATCGTTGTTTGAAGCGTTGCAAGCCGTAAGGGCTCGCAGTCTAGACTTGTCTTCTCCGTCCGACTTTTTACCCTAAATACCGACTTAGAAGCGCCAAGGGCCAAGCTGAAACCGCCTTGGGCATACTTCGTATGGCGTCTACTTCGTTTTGCGCTTTCGTTTGCCCAAATAAGTGTCGCTTGGTTGGCCTGTAGGTGTCGCTCATAAATCCCAAGAGGCAAGAATACAAGAAGAGGTAGCAGCCCCTTCGGCATCGGGAGCTTTTTCGTTTTCATCCTCCCCCCTCAGAAGGACAGACTGAAACCTTAGGATGGGCTTTAGAAATCCAAACAAAATCGAACTTCGCACGGAGTCTGCCCACATTCCCTCCGCGTTGACCTCAATATCCGTCGTACGCACCTTCAAAACCAGACAAATTGAACATTCATGCGATGGTATTGAATGCTATTGCTGAAAGTTAGTCCAATGTGTGAATCATATTGCTTGAAATGACATGTTTGATGGTCCATATTCTTCTATGTTGTTGTGAATTGAAATATTCTCAAAGTTGTTCAAATCAGTCTGGCTGCTCTCGTAAAATACAAAACGATGGAATACGGAACAAAGGGGTCCGGAGGCAGGACAGGTAAGGTACTAGTACCTCACGCCTTGCCCTGTGGGGCTGAAGCTTATTCGCCTGCGGCTCAACGCTAACCGGAGAAGATCGAATATGCGACAAAGAAGCTGACACTTTGGTTCTACGTCATCACGGAGGAGCAACCCTTAATTGCCGCCAGCGCGGAGCGAGCGGGCCTGTCCAGGTTCACTATGTTCAACGTGTTTGCCTGGGACAGCCTGCACTAAACCTTGAGAAGCAGCACGCCAAGCGAAGCGCACGAAGGACAAATGGTCGGTCAGGCCCTCTTCAACCGCCTCGTCGCTCAAGTTGTAAAAGCACTGAAGCAGCAGACCTTGGGCATGGGCAGCGACTGGTATGCCAGATTGCCCACAGCGTCAGGCTGACGCTTCATCCGTTTGTTGAGAAGGCGTTCTAAGACCTTCCAGGCAATGAGCCTGTCTCTCTCTTCCAGGAACGTCACTTTGCGCTTACGCAGGGAAACCCTGTGGTCCGTTGTGCCGGGGTGCCTTCTTCGCTCGTCGGCCTTGATCTCCTCCAATCTGAAAGGGGAATGGGTAGCGTTAAATAATATAAATTACGGGTAGTTAGAATTATTTGGCTGCTACAGCGTGCAGCAGTCTCGATGTGGTGGTGTTGCTGTTTGGTATGTGGTTTGGATTGAGAACTATGTTGCGAGTTTGTCCGTCATCAGGAGAGAGCGTATCATTTCATGGTTCTCATCGTGCGAGAATCATGGGGGGCGATTTGGTTGTTATACGCAAAAGTTCAATAATATCTTTGACGTGGTGTCTATAACTATGGCGGCATGATAATTGTACAAAGTATCTTGTTCAAGGGCAGTGGTGGGAAATTGTGGTGCTCTTGCTGCAACAGGTGAGTTGTGAGGTGTGGTTGTGTTGTGGTGAGAGTGTTCTTGCATGAATATATGTTTGAATGATGTAAAATTGAGGAGGACGGACAATGTCTTTAAGTACAATTCTGCTAATTGTTCTTATTCTTGCGCTTCTTGGTGTGTTGCCAGTTTGGTCGCATAGCCGACCTTGGGGATATGGCCCAAGTGGACTGGTTGGTACTATTCTTGTCGTTCTGTTGATTTTGTTTCTGCTCGGTAAAATTTAGGGCGAGATAGTGCCGTAAGGATTTTTGTCTATTGGCTTTGAGTGCAGCTCACTCCAGTGAGTTTGAACATTAAAAATAGGGGTAAACGATGAAGTCAAGCACGAAGGACAGTGTTGAGGGAACGTTGCACCAGGTAAAGGGCAAGGCCAAGGAAGTCCTTGGTGTGGTGACATCAGATGTCCAGATGGAAGCTGAGGGCAAGGGAGAGAATCTTAGTGGGAAGATTCAATCCAAAGTCGGGGAGATCAAGAAAGTCCTGGGCAAGTAGGCGTCCACCCGGCGGCGACATTCCGATTGTGTGCATGCCAGGCGATCATTGCCAAATCTAAATCGCAGTAGGACTTTATGAGAACAACCACGATCATTGCCGTCGCACTCATTGTGCTGGGCATCGTCGCTCTTGGGTATCAAGGGTTTACCTATACGACCAAAGAGAAGGTCGTCGATCTTGGGCCACTTGAAGTGACGTCCGAGACTACGAAAACGTTTCCCCTACATCCTGTTGTCGGAATCATCGCGTTGGCCGGAGGCGTTGCCTTGCTGGTCATTGGACGAAGGCGCGGTTGACAGGTGCTGGCGTTCACGACTTTCTCCGCTTGCATGAGCATGTCCCGTATCCGGCAGAGTGCGGTGTCCGGTGGGAGGTGACGCTGGGATCGCCAAGAGAATAAACGCTTCGCCGGATGTTCCGTTGGGCGTCAAGCACAAACCGGAATCGAGACAGAGAAGGCCCTCCCTCATGCGCAGACGCCACATCACGTCATTCGTCCTGCTCTGTACTGTCCTGGCTCTTCTCGTCACGACCCCACCTGTGGCCGGTGCAGAACCCGACCAGATCGTTGAACTCGCCTCCACACTCATCATCACGGAGGAGAATGACTTCTTCGCGGGAACCGACGAACACTACACCAACGGCATCAAACTCAATTGGATTTCCGGCGATCTCAAGCATTATGCTGAGGACAAACGGCTTCCAACGTTCTTGCTTCCTTACCTTCACATCCTCCCTTTCGTAAACGAACCTGACCAGCAGTACAATGTCGCGCTCGCGCTGGGCCAGAACATGTACGTCCCGCACAACACAAGCCTGAAGACGCCATTGCCCAACGATCGCCCGTATGCCGGTTGGGCGTATGTTTCCCTGGCCTTGCACGCCAAGACCAGCACGCAGCTCGATACCTTCGAAACGAGCCTCGGCATCGTCGGTCCTTCGGCAAGGGCAGCCGAGACCCAGAACAACTACCACGCCCTCATGGGGTTTGATCGCGTTGAGGGCTGGGACCACCAGATCAACGACGAGCCGGGCGTCATGCTCTCCTGGCAGCGCACCCTGCGGTCTCTGCGCGCCGACCTGGGCCATGACTTTGCCTGGGATATCATGCCGCACGTGCGGGCCACGGTGGGAAACGTGGTGACACAAGGGGCGATAGGCTTCGAGACGCGCTTCGGGTACAGGCTGCCCTGGGATTTCGGGACCTCGCTTATACAGCCCGGCGGCGGCGTGAGCGCACCCGCAAGCCCGGCTGATCCGCGCCTGCGCCAGGACACCGATTTCGGCTTGCATGTTTTCGTTGGCGCCGAAGGCAGGGCGGTGGCCAGGAACATATTCCTGGACGGCAACACCTGGCAGAACAGTCCGAGCGTGACGAAAAAGCCATTCGTGGCCGATCTCATGGCGGGGGTGGGGTTGGTGCTGGGCCGGGCCAAGCTGACCTACACACACGTGTACAGGACGCAGGAGTTCGAGAAACAGTCCGGGCCGCAAATGCTCGGATCTGTGAGCCTGGCCGTGACGTTCTAGTGCGGCGCGTCTAGGCTCGGCAGGAACTTCTGTACCAGATTAGACTGTTTTGAGGCGGACTGGCTCGTGGCTATGCGGACGGCCCCGAGAGCCCCGCTCAAGACCAGGGTGCGCGCGCGGGCCGCTCCCTGCCAGATGATGGCCGCAGCGACACACTGGAGTGCCGCTGCGGTCATCATTCATTTCAGGCCATCTCCACTTCGACATGGTGGTCCTGATGGTCGTCGAGGAGGGGAATCCGTCCGGTAATCTGTTCCATGCGTGCAGGCCCGGCATCCTGTGTCACTGCGCCGTCAACCGTGACGCGAATCACGCGGTTCGCCTTCCCGTCCACGCGCCGTACCGTGATATGATAGAAAGTCTCACGGAAACGGTAATGCATTTTGTACGAATCCCAATGATCCGGCATGCACGGCGCTATGCGCAGGGTATCCACTTCAAGGTGCAGACCGAGCAGCGTCTCCACACTCAGGCGGTACATCCAGCCGGAGGCTCCGGTGTACCAAGTCCAGCCGCCCCGGCTGGTATGCGGTGCCGCGCCGTAAATATCCGCGCACATCACGTACGGCTCAACCTTGTAGCGCTCGATATCCTCCGCAGTGCTACCGTGATTGACGGGGTTTAGCATGTCGAACAGCCCCCAGGCCCGTTTCTTGTCGCCCATCATGGCGAAGGCTGTGGTCGCCCAGATGGCGGCGTGGGTGTACTGGCCGCCGTTCTCGCGCACGCCAGGCACGTAACCCTTGATGTAGCCGGGTTCGATGTCGGATTTGTCGAGGGGCGGCGCGAGCAACTGGATGAGTTTCGCGTCGTACCGCACCAGTCGTTCATCCACTGCGTCCATGGCTTGGCGGGCGCGCTGGGGATCGCCTCCGCCTGAAATGACCGCCCAGCTCTGGCTGATCGAATCTATCTGACACTCTTCGTTCTCAGCAGAGCCCAGTGGCGTGCCGTCGTCGAAGTAGGCCCGGCGGTACCAGTTTCCATCCCAGGCGTTTGCCTCGATGTTGGTGCGCAAAAGGGATGCATGCCTGCTGAATGTTTCGGCAAAAATTTCGTCGCCCCTGTCGCGTGCCAGTCCTGTGAACAGTTGAAGATTCTCGTAGAGAAACCACGCCAGCCAGACACTCTCGCCCTTGCCTTCATGACCAACGAGGTTCATGCCGTCGTTCCAGTCGCCGCAGCCCATCAGGGGCAGATGGTGGTCGCCGAAGCGCAATCCGTGCCGAAGCGCCCGCACGCAGTGTTCATAGAGGCTTGCCGCCTCTGTCGAGCGTTGCGGTTGGTCGAAGTAGGCTTCTTCCTTGGGGTCGAGCTCGCGGCCTTCCAGGAAGTGCACCTGTTCGTCGAGCACCCCCGTGTCGCCGGTGGCCAGTACGTAGCGACAGGTTGCGTAGGCGAGCCACAGATAGTCGTCGGAGAAATGCGTCCGAACGCCCTGGCCCCCTGGCGGGTGCCACCAGTGCTGCACGTCTCCCTGGAGGAACTGGCGCTCCGCGCATCGGATCAGCTGCTCGCGGGCGAGCCACGGCGTGACGTGGACAAGCGCCATGGTGTCCTGCAACTGGTCCCGGAATCCGTAGGCCCCGCCGGACTGGTAGTAGCCGCTGCGTCCCCAGAGCCTGCACGAGAGCGTCTGGTAGACCAGCCAGCCGTTGGCCATCACGTTCAGCGCCGCATCCGGCGTCTCCACGTGCACCGCCCCCAGCGTGCGGTTCCAGTGGCTCCAGACGTCCTCCAGGGCCTGGCGCGCGCCGGCAGGTCCGGAGAAGCGCTGGATGAAGTGCTGGGCCGCGTCCGTGTGGCGCGCCGCTCCGAAGATGAACACGATCTCGCGCTCCTGGCCTTCGGCCAACTCGATGCGGGCCTGAATGGCGGCGCAGGGGTCGAGGCTTGCGCCGGTCTTTCCCGACAGCCGCCTGCGGCTCATGGCCGCCGGGTTGTTCAGCGACCCGTTGCGGCCTATGAATTCGGTCCTGCTTCCGGTCATGGAGCGCGAGAGCTCGCTGACATGGGCGAAGACGACCCGGTGGGCGCATTCACGGCCATAGGCGTTGCGGGCGAACATGGCCCCGCTGTGCGGGTCCGTTTCGGTGACCACGTGCATCAGGTTGGCGTGCCGCCATTCGCCGAGGACCAGTTCCCAGTATCCGGTCAGCGACAACCGGCGAGAACGCTTGGAGTGGTTGCGCAGCTTGATCACCACGAACTTCACCGGAGCGTCCATGGCCACGTAAGTATGCATCTCAGAGGAGATGCCGGATTCGTAATGTTCGAAGACGCTGTAGCCGAACCCGTGCCTGCACACGTAGCCGGACCGGCCACGGGCTGGCAGGGGGCTTGGCGACCAGAACGCGCCGGTGGTTTCGTCGCGGATGTAGAACGCTTCAGCGCTCGTGTCCGAGAGCGGATCGTTGTGCCAGGTGGTCAGGCGGAACTCGTGGGCGTTTTCCACCCAGGTGTATGCGCTCCCGCTTTCGCTGACCACCGTGCCGATGTGCGGGCTGGCGATGACGTTGGCCCATGGAGCGGGCGTCGTCTGGCCGGGCTCCATGGTGATAACGTACTCGCGTCCGTCCGGCGTGAAGCCGCCCAGGCCGTTGCAGAAGATGCGCTCGCGCGGGTGCAGCGGGTGGACGGGGTCGAGGGGCCGCCGGAGAATGGGATCAAGCCTCTTCGGCACCCGGTCTGCCAGGACGCGGCGTTCCACCTGTTCGGCCAGGGATTCCGTAGAGTCTGTCAGCACGACGCGGGCCACGGTCTGGAACAGGACTCGGTCCTCTTCTGAGAGCTCCTCCGCGCGGCGCACGAAGACCCCGCCGGGTTTGTCGAGAACCTGCGCCTCCGGTCCCGCATTGATAAACGCCATGATCTGATCCTGCAGAACCGCCCGGTAACTGGTGAAGTCCTCGTTCAGGATGATCAGGTCCGAGCTCAGGCCTTTCATTCGCCAATAGGCGTGGGCTTGCAGCACTTCCTTGACCAGCCCGATGCGGTTCAGGTCGCTTATGCGCAGAAGGACGATGGGCAGGTCGCCGGAGATGGCGAAGCGCCACAGCCCGGCCTGACCGAGCTGGTTTCGCGCGATGACACTCGGTGCGGTGCGGCGCGTGGCGCTGCCGTAAATGACGGAAGTCGCCAGACGGCCAAAGACCTGCGCGTCGGATTCGGTTGCTCCTAAATGGCGCAGCACTTCCTGGCTCTGGAACCAGGCCATTTCAAACGCGCGTTCGACGAAGTGCCGGTCGGCATACTTTTCGAGCACCGTCAGGGCCGCGTCGCGCGTGTCGGCCACGCCGGAAATGATCTGCACGCTGGCCGATTCGTCGGGAGCCAGGGTGATGATGCGCCGGATCGCCACGATGGGATCAAGCACGGACCCGCCGGTGTTGGAGAGCATTACCGATGAGCCGTCATCCAGCACCGCCGGATTGGCGGCGCTGCGGCCCCGCCCGATGAACCTGGCGCGGTCGGTCTCGAAGGACGGTTCGCCTGCGGTCGCGCCAGGGGCAGCCAGCAAGTGGAACATGAGCGGCAGCTGCTCTCCCGGCGTGCGGGGACGCCGCGTGCAGAGGATGGCCTGGCGGTCGGGCAGGATCTCGGTCTGTACGAACAGGTTGCTGAAGGCGCGATGGGAAAGGTCCGCATTGAGCGGGGCCAGCACGACTTCGGCGTAGCTGGTGACCTCGATGCGGCGGGTGCGCGAGGACATGTTGGTGAGCGTGACGCGGCGGATTTCCACATCATCTTCCGGCGAAACGCTGATCTCGGTGTGCGTTTCGATGGCCTGGTCGCGCCTGCGGTATTCGGCCCGCCCCTGCACGAAGGTCGCCTCGTAGTGATCGGCCTTGCGCAGCGTCGGCTGATGCGCGGTGGACCAGTAGCGGCCCGTGTCGATATCGCGAAGGTAGATGAAAGCGCCCCAGCAATCTGAGGTGGCGTCCTCGCGCCAGCGGGTGACGGCCAGATCGTGCCAGCGGCTGTAGCCTCCGCCTGCGCTGGTTGTCATCACGTGGTATCTGCCGTTGGACAGCAGGTGCACTTCGGGCATCGGCGTGTTGGGGTCTGTGAAAACGCGCATGATCGCGTCCGCTTCCGTTGCGGTCGGGCGCGCGGCGGCGCTCACTTCCGCTGCGTGCGGGTGAAGCGTCGCCCCCTTCTTGGGCACGCGCTCCTGCAACAGCAAATCCGTGGCCCGCACCTGGGGGGAGGCCATGAAGCGCCGTTGCATGGGTTGGCCCAGCAGGACATGCTCGAAGGCCAGGAGACTCATGCCCTGATGGTGCGCCATGAACGCGCGCACCACTGCGTGGCTCTTGCCGCGCAGAACGCGTGACGGCGTGTAGTCCACGGCCTCGTAGAAGCCGTACGCACCCTGGAATTCGCTGGCCGCCAGCGTTTGCAGGTTGCGGCATGCTTCTCTGGGCAAGACCATGAGGGCCAGTGCGCTGGCGTACGGCGCAATCACCAAATCGTCGCCCAGGCCGCGCTTGAAGCCAAGTCCGGGAACGCCGAAGGCCCGGTACTGATAGACGTGGAGCACGTCGGCGACGTTGTAGCAGGATTCGGAAATTCCCCAGGGCACGCCGCGCTGGCGGCCATATTCGATCTGGCGGGACACGGCGGCCTTACAGGTCTGCTCCAGCAGGGTGTTCTCGTAACTGGGCATGACGAGCTGCGGCATGAGGTACTCGAACATGGAGCCGCTCCAGGAGATAAGGCTCACGTCGCGGCCATGGCTGGTGAGAAGTCTCCCCAGCGAGAACCAGTGTTTCTGCGGGATCTGCCCCTGCGCGATGAGCAGGAAGCTGGTCAGGCGCGCCTCCGAGGCGAGCAGGTCGTAGCAGGAGGGGTCGCGGCGGCGTTCGCCCACGTCGTAGCCGATGGTCAGCAGGTCGCGCGACGTGTCGTAGAGAAATTCGAAATCCATGGCGGACAGTTCCCGGCAACGCTCCATCAGGTCGTCGATGATCGCCAGGCGCTCCAGCGCGGCTGCACGCTGTGATGCAAGCCCGGCTGGCCGCGTGGGGTCGATCACACCCAGGGCCAGCTCCGCCAGTCCTGGAATGTCGCCCGCCGTCTGCGGATCAGCAATCAGCGTCCTGATGTCGTCCTCAATCGTGTGGGCCTGTTGGACGAACGCGTTCGCCCAGTAGTGCAGTTCGTCATCGAGTGCGGTGGGTGGCAGCGACGAAGCAAGCCCCTCGCCATGGCGGTGAATTTCGGCCAGGGCGATGTAGGCAGCGGCCAGCGTTCGCGGCAGGCCGTCGCGCGTGAGTGCTTGCAGGGTGTCCTGAAGCAGCCTGATCTTCTTCGCGAGCTCGGGGATGCGTGAGGAAGGCGCGTATTCGGACAGCACTTGTACGGTATCCTGAAGTCCGTGGAACGCGCGCGGGGAGAGCACCGGGTGGTCTTTCAGTTCGGCAAGACCCGCTTGCAACGTAAGCAGGCTGCCCGCCAGGTTGCCGCTGTCCACCGAGGAAACATACTGCGGGCGAAGTGGCGTCAGCGTGCGGGTGTCGTACCAGTTGTAGAAATGGCCGCGATAGCGCTCCAGCTTCTCCATGGTGGACATGGTGTTGCCCGCCAGCCGCAGAAATTCTCCGGCGGGGATATAGCCGAAATCGTAGGCTGCCAGTGCAGACAGCAGGGACATGCCCATGTTCGTTGGCGAGGTGCGTGAGGCGATGACCGCACTTGGATACTCCTGGAAGTTGTCGGGCGGGAGCCAGTTGTCCTGCGGCCCCACGAATTCCGCGAAGAAACGCCACGTTCTCCTGGCGGACGCTCGCAGGAATTTCCGCTGTTCGTCGGTCAGCTCTTGCGCAGGCGGCAGGAACGGGAGGCTGATCCACCACCCCACGGCGGGAGAGAGCAGCCACAGGAGCAGCACCGGCGCGCAGGAGATCAAATCCGCAGGGTGGAGGGTCCATACCGCGAAGCCCAGCGCAACCGCCAGAACCGGAGCGGCCCACATCTCAACGCAGAACGCCGCCAGGGTCCGGCGCGCGTTGCGCCGGGCATAGCTGGGCATGTGCCACAGCAGCAAACCCCGCCGGGTGAACAGCATCCGCAGGCCCGAGCGCAGGATCGCGTCCACGCAGATGAGCGCGTCGTACGGCAGGAAGGCGAGCGTCAGCAGGGCGAGCGCCAAGGGACGACCGGCGGCTCTTCCTGAGAGCGCCGTGTGCACCAGCCAGTTGCGGTCATCCGGCTTGCGGACGAGTTCGATACCGGCCCGCAGCAGGTCGGGCAGGAACACCACGCCCGCCACCAGCAGGGTCCAGAACCACGGCGATCCCGGCACGAGCAGCCAGCCGCCCGCCAGCATGGCCAACAGCGACGGCGGCACAAGGCTGCGCCGGATGTTGTCGAAAATTTTCCAGACCGACAAGGCGGTGAGCGGATTGGGCTGCCGTCTTGATTTTGTTCCATCCGGCCCCGGCGGACCCAGCACGCTCGGGAGCAGCCATCCGGTGAGCTGCCAGTCGCCACGAATCCACCTGTGGCGTCGGCTCGTCTCGATGGCGTAACTGGCGGGATGCTCCTCTATGAGGTCCACATCGGTCACCAGGGCGGAGCGGGCATAGCCGCTTTCCAGCAGGTCGTGGCTGAGGATGAGGTTCTCGGGAAAGCGGCCATCCACGGCCTGGCGGAAGGCGTCCACATCATAGATGCCCTTGCCGATAAACGATCCTTCCCCGAAGAGGTCCTGATAGACGTCGGACACTTCGCGCGAATAGGGGTCGATGCCGGACTCGCCCGCGAACAACTTGGTAAACAGCGAATGCCCCGCGCTGGTCAGGCTGATGGACGCGCGGGGTTGCAGGATGGCGTACCCGTCGACGATGCGCCCCTTCGCGGCGTCGTACACCGGCCTGTTGAGAGGATGGGCGATGTTGCCGATGAGCGTGCGCGCCGTGTCGCGAGGCAGTTGCGTGTCGGTGTCCAGGGTGATGACGTATTTGATCGAGCCAAGCACGCCCAAGTCTCCGACGATCTCGGAAAATGCGGCGACGTCGCCGCCGCGCAGCACGGAGTTGAACTGCTCCAGCTTGCCGCGCTTGCGCTCAAAGCCCATCCAGACCTGTTCGTACGGATTCCAGACACGTGGACGATGGAACAGGTAAAAGACGCACGGGCGGTCGTCACGGTAGGTCTCGTTGAGTGCCTGCACTGCCGAGCGGGCGTGCGCCAGCAGTTCGTCATCTCCAGGGAGCGCACGCTCGGAAGCGTCGCGGTAATCCGTGAGCAAGGCGAAGAGCAGATTGCGGTCGCGGTTGCCGAGGTAGCGGATTTCCAATGCTTCGAGAAGGTCATCAATTTCCTGCGGCGTGCTCAGCAGGGTGGGGACTATCACCATGGTGCGGTGCGCAGATGGGATGCCCTGTGAAAAATCCATGCGCGGCAATCCGCGCGGAGGCAGGAAAAGCGTGACCAGCAGGTTCACCAGGGAGACGGCAAGTGTGGAAACGCCGAACACACCCGCCAACGCGAGCAGCCAGTATCTCCAGTCAGTTGGGCCAAGCAGGGAAACTGAGAGGAATACAGGGGAGGCAGCCAAAGCCGTGAGCACCAGCATGGAGCCGAGGTACGCGGTGAGCCGGAGCTTTTGGCTCGTGGCGCGAAGGCGCGATTTCAAGGTGGGGCGGAAGCCTACCGCGCTTTCCAGCACGTGATGGCCCTGGTCGACCAGGTAGTACCCGACGTGTGCGGTTCGATCCCCTGTTCCAAACGCCTGGGCAGCGGCCTTGGCGAGGCTGAGCGTTTCGCGCGCCACCTCCGGTTCGCTCCTGGTACTGCCTTTGGCCACTTCCTCGATCACGTGGCGGTACCGGTCGCGGGTGGAAAAATCCTGAAGGGCGTGCATCCCGGCCGGATCCTCGCGCAGCGTCCGTTCCACCGCGCTTTGCGACTCGACGTAGTCGCGCCAGTCCATTGCGCCGATGAAGCGCAGGCTGCCGATGCTGTTGGCAATGGCTATCTGGTTGGCCGCAGCGGTCCTTCCGGCAGCTTCCGACAGCTGGGTTGCCGTGACTCCCTGCTCCCGCAGCTTCTGCTCGACCCAGGTTTGCACAAAGGCCATGACGGCCCCCTGGGCCTGAAGCCGGGCATAGAACTCTTCCACAAACGGGGCGGTGAGGGGGACATCGGCGTTGGCGAATTTGGCCAGCTGTTGGATTAGCTGCTTGGGTTCCTTCTCGGCGGTGGCGAGCATGCGGTCCGCCCAGAGGATGGCTGCGTCGCGTTCCTCACGCCTGCGCGCAATGCGAACGCCGACTCGCCTGATATTTTCCAGCAACGCAAGTTGCAGCATGATGGGGAACGCCCAGAGTTCACCCAGCTTGAGCGGCTCCACGGTCTGATAGGCCGCGATGAACTGATGAGTGTTGTCGCTATCGACCCGGCCATCCATGTGCGAAATAAGCTCCAGGGCCAGGGCGTAGATGCGCGGGAAGCCAGACGATGCGCCTTCGGCCAGCTGCGGAAGCTGCCTGCTGTATCCGCGCGGGAGATGGCGGCGGGCCATGACGATCTGCTGTTCGATGAGATAGAAGTTGTCCAGCAGCCAGGCTTCCGCAGGGACGAGTCGTTGCCCCTGCGTCGTGGACGCCGTAACAACGTCATAGGCCGCCAGCAGGACGTGGGCGTTGTCCGACAGCCGTGGCAGCAGCTTGTCGGGCCCAGGCTTCTGGGCGATTCGATGCTGGACGGCCAGCATGACGGCGTGGCGCTCCAGTTGCTTTATACTGAACAATTCCGAACGCAGCAGCTCAGTATCCTGATCGCCCCGGAGCGCGGTACGCGTGCGTGCCGTGAGTGCAAACGCATTGATTACTATGGTACTATCCTCGCAATGATGGGTGAATATGTGTTTCTGTCTTCAGGAAATACTCTCCATTGTCTGTTTATGGTGGGGTTGTGTCCAGGTATGTTTCGAAATTAATCATACTAATGTGTTGCTCAATCTTAACTTTTTCATGTCGGAATGTGCGCGTGTTTCATTTTTTCAATGCGCCAGGCAGGGATTGTTGGTCCCTGCCTGGCAGAAACAGATTTGTTGTGGTGTTATTGCAGAGGCTTGAACTTGATCTCCACGCGGCGGTTCAGCTTGCGGCCTTCAGCGGTTGCATTGTCGGCGCGCGGCTGGGATTCGCCGTATCCGATCGCCGTGATGCGGTTCGCGTCGACACCCTTCTTCACGAAGTAGGATTTAACCGAGTTGGCGCGGCGGTTGGACAAGGCCTGGTTGTAGCTCTCCGAGCCGACGGAGTCGGTGTGGCCCTCAAGGACGACGCCCATGTTGGACTTGGACTTGCTCATGGCGACGCCTTCATCAAGCACCGGGATGAACTCGGGCTTGATGTTGTACTTGTCGAAGTCGAAGTAAATGGAGCGGAAGACCACGGTTTCGCTGCCCATGTCGGACTGCTCCTGGTACAGGCCGCATCTCATGAAGGTCAGGCGCGCGGCCTGGTCGCGAAGAAAATCTTCGCCCTTCACGAAGCACGAGCACCTGGAGAGGGCTGCGATCTGCTTCAGGACGCTCTCGCCGTGCTTGTTGTCGGCGAAGCTAACCACCATGAAGCACAGCTTGTCCCCGTACTTGGCCTGAAGCCGCTTGGCTTCGGCCACGGCATCGATGCCCAGGTTTTCGTCGCCGTCCGAGAACAGGACGACTGCGGTCCTGCCGGACAGGTTGCCGAGCACCTTGTCGAGTTCCTGCAAGCCGGGTCCCATGGGAGTGACGCGGCCATAGGTCTCGTAATCGATGCTGATGGGGTCAATGGCGTTGGCCACGGCTGTTCGGCTGTACGGTGCCATGCCTGCGTACTGCTTGAACGGAGCGAAGGTGTACACACCGCTCTTGTAGCCCAGGTCCGGGACGAGATTGTTGAACTCCACCATGGCGGACTTGGCCAGGACAATCTTGGACTGTCCGCCAAGGTCGACGATCCGCACGCCTTTGTAGAAGAACTTCATCGAGCTGGAATGATCCAGGAAGAGGATGAAGTTGTCGACTGACGGCACAAGCTTTGCGGCAGCGGCAGGAATCGATGAAATCAGCAAGGCAATGGCCAGCAGCGCAGGAATGATGCGCATTGTTCTTGTGTTGATATTGGTCATATAAATCCCTTTGTTCACTGGTGTTGCGTTGTGAGAAGCACTGCTGACGCTGTCGGTATTGATTCACATTGCACGTTTAAAACACGTTTTCGTTGCACACCCATCCCTTCTCTCCGGTCTGCACAACCTCGACATAGGACCAGCCTCCACCGGTGTCGTTGAACAGAACCCTCATTTCCTGGCCAAAGGCGAGCTTCTTCAGTTCGCCGCAATATGTTCCCTGGCAGTTGCGCAGGGGGAGGTCAGTAAATCCGGCGATTACCGTGCTGGAGTTGGACGTCGCCATCGCTGGAGCCATGGACAGGCTCAGGCCCGCAACGAGCAAAAGCGCGCAGGTGGCTGTTTTAAAGATTCTCATTGATAGCTCCTTGTTGGTTTGTTGTACTTACACACCCGTCATTATAACGCATATGCGGTTGGAGTGTTATATTTGCAGTCGGAGCATAGGCTGTTGATGTCGTGCCGCTTATGCTCCGATCAACAGTCGCGCGAAGGATATGCGGAATCAGTAGGGCTGGAGGCACTGCTCTCTTTGGAAGTCGCAGTTTTCCAGGCAATTCCGCTTGCTTCCCAGGCCTGGGTCGTCGTCGCAGCGGGAAGTGCATTTTCTCCATGTTTCGTTGCAGTAGTTCAGGCTGCGCACCTGTTCGATTCTGGGGTACGAATCACCGCGCATTATGGGGAGGGGGTCAATGACCCTGCCCGCACTGCTGTCGTCTATGTAGACGGTCCTGTTGGTGTTGTCCCTGTAGTACAACCTGCCACGGTCATCCGTTGAATAGCTGACGTTGTCGTCATCAATAATGTAGTATATCCCTGCAGGGCCCTGCTGCACCACGGGGCTTCTTTCTATGGTATGCACGGCTCCTGCCGTATCGACATAGTAGAGCTTCCCGTTATTGTCGCGGTAGTACCGCGTGGAACCGTCGTCTCCACGGTGGACGATGACAGCTCTTTCGTTGATGTTTGTCGTGCTTGCCTCGGTCGGTTCCGGTGGGGTTCTTTTCTTGGCGCAGCCATACGTTGCGCTTACAGCCAGAATTGCCGCGAAACACAACAACATCGGCCTGTGAATTTTTGATTCTTGCATGATTTTCCTCGCTTTGATTCCTTCTTGTTTGTCAGTAGTTCCTTGTGAACTGGAGCTCGTCACGAGTGTGGACGTCCGGCCTGTTCGATACGGCTATTGCGCCTTGCCGCATCCAGAGAGTGCGCTGTAGCAACTGGACGTGCAGGCATCGATGTCACTCTGCGTCCTGTTGCTCGGATTGCTGCGACACCTGTCTTCACACTGCAGATACTGTCGCTTGCAATACTCAGGCGTTTCGACACCGCCTCGGCTTGTCTGGCTGGGCGGCGTTGCCGCAGGGGCTCCCGGATTGTAAATCCTCTCGTTCCCGTCCCTGATGACAAGTTGTTTGGCCGCGCAGGTCATGTTGCACTCGACGCAGTCATGGTTGCAGACAACACTCGGATCACCAGAGGGGACGTTGACAGTGCACACGAGCGTGCCGTCGGGGCGGATGCACTGGTAGGAATTGGGGCCTGCGGCGACAGCCAGGGTGCTCAAGCAGATGAATGCCATCACGGTAAAAGTGGGTAGTTTCATGTCGACGTCCTCTTTGGGGACGGTTGTGGCAACCGCACGGATCGCCGTGTACGGGTTGAGGCGACACAGTCCTATTGTTGTCCCTTTACATGCATGTCGTTGCGTACGGACTTCACTCCGCCAACTCTGCGGGATACTTCTACGGCAGTCCTGATCTCTGCGCTTGAGCCGACAAATCCGCTGAGTTGGACCACGCCCTTGAATGTTTCTACATTAATCTCTGCTGATGAAAGAGTCGGCTCCTGGAGAATTGCTGTTTTGACTTTTGCCGTGATGGCAGAGTCGTCGAGATATTCTCCAGTTCCCTCCTGGGTTTTGGTGGATGCGCACCCAAGCGAAATCGTAAGGATGAATACGGCCAGTACGAGGGAAACATTTATTCCGGGCTTCATGTCTGATCTCCTGTGTTGGTCAAAGTTTATGTAATAAATTTATGCTTGCTGTTTGGGTTGAGGTTTGGTGTCTGTTTAGCTGTTGTGCGTGGCATATCCTGAGTCTATCTCCTGTTGCGTTTGTACTTGTGATACAGGTCCAATATTTGTTCTGCTAAGGCAAGGCCGAGAGTCAGATTTGAAAAGGTGCTATGTCCCTTGCTCCAGATGCTTTGAATATCGAGTTGGACAAGGCGTCTGCGAAACTCGCAGCATATGGCAAGGCGATTCCTGCTCTCCTGGATTCGCCTTAGTTCCTTGTCGAGAAACATGCCTTGTCCTTCTTCAGTTCCGCCAGACTCTGTCCGAACGCCATGGGCTTGTTGGACGTTCGCCGTTTCAGTGCCATAAATGCTGCAACTGAGCCCAAAAGGCTGATTACGGTCGCTGCCGCGAATCCGTGAAGCTTCCACTCGTCCGGCAGGGCGGACAGGCATCCCAGGGTCATCAGGCCGATCGCGAACATGAAGCAGATCACTCCGAGGCAGGCCAGGACAAACGCCTGAACAAACCTGATTTTTGCCTCGCGCAATTCCAGGGACAGCAACTCCAGGCGGTCTTCCAGTATCTGTAGAGATGTCCAGCCAATCCTGCCTGCGGTTTGCGCAATTCTGGGATGGTGCGGTGGCAACAGGTTCACCCTTATTTTCTGGACATGGACCAGCCAAAGAGCAGGCCGACGATGAAGCTGCCTCCGATGGCGTAGTATGGTTTTGCGTGGATGAAATCGTCTGCGCTCTGGGCCTTGGCCATGACCATTTCCTCTATCTCGCCGTATTCCTTGCGGGCTGATTCCAGGCGTTCACGGAGTGCCGAGCGTGCCGACTTTATGCGGTCGTCCACCTCGTCGGAGGTTGCGTCGATCAGTGCCTGAGCGTGTTCCATCATGTTGTGCATTTCCTTTTCCATCGCTTTCATATTATTTTGTCCGGTTGCCATTGGGTGGGTGCTCCTTGTTCAGATGTTCCAGGTTTTTGCAGCGAGGGGCTGTTGCTCTATGATGATTTGTTACGTCACGGCGTTTCGTTGTTCAGCGCTCGGCCGTTTCATTTATTTTTATTGAGTAGTTGTTATTTAGTTCGTTTGTAATGATCCTATGTAGTGTTTCAGCCTTTTGTATTGTTGGGAATCTTGAGGATGCAGTTCGTGTTGAGTTTGAGCACGACGTTTCATGTAAAATTCAGTCTCAGTGACTGGAGATGTTCATTATCTCTAATAACTACATGTAATGTTCTTTTAATATACAATAAGTGTGCCGCCCTGGTGTGTTTGTAAGGTGCTGACATTGTTGTTCATAATAATGCCAAGGTTCATTTGTTGGAATTGTCTCATGCAACAAGAATCCATGAGAAAGAAATTATCATCAGATGAGAGTCGGAGGGGCTTGGTGTGGTGGCAGCAATTCGGCATGTCGACTAGGCTTCATCCACATGGATGAAACTTGGCAGCCATGAGAGGCGGGATTTCAGGCTAGCTTTCTTGCGAGTCGTTTTGCGCGTTGAGGCCTTTGGAGCGGGACGTAAGGCCGTGCTTTTTCAACAACCGGTATAATTGCGCAGGGCTCAATTCCGACACGGCCATTATCTTGGAGATCTTGCCCGCGTAGGAATCAACCAGGGACCGGAAATAGATCAGTTCGATCTTGTCCAGTGATTCCGCGCGAAACGACTTCCAGTTCATGTCCACGAAGTCACTTGCGGGCTTGAGGGACAGTTCCTGCGATGCCGCAGTCCCCTTCAAGGTGGAGCGGATGAGCAGCGCCCGCAACTCCAGGGGCAGGTGCCAAGGCATGATGATTGCGTCGGTTTGGGCATTGGAAACCAACGCCCGGATCAGGTGGGACAGTTCGCGCACGTTTCCTGGCCAGGCATACGTGCCGAACATGCGCATGAGTTCCGGGGAGACGGTTTTTGTGGCCAGCTTGTTGTTTCGGCAGGCTTCCGCCAGAAAGAACGCCACGAGTTCGGGCAAGTCGGAGAGCCGCTCCCGCAGGGGAGGGAGGCGGATTGTCACCTCCCGGATTCGGAAAAAGAGATCTTCCCGGAACTGGCCCGCGCCGACCATGGCCTCAAGGTCTCTGTTGCTGGCGCACACGAAGCGGAAATCGCTGAACACCTCGTGATGTTCCCCGAGGGGGCGATATCTGTGGGTTTCCAGGACGCGCAGCAGGAGTTTTTGCGTTTCAAGGTCAAGTTCGCTTATTTCGTCCAGGAAGAGGGTGCCGCCGTGCGCCTGCTGGATAAGCCCCTGGTTTGCGGACACCGCGCTGGTGAACGATCCCTTCTTGTGTCCGAAGAGTTCGCTTCCGGCGATGTTCGGCTGGAGAGACGCACAGTCCACGATCACGAACGGCCCGTTCGCCACGGAACAGTTCTCATGCAAGGCCCTGACGAAAAGGTCCTTGCCGACGCCTGTTTCCCCGTACACCAGCACGCTCACGTTGCTTCGGGCCGCCCTGGCCATCTCCTGGATGCATTGCAGCAGGTGGGGGCTCGACCCCACAATCCGGCTGCGCTCCACGGGCAGCGTGTCGCCCTTTTTCTCACGGAACGCCGTGGCTTGCCGGATGGAGAGCTGAAGGTCCTGTGGTGAAAACGGCTTTTCGACGTAGTCCCAGGCTCCGTTGCGAATGGCCAGCTCCGCTCCGTTCGGATCGCCCGCGTTGGTGATGATGATCACCAGCGGGTTGGAGGGGAGGTGCGTGAACCTCGGCAGGAATTCCAGGCCGTTGCCGTCCGGGAGCATCACATCCAGGAACACGAGGTCGATGGGGATTGATTCGGCTCTTTTGAGTCCCCGGGCCAGTGAGGGTTCGGCGTACACTTCGTGTCCTACCGTGGCAATGATGTCCGAAAGCACCACTCGGGTGATTTCGTCATCGTCAACTATAAGAATCCTGGCCATAGTACTCCCATGTACTCAATCGGCGGTGGCTGCCTCGGAAGTCCCTCGTACTCGTCGAGTCGTCTTGAAGCGTGTTGCACCACAATGTGATCGGTTGCATGTTTGTGCGGACATGGCTTGCACAGTTCTCTGATCAGCTCTGCTCGCTAACGCTGAGACTCAAGAAAAGTGATTGCCTGGCGCAGTTCTGCGAACTGATAGATGATGTAGTCTGGCTCTACTCCGCTGTGCTTTTTTCTTCCCTGGTTGGATGAAAAGAAGACGGTTATCATTCCTACGCTACTGGCTCCATAGATGTCTCGGTACATGTCGTTGCCCACGAAGAGAACATTCTCCGCAGGCAGTTCGAGCCTATCGAGTGCAGACTGAAATATCCTGGTGTCAGGTTTTCTGTATCCCAGGTCCCCGGAAATGATGATGGGTCGGAAATACTCCACGATGCCTACGGCCCGCATTTCCGATAATGCCCAGGCGCTCTGCGCGTCGGTCAACGCTGCAAGCTTATAGCGCTGAGACAGTTCGTTGAGTATGTTTTTCACTTCGGGATAAAGCTGCAGCCGGTTACGAGAGATGCCCCGGTACATCTCGGCGATAAACAACGGCATCCACTTCAGTTTCTCGGGAGGCAAGGCCTGGCAGGCCTCAGGTCTGCGGCGCAGGTACTCCCGCCACACTTCGACCGCATCGAATTCGGGAAAAGTCTCTCCGCGTACTTTGCGCTGGGTGTCCAGCAGCTGATAATATTCGTCGCGGACCTCCCAACGGCTCGTTCGAATACCTTGGTAGGTCAGGAAATGGCTGATGCCGCGGTAGATCTCCTCATTGCCTTCGTCGGTCTGAATGTCGATGAGTGTGCCGTTGATATCAAACAAAACAGCCTTGATGTTCATGGCAGCTCCCTCAGGATCATTTTGGCTTTCTGCACAAGTTGCCAGCGATAATCGTAGTTGATCCACGAATTGCGGGCGATGCGGAGCAGTGTGATGCCCATGAAAAAGGGGATGCGCCTAGTGATGGATCGGAATGCGCTCATGGGGTCCGGAAAATAACGCGAGTATTCCCATAGGAAGTGCCCGATGAAGGGCTCGGCGGCCTCTGGGGCGCCTGTTCCCTGATAGAAGAAATGCGCCAGTTCGCCGCAGATTCTTCCCAGGTCGAAAACCCTGTCGGCCCATTGCATTCGTTCCAGGTCGATTGCCAGTACGGTATGCCCCGGTCCGAACAGAAAATTGGAGGGCGTGGCGTCGCCATGAACCAGAACGTTGCAGTCTTCCCACATGATGCCTTGGGCGCTCCACGAGTCTCGCAGATGATAGAGTTCGTCAGAGTGGTCCCATCCCATGCCTCGCTTTGAAGTGAGCGACCCGATGAGCCGCCCCATGTAGGCGTGGCTGTGGTCGAAGCTGACTCTCCAGTCTCCTGCCGTGCGGTTATGGAGGGAAGCGAGGAATTTTCCCAAGGCTGTCAGTTTGCGGAAAAGCCGCCCGCCTCTGCGCTGATGGACGGCTTGGGTGATGACCGTACCAAGCAGGTCTCCCCCTAGAAATTCCATCATCAGCACGTTGTTTATGTCGGGGTTGAACCCGAGTGGTCTGACCACGTAGTGAGGCGCAGAATCGAACCCGAGGTTGCGCAGGTATAGGAGATTGCCAAACTCGGTCTCCCCGGTCTTCATCTGTTGGGAGGGGCTTTTAGGGGGATAGAATTTCCCTACCAGCCGTACTCCGCTGTGCTTTTCTTCATAAAGAAAAACATTCCGGGAACATGCGGACTGGAATACGCGAAACTCCACCCCTTCAGAGTCAACCCCAAGTTGTGGAACGATGTGATCCTTTAGATATCCATGCAAAGGGTCGAAATGATCGAGATGCCCCATATACCTGTCAAACATCGTTTCGCCACAAGCCCGAATCCCGTTCTGCGATGCTCGCGCACTCCGGGAGATGAATCGTGAGGACCGTCTCGTTTGATTCGTCCGAAGTGCGCATTTCAAGCGTGCCGCCCTGCGCCTCGATCATCTTCCTCGCCGAGTAGGTGCCGAGCCCCGTTCCGTATGATTTGCCCGCCGTGCTGTACTTGTCGAAGAACCGGTCCCGTATGGGCACGGGGACCACGCCCTGATTGCGTATCTCGATGTGACAATCCCTGCCTGATATCAGGTTCACGATCACCGTGCTCCCTTTGGGCGAAGCCTCCGCCGCGTTCTTCATGAGGTTGAACAGTGAGGAGCGCAAGAGTTCCACCTGTCCGGAACATGGGAAACTCACCTTCTCAGGCAGCGGGGCGCCATTCAGGAGCACCTGCATGGAGGTGTGCCTGTGCTGGGGCGTGTTGCGCAGATTCTGGACGATTTCAAGAATCACCGGGATGCAATTGAAGGTCTTGGGATATGCCCGGTACTGTCCTGTTTCGATCTTGTGCATGTCCAGGGTACGATCCAGCGTGTCCAGCATCTGTCGGCCAGCGTTGTTCAGCAGGGCCAAAAGCTGGCGTTGCTGGTTGTTCAGGTCGTTTCCCTCAAGCAGCAACGTGGCGACGTTCACGGCGTTGCACGCCGGAGAGCGCAGGTCGTGCTGGATGACGCCCTCGATGTGCGCCTGGAGTAGCTCGGCATGTTTGCGGATGGAGATGTCGCTTATGACGGCGCGATACTCGGTGGGCTTACCCGCCTCGTCAACGGGAACCGCATCGATTTTCGCCCAGAATGAGGTGGCGTCCGCCTTCATCATTTGCAGTTCACATCCCTGACGCATGCCGGTGGCCGTGAGTTGCTTGTGATGCCGGTAGTAGATGTCCTGGTCCTCTTTGCTGATGAACCGGCTGAAGGGCTGGTTGAGGATCATGCCCCGAGGCACGCCAACCATGCTCGCGAAGGTGACGTTGGTTTCAAGGAGCAACCCCTTCCCGCTCAGAGTCACGTAGCCGATGGGGGCCAGATCGTAGAGGTCGAAATATTTTGTGCGCATGGCTTCAAGGTCCGCCTGCGTCCGCCGAAGTTCTTCGTTCTGCATCTCTAGCTCGATCTGGTGCACCCGCAATTCATGCATCGTCTGACGCATTTCCTCGGGAGACATCGCCATTTCGGCTGCTGTCTCGCTTACCTTGAGCTGTTTTTCCGCACACTTACGCAGCCTATCGGTCATTTTGTCTCTCCTGAGCTGGCCGACCTTCCGGTCGCATCGGCTTCACCCGTCTGGTCGTCCGTCCTATTTGACGAGAGGGGAATCCGCATGGTGAAGCGCGCTCCGTTCCCAGGCTGCGACTGCACATCGAAGCTTCCGCCGTGCTTGGTGACGATGATGAAGTACGAAACGGCGAGTCCCAGGCCGGTACCTTCTCCGACCCCCTTGGTGGTGAAGAACGGCTCGAAGGCCCTTTTGCGCACGGCGTCGGTCATGCCGATTCCGTTGTCTTCCACTTCGATGCGCAGGAGGCCGCCTTCACGGGCGGTCCGCAACGTGATGGTCGGCCCGGCCTGGATTGCGTCTTGATTCACGAGGGCCTGGGCCGCATTCTTGAGCAGGTTCAGGACAACTTGCTCTATCTCGGCGCTGGTGCAGTGCAGCTCCGGGAGGTCCGAAGCGTATTCACGAATGATGGTAATGCTTTTGAAGTCGTATTTTTTTTTCAAGTCATAGTCGAAGCGTGACAACTCCACCGCTTTGTCCAGCAATTCGTTGATGTCCGCAGTCTGGTGCCGCACGTCGCCCTTGCGACAGAATTCCAGCATGTTGGAAACAATCTGGGCGGCTCGCGCGCCAGACTGGGTGATGGCGTCCAGAAACTCGGATATCTTTCGTTTTTCCAGGTAGGCCAGGATGCAGTCCATGGAGCATCCGCTCTCTTCTGCGGCAGCCCTGTTGGCCGGGACATCCGGCTGGAGGTGGGAGATCACCACTTGCGCGCTCTGGAGAATGCCGCTCAGGGGGTTGTTTATTTCATGGGCCATGCCCGCGGCGAGGCCGCCAACCGACATCATCTTTTCGGACTGCACCATCATCTCGTCGATCTGAACCCGCCGGGTTACGTCGTCCACCCGGACCACCGCGCCCACAATGTCCTCGTTGACAAGGGGGTAGATCATCACGTCCTGGTAGCCCCTCACGCCGTTCCGTATGAACACGTCGCGTTTCGTGTCCTGGGGGGTTCTGTCGCGTAGCGCAGCCCTGATGGTGTCCATCTGGGTGGCCAGCCTGGGGAACGCTTCTTCCAGTGGGCGGCCAAGGGCAATCCGGGCGGGAGTCCCGGCGGCGTCTTCCGCTGCCTTGTTCCAGTGCGTCACCACGCAATTGAGGTCGATCCCGATCATGATGGAGGGCATGGAGTTCAGGATGCTAGCGAGGTAGTCTTGCGCTTTGACCATCTCCTGCTCCGCCTGTTTGCGCGCGGAAATGTCGCTTACCATGGTAAGCTGCACGAATTCCCCGTTTGCCTCCTGGGCGGATTTTGTTTCGATCTGCGCCCAGAATATAGTCCCTTCCTGGTTCACCAGGCGCAGTTCGCATCCGCGCTGGGTGCACGAGTGCGGCTCGCCTGATGCGACGAGATGCTTGCGGTGCCGGTAATAATGATCCTGGTCTTCTTTGAAGATGAACCGGCTGATCGGCTGGTTGACAAGCAGGCTGCGGTGCACCCCAAGCATGGAGGCGATGGTGGTGTTGGCTTCGAGGATCAGGCCCTGTTCGTTGAGCGTGACGTAGCCGATGGGGGCCATGTCGTAGAGGTCGAAGTACCGGGCGCGCACGGCTTCCAGGTCTTCCTGGGACTGGCGCAACGCTTCGTTCTGCATTTCAAGTTCTATCTGATGCACGAGAAGCTCATGGAGCTTCTCCTGCATCTCTTCGGCGGACAGCTCCGGCCCCCTTGGGGCTTTGACCGTCCTGGCACGCTCTTCAGCCCGTTGGCGCAGTGATGCGTTCATGGGTCACCTCTCACGAGTCCGGCCCGTTCGGTGGTCGCGATGGCGTACACCCGCCCGGCATTGTCGAGCATTGCCGTGGCGGTCAGCCACACATCGATAGTCCGTCCGTCTTTGTTCATTCGTTTTGTGGAGTAGGGCGCCTGGGTATCGTCCTTGACGACTTTCAGGAGGTTGTCCAATTCGTGCTCGCGCAACTCGGAGGGGAGCATGTCCCGGATGTTCATGGACAGGGCTTCGGCCTCGCTCCAGCCGAACACCTTCTGTGCGGAAAGGTTCCAGGCCATGATGCGGCCTTCGAGGTCGAGCATGAGGATGGCGTCCTGGGAGTCGCGGACAACGATGGCCAGCCGGAGCTGCTCGTTGGCCCTTTTCAGCATTTCCTGCGCTCTTTTCGTCTCGGTGATGTCGAAGAAGGTGATCACCGCCCCTTCGATCACGTTGTCGAGGGTGCGGTAGGGACGGATGCGCATGGTGTACCAGTTGCCTTCGGCCGTCTCCACCTCGATCTCTTTCGGGGTCAGGGAGTCCAGCACCTCCTGGGCGTCCGCGACCAAGCTGTCGTAGCCGACCAGGTTGGACACGATGTGGCGCACGGGCCGCCCAACGTCCGAGAGGATCATGTTTATGATCCTGGTGGCCGCTGGAGTGAACCGCAGGATGCGCAGCTGATGGTCCACGAAGATGGTGGCGATGCCCGTTCCCGCCAGCAGGTTGTTCATATCGTTGTTGGCCTGCGACAGGTCCGCCACCTTGGTCTGCAATTCCGCATTGACCGTGGCGAGCTCCTCGTTGACTGATTGCAGCTCTTCCTTGGACGTCTCCAGCTCCTCGTTGGATGATTGCAGCTCCTCGTTGATGGACTGCATCTCTTCGTTGGAGGACTTGAGCTCCTCGTTGGATGTCTCCAGCTCCTCATTGGTGGTCTGGAGATACTCCTCCTTGGCCCGGAGTTCCTGCTTGAGTGCCGTGATGCGCGCATCGACGTTCGCATCTGTGCCGCCTTCAACCCAGACAGGTTCCAGGATGGCTCCCGGCGCACCTGTGGTGTCCGCACCTAGGATTTCCTCCAGGATGACCAGGAACAAGGTGTCCTCGGGGGCCGAGGCGAGCTGCGTCGGTACCGGGCTGACGACGAGGTTGGCCATGGTGTAGTGGCCGTTGGTTTTGATGCGCAGGCCCTCGCAACGGACGGTCGCTTTGGTCATCGAGGCCTTGTGCAGGGCCGTGGTCAGGTCGCGCCGCAAACCCTCCCTGGCCATCTTCAGGATGTTGTAGACCCCGACTTCGCCTGGAGTCGGCTCCAGGTACATGCCTGTGCGGCCGTGAAGATACAGTATTACTCCCTGTGCGTTCACCAATACGCCTACAAGCGGGACCTGGGCGAGAAGCGCCTGTTCGGTCAGTTCGCGCAGCGGCAGTTTTCCTGCTCTGTGAGCCTTGCCGACAGGTTGACTGGCTTTGCCCTCCAATGACGGGAACGGCAGATAGTGGCCCGGAACCGTCCGTCGAATCCCGTGGATGTCATCCTTGCGCTGGTACAGCTTCAGCTTGCGCTCCAAGGTCGCGAACAAGTCCCCGAATTCCCCCACGGTTTCCGATGTGCCCAGGAAGATGAAGCCGCCCGGATTCAGCGCGTAATGGAAGATGGGGATAAGCCTTTTCTGCAGCTCTCCTCCCATGTAGATCATGAGGTTGCGGCAACTGATGAGGTCGAGCTTGGAGAACGGCGGGTCGCGGACCACGTCGTGCTCGGAAAACACCAGCATGTCCCGGATGCCTTTGTGGATTCGGTACATGCTGCCGTCGGACTCTGCCACGAAATAGCGTCCAAGCCGTTCTGGCGAGATGTCGGCGGCGATGCTGGCCGGATACAGCCCGGTGCGGGCCGTGGCGATTGCCATGCTGTCGATGTCCGTGGCGAAGATCTGGACGGTGAAACTCTGCTTCAGAATCTCAAGGTGCTCTTGCAGGAGGATGGCCAGGGAGTAGGCTTCTTCTCCGGTGGAGCATCCCGTCGACCAGACACGGACACTGGCCCCGGTCGGTTTTCCCGCGAACAGTTTGGGGATGACGTGCTCCTCAAGCGCCTTGAAAGCCTCCGGGTCGCGGAAGAAACTGGTCACTCCGATGAGCAGATCCCTGAAGAGCGCTTCCACCTCGACTGGGTTCTGCTGGAGGAATTTGACGTATCCGTCCAGCGAGTCGATCTGGTGGACCGCCATGCGCCGTTCAATGCGTCGATGGATGGTGCTCGGCTTGTACAAGGAAAAATCGTGCCCGGTCTGGGCCCGAAGAAGAATGAAAATCTTCTTCAGTGCGCTCTCTGCCTTGTGGGGTGGGGCGGTTGCGGGCAGGGGCGGATTGCCGAAGGCATGGGTCACGTAGGAGATGATCTGAATGGGCATCTCGGCTGGCGGAAGCTCGAAATCCACCAGCCCTGTGGCGATGGCGCTTCGCGGCATGCCGTCGTATTCCGTTGACTCCGGATTCTGAACCATGACCATGCCGCCCTCGCCCTTGATGGCCCTGACCCCCTGGGTTCCGTCGCTGCCCGTGCCGGAGAGCACCACGCCGATGGCCCGCTCATGCTGATCTTGGGCCAGGGAGCGGAAGAAGAAGTCGATGGGCAGACGCTGTCCGCGAGGGGCGGCGGGAGCAAGCAACTGGAGCGTTCCGTTCATGAAGGCCATGTCGTGATTGGGCGGGATGATGTAGGCGCAGTTGGGTTGGACCGTCATCCCGTCCTGGACCTCGAACACCTGCATGCGGGTGTAGCGCCGGACGAGATCCGTGAGGATGCTGTTGTGGTCCGGGGCCAGGTGCTGCACCAGAACAAAGGCCATGTTGGGGTCGGCATCGCCGGGCATCCCGGAGAAGAAGGCCTCGAAGGCGGCTAGGCCACCGGCCGAGGCCCCGATGCCGACAATGGGGAATGATGACTTGGTGTTGGCATCAAAAGCAATGTCAGGTGTTTCTATAAATGGAGCGCATTCTTTGTTAGGTGTGTGAATTACATGGCCACGTTTCTTACTCATGAAGGCATCCCCAGGTTCGGCTAGGCATTGATAGTTACACGTGAAAATTCCGCTCCGTCTGGAGTGAGTCACTTTTTCAATATCTCATGCCTCACATAATCTGGCAACATAATTAATGCTAAACATTGCTGGCTCCTGCATTTTAATTTCGTCCGTTCCGATTGCCTTTTCCCGTTTTGTCTCTCGCCATCACGGCCATATTTTTGCTATTGGTCCAGAGTCCTTTCCGTGTCCGCAGAGGGTGCCGATTCCTTTCATCCGGGGGCCGTATGAAAAGACTTGGTTGTCTCATGGCTGTCCTGGCGTTCTTCTTGACTTTCTCCGGCATGTCCGCGCTCGCCGCCAAGGGGAGATTCAAAACCGATACCGGGACTTACACCGGCGATTTTGATGAGATTCTCAAGCGGCGCGTCCTGCGCGTGGCCGTGCCCTTCAGCCGCACCCAGTTCTTCTACAACAAGGGGCGTCAGTGCGGGCTGGCGGCAGACGCCATCCGCGAGTTGGAGCGCCGGTTGCGTAAACATCTGCCGCGCAAACGTTTCTTGTCGGTGGTCATCACTCCCATGACTTTAGACCGCCTCCTGCCCTCTTTGCTGGAGGGCAAGGCGGACATAGCCGCCGGGAGCATCACCGTGACCAGGGAACGACTCGAGTCTGTCGATTTCACCGTGCCCATCACGGACTCCATGAATGAGATCGTGGTAACCGGACCCGGCGCCCCAAAGCTCGGCAGCCTGGATGATCTGTCCGGTCGCGACGTTCATGTGAGGGCAGCCACAAGCTATCGGCAGAGCCTCGATACCCTGAACGAGCGTTTTGCACATGAAGGCAAGGAACCCGTGAGCATTGTCCTGCTGCCTGACGAGCTCCAGGATGAGGACGTGCTGGACATGCTGAATGCGGGCCTGATCCAGGTGACGGTCAAGGACGACCGCCTGGTGAACCTCTGGGCTGACTTTCTGCCGCACATCACCGCGCGTCCTGACCTTGTCGTGCGCACGGACGGCGTCATCGCTTGGGCTGTCCGCAAGGACAGCCCAAAGCTCAAGGCCATCCTTGACGAGATCATCCCCCACTCCACGGGAAAAGGGCTTCAGAAGGCCATCTACGAGCAGTTCGCCCGAGACGCCCAAAAGATGCGCAACGCCCGAGACGGTGCGGATATGCGCCGCTTCGAGTCGCTGGTCGGCCTGTTCAAGAAGTACGGGAGCCAATACGGATTCGACAGTTTGCTGCTCATGGCCCAGGGCTACCAGGAGTCCGGGCTGGACCAGAACGCCAGGAGCCCCATGGGAGCCATCGGCGTCATGCAGATCATGCCCGCCACCGGCAGGGAACTTCGGGTGGGCGACATCCGCCAGGTGGAGCCCAACATCCACGGCGGAGCCAAATATGTGGCCAGGATGATGGACGAGCACTTCAAAAGCACTCCGTTCAACGAAACGAACCGGACTTTGTTCGCTTTCGCCAGCTACAACGCAGGCGCGGACCGGATTGCCCGCGCCCGCAAGAGGGCGGAAGCAGAAGGGCTCGATCCCTCTGTCTGGTTCAACAATGTGGAGCTGGTGGTGGCCAGGATGGTGGGGCAGGAGCCCGTGCGGTACGTGCGCAATATCTTCAAGTATTACGTGGCGTACAAACTCGAAGAGGAGGCCCGCGCAAACCGCGATAGAACCATGGAAAAGACGTGATGCTCCGAGGTGAGTCCAGAATCAAAACGATTATCATGGCATGATAATTCGTCATCCAGCGACTCTTGCAAAATGAAAAACATGTGCAAATCCAGAAACAGCAAAATAATAACTTCATTATTATAGTGTATTGATACAATGTGGCAGGCGGCATAGTTGTTGTAGTGCGCTACCTCATGAAGCACACTCCGAAGAAGAAAGGATTCGCCCTTAAGGGGTCGATTCACCGGGCGGATTTGAGCGTTCTGCTCGAAGGGTTGCTGAGAGACTTCAAGAGAGGCAGCATCCGCGTCGGCGAAGGCACGGGAGGTGAGACCCTCACGCTGGCCGACAATCTTGATTACGAGATCCGGGCTGACACCGGCAAGGGAAGGCAGACGTTGGTGATAGAACTCAAATGGGATGGTGAAGCGGAACAATTCCAATGGCAGGGGTCGTTTTTCCATTCCGCCTCGAAGGCAAATTCTGGCTCAGTCCGTCCTGAGGCATCAAGACTTGGCTGCGGTAGGGCCAACGCCTTGGCCAACACGCAAGAGACGATCCTCACCAACGAAGAGAGGCTGTTCTTCAGCAGTGAAGGGAACATGTTCTTCACAAACGCCTCGCGCGCCAGGAAGGACCTTCTGGGCAAGCACGTCTACAACTCCGCCAACGAAAAAGTCGGAACAGTGGAAGACCTTATCCTGACCCCCGGCCAGGCCGTCTCCTCGGCGGTCGTCGGTACTGGCGATGTCCTGGGCCAGATGAACCGCGACATGGTCATTCCTGTCACACAGCTCAAGATCAAGAATAGGCGTCTCATAATGTCAGATTCCACAACGGGAATCGGCTAGTCTCAACGTGTCTTAATGGGCAGATTGCGCATGTCAGGAGGCGTATGTTCTCAATGCTTATAGGTGTAGAGTTGTCGAGAAATTCAAGGCTCTATCTGCCTGTGTTCATGAGCGTGTTCGTGCTTGTCTCATGAGCCTGATTCTGGTCAGTTGGAATCCATTGTTTGCCGAGATACCGGTGAACTGCTGATCCTCGAGCACCAGGCCGAGTATTATCAAGCCTTGGGTGAGAGCACTCGCCAGAGCGACTCCGCGCCCTTCATCGCCTTCATGCTGCGGATGATCCTGGACACCGTGCGCACCTCATCCCCCCAAGTCACGCCTCAAGTCACCCCCCCCCAGTCGGCGAGCTGCTGACGGCGATGCAGGGCGAAATGAGCCGTGAGGCGCTGCAATCCGCCCTCGGCCTGCTGGACCGAAAATCCTTCCGCGAACGCTACCTCAAGCCGGCTTTGGCGGATGGCCTGATCGAAATGACCGTCCCCGACAAGCCCAACAGACGCCTGCGACAATACCGCCTGACCGACAAAGGCAGGCAGTGGCTGGCGCAGCATGGCGACGGCTGATGTGAGCCGGGACAGGAACAGCCTTGGTTAAACCGCCTGTGCTTGTCTGGCGCGAAATGTGTACTTAAGTCTGGACCTTGGATACTCTCGTAATCGAACGCTGCCTGATTTGAGACCAGGGGCATTCCTTGACAATGGCCAGGAAATTCTTTCCGGTGAGCGCGTGGATCTGATCAGCCAAATCTCCAAAGAATGTGGCGCATGGACGACTTCTCTTCACTCTTAGAGCGCTGCTTTGTCTCGCTTGTCGACGAGCGGGCAGACGCTCGTGGGTGGGGCAAGGGGGAATTTGCCCAGCAAGTCTGGCCACGAGACAACCCGAAATCCGCCGCCACGAAGTGGGCGGCCATACGCAGCCGATCCTCCAACACAGGCAAACCCCAAGGCGTGCTCATCGCCGACGCACAGCGCATGGCTGACGTTCTTGGTGAGGATCTGACCTATCTGCTCGCCGTGGCCAAAGAGATAGCCAGAAAGTCGAGCCAGCCCACCTGAATTCCTCGAACAACTCATCTTATTGGCGAATGGCCTGCTGGTACCGGAAATAATTTCCGGGCCTTGTGTTTCACAAGAAATTCTTGCTAAAGCAACCTCGTTCTCCCTGGCGCTGACGATCAGGCTCAGCGTTCCAGGATGCCAAACCATCAAGACGAGGTCCCTTGTGAGAAATTCGAGAAAACTGAGTCCCGAGGAAGAAGAGTTCATCAGCACGCTCTTGTCGGGTCTGCCCCCGGTCATCGCCCGCAAGGAGGTCAAGCGCTACCTGGGAGGGATGATAGCGTCCCAAACCCTCTGCAATGCGGATTCCGCCGGAGTGGGGCCGGAGGTCGCCTACCGCGTGGGGCGGGTGGTCACCTACAGAACGGAATCACTGATCAGGTGGATCGTGGAACGGTTCGGGGTTGTCCGCCTTGCGAGCCTCAAGACCCTGTAGCCCCGTTGGCCGGACGCAGATTGTGCACTGCGGCCCTGGTGGCATCGGGGATCAGATGGGCGTAGCGCATGGTCATGGTGATGGTCTTGTGCCGCATCAAGGTTTTGATCCGGTAGATGTCCGTTCCGGCCATGGCCAGCCAGGAAGCGAACGTGTGGCGCAAGGTGTGAAAGACCACCTTGTGCCGCGCGTCTTTCACTTGGGCGTTGAACCCGAGCCGGACAACAAGCTCCGCGAAGCGGTGAGTGAGGGAGCTGCGCTCCTTCCCGCCCTTCGGCGGTGTCAGGACCAGACAGCCTGGAACCTCTCGGACTCCATTCCCGCTGGCATTCTCGGAGCAGGATGCGGCGTCCAGGCGTTCCCGGAGCACCGCTTCCACTTCGGTATTGATGAAGACCTTGCCGCCTGGCTTCCGGCTGTGTTCCTCCCGCACGGTGATGACGCCGTGAACAAGGTCCACATCCACCCACTCAAGGCGCAATATCTCGCCAAGGCGCATGCCTGTGTTGAGCCCCAGGACGATGGCGGCGTGCAGGTCAGGATGCCCAGAGGCGCGAGCAGCCTCAATCAGGACATCTGCTTCCTCATAGGAGAGGAAACGCTCCCTGGCATTCTTGGGCTTGGGCAGGGCCACACCCTCCAGCGGGCTTTGCCCGGAGAAGATGGCCACGCCCTCCACTTCCGTCACCCTGGCCATGTTGTAGGCCCGGCGCAGAACGGCCATGTAGTGCAGGGCCGTGGACTCGGAAGCGCCGTCCTGCCGCAGGAAGTCCAGGAAGGCCCGGATATCGTCCCGGGTCACTGCGGCGAGGGGGAGATGGCCCAGACGAGGGATGATCTTCCGGACCCGGCCGTCGTCATCGCGCCAGGTGCGCTTGCTGCGTTTTGCCTCGGGCATGTAATGATTCGTGAGGAAGTCGGAGACCGTCATGCCCTGCACGCTCAAGCGGCGGGCTTCCTGGGCTTCGGCCTCGCGCTTGGCGTCGCCTTCTGCCCGGAGTGCGGCGAGGCTCTGGGGACCAGAGCCGGTCTTGATGTGCTTCTTGATGCGCGAGAGCACTCCATGGGCCTTCTCGGCGTTCCAGCCCTCGGAGGCCCAGCCGAGCCCTTCCTCGCAGTCCTTGTAGTTGATGTAGTAGCGGATGCAGAAGTAACGGTCCGACCTGCCGTTGTGACGGCGGCTGGGATGCTCGCGATACCTGACGCCGGGGTAGGGGGTGCGGTTCCAACGCGCTTTCATGGTCCCGGAATAGTCCCGGAATAAATCCCGGTCAAGGGATGCCCTGGGATGGAAGAACAAAGTTAATCAGCTGTAATAAATGAATGTAATATGACTAGGTATGGTGCAGAGGTGGTCATGAATCGGCTTCGTAATCAGCAGGTCAGGGGTTCGAGTCCCCTCGCTGGCTCCACAAGGAATGGCAAAGGGTTTGGCTGTACTAGGCCGGACCCTTTTTTGTTTTCGTTAAGAGTCGTCACCCTCCTTTTACCCCCCAAAGCTACGTCCGGGGGCTCTTTTTATTCCTGCTAGCGTCTGTCCGTGCCCGGGAGGCGGGCCTTTTGGGCCAATCTCTCAGGCGCAAGGCTCGGTGGCGCCAGGCTCACTCCCAGGGCAGTCCCGCCTTCTCTTGCCCGGCGCTGTCCGTCCACGCCGTCTTGCTCCCAGCGCGAGCAGGCGCCTGTGCCTGTCAAGCGCGGAGCCAAGGGTTTCGTCCGCCAGTCTGGCTGAAATATCCTGATATGATTGCCAAATATTTAATTCTCGCCAGAGAGTTAGGCATGGGGGCCATGAGATTGTTTCGTCTTGACATCTTCCGTCGAATTTTCGATAGCCTGAAAATAAGAATATATTCCTATCTGGGTCGTGGCCATGGCTCTGGATGAAAACGAGATCGCACTGCGCATGGAGGCCTTCTTCCGGGCTTGCAGGGAAGCCAGGGTCAGGCTGACTCCTCAGCGCGCCGAAATATTTCGTGAAATCGCCGCGAGCGAAGAGCACCCTGATGCCGAGTCCATCTACAGGGGCGTGCGCGCGCGTCTTCCGGCCATCTCGCTGGACACAGTTTACCGCACTTTGTGGTGGCTCACCGAATTGGGATTGGTGAACGCGCTCGGACCGGCGAGGGACAGCACGCGCTTCGATGCGAATCTGTCGCGCCACCATCATTTCGTCTGCATCGTTTGCGGGCTGACACGCGATTTCTACAGCGAAGACCTGAACATGCTGGCGCTTCCGGAATCAGTCGCCGCAATCGGATCGATCGAAAGGACGCAGGTGGAGGTGAAAGGCATCTGCAACGCCTGCGCTGCGAAGCGGAAGGGATCGGTGTCGCATCCCTTTGGCGTCGAAAATGTCGACGAGAAATGACCGGGCAGTCACCTTGGGCTTTCGACGCATGACGCGCAAGCGTCATCTTGAAGCCGTACATGGTCAACTGGAAATTCGAATGGATATGTGGAGCACTTTATAAAATTCAAGGAGGTTGCTGTATGAGTGACGAGAAAAAGTGTCCGGTAACGGGCAGGGCCAGCCGTCAAGTCGCCGGCGGCGGTACTTCCAACCGCGACTGGTGGCCGAACCAGTTGAACCTGCACATCCTGCACCAGCATTCCTGCAAGTCCAACCCCATGGGCAAGGATTTCAACTACGCGGAAGAGTTCAAGAAGCTCGACCTCGAAGCCGTGAAGAAGGACCTCTTCGCGCTGATGACCGATTCCCAGGACTGGTGGCCCGCCGACTACGGCCACTACGGCCCCCTGTTCATCCGCATGGCCTGGCACAGCGCGGGCACCTACCGCACCGGCGACGGGCGCGGCGGCGCGGGCTCGGGCAGCCAGCGCCTGGCCCCCCTGAACAGCTGGCCGGACAACGTCAACCTGGACAAGGCCCGCAGGCTGCTTTGGCCGATCAAGCAGAAGTACGGCAAGAAGATCTCCTGGGCCGACCTCATGGTCCTGGCGGGCACCTGCGCCATCGAGTCCATGGGCCTCAAGCCCTTCGGCTTCGGCGGCGGGCGCGAGGACGTCTGGGAGCCCGAGGAGGACATCTACTGGGGCGCCGAGGACACCTGGCTGGGCGACACCCGCTACAAGGGCGAACGCCAGCTCGACAACCCGCTGGCCGCCGTGCAGATGGGGCTCATCTACGTGAACCCAGAAGGCCCCAACGGCAACCCCGACCCGGTGGCGTCCGGCAAGGACGTGCGCGAAACCTTCGCCCGCATGGCCATGAACGACGAGGAGACCGTGGCCCTGGTCGCGGGCGGGCACACCTTCGGCAAGTGCCACGGCGCGGGCGACGCCAAGCACGTCGGCCCGGAGCCGGAAGGGGCGGGGCTCGAGGAGCAGGGGCTCGGCTGGAAGAGCAGCTTCGGCACCGGCAAGGGCGACGACACCATCGGCAGCGGCATCGAGGGCGCGTGGAAGCCGCACCCGACCCGCTGGGACATGGGCTACCTGAACACGCTCTTCAAGTACGAGTGGGAGCTGGTGAAGAGCCCGGCCGGGGCGCACCAGTGGCTGGCCAAGGACGTGGCCCCGGAGGACATGATCGAGGGCGCGCACAACCCGGCCAAGAAGTACCGCCCCATGATGACCACGGCGGACCTCTCCCTGCGCTTCGACCCCATCTACGAGCCCATCGCGCGCGACTACCAGAAGAATCCCGAAAAGCTGGCGGACGCGTTCGCCCGGGCCTGGTTCAAGCTGACGCACCGCGACATGGGGCCGCGCTCGCGCTACCTCGGGCCCGACGTGCCCAAGGAAGAGCTCATCTGGCAGGACCCGGTGCCCCCGGTCGACCACGACCTGATCGACGACAAGGACATCGCCGCGCTCAAGGCCAAGATTCTCGCCTCCGGACTTACCGTTCCCCAGCTGGTCTCCACCGCCTGGGCCTCGGCGTCCACGTTCAGGGGCTCGGACAAGCGCGGCGGGGCCAACGGCGCGCGCATCCGCCTGGCGCCCCAGAAGGACTGGGAGGTCAACCAGCCCGCCCAGCTGGCCACGGTGCTCGCGGCCTATGAAGCGGTCCAGAAGGAGTTCAACGCCGCGCAGTCCGGCAACAAGAAGGTCTCCCTGGCGGACCTGATCGTCCTGGGCGGCTGCGCCGGGGTGGAACAGGCCGCCAAGGCCGCGGGCTGCGACGTGACCGTGCCGTTCTCCCCCGGGCGCACGGACGCCTCGCAGGAGCAGACCGACGTGGCCTCGTTCGCGGTGCTGGAGCCCGCCGCCGACGGCTTCCGCAACTACCGCAAGGCCAGGTACTCCGTCACGGCCGAGGAACTGCTGGTGGACCGCGCGCAGCTCCTGACCCTGACCGCGCCCGAGATGACGGTGCTGGTCGGCGGCATGCGCGTGCTCGGGGCCAACTTCGGCCAGGCCCCGCACGGCGTCTTCACCAAGCGGCCGGGCGCGCTCACCAACGACTTCTTCGTGAACCTGCTGGACATGCGCACCGCGTGGAAGCCGATCTCCGAGGACAACGAGCTCTTCGAGGGCCGCGACCGCGCGACCGGCGAACCCAGGTGGACCGGCACGCGCGTGGACCTGATCTTCGGGGCGAACTCGCAGCTTCGGGCCATCGCCGAGGTCTACGCGTGCGGGGATTCTCTGGCGAAGTTCGTGAGCGACTTCGTGGCCGCCTGGACCAAGGTGATGAACCTCGACCGCTTCGACCTCGCTTAAGATCGAAGCCGCAACGCTTCCGGGATTCCCGGCCGTGAACCCGCGCGGCGCTCCAATCGTCTTGGGGCGCCGCGCTTTTCATTGGCCTTCCTGCCCGCCCGGGCGCTTGCGATTTCCCGGTTGCCGAAGATGGCGCGGCGGGCGTCCGTGGTGTATGGTCCCCGGCGGGATTCGCCCGCGGGCCCCGAGGCCTGCCCACGCGCGGCAACCCCGGCGGGAAAGCCGGGACGATTTCCACTGATTGAAAAAAAGGAGCGGGCAATGCCTCAAGAGAGCGGCGCGGACGCCAAGCCGGGACCCATGGAGACGTATAACGGAGCCGAAACCCTCGTGGCCACCCTGGTGGAGAGCGGGGTGGAGGTGTGTTTCGCCAACCCGGGCACCTCGGAGATGCATTTCGTCAGCGCGCTGGACGCCGTGCCGGAAATGCGCCCCGTGCTCTGCCTGTTCGAGGGCGTGGCCACCGGCGCGGCCGACGGTTACGCCCGCATGACGGGCAGGCCCGCCTGCACCCTTTTGCACCTGGGGCCGGGGTTCGCCAACGGGATCGCCAACATCCACAACGCCCGCCGCGCGCAGTCGCCCATGGTGAACGTCGTGGGCGACCACGCCACCTACCATGAGCGCCACGACGCGCCGCTCACTTCCGATGTGCTGGGTTTGGCCAAGGCCGCTTCCCACTGGGTGTGCCGGTCCAGGAACTCCCGCAGCGTGGCGGCCGACGCCGCGCGCGCCGTGCAGGCCGCGCGCCAGGCCCCGGGGCAGGTGGCGACCCTGATTCTGCCCGCCGACACGGCCTGGGAGCCCGCCGAGCGCCCCTCGCCCAGGCTCGAGGTCCTTGCGCCGTCGAAAGTCCCGGACGCTGCGGTGGACGCAGCGGCCAAGGCCCTCGCGAGCGGGCGCAAGACCGCCATCCTCATGCGCGGCCCGGCGCTCCACGGAGACGGGCTCACGGTCGCAGGGTGCATCGCCGCCAGGGCCGGGGCCACGCTCTTCTGCGACACCTTCCCCCCGCGCATGCGGGCCGGGGCGGGGTCCCCGGTGGTGGAGCGGCTTCCCTACCGGGGCAAGGACATCCTGCGCCGCCTGGGCGAGTTCGGGCAGCTTCTGCTGGTGGGCGCGGAGCCTCCGGTGTCCTTCTTCGCCTACCCGGGGCAGGAGGGCTGGCTGACGCCCCCGGGGTGCGAAATACTCACGCTGTCCCACCCCCACGAGGACGCGAACGCCGCGCTGGCCGCGCTGGCCCGGGCCATGGGCGTGCCCGGGACGTGCCCCATGACGCCCTACGACCCGCCTGCGCTGCCGCCGCAAGGCCCGCTCACGGCGGAGGCCGTCATGCGCGCCGTCGCAGCGCTGTTGCCGGAGAACGCCGTCGTCACCGACGAGGGGATCACGTCCACGCTCCCGTACTCGTCGCTTTTGGCCACGGCCGCGCCCCACGACTATCTGCCGATCACGGGCGGCTCCATAGGCAACATCCTGCCCCTGAGCACGGGGGCGGCCATTGGCGCGCCCGGTCGCAAGGTGGTCTGCCTGGAGGGGGACGGCAGCGCCATGTACACCCTCCAGGCCCTCTGGACCCAGGCCCGCGAGCGGCTCGACGTGGTCACGGTGATCTACGCCAACAGATCCTACGCCGTGCTGAACCACGAGCTGCGCCTGGTCCAGGCCGAGTCCCGGGGGGAGAAGGCCGGGTCGCTCCTGGACCTGGGCAACCCCACGCTCGATTGGGTCAAGCTGGCCGAAGGCATGGGCGTGGAGGCCGTGCGCGCGGATACGACAGAGGCCTTTGCCGACGCGTTCGCCGCCGCCCTGCGCGAGCCCGGGCCCCGGCTCATCGAGGCTGTGATCTAAGGGTGTCTCGCCGGTAGAGTTCCGGGAAGAGCTTGAGCCACAAGGCCACCACCGCGAGCGTGCCCACCCCGCCGATCACCACCGCGCCCACGGCCCCGAACAGGGCGGCGGCCACGCCGGACTCGAAATCGCCGAGCTGGTTGGACGTGCCGATGAACACGGAGTTCACGGCGCTGACCCTGCCGCGCAGCTCGTCGGGGGTGTCCAGCTGGATGAGCGTGGCCCGGATGACCACGCTGATCATGTCGCTGGCCCCGAGCGTCGCCAGGGCGGCCACCGAGAGCGGGAAGGAGCGCGAGAGCCCGAAGGCGATGGTGGCCAGCCCGAAGACGGCCACGGCGGCGTACATGATCCGCCCCACGTTGCGCTTGAGCGGGTAGCGCGTGAGGTAGAGCGACATGGCCAGCGCCCCGATGGAGGGCGCGGCGCGCATGACGCCGAGCCCCCACGGGCCAATGAAGAGGATGTCCTTGGCGAAGACGGGCAGCATGGCCGTGGCCCCGCCCAGAAGCACCGAGAAGAGGTCCAGGGAGATGGCCCCGAAGATCACCGGGCGCTTGCGGATGAAGCGCACCCCGTCCAGGGCGGAGCTCCAGGTGGGGGGCTCCTTGCCGGACTTGGAGGCGGGCTTCGGGATGCCCGCCACGCAGGCGCTCGCGAGAAGGAACACGCCCGCCCCGGCCGCGTAGGCCACCCAGGGGCCCATGATGAAGAGCACGCCGCCGAGGGCCGGGCCGAGGATCATGGCCGTCTTCCAGACGGACGAGCTCCAGGCCAGCATGCGCAGCAGCTGGTCCAGGGGCACGAGCCCGGGCAGGAGCGCCTGGAGCGAAGGGTTCTCGAAGGCCCTGGCCGCCCCGATGAAAGCCACGCAGGCGAATATCCCGTGCAGGTTCAGCCAGCCGCCCAGGCTCCCGGCCATGAGCACCAGGAGCGCCAGGGCCTGGACGGCCTGGCAGACTCCGGCGATGCGCCTGCGGTCCAGCCGGTCGGCCACCTGGCCCACCACCAGCGTGAGCAGGAACTGCGGCAGGAATTCGATCAGGCCCACAAGGCCCAGGTTGAAGACGTCCCCGGTGAGGTCGTAGACCTGCCAGCCGATGGCCACGGCCGTGAGGTGGTAGGCGAAGCCCGAGGCGCTACGGGCGATCCAGAAGCGGGTGAAGGCGGCGTTGCCGAAGATTTCCGAGCGCATCTCGCCCCCGAGGTGTTGCTGTCGCCGCAGGCGGAAACCTCCGGCGAGGTGGGCTCTTCGCGCCAAAAGGCGGGCGGGTCAAGTGAGAATAAGGAAAGGCGGGCTCAGGGCTTCAGGACCTCGTCCAGGAGGAACACGTCCGTGAGCAGCGTGCGCACGTGGTGGGAGGCGTTGAGGTTGTCGACCAGTTGCGAGGAGACGCGCTCCAGGGCCAGCACCAGCTCCATGGCCGCCAGGGCCCTGGCCGCGTCGGCGCGCAGCACGTCCAGGAAGGCGTCGTACTTCTCCCGCGCTCCCGGGGCCATGGAGGCCGACGCCGCCGCGAAGGCCCCGGGCAGGCCCCGTGCGGCCTCCACCGCGCGGGAGAGCAGCTCCCGAAGCTGCGCCCCGTTGCGGCTTTGCCTGTCGTCCGCCGCGCCCTGCGCCGCGTAGGCCAGCATGAACTCGTAGCATTCCTCGATTGCGTCGCACCGCGCGGCGATATCCGTGAACTGCGTCATGGGCGCTTGGTCTCCTGTGAGGTTACCGGGCGGGGCGGGTGTCGCCGCTCCACCGTTCGGGGTCATGGTGGCTGAGGTAGTAGTCCTTCTCCAGGTCCCCCGTGAGCATGGACCGGGTGACCGGCAGCTTTTCCGGCCGCAGGGCAAAGTACACGTGGACGATCACCAGCGCCACCAGCGCGAGCCCGGCCAGCCCGTGCAGGGCGTACACAACGCCCCAGCCGCCGTCGGAGAAGAAGCGGTAGGGGTCGCGCGCCATGAAGGGCGAACGCACCCGCGTGAGCATCGCGAGGCCCGTGGCGGCCATGGTCAGGCCCAGGGCAGCCACCGTCAGGTGGTAGAGCTTGTTGCCCAGCGGATACTTGCCGGGCCGGGCAGGGGCCGCCCCTTTTTCTCCGCCGGCCAGCAGGCCCTTCACTTCGGCCATGTCGGACGGCCTGGGCCAGATGGACCAGAAGTCCATGAAGCACACGGCGTGCACCAGGTGGAACACCAGGGCCGCCACGAGGACGGCTCCGGCGAGCACATGGATCTCCAGCCAGGCGAAGCGCACGCCCAGCTTGGGCAAAAAGGCCGTGCCCAAAAGCGTGAGCATGGCCGCGGCCATGCCCCAGTGGAAGAGCCTCGCGGGGCGCGAATGGCGCGCGATGCGCTGCGGGAGCCTGTCCGCCGCCTCGGGCGAAAGCGTTGGAGCGCCCCCGGGCTTGGGCGCTCCACGCGCCCACAGGGAGTGGACCACGGCAAAGGCCGCCCCGGCGGCCAGCGAGTACCACAGCAGATACCAGGCGGCGTGCAGGATGATGGGCTGTCCCCAGGGGGTGTGTCCCCACGTGACCAGGCTCATGACCCCTCCTTGCCCAGGAAGGCGCGTTTGACCAGGTTGCGGGCCAAGTCCACCTTGAAGCCGTTGTGGCGCAGGGGCACCGCGCCCTCGGCCGCCAGGCGCGCGGCAACCGCCGCCGCGTCGGCGGGAGTGCGCCCGGCCACGGCCTCCTCCACGCGGGGCAGCCGCCAGGGCCGGGCGGCCACGGCCCCCAGCACCACGCGTGCCTTGGCGATGCGCCCGTTGCCGATGCGCATGGCCGAGGCCACGTTCGCCAGCGCGAAATCCCACACCGGCCTGTCCCTGACCTTCTCGAAGTGGAACGCCGCCCCGGACCACGTGGGCGGGATGCGGATGGCCGTGAGCATCTCGCCCGGGCCGAGCACGTTCAGGCGAGTGATGTCGCGCTCCGGGCCCACGAAGAAGTCCTCGGCCGCCACCTCGCGCCTGACCGAGCCGCCTTGGATCACCAGCCTGGCCTCCAGGGCCACCAGCGCCGGAGCGGTGTCCGAGGGGGAGACGGCCACGCAGCCGCTGGCCCCGAACACGGCATGCTCGCGGTTCATGCCCTCGGGCGCGTCGGCGTAGCAGATGTTGCCCCCGGCCCGGTAGCAGTCCCAGCCGCCCCGGTAGTACCAGCAGCGGGCGTCCTGGCAGATGTTGCCGCCGATGGTCCCTTGGTTGCGGATCTGCGGCGAGGCCACCTCGCCCGCGGCCTCGGCCAGCAGGCCGAAGCGCTGCCGGACGGCCGGATGGCCGGCCACCTCGGTGAGCGTGGTCATGGGGCCGATGACGAGGTCCCCGGCTTCCTCGCGGACGCCGCGCAAGGCCTCGACGCGGGTCAGGTCGATCACCGCCTTGGGCCTCACGATGCGGTCCTTGAACCGCTCCAGGCTGTCCAGCCCCCCGGCCAGGAGCCAGCCGTCATTTCCGAAGCGTCCGGCCAGGGCCAGGGCGTCCTCTACTGCGGCCGGCTGGTAGAGCTCGAAAGGCGCCATGCCGTCACGCGTCGTCGCCATGGGCGTATCCTCCCGCCGCCTGCGTGGCGGCCTACGGGATCAGACGTTGGCCGAGAGGCCGTCCCGGCTGACCCGGCCCGCCTGCTCGAAGGCCCTGATGACCGTTTCGGTCATGACCGGGGCGCGGTTGAACGCGCCGTCGCCCAGCGCGTCGGACAGCGCGCAGAGCATGGCCGCGCAGGCCGCCGCCGTGGGCGGCTCGCCGATGCCGCGCGCCCCGATGGGCGTCTGCGGATCGGGGATGCCGAGCGAACCCCAGGTGAACTTCTCCGGGAAGTCGAGGACCGTGGGCGGCCGGGTCTGGTAGAAGCGCTTGGCCACGGGCAGGCCGTAGTGCTTGTCGTAGAACCACTTCTGGGTGGTGGCGTGGCCGATGCCCAGCATGGAGCGCCCGGCGAGTTGCCCCGCGAACGCCCTGGGATGGACCACGACGCCCGCGTCGGCCTCGGCGTGGAAGTCCTTGATGCGGTACATGCCGGTCTCCACGTCCACCTCCACCTCGACGAAAGCGGCCACGAAGGAATAGGTCTGGCCGTCTCGCGGGAAGTTGTCGCGGCCGACGGCCACGAGCCCCTGTCCGGCCAGCGCGGCAACCGAGGCCTTGGTCAGCTTGTGGACGTCGGCCGGGGCCTCGTGGCCGTCGTAGACGCCGCCCATCCTGATGGCCTGGGCGGCGGCCTCGGCCAGGCTCACCCCCTGCCCCGTGTCCGGCCGGAAGACCCGCTGCCCGCCGATCTGGTAGTCCTCCGGACGTTCTCCCAGGATGGACGCGGCGATCTCGCGCAACTTCTTTTTGGCGTCCAGGCTGGCGGCCAGGGCCGCGCGCGACATGGCGTGGATGGTCTGGCTGCCGCCCGAGACGCAGCTCCAGCCCAGGCCTTTGCCCGTGTCGCCCCAGATCACCTCGCAGGCCTCCCAGGGCACGTCCATGGCGTCGGCCAGCACGCGCTGCACGTCGCTGAAGGACTCGGTGCCCAGGTTGCCCACGCCGCTGTGGATGCGAAGCCTGCCCTCGGGGGTGATGACGAAAAGGCCGTCGAAGCCCACAGTGCCCGCCACGAAGCAGCCCGTGGCCACGCCCAGGCCGCGCCGCAGGGGGCCTTCCTTGGGCGCGGGGCGGGCGCGGCGCTCCTGCCAGCCGAAGGTCTTCGCGCCCTGGTCCAGGGCCTGGGCCACGTTCGCGGCCGTGGCCTGGCCGAGCTTGCCCTCGGCGTTGGGCGGCCCGGCCGGGGCGCGGCCCTGGGGGGCGTTGACCCGGCAGACGGCCAGGGGATCGAGGTTAAGCCTGCGCGCGGCCTTGGCCAGCACCGGCCCCACCAGGGCAGTGGCCTGGAGGCCGCCGGGCGCGGTCTGTGCCGAGCGCGGGGGCGTGTTGGTCAGCACCGTCACCCCTCGCCAGCGCATGGCCTTGGGCTGATAGAGGAGCGAGGCCATGCGCCCGATGATGGCCACGTCGTGCTGCTGCTCGTAGGGGCCGTTGTCCTGCACCACGAGGATGTCCAGGGCCAGCAGGCGGCCGTCCTTGGAGAACCCGGCGCGCGTGCGCCCGATGCAACTGGGCCTTGCCCGGCCGATGTACTGCTCCTCCTCGCGGGTGACGCGCATCATCACCGGGGCCTGGGCCTTCTTCGCCAAGAGGGCCGGTATGACCACGGCGATGGAGGCCGTGATCTTGCCGCCGAACCCGCCGCCCGTGTACTCGCTGACGAAGACTATCTTGTCCGGCTCCAGGTTGAGCCAGCGCGCGAGGGCCGGGACGGTCTGGATGGTGCTCTGGGTCCCGGCGGCCAGGTGCAGCCTGCCGTTCTCCCACCAGGCCAGGGTGGACCTGGTCTCCAGGGCCTGGTGGCTGACGTTGGGCGTGACGAACGTCTCGTCCAGCACCAGGTCGGCCTTGGAGAAACCGGCCTCCACGTCGCCGAAGGACCACTCGGCCGTGGCCTTGCCCAGGGGCAGTTGGCCCGGGGCGGCGGCGGCGAAGTCCTCGGCGGTCCACTTGAACTCCCCGACCGAGGCCAGCTCCCCTGATTTCTTCGGGGGCAGCCAGGCGTTGCCGTCGGCGCGGGCGTTGGGTCCGCCCGGGCGCAGGCTGTCCAGGGGGTCGATGACGAAGGGCAGCGGCGTGAATTCGATGTCCACGGCCTCGATGGCCGCAACGGCCGAGGCCTCGTCCACTGCGGCCACGGCCAGGACGGGGTCGCCCTGGTAGAGCGGCTCCATGGTCAGGGCGCGCTCGGCCCAGGGGCTGGCCTTGATCACCGCGCCGGTGTCCGTGACGGAGTCGGCCGGGGGCGGCAGGTCGTCGGGCGTGAGGATGGCCCGCACCCCGGGCATGGCTAGGGCCTTGCGCGTGTCCAGGCGCGTGACCTTGGCGTGCGGCATGGGGCTCGTGAGCAGCCTGCACGCAAGCATGCCCTCGGCGCGGAAGTCCTCGGCGTAGCGGGCGGAGCCTGTCAATTTGGCGCGCTGGTCGGGCGTGGTGTAGTCGCGCCCGGTCAGCTTCGCCGTGAAGGGCGGGTCTTGCTGGGCCATGGCTTACACCTTCCTCATGTATTCGGCCCCGCGCATCAGGGCCGTGAGAATCTTGTCGTAGTCCTGGCAGCGGCAGAGGTTGCCGGAGACGCCGCGCGCAAGTTCTTGGCGGGTGGGGGAGGGGTTCTTTTTAAGAAAGCCCAGGGCGGACATGAGAAAGCCCGGGGCGCAGTAGCCGCACTGGAAGCCCTGCTCGTCGAGCACGCCTTGCTGCAGGGGGTGCAGCGAGCCGTCCGGGTTGGCCAGCCCCTCCACGGTGAGGATCTTCCTGCCCCGGACGCCGTGTGTGAGAATCGAGCAGGAATAGACGGGTACGTCGTCCACGAGCACGGTGCAGGCCCCGCACTCGGCCCGGTCGCAGCCGAGCTTGACCCCGCCGAGCCCGAGCTTGCCGCGCAGGGTCTGGGCCAGGGTTTCCTGGGGCAGCACGTCCACGCGGCGCTGCTGGCCGTTGACGGTCAGGGTGACGAGGCGCTCCACCGAGCCGGGCGCGGCCGGGGCCGCAGCGCCCGCCGGGCCGGTGAACAGCGGGGCGGAAAACGTGACCGCGCCCGCCGCGATGACGCTCTTGATGAACTGGCGGCGGGACATGCCCCCGGGCCTGGCTTGCGAAGCATCACAATCGCACATTGCACCACCGCCTTTCTTCCCGGAGGCTCCGGGGGGTGAAGGGTGCGCACCGCACGGACATTTTTCTTCACTACGGCCTGATACTCCGATGACGGCCCCATGCCAACACCATTCGGCGAAATCCCTGGGCTCGTTTTCAGGCCGGGAAGAGGTTGTTGATCTTGCAGGCCGCGCAGGCCGCGCCGAAGCCGTTGTCGATGTTCACCACAGTGACCCCGCTGGCGCAGGACGTGAGCATGCCGAGCAGCGCCGAGAGCCCGGAGAGCGACGCCCCGTAGCCCACCGACGTGGGCACCGCCACGATGGGCTGGGAGACGAGCCCCCCGACCACGCTGGCCAGAGCCCCCTCCATGCCCGCCACCACGATGATCACCCGGGCCTTGCGGATGTCCGAAAGCCGGTCCAGCAGCCGGTGGATGCCCGCGACGCCGACGTCGGAGACGATCCAGGCCCGGCTGCCGAGCATCTCGCAGGTCACCCGGGCCTCCTCGGCCACGGGCAGGTCGGAGGTGCCCGCCGTGACGATGGCGATCTCGCCCTCGCGCCAGGCCCTCTCGCCGCTGGTGAGCGTCAGCGTGCGCCCCAGCGGGTTGTACTCCACCTCCGGGCACACGGCCTGCACGTGCGCCGCCATTTCCGGCGAGACGCGCGTGGCCAGCACGCCCGCGTGGCCGCGCATGCGGGTGAAGATTTCGCCGACCTGCTCCGGGGTCTTGCCCTCGCCGTAGATCACCTCGGGAAATCCGTTGCGCAGGGCGCGGTGCATGTCGATCTTGGTGTGGCCCATGTCCATGAAGGGCAGGTCGCGCAGGCGCTCCATGCCCTGCTCCACGTCCAGGCTGCCGTCCTTGACGGCGGTCAGCAGCAGTTTCAGGCTCTCTTGGGTATCCATGTTTTCTTTATTATTATGATGCCCGTTCCCGGGCGGTTTTCTCGTTCAGGCTGCCCATGCGGTAGCCCGCCAGGTCCACGGCCGCGTGGCTGAAGCCCAGGGCCTTGAGCATGGCGTCGATGCCGTGTTTCTCGTCCGCCTCGACCAGTTCGGCCACGCGCCCGCGCGGCACCTCGATGCGGGCCGCGCCCCCGTGGCTGCGCACGCGCACGGCCGGGAAGCCCAGGCCCTTGAGAAAGTCCTCGGCCCGGTCGATGCGCGTAAGCTCCGCCTCGTCCACGCGCGTCCCGTGGGGCAGCCGCGTGAGCAGGCAGGCCCCGGCGGGCTTGTCCCAGGTGGCGAGGCCAAACAGGCGGGAGAGCCCCCGAATATCCTGCTTGGTCAGCCCGGCTTCCAGAAGCGGGCTTTCGACCCCCAGATCCTTGACGGCCCTGAAGCCCGGGCGATGGTCGCCCAGGTCGTCCAGGTTGGTCCCGTCCAGCACGTGGATCATGCCTTCCTCCCGGGCCAGGCCGAGAAGCAGGGAAAAGAGGCCCTTCTTGCAGATGTAGCAGCGCTCCGGAGGGTTGTCGCGCAGGGCCTCGGGAAAGGGGACCTCGATCATCCTGTGGCGTACTCCCATGGCCTTGGCCGCCTCCTTGGCGTCCTCGACTTCCTGGGCGGGCGTGTAGGGCGTGACCAGGGTCACGGCCAGCGCGCCGCCGCCCAGGGCCTCGCGGGCGGCGTGCAGCAGAAGCGTGCTGTCCAGCCCGCCGGAAAAGGCCACCAGGGCCTTGCCCAGGGGGCGCAGGATAGCGAGCAGGGCTTGGCGCTTGGCTTCCATGGCGCTACTTCCCGTGCCTGGCGACGGCGGCTTGGACCTCGGCCAGGCTCAGGCCGTGTTTCCTGGCCAGTTCCCGGCAGTCCTCCAGCTCCGGCTTGGAGCGGATGACGCGGCCGTCCTTGAGGGCGTTCTTCATGGTCACGGGGCCGAGCTCCGTTTCCAGGCTCTCGAAGCTGACGCCCAGCACGGTCTTCTCCAGGGGGAAGCTCTTCACGCCCAGGGTGGTGGTGTGGCGAAAGAGCAGCTCCTTGAAGCGCTCCTCGTCCTGGGTCGCGCACAGAAGCGAGACGCAGGTGGCCGGACGGTTCTTCTTCATCACGATGGGCGTGAAGTGCACGTCCATGGCCCCGTTCTCCATGAGCACGTCCATGGCCACGCCGAGGGCCTCGGCGGTCATGTCGTCGATGTTGCATTGCAGCAGCCGCGCCTCGCTCACCGGGCCTTCGGGCTTCGAGGCGGCCGGGCGGGCCAGCTGCACCCGCAGGACGTTGGGGATCTCGGCGTCCCGGTGGCCGACGGCGTAGGCGGTCTTCTCGGCGGCCAGCGAGGGGGCGGAAGTGAATTCGTCCGCCAGCACGGCCACTATGGCCGCGCCCGTGGGGGTGGTCGCCTCGTGCCGGGCCGCGCCGCGCGTGGTGGGTATTCCCGTGAGGATTTCCACGGTGGCGGGCGCGGGCACGGGCATCATCCCGTGGGCGCAGCGCACGAACCCGCCGCCGAGCTCCACCGGGGAGCACCACACCGCGTCCACGCCCAGGGCGTGGAAGCAGACGGCCGCGCCCACGATGTCCACGATGGAGTCCGTGGCCCCCACCTCGTGGAAGTGCACTTCATGAAGTCCCTTGCCGTGCACCTTGGCCTCGGCCTCGGCCACCTTGCGGAAGATCGCCAGGCTGGTCTTCTTGACCGGTTCGGCCAGGGAGCTCTCCGTGATGATCTTCTCGATGTCCGCCAGGTTGCGGTGCGCGGCGTGGTCGTGGCGCTCGGCGCGCGGCTCCGCGTGGCAGTGGTCGTGATGGTGGCCGTGGCCGTGGTCGTGCCCGTGATTGTGGTCGCGCCCGTGGCCATGGTCGTGATGGTGTCCGTGGGCGTGCGCCTCGGCGGGGGCTTCGTCATGGCGTTCGTGGCCGTGGGAGTGGCCGGAGTCCTGGTTCCCAAACGCCACGTCCACGCGCGTGCCGTGGATGCCGTGGCGCTCGCCCTGCGAGACCAGCAGCTCGAACTCGTGGTCCAGGCCCAGTTTGGAGAGCTCCGCGCGCAGAAAGCCGGGGTCCACGCCCAGGCCGATCATGGCCGCCAGGTTCATGTCGCCGCTTATTCCGGCGAAGCAGTCGTAATAGAGTATTCTCATCGCCTGGTGCGCTTTCGCGCCTGTTGATCGTTGGGGGGCGGGCAGTTCCCGCCCGGATACGCTTGTATGCAATGGGGGAGGGCGTGTCCATGGACGCGCCCTCCCGCCGCTTCGGGCTAGTCGAGCCCTTTCCTGAAGTGATCCTTGATCATGGCCAACTGTTCCTGGAAGCCGGGGCCTTCCATCTCGGCGGAGACCTTTTCCAGGACGTCCGGGATTTCGATGCTCTGGGGGCACTTCTCCAGGCATTCGCCGCAGGCCACGCACTGCGAGGCGAAGCCCGGGCCGCCGCCGGTCAGGCCGGAGTTGAAGGCGACGTACATGAACTTCGCCTCCTGGACGTTCCCGAACATGTGCATCTTGTTGTAGAAATCGAAGCACTTGGGTATCTGCACCCCGGCCGGGCAGGGCATGCAGTAGGCGCAGCCCGTGCAGCCGACCTGCATGAGCTCCTGGTACTTGCGCCGGACCTTGTCCACCAGTTCCCGCTCCTTGGCGGTGAGCGAGCCCGCGTGGGCCTCGTTCGCGATGGCCAGGTTCTGGGCGATGTGCTCCTCCTCGTTCATGCCCGAGAGCACCACGGTCACTTCCGGATGGTCCCACACCCAGCGCAGGGCCCACTCCACCGGGGTGCGCCCGGTTTCGGCCCCGTCCCACATGGCGGCCACGGCCGGGGGCGGGGTGGGCAGGCCCAGGTTGCCGCCGCGCAGAGGCTCCATGATCACCACGCCCAGGCCCTTGGAGGCCGCGTATTTGAGCCCGGCCGTGCCCGCCTGGAACTCCTGGTCCAGGTAGTTGTACTGGATCTGGCAGAACTCCCAGGGGTAGGCGTCCACGATGCGCGCGAAGTCCTCGCCCAGGCCGTGGAAGGAGAACCCGGCGTTGACGATGCGCCCGTCCTTCTTGGCCTGGTCCAGGAAGTCGCGCACGCCCTTGGCCTCGATGTCGTCCCAGGACGGCCCGTTCAGGGAGTGCACCAGGTAGTAGTCGATGCGCTCGACGCCGAGCCTTTCGAGCTGGGCGTTCAGGTAGCGGTCCATGTCCGCACGGTCCTTGACCAGCCACGTGGGCAGCTTGGTGGCCACCTTGACGCGCTCGCGGTAGCCGTCCTTCAGGGCCTTGCCCAGGAGGGGCTCGCTTTGCCCGCCGTGGTAGGGCCAGGCGGTGTCGACATAGTTGACCCCGCTGTCGATGGCGCCCCTGATTTGGGCGATGGCCCGGGGCTCGTCGATCTGGCCGTCGATCATGGGCATGCGCATGCACCCGAAGCCCAGGATGGAGAGCTCGTCTCCTGTTTTCGGCATCTTCCTGTAAAGCATGGAAAGTCTCCTTGTCATTGCGGAGGGGTTGTTTCGTTTCGGCGGCGGCCACGCGCGGGGCGCGCTCAGCCGCCGTACTGGGCGTCGTCGACCTTCTCCATCCAGTCGGCGGTGCGGCCTTCCACCTGCTCCTGGATGGCGATGTGCGTCATGGCCGTGGTGGGCGACGCGCCGTGCCAGTGCTTTTCACCGGGCGCGATGAGCACCGCGTCCCCGGGCCGGATCTCCTGGACGGGCCCGCCTTCGCGCTGCACCCGCCCGCACCCGGCCGTGACGATCAGGGTCTGGCCCAGGGGATGGGCGTGCCAGGCCGTGCGTGCCCCGGGCTCGAAGGTGACGCTTAACGCTGTCACGCGCGAGGGATCGTGCGCCTGGGGGCGCAGCGGGTCGATGCGCACCTGGCCCGTGAACCTCTCGGCCGGGCCGGTCATGGAAGGCTGGGAGCCTGCCCTCTTGATCTCCATGGATGATCCTCCTTCGCTGGGCGGGGCTTCGCGCCAAGGCCGCCCGGAAAAATTGCGCCGTCGCCGCGATGCCCTCCAGCAGGCCTGCGGCCGGGAGCTTCGGGATGTCGCGGCGGCTCGCCGAACGTCCGTGCGTTTTCGCCTCGGGCCGGCAGCGATCCGCGCCGCCCGCTTCCCCTGGTCCCGATTTCCCGATGATGCGCATATAGGTCCCCCGGCCGCGGGGCAGTAGACACGATCCTGCCCAATTCTTGCCTGATTCTCTCACGAGGCTACCAAGGACAAGAGGATCGTATTATCTGAGGGCATGCGCCACCGGCGCTGTTTTCTGCTATTTACTTTGAAAACAACGGGTTGGTCAGCAATGGAAAACGAGAAGCGCTTCGAGTTCGAGAAGGCGAACAGCCTGCTGAAAGAGAAACTGTTGCGCTGGGCCCCCGCGCCGGGAGTCCACCGCACCGCCGTGGAGGGCCTGCGGATTTCCAGGCGCGACGAACCGGTCAATTGCGAGAACAGCTTCTCCGATCCCCTGGTGGCGGTGATCGTCCAGGGGTTCAAGCGCTCGATCATCGGCTCCGAGGAGTACCGCTACGGCGAGAACCAGTGCCTGGTGGCCGGGGTGGACATGCCGAGCACCTCCTACATCACCTCCGCGTCGCCGGAGCGGCCGTTCCTGGTGGTGTCGCTCACCCTGGACAAGGCCCTGATCACCAGGCTCGCGGCCGAGACCGCCCTGCCGGGCGGGCCGGACAAGGGCTGCCGCAAGGGAATATCCGTGGCGGACGCGGACCCGGACGTGCTGGACGCCTTCTTGCGCCTGGTGGAGCTGCTCGAAAGGCCCGAGCAGATACCGGTGCTCGCGCCGCTGATAACGCGCGAGATCCACTACCGGCTGCTCGCCGGGCCGCAGGGCGGGCACCTGCGCAGGCTGAACACGCACGGCACCCAGGGCAACCAGATCGCCAAGGCCATCACCTGGCTCCGGGCGAACTTCAAGGAGCCCTTGCAGGTGGACAGGCTGGCCGGGTTCGTGAACATGGCCACCTCCACGTTCCACCGGCACTTCAAGGAAGTGACGAGCCTCAGCCCCTTGCAGTTCCACAAGCGCCTGCGCCTCTACGAGGCCCAGCGCCTGATGCTCGCCGAGAGCGAGAACGCCACCAGCGCGGCCCTGGCCGTGGGCTACGAGAGCTCCACGCAGTTCAACAGGGAGTACAAGCGGCTCTTCGGGGAGCCGCCGAAGAGGGACATGCGCAGGGGGCGGTAGCGGGCCGGGCCGCCGTCCGGGAGCGGGCTCGCGGCCGGGCTGCGGCCTTGTGTTTTTGCGTGATTTGATGGAGATGGATCGGGTGGCAGGAGTATCGTCCGCTTAACCGAGCGCCGTTTCGGCTCCAGTACCCGGAGAACCCCCGCATGATCTTTATGGTCAGGCACCTCGCAGTCTTGGCCGTGCTCGCCTTGGCCGTCCCGCTTTTCGCTTCCCATGCCTGCATCGCGGCCGTCCCTGGGATGAAGAAACCCTCGGGCAAGGCTCAAGCCCCCCTGGTGGAGCCCACCGACCCCCAGGACGTGCCGGCCTTCATGGCCAGGCTCACCGACGAGGAGGCGCGCGCCCTCCTTCAGGCCAAGCTCGCGGCCCAGGCCGCCCCGGCCGCGCAGGACAGCGGGGAGGAGCACGGCAGCTTCCTGCTCGGGCTGTTCGTGAGCCTGGAAAAGTCCGTGCGCGAGGGGCTTGCGCGCCACGAACGCCTCCTGGCCAAGGCCCAGGAGGAGCTCTCCGGAGTGGACGTGGCGGGCAACCTCACCGGCGGCGGAACCTCCCGGAGCCTCCTGTATTCCCTGCTGGCGCTGGCCGCCGTCCTCGCCGGGGCGCTGGCCGCCTCGGCGGGCGCGGGCAGGCTGTGCGACACCCTGACCAGGCGCTCCCCGGGGCTCCCGGACGGGCCCGGGCTCGGCCGCACGGGCAGGGTCCTCTCCAACCTCCTGCGTAGCGCGCTCGCGGTGGCGGCGTTTTTCCTGGCCGCCTTCGCGCTCTACATGGCCCTGCTCCCGGCGGCGGGCAACGTTCGCACCATGGGGGTCATCGCCATAGTGGGGCTGTCCTATTACCTGCTCGTCAAGGCCGTGGCGCGCGTGCTGCTCTCCCCGGAGGACGGGGGGGCCCGGCTCATCCCCATCCGCGACGAGGACGCGCTCACGCTCTACCGCTGGCTCATGGCCATCGCCCTGGCTTCGGCCCTCTTGGGCGTGTCCGGCGTGGTCCTCAAGAATCTGGGCAAGGCCCCGGCCCTGGGGGACATCCTCTACGCCCAGGCCGGGCCGGTGGTGGGCCTTCTGCTCACGGGCATGATCCTGGCCAACCGCTCCCGGGTGGCCGGGGTGATCCTGGGTGGGGACGGCGGCCAGCACTTCGGGGCCAGGGCCCTGGCGGCGCGCTTCTGGCACTACCCCGCCGTGGCCTACGCGCTGGTCATCGGCTTCTTCTGGAGCTCGCAGGCCCTCTCGGGCGACGCCACCATCCTGCTGCTCGTGCTGAGCCTGTTCCTCATCCCGTGCGCCATCGGCGTGGACCTGTGGGTGGGCAAGCTCCTGGCCGCCGCGTCCGGGGAGGACAGGGAGGTCATCGACCTGACCCCGGAGGAGCGCGGCGCGGGCGAACCGGTCCACCCGGCGGCCCCGGACAGGAAGACCATCCGCTACTACATCCCGTTCATCCGCAAGAGCCTGCGGGTGGTCCTGGTGGCTTTCGCGGCCTTCGCCATGCTCAAGACCTGGGGGGTGGAGATCCCCTTGGGCTGGCTTTTCGCGCGAAACGTGCTGAGCGTCCTGCTGGTGGGCGTGGGCGGGCTTCTGGTCTGGGAGGTCATCCGCATCCGCATCGACCGCAGGCTGAGCGAGGAGACGAGCCTGCCCGGCGACGAGATGGAGGAGGGCGGCGGGGCGGGGGGCTCGCGCAGCGCCACGCTGCTCATGCTGCTGCGCAAGTTCCTCCTGTGCGTGATCGTGGTCATGGGCTCGCTTGTGGCCCTGTCCTCGCTGGGCGTGGACATCGGGCCGCTCATCGCGGGCGCTGGCGTCATCGGCCTGGCCATCGGCTTCGGCGCGCAGACCCTGGTCAAGGACATCATCTCCGGCGTGTTCTTCCTCATCGACGACGCCTTCCGCGTGGGGGACTACGTGGAGGCCGGGACGGCCAAGGGCACGGTGGAGCAGATCTCGCTGCGCTCCATGAAACTGCGCCACCCCCGGGGCATGGTCTTCACCATCCCCTACGGCGGGCTCAAGATACTGCAGAACTACAGCAGGGACTACATCATCTCCAAGCTCGACTTCCGCGTCCGCTACGACGCGGACATCGAGAAGATCAGGAAGATCATCAAGCGCATCAACAAGGAGCTGATGGCCAACGAGGAGATCAGCCGGGGGATGCTGAGCGACATCAAGTCCATGGGTGTGCGCAAGATGGAAGATTCGGCCATGATCCTGCGCATCAAGTTCAAGACCGTGCCGGGCCACCAGTTCCTGGTCGAAAAGGAGCTCTACCGCCGCGTGCAGGAGGCCTTCAGGAAGAACGGGATCGAGTTCGCGCACCGCAACGTGACGGTGTACTTCCCCCCGGAGTTCAGCGCCCTGGCGGCCGGGGAGAAGCAGATGGACGAGGCCGCCCGTCAGGCCCTCGGCGCGGCCGCCGCGAGCGCCCTGGCCGCCGAGGAAGAGGAAAAGCTGGCGGCCCTGAAGGCCGCCAAACCCAAGGCGGAATAGCCCCGGCGCGGGCGCGCTTCACGGGCCGGTCGTGCCCGGCTGGCCGGACGGGGTGGCCGCCGGTTCACGAGCCCGCCCCGGTTGGCGGAGCCGGACAGGGGCAGGCCCGTGGGACGCCGGGACGCGTCGGCTAACGCCTGATGCGCAGAAGCCGCAGGCCGTTGAAGATCACCAAAAGCGACGAGCCCAGGTCCGCCAGGATGGCCGTCCAGAGCGTGGCCATCTGCATGGCCGCCAGCACGAGGAACACCGCCTTCACGCCCAGGGCGAAGCCGATGTTGGCCTTGATCACCCCCATGGTCCTGCGCGAGTGCCCGATGAGCCAGGGCAGCTTGGAGAGGTCGTCGGACATGAGCGCCACGTCCGCCGTCTCGATGGCCACGTCCGTGCCGACGGAGCCCATGGCCACGCCCAGATGCGAGGCGGCCAGGGCCGGGGCGTCGTTCACTCCGTCGCCCACCATGGCCACGCGCCGCCCGGAATCCACCAGCTCCTGGACCGCGCGGGTCTTGTCCTCGGGCAAGAGGTCGGCCCGGAATTGCGTCACTCCGGCCTCGCTGGCGATCTTGGCGGCGGTCCGGGCGTTGTCGCCCGTGAGCATGACCACCGTGCCAACGCCCAGGGCCGCGAGCTCCCCCACGGCCTGCCTGGATTGCGGCCTGACCTCGTCCGCCACCGAGAGGCAGCCGAGCACGCGGCCTTCGGTCCACACGCAGACCACCGTGGCCGCCGAATCCTCCATGCGCCCGATAGTCTCCTCGATCTCGCTCGATACCGGCGCCACGCCCGTCTCCCTGAGGAAGCGCGGGTTGCCCACGTAGTGCGCGGCCCCGTGGACCACGCCCTGCGCGCCGAGGCCCGGCCTGGCCTGAGCGTCCCGCACCTGGGGCACGTCCACGCCGAGCGCGGCGGCGTGGCGCATCACGGCCAGGGCCACCGGATGGCTGCTGCGCGACTCCAGGGCGGCGGCCACGGCCAGGAGCCCGGCCTCGGAGGTTCCGTTCAGGCAGGCCACGCCCGTCACGGCGGGCCTGCCGCGGGTCAGGGTGCCGGTCTTGTCCAGGGCCACGGCGTCCAGCGTGGCCGGGACCTCCAGAAACACCCCGCCCTTGACCAAAACGCCGTTGCGCGCGGCCGAGGCCAGGGCGGCCACCACGCTCACGGGCGTGGAGATCACCAGGGCGCACGGGCACGAGATCACGAGGATCACCAGGGCCTCGTAGATCCACTTGTCCCAGGGCTCGCCCGCGAAAAGCGGGGGGATCACCGCGAAGAGGAGCGACACGCCGACCATCACCGGCGTGTACACGGCCGCGAACTTCTCCACCCACTGCACGGCCTTGGCGCGCCTGGACTGGGCGTCCTCCACCATGCGCATGATCCTGGCCAGGGTGGTGTCCGAGGCGGCCCGGGTGGTCTTCACCTCCAGCGCGCCCTCGGCGTTGATGGTGCCCGCGAACACCTGGTCGCCCGGGGACTTGGGCACGGGCATGGACTCGCCCGTGATGGGGGACTGGTCCACGCTGGACGCGCCCGAGCGCACCTCGCCGTCCAGGGGGATGCGGTCGCCGGGGCGCACCAGGATGACGGAGCCCGGCCGCACTTCCTCCACCGGCGTCTCCACCGGGCCGAAGGTGAAGGGCGAGAACACCAGGGCCTTGTCCGGGGCCAGGGTCATGAGGGCGTGGATGGCGTTTCTGGCGCGGCCCACGCTCCAGGCTTCGAGCTGGTTGGCCAGGGCGAAGAGGAAGGCCACGGACGCGCCCTCGGAGTATTCGCCGATGGCCATGGCCCCGCTGCACGCCAGGACCATGAGCAGGTTCATGTCCGGGCGCAGGGTGCGCAGCGAGTGCGCGGCCTTGGGCAGCACGTGCCACACTCCGGCCAGGGCCGCCGCGATCCACAGGGCCTTGGCCGCCACGGGGGCCTCGCTGCTGTGCCTGAAGGCAGCCAACAGCGATCCGTGCTCCGCCATCATCAGGCCGAGCCCCGAGGCCCAGAGCGCGCCGCTCACGGCGCAGAGCGCCTCTCGGCCCCGCCGCGCCCAGAAGCCCCCCCGGGTGGCGCAGGTGCCGCCGCAGCAGGAGCAGGCAGCCAGGGCCTGGGCCACGGGCTCGGCCTTCATGCCGGTGGCGCGCACGGCCTGTTCGATCTGCTCCTGGGCCAGTTGCAAGCCTTCGACATCCACCTTCAATTTGCGCTCCAGGAGGTCGAAGCTGAGCCGGTCCTTGTCGCCCACCAGGGGCTCCAGGGCCCGGGTGAGGATGGCCACCTCCTCGGCGCAGTCCATGTCCATGATGCGAAACGTCAACGAATTCATGGGATTCCTTCTTCTCTGGAAACATATTCGGGCCTTTCGGCCCACGGCTTGCCAGAGTAGACACCCTGGAGTAACTTCAGGGTCAAGCGTTTTCCAGGAGGAAGCGATGAAGATAGGGGACCTGGCCGGGAGGGCCGGCTGCACGGTGGAGACCGTGCGCTACTACGAGCGCGAGGGGTTATTGCCCGAACCGGAGCGCGGGGCCAACAACTACCGCGTGTACGGCGCGGAGCACCTGGAGGCGTTGAGTTTCATCCGCAACTGCCGGACGCTCGAGATGTCCCTGGGGGAGATCCGCGCGCTCATCCAGCTGAAGCTCGACCCGTGCAAGGACTGCAACGAGGTCAACGTGATCCTCGACGAGCACATCGAGCACGTGGCCGAGCGCATCGAGAGGCTCACGGCCCTGAAGGGCCAGCTCACCGCCCTGCGTGGCAGGTGCGCCAGGATTCGGGCGGTGTCGGACTGCGCCATCCTGCACGAGCTCTCCGAGCCCGTGGAGGACGGCCGCGCCGCCAAGGGCTGCCTGGAGCCGCACGTGCGCGGGGCGCGCTGCGCGCACGCGAAAAACGCGTCCTAGGCCCGCTCGTCGGTGGCAGTCCTCTCCGGTCGCGTGGAGGAGGCCGTCGCGACAGGTTTCTTTCCGACGATGGAGCGGCCCGCGCGGGAGCAAGGGGGGGGCGAAACGAGGCGGCCCGGGAGCGCGGCATGCACTTCCGGGCCGCCTTGGCCTTGGTCAGGCGATTTTCAGTTCTCGAAGTGGCACGGTCTGGGCGGCTTCCTCAAGGAAGGCCCGCAGCTCGCGCTCGCAGTCCGGGGAGTAGGCAATTTGGGCCACGGCGGCGTGGCGGTCGAGCACGCTCATGATCCCCAGGTGGCCGTGGGCCTCCAGCAGGAACTTGAGGAGCCCCACGTTCTCCCGCGCGATCCCCACGTAGATCCGTGACGACCGGCGCGGGGCGGCGTAGGGCGTCTTGCGCCTGCGGGGCCTGGGTTCGCTCACGCCCCGTCCTGGCCCAGGATGCGGTGGCCGTCCTCGGTGACGACGACCATGTGCTCCCAGCGGATGCCGCCCCACTCGGGGTAGTAGAGCCCAGGCTCCACGGTGATGACCATGCCCGGCTCCAGCACCCCTTCGGCGATGGGCGAGAGGCTCGGGTATTCGTGGGTCTCCAGGCCGATGCCGTGCCCCAGGGCGTGGGTGAAGGCCTTCTCCACACCGAACTGCGCGAAGTAGGAGCGCGCGGCGTGGTAGGCCTCGCTTATGGGCAGGCCCGGGCGGATCACGGAGATGGCCTTGGCCTGGGCCATCTGGGTCAGCTCCAGGGCCTTGCGGAAGTAGTCCGGCGGGCGCTTGCCGACCCAGAAGGTGCGGGTCTGGTCGGAGTTGTACTCGCCGTGGCGTCCGCCCATGTCCACGAGCACCATGCACTCTTCCTTGACCAGGTCGCGCCCGGGTTCGGCGTGCGGCAGGGCGGCGTTGGAGTCCACGGCCACGATGGGCGAGAACGCGAGCTCAGAGGCCCCGAAGTCGCGGAAGAGCTGCTCGAGCCGCCAGGCCACCTCGCCCTCGCTGCGCCCGGGCAGGATCTCGTCCGGAGCCGCGCGCATGACCCGCTCGTTGACCGCGCAGGAGCGGTCCAGGCGTTCGATCTCGGCGGGCTCCTTGATGCGGCGCAGGTCCTCCACGAGGCCGTGGGTGGGAACGAGCGCGAGCGTCTCGCGCAGGTGCTCGCAGGTGTCCACGCTCATGGCCCTGCTCTCGAAGGCCAGGGGGCCCTGGTGGACCTTGGCGATGAATTCCCTGATCTGCGCGTGGCGGTGGCCGGTGTAGATGAAGATGTCGTCCTCGGGCCACAGCCGCCTCGCGGCGTCCAGGAACCGGGGGTCGGTGAGCAGCTTGTCGCGGCCGTCAGCGCCGATCAGGAGCATGCCAGAGGACTCGTTGCACTGGGAGTCGTGCAGTTCGAAGCCGCTCAGGTAGTAGCGGTTGGCCGCGTGGGAGACCAGAAGCGCGGTGTGCCCCGCATCGCGGATGCGGGCGCGCAGTTTCTCGCGCCGGGCGGCGTACACGTCCGGCGAAAAGGGAGCGTCGGTCACGGATGAACCTTCAGAGGGCGTAAGTGGTTTCGGCCTTGCCGGTCACCATGCGTTCGGCCCACTCCACGCCCTGCATCACCGAGTGGTCCATGTTGCTCACCTCGTACTTCCAGCCGCCGAAGCGGCCCCTGCCGAAGATGCCCACGGACTCCAGCCAGGGCTGGATCGTGCGCAGGGCCGCGTCGCGGCCCAGGGTGGGCACGGGGTAGGAGTAGTCGAGGCGCATCTCCCAGGTGGAGACGATGGCGTCCCGTTCCCTTGGCGTCATGAGCGACACGTTTACAAGACCGTCCACCACGCTGTCCAGGTGCGCGGCGTTCTCGGGCTTGTGCTCGGAGAAGCTCACCTCGGTCATGTAGGCGCGCATGCGCGTGGTCATGCCGTCGGGGTCCGGGGTGTTGTTGGGCGAGTAGTGGTGGAAGTTGGTCACGCGGTAGAAGGGGTTGTCGGACTCGGGGAAATACATCCAGCAGCGCTCGTCGGTCTTGGGGCCTTCCACGCCCACGCCACCGATGTAGCCGCCGCTGTGCTTGAGCCCGTCGGCGGCCCGGCGCACCGCGTCCGGGGCCGTGGCCAGGAGCGTGCGGGCCAGGATGTCCAGCGGGCCGGTGAAGAGCAGGCGCTCGTACTCGATCGCCGCCCCGTCCGGGCCGAGCACCGTCTTCGCGGCGGGGTCCACGCCCCTGACCGGGAAATCGTAGCGGATGTGGCCCGCGAGCTTGGCCGCCACCCTGCGGTAGATCTCCCCAGTGCCGCCCTTGAGCGGGAAGCGGAAGGTGTTGTTGGGGCCCCAGGAGACGTCGTTCAGTTCCAGGATGACGTTTTTGAGCACCTTTTCCAGGTCGATGACGCTCACGCGCTCGCCGATCCACTTGTAGCCCATGAGCTCCGGCGGCGTGGCCCAGACCTTGAAGTTGTAGGGCTCCATGAAGAGCTTCGCGATGCCCTGGCCGAACACCCTGAGGATCCACTCGTGGAAGTTGGCCGGATCGCCCGCGTTCTCGGGGCGCACGCCGGGCAGGAGCCCGCGCACGCACTCCCAGGCCAGGTCCTTGGGCAGGTGGCGGATGTTGTTCTGGAAGGGGTAGGGCACCCAGGTCCCGGCGATGCGCACCCAGGCCTCGCGCTGGTGCTCCAGGTAGTCGCCGCCCAGGGCGTCATCCAGCATGCGGTCGAAGTACTCGTAGTGCGAGAAGACCACGTGCCCGCCCACGTCCCAGGTGAAGCCCTGGGAGTCCTTGAAGCTGGCGGCGAGCCCGCCGGGGTAGGAGTTGGCCTCGAGCACGACGAAATCGCGCTCGCCGAGCTCGGCGAGCCTGCGGGCGGCGCCCAAGCCGGTGGGGCCGGCGCCCACGATGATGTATTTGTGACGCACGTTTCTTCCTCCGTGAAGAGACGCGCTTTTTAATGCAAGATACGAGCCGTTTTCCAGGCGTCAGGAAGCCGGGATGAGCCCGGAGGCGGCCACCAGGTGCGGGCAGGCCCCGGTCATGGCTGCCGCGCGCTCCTTGAGGAAGCGGGCCACGTCGTGAAGCGGCACGGCGGCCATCTCGCAGTGCTCGGGCGCGGGGCTGCCCACGTACGCGGCCAGGACGTCGCGATGGTCCATGGGGAGCTCCAAGAGAAGCCCGGTCTCGATGATGCGCGTCCCGGTGTCCTCCACCAGGGCGAAGGGCCTGGGATCGCAGGCGGCGGGGTCGATGCCCAGCTCCTCGCGCAGTTCGGCCGCGAACGCCCCCCTCCAGGAGATCGACCCGTCCGGTTCGCGGATGGAGGCGTCCAGGGTGCCCGAGGGCGCGGTCTCCCACTGGTTCGGCTCCACGGCCAGGTTCCGCCTGCGCAGCCCGAAGAAGAGGTGGCCGGAGGCGACCACCAGCCCGCTCAGGGCCAGGGAGCGCACGCGAAGCTCGGAGTAGAGTTCCGGCTCGGCCAGTTGCGCCAGGTACCACTTGTACGGGGCCAGGAAACCCACGGCGTCGCCGCCCTCGAAGCGCTCCAGGCTGAAGACGCGCCCGTCGAAGAGCCCGGGGACGCGCTCCAGGCTTTGACGCCAGAGCTCATCCACGCGCTCGAGCGCCTCCTGCGAGGGCGTGGGAAGCGGGGCCGTGTCCAGGATGCGCAGGTTGCCCGGCGCGGGGTGTGTGAGAAACATCAGCGCCTCCCGGCGAAGATGGTCATGACCACGGCGGTCAGGATCAGTCCTGAGCCCAGGTAGCCGAAGGCGGTGAAGCTCTCGCCGAAGAGCGAGAAGGCCAGGAGCGCGGCCACCACGGGCTCCAGGGTGGCGATCACGGCGGCGCGGCTGGCCTCGATGCGCCTCAGGCCCGCGTAGTAGAGCGAGTAGGCCCCGTAGGTGCTGCATACGGCCAGCACCGCGCAGGCGATCCAGACCTCGAGCGGGTGCGGGCCGAAGCTGAAGAACGGCGTCATGCAGGCCGCGCCGGCGGGCAGGGCGTAGAGAAAGATCGTGGGCGTGGGGTAGCGTGAGAGGAAGGCTTTGCCGAAGATGTAGTAGAGCGCGTAGGTGAGCCCCGAGAGAAGCCCGAAGCCCAGGGCCTGGGCGTTGATGCCGCCGTCCAGCCCGCCGCCCAGGCTCACGCCCGCCACGCCCAGCACCGTGAGCGCCACCGCGCCCACCTTGGCCGGGGTCATCTTTTCGCCGAGAAGCTTCCAGGCCAGGAGCGCAACCCACGCGGGCGCGGTGTAGAGAAGCACCGAGGCCAGAGCGGCCCCGCCCTCGCGCACGGCCAGCACGTAGCTGCCGAAGAGCCCGAAGATGCACACCACGCCGAAGCCCAGCACCCACGGCAGGTCGCGGCCGTCGATTTTCACGCGCCTGATGGCCAGGGCGTGGGCCGCGTAGAGCACCCAGGCCAGGGTGGCGCGCCAGAAGGCGACCTCCAGGGCGGGCATGCCGGACTGGAAGGCGTACTTGGAGAGGGGGCCGATCATGCCCCAAAGCAGGGCGGCCAGGGCAACGAGCGCATATCCGGTGAACATGACGGGCTTTTCTAGCCGCATGCGGCCGGGAAAGAAAGGACAATCACGAGGAACCTTTCCGGTCCGGTTGCGCCGGGACGGCTCGCTGAGGGTGCTTCAGGACTGGCGGGCGCGGGGCCTGCTTCCTGGCGCGGGCAAGGCCGGGATCAGAAGCTGCGCTTGAGGAGCACCCCGCCGGACGGCGAACTCCCCGTCTGTGGCTCGGGCTTGCCGTAGGGCCTGTAGGCCGCGCCCGGGCCGTCCGGCGCGCCCAGGATGCCGATGACCTCCGTGTCCGGGTCGGTCTGGAAGGTGGCCCGGACCCCGGCTGTGCTGCGCCCGAAGGTCTTGGGGTCGCGGTCCACGGGCGAGTTGGGCGTCACGGATTCGGCGGCAGGGCGGGTGTTCGGGGTCACCACCACGTTGTCCGGCCGTTGGCGGGCCTCCCCAGGGCGCTTGCCGCCCAGGCCCTTGACCCCGGCCACGGGCTTTCCCGCGATCAAGTCGCGATGGTCCGCCACGGGCGGAGGCAGGGCGGCCGCGAGGCTCGGGATGGTCAGGATCGCGCCGGATCTGATCTTCGCGTCGGGTTTGAGTCTGTTGGCGCGGGCGAGCAGGGCGGGGCTGACCTTGTAGGCGCGGGCCACGCCGCGCAAGGTCTCGCCCGGACGCACGGCGTGTTCGAGGGCCTGGCAGGGCGGGGAGCAGAGAAGCGCCACGGCCAGCGCCGCGAGAAGCTTCGCGCAGAGGCGGTGAACCGTCCGGGCCATGCCTACTCCTTTCTGTTTGCAAGCAGCCCTAACAATTCAGGAAGTCTGGAGCAAGCCCTATCTGGCCGGGCGGTTGGTCAGGGCCACGCCCGCGAGCACCAGTGCCCCGCCCGCCACGATGGGGGCGTTGATGGCTTCGCCAAGCATAAGCGCGCCCATGATGGCCGCCGAGACGGGCACGAAGTTGATGAACACCGCCGCGCGCGAAGCCCCGATCTCCTTGATGCCCTGATAGAACCACACGAAGCCCACGCCCGTGCCGAAGATCCCCAGGTAGAGGATGCAGGCCCAGCCCGTGAGCGACAGGCTGGCGGCCTGGGTCGCGAGCCCGTCGGCCAGGGCCGGGGGCAGGAGCATGAGCATCCCGGCCAGGCAGGAGAACGTCACTGCGGCCAGCGGGGTCAGCCTGCCCATCACCTGCTTGCCCAAAAGCGAATAGCTCACCCAGGAGAGCATGGCCCCGGCGATGGCCAGGTCGCCCAGGCTCAGTTCGCCGGAGAAGAGCCCCAGCGGGTTGCCCCGGCCGATGACCACGGCGGCCCCGGTCAGGCAGAGCGCGATGCCCAGGGCCTTGAGCTTGCCGAGCGGCTCCCTGAACAGGAGCCAGGAAAAGAGCGCGATGAACACGGGGTTGCCCGCCACGATGATGGCCGCGCGTCCGGCGGGCACGCTTTTCAGCCCCCAGAGGAAGAAGGCGTTGTAGCCGAACACGCCCGTGGCCCCGAGTCCCAGAAGGATGATGATCATCTTGGCGTCGAAGCGCGGCAGCGTGCCCTCCTTCCAGAGGAAGAAGGCCACGAGGAAGACGTTGGCGGCCACGAAGCGCAGAAACGAGGCCGGGAACGCGCTGATCTCCGGGCCGAGCATCCTCCCGGCGATGAACGTGCCGCCCCAGATCACGGCGGTGGCGAAGAGCTTCAGGGTGGTCAGGCTCATGGCGCCGTGGCCCTCATCTCGCCCGGGCCGCGAAATAGCCCTGCATGGTGGCCGCGCCGAGCACCACCAAGCCTCCGGCAAGGGCCGTGGCCGAGGGCTTCTCGCCGATGAAGAGGAACACCCATACGGGGTTCAGGATGGGCTCGATCACCGGGATGATTATGGCGGGCAGGGCGCGCACGTGGCGGATGGCCTTGGTGTAGATGAAGTAGGCCAGCCCGGTCTGGATAAGCCCCAGCACGAGAAGCGCGCCGATACCCTTGGCGTCCGGCAGGGGGCCGGAGAAGTAGAAGGGCGTGCAGACCAGGCAGAGGAGCGCGTTGCCCAGGAGCACGGCCTCGGTCTGGCCGCCGCGGCCGCCCAGGCGGCGCAGGAAGAGCGGGATGCCCGCGAAGGCGAAGCTCGACCCCACGGCCAGGGTGATGCCGAGTTTGCCCTGGGGCGAGACGTCCTCCCAGAAGAAGAGCACCATGCCGCACAGCGCCAGGCCCAGGGCGGCCCAGTCGCTCGGGCGCGTGGGCTCGCCCAAGAAGCGCGGGGCGAGAAGCGCCACGTGGATGGGGGCCAGGTACTGGAGCATCACGGCGTTGGCCGCCGTGGTCAGGCGCGTGGCCGTGACGAACATGAGCATGCACGCGGCCGTGGACACCGCCGCGCCGACAAGCGGCCAGCTCAGGCGGATTTGCGGCCGCCCCAGGGCCAGGGCCAAAAACACGGCCGCGATGCCCGAGCGCGCCCCCGCGATGGCCAGCGGGTTCCACTCCACGGACTTGATGAAGACGCCGCCGATGGACCAGAGCACGGCGGTGAGGACCAGGGCCAGGGCGGCGTTTCTGCCGGTCATCCGGGGAACCTTCCGTTGGGGCGGTAAAGAGGAAAAAGGCCGGAAAGGGCAACGCCCCCCGGCCGCAGCGAGCAATGCGGATTCATCTGTGACAGCCTTTCCGGGCTACTCGCCCAGGTACGCCTTCCTGATTTCCGGGTTGTCCAGGAGTTCCTGGCCTCCCCCGGTCATGGATATTTCGCCCGTCTCCATCACGTAACCCCTGTGGGCCAGCTTGAGGGCCAGGTTGGCGTTCTGCTCCACGAGCAGCACGGTCATGCCCTCCTCCTCGTTGACGCGGCGGATGATGGCGAAGATGTGCTCCACGATGAGCGGCGCGAGCCCCAGCGAGGGCTCGTCCAGGAGAAGGAGCTTCGGCCTGCCCATGAGCGCGCGCCCGATGGCCAGCATCTGCTGCTCGCCGCCGGAGAGGGTGCCGCCGTGCTGGTCGCGGCGCTCCTTGAGGCGCGGGAAGAGGGCGAACACGTGGGCCAGGTCGCGCTTCACTGCTTCGAAATCCTTGCGGAAATAGGCCCCCATCTCCAGGTTCTCGGCCACGGTGAGCCTGGGGAAGATGCGCCTGCCCTCGGGCACCTGGCAAAGCCCCATGCTGGGCAGCTTCTCGGGCGCGATGGAGGCGATGTCGTGGCCGTCGTAGACCACTTGGCCGGCCATGGGCCGCAGGATTCCGCTTATGGTCATGAGCGTGGTGGACTTGCCCGCGCCGTTGGCCCCGATGATGGTCACGATCTCGCCGGGCTCCACGCGCAGCCACAGGCCGCGCACGGCGGGGGCGCGGCCCCATCCGGCGGACACGTCGCGAAGTTCGAGCACCGGCGCGCTCACGAGTGTTCCTCCTCGGAGCGCTTGCCCACGCGCGCCGCCGGAATGAGCCCGGCCGGTCTGAAGAGCATCATGAAGGCCATGGCCGCCCCGAACACGAGCATGCGGTACTGCTCGAAGTCGCGGAAGACCTCGGGCAGGGCGATGAGCGCCAGCGCCCCCAGGACGATGCCCGGGATCGAGCCCATGCCGCCCAGCACCACCATGGCCAGGACCATGGCCGACTCGATGAACGTGAACGACCCCGGCGACACGAAGCGCATCTTGGCCGCGAAGAACGCGCCGGCCAGCCCGCCGAACACCGCGCCCATGGCGTAGGCCAGGAGTTTCAGCGCGAAGGTGTTCACGCCCATGAGCGAGGCGGCTGTCTCGTCCTCGCGGATGGCCTCCCAGGCGCGGCCCACGCGCGAATCCGCCAGCCTTCTCACGGCGACGATGGTCACCAGCGCGATGCCCAGGATCAGGTAGTACTGCGACAGGGGGCTCCTGATGAGCATCCGGGCGATCTCCCAGCCGTTCTCGGGGTCGGGCCAGTAGATCGCGGGCGCCTTGATGCCGAGTATCCCGTTGGGGCCGCCGGTGAGCTTCATCCAGTTGTTCAGCACCAGGCGCAAAATCTCGCCGAAGCCCAGGGTGACGATGGCCAGGTAGTCGCCGCGCATGCGCAGCGTGGGGTAGCCGATGACGCACCCGGCCACGGCCGCGAAGACGGCGCACAGCGGCAGGGCCAGCCAGAAGGAGAGCTCGTAGTGCACCGAGAGCAGGGCGTAGGTGTAGGCCCCCACGCCGTAGAAGGCGATGTAGCCGAGGTCCAGAAGCCCGGCCAGGCCCACCACGATGTTCAGCCCCAGGCCAAGGGTCACGTAGACGAGCACGTTGATGGCCACGTCGCGCCCGTAGCGCGAGGCGATCAGCGGAAAGCCGATCAGCACGGCGAGCCCAAGGGCCTTCCACAGCCAGCCCGGCACGCGCGAGGCGGCGTGGGAGGCGGTGGCGAAGAGCCTGTCCGTGCCCAGGTCCACCCGGGACTTGAGCTTCCACAGCGCCAGGCAGACGAGCGCGGCCAGGAGCGCGGACCCGGTGATCTTCGCCGCCTTGGCGAACTCCAGGCCCCCGGCCGTGATGCCGGTCATGGGCCAGATCAGCAGAAACAGCCAGAGCGCGCCGATGGCGAGCCTTCCGGCCAGGCCCTTAGACGCGGGTGTCATTGATGTTCTCGCCCATGAGGCCGGTTGGTCTGAAGTAGAGCACGGCGATGAGGATCACGAAGGCGAAGACGTCCTTGTATTCGCCGGAGATGTAGGCCGCCGTGAAGATTTCCGTCGCCCCGATGATAAGCCCCCCGAGCATGGCCCCGGTGATGGAGCCGATGCCGCCCAGCACGGCGGCCGCGAAGGCCTTGATGCCCGGCACGAAGCCCATGTCGTAGCGCACGGAGCCGAAGTACAGGCCCACCAGGATGCCCGAGGCCGCCGCCAGGGCCGCGCCGATGGCGAAGGTGACGGAGATGATCCTGTCGGAGCTTATGCCCACCAGGGTGGCCATGACCCTGTCCTGGGCGGTGGCGCGCATGGCCTTGCCCAGGCGCGTGCGGTACACGAGGCGGTTCAGGCCCACCATGAGGAGCGCCGTGACGCTGAGGGCGATGATCTGCAGGTAGGTGAAGTTGAACTCGCCCACCTGGAACGCGCCCTTGGCGTACACGCCGGGGTAGGTCTTGTCGTAGACGCCCTGGGTGAGCATGAGGCCGTTCTGCAGGAAGATCGACATGCCCAGCGCCGAAAGCAGCACCGAGAGCTTGGACGCCTTGCGCAGCGGCTTGTAGGCCACCTTCTCCACGCCCATGGCCATCATGGCGCAGTAGCCCATGGAGAGCAGGAAGGCGATGCTCAGGCAGAGCCATGGATGGGTCTGCATGTAGCCCTGGGAGTCCATCCAGGCCAGCAGGATGACGCCCATGTAGCCGCCTGCGGCGAAGAACTCTCCGTGGGCGAAGTTGATGAGCTGGATGATGCCGTAGACCATGGTGTAGCCCAGGGCGATCAGGGCGTAGAAGCCGCCCAGGGTCACGGCGTTGATGAGCTGCTGGAGAAAGAAGTCCATGGTTCGCGGGTGGTCTCGTCTCGGGCGTTCAAGGTTGAAGAGGATGCCCCTCCCCGGCGTTCGGGGAGCCGTTGTTTGAGCAGACGAATGCCGTTTTCGTCAAGGCTGCGGACCCTTTGCCGGGCTGATTATTTTTCTCGCCCCTGGCGCTTACGAGCGGAAGATGAAGTACACCGCGCCCACCAGGCAGAGCCCGGCCCAGAGGTGGTCGAGCTTGAGGGGCTGGTTCATGTACCAGATGGAGAAGGGCGCGAACACCGAGAGGGTGATCACCTCCTGCATGATCTTGAGCTGCGGCAGCGTGAGCTGGCCGAAGCCGATGCGGTTGGCCGGGACCTGGAGCATGTACTCGAAGAGCGCGATGCCCCAGGAAAAAAGCGCCGCGATCCACCAGGGGCGCGAGTGCAGGTTCTTCAGGTGCGCGTACCAGGCGAAGGTCATGAACACGTTGGAGGCCACGAGCAGGCCCACAGTGGTGAGGACGGTGCGTGAGAACATCGCGGTAAGCCCCTGTTTGCCAGGCCCTCGCGCGGGCCTGGCGTGTGATGGCGCGCTTCCGGCGGTTTGCTCCCGGCGGAGGCGCAGAAGCACCTAGGCCCTTTCCGGGGCGGGCGCAAGCCTCTTGCCGGGCAAGGGGGACCTCCCGCCGCGAGGCTGCCCTGCCCACGATGCGGCGAGGCGCAAAAAAAGCCGGACCGCCCGAAAGCGGTCCGGCCTGCTGGTCAGGTGTGGCCGGGCCTAGAACATCTTGCCGGTCTCGGGGTTGAAGTATTCCTTGAACTTGTCGCCTTCGACCTTGTAGATCACGTAGTTGGACCCGGAGTCGCCGTTGTCCTGGAACTTGATGGTCTTGGAGGCGCCCACCATGTTGAGCTTCATCATCTCGGCGCGGATCTTGTCGGCGTCGGTGGACTTGGCGGCCTTGATGGCGGTCAGCAGGGAATAGGCGGAGTCGAACGCGTAGGCCGAATACGCGCCGGGGTCGCCGTGCATGGCGGTGTATTTGTCCAGGAACTTCTTGTACACGGGGGCGTTCTTGTCGGCGTAGCCGAAGGTGAAGAACACGCCCTGGGACTGCTCGGGGGCTTCCTTGATGAAGTTCGGGTGGTACACGGCGTCCTGGGAGAGCACGGCGGCCTTGATGCCCATCTGGCGGAACTGCTTGATCATGCGGATGCCGGACGAGGAGTTCTGCAGGCTCATGTAGAAGACGTCGGGGTTGGCCTCCTTCACCTTGGTCAGGATGGCGGAGTAGTCCATGTCGCCTTCGTTGACGTGCTCGTGGGCCAGCACCTTCACGCCGATCTTCTTGGACTCCTCGGCCACGTACTCGGCCAGGTGCTGGGAGTAGGTGGTCTTGTCGTCCACGATGTAGATGGTCTTGGCCTTGAGCACATCCTTGAGGAACTTGCCCGCGGCGTCGGCCTGGTGGATGTCCAGGCCGCACATGCGGTACATGTACTTGAAGCCGCGCTGGGTGACCTTGGGGTTGGTGGAGGCCGGGGTGATCATGGTGATCTTTTCTTCGTTCAGCACCTCGGAGGCCGGGATGGTGGCCGAGGAGCAGTAGGCGCCGATGACGCCGGCGACCTTGGAGTTGGCCAGCTTGTTGGCGCCGGCCACGGCCTGGCGGGGATCGCAGGCGCTGTCCTGCACTTCCACTTCGATGCCGTCGAATCCGGGCACGCCGCCCTCGGCCTTCACGACCTCGACGGCGGTCTTCACGCCCTTGACGATGTCGTTGCCGTCGGCGGCAGAGGAGCCGGAAATGGGCGCCAGCACGCCGATCTTGAGCGGCGCGGCCTGGGCGGCTCCGGCAACGAGGGTGAGGGCCAGGGCCAGAAGCCCGATGATCCGTTTCGCCATGTCGTCCTCCTGTCGTGTTTGCCTGTTGACTTCCCTTGGTTCTCCAGATTCTTCGCGTCGTAGCTGAAATCAGTGGGTCGTGCCGAGGTAGGCCTCGATGACCCGCTGGTCTTTCCGTATTTCGGAGGGGGTGCCCTCGGCGATCTTCTCGCCGTGCTCCAACACCACGATGCGCGTGCAAAGCCCCATGACCACCTTCATGTCGTGCTCCACCATGAGCACGTTCACGCCGTGGCCCAGGATGCGCTCGATGTCCTTCATGAGGGCGGCGGATTCCGTGGGGTTCAGCCCGGCGGCGGGCTCGTCGAGCAGGATGGTCTGCGGGTCGCTGGCCAGGGCGCGGGCGATCTCCAGGCGGCGCTGCAGGCCGTAGGGGAGGTTCCGGGCCTCTTCGTGGGCGTGATCGCCCAGGGCCATGAAATCGAGCGCCCAGCGGGCCTTGTCGCGGATGCGGGCCTCCTCGGCGCGCTGCGAGGGCGTGCGCAGCATGGCGCCCACCACCCCGGCGCGGGTGCGGCCGTGCTGGGCGATCATCACGTTCTCCAGCGCGGTCATGTTCTGGAAGAGGCGGATGTTCTGGAAGGTGCGCGCCAGGCCCATCTTCAGGATCAGGTGCGGCGCGGTCCCGGCCAGGGCCTTGCCGTCGTAGGCCGCGCGGCCGGAGCTGACCTGGTACACCCCGGTGATGACGTTGAACACCGTGGTCTTGCCCGCCCCGTTGGGGCCGATGAGCCCCAGGATCTCCCCGGGCTTGAGCTCGAAGCTCACCTCGCAGAGGGCCTGGAGGCCGCCGAAGCGGACCGATACGTCCTCGAACACCAGATGGGCCATGTGGGTGAAACCGCTCCTTGTGATGGATGTGAGCGGCGATGATTACCCGCATGTACCCGAATTGGCAAGATTGTAAGACGGTCCCGGTGGCGTCAGGCCTTGGGCCCGTCCTGGCCCAGGGCGCGGGCCAGGTCCTTGAGTTCCCCGGAGAGCTCCCGCAGGCGCGAGGCCGCCTCCCCCTGGCGTTCGGAGGACTCCACGAAGCTCGAGGCGATGCGGTCCACGTCCTCCACGTTGCGGGCGATCTCCGAGGCCGCCTGGGACTGTTGCCCGGCGGCGGAAGCGATCTCGGCCGTGTGGTCCGCCACGCGGGAGGCGTCCTGGCGGATGCGCTCCAGGGCTTGGGCCGTGGCGGTGGAGAGCTCCCGCGCGGCCTCCACCTGCGTGGAGGTGCCGTTCATGGAGGCCACGGCCTCGGCCGAGGCCGCGCGGATGGTCTCCACTGCGGCGCGCACGTCCTTGGTGGCAATCAGGGTCTTCTCCGCCAGCTTGCGCACCTCGTCGGCCACCACGGCGAAGCCCCGGCCGGATTCCCCGGCGCGGGCGGCCTCGATGGCCGCGTTGAGCGCAAGCAGGTTGGTCTGGTCCGCGATGTCGTTGATCACGCCTATTATGCGCCCGATCTCCCCCGCCTGGCGCGAGAGGGCCTCAAGGTCCCGCGAGAGCCCGCTGGCGGACTGGCGCAGTTCGTCGATGCCCTTGGCCGTTCCGTCCACCAGGCTCGCCCCCTCGGAAGCGGTCTGGCCGGTCGTGCGCGCCTCCTCCCAGGTGGCCTGGGTGTTGCGGGCGACCTCCCGCACGCTGGCGGCCATCTCCTCCATGGCCGCGGCCACGGAGTCGGTGTTGCGCTTCTGCCTGCGGGCCTCCTCCACCTGGATGGCCGCGCCCTCCTCGAAGCGGCGCGCGGACGCGTCCAGCTCCGAGGCCAGGCCGCCCAGGCGCTTGGCCGTCTCCATGATCACCTGCCTACGCTTCTCCGAGGCCTCCAGGTCCTTGCGCTGGCTGGCCAGGGGGATGAAGTGGCACAAAAGGCCCATGGAGCCCGGCGCGGCGATGACCCGGGAGCGCAGGGCGTCCTTTCCGGCGGACGACACGCCCACGGTGACTCCCTCGGGGAAGGCCGCCTTGCCCACCGCCCCGGCGATCTCCTCCCCGGCCACTTCGGCGAGGGAGCTTCCGGCCCGGGCCTGGGCGTCCACCCCCGTGAGCGCCTTGTAGGAGCGGCTGGCCAGCAGGAGCCCGCCGGAGCCGTCGAAGGCCAGGAGCGGCACGGGGCTGTCCTCCAGGGCCTGGCGGTAGTCGTCCGAACGGCGCTGGGCCTCGCCGAGGGCCTGCGAGCACTCCTTCAGGGCGCGCCCGAGGGTTTTCAGCATGGAAGAGGCCGTCAGGAAGGCGGCAAGGCAGCCCGCGAGCCCGGCCGCGCCAAGCGGCAGGCGCACGGCCCAGGCGAGGGAGGAATCCGGCGGAAGGGCGGCCGCAGCCAGGAGGGCGCTCCCGGCGGCGAGACAGAAGGCGGGGACGGCGGGCCGGACAACCAGCGCGGTGAAGTCGCTCATGTGTACTCCGTAAGGACTTTCGCCCAGCCGATACCTCGTCCGGCCGCCGAAAAACATCGCCCGGGCGATAAACCCTCTCAGCCCCCACAGGCCCGGCGCGCCGGGCGCGCGGGCAATATCGCTTCCGAGAGCTCGGCGAACCCGTCGCCGCGAAGCCCGATGCCGCCGGACCCGCAAGCCGCCTGCTCCACGATCACCCCGCCCTTCATCACGGCCACGCGCGAGCAGAGCCGGGCCACCACGCGCAGGTCGTGGGAGATGAACAGGCAGGACGTGCCCCGCTCGCGCCCGAGCCTGGCCAGGAGCTCCATGACCTGGGCCTGCACGAGCATGTCCAGGGAACTCACGGCCTCGTCCAGCACCAGCACCTCGGGGCCCAGGGCCATGGCCCTGGCGATGCAGACGCGCTGGAGCTGGCCGCCGCTGAACGCGGCCGGGCGCTTGCGGGCGTCGGCGGCCGAGAGCCCGACCATCTCCAGAAGCTCCGCCACGCGCGCCGCCAGGCGCTTCCCGTCCAGGGCCTCGAAGTTGCGCAGCGGCTCGGCCACGATGTCTCCCGCGCTTAAGCGCGGGTTCACCGCGCCGATGAAGTTCTGGAAGACCACCTGGACGTTTCGCCTGAAATAGCGCCAGTCCTTGCCTTTGATCTCGCGCACGTCGCGGCCCTTGAAGCGCACCGCGCCCGAGTCGGGCCGCTCGAGCCCCAGCGCCAGCCGCCCCAGGGTGGACTTGCCGCAGCCGCTTCTGCCCACCAGCCCAAGGCATTCGCCCCGGGCCAGTTCGAAGCTCACGCCCTTCAGCACCTCCACGGGCTTTCCCCCGGCGAACACGCCGCCCTGGCGGTAGGACTTGCGCACGTTCTCCACCGACAGCACGCTCATGACGCCTCCTCCATGGCCCACGCGGGCCGCGCCGCGCCGGACGCCACCGGCGGGCTGTCCTCGCGGGGCGGAGCCAGGGCGTCGTGCAGTTCGAAATGCGCGGCCAGCAGGGTGCGGGTGTACTCGTGGCTTGGGGCGTCGAAGATGCGGCGCACCGGGCCGGTCTCAAGGATGCGCCCGTTTCGCATCACCGCCACACGGTCCGCGAGCCTTGCGGCCACCGAGAGGTCGTGCGTCACCAGGAGCACGCCCAGGCCCCTTGAGCAGCGCAGGCGGTCGATGAGCGCGAGCACCTTGGCCTGGGCGGGCATGTCCAGGTCCGTCGTGGGCTCGTCGGCCAGGAGCAGGCGCGGCCCGGAGAGCATGGCCAGGGCGATCATCACCCGTTGGAGCATGCCCCCGCTCATCTGGAAGGGGTAGAGCGGCAGGAGCGCGGCCGGATCGTCGAATCCGGCTTCGGCCAGGGACTCCAGCGCCCTGGCATGGCCTTCGCCCCAGCCTGTTCCCTGGGCGGCCAGGGTCTCCTTGAAGTGGCCCTTGATGGTCATCACCGGGTCGAAGCAGCTGGACGGGTTCTGCATGATCATGGCCGCGTCCAGAAGCTCGCCCACGTGCATGCCCGTGGCCGTGAGGATGGGGATGAGCGCGTTGACGAACATGTGCCGCCAGACCACCGAGCGCTCGCTCACTCCGCTCACCCGGGCGGAGGCGAAGCGGCGGAAGGCCTAGGACCGGGCGGCGGCCTCGATGGCTTCCAAGGTTTTCACGGCCGTGTCGCGCCAGGAGAAGCGCTGCACGTTTTCGCGTCCCAGGCGCGAGAGCTTCTCGCGCAAATCCGGGCTCGCGGCCACCTCCTCCATGGCCCTGGCCCAGCCGGGCACGTCCCGGGGGGAGAGCATGTAGGCGCTGTCTCCGGCCACCTCGGGCAGGCTCGTGGCGTCGGAGCAGATCACGGGCGTGCCCACGGCCTGGGCCTCCAGCACGGGCAGGCCGAAGCCCTCGAAGAGCGAGGGGAACACGAAGGCCGTTGCCGCGGCGTAGAGCGCGGGCATGTCCGCGCGCGCGACGAAGCCCAGGCGGCGCACCCGGGGGCCGAGGCCCAGCGAGTCCACCCAGGCGGACCAGGATTCGCTCCAGGAGAGCCCGCCCGTGACCACCAGGTCCGCGTCCACGCGGTCCTTGGCCAGCGCGAAAGACTCAAGCAGCGCTTTAAGGTTTTTGCGCGGGGAGATGTTGCCGGTGTAGAGGAAGAACGGCCGGGAAAGCCCGTGCCGGGCGCGCAGGGCCGCGACTGCCTCGGCGCCCACGGGCTTGAGGTAGATGTCGTCGGCAGCCAGGTGCGTCACCGTGATCTTGCCTTCGGGCACGCCCAGGATGCGCACCAGGTCGTCGCGGGTGCTTTGCGAGATGGCCACCAGCCTGTCGGCCAACCTGGCGGTCCAGGCCATGGCGGGCTTCATGTAGAGCGTGTCCGCCAGCCTGTACATGCGGTACTCGCCGTGGAAGTAGCCCAGGTCCATCATGGCGGCCACGGCCTTGCAGGGCACGTGGGGCGGCATGTTGGAGGAGGGGAAGAAGGCCACGTCCGCGCGGTGCTTCCTGAGCGCAAGGGGCAGCTTCACCCAGTCGAAGAGCAGGCGGTTGGGGCAGTCCAGAGAGATTTCCTCCGCGCCGGGAAACGCCCCCAGGTGCTCCTTGCGGGCGTGCAGGAGCACGTAGGTGTTGCGGGTGTCCAGGCGCAGAAGCTCCCCGAGCAGGCTGACCAGGTATTCGCGCACCCCGCCCGAGGCGTACTCCAGGCTGCGGCAGCTCACGGCGATTCGCATGGCGGGTCTATAGCCGCGACACGGGCGCGGGGGAAGGGGGGAAGGCGCGCGTTTGCCCCAGGACGGGTGGGACGCACGGTCCATGTTCATGATGAAAGTGAAACCCGCGAAGCCCATTTGCGGGCCCAGGGGGCATGGCCCCCCGGCAGGGCGTGGGGCTCAAGCCCCGCGTCAAATGAGGCCGCAAACGGCCGTGACGCTCTTCTGGGGCAGGAGCATGTGCGAGGCCGTGAGGCCAAGCCCCGGCAGGGCATGGGCCGAAAGGCGCACGAAGGCCGCCTGGGCTTCGAGCGTGAAATCGCCGTAGCCCGGGCTGTAGCGCCTGGTGGCGCGCCCGCCCTGGGCTTCGCGCTCCAGGCGCGCGGAGGCGTGCAGGGCACGCATGGCCGCCTCCGCCAGGTAGGAGCCCATGCGGTCGAGCATGTACCCGGCGAAAGGTTCGCCGCCCGAGAAAAGCGCGGCCGCGCGCTCCTCCAGGGCGCCGCCGATGGTGGCGGCCATGAGTTGGACGTGCGTCACGCCTTCGAGCGTGCGGGAGAGATCCCGGCTGGCGGCGGCGTGCGGCGCGAAGGCTTTGATGAACTCGGCCAGGTCCATGCGCTGGGACCAAGTGCGCGGGTCGGCCAGCCGTTGAGCCTCGGCCCAGACCGGCGCGGCCTGGGCGTGGGCCGGGCTTCCGGGAGTGACGCGCAGGTAGCGGGCGAGCTTTACGGGGAGGGGAGGCACTAGAACGCCAGCCCGAAGCGGCGCTTTGCCCAGGCCCGGCAGGGCTCCAGGCGGGCGTTGGCCAGGCAGGGCAGGGACCGGCCCGAGAGGAGCGCCCCGGCCTCGGCGATCACCGCGCCAAGCCTAATTTCCATGGTCACGGCCTTCACGGCGGCCTCGTGGGCCAGGCCCTTGCCGAAGCGGCCCTGGCACAGGGCCATCTCGCGGGCGAACACGTCGCCCCAGGTGGCTGTCTTGGAGGCGGGCTGGAGCCTGAAACCCGCCACGATGTGCGGGATGCGCACCATCCGCCTGCCCTGGCTCATGCGCTGGAACAGGTCGAAATCCATGCAGTAGCGGAAATCCGGGTCGATGCCGCCCACGGCGCGGTAGGCCTGCGCGCGCCAGAACGTGGACTGCTGCGGCACGGCCATGTTGTAGCGCATCTGCCTGGCGCTCGGCCGCCAGACCATATCCATCATCACTGGCGTGCCGTCCTCGGCCGTGAGCACCGTGTCGCCCGAGACCATGGCCGCGTCGGGGTTCTCGGCGAAGGCGCGCGCCACCTTTTCCAGGGCGCGCTCCTCCCAGAGGAAATCGTCGGAGTTGATCCAGCCCAGGATCTCGCCGCTGGCGCGCTCGAATCCCTCGATGAGCGCGGCCGTCTGGCCCGCATCCTTTTCACTGCGCCACCAGGCGAGGTGGGCGCCGTGCTCGCGCACGACCTCCACCGTGTTGTCCGTGGAGCCGCCGTCCAGGAGGATGTGCTCCACCTCCACGCCTTTCTGGGCGGCCACGCTCGCGAGGTTCTGGCGCAGGTACTTGGCCTGGTTGAAGGAGGGGGTGACCACGGTCACCTTGGGCAGACGCACGCGAGACCTACCCGGCCGCCTCGGAGAGCACGCGCCACAGGGTCTTGCCCGCGCGGTCCCAGCGGAACTTCGAGGACTGGACGAAGCCCTTGGCCACCATCTGCTTGCGCAGGTCCGGGTCGTCCAGGATGCTGGCGATCTGCACGGCCAGGTCCTCGGGGGATTCGGGGTAGAAGGGCAGGCCCGCGTCCCCGGCCACCTCGGGCAGGCTGGTGGAGTCCGCGTAGATCACGGGCGCGCCGCTGGACTGGGCCTCGGCCACGGGCAGGCCGAACCCCTCGTAGAGCGAAGGGAAGACGTAGGCCAGGGCCAGGCGGTAGGCTTGACGCAGGTCGGTCTCGGGCAGGTAGCCCAGGCAGCGGATCTTGTCCTCGGGGAAGCCCTCGGGCAGGGCGGCTATGAGCGCCTGCTGGTCGCCGAACCCGGCCACGGCCAGCACCGGGATGTCGCGGCCCTGGCGGCGCAGGATGTCCAGCGCCTGGGGCACGATGGCCAGGTTCTTGTGCGGCTGGAGGTTCCCGGCGGTGAGCAGGAAGTCCTCCTTGAGGTTGTGGCGTTCGCGGAAATCCTCGCCCAGGGTGGCCTCGTCCTCGCGCGGTGGGCGGAAGTGGGCCATGTCCACGCCGTAGCTGGGCAGCACCTCCAGCTTGTTGGCCACCTTGCCGAAGACCCGCAGCATCTCGTTGCGCGAGGCCTGGGTGCCGGTGATGGCCCGGGTGGCCCGCTTGAGTCCGGCCTTGTGGCGCAGCCCGAACACGGTGCGGATGTGCCAGGCCAGGGTCTCGGGGTGGGCGTGCCAGAGCACGTCGTGGTACATGCCCACGGTCCTGCCCGGGATGAGCGGCGGGAAGAGCCCGTCAGGCGAGAAGAACACGTCCTGGGGGTTCACGAGCCGCTGCAGGAGCATGCCCGACTGCTGCCAGGCGTAGAGCGAGAAGAAGCGCGCGGTGACGGCGCGCACGAGCCCCTTCTCGACAAGGTCGAGCGCGATGGGGTTGACCAGGGGCTTGCCCGCAAACAGCGTGAATACGGCCTGGCCTTCCGACGCCTCGATCACGTGCGGAAGGATGCACTCCAGGTAACGGCCGATGCCGGTGCGGAAGGGGTAGGCGAGGGGGCTTGCGTCGATGCCGACGCGCAGGACCTTGGGCATGGGGCGGCTCCGGTGCGTTGACATGCGTCAAATTTGTGGAATAGGCAAGTCAGTTCGTGTGAGGGGCGGCCCGCCAAGGCGCGCCCCGTCCCCCGCAACGCGCCGGGCGCGCCAACCAAGGCATCATGAAAAACGACGACTACAAGGCGGTTATCCGCGACCTGACCACGGGATTTCGCGCCGAGGCCCCGCTCCCGGCCCTGCTGGACAGGGCGCTCATGGCCTGGGCCAGGCTCTGGCGCTGGCGGGACCTGGCGGCACGGGCGCTTCGCCGCCTGGCCCCCGGGCTTGCCGTCGGCCGCAGGCCCGGCGAGAAGCCCCTTGTGGCGGTGGACATGTCGTTCTTCAGGCCCGGCCCGGAGCACGATTTCGTCCTGGGCCTGCTTGAGGCCATGGCGGCCATGGCCCCGGACTGGACCTTCGCCCTTGTCGCGGGCCCGGAAACCCTGCGCGCGCTTCGCGGCCTGGAGGGCCCCAACGTCAAGGCGGTTCAGGCCGAGGGCAAATGGCTGGCCGCCCCGCCCTTGAAGCTTCTGGGCAGGCCAGTGGACGCTTGGTTCTGCCCCTTCGCCAGGCCGCGCTTCCAGCACGAGGCCACGCCGCTTGTGAGCATGATCCACGGGCTCGGCCACGCGGCCTTTCCGCACCTCTTCGAGGAGGCGGAGCTGCGCGAACGCGAGCAGAGCTTCCAACTCGCCGTCCGGCGCTCGGCGCGCCTGGCCTGCGTGTCCGAGAGCGTGCGCCGCGAGGCGCTTGAGCACTCGAACCTGCCCCCCGGGCGGGTGCGCGTGGTGACGGCGCGGCTTTCCGGGGCCGAGGGGGCGTCCTCCCGGGACGGGGCGGCGATATGCGTCCGCTTCGGCCTGGCCCCCGGCGGATTCCTGATCTATCCCGCCGATTTCACCGCGCTCAAGAACCACGGCGTGCTGCTCACGGCCCTTGGGATTTTCGCGAAGTCCCAGCCCGGATCGACGCTCAAGCTCGTGCTGGCGGGGGAGGATTCCGGGGCCGCGCGCGAGCTTCACGCGGCGGCCAAGTCCATGGGGCTTTCGGACCGCGTTGCCTTCACCGGACGGCTTTCCGGGGCGGAGCTTTCCGCTCTCATGGCCGTGAGCCTGGCCCTTGTGTTTCCTTCGCTCTACGAGGGCTTCGCCGCGCCCGTGGCCATGGCCCAGCTAATGGGCGTGCCCGTGTTGTGCTCGGACGCGCCCGGCCCGGCCGAGACGGCCGGGGACGCCGCGCTCTTCTTCGATCACCGCAAACCCGAGGACCTGGCCGCCGCCATCGAGCGCGTCGCGACCGAAGACGGCCTCGCCACGGACCTCGCCGAGAGGGGCAGGCGTCGCGCCGCGAGCCGGGGCGCTGTCCGCGACATGGCCAGGGAATGCCTGGAGCTCCTGGACGAGGCCGTCCGCGCAATCGAGACCCAGAGCGCCGTGTGCGAGGGCGTCAGCCGCGAGGCCGTGTCGCCGCGCGTGTTCGCGGCCTTCGGCCCTGTCCCCGGCAGGCAGCGCATCGAGGCGGTCTTCCGTAACGGCGGCGGCGAGCCCCTGGAGTACGAGGCCAGCCTGGACGGCAAGCCCCTGGGGTCGCGCGCCGTGCTCGCTCCCGGGGCCAGGCTGAGGATCGGCCGCCTGGCCAGCCCCTATGGCGGCTGCCTGGAAATTGCCTTCGGACCTTCCGGCACGGATGGCCCCGTGCCCGGGCTTGTCTGCGAAAAACTCGCGCTCGAGGGCGCGCACACCTTCGACCTCCTCGGGAGCGCCTGATGCTTACGCTTTCGGTCATCACCCCGTCGTTCAACCAGGGCCGGTTCATCGGCCGGACCATCGAATCCGTGCTCTCCCAGGGCTATCCCGTGGAGTACGTGATCATGGACGGCGGCAGCTGCGACGACACCGCCGACGTGGCCAAGCCTTACGAAGGCCGCCTGCACTTCGTCTCCGAGCGCGACAAGGGCCAGACCGACGCCCTGAACAAGGGCATCGCAGTGACCCATGGCGACGTGATCGGCTGGCTCAACTCCGACGACGTGTACTGCCCCGGCGCGCTCGAAGCGGTCATGGAGCACTTCGAGGCCCATCCGGAGTGCGACGTGGCCTACGGCATGGCCGACCACATCGACGAGCACGACCGCTTCATCGAGGAGTACCCCAGCGCGCCCTTCGACGTGGAACGCCTGGAGGAGTCCTGCTTCATCTGCCAGCCCGCGCTGTTCTTCCGCCGCCGGGTCATCGAGCGCTTCGGCCTGCCGGACGTGAACCTGCGCTACTGCATGGACTACGAGTACTGGCTGCGCCTGGGGCTCGGCGGGGCGCGCTTTGACTACATCGAGAGGAAGCTCGCGGGTTCGCGCTTCTACCCGGACACCAAGACCCTGGGCCAGCGCCTGGCCGTGCACACCGAGATCAACTCCATGATGGCGGGCGCCCTGGGCTACGTGCCGGACCGCTGGCTGTGCAACTGGGCGCACACGCTCCTGCGCGACAAGATGGGCTTCGACCCGGCCAAACGCTACACCGTGGCGCTCATCGCGGCGGCCTCGCTGGGAGCTTCGCTGTGGTGGAACAAGGGCGTGTCGCGCTCGCTGTGGGCCACGGTGAAGGGCTGGATGGGACGGCCCCGATGAGCCGCGCCGGGAGCTACTAGCCGTGCTGGTGGGCTTCGACGTCAGCCAGACCGGGGCGGGCAAGGCCGGGTGCGGCTACCTGGCCCACGGACTGGCGCACGCCCTGGCCGGGCTCGGCGCGCGCTTCGTGTTCTACCCGCACTTCGGCGACCTCTACTGGGAGCCGAATCCCCGCGCTTGCGCGCGTCCCGGCGAGGGCGCGCGCCTGGGGCCGACGTTCAAGTGGTTCGAGCGCTCCAAGCGCTTCTGGCGCAATCCGCCCCCGGATTTCGAGGCCCGGCTGGGCAGCCCGGACATCGTGCACTCCAACAACTTCTTCTGCCCCGTGGGGCTGAAAAAAGCCCGGCTGGTCTATACGCTCTACGACCTCTCCTTCATGGAGAACCCCCAGTGGACCACCGAACAGAACCGCACGGGCTGCCTGGAGGGGGTGTTCGGGGCCAGTTTGCGGGCGGACTTCATCCTCTCGATCTCTCAAGCTACGCTTGAACATTTCCTGCGGGTCTACCCGCACTATCCGCGCGAGCGCACGGCCGTGATGCACCTGGCCAGCCGTTTCGGGCAGTCGAGCCCCATGCGCCCCCCCGCGCGCCTGGCGGGCCTCGAGCCCGGTTCATACTGGCTCAGCGTAGGCACCATCGAGCCGCGCAAGAACCAGGAGCGCCTTTTCGAGGCCATGGCCGGGCTGCCAGGGACAACCCCCCTGGTGCTGGCGGGCGGGCGCGGCTGGCTCATGGACGACGTGGCCGGAAAGCTCGCCGACCTGGGTCTCTCGGGGCGCGTGAAGCTCACGGGCTACGTGGACGACGCCGAGCTTGCCTGGCTCTACGCCAACTGCCTGGGCTTCGTGTACCCCTCGCTCTTCGAGGGCTTCGGCCTGCCCGTGCTCGAGGCCATGAGCCTGGGCGCGCCGGTGATCACCTCCAATGTGTCCAGCCTGCCGGAGGTGGCCGGGGACGCGGCCCTGCTGGTGGCCCCTGGGGACGCCCCCGCCATCGCGGCGGCCATGGGGCGCCTGGAGGCGGACGCCGGGCTTCGCGCCGGGCTTCGCGACGCGGGGCTCGCCCGCTCGGCGCTCTTCACCTGGGAGGCCGCCGCCAGGGTGGCCCTTTCGGGCTACGAGGCGGCCCTGTCCCTGCCCGGGCTGGCCGGGGTGGGGAGCGGCTGAAATCCGCGCTTCGCCTTGACACGACAGGCCCCCGAACATAACTAAGCCCGTCTTCCCACCCAAAGAACCGCACTCCAAAGGAGACATCATATGGCCTACGACATCCGCCTGGTGAAGCTCATCAACGGCGAGACCGTTCTCGGCAAGTTCGACGAGGAAACCCAGGGCCTCAAGGACCTGGCCATCCTCCAGACCATCCCCACCCAGCAGGGCGTGCAGATGGTGCTCCTGCCCTTCGGCTACCCCTTCGAGACCGAGATCGGCGGCGAGATCAAGGCCGAGCACATCCTCTACGTCTTCAAGAGCTTCCCCGAGGAGCTCAAGAACAAGTACATCGAGGCCACCTCGAACCTGACCATCTCCTCGGCCCGCGACCTGAGCGCGCTCAACCGCATGGGCGCGGCCTCCGGCAAGAGCGGCTCGGGCCTGATCCTGAAATAACCGGCCCAAGGCCGAAACAGCAGACCGGCCGGAAGCGCCGTGCCGCTCGCGCAGCCGCGCGGACGGCACGCCCCGAGCGGAAACGGGCCGCCCGAAAGGGCGGAGCGGGTCCCTGGGCGACGCTCCCGGCCGATGCATTTTCAAATCCATGCGTCACATCCTGCGCCTTCTCCCCAGGCCCAGCCATTACGCCGGAGCCGAGTGGGGCGCGGTCCGCAAGGACCCCGCCTCGGTCTCCGCCCGCGTCGCGCTGGCCTTCCCGGACCTCTACGAGGTCGGCATGAGCTATCTGGGCCAGAAGATCCTCTCCGAGGCGGTCAACCGCCGCGAGGAGTTCTGGGCCGAGCGCGTCTACGCCCCGTCCCTGGAGGCCGCCGCCGTCATGCGCGAGCACGGCGCGGAGCTGTGCACGCTGGAATCCGGCACGCCGCTCCGCCAGCTGGACGCCGTGGCCTTCCACCTGACCCACGAGCTCTGCTACACCAACGTGCTCTACATGCTGGACCTGGCAGGGCTGCCGCTTCGCGCGGCCGAGCGCGACGGGTCGCACCCGCTGGTGCTGGCGGGCGGAGGCTGCGCCTTCAACGCGGAGCCCATCGCGGAGTTCCTGGACGCCATGGTCCTGGGCGACGGAGAAGAGGCCCTGCCGCGCGTGCTGGAGGCCATCGCCCAGGCCAGGGAGAAGGGGCTTTCGCGCGCGGAGCTTCTGTCGGTGCTCAAGGATTCGCCGGGCGTGTACGTGCCGTCGTTCTTCGGCGAGAACGGCCAGCCCCTGGCGCAGGGGTACGAGAAGGTCGAGAAGGCCGTCGTGGCCAACCTGGACGACGCGCCCTTCCCGCTTCTTCCGGCCGTGTCCTGCGGCCAGGCCGTGCACGACCGCATGAGCCTGGAGATCGCGCGCGGCTGCACGCGCGGCTGCCGCTTCTGCCAGGCGGGCATGATCTACCGCCCCGTGCGCGAGCGCAGCCTGCCGAAACTCGCGGAGCTGGCGGACAAGGGGCTCGCCGCCTCGGGCTACGAGGAGCTCTCCTTCCTGTCCCTGTCCACGGGCGACTTTTCCGCCCTGGAGAGCCTCTTCGAGCAGTCCGCCTCGCGCTGCCTGGCGGACCAGGTGGCCATCAGCCTGCCGTCCCTGCGCGCGGGCACGCTCACGCCCAGGATGCTTTCGCTCATGGCCAAGCTGCGCCGCACGGGAGCCACCGTCGCCCCGGAGGCTGGCAGCGCAAGGCTTCGCGCCGTGATCAACAAGGGCATCACCGAAGAGGACGTGCTGGGCCACGCCACCAGGCTTTTCGCCTCGGGCTGGCAGTCCATCAAGCTCTACTTCATGATCGGCCTGCCCACCGAGACCGACGAGGACGTCACCGCCATAGCCGACCTGGCCGTGAAGGTGCTGCGCTGCGCACCGCCAGGGGCCAAGCGCCTGGGCGTCACCGTGTCCGTGTCCACCTTCGTGCCCAAGCCGCACACGCCCTTCCAGTGGGAGGAGCAGATCGGGCGCGAGGAGACAGAGCGCCGCCTGGCCCTGGTCAAGGCGGCCATCGCTCCGCACAAGCGCATCTCGCTCAAGTGGCACGAGCCGCGCATGAGCTGGCTCGAAGGGGTGTTCTCGCGCGGCGGGCGCGCCCTGGCCCCGGCCGTGGAGCGGGCCTACCGCCTCGGGGCGCTCTTTTCCAGCTGGGTGGACATGCTCGAACTGGAGCCCTGGCTCAAGGCCTTCGAGGAGTGCGGCATCGACGCCGGAAGCTGGCTCCGCGCCCGCGATCCGGACGCGCCCCTGCCGTGGGACAACCTGCGCTGCGGCGTCTCCAAGGCGTTCTTGCAAAGCGAGCGCAAGCGCGCCCTGAGCGGGAAGTACACGGCCGACTGCCGCTTCGGCGACTGCATGCAGTGCGGCGCGTGTTCCGAGCTGTGCAACAAGCCCGAGATCTCCGCTTCCGGCGTGCGCCCCAGGGTGAACCTGCCCGAGCCGGAGTGGGCGGCGTCGCTTCGGGAGGCCGAGGCGGGGCAGGCCCCGGACCCCGGCATGCTGAACGCCCCGCCCAAAGCCCGCGAGGAGATCACCCGCAAGGCCGGGCACTTCCGCATCTGGTTCTCCAAGACCGGCCCGGCCGCGTTCCTGAGCCAGCTGGAGCTGGCGAGCGTCCTGGAGCGCGCGCTTCGCCGTTCCGGGCTCAAGCCTTCGTTCTCGGAGGGGTTCCACCCCATGCCGCTCATCTCCTTCGGCTGGGCTTTGCCCGTGGGCGTGGAGAGCCTGGAGGAGTGGTTCGCGCTCTTTTTGCGCGAGGCCGCCTCGCCCGAGTCCATCGCCTCGCGCCTGGGCGCGGCCCTGCCCGAGGGCTTGCGGGTGCTTCGCGTGGAGGGGCTCGGCCCCGGCAAGAAGGTGCCCCAGCCCGTGAGCGAGCAGTTCCTGCTCACCTATCTGCTGCCCGAGGATGAGGCCGCCAGGCGGGTGGGGCAGTGGCGCGAGTTCATGGCGAGCGCGAGCCACCCCTGGCTGTCCGTGACCAAGCGCGGCAGCCGCAGCGTGGACATACGGCCCCTGGTGGTGGAAATGACGGAGCGCTCCGCGCTGGAGCTGGCCGTGACCTTCGACTGGCGGGACAACCGCTACGCCAGCCCGCTCAAACTCGTGGGCGCGGTGAACGAGGGGCTCTCGCTCAAGGACTTCAGCCTGACCAAGCTGCGCCAGATCTTCGCCTGAGGAGTGTGCCTGCTAGCGTAGGTAGGAGTCGATCACGGCCTGCACGCGGCCCTCGGCCTTGAGCTTGTCCAGCGAATGCTGGAGCCTGGCCACGGCCTCGTCGGGCGTGTCCTTGTTCAAGGCGAAGTAGACGTGGCCCTCGTGGAGCACGAAGGCCGTCTCGTAGTCGTCGGGGTTTCGGCCGTTTCTCGCCGCGACCCAGCGGAACACCGCCTCGGGATAGGCGAAGAGGTCGATGCGCCCGCTTTCGAGCTTGAGCAGGTTCGAGAGCGCGTCCGGGGAGACGTCCAGGTCCCGGTTCGCGTAGCCCATGGCCAAAAGCAGTTGCGCGCCCGCGTCGTCCCGGATCGCGCCGATCCTGTAGCTGAATATCTCCGCAGCCGAGGCGAGGTGGATGCCCCGGCCCTTCCTGGCGATCAGCGCGTTGCGGTTGGGCGCCACGGGCCCCACCCACTTGAAGAGCGCTTCGCGCTCGCGCGTGCGCGTCACGGAGAAAAGCAGCGCCCCCCGGTGCGCCTGGGCGTAGGAGTAGGCCCTGGCCCAGGGCAATACCTGGATTTCCCCGCCGGCGCGAATCCCCGAATCCTCGAGCACGAGCCGGAGCACGTCCGTGCTGATGCCGCGCAACTGCCCGTTCTCGGTGAAGTTGTAGGGAGGGAACTCCTCGGTGAGCACCGTCAGGGCGTTCTGGGCCCGTGCCGCGCCGGGGAAGGCCGCCAGCGCGCACAGCGCGGCGGCGAGGATGGCGGTCTGGAACGAAAACCGCATTTCTTGACCATGCTCCCTTGAACGAAGCGGGGCCGCGCGAGCCCCGGTTTCCGAAAATGAGGCCCGCCTGGGCCGCCTAGGCCACGGCTCCCCTTGCCGCCAGGGGCAGCTTGATCACGAAGCGCGCGCCCTTGCCCGGCCCTGATTCCACGTGGATGGTGCCGCCGTGGTTGCGGCTGACGATGAAGTAGGAGACCGACAGCCCGAGCCCGGTGCCCTCGCCGGGCTTCTTCGTGGTGAAGAAGGGGTCGAACACGCGCAGGCGGTCCTTCTCCTCGAGCCCCGGGCCGTTGTCCTCGATCTCGATCACGGCCATGCCCTCCTGGCGGTGGAGCCTGAGCACGATGCGCGGGCGCTTCTTCGGCTCCTCCACCGAGTACATGGCCTGGGCCGCGTTGCGCAGGATGTTCAGCACCACCTGCTCGATCTCCATGGGGTAGCAGAAGACCGGGGGCATGTCCGACTCGTACTCGCGCACGATCTCGATGAGCTTGAAGTCGTATTTCTTCTTGAGGTCGTAGTCGGTGGAGGCGAGTTCCACGCCCCTGTCCAGCAGTTCGTCCAGCTTCACCTCCACGGAGGAGGCCTGCGCCCTGCGGGTGAACGTGAGCATGTTGCTGACGATCTTGGCCGCGCGCTGGCCCGACTCGCGGATGCCCCCCAGGAACTCCAGTATCTCGCGGCGCTCCAGGTAGTTCACCACGCTCGCGAGCTCGCAGCCGGACTCCTTCGCCGCGGCCGCGTTGGCGGGCAGGTCCGGCGAGATACGCCGCTGGATGTTCTGCACGCCCTGGAGGATGCCCGCCAGGGGGTTGTTGATCTCGTGGGCCATGCCAGCGGCCAGGCCGCCCAGCGACATCATCTTCTCGGTCTGGAGGATGAGCTCCTCCATGCGGGCCTGGTCGGTCACGTCGTCGATGCGGATGACCGCCCCGGGGATGCCGTTCTGGACCACCGGAAACACCAGCACGTTCTCGTGGCGCAGCTGGCCGTCGCGCATGTAGGAGCGGTTGTTCAGCGCGGCCGGGCGCGCGCCGTTCAGGGCCCCGCGCACGGCCTCCACGCTGGAGGAGAGCCTGGGCATCACGGCGGTGAGCTTGCGGCCGATGACCTCGTCGTGGGAGAGGCCCATGGCGGCGGCCGCGGGGGCGTTGACGTGGGTGACGCGCATGGCGTCGTCGATGCCGATCATCATGGAGGGCATGGAGTCCAGGATGTTCTGGATGAAGCCGTGGGCCTCGCGCAGGCGCTCCTCGGCGCGGGTGCGGTCCGTGATGTCCTCGAGCATGCCGTCGAAATACTCGGGCTGGCCGTCCTCGCCGAAGGTGGCCCTGGAGTGCAGGAGCCCCAGGCGCACGTCCCCGTCGGCGCGCTTGAAGCGCACGGTCAGCCTGGAGGCCTCGCCCCGGTTGGCCATCAGCTCGCGGTAGCGCTCCATGGCGGCGTCCTTCACGAAGACCTGGCCGTCGATGGTCTGCACGGCCCTGAGCAGGTCCGCCTGGGTGTCGTAGCCCAGGATGCGGGCCATGGCGGAGTTGGCCGAGAGGAAGCGCCCGCCGGGCGTGCAGCGGTAGATGCCCGCCAGGGCGTTCTCGTAGAGGTTGCGGTAGCGGGCCTCGGCCTCGGCGAGCCCCGTCTGGGACCGCTCGAGCTGCAGGTAGCGCTGTTTAAGCCTGCCCACCATGATCACGATGGAGTCGCGCAGGTTCTCCATCTCGCGCAGGAAGAACCCGCTGGGCACGCGGGCGTCGGCGTCCTCGCGGGAGCTCACGGCCAGGGCGTACGTCTCCACGGCCTTGAGCGGCTTGACCACCATCCTGTTCAGCACCAGCGAGAGCATGGCCACCAGCGCCGCGTTGAGGAGCGCGATGCCGAAGGCCAGCCTGTACAGGGCCGCCTTCATGGCCTCGCGCACGTGGGCCGCCGTGCCCCAGACGCTCACCTCCCCGATGTCGCGGGAGTTGAAGGCGATGGCGCTACGCTTCTCGATGAGGTCCGGCGCGCCGGGGGGCACCTCCGTCGCGGTCAGCGAGCCGTCCGACAGCCGCAGGCGCCCCGCCACCACGCGCTGGGTGATGGTGTCGCGCGCGACGACCGCCACCACGGATTTGTCGTTGAAGGCGTTCTCGATGATCTTGCTGGCCTGGTCGTCCTGGAAGTTCCACAGGGGCAGGGCCAGGCTCGACCCCAGCTGCGCCGAAACCGACGAGAGCATATCGTGGAGATCGAGGTAATACTTGTCTCTGCGATGGATGAAATCGATGAAGCCGAACGAGACGAGGACAGCCGTCGTGACGACGATAAGGACGAGGTTGATCGTTGTGGGGGTGGACGGCCGCTGTCTGAACATGTCGTCAACTTGATGCGCTTGGCGCGTGGTACTTCTTCAAGTATGTCATTTTACAATTCCTATGACATTGGTCTTGAAAACGCAATGGGCGCGGGTTGTTGCGGCTGCATGCCCGGAATGTGAGCGCCTTGCGTCCCGGGCTCCGGGGCCTCGCGCCGCCGGGAGCGGGGGAGGGTACGCGCTCCCCGGCGGAAACATGGACGTTTTTTCATGCTGTCGGCCCTGGCCGGGCCATCGCCTCTGGGATATGAACCGTTCGGCCCCGCCTCGCCCGGCGGCCGGCGTTTGCAATCCATAAGCCAGGACGGCACGCAATGACCCGCAGACTCTTTGGTTACCTTCTCGTGGCGGCGGTGATAGTCGCCGGCTACCTCTACAACGACCACATGCGGCGCGCCCCGGCCGCGCCCCAGGCCGTCCCGGCCCCGGCCGCGAAGCAGGAGCCCGCGCCCGAAGCCCCGGCGGCCAGGAAGGCCCCCGAGGCTCCCGCCGCGCCCGCCTCGAAGCCCGCCGCTTCGGGCGCGGACGTGCCCATGACGGACGGCAGGCTCCTGGCCAGGCTCGAGAACGGGCTCACCGTGCTCGTGCTCGAGGACAAGCGCTTCCCCCTGGTGGCCGAGCGCCTCTACGTCCGGGCCGGCTCGGCCTACGAGGCCAAGGGCCAGGGGGGCATCAGCCACCTGCTCGAGCACATGGTCTTCAACAGCACGGCCAAGCGCCTCAAGGGCGGCGTGGCCAGCGCCATCGAGGGCGCGGGCGGCGACACCAACGCCTCCACCAGCTTCGACTACACCCAGTACATGGCCGACCTGCCGAGCGAGCACTGGAAGCTTGGCCTGTACGTGCTCCAGGACATGATCTTCGGGGCCAAGTTCGACGCCGCCGAACTGGAGCAGGAGAAAAAGGTCGTCATCTCCGAGCTCGAGCGCGGCCAGGACGAGCCGGGGCAACGCCTCTTCCAGATGAGCCAGCGCCAGACCTGGAGCGGCCAGCCCTACGAGCACCCGATCATCGGCACGCGCGAATCCGTGAACTCCGTGACTCCGGACGACCTGCGCGCCTACGTCAAGCGCCTCTACCAGCCGCAGTCCATGCTCCTGGTGGTGGTGGGCGACGTGGACGCCCGGGAGGTCTTCGCCGAGGCCCAGGCCGTGTTCGGTTCGCTGGCCAACGACAGGACAGTGGTCCCGCCCGACGCCCCGGACAATTCGCCCGTGGTCACCGGCCCCACCTTCGAGGCCGCCTCGGGCAGCTGGAACAAGTGCTACCTGCGCCTCAACTTCGCCATCCCGGGCATGCACTCGGCCAAGGACGTGCCCCTGACGGTGCTCTCCGAGATGCTGGGCGGCGGAAAGACCTCCAAGTTCTACCGCAAGTTCGTCTACGAGACGCAGCTCGCCGACAGCGTGGACGTCTCGGCCATCACCCTGGAGCGCGGCGGCATGCTGAGCGTGGAGGCCACCCTGGACCCGGCCAAGGCCGAAGCCTTCTGGACCGCCCTGGTGGAGGAGCTGGCCGGGCTCAAGGCCGAGGCCTTCTCCGCCGAGGAGTTGGACCGCTCCAAGCTCAACATCGAGGATTCGCTCTACCGCGCGCGCGAAACCCTGCGCGGCCAGGCCAGCAAGCTGGCCTACTACCAGTTCTTCGGCTTCGGCCCCGAGGGCGAGGCCAACACGGTCTACGCCACCCGCAGCGTGGACAAGGCCCAGCTCGCAGGGTTGATCGAGGACTACCTCGACCCGCGCAACGCGAGCCTGTCGGTGCTCCTGCCCGGGCAGGACCAGGCCGGGGCGGACGCGAAAGCGCAGGCCATGCTGGCCGAGCTTTCAAAGAAATGGCCCGCCAAGCCCAGGCCCGTGGAACAGGCCCAGCGCGCAGGCAAGGCCCAGGCCCCGGAAGTGGTGGACCTGGGGGGAGGGCGCAAGGTCGTCCTGCTGCCCGACCCCACCATGCCCTACGCCTCGCTCACCCTGACCTACCGGGGCGGCGACGCCCTGCTGGAGAGCGCCGACCAGGGCCTGGCCGAGCTTTCGGGCAAGGCGCTCACGCGCTCCACGGCCAAGCGCGGCCCCCTGGACATGCAGGACTTCCTGGAGGACCGGGCCGCCTCGCTGTCCGCCTCCACCGGGCGCGACACCTTCACCGTGAGCGCGCGCTATCCCTCGCGCTTCGCCAAGGACATGACCGGGCTCTTCGCCGAGGTGGTCCTGGACCCGGCCTTCGACGCCTCGGAGGTCTCGCGGGCCAAGAAGCTCCAACTGGCCCAGATCGCCGAAGCCAACGACAGGCCCACCAGCCTGGCCTTCCGTCACCTCTTCCCGTTCCTCTTCCCCGAGGGGCACTACGGCTATTTCCGGGCCGGGCTGCCCGAGACCGTGCAGGGCTTCACGCCCGAAGAGGCCGCCGGGTTCTGGCGCAAGCAGCGCTCCATGCCCTGGGTCATGGCCGTGTGCGGCGTGTTCGACCGCGATGAGATATTGAAACTGGCGCGCTCCCTGGCCGTCTCCCCCGAGGGCCAGGCCCCCGCGTTCGCCGAGCCGGCCTGGTCGGCCAAGCGCGAGATGTCCATCAAGCTGCCCGAGCGCAACCAGACGCACCTGTTCTGGATCTTCCCCGTGGCCGGGAAAACCAGCCCGGACACCCCCGCCCTGGAGGTGCTGCGCACGGCCCTGGCCGGGCAGGGGGGGCTCCTCTTCCAGGACCTGCGCGACAAGCACGGCCTGGGGTACTCCGTGACGGCCTTCCTCTGGCAGTCGCCCAACACGGGCTTCCTGGCCTTCTACATCGGCACCACGCCCGACAAGGAGGCCCAGGCCATGGAGGGATTCGCGCGCGTGGCCGCCGAACTGGCCGCCACGGGCCTGGACGAGGGCCGCATCTCGCGGGCCAAGAACTCCATCGCGGGCGACTACTACCAGGAGCGCCAGAGCCTGGGCAGCCGCAGCCAGGAGGCCTCGCAGGACCTGGCCATGGGCTACCCCCTGGACTTCGAGCGCGAAATCGTGGCCAAGGTGGAGGCGCTGCCGGACGCCGCGGTGCTCGAAGCCGCGAGGAAGTACCTGGACCCGGCCAAGGCCTACCTGCTCAAGATCGAGCCCTAGGAGGGCTCGCGATCCCGACTGAAAACGGCCGGAAGCGTGCGCTTCCGGCCGTTTTTCTTGAGCTTGCGGGCGCGGCCGTTTCGCTTCGCCTTGAAATAAGCGGGGGTTGCGGTATCTTTCCCGGAGCAATTCCGGGAGGTTTCACGCCATGAGTCCGTCTTCGACCGCCTACGGCTTTCTCGTCGTGGCCATCGTCAGCGAGGTGATAGGCACCACGTGCCTGGCCAAGAGCGAGCAGTTCACCAAGGCCGTCCCCACTCTGGCCATGGTCGCCGCCTTCCTGAGCGCGCTCTACTTCTTGTCGCAGTCGCTCAAGGTGATCCCGGTGGGCATCGCCTACGCGATCTGGTCCGGGGTGGGCGTGGTGCTCACCGCCCTGATCGGGCTCGTGGTGTTCCAGCAGAAGCTCGACTTCGCGGCCATGGCGGGCATCGCCATGATCGTTGGCGGCGTGGCCGTGATCAACCTCTTCTCAAGCGTGTCGGGGCATTGAGCCCGGCGCGCGTCCGGCGCTTCAGTAATAGTTTCTCAGCTTGAGCTCCAACGGGTGCGGCCTGAGGTACGTCTGGTCCGCCAGGTAGGCCACCTTGTGCCTGCGCACGTGGTGGGCCACCAGCGTCACGGGCACAATGAGCGGCGTGAGCCCGGCGCGGTAGGCCGCGATGGCCTCGGCCAGCTCCAGTCGCTCGTCGGCGCTGGCGAGCTTGCGGAAGTACCCGGCCATGTGCTGGAGCACGTTCACGTTGCGGGCCACGGTGGCGATCTTGCCCATGGCCTCCAGGAGCATCCTTTCGTACCCGGCGGCCAGCACGGCGCGGTCCGCTCGCGCGCCTTCGGCCACGAGGCGCCCCATCTCCTTGGCCAGGGAGGGCGAGTGGGCCATCAGCTGGAGCTTGCGGCGCGAGTGGAAATCCACGAGCCTCGCGTATTCGCGCCCGGGGCCCTGCAGGGCCCGGGAGACTTCGCGCCAGTCCCTGAGCACGAAGATGCGCTCGATGAAGTTCTCGCGCAGCCTCGCGTCGCAGAGCCTGCCTTCCTCCTCCACGGGCAGCTGCGGGAAGCGCTCCATGAAGGCTTTGGCGAAGAGGCCCACGCCCTTTTGCGCGGGCATGCCGCCTTTTTCCGGATAGACCTTCACGCGCTCCATGCCCGAGGAGGGCGACTTGCTCTTGAAGATGAACCCGCAGAGGTCTTCGCTTGCCAGCTCCTCCACGCGCCGGGCCGCCCACTCGAGCATGGCTTCGGTCTTGTCCTGGCCGGAGCTTATCGTGACGAGCCTGGGCGAAGCAGGGTCGCCCACCAGGCGCATGGCCTCTCGCGGCACGCCGAAACCCGCTTCCATCTCCGGGCAGACCGGCACGAATTCCACGTGCGGGCCGAGCTCGCCGGTGATCCAGCGGTCGTGCTTATGCCCGCCGTCGTAGCGCACGGGCTGGCCGAGCAGGCAGGCGCTCACACCGATCTTCAATGGCTCATCCACGGGAGGCCCCCTGCGCGCCTTCCTCGTGGAGCGGCAGCGTGACCACGCAGCGCGTGCCCATGCCTTCCAGCGGGGCCAGGGTGATGTTGCCGAAGTACTTGCTGGCGATCACGCGGGCCATGGGCAGGCCGAAGCCCGTGGCCGTGGGCTGGGAGGAGTGGAAGGGGCTGAAGGCCTCGCCCATCTGCTCCTGGTTGAAGCGCGTGCCGTTGTTGATGATGGTGATCATGGCGAAACCGTCCTTGGTGGGGCTCGGCACCGAGGTCAGGCTGATGTTGGGCGAGTTCTGGTCGGCGTACTGGAAGGCGTTCTCCAGCAGGCAGGAGAACAGGATGCACAACTCCATGGGGTCGCCCGAGAGCATCGAGGCCTCGGGCGAGACGAACATCCTGAAGGCCGAGGCGGGCACCGGGCTTGCGGCCTGGATCTTCTCCACTGCCTTCAGGACCACGGGCGCGAGCTCCGCGCGGTTGAACGTGGCCTGCTGCTGGGTGATGTCCATGTAGGCGTTCACGTTCTTGGCCATGCGCTCCAGGCGCACGGCCTCGGAGAAGATCACCTCGGCGGCCTCGCGCACGGTGTCGTCGTCCTGGTGCGTGCGCAGGAGCCTGCGTGCGGCCCCGCCGATCACGGACACGGGGTTTCGCACCTGGTGCGAGATGCCCTGGATCACTTCCAGCTCGCACTGGGTGGCGAAGGTGACGTAGGCGTCGGTCTCCACCAGGAGGGAGAAGTCCACGGCCTTGTCCAGGGCGATGATGGCCTGGGGCTGCTCGGTCACGGGCAGGCCGGTGATGGCGGCCTCGTGCAGGAAGTTCCTGGCCAGGTTGTAGGCCAGGCTCACGTGGCGGTGGTCCACGTTGTGGACCACGTGGGCCTGGCCGCTGCGCCAGACGTGGTTCATGAAGTCGTCCCCGGCCCCGGCCGTGAAAAGAAGCGTGTGCCAGGCCCGCCAGTTGGCGTTGAGCTTCCCCGGGGGCTGGTTCTCCAGGATGATGCGCAGCTGCGGGCGGGAGCGGACGAAATCCTCTATGCGGTTGGCCAGCTCGGGGGCGCGGGGCAGGAAGACCGGAGCCCACTTGGCCAGCGAGGTGTCGTGGGCGGCGGTTAGGCCGAGCAGATCCTTGAACTGCCTGAGCCTGTCCTGCGGGAGCTTGAGAAGGGCCATGGGGTCTCCTTGCATTGGCTGGTGGAAGGCGTTACTGAGCCTTCCTTACTTCATTTCAGCCCATTGTGGAATATTTCATGAGAAAAGACTGCCCGTTGGACGCGCTGATCCTGGATTTCGGCGGGGTCGTGGCCGAGGAGGGCTTCGCGGCCGGGCTCAAGGCCCTGGCGCGCGGCGCCGGGCGCGACGAGCACGAGGTCTGGCAGGCGGGCCTCGCGGCCGTGTGGGACAGCGGCTACGTCACCGGCAAGGCGGACGAGGCCGCGTTTTGGAAGCTCTTCAAGGAGCGCACCGGGGTCGAGGGCGACGAGAACGCCTGGCGCGCGGAGATCTTCCGGCTCTTCGCGGTGCGGCCCTTCATGCGCGAGCTGGCCGAACGGTTCCGGGCCATGGGAGTCGCAACGGCCATCCTCTCCGACCAGACCGACTGGCTGGCCAGGCTGGACGCGGAGCAGGGGTTCTTCAAGCATTTCGACAAGGTCTACAACAGCTACGACCACGGGGCCACCAAGCTCGAGCCAGAGTTCTTCCTCATGGCCCTCAAGGACCTGGGGTGCGCCCCGGGGCGCGCGCTTTTCGTTGACGACAACCCCGGCAATGTGGAAAGAGCGCGGGCGCTCGGCATGCACGCCATCCACTACACCGGCCGCGAGGCCTTCGAGCGCGACCTGGCGCTGGTCTGCCCCGCCGCCCTGGACGGCTAGTCCCGGGCCAAACACAAAGGAAATCCAAAGAACATGCGCAAGCCCTCCATCTCGCTCACTCCCGAAGGCTGGCCTTCCATCATCCTGGCTGGCAGCGCCACCCTGGTCTTCTCGCTCTTGGGCTGGGCCGTCCCCGCCGTGCTGGGCCTGGTGACGCTGGCCCTGCTCCTCAACTTCTTCCGCGACCCGGAGCGCTTCGTGCCCGCCGACCCCGGGCTCGCCGTGGCTCCGGCCGACGGCCGGGTCATCAAGGTGGACAGCGCCGTGGACCCCGTCTCCGGCGAGGAGCGCGCGGTGGTGTGCATCTTCATGAACGTGTTCAACGTGCACGTGAACCGCGCCTGCGTGGCCGGCCGGGTGAGCGCCATGCGCTACTGGGAAGGCAAGTTCATCAACGCCAGCTTCGACAAGGCCTCGGAGCACAACGAGCGCCTGGCCGTGCAGGTCACCGACGAGGACGGCGCGGGCTGGACCATGGTGCAGATCGCCGGGCTCGTGGCCAGGCGCATCATCCCCTGGGCCCAGATGGGCGACCACCTGGAGCGCGGGCAGCGTTACGGCATGATCAAGTTCGGCTCGCGCGTGGACGTGTACCTGCCCGCCGGGTACGCCCCCGTGGTGGCCGTGGGCCAGCGCACCGCCGCCGGGCAGACGGTCATCGCGAAGAAGGCCTAACGGCCGCGGCCGCCGCGCGGCGGCCCTGCGGCGAATGCCGCTTGACCTTCACCGGAAATAGTCTAATTTGTCTTGCACCGGGTCGCTTGAGCGGCCCAATACAGTCATGGACCAACCAGAACGCAAGCCGCCCGCCAGGGGCGTATACATCCTGCCCAACCTGCTCACGACCGCGAGCCTCTTCTCCGGTTTCATGGGCATCCTTTGGGCCATCTCCGGCCAGTTCGAGCTCACTTCCATTGCCATCCTGGTCAGTTGCGTGTTTGACGGCCTGGACGGCAAGGTCGCGCGGCTGACCAACACCAGCTCCGACTTCGGCGTGCAGTTCGACTCCCTGTGCGACCTCGTGGCCTTCGGCGTCACGCCGGCCATCATGGTCTACCAGTGGGAGCTGGCCCAGTTCGGGCACCTGGGGCTCATGGCCTCGTTCCTGCTGGTGGCCTGCGGGGCCTTGCGCCTGGCGCGCTTCAACGTGCTGACCAAGACCACCAACAAGAAGTTCTTCCTGGGCTTGCCCATCCCGGCCCAGGCCTGCACGGTGGCCACGTTCTACCTCTTCGCCCAGTACCTGCCCTCGGGCGCGCAGTCCTACATGCCCAAGGTCTGCCTGGGGCTGGTCTACGTCCTGTCCTTCCTGATGGTCAGCCGGGTGCGCTACGCCTCCTTCAAGGAATACGGGCTCATCAAGGCCCATCCCTTCTCCATGATGGTCACGGCCATCCTGCTTTTCGTGCTGGTGGCTTCCCAGCCCAAGCTGCTGGGATTCATCATCTTCGCCGGATACATCATCTCCGGCGTGGTCTACACCTACGTTATCCTGCCCCGCCGCGCCTCGCTACGAGAGCCTTCCGAAGAGCTCTCATCATAACCTTACCCCCTCTTTTTTGCGATTTAGGCAATTGTCAACCGGAAGCGAGATGCGCTAACTAATCGCTTCCGGCCACGGACCTCATCTGAAGTTTCATCCCAAGCGGAGGAACACCATGCCAGAGCGTGTCGTGTTTTTCGACACCACCCTGCGCGACGGCGAGCAGTCTCCCGGCGCGACCATGAACCAGGAGGAGAAGATTCGCCTCGCCCAGCAGCTGGAGCGGCTCGGCGTGGACGTGATCGAGGCGGGTTTTCCGGCCGCCAGCGAGGGCGACTTCCAGGCAGTGAAGGCCATCGCCGAAACCGTGCGCGAGGTCCAGGTGGCGGGGCTCTGCCGGGCGCTGGAGTCCGACATCCGCCGCTGCCATGACGCCATCAAGGGCGCGCGCAACCCGCGCATCCACACCTTCCTGGCCACCTCGCCCCTGCACATGAAGCACAAGCTCGGCAAGGAGCCGCACCAGGTGCTGGAGATGATCGAGAAGGCCGTGACTCTGGCCGCCTCGCTCACCCCGGGCAACGTGGAGTTCTCCTGCGAGGACGCCTCGCGCTCCGAGCGGGACTTCTTGGCCACGGCCGTGGAGAGGGCCATCTCCTGCGGGGCCACCACCATCAACATTCCCGACACCGTGGGCTACGCCCAGCCGCAGGAGTTTTTCGAACTCATCCGCTTCCTGCTGACAACGGTGCCCAGCGCCTCCAAGGCCGTGTTCAGCGTGCACTGCCACAACGACCTGGGCCTGGCCGCGGCCAACACCCTGGCCGCGCTGCACGCCGGGGCCAGGCAGGCCGAGGTGACGCTCTGCGGCATCGGCGAGCGCGCCGGGAACGCCTCCCTGGAGGAGGTGGTCATGGCCCTCAAGACCCGCGCTTGCTACTACAACCTGGAGACGGGCATCAAAAGCGAGCAGATCTATCCGTCCTCGCGCCTGCTCTCCATGATCATCGGCCAGCCCATCCCGCCCTACAAGCCCATCATCGGCGGCAACGCCTTCGCCCACGAGTCCGGAATCCACCAGGCCGGGGTGCTCAAGTGCGCCGAAACCTACGAGATCATGACGCCCCAGTCCGTGGGCCGCGCCGGCAACGAGATGGTGCTCGGCAAGCATTCGGGGCGAAACGCGGTCAAGGCCCGCCTGGAGGACCTGGGCTTCTCGCTCACCGAGGAGCAGGTCACCCAGATGACCGAGGCCGTGAAGAACCTGGCCGACAAGAAGAAGCACATCTATTCCGAGGACGTGGAAGCCCTGGTCCTCGAAGAGATATACCGCCTGCCCGACAGGTTCCGCCTGAAGAAGCTTTCGGTTCTTTCGGGCAACATGGGCGTGGAGCCCGTGGCCGCCATCGTCATGGGCATCGCGGGCGAGGAGAAGAAGCTCTCGGGGTTCGGCGTCGGCCCCATCGACGCCGTGTTCAACACAATCAGCCAACTCACGGGCAGAAGCCCGCTGCTCAAGCAGTACGCGGTCAACGCCGTCACGGGCGGTACGGACGCCCAGGCCGAAGTGACCGTGCGCCTGGAGGAGGGCGGACACAAGTCGGTGGGCCGTGGTTCGGACGCGGACGTCATCGTCGCCAGCGCCAAGGCCTACGTGAACGCTCTCAACAGGTTGGCCAAAAAGGAGGAAGAGAGGGAATGCGCCAGACTTTAGCCCAGAAGATCCTGCAGGGCCGCACCGAGGAGTCCATCACCCAGGACGGCCAGATCGTCCGCTGCCGGGTGGACCTCGTGCTGGCCAACGACATCACCGCGCCGCTCGCCATCAAGAGCTTCAAGAAGATGGGCGCGGAGAAGGTCTTCGACAAGGACAAGATCGCCCTTGTCTGCGACCACTTCACCCCCAACAAGGACATCGACTCCGCCGAGCAGGTCAAGGTGGTGCGCGAGTTCGCCAAGGCCATGAACGTCACCCACTACTACGAGGGCGGCGACTGCGGCGTGGAGCACGCCCTGTTGCCGGAGCTCGGCCTCGTGGGCCCGGGCGACGTGGTGGTTGGCGCGGACTCGCACACCTGCACCTACGGCGGCCTGGGCGCGTTCGCCACGGGCATGGGCTCCACGGACATCGCCGGGGCCATGGTCCTTGGCGAGACGTGGTTCAAGGTGCCCCCGACCATCCGCGTGCTCCTGGAAGGCAAGCTGCCCCAGTGGGTGGTGGGCAAGGACCTGATCCTTGAGCTCATCGGGCGCATCGGCGTCTCCGGGGCGCTCTACAAGGCCCTGGAGTTCGGCGGCCCCGTGGTGGAGATGCTCTCCATCGAGCAGCGCCTGTCCATGTCCAACATGGCCATCGAGGCGGGCGGCAAGGTGGGCCTGTTCCCGGCCGACGCGAAGGCCCTGGCCTACGCCAAGGCCGCCGGGCGCACGGGCGACAAGGAGATGCACGCCGACGAGGGCGCGCACTACGAGCGCGAGGTGGTCATCGACTGCGCCGCGCTCACCCCGCGCGTGGCCTGCCCGCACCTGCCCGACAACGTCAAGCCCGTTGAGGACTGCGCGGGCATCCGCATCGACCAGTCCGTGATCGGCTCCTGCACCAACGGCCGCATAGAGGACATGCGCGAAGCCGCCGCCGTGCTCAAGGGCCGCAAGGTGGCCAAGCACGTGCGCTGCATCGTGCTGCCCGCCACGCCCTCCATCTGGAAGCAGGCCCTGAAGGAAGGGCTCCTGGAGACCTTCATGGACTCCGGCTGCGTGGTCGGTCCCCCGACCTGCGGGCCGTGCCTGGGCGGGCACATGGGCATCCTGGCCGCTGGCGAGCGCTCCATCGCCACCACCAACCGCAACTTCAAGGGCCGCATGGGCTCGCTGGAGTCGGAAGTGTACCTCTCCAACCCGGCGGTGGCCGCCGCTTCGGCGGTGGCTGGCGAGATCAGCCATCCCGGCAAGCTGTAAGGGGATTTCAGCCATGTACAAAGGTAAAGCGCACAAGGTCGGCGCCCACATCGACACGGACGCCATCATCCCGGCCCGCTTCCTGGTGACCACGGACACCGCCCTGCTGGGACAGAACTGCATGGAAGGCCTGGAGTCCGGCTGGGTCAAGCGGGTGACCAAGGGCGACATCATGGTCGGCGGCGAGAACTTCGGCTGCGGCTCCTCGCGCGAGCACGCCCCCCTGGCCATCATCGGCGCTGGCATCCCGGTCGTGGTGGCCCACAGCTTCGCCCGCATCTTCTACCGCAACGGCTTCAACATGGGGCTCATCCTCCTGGAAGTCGGCGACGAAGTGGCCAAGATCAACGACGGCGACGAGATCGAGGTGGACGCCGAGGCGGGTGTGATCAACAACCTCACCACCGGCCAGACCATCAAGACCGCGCCCGTGCCGCCCTTCATGCAGGGCATCCTGGACAAGGGCGGGCTGGTCAACTACGTGAAAGACCGCCTGAACGCCTAGATCCGCATCCGGGCCGCCCTTCGGGGCGGCCCGTTCATTATCACAAGGAGACCAACCGGCGATGATCAAAAATATCGTCATCCTGCCCGGAGACGGCATCGGGCCCGAGATCATGGCCCAGGCCGAGAAGACCCTCGCCAAGATCGGCGAGAAGTTCGGCCACACCTTCAACGTCAGCTACGAGCTCATCGGCGGCGCGGCCATCGACGCCCAGAACACCCCCTTGCCGCAGAAGACCATCGACGCCTGCAAGGCCGCCGACGCGGTGCTCCTGGGCGCGGTGGGCGGCCCCAAGTGGGACACCATCGAAAAATCCATCCGCCCCGAGCGCGGCCTGCTTGGCATCCGCAAGGAGCTGGGCCTCTTCGCCAACCTGCGCCCGGCCAAGCTCTTCGACGAGCTCAAGGCCGCCTGCTGCCTGCGCCCGGACATCATCGGCCAGGGTTTGGACGTGATGGTCATCCGCGAGCTCACGGGCGGGGCCTACTTCGGCACCCCCAAGGGCCAGGAAGTGCGCGACGGCGAGCGCGTTGCCTACAACAACATGATCTACTCCGAGTCCGAGGTCCGCCGCATCGCCAAGGTGGGCTTCGAGACCGCGCGCAAGCGCGGCGGCAAGCTCTGCTCCGTGGACAAGGCCAACGTGCTGGACGTGTCCCAGCTCTGGCGCGAGGTGGTGATCGAGGTCTCCAAGGACTACCCCGACGTGGAGCTCTCCCACATGTACGTGGACAACGCGGCCATGCAGCTGGTGCGCAACCCCGGGCAGTTCGACACCATCGTCACCGAGAACCTCTTCGGCGACATCCTCTCCGACGAGGCAGCCGTGATCACCGGCTCCATCGGCATGCTGCCCTCGGCCTCGCTCGGCGCTTCCGGCCCGGGCCTGTACGAGCCCATCCACGGCTCCGCCCCGGACATCGCCGGGCAGGACAAGGCCAACCCCCTGGCCACCGTCCTCTCCGTGGCCATGATGCTGCGCTACCAGTTCGCCATGGCCGCCGAGGCCGACGCCATCGAGAACGCCGTCTCCTCGATCCTCAAGGAGGGCTTCCGCACCGGCGACATCATGGAGCCCGGCAAGACCCTGGTGGGCTGCGTGAAGATGGGCGACCTGGTGGCCGAGCGCCTCTAATACCCGCCTCCCGCCTGCTGCTTGAAGAGGGCCGCGAGGCCCTCTTTTTTTGCCTCCCGGCTCTCCTTTCGTGACTTTTCCCGGCCAGCCCCCGCATTAGCCATCATTTCCTGGACTCCCGGCGAACATCTCGGGTATGTGGCATGACATGCTCGATCACCCGGAAGTGCTCTCCGCGCATGGCGATCGCCACCGGCATGGTTGGGTATTGCATCGATGAATCGTGAATGAACCGGGCGATCCGGAAACCCGATGGCGGGGTGGGGCGGGGCTCCGGGCGCGAACACACCAAGGAGAAGCTGGCATGCACGATTGCGAGAGGAATTATTACAGGACGCTCTACGAGGCCATCAAGGTGATCAACTCGAGCCTCGAACCCGTGGACCTCTTGGGCAGGATCGCCGAGCAGACCGCCAAGGCCATGGAGGTCAAGGCCTGCTCGCTCAGGCTCCTGGACCGCACGGGCGCGAACCTGCTGCCCGGGGCCTCCTACGGCCTGTCCAAGGGCTATTTGCGCAAGGGCAAGGTCGAGGTGCTCAAAAGCAGGCTCGACGCCCAGGCCCTGACCGGGGCAACGGTGCAGGTGAAGGACGCCGCCACGGACCCGCGCTTCCAGTACCAGGAAGCGGCCAAGGCCGAGGGCATCAAGTCCGTGCTGGTGGTGCCGCTCACGCTCGTGGACAAGAAGGTCATCGGCGTGATGCGCGTCTATTCCGGCGAGGAGCGCGAGTTCTGCGACTCCGAGGTGGAGTTCCTCTCCATCATGGCCAACCTCTCGGCCATCGCCATCGAGAACGCGCGGCTGCACCAGGCGCTCAAGTCCGACTACGAGCTTCTGACGGCCTTCCAGTACCAAACCTTCGAGGACTAGCGAGGTCGCCATGAGCAAGGTCAAGGTTGGCATCAACGGTTTCGGCCGCATCGGCCGCCAGGTTCTCAAGGCCCTCTACGAGCAGCACCACGACGTGGCCGAGGTGGTGGCCGTCAACGACCTCTTCGACACGCACACCAACGCCCACCTGCTGGGCTACGACACCAACTACGGGCGCTTCCAGGTGGACATCCGCACCGACGGCGACGACATGGCCGTGGGCGACTGGCACGTGCGCTGCTCCAAGGAGCGCGACCCGCGCAACATCCTCTGGGCCGACGCCGGGGTGGACATCGTCGTGGAGTCCACGGGCATCTTCCGCACGGGCGAGCAGGCGGCCATGCACGTCGAGTCCGGGGCCAAGAAGGTGATCATCTCCGCGCCCGCCAAGGACGAAGACATCACCATCGTCATGGGCGTCAACGAGGGCAACTACGACCCGGCCGCGCACAGGATCATCTCCAACGCCTCCTGCACCACCAACTGCCTGGCCCCCGTGGCCAAGGTGGTCCACGAGGCCTTCGGCATCGTCTCGGGCGTGATGTGCACCGTGCACTCCTACACCAACGACCAGCGCATCCTGGACCTGCCGCACAAGGACCTGCGCCGGGCGCGCGCTGCGGCCTGCAACATCATCCCCACCTCCACGGGCGCGGCCAAGGCCGTGGCCCTGGTGATCCCGGAGCTCAAGGGCCGCTTCACGGGGTATTCGCTGCGCGTGCCCACCCCGGCGGTGTCGGTGGTGGACTTCGCGGCCATCCTGGAGAAGCCCACGGACACCAAGACCATGCGCGAGACCCTGAAGGCCGCGGCCGAAGGGCCGCTCAAGGGCGTGATGGGCTACAGCGAGGAGCCGCTGGTCTCGTCCGACTTCAAGGGCGACCCGCGCTCGGGCGTGGTGGAGGCGGAGTTCACCTCGGTGCAGGACGGCGTGTTGGCCAAGATCGTGGCCTGGTACGACAACGAGTGGGGCTACTCCTGCCGCGTGGGCGATTTGATCAGCTTCATCGCTGGGAAGGGATTGTAAGAGAGGCGCTGTTGGGCGCGCGACGGTAAACGAGGATTGAAAGAAAGGGGCGGCATGCGCAAGCATGCCGCCTTTTTCATATTGCTCTCCATGTATTATTGTGGCAAATCATGTTTCGAGGCTTGGTGCCATGTTGAATGTCGCGGTTTCTGTGCTATGTCGATGCAGAGTTGTGCGTTTTTTATTTGTTAATTGTGAGTCGACGCTTTATAAAACCTTGATAGTCGATTGTTTGCACGTCAAACATGGTCGTTGTTGGAGGAATGGTGGCTATTACCCTTAAGCGTCAATTGAATGATGAAGAGAAGCGAATCATACTTGCCAGGCATGGGAGATGCTGCTTTGCGGATGGGCACAAAATACCTGATACTGAGAAAGTGCACTTTGATCATGTCAGGGCGTATGCTTTGGGGGGGCAGTCAGAACTCGACAACATTGCTCCGATGTGTGAGTTCCACAATAAGTCAAAAGGTGTTCTGCAGCTTGAGGATTACAGAATAAGGCTTCGCCTTGATAAGTTTTTTAACAAAGGTGATCGATTGACGCTGAAGGACTTGCTTGAGCACCTCAAAAGTGAAGATGATATTGTTTCGTACGGAGGTTCTGTCCATGTCACGTGTCAGGATGATTCAATATCACTTGAAAATCATTCGTTTCGTGGAGCTTTTCCTCTTCAAGAGTGCCCGAGGACAGGGTGGAAGTATTTCTTTGCCAGTCTTCCTGTCAGTATATTGAACAGCGATGATGATGAGGGGGATCATATTGGCCTTCAGCCGCGATATTTAATTTTTGATAAGGTTTTTGAGATGTACCGGCATTTCCAGGTTTACCCTGTGCTTCAACCCTCGGTCGGCCGTATATTCAACGACAAGATACTTCTTTTTGATGGACAGCATAAGGCTGCGTCCCTTCTGTGGGGAGGGGCAAAGTCTTTTGAGTGTAAGATATATGTCGATCCTGACGTCAGGATATTGAACCAGGCTAATATTTCTGCACACGACAAGTTTGCTCAAACAAGATTCTTTTCGTCGATTATGATTTTGAAACTCGGAAATCAATTTGGTCAAGATTTCGAGGAGTACAAAAATCGTGAAGATATTCATGTAAAAAGTGAATTTGGATTTCTTTCATTTCTTGAGCAAAAAGACCCTTCACTCACAAGAGGAGAGAGAAATAGGAGGTTTAGAAGTTACTTGTATAATTCAATTTTAGAAGACGACGAAAACAAGATGAAAAATCTGATATCAATCAGCAATAGAAGTTCAAAAGAACAGCCGATAACAGTAGATTCTTTGTCAAAGTCGATTTTTGCTTGCTTCTTGTTTACTGATCCAGTTTCTGACGATATGCTCTCTGGAAGCTATAAAAGAGAGGCGGAGTTCAAGAATGTTACGACTCTTATGAACCAAATATATGATATGTCTTTGCACTCATGGGACGCAAAGGCTGGGCCAAATTCTGATGAACAGCTTAAATTGGAGCGGTTGTTTTCCTCGAAATCAATAATGGCCTGGAGTGAGATTTTTAAAGACGCTGTGTGCGCAAAGCTTGATATACATGATAGCGACGATAAGCGTAAACCGTTTTATAGGGATATGTCTGAAGCGGAAATGTCAAAGATAAAGGAAATACTTGAACGTCTCATTGGGTGGCAGGGGTGGAAGTCCCCAAAAGGAAACGAGATTGATACGGTTTTAGCCGGAAGCAAAAGCTCGCTCAAAGAATGGTTCCGGAGCAAAGGCCTGACGACTGGGTTTCTTATGGGAGCCCCGATGTAGGCCTTGATTGCTCGGATGATTGATTGTCTGCATGGCATCGATCATTCTGGAGGCAACCCCAAAACCTTCCGCACTTCCGCGCGCGACAGCTCATAATCCTTCCTGAACTCCTCGCTGGAAAAAAGCGCCGAGGCGATCACCGCAGCCGCGATCTTCCCGGCCTCCACGTCGCTGGGGTAGTGAACCCCGCCGATCAGGCGCTGCCTGGCGAATTCGTCCCCGCGCGCGTACAGCTCTGCCGCCTTTTCCGGCACCATGCCGGCCAGCACGATGGCCGCCAGGTGGCCCCAGGTGCTGTGCCCGCTGGGGTAGGAAGGGCTCGCGGGCCTCGGCAGGCAGGGCTTTATCTCGTCTGAGACGGTGAAGGGCCTGGGGCGGCTCCAGCGGTTCTTCACCTGGGCCACGGCCAAGCTCGCGTCCCTGGACAGGCGCTTGAAGAAGGCCTCGGTCACGGGCAGGGCGTCCTTCTTGAAGCCCGGGCCGAGCACGTCGGCGAAGCGTGTCACCGTCCTCTTCACGTCGGCCTTTGCCGCCTCCTCCTGGGCCGGGGTGCGCGCGGCCTGGAGCTTCAGAAGCTCCGCCAGGTCGGCCTTGGTGGTGGCGGAATCGTCCGCCGGAGCGGGGGCGAGCACGCGCGTCAGGTCGGCCTGGCCGGGTTCGATGTAGTGGCCCCGGCCCGCCAGGGCCAGGCCCGCCAGCAGCAGGCACGACAGCGACAGGACGACGATGCGGCTTTTCATGGGGCGAGCATACAGTATTTGTTTCCCGCGCGCATCATTCCCGGGAGGCCCGGAAGAGGGGGACGCCGCCCGGGCTATTCGCCGGCCCGGGCGGTGTCGTCAAGGGGGTGGGACTGGACTGGACGGTCCTCGCGTCAATTGGCGCGCGAGGCCAGCTGGTCCAGGGAACGGGCCAGCGCGGAGAGACCTGAGCTTTTGAGCATCAGGAAAGGTTTCATGCAGTTCTTGCAGGCTTTCTTCACCACCTGGCAGGCCTCGTGGCTCACGCAGTCCATGGGGCAGATCACCACGTCGGCCGTGGAGAGCTTGCCGTAGAGCTCGGAGGGCGAGTTTTCCACCCCGCCGTCGTGGTGGTGGAAGGTGCAGCCCGCGCGCTCCACCATCTCGCGGTAGTGGCGCACCAGGTTGCAGCGGCCGCCCACGTAGAGCACGTTCTTGCCGGAAATCTCCTGGCAGGGCAGGGCGGAGAGGCTGTGGCAGTGGCCGTCGCGGCAGTCCTCGCCCGCGCAGGTCTGGCCGCCCGGGCGGCAGCCGCCGCCCTCGGCGCAGGGCATGGAGCGCACGAGCTCTACCTCGGCGCGCTCCAGGTCGGCGGAGGTGTCCTCCAGGCGCTCGCGCAACAGGGCGTTCTCGCGGTAGAGTCCCTCGATGAGCGCGGCCTGGCGGCGCGACTCGTCGCGCGCGGCTTCCACCTGGGCGCGCAGCGCGGCCACGTCGGCCTGGGCGTCGCCGGTGCGGGGCAGGGCGGATTCACGCACCCGCCTGGCGAGCTTGAGCCGCTCCAGGCGTTCGTCCTCCAGCTTGTCCTCGAGCTCCTTGACGCGGACCGCCCACTCCATCTTCTGCGTTCTCCTGGCCTGCTGCACGCGGTGTAGGGCCTGGCTCATGTCGTCCAGACGCTGTTCCAGCTTGACGATGCGTTTCAAGTCCGCCCGGTTGGCCGCGCCCATCAGGTGCGAGAGCATGTGGATCTCCCCGAAGGCCTTGTTGAGAAGCTCGTTGCCGGCCCCCGGGTGGGTCATCACGGCCCAGAACGGCCCCGGGATGTCGCCGGACTTCACGCAGTGCTTCCACAGAGCCTCGAGGGCCGTGGGCTCGCCCGCTTTGGCGAAAAGGCGCACGTCCTTGCGGAATTTCTTGTCCAGGTACTTGTTTATGTAGGAGGAGACCGGGGTCTCCTGGCGGCATTCGCGCACGAAGAACGCGTGCAGTTCGTAGTCGGTGGCGTTGGGCTTCACGGTCACGCCCAGCTTGCGCGAGAGCTTCCTTAGCTCCATCATGCTCAGGCAGGTGCCCAGGATCGGGCATTGGTAGTCCTCGTGTTCCCACAGTTTGCGGCGCGCGGGGACCGTCATGTGTGCCTCCTCGGGTGGCGTTGAGCACCGTCTATTGAAAATGATTTTCAATGTCAATAAGGAAAGCCAAAATTGACAACTCCCCGCAGCGGGCGCATAGTCCGCGCGTTTCAGCCATGTCCAAGATAACCATACAGAATCTTTCCAAGTCGCTCGGCGGGCGCGACCTGCTGGCGAACTTCAGCCTGGAGGCCGTGGCGGGCACGCGCCTTGCCGTGGTCGGCCCCAACGGCTGCGGCAAGTCCACGTTCCTCAAGCTCCTGGCGGGCGAGGCCGAGCCCGACGCGGGCAGGGTGATCCTTCCGTCCGGCGCGCGCCTGGGCTACGTGGCCCAGGAGCTGGCCGCCTCCGACCTTGAGGAGCCGCTCCTGGCCTGGGTCATGAGCGCGCTGCCATCCTGGCGCGAGTTCTGGCGCGAGTGGGAGCACGCGAGCCTCTCCGGCGACCAGGCCGCCATGGCCGCTCTCTCGGCCAGGCAGGCCGAGCTCGAGCATTCCCTGGGCTACAACCCGGAGCACCGGGCCAAGGGCATCTTGTCGGGCCTGGGCTTTAACGGCGACGCCTGGCCCAACCCGGTGAAGCTCCTCTCCGGCGGCTGGCGGGAGCGGGCCAAGCTCGCGCGCGTGCTGGTGGCCGGGGCCGACGTGCTGCTTTTGGACGAGCCCACCAACCACCTGGACATCGAGGCCGTGGAGTGGCTGGAGGAATACCTGCTCTGCTTCCCGGGCGTGCTGGTGTTCGTGGCCCACGACCGGATATTTTTGGACCGCGTGGGCACGCACGTGCTCTTTCTGGGCGGTGACAAGCCCGCCCACCGCCAGGGCTCGTTCAGCGACTTCCTGGCCTGGCGCGCCCAGGCCCAGCAGCAGATCCAGGACAAGGTCTCCCAGCTCTCCGGCGCCATAGGCCGCCAGATGGCCTTCGTGAGCCGTTTCGGGGCCAAGGCCACCAAGGCCAGGCAGGCCCAGAGCAAATTGAAGGCCGTGGACCGGCTCCAGAAGGAGCTCGCGGGCGTGGCTTCGGGCATCGAACGCGCCCGGCGCACGCTCGATTTCCGCCTGCCCGAGCCCGTGCGCTCCGACCGCAACGTGCTCTCCGCCGCGGACCTGGAGTTCGCCTTCCCGGGCGGAAAGTCCCTGTGGCCCAAGCTCTCCTTCAACCTCTACCGGGGGCAGAAGGTGGCTCTGGCCGGGCCCAACGGCGCGGGCAAGACCACGCTCCTCAAGTGCGTCACCGGGGAGTTAAGGCCCACGGGCGGCTCCATCAAGATGGGCTCGTCCGTGCGCATGGGCTACTTCAGCCAGCACCAGACCGAGATATTGCGGCCCAACGAGACGGTCATGGGCGAGATCCGCAGGCTCTCCGACCCCCGGGCCTCCACCGAGGAGCTCTGCTCGGTGCTTGGGCTCTTCCTGCTCGGCGAGAGCTACTTCGAGCGCTTCGTGCGCGAGCTCTCCGGGGGCGAGAAGTCCCGCCTGGTGCTGGCGAGCCTCTTTCTGGCCCGGGCCAACTTCCTGGTGCTGGACGAACCCACCAACCACCTGGACCTGGAGACGCGCGAGGCCCTGGTGAACGCGCTCACCGACTACGAGGGCACCATCCTCTTCGTGGCCCACGACCGGTATCTCCTCTCCGAGGCGGCCGAGGTTGTCTGGACCGTCGGGCCGGACGGGCTCTCGGAGTTCCTGGGCGGCTACGAGGCCTACGAGCGCCACTTGAAGGAGCAGGCCAAGGCGGCCTGCGAGCTTTCCGCGCAGCCCAAGGTCAAGGCCGAGACGCGCGAGAGCCGCCAGGCCGAGAAGCGCCGCCAGGCCGAGGAGCGAAACGCCATCTCCCGCGAGCTCAAGCCCCTGAAGGACCGCTACGCGAAGCTCGAAACGGAGCTCGAGCAGGCCCTCAACCGCCAGCACGACGTGGAGCAGGTCATGGCCGACCCGGCCACCTACGCCGACGCGGCCAGATTCTCGGAGCTCTCCAAGGAGTACCACGTCCTCAAGGAGCAGGGCGACACCCTGGTGCTCGAGCTTGCCGACCTGGAGGAGCGCATGGCCGCCCTGGAGACGCGCAGGGAGGCCCTGTGATCGACGTGGTGGCGGGCATACTCTGGAAGGATGGCCGCTACCTGGGCGTCAGGCGGCCCGAGGGCAAGGCCCACGCGGGCTTGTGGGAGTTTCCGGGCGGCAAGGTGGAGCCCGGAGAGGACCCGGCCGCCGCGCTTGTGCGCGAGCTTGAGGAAGAGCTGGATATCCGGGTGCTTGAGGTGGATTTCTGGCGGGAAAAAATTCACGAGTACCCCTCCTGCACTGTCCGCTTGTTTTTTTTCCATATCCGTGATTTCAAAGGTGTCCCCCGTCCGCTCGAAGGCCAGGGGCTTCGCTGGCTGATCCCGGACGAAGCCGTGGACCTGCCGTTTCTCGAGGCCGACAGGGACATCGTCGAGGACCTTCGGGCGCTGTAGCGCCCGGCCGCACACCAACTTCCGCGACGGAGCCTTCCTTGCGCATCGACACTTTGCTCAACAAGGGCAAGAAGTTCATATCCCTCGAGTTCTTCCCCCCCAAGGAGAAGGACGCCTGGCCCGCCTTCTTCTACGAGGCGGGCAAGCTCTCCATCCTGGACCCGCTGTTCGTGTCCGTGACCTACGGCGCGGGCGGCTCCACCCAGGCCAACACCCTGGAACTGGTCACGCGCTTCTCGCGCGATTTGGGCCAGAACCCCATGGCCCACCTGACCTGCGTGGGCGCCTCCGAGGATTCGCTGCGCTCGTTCCTCGATTCGCTGGCCGAGGCCGGGGTGGACAACGTGCTCGCCCTGCGCGGGGACCCGCCCCACGGCCAGGCCGACTTCAAGCCCGAGAACGCCGCCTTCCAGCACGCCTCGGACCTGGCCGCGTTCATCCGCGACGCCTACCCTGACATGTGCATCGGCGTGGCTGGCTACCCCGAGAAGCACCCCCAGGCCGCGAGCCTGGACGAGGACATCGACTACCTGGGCCTCAAGGTGAAAAACGGCGGCTGCTTCGCGATCACGCAGCTCTTTTTCGACAACGACCACTATTTCCGTTTCGTGGAGAGGTGCCGCGCCCGGGGCGTCGGCGTGCCCATCGTACCCGGGGTGCTGCCGATACTGAACCTGGCCTCGGTCAAGCGCATCCTCTCGCTTTGCGGGGCCACCCTCCCGGCGGAGTACCTCGCCCGCCTGGAAGCCGCCAACGACCAGGGCGGGGCCGACGCCGTTCGGGAGCTGGGCGTGGAATACGCCCGCGAGCAGTGCAGGGACCTTCTTGAGCGCGGCGCGCCCGGCGTGCACCTCTACACGCTCAACAAGGCCCAGGCCTGCCTGGATATCGTGAAGGGACTGAATCTCGACCAATAAACGGGCCGAAGCCTCCGTCAGCCAGGAGGCGCGAGCCGCCGGCAGGAAGGCGGCGCGGCCCGTCAATACCAAGGAGCCTGCCATGTCCAAGCTCGTCGTCGCCGTCGCCGGAGCCACCGGCGCAGTCGGCCGGGAAATGCTCAAGACCCTCGAGCAGCGCGATTTCCCCGCCAGCGAAGTGATCGCCCTCGCTTCCTCCCGCTCGGCCGGGACCACCGTGCCCTTCAAGGACGGCGAACTGACCGTGCGCGAGATGACCCCCGAGAGCTTCAAGGGCGTCAACCTGGCCCTTTTTTCCGCAGGCGGCTCCACCTCCAAGCAGTTCGCGCCCCACGCCGTGAAGAGCGGCTGCGTGGTGGTGGACAACTCCAGCGCCTGGCGCATGGACCCCAAGGTGCCCCTGGTGGTGCCCGAGGTGAACTCCCACGACCTGGAGTGGCACACCGGCATCATCGCCAACCCCAACTGCTCCACCATCCAGATGGTCGTTGCCTTGAAGCCCCTGCACGACGCCTGGACCATCAAGCGCGTGGTCGTCTCCACCTACCAGGCCGTCTCCGGCACGGGCCAGAAGGCCATCACCGAGCTCGAGACCCAGGTGCGCCAGATGTTCAACGGCATCGACCCCGAGGTGAAGGTCTACCCGCACCAGATCGCGTTCAACTGCCTGCCGCAGATCGACGTGTTCTCGCTTGGCGACTACACCTTCGAAGAAATCAAGATGATCAAGGAGACCGCCAAGATCATGGGCGACGACTCCATCAAGGTGACCGCCACCACCGTGCGCGTGCCCGTGTTCTACGGCCACTCCGAGTCGGTGAACCTGGAGTTCGAGAAGCCCTGCTCGGCCAGGGAGGCCCGCGCCATCCTGAGCCAGGCCCCGGGCGTGCAGGTGTACGACAACCCCAATGAGAAGATGTACCCCATGCCCATCATGGCCGCCGGGGAGGACGAGGTCTTCGTCGGGCGCATCCGTGAGGACGACACCGTGGACTCGGGCCTGAACATGTGGATCGTGGCCGACAACATCCGCAAGGGCGCGGCCTTGAACGCCGTCCAGATCGCCGAGCGCCTGATCGAGATGGACAGGCTCAAGGTGTAGCGTGCAGGTACTGGACTCAAAGGACTACCTGGCCCGCATGCTCGCCGCCCCCAGGCCCGGGGCGGGGCAGGTGCTGGCCTTCTACGAGCACCGGGTCGGCGCGATCTGCAAGGACCCGGCGCTCATGCTCATGCCCTGGGACGACCACCTGGTGCACCGGGGCGACGGCGTGTTCGAGACCGTCAAATGGGTCAACGGCCGCGTCTACCTGCTTAACGAGCACCTGGCGCGCATGGAGCGCTCGGGCAAGGCCATCGACCTCGCCCCGCCGTGCCCCTGGGCCGAGGTGCGCGAGATCGTGCTGGAGCTCGGCCGGGCCTGCGAGACCGAAATGGGGCTCTACCGCATCCTGCTCGGGCGCGGCCCGGGCGGGTTCGGCATCTTCCCCTCCGAATGCCCGGAGTCGAGCCTCTACGTGGCCGCCTACAGCTACTCGCCCAAGCCCGAGAGCGTGTACGAGCGCGGCGTGACCGCTTTCCGCACCTCCATCCCGGCCAAGCAGAGCTACCTGGCCACCATCAAGAGCATCGACTACCTGCCCAACGTGCTGATGAAGAAGGAAGCCGTGGCCAAGGGCAAGGACTTCCCGGTGTGCTTCGACTCGCGCGGCTTCATGGCCGAAGGGGCCACCGAGAACATCGCCCTGGTGGACGAGAGCGGGTGCGTCACCGTGCCCAAGCTGGACAACGCCCTCTCGGGCACCACCATGCTCCGGGTGCTGGAGCTGGCCCGGGGCGAGATACCGCACTGCTACAAGTCCATCAGCGAGGAAGACATCCGCGCGGCCAAGGAGATGCTGGTGCTCGGCACCACGGCCCAGGTCATCCCGGTGGTGGAGTACAACGAGCGGCCCGTGGGGGACGGCAGGCCCGGCCCTGTCGGGCGCAGGCTTCTCGAAATGCTGAGAAAGGACGAGTTCGAGAACGGCGTGCCGCTCTGAGGGCGCGACGTGTTGACGAAACGAAGAGGGGGCCTTGCGGCCCCCTTTTTCATTGCTTGGTTTCCATGGACTCCAGGAGCCATCTTGAGTCGGCCACGGTTTCGTCGCGGCTGAAGGTCCAGACCTCCGAGAGCTTGCGCGGGGCCTGGGCCTTGGGGTCGTCGCTCAGGGTCGCCTCGTAGGCCACCTGCACCTCGGTGCGCTTGCCGTCGCGCTTGAGGTCCAGCACGCTGGCTTCCACCAGGAGCACCGTGACCTCCTCGCGTTCGATGCGCGAGGCGGCCATGGCCTCGAAGCGGCTCATCATCTCCGGGGCCGCGAACTGGCGCAGGTCGGCCAGGTCCCTGGCGGCCCAGGACTGCTTGATGCGCCCGTAGATCACCTTGGCCCCGCTCAAGAACTCGCGTTCGTTGAAGGTGCCCGGCTCGTCGGGCACGTGGCTCTCCTTGGCGTGCAGGGCCTTCCCGGGTTCGCCGGTCAGGTACTCCCAGGCTGCCTGGGCCCGGCGGCTGCGGTTGTCGCGCGTGTCCTCCTCGCCGCCGTCGTCGCCGTCCTCGCGCCCGGGCGGGGCGTCGTAGGGGTCGTCGTCCTCGTCGCGCTTCTTGCGGGCGAGGTTGTTGAAGATGCGCCAGACCACGTAGCAGGCGATGCCGATGAACAGGAAGTCCAGCGCGCCCATGGCCGCCCGGGCGGGGCCGTCCCCGGCCGCGAGGGCCCGGCTCGCGGGCTGGGCGAGCGTAAGCAGAAGAAGGGTGAGCCGTGCGCTGGGCATCGTCGTCAGGAGATGAGCCCGAGGTTCTTCAGCAGGTGCAGGAGCATCTGCTTGTCGATGGGCTTGGGCACGTAGGAGGTCGCTCCGCCCTTGTAGTAGGCCTCGACCACGTTCTTGGGATCGTCCAGGGCGGTGGTCATGATCACCTTGGCCTCGTCCACGGGGGAGATGCTCTTCTCGCGCTCGAAGGCCCTGATGCGCTTGAGCGCGGTCTGGCCGTCCATCTCTGGCATCATGATGTCCATGCAGATCAGGTCGTAGGGTTCGCCGTCCTCCAGGGCGCGCGTGAAGGCCTCGATGGCCTCGACGCCGTTGACGGCGATGTCGACCTCTCCATACGGCGAGAGAATTTTCTGCAGCAGCTTCCTGCTGGCGAAATCGTCTTCCACCACGAGCGCTTTCATCAAAACTACCTCCGGACGCGGTGATCCTTTCTGTTCGATTTACAAGGATAGCCAGGGTCTGACAAGGGTTAGTTCTTGAAAATGCCGCCGCGTTCAGGCACTGCACCCGGGCCGACACTTGCGAGGTGGACCGTGCCGACAAAGCACCTGGACTGGTTCGAAACCTTCGTGGCGGGCTTCAACACCGGCGAGCCCGTGCACGACGAACATATCGGGCTCAAGCGCGAGCACTCCCTCAAGGTCCTGGCCGAGGCCGAGGCCGTGGCCGGGGGGATCGGCCTGCCGCCGGAACTCCTGCGCACCTGCCGCCTGGCCGCGCTCTACCACGACGCGGGCCGCTTCCCCCAGTACGCAACCTACGGCACCTTCAAGGACCGCGACTCCACGGACCACGCGCTCCTGGGCGTGCGCACGCTCAGGCGCCACGGGGCGCTGGCAGGGGAGGACGCCGGGACGCGCGCGTTGGTGCTCGGGGCCGTAGCCATGCACAACCGGCGCGTGGTGCCCGCGCGCCTGTCCACCGGCCTGGACACCGTGACCCGCGTGGTGCGCGACGCCGACAAGCTGGACATCGTGCGCATCATGCTCGGGCACATGGGCCCGGAGGGCAAGCACTCGGACGTGGTGCTCCTGAGCGTCTCCGACGACCCGGAGCGCTACACCGAGGCCATCGTGGAGCAGGTCCGGGCCGGGCGCATCGGCGACTACGCGCTCATGCGCTACGAGAACGATTTCAAGCTCCTGATGCTCAGCTGGGTCTTCGACCTGAACTTCCGGCCGGCGCGCCGGGCCTTCCTGGAGCGGGGCTTCGCCGGGAGCCTCTTCGGGCTTTTGCCGCGCACCCCGGAGTTGACTGCGCTGGAAGACCGGATTTATGACCACTTGAATAGCTAGGGTTCTTCGTTCAACGCAATCTCATTGGAGCCGTTCATGGCGCAATCAGAGACTCCCATGGTCAGGCTCGACGTGGCAGCGGTGGTGTCCGGCCTGGAGGAGCACCTCCGCAGGGACCGCCAGTGCCTCAAGCAGCTCAAGGCCACCATCATCCAGCAGTTCTCCTCTGGCTCCGAGGCCATCGACTTCCTGGGCGTCCAGGACGTGGACCTGGTGGTGCTCGACTCCATGCTGGCGGACATGGACGGGGTGAAGTTCCTGAAGCTTTTGCGCCTGAACATGAACCTCAAGGACACCCCGGTGGTCATGGTCACCAGCGAGGGCAAGAAGGACAGGGTCCTGGAGGCCATCGCCGCGGGCGTGGACGGCTACGTGCTGCGGCCCTATTCCCTGGAGACCTTCCAGCGCCACATGCTGCGCGCGCTCAAGGTGGACAAGCTCGTGGAGATCGAGACCGCCCAGCTCCAGGAGGGCAAGCGCCTGCTGGCCGCCGGCAAGTACGACGACGCCATCGAGACCTTCGAGGAACTGGTCAGCGAGGAGAACCAGGCCCAGAAATACTACGACATGGGCTGCAAGTACCTCTTCAAGCAGAAGTACGGCCAGGCCATCCTGGCCTTCAAGAAGGCCGTGAAGATAAACGAGCTCTTCGCCGAGGCCTACAAGGGCCTGGCCGAGGCCTACCGGGGCAGGGGCGACCTGGAGAGCTACAAGGCCTACCTCCAGAAGGCCGCCGAGACCTTCGCCCATTTCAACAGGCTGGAGGAGACCAAGGAGCTCTTCATCGAGGTGCTCAAGTACGACGCCGCCAGCCCCAACCCCTTCAACACCCTCGGCGTGAAGCTGAGGAAGGCCGGGGACCTGCCCGGGGCCCTGCACGCCTACCGCCAGGCCCTGGAGCTCACCCCGGACGACGAGAACATCCACTTCAACATGGCCAAGGCCATGTTCTTCATGGGCGATTCGGTGGGGGCCCAGGACGCGGTGCTGAAAGCCCTGTGGATCAACAACAACTTCACAGAAGGCCTCAAGCTGCACCTGAAGCTCTTCGGGCGCGAGTTCAGGCCGCCCAAGGGCGCGGCCATGCCCGGCGGGCCGCCGTCCACGGGCACGCTGGACAGCGTCCAGGACATCTGAGCGGGCCCGCTCCGGACCTGCGCGTCCCCGGGCTCGGCGAAGCGCCCGGCCCCTGAAGCGCGCCGCCTTACAGCGCGGCCGCCAGCTCCCTGGCCTTGGCCAAGGCCTCGGTCCTCCTGCCCGCCACGGTGGCCTCCCCGGCCAGCGTGGCCTCCATCCGCACCGAGCGGATGTCGAACAGCCCGACATAATTGAGGATCATCTCAAGGTACGGCCTCTGGTGGTCCATGACCTGCGACGCGCTGCCCGGCGGGTACTGCCCGCCGCTGGCGTAGGCGATGAACACGGGCCTGTCCTCGATCAGGCCGAACGCGCCGTCGTCGTTCACGCCGAAGGAGAGCCCCGGCTGCACGATCAGGTCGATGTAGTGCTTGAGCCGGTAGGGCAGGCTGAAGTTCCACATGGGCACGGCCATGACGAGCATGGAGCAGGCCTTGAGCTCGTCCACGTACCCCTTCACCGCCTCCCAGGCCTTGAACTGCGCCGGGTCGTGGGTGAGGCCGTGCAGCACGTTGTACTTGGCCTGGAGGGTCGGGCCGTCGAAGGGCGGCAGGTCTTCCTCGAAGAGGTTCCTGGTGCGCACCACCGCTTCGGCGCGCTTTTCCAGCAGGGTTTCCAGGAAGGCGTCGGCCACGGCCACGGAGTGCGACCTGGGGCCGCGCGGCGAGGCCTTGAGGTAGAGGATGTAGCGCATGGTGGGCTCCCGGTTCGGGGGTTGTCCTCGAGCTATCCCCGTTTTCGGGCCCGAAGACAACAGGGGCGCCCCGTTTTTCAGCCCTCGTCCAGGAGCGACCCCAGCTCGCTCCTCTTCAGCGCCTCGCGGTCGAAATGGGAGCGCAGCTCCTTGTCCATGGGGAAGATGCGCTTCTTGCGCAGGTATGCCAGGAAGGCCAGGGCCTCGCGGAAACCCGCCTCCAGGGACAGGCAGTCCTTGAGCGAGGCGTAGGCCATCTCCGTGTCGCCCTTCTCGAACCAGGCCCGGGCGATGTTCAGAAGCAGGTTCTCGTCGTCGGCGCAGAGGTCGCGGGCACGCTGGTAGAAGGCCAGGGCCTCCTCGAAGAGCCCCTTCTTGCGCATGGCGATGCCGAACTCGTTGAAGAGGTGCTTGTGCTCGGGCAGGAAGCTCTCCTCCATGTTCACCAGCTTCTCGAAGGCGTAGCGGCCTTTCTCCAACTGGTTGAGCGCCAGGTAGGCGAGCCCAAGGCCGAAATTGCCCCTGATGTTCTCCTCGTCGATGCGCAGCACCTTCAGGTACTCGATCTTTGCCTCCACGTTCTTGCCCTGCTCGCGGAAGCTGTCGCCCGTGAGCACGCGCTGCGTGAGCAGGCGGTAGCCCAGGTCCGGCTCCAGGGTGAAGGCCTCCAGGAAGGCGGCCTTGGGCATGGCGTGCTTCCTGGCCGTGGGCAGGCAATGCTCGTCCAGCAGCTGGATGCTTATGAGCCCGTCGGCCATTTCGCGCGCGAACCAGTAGAGCTTGGGGACGGCGGGGTCGGGCTCGCTTCCCGGCATGGAGGGCGAGGAGAAGACCCCCCTGAGCTTGGAGGTGCCGGGCGCTGGCCCGCAGTCGAGTGTTTCGCGGGCGTCGCTCAAGGGTTGATGAGCACGACCACGCGGCGGTTGCGGGCCTGGTTTTCGGGCAGGGGCTGCCCTTGGGCGGTGTCGTTGGGGGCCACGGGCCTGGTGTCGGCGAAACCCGCGATCCGCAGGCGCGAGGGCGCGACGCCCCTGTCGATGAGGTAGCGGGCCACGCGGGCGGCCCGGGCGGCGGAGAGCTCCCAGTTGGAGGGGTAGACGAAGGACTGGATGGGCAGGTTGTCCGTGTGGCCCTCCACGGTGACGCTGTAGGGGGTCTGGGTGAGGGACGCCGCGATGGAGTCGAGGTAGGGGATGGACGCCGGGCGCAGGTCCGCGCTGGCGCGGTCGAAGAGCACCGCGCCCTTGAGGGTCACGGCGTAGCCGCCCTCGCGCTTCTCCACCTGCACCCCGGAGGGGTCCTTGGCGAACCTGAGGCCCAGCTCCGCGCCCAGTTCGTCGATGGTTTTGGGCGCGCGGGAGGCCTGCTGCGGCGCGGTCTGGCCGCCGCCCGGCCCTGCCGGGAAGCCCAGGCCCTCGCCAGGAGGCGCGCCCGGCACGGGCTGGTAGACCTGCGGGGGCAGGGAGGGCTGGACCACGGGGTAGAGCTGGCCCCCGGCCTGGGGCTCGGGCGCGAGCGACGAGCCCAGCGGGCGCTTGTCCGCGGAGTCCCTGTTGCGGGCCTTCTCGGTCTTGAGCGCCTCCTCCAGGGAGTCGGCCACCTTGTGGTAGCGCTCCTGGTCCAGGTGGGAGACCGAGAGCATCAGCACGAAGAAGCACAGGAGCAGGGTGAGCAGGTCCGCCAGCGAGACGAACCAGGTTCCCTCGTCCTCGTCCTTGAGTCTTCCCCGCAGTTTGGACAGCTTGAGCATGTGGACCTCAAACCCCGCCGGGCCGCGTCCGGGCGCGTCAGGGCTTGATGTTGATGGAGGCCCAGCGCCTGGGGGGCAGGTAGGCCTTGAGCTTTTCGAAGACGATGGCCGCCGGGGTCTTGTCCTTGATGAAGAGCACACCGTCGCGGATCACGCACATGAGCAGCACGCGCTCCTCGATGCGTTTCTCCACCTTCACGGCGATGGGCAGAAACAGCAGGTTGGAGAGCAGGATGCCGTAGAGAGTGGTGGTCAGGGCCACGGCCATGTGCTGGCCCAGCGCGCCGAGCCCGCCCCCGCCCATGACCTGCATGAGGCCGATGAAGCCGATGAGCGTGCCGATGAGCCCGTAGGCCGGGGAGAGCTTGGCCATGGTGCGGTAGATGCCCGCGGCCGAGATCTCCTGCTGGTAGGTCTGCTCGATGCGCGTCTCCAGGATTTCCTTGATCTCCTCGCGGGAGTAGCCGTCCACGAGCATCTGCAGGGCGTTCTGCAGGAATTCGTTCTCGATGCCGGGCAGGGCCTTCTCCAGGTGCACCCGGCCCCGGGTGGAGGCTTCGCGCGCGATATGCACGATGGACTCGATGTAGTTGCCGATGGGCAGTTCCTCGCGCTTCAAGGCCGTGAGGAAGATGTTGAACACCCGGGCCACTTCCTTGAGCGGGAAGCAGATGAACGTGGAGGCCAGGGTGCCGCCCAGGACGATGGCCAGGCCCGGGAGGTTCACGAACACCCGCGCCGAGTCCGTGGCGAAATACGTGGCCGTCCCCAGGATGATCACGCCCGAGACGAAGCCTATGACCGTGGCGATGTTCACGCCTTGAGCCCCTTCATGGTTTTGATGAGCTCCAGGAGCTCCTCCTCGACGTCGGCGGCCTCGGCCGGGTCGGGTTCGCCGCGCCCGGCGACCTCCTCCTTGACCACGGCCGCGATCTTCTTGGAGAGGTTCTGGAAGATCTTGGCCCGGGCCTCCTCGCCGGCCACGGACACGAGCACGGACACCTTGTAGAAGCCCAGGCGCGAAAGCGCCTCCTCGAGGGTGGCGTTGTCCACGCCTGCGATGTCGTCCACGCCCTGGAGGTCCTCGATCTTGAGCCGGGGCTTCTTTACGCGCTGGAAGAACTCCGCGCCCTTCTTCTCGGCGAAGGCCCAGGCGGAATTCTTGTGGAAATAGAAGATGTTCTCCGGAATTTCGCCGTAGGCGATCTTCTTGAGGACGTTCTCGGGCTTGGCCTGCACGTGGGCCGCGAAGTCGTCCAGGTCCACGAACTCGAGTTCGGTGACGCAGGACTCCTGGCTGTCGCGGGCAAGATTCTTGACCACCGAGGCGAAGCGCTCCGCGTCGGGGATCAGGAGCAGGCGCTCCTTCACGTAGTCGCTGGACTTCTTCATGGTGCCGAGCAGCGGGTCCTTGCGGTAGTAGGAGCCCTTGATGTCGGTGATCTCCACCACGTGCACCTTGGAGAGCTTCTCCAGTATCTCGTCGATCTCGGCCTGGGTGACGAGCAGGATGTCCTTGATCGTCTTGGAGAGGTCCGCCGTGGAGAGTTGCGCGGCCTCGCTCTTGGGCGTGTTTCTGGCCGCCGCGCGCCAGGCCAGCAGGATCACGTTGCACACCGAGGCGAAGGTGTTGGCGCAGGGCCGCTCCGCCACGCGGGAGTTGAGCGCGCGCACCCGCTCCACCAGGTAGGTGGTGATGATCTGCACCGGGCGCGGGCTTTTCAAAAGCAGCGTGTGCAGGAGGTTCTGGTCCAGGACTATTGTTTCGGTGTACTCGAGGGCTTCGGCCGATGCGGTGCGCTTTTCCTCGGTGATGACGCCCATCTCGCCGAATATTTGTCCCGGGCGCAGGATGCCCAGGGTGATGCGCTTGTTGCCGGAGATGCGGTAGAGCGCCACAGCTCCCTGCTTGATGATGTACGCCTCGTTGCTGGACTGGCCCTCTTTGTAGATGACCTGCCCCTTGTGGAAGCTCTTGGTCTTGTCCCCCACTTCAGGTGTCTTCATCGCCGCTTTACGCTCCAATTGGCTCTCCCTGTCGTCTCGTGACGGTCCGGCCGGCTCACTTTCAGATGCGGCGGGAGGCAGGATGTGTCAACAGGCACGGGTCCGGGCAGCCGTGCGTTGGGCGATGCTTCGCCAACCTAGACAGTCTATCCTCAAAGCATCCCGAAGACAAGGCGGGGTCCGTGCGGGTTTGAAAACATTTACTAATACCGTGCTTGAGTATACATTCGGCGCGGAGGCTCATCCATGTCCAGAAAAAGTTGCCGCGACGCGCGCGTGCTGCGCGTGACGCCCCACGGCCCCGAGGGCTCGGGCCACGGCCTGTGGCTCCTGGAGGTCGAGAACCCCGGGTTCGAAAAAGTCCTGCCCGGGCAGTTCGCCATGCTGCGCCCGCCCTCCTGGGGCTTCGACCCCCTCTGGGCCAGGCCGCTCTCCATCTGCCGCGCCTTGCCGGACAGGCTGGTCTTCCATTTCCAGGTGGCCGGGCGGGGCACCGAGCGCTTCGCCAGGCTCCAGCCGGGCGACCCGGTGACCGTCTGGGGGCCGCTGGGCCAGGGCTTCGCCGTTGAGCCGGGCACGCCCACGCTCATCGTGTCCGGGGGCATCGGCATCGCGCCCTTCGTGGAGTATTCGGCCACGCACCCAACGCCCGGGCAGCTCTCCATGCTCTTCGGCCACCGCCCGCCGCTCTCCTGCTACCCCTATGAGGACATCGCACGCACCGCGGCCTGCGAATCCTTCCAGGAGAAAAGCCCCGAGGACATCCCGCGCTTCGTCGCGCTCATCGACGAGCGCGTGCAGGCCTTCGCCAAGGGCCTCGTGCTGGCCTGCGGCCCCACGCCCATGCTCAAGACCGTGCAGGCCGCCGCGTTCAAACACGGCGCGCGCTGCCAGGTGTCGCTGGAGAACCGCATGGCCTGCGGCGTGGGCGCGTGCCTGGGCTGCGTGGCCACGGACTCCTCGGGCCACAACGTGCAGACCTGCGTCAAGGGCCCGGTGTTCTGGGCGGACAAGGTCACGCTCTAGCCCGGGCTTTCCGCCCCGGCGCATTCGCACAACCGCTGACGGTGCACGCACCGCGCGAGATACCAGGAGCCCCGGATGGACCTTCGAGTCGAACTCGCCGGACTGGAACTGAAAAACCCGGTCATGACCGCCTCGGGCACCTTCGGCTACGGCCTGGAGTTCGCGCCCTACGGCGACCTGCGCGAACTGGGCGCGGTGGTGGTCAAGGGCCTCTCGCTCAAGCCCCGCGAGGGCAACCCCATGCCGCGCGTGGCCGAGACCCCGTCCGGGATGCTCAACGCCATCGGCCTGCAGAACTGCGGGGTGGAGCGCTTCCTCAAGTCCTACCTGCCCTCGCTGCCCTGGCGCGAGACGCCCATCGTGGCCAACCTCTACGCCTGCGACGCAGGCGAGTTCGCCGATCTGGCGGGCGTGCTCTCCCAGGCCGAGGGCGTGGCCGCGCTGGAGGTGAACATCTCCTGCCCCAACGTGAAGGAGGGCGGCGTGCTCTTCGGGCAGGACCCGGCCCAGGCCGCCCGCGTCACCGAGGCCGTGAAGCGCCGCGCCGGGGGCAAGCCCGTGATGGTCAAGCTCTCGCCCAACGTGGCCGACATCGTGGCCATCGCCAAAGCCGTGGAGGACGCGGGGGCGGACGTCATCTCGCTCATCAACACGCTCACGGGCATGGCCGTGGACGTAAAAAACCGCAGGCCCCGCCTGGCCAACGTGGTGGGCGGGCTCTCCGGGCCTGCCATCAAGCCCGTTGCGCTTCGCTGCGTGTGGCAGGTGAGCCGGGCGGTGAAGGTGCCCGTGGTTGGCATGGGCGGCATCGCCTCGGCCCTGGACGTGCTGGAGTTCATCCTGGTCGGGGCCTCGGCCGTCCAGGTGGGCACGGCCAACTTCCTGCGCCCGGACTTCAGCTTCCGGCTCGCGGGCGAGCTTGCAGACGCGGCCCGGGCCATGGGCGTGACGAGCCTGGAGGAGCTGCGGGGCAGCCTCAAGGTGGGGTAGTCGCCTGGCCGTCGCGTGGCGGCGAGGGGTGACGCGTCGCGGGCCAAGCCCGCGAAGGAGGCCTCATGGCCGGATCACTTGCCCGGATGGGCTTCGCCTTCGCGGCACTGGCCCTCGCGCTCGCGGCCTGGCCTTTCGCGGCTCCGGCGGGGGAGCCGCGCCGGGTTTTCGTGGTCCACAGCTACAACCCGGAATACATCTGGACCCACAACGTCAACCAGGGCCTGGTCGAGGCGCTGAAAAGCCACGACGTGATCCTCGACTACCACTACATGGACGCCAAGAGGCGGCCGTCGCCGGAGTGGCTGCGCCAGACCGCGCGCGACGCCTTCGAGCGCATACGGAGCTTCGGGCCGGACGTGGTGGTCACCGTGGACGACGCGGCCCAGGAATACCTCGTCGTCCCCTACCTCAAGGGCTCGCACCGCCCCCAGGTGATCTTCTGCGGCGTCAACGCCGATCCCGCCAAGTACGGCTTCCCCGCCTCCAACGTCTCCGGGGTGCGCGAGATATGGCACTTCCGCGACGGCTTCAAGCTTCTTTCGCGCATCGTGCCCTGGGCGAAGAGCGCGGTGTTCCTCATCGACTCCTCGGAATCCGGCCATTACATCATGAGCGACCTCAGGGAGGACCTGGACCGCAACGGGCCCTTCGCGGTGAGTCTCGCCGCGCAGGAGTCGGTCACGCGCTTCTCCGAATGGAGGCGGGTGGTGGAGCGTTACAAGGGCCAGGTGGACGCCTTCGCCATCGGCCTCTACCAGTCCATCGTGGACGACGCCACGGGCAAGGTGATGGATTCCAGGGAGCTGGCGCGCTGGACCAGGGAGGCGAGCGGCAAGCCGACCCTGGGCTTCACGGACGTGGCCATGGAGCACGAGATACTCTGCGGGGTGCTCGAATCCGCGCACGAGCAGGGCTTTTTGGCGGGCCAGATGGTCTCCGAGGTGTTCACGGCCGGCGTGCGGGCGGGGGAGCTCACCATGCGCATCAACCAGAAGGGCGTGATCATGCTCAACCTGCGCGAAGCGGAGCGGCTCGGGCTCACGATTCCCTTCGAGCTCATCGAGGCCGCGGGAGTGGTCGTCCAATAGGCCGTCAAAGCGAGGCATGATGCGCAATCCTCTCGAAGAACGCTATTTCGTGCCCGTGCTGTTCGTGGTGCTGGCCGGCGTGGTCTTGACCACGGGGCTGTCCTATTTCCACACCAGGCGCACGGTGGAGGATGTCGCGCTCGGGCAGATGGCCCAGACCCTCTTCTTCCTCGAGAAGTCCGTGTCGGAGAAGACAAGCGGGATCGTGGGCGACGCCACCCTGTGGAGCCGGGAGGAGGTCTTCAGGCTGGCGCTCGGCAGCGGGTACCTGGCCCGCTCGGCCAGGGGGGCGGCCAATGCCCGCCTGGCGGAGCGGTGCAGGTTCAACGGCTACGACCGCGCCTTCGTGGCCCGGACCGACGGCGACGTGACCGTGGCCTCGGACCCGGCCATGGTCAGAACGATCAACGTGTTCGACCGCGCCTACTTCGGGCGCTCCCTCAAGGGCGAAACCGTGCTGGAGACGCTCTCCCAGGGCAAGCTGACCGGCAGGCCCATCCTGGTGGTCTCCGCTCCCGTGCGCGACCCTTCCGGGGACGTGGAGGGCGTGTTCGTGGTGGTGGTGGACGTCACCTACTTCTCGGAGGGAGTGCTCGCGGGGGTGCACCTGGGCCGGACCGGCGGGGCCTTCATCATGGACGCCGCCGACCAGCCCCTCGCCGTGCCGCCCTGGAAGGGGCCGGGGCAGTTCGAGCCCCCGGCGCGGACGGCGGCCGAGCTTCGCGCCCAGCCCGGCCAGGCCCCGGTGCGCTACCAGTCCGGGGACAACGAGCGCCTGGCCATGGCCGTCACGGACAAGACCACGGGCTGGCTCCTGGTGGTGGAAGCGGACACCGACGAGCTCCTGCGCCCGGCGGAGCGCATCGCCGCGCTCAACGGGGCCGTGTCCCTGGTGGTGCTGGCGCTGGTGGCGGCGGCGCTGTGGCTCTTGCGCAAGGCCGTGTCCAGGCTGCGCGCCTCCGAGGCCCGCTACCGGGTGCTCACGGAGACGACCCCCGTGGGCATCGCCACCTTCGACGCGAGCGGCCGGGCGGACTACACAAACCAGCGCGCCCTGGCCATCCTGGGCCCTGAAGCCGTGGGCGGGGGGAGCGAAGGCTGGACCGGGCGCTTCGAGACGCGCTCGGGCGATTCGGTGGCGCTCGAGGACCTGCCGGTGTTCCTGGCGCGCGCCACCGGGAGGCCCGTGCTCGGGCGCACGCTCTGGTACCGTGCGCGGGACGGGGCACCACGCCTGATCCTGTCGCTGGGCGCGGCCCCGCTCCCCGCGCAGGGAGGGCAGCCTGGGGGGGTGGTCTGCGTCATCGAGGACGTAACGGAGCGCGTGCGCATCCAGGACGTGATGGTCCAGACCGAGAAGATGCTCTCCGTGGGCGGGCTCGCGGCGGGCATGGCCCACGAGATCAACAACCCCCTGGCCTCGATCCTCCAGGCGGCCCAGGTCATCGAGCGCAGGCTGGACCCCTCGCTCCCGGCGAACAGCAGCGCCGCTGCGGAAACAGGCGTGGACATGGACGCCATGCTCGCCTACCTGCGGGCCAGGGGCATCGACGGCTTCCTGCACGGCATAGCGGACGCCGGGGGCAGGGCTTCCAGGATCGTCAGGAACATGCTGGGCTTTTCGCGCAAGTCCGCCGGGGAGTACGCCACGTGCGACCTGGCCCAACTCCTGGACAAGACCATCGAGCTGGCGGGCGGCGACTACGACCTCAAGAAGCAGTACGACTTCAGGCGCATCGAGATCGTGCGCGAGTACGCCCCGGACCTGGGCGGAGTGGAGTGCCAGACCACTGAGATCGAGCAGGTGTTCTTCAACATCGTCAAGAACGCGGCCCAGGCCCTGAGCGAGCTGCCCAAGGACGGGCCGCCCCCGCGCATCACCCTGCGCACCCTCGGCCAGGGCGGCATGGCCGTGGCAGAGATCGAGGACAACGGCCCGGGCATGGACGAGGGGACGCGCAAGCGCATCTTCGAGCCCTTCTACACCACCAAGGCCGTGGGCGTTGGCACCGGGCTCGGGCTTTCCGTGGCCTACTTCATCATCTCGGAGAACCACAAGGGCAGCATCGTCGTGGAGTCCGCCCCCGGGCGCGGGGCGTTGTTCAGGGTGTCGCTGCCCTTCAACAGGGTGGGCTGAAAGCCCGTCAGGGCGCGAGCCTGGGGTCGCGCTCCATGGCCTGGACGAGCTTGCGCATGGCCGTGGGGAACGCCAGCGTGGCGAGTTCCTCGAAGCGCAGCCAGCGGCACGACGTGGCCGCCGTGAGCACCGGCTCGCCGGGGGCCGCGCCCTCTGGAAAGCCCATCAGGTAGGCGTGCATGGTCACGCGGTAGCGCGTGTAGGAGTGCTTGATCACCGCGAGCTTGCCCCTGTGTGCGACATCGAACCCCGTCTCCTCGCGCACCTCGCGCACGGTCGCCTCCTCCGGGGTCTCGCCCGGCTCGATCTGCCCGCCGGGAAACTCCCACAGCCCGGCCCAGACCCCGCCCGGGCGGCGCTTCTGCACGAAGAAGAGCCCCCCGTGCTCGATCACGGCCGTGCCCATGCCGATGAGCACGGCGGGCCTGGCCTCGGGCAGGGCCGGGCGCAACTCCACGGTGTCGGCCCGCAAGGCCCCGCACACGCCACGTAAGGCGCAGCGGCCGCAGGCCGGGTCACGCGGGGTGCACACCAGCGCCCCGAACTCCATCAGGGCCTGGTTGAAGTCCCTGGCCCGGCCTTCCGGGATGAGCGACGCGGCCAGCCCCTCGAAGAGCTTCCTCCCCTCCGGGCCGCGCGGGCTCCCGGCGAGGTCGAAGGCGCGCGCGAGCACGCGCTCCACGTTGGCGTCCACCGCGGCCACGGACCGCCCGTAGGCGATGGAGAGCACGGCCCCGGCCGTGTAGCGGCCCACCCCGGGCAGCGCGGAGAGCGCCTTGGAGTCGCTCGGCACGCGCCCGCCGTGCTCGGAGGCCATCACGCGCGCGGCCTTGAGCAGGTTGCGCGCCCGGCTGTAGTAGCCGAGGCCCTCCCACAGGCGCAGGACCTCTTCCTCGTCGGCGCGGGCCAAGGCCTCGATGTCCGGGTAGCGCGCGAGGAAGCGCCTGAAGTACTCCACGGCCCTGTCCATCTGGGTTTGCTGGAGCATCACCTCCGAGAGCCAGACGTGGTAGGGGTCGTAGCCTTCGCGCCAGGGCAGGGGCCGCTTCGAGCGTTCGAACCAGTCCAGGAGCAGGGAAGAAAACTGTGGGGATTCAGTCATGAGGTTTCCAAGCCGCGCGGGCTGGACTATAGCATAAGCACGAACCGCAGTCGATCAAGGAGATCCCATGCGTGCAGCCGTGGTATTTCTCGCCCTGGCCCTGTCCGTCCTCCCCGCGAGCGCCTTCGCAGCCCAGCCTCCGGCGCCCCAGGCCGAACCCGCCACGGGCAGGCAGGACTGGGTTCCGCCCGTTCTCGAGCAGTGGCGCGGCTGGGTGCTTCACGGCGCGCAGTGGGCCTCCTGCCCGCCCCAGGCGGGCGACCCGGCCAGGCGCGAGTGCCTGTTCCCCATGCGAGTGGCCGTCAAGGCCGGGCCGGACGGGGCCGAATTCGAGATGACCGTGCGCGCCTTCTCCCCCGTGGCCGCGCCCTTGCCGTCCGCGCCCGGGCTGTGGCCGCAGGGCGTGACCCTGGACGGCCGGGAGGCCGCCGTGCTGGACGCTTCGGGAACTCCCCAGGTTCGCATCGAGCCCGGCGAGCACCGCATCCGGGGGACCTTGCCCTGGAAGCGTGCGCCCAAGGCGCTCTCCATGCCCCCTGGCGTGGCCATGGTGGAACTCGTCCTGGACGGAAAGGCCGTGGCGCGCCCGAAGCTGGACGACCGGGGCCTGCTCGAAATCGCGCGCGCGGACGAGGCGGCCGCGCCCGAGGAGTCCGTGGCCGTGAAGGTCTTCAGGCTCATCAAGGACGGCGTGCCCATGACCGTGACCACGGCCGCGCGCATCGAGGTCTCAGGGCGCACGCGCACCATCGTCCTGGACGGGCTTTTGCCGCGGGACGCCACGCCCATGTCCGTCTCCTCCCCCGTGCCCGTGGGCTTCGGCCCCGACGGCAAGCTCCTGGTGCAGGCCGGGGCGGGCCGCCACGACGTGGAGGTCACGAGCCGCCTGCCCGGGCCCGCGACCTTCTTCGGCCCTGCCACGGCCCCCTTCGGGACGGAAACATGGGCCTTCGCCCAGGACGCGGCCCTGCGCGAGCTGCGCGTGAAGGGCCTTGCCTCCATCGACCCCAAGACCACCGACCTGCCCGAGGCCTGGAAGCGCTTCCCGGCCTTCACGGCCCAGGCCGGGGGCACGCTCTCCTTCGAGGAGACGCGGCGCGGCGAGGCCTCGCCCCGCACGGACAGCCTGAACTTCACGCGCGCCTTCTGGCTGGATTTCGACGGCAAGGGCATGACGGCGCGCGACGCCCTGACGGGCACGCTCAGGCGCGGCTGGTCGCTTTCCATGCTCGCTCCGGGGCAGCTCGGCCGGGTGTCGGCCCCCGGGGGCGACCTGCCCATCGTCAAGCTGGGCGGCGACGGCGCGAGCGGGGTGGAGCTTCGGGACGCCAACCTGAACCTCACCGCCGAGTCGCGCTACCCGGACCCCACCGCGCCGGTCCCGGCCACGGGCTGGAAGGCCGACGCGGCCTCGCTCACGGCCGAGGTCAACCTGCCGCCGGGCTGGCGGCTCCTGGACGCGGTGGGGCCTGATTCGGTCAGCGGGTCGTGGGTGGGCCGCTGGAACCTCTTGAACATCTTCCTCACGCTGTTCACGGCCCTGGCGGCCTTCAAGCTGCGCGGGGTCGCCGCGGGCGCGGCGCTCCTGGCCTACCTGGCGGTGGCCCAGCACGAGCCGCTCGCGCCGGTGAACATCTGGCTTGCGCTCTTGGCCGCGCTCGGCATCCGGACGCTCTTCGAACGCAAGGGCGTGGCCGAGGCCTGGACCAGGGCCGCGCGCGGCGCGCGGCTGCTCTTCTGGGCGACGCTCGGAGTCGTGGCCGTCGCGTCGTTGCCGTTCGTGGCCTCGCAGCTTCGAACCGGCGTCTATCCTCAGCTGGAGCTTCCTTCCTCGGCGGTGCCCTTCGCCAGCCAGGACGCGGCGCCCGTGGCGCGCAGGTCCGCCCCGGCCGGGGCCGCGCGCATGGAGTCCGCTCCCGTCGCGCCCGAGCCCGCCATGCTCAAGTCCAGGAGTTCCCTGGAGCAGGACCCGTCGAGTCTCGTGCAGACGGGCCCCGGCGTGCCGGACTGGCACTGGCGCCAGGCGCGCTTGAAGTGGAACGGCCCCGTGGACGCGGGCCAGACGTTCACGCTCGTGCTCGTAGGCCCCGGTCTCTCCTCGGCGCTGTGCTTCGCGCGCGTGGCCCTGCTCCTGGCCGCGCTCTGGCTGGTGGCCGGGCGCGGCGCGCGCGGGCCCAAGGGCGCGGGAGCCGCCGTGGCCGCCGCGCTCGTTCTCGCGTTGGCGCTTCCCTCGCTGTCGCTCGCCCAGGGCGCGCCGCCCAAGGAGCTCCTGGACGAGTTCAGGGATCGCCTGACCAGGCCCGCCGACTGCTTCCCGGACTGCGCCGGACTCTCGCGCCTGAGCCTCAAGGCCGACGCCCAGGCCCTCACCCTGACCCTGGAAGCGGGCGCGGCCACGCGGCTGGCCCTGCCCCTGCCCGTGGTCGGCGACGGCTGGCGGCCGTCGAGCGCCACCCTGGACGGCGCCCCGGCCACGCTCCTCTCCAGGGGCGAGGGGCTGTGGGCCCTCGTGCCCGAGGGGCCGCACAGGATCGTCCTGAGCGGTCCGCTGCCGCCGGGGGCGTCGTTCACGGTCTCCACCCCCTTGCCCGTGCGCAGCGCCCGGGTGGACGCGCCCGGGTTCGGCGTGCTGGGCCTTGGCCCGGACGGGGACGTGGAGGGCGGGCTGACGCTCACGCGCAAGCAGGAACCCGGCCCGGGTGGGGAACCGGCCATGACCGCCGTGATCCCCCCCTTCCTGGAGGTGGAGCGCTCGCTCGAGCTCGGCCTCTCCTGGGAGGCGGGCGTCACGGTGCGCAGGCTGGCCGGGGCCGGTGAGCCCGTGGTCGCCAAGGTGCCGCTTCTGGCCGGGGAATCCGTGCTCTCCGGCGACGCCCGCGTGGAGGGCGGCTTCGCCGTGGTGGCCCTGTCGGCCGGGCAGCGCGAGGCGCGCTACCGCTCGCGCCTGGAGATTGCGCCCAAGCTGGAGCTCGCGGCGGCCGAGGGTTCCACGTGGGTGGAGGTCTGGAGGCTCGCGGCCTCGCCGGTCTGGGATGTTTCGCTCTCGGGCGCGCCGGTCGTCACGAGCCTGGACGCTTCGGGCCGCTGGACGCCCACATGGCGGCCCTGGCCGGGAGAGAAGGCCGTCATCGCGGTCACGCGGCCAGACCCCGCCCCGGGCGAGAGCCTGACCATCGACTCGGCCAGGCTGGCCGTCTCCCCGGGCAAGCGGCTGGACGCCGCAAGCCTGACGGTGAACCTGCGCTCGGCGCTCGGCGGGCGGCACGCGCTCACGCTGCCCGCCGGAAGCGAGATCACGGCCGTGAGCGTGGGCGGCAGGCCCGCGCCGTGGTCCTCGGACAAGCCCGGCGAGGTGGGCTTGCAGCTTTCGCCCGGGGCGCAGAACGTCCTGGTCTCCTGGCGGCAGCCAGGCGGCGGCGGGGCCCTGGCTCATGCCCCGTCCGTGGGCCTCGGGCACGCGGCGGCCAACGTGAGCCTCGCCATGGACATGCCGCGCGACCGCTGGATCCTCTGGGCCGGGGCGGACACGCCCATGGGCCCGGCCGTGCTCTTCTGGAGCTCGGTCGCAGCCGTGGCCGTGGCCGCGTTCGTCCTGGGCTTCGTGCCCTGGACGCCGCTCGGGCGCTGGCAGTGGCTGCTTCTCGGCCTTGGCCTGACCCAGGTGGACCTGGGCGCGGCGGTGTTCGCGGTGCTCTGGCTCCTGGCCCTCGGGCTTCGGCGAAAATACAGGCTCGGCGGGGGCTGGTTCGCCTTCAACGCGGTGCAGGTTGGGCTGGTGCTCCTTACGCTCATCGGCCTGGGCAGCCTGTTCGAGGCCATCCGCACCGGGCTTCTGGGCAGCCCGGTCATGGGCATCACGGGCAACGGCTCCTCGGAGCACCACCTCGCCTGGTACTTCGACCGCGTGACTGGGGCCACGCCCGGGGCGTCCGTGTTCTCGGTGTCCTTGTGGTGGTACCGGGGCGTAATGCTGGCGTGGTCGCTGTGGCTGGCGTTGTCGCTTCTCAAGTGGCTGCGCTGGGGCTGGGAGAGCTTCAGCGAGGGCGGGGCGTGGCGCAAGGCGGAACTGAAGCTTCCGCGTCGCGTGCCCGGTGACGCCCCAAAAGCGCAGCCCCAGGCCCCCGTGTTGCACGAAGGGTTCGACCAGGCCCCGGAACCGGAAAAGAAGAAGGAAGGTTAGCGTTGCCGCGCGCCCGGGGCTGCCTCCGGGCGCGCATCCGTGGGATCGCGCGTGCATGGCCGGGCTTGGCCCGTGCGCGCTGCCGGTCACGCGCCGGACGCAGGTCCCGGCCCGCCCGCGCCATGGGCCGCGCCGCCCGGGCGGGATCAGCCCTTCCTGGCCTTGCCCTGGCTGGCCACGGCCTCGATCTGCCTGGCGATCTCCTCGGGGTCGCCGAGGTAGTAATGCGTCACGGGCTTGAGCTCCGCGTCCAGCTCGTAGACCAGGGGCACGCCCGTGGGGATGTTCAGCTGGGCGATGTCCTCGTCGCCGACCCCGTCCAGGTACTTCACCAGGGCGCGCAGGGAGTTGCCGTGCGCCGCCACCAGCACGCGCCTGCCCGCCGCGATGGCCGGGGCCAGGGTGGCGTGCCAGTAGGGCAGCACGCGCGCCACTGTGTCCTTCAGGCATTCCACGGCTGGAAGCTCGTCCAGGGTGAGACCGGCGTAGCGCGGGTCCAGGCGGGGGTGGCGCGGGTCGTCCTCGCCCAGCGCGGGCGGGCGCACGTCGTAGCTCCTGCGCCAGACGAACACCTGGTCCTCCCCGTACTTCGCCGCCGTCTCGGCCTTGTCCAGGCCCTGGAGCGCTCCGTAGTGGCGTTCGTTGAGCCGCCAGGACTTGTGCACCGGCAGCCACATCAGGTCCATCTCCTCCAGGATGATGTCCAGGGTCTTCACCGCCCGCTTGAGGTAGGAGGTGAAGCAGACGTCGAAGCCGTACCCGGCCTGCGTGAGCGCCCTGGCTCCGGCCATGGCCTCCTGCTCGCCCAGGGGGGAGAGGGGCACGTCGGTCCAGCCGGTGAAGCGGTTCTCTAGGTTCCACTGGCTTTGTCCGTGGCGGACGAGCACGAGCTTGAACATGGGCGTTCTCCGTGATCCGGCCGGGCCGGGATTTGTTGATGCAGGGCGGGACGTTGTTTCGAGGATAGCACGCCGGGAGGGCAAAGAAAACCGCCCGGAAAGGATTCGGGTCCTTTCCGGGCGGGTGGTGGGAAAGAGCGGGGAGGGGGCTACTTCTTGCCGCAGGGGGCGGGGGAGTCCTCGATGCCCTCCAGCATGCGGATGGCGCAGAAAGAGCCGCACATGGCGCATTCCTTCTCCTGGTGGAAGTCCTTGCGGCGCTTGCGCAAGGTGTGCGGGTCCAGGGCGTTGTCGGCCATGGCCTCCCAGTCGAGGGCTGCCCTGGCCTTGGAGATGTTCAGGTCGCGCTCCACGGCCCAGGGGCGGCCCAAGGCGGTTTCGGCGCTCTGGGCCGCGATGAGGCTCGCCTTCACGCCGTCCCAGACGTCCTCGGGGCCGGGCAGGGTGACGTGCTCGGCCGGGGTCAGGTAGCACAGGAAGTCCGCGCCGAAATAGGCGGCCTGGGCCCCGCCGATGGCCCCGGCGATGTGGTCGTAGCCCGCGGCCGCGTCCGTGGTCAGGGGGCCGAGCACGTAGAGGGGCGCGTCGTTGGTCAGGCGCTTGATGCCCTGGATCTGGCCCTGAACCAGGTGCAGGGGAACGTGGCCCGGACCCTCGATCATGATCTGCACGCCGCGCTCCACGGCGCGCCGGGCCAGGTCGCCCAGCACCGCGACCTCCTCCCACTGGGCGGCGTCGCCCGCGTCGGCCCCGGCCCCCGGGCGCAGGCCGTCGCCCAGGCTTATGGTCACGTTGTGCTTGAGGCAGATTTCAAGAAGCTTGTCGTAGCCCTCCAGGAGCGGGTTCTCCACGCCCCGGCGCTTCATCCAGCGCGCCAGCAGCGATCCGCCGCGCGAGACGATGCCCAAAACGCGCCTGCCGTCCGAGGCCAGGGACGCGCCGCGCGCCGTGACGCCGCAGTGCAGGGTCATGAAGTCCACGCCCTGCTCGGCCTGCTTCTCGATTTCCTCGAAAAGCTCCTGCACGGAGAAGTCGCTGGGGTCCTGGCCGCGCGCCACGTAGGGCTGGGCCACGGAGTAGAGCGGCACGGTGCCCAGCGGCAGGGGGCTCGTTTCCAGGATGCGCACGCGCACCTCGTCGAGGTTGCCGGCGGTGGAGAGGTCCATCACCGCGTGCGCCCCGGCCTTCTCGGCCAGCTTGAGCTTCTGGAGTTCCATCTCCACGTTGTTGATCATGGGGGACGTGCCGATGTTGGCGTTGACCTTCACCCTGGCGGGTTGACCAATCAGCGTGGGCGATACATTCTTGTGCGAGGGGTTGGCGAGCAGGGCCATGCGCCCGGCGTCCAGGCCCTTGCGGATGGCCTCCACGTCCATGCGTTCGAACTCGGCCAACTGCTGGCCGTGCGATTTGAGATAGGCGGAAACTATTGTGTTTTTGCTGGTCAGGGTCATATCTGAACCTCGAAAAGGGGTGGGTGTGGAGCCGGAGGGCGGCAATCGCCGCGAGCTGTTTCAACGAGTCGCGTGCTTGCGTATTCGCGGGCGCGCTTTGCGGACGCAAGACCTAGCACACGAGGCCCTCGCGGAAAAGGGCCGGTTTTTGCTTGCCACCCGGCGGGCAGGAGTGTATAGGTCCCGTCTTCGATTTGATCAAGGAGCTTTTCATGAAGAGCGATATCCATCCCAAGACTTTCAAGGCCAAGATCGTCTGCAACTGCGGCTACCAGTCCGAAGCCTTCTCCACCAAGGGAGAGACGGTGAGCGTGGAAATCTGTTCCAACTGCCACCCCTTCTTCACCGGCAAGCAGCGCTTCGTGGACACCGCCGGCCGCATCGACCGCTTCCGCAAGAAGTACGCCAAGTTCGAGGACAAGAAGGCCTAACGCCCTTTCTCGCGGGCATAGGCTTCCGGGCGGGCTGCGTCCCCTTTCCGGCAGGCCCCTTCTTTTCGCGGACGCCGCTCGGGCGAGGCGCGCAGAGCGCCCCGGCCCCAGTCGGGACCGTCGCGGATTTGGGCCCAGCCGTCCCCAGCCGCTTGGGCGGCAGCCGGGCAGCCAGCCAGCACCTTTAGCACCAAGCGGCGCTTCGCGCGCCGCTTTTTTATTACCGAACATGCCGAACCACGCCGCGCTTGGCGCGAACGAAACCGTTGGCGGACAGGCCGTCATGGAAGGGGTGATGATGCGCTCCAAGGACTGCCTGGCCATTGCCGTGCGCAAGCCGGGCGGGGAGATCTACGTGGAGACGCGCCCCTGGTTCACCTTGAGCACCGCGGCCTGGCTCAAGAAGCCTTTCATCAGGGGCTTCCCTGTGCTCATGGAGACCCTGGTCAACGGCATCAAGGCGCTCAACTTCTCGGCCCAGCAGTCCCTGGACGAGGAGGAAGGCGAGATATCGCCCTGGGCCATGTTCCTGACCATGGCCGCGGCCATCGGCTTCGCCCTGCTTCTCTTCGTGGTGGCCCCGCACGTGTTCTCGCTGGGCATGAACTGGATCGGGCTCTCCGGCGACGCCGAGGCCTTGAGCTTCCACGCCTGGGACGGGCTCTTCAAGCTGCTCCTGTTCGTGGGCTACATCCTGGCGATATCGCGCATCCCGGACATCCGGCGCGTGTTCCAGTACCACGGGGCCGAGCACAAGGTGATCTGGGCGCACGAGAACAACATCGAGCTCTCCCCCGAGGCCGTGCGCGACTTCTCGCGCCTGCACCCGCGCTGCGGCACCACTTTCCTGCTCTTCGTGCTGGGCGTGTCCATCGTGCTCTACACGTTCCTGGTGCCCCTGCTCCTGCAGGTCTGGTCGCCGGAGAACGCCGTGCTCAAGCAGGTCTACATCATCGCGGCGAAGTTCCTGCTCATGGTGCCCATCAGCGCCATCTCCTACGAGATCATCAAGTTTTCCGGGAAGTTCCACAAGAACATCCTCTGCAAGGCCCTCTCCTGCCCGGGCATGGCCATGCAGATGCTCACCACGCACGAACCCGACGACGCGCAGATCGAGGTGGCCATCGCCGCCCTGAAGGGCGCGCTCGCCGGCAAATAACCGGAACCATTCATGTTCGCCAAGCTCGAAAGCATCGAAGCCAAGTTCGTGGACCTGGAGAAGGAGCTCTCCTCCCCCGACGCCCTCTCGGACCAGGAGCGCTACCGCAAGCTGACCAAGGCCCACGCGGACCTGGGCGACGTGGTCGGCGTGTACCGCCGCTACAAGAAGCTCAAGGAGGACCTGGAGGAGAACAAGCTCCTCATGGAGGACTCCGACCCCGAGATGCGCGAGCTGGCCAAGGCCGAGATCGCCTCCGCCCAGGAAGAGCTGCCGGGCATCGAGGAGGAGCTCAAGGTCCTGCTTCTGCCCAAGGACCCCCTGGACGAGAAGAACATCCTCCTGGAAATCCGCGCGGGCACCGGCGGCGAGGAAGCGGCCCTGTTCGCGGCCGACCTCTGCCGCATGTACATGCGCTACGCCGAGCGCAACCGCTGGAAGGTCGAGATCATGAGCGAATCGCCCTCGGACACCGGCGGCTACAAGGAAATCATCGCCAGCATCGCGGGCGAGAAGGTCTACAGCAAGCTCAAGTACGAGTCGGGCACCCACCGCGTGCAGCGCGTGCCCGCCACCGAGTCCCAGGGCCGCATCCACACCTCGGCCGCCACCGTGGCCATCCTGCCCGAGGCCGACGAGGTGGACGTGAACATCGACCCCAACGACCTGCGCATCGACGTGTACCGCTCCGGCGGTCCCGGCGGCCAGAGCGTGAACACCACCGACTCGGCCGTGCGCGTCACGCACATTCCCTCGGGCCTCGTGGTCATCTGCCAGGACGAGAAGAGCCAGCACAAGAACAAGGCCAAGGCCCTCAAGGTGCTGCGCTCGCGCCTTTTGCAGTCCGAGCAGGAGAAGCAGCGCCAGGAAGTGGAGGCCAACCGCCGCCAGCAGGTGGGGTCCGGCGACCGCTCCGAGCGCATCCGCACCTACAACTTCCCCCAGGGCCGCATGACCGACCACCGCATCAACTACACCGTCTACAACCTGGACAAGATCATGGACGGCGAGATCGAGGAGATGATGGGCGCGCTCACCAGCCACTACCAGGCCGAGGCCCTGAAGGCCCAGGCCGACATGGCCTAGCGGCCGCACCCAAAATTCCCGCAGGCCGCGCTGCCGCGAAAAAGCCGAGCCCCCGCGTATGGGAAATGCGCGTCGGGCTCGGCTTTTTCTCGCGTCTTGCCGGCAGGCTTTTTTGAACGGGCCGCAAAACCCCTCGTTGCTGCTGCCCCTCGGCGGCGTTGCCTCGCGGCGCCCCCCGCGTTTTCCAGGCCCGGCCCTGCCGGGTGGTGGACAGGCACGGCTACGACGGCCTGGTGCTGACCACGCTCCTGGCCGGGGCCATGCTCATCGGCATGGGCGTGGCGCGCCTGGGAAGGCTGATCAAGTTCATCCCCTATCTTCAAGTCCACGCCCAAGGCCCTGGAGGCGGTGAGGGGCATGGAGGCCCCGGCCCGGCCGTGACCGGGGCGCGGGCGAGCCGCGCGGGCAAAAGCAACCTCCTGGGTGCTTTACAAGTCCGGCGCGCTTGTCTAGTTGTTTTGCGTCAAGCGCCCACGCCAGGAGCATACGTGCCGTTGCCGAGCGCCTCTCGCACCATACAAGCCCGTTTCAACGCCAGGAAACTCTTTCTTCCGGGTATTTGGGCCGCGCATTTGCTTGTCGCGGCCCTTTTCTTCGCGGCTCAGGCCCAGGCAGAGCCGCGTTTCGTGCCCAGGTTCCAGAATTTCGGCGTGGAGGACGGCCTGTCCCAGTCCTCGGCCGTGTGCATGGCCCAGGACCAGGAGGGCTTCATCTGGGTCGGCACCTACGCCGGGCTCAACCGCTACGACGGCTACGGCTTCAAGGTCTACAACCCCGAGCAGAGCAAGGCCGGGGCGCTGCCCGACAACAACATCCGGGCCCTGGCCGTGGACTCGAGCGGCGTGCTCTGGGTGGGCACGCGAAGCGGCGGGCTCTCGCGCTACGACCGCGCCACCGACACCTTCGTAAGCTACCAGCACGACCCCTCCGTGCCCCGGAGCATCCCCAGCAACGAGGTCCTGGCCGTCCACCAGGACAGCCGGGGCGTGCTGCGCGTGGGCACGGCCGGGGGCATGGCCGAGTTCGACAGGGCTTCGGGCTCCTTCAGGTACGTGCCCTTCTCCCAGGAGGCGCGCGGCCGCAGCGTCGAGATCGTGGCCATCGACGAGGACGAGATGGGCCAGGTCTGGGCCGCCTCGCGCAAGATGGTCTACCACTTGAACACGAGCACGGGCGTGCTCGAGCCCCTGGTCAACGAGGAGTTGGCCAAGTCCCTGCCGAGCGCTCAGATCAACCAGATCTATTCCGAGAAGAAGAACGTCCTCTGGGTCGTGAGCGACGTGATCGGGCTTTTCAGGCTGGACCTCGCGAGCGGCGCGGTGGAGCGCCACCTGCCCTCCACGGGCGTGTTCAAGGTGCTGCGCGACAAGTGGGGGACCATGTGGGCCGCCGTGTCCGGCGGCGTGGCCCGCCTGGACGAATCCTCCGGGGGCAGGCGCTTCGAGGTCTTCGCGCACAACCCCTACGACCCCGACACCGTCAGCCAGAACGACGCCATCTCCCTGCTGGAGGACGCCTCCGGCATCATCTGGGCCGGGACGTACTCCGGGGGGCTCAACAAGCTCGTGCCGGGCTCGCGCTGGTTCGAGACCTACCGCCACGTCCCCGGCAACCCGGACACGCTGCCCGGCAAGGAAGTGAGCGCCGTGCACCTGGGGCGCGACGGCAGCCTCTGGGTGGGGCTGCGCTACGCGGGGCTCGCGCGCATGGACCGCTCGCGCAGGGTGGCCGAGCGCTTCAAGCACGACCCCGCCGACCCCGGCAGCCTGGCCGAGGACCAGATTAACTGCGTCATGGAGGACTCCAAGGGCCGCATCTGGGTGGGTATGGTGGAGTCGGGCCTGAGCGTGCTGGACCGCTCCACCGGGAAGTTCAGGCACTACCGCCACGACCCCAAGAACCCCGCGACCCTCTCCCAGGACAAGATCTGGTGGATCTTCGAGGACCGCTCCGGCGTCATCTGGATCGGCACCAGCAAGATGGGGCTCAACCGCCTGGACCCCGCCACGGGCAAGGTCACCAGGTACCTCCACGACCCCAAGAACCCCACGACCATAAGCCACGACCGGGTGCGCCACATCATGCAGTCGCGCGACGGCTCGCTGTGGATCGGCACCAACGCGGGCATAAACCGCATGGACCCGGCCAAGGGGACCTTCGAGCACTGGAAGCACAACCCCAAGGACCCCGAGAGCCTCTCCAACGACCGCGTGACCCCCATAGTCGAGGACCCGGCCGGCTTCTTCTGGGTGGGCACCGACGACGGGCTGAACCGCTTCGACCCGGCCACGGGCAAGAGCAAGCGCTACACCGAGCGCGAAGGCCTTGCCGACGACGGCATCCAGGGCATGGCCATGGACGCCTCCGGCAAGCTCTGGGTGAGCACCTTCAAGGGCATCTCGCGCCTGGACCCGAAAACCGGCGAGGTGAGGAACTATTCGCGCCGCGACGGCCTGGCCGGCGTGGAGTTCTACATGAACGCCTTCCACCAGGCCCCCGACGGCGAGCTCTTCTTCGGCGGCTTCTCCGGGGCCAACGCCTTCTACCCGGACAGGGTCATGCCCAACCAGCACGCGCCCTCCGTGGCCGTGACCGACCTGCGGGTGGACAACCAGCCCCGCCCGTTCACGGCCGAGAACGGCGAGGCCAGGCTGGTGCTCAACCCCGAGGACCAGGGCGTGGGCATCGAGTTCGCGGCCATGGACTTCGCCAACCCCCAGAAGAACCGCTACGCCTACAAGCTCGAAGGCTTCGACCGCGACTGGATCGAGAGCGGCACGGCAAGGCACGCGGCCTACACCAACCTGGACCCGGGCACCTACGTGTTCAAGGCCAGGGGCTCCAACGACGAGGGCGTCTGGGGCCGCAGTCCGTTCACGCTCACGGTTCAGGTCATCCCGCCTTTCTGGAAGACCATCTGGTTCAAGTCCCTGATCGTCTTCGGCGCGCTCGGCGCCGTGTACGCCACGTACTCCATGCGCCTGGCCTCGCTCAAGGCGCGCCGCAAGGAGCTGGAGGAGACCGTGGCCAGCCAGACGGCCTCGCTTCGCGTGGAGATCGAGGAGCGCGTCAAGGCCGAGGAGGAGTTGCGCGAAAGCCAGCAGAGCTTCCAGGCCATCTTCCAGTACAGCCCCCTGGCCGTGGCCATCTCCTCCGCGCGCGACAGCCGCATCCTCCAGGTGAACAACGCCTTCTGCACCCTCTCCGGCTACCCGGCCGAGGAGATACTCGGGCGCACCGGCACGGAGCTCGGCGTCTGGCAGGATCTGGCGGCGCGCAAGGAATTCCTGGACGAGGTGAGCGGCAGGCGGGTGGTGCTCAACCGGGAGCTCGGCATGTACGACCGCTCCGGCCGGATGATCCACGTGCTGTGCTCGGCCGCGCGCATCGACGTGTTCAACGAGCCCAGCGTGCTCTGGCTCGTGTCGGACATCAGCGAGAGAAAGAAGCTCGAGACCGAGCTCATCGCGGCGCGCGAAAAGGCCGAGGCCGCCAACCAGGCCAAGAGCGACTTCCTGGCCAACGTCAGCCACGAGATCCGCTCGCCCATGAACGCCGTGCTCGGGCTCACCGAGCTCGCCCTGCGCAACGACCCTCCCGGCAAGCTGCGCGGCTACCTGGAGAAGATCGCCTCGGCCAGCCACGTGCTCCTGGGCGTGATCAACGACCTGCTGGACCTCTCCAAGATAGAGGCGGGCCGGATGGAGCTTTGCCCCGCGCCGTTCGCCCTCTCCGCCATCCTGGACAGGATGCGGGACATCTACGAGGCCAAGGCGGGCGAGAAGGGCCTGGAGTTCGGCGTCACCGTGCGCGAGATGGTCCCGCCCGTGGTGGTGGGCGACAGCCTGCGCCTGGAGCAGGTGCTCATCAACCTCGTGGGCAACGCGGTGAAGTTCACGTCCAAGGGCAAGGTGGCCGTGGACGTGGAGCTGGTGAGCGACACCCCGGACGGCGTGGCCCTGCGCTTCACCGTGTCCGACACGGGCATCGGCATGACGCCCGAGCAGATCGAGCGCATCTTCAACCCCTTCGAGCAGGCCGACAGTTCCACGTCGCGCCGCTTCGGCGGCACGGGCCTGGGGCTCTCCATCGTCAGCCGCCTGGTCAGGATGATGCAGGGCGAGGTCGAGGTCAGCAGCGAGCCGGGCAAGGGCAGCGTCTTCAGCTTCACCGCGCGCTTCGACCGCGACATGCACGTCGCCGGGCCCGTTGGGCCGGAGAGTTCCGACACGGCCGGGCTCAAGGGCAGGCGCGTCCTGGTGGTGGACGACAACATCCTCAACCGGGAGCTCACGGCCGAGCTTCTGCGCATGGCCGGGGTAGAGGCCAAGACGGCCGCCAGCGGGCACGAGGCCCTGGCCATGATGGACACCGACGATTTCGACGCCGCGCTCCTGGACGTGCAGATGCCCGTCATGGACGGCTACCAGCTGGCCCGCGCCATCCGCAACCGGCAGTCCAGCAGGGCGGTGGCGCTCATCGCGCTCACGGCCCACGCCATGTCCGGCGACAAGGAGCGCTGCCTGGCCGCGGGCATGGACGGCTACCTGACCAAGCCCGTGCTGCCCGAGGTGCTCTTCGGCACGCTCAAGCGCTTCCTGGCCGCCCCGTCCGGCCCCGGGGCGTGATCATGGGGCTTGGAATCGCGCGCAAGGCGGCGTAAGACCGCCTTTCCCATGAACAGACAGCCCACCGTACGCGACATCCTCCAGAAGACCGAAGCCTACTTGCGCGAAAAGAACGTCGATTCGCCCAGGCTCTCGGCGCAGCTGATCCTCTCCAAGGGATTGGGCGCCGGCCGCATGCAGCTCTTTCTCGACCTGGACAGGCCCCTCAAGGCCGAGGAGCTGGGCGCCCTGCGTCCGCTGGTGGCCAGGCGCGGCCGGGGCGAGCCCGTGGCCTACATCACGGGCGAACGCGAGTTCTTCAGCATGGCCTTCGAGGTCACGCCGGACGTGCTCATCCCCAGGCCGGAGACCGAGCTCATCGTGGAGGAGGCCCTGAAGCTCTTTCCCGGCGACGCCGAACTCGCCTTCGCGGACCTGGGTACGGGCTCGGGCTGCCTGGCCGTCTGCCTGGCCGCCAAGTTCCCCAACTCCAGGGGAGTGGCCCTGGACATAAGCCCGGCCGCCCTGGCCGTGGCCAGGCGCAACGCGGCCCGGCACAAGGTGGAGGACAGGCTCACGTTCGTGAACGCCTCTTTCGAGAACCTGCCCCCGACGCCTGGCGGCTACGGCCTGATCGTCTCCAACCCGCCCTATGTGAGCGAGGCGGAGTACGCGGAGCTCTCCCCCGAGGTCGCCGGGTTCGAGCCCAGGGGCGCTCTGGTGCCCGGGCGCGAGGGCCTGGAGGCCTACCCCGTGGTGGCCCGGGCGGCCCTTGAGAACCTTTCGCCCGGCGGGACGCTCATGCTGGAGATCGGCTGGCGCCAGGGCCAGGCCGTGAAGGAGCTGCTCGAATCGCCGGAGTTCGGCTTTGAGGGCGCGGCCGTGCTGCGCGACCTGGCCGGGCTCGACCGCGTGGTGGCGGCGCGCAAGCCCGCCTGACGCCCGTCATCAACAGCCTCTCCGCTTGCGAGGTGTGCCCATGCTCGAAGTGATCGTCTTTCTTTGCGGCGCGGTGGTCATGGTGGTCGAACTGGCCGCCTCGCGCGTGCTCGCCCCGTTCCTGGGCACGTCCACCATCGTCTGGACCAGCATCATCGGCGTGATCCTGGGCGCGCTTTCCATGGGCTACTGGTGGGGCGGACGCCTGGCCGACCGGTATCCCACGCGCAAGGCGCTCTCCTGGATCATCCTGGGCGCGGCCGTGTTCACCGGGCTCGTGGGGTTCTCGCGGTCCTACGTGGTGGAGATGGTCAGCGCCTCGGGCAGCGGGCTGCACGCCGGGTCCATGATCGCGGTGATGCTCCTCTTCGCTCCCTCGGCGGTGCTGCTGGGCATGGTGGCCCCGTTCGCCGCGCGCATCCGCCTCACGGACAGCGCCACGGCCGGGCGCACCGTGGGCGCGCTCTACGCGCTCTCCACCATGGGCAGCATCGTGGGCACGTTCGCGGGCGGTTTCTTCCTCATCTCCTATTTCGGCAGCACCACCATCCTCTTCCTCATGGCCGCCGTGCTGGCCGTGGCCTCGCTTCTGTGCCACGCCGGAAAGTGGGCGGCCAAGGCCGTGGTGGGCGGCGCGGGCGCGGCGCTCTGGCTGACCGGGGCCGCCAGCGCCGGGGTCATGTCCCCCCAGGGCGTCCTGGACGTGGACACCGCCTACCAGCGCGTGCTCGTCTACCCCTCGCGCGACTGGACCACCGGCCGCCAGATACTCGCCCTGAGCACCGGCCCCGAGGGCGTGCAGGGCGGCGTCTACCCCGACGAGCCCGACGCCCTGGCGCTCAACTACACGCGCTTCCTGCCCTTGGCCGCGCACTTCAAGCCGGACCTGCGCCGCGTGCTGGTGCTTGGCGGCGGGGCTTACGCCTTCCCCAAGTACGTGCTCAAGAACCATCCCCAGGCCCGCGTGGACGTGGTGGAACTGGACCCCGGCATAACCAAGCTCGCCCGGGCGCACTTCTTCCTGCCCGAGGACGAACGCCTCACGATCATTCATCAGGACGCGAGGACGTTCTTGAACGCCAACGCCAAGCGCTACGACGTGATCGTGGCGGACGTGTTCAACTCCTCGGCGTCCATTCCCTTCCACCTGGCCACCCTGGAGACCGTCAGGCGGCTTCATGACGCCCTGGAGCCGGACGGCGTGCTCCTGGTGAACACCATCGGGGCGCTCGCCGGGCCGCAATCCAGGCTTTACAAATCCTTCTTCGCCACATACTCCCGGGTCTTCCCGCAGGTCCACGCCATCAAGTGCTGGCTGGGCAGCCCGCCGGACGCGCCCGGAAACGTGCTGCTCGTCTGCTTCAAGTCGGACGAGCCCAGGCCCTGGACCAGCCAGGACCCGGCCGTGAACGCCAGGCTCGGCCTGCGCGTCCAGCCGCCGGACCTGGACGGGGCTGTGGTGCTGACCGACGATTTCGCCCCTGTTGAACGCTTTATGACCTCCTGGTGAGATATGAACGAGAAAGTGAACGAGACTGATCCCTGTCCCTGCGGCTCCGGCCGCACCCTGGCCGAGTGCTGCGGCCCCATCGTCAAGGGCGAGCGCCCGGCCCCCACGGCCGAGGCGCTGATGCGCTCGCGCTACACCGCCTACGCCGTGGGCGACATGGCCCACCTGCGCCGCTCGCTGGACCAGAAGTGGCAGGCCTCCTTCGACGAGGACGGCGCCAAGGAGTGGTCCGAGAAGGCCGAGTGGAGGGGGCTCGAGGTGCTCTCCGCCAAGGCTGGGGGCGAGGGCGACCTCGAGGGCGAGGTGGAGTTCGTGGCGAAGTTCGCCATGGACGGCGAGGAGCAGCTGATGCGCGAGCGCGCGCGCTTCCGCAAGCGCGGGGGCGAGTGGCGCTACGTGGACGGCAAGGTGAAGTCGTCCCAGGAGCCCGTGGTGGCCTCCGGCCCCAAGGTCGGGCGCAACGATCCCTGCCCGTGCGGCAGCGGCAAGAAGTACAAGAAGTGCTGCGCGTAACTTTTTTCAGATTTTTTGAAATACTTGTTGACGAGGTCGCCATAAGCGCATAATTACCTCTTTCTCAACGACGCGGGGTGGAGCAGACCGGTAGCTCATCGGGCTCATAACCCGAAGACCGTGGGTTCAAATCCCACCCCCGCAACCAGGAAATCAGGGCCTTACGGAGACAATCCGCAAGGCCCTTTTCCTTTTGGGCGCCATGCTCCCGGCTTTCGCCGCTTCGCGGTGCGTCGCGGCCGGGGCTTCATCGCAAATCCAGGCGTTTCGCCTCGCTCACCTGAATGTCCGCCGCTCCACCGTCGCGATCAGTATCCCCGCGATGATGAGCCCGCCGCCGAGCACGTGGAACAGCGCCACGCGTTCGTCCAGGATCAGCACCGACTCCACGGCCGCGAACAGGGGCAGGGAATAGTAGACGATGCCCGAGAGCACCGGCCCGATGGAGGCGATGGCCCTGGTCCAGAGTAGGTACGCGGCGAACGAGCAGCCCACGCCCGCGTAGGCCACGGCGATGAGCACGCGGCCGTTCCAGACCGGGGCGGGCATCACGGCGGCCTCCCAGGCCAGGGCCGGGAGCATCAGCACCGTTCCCGCCGCGAACATCGCCGCGTTGAAGCCTTCGATGGAGATGTCGGCGGAACGCTTGCGCACGAAAAGCGAGTACACCGCGAAGCAGGCCGCCCCGGCCAGGGCCCACAGGTCGCCCGGGGTGAACGTCACGGCGGCCAGGTGTCGCCAGTCGCCGCGTGAGATCAGCTCCAGCACGCCCAGCAGCACCACGCCGACGCCAGCGAGCCGCCGGTATGTGATGGGCTCCCCGTAGACCAGGCGCGACAGGATGATGATCAGGATCGGCGCGGTGGGCACGAGCAGCGCCATGTTCAGGCTCTGGGTGGTCTGCCCGGCCTTGTAGATGAGCGTGTTCAGGCACGAGACGCCCACGAGGGCCATGAAAACCAGATACCGCCAGTGCCTCTTCACCGCGGGCCAGTCGGCGCGGAGCTTGGGCAGGGCCATGGGCAGGATGCACGCCAGGGCCAGCACCCAGCGCCAGAAGTTGAGCTGGATCGGCGGTATCTCGTGCGCGACGCCCCGGGCCAGGACGAAATTGCCTGCCCAGATGACCGTTGCTGCCAGGGCGCAAAGATAGCCGTTGAGTCTTTTGTCGGGATGCATGCGGGACTTCTTTGGGGTGGAAATTTGGGTGCCGGACCCAGATACATAGTCTACTGCGCAGTCCGGCCCGAGGCAACTCGTTGACCTGGAACGCCCCGGCCGTTGACCCCTCACGTGCGCTGGGCTAGTGTCGCGCCCGCGAAAAACGGGCCGTCCAGGCCCCTTCCATCCATCCAAGGCTCAACGGGAATGAGAGAAAGAACCGACAACCGCAAGAACCGCATCCTGGACGTCCTCGCCCGCAGGCAGAAGGACCTCACCGTGGTGCTGAACAACATCCACGACCCGCACAACGTCTCGGCCGTGCTGCGCAGCTGCGACGCCTTCGGCGTGGGGCAGGCGCATCTGCTCTACACCGACACCCCCTTCCCGCAGCTTGGCCACAAGAGCTCCGCCTCGGCCAAGAAATGGGTTGAACTCAGGCGCCACACGTCCGCCAGGACGATGATCGGGGAACTGCGCGCAAGCGGCGCCCAGGTGCTCTCCACGGGCTTCGGCCCCGGGGCCAAGCCCCTCACCGAATGGGACATGACCCTGCCCACGGCCGTGATCATGGGCAACGAGCACGCGGGCGTGGACGACGAGCTCCAGGACTTGGTGCGGGACCACATCTACATCCCCATGCAGGGCATGGTGCAGAGCCTGAACGTGTCCGTGGCCACGGCCGTGATCCTCTACGAGGCCTTCAGGCAGCGCATGGCCAAGGGCATGTACGGCTCCCCCTCGCTCACGCCTGAGGAGATCCAGGCCACGTTCGACCGCTGGATAGTGAAGTAGGGCGGGGGAACCCGCCCGAAAGCTCAGGTGGCGGGCGCAACCCGCTTCTTGGGCCACAGCTCGGACAGGAGCATTCCCGCCAGCATCAGGGCGCAGCCGATGACGCCGCGCGTGCTCAACACCTCGCCGATCAGCGCCCAGCCCGCCAGGGCCGCGAACACCGACTCCAGGCTCAGGATGATGGCCGCGTGCGACGCAGGGGCGTCGCGCTGGGCCACCAGCTGCAGCGTGTAGGCCACCCCCACCGAGAGAAGCCCTCCGTAGAGGATGGGCATGGCGGCCCCCATGAGCCCGGCCAGGGCGAAGGATTCGCCCTTGAATACCGCGATGGCCAGGCTCAAGACCGAGCATACCGCGTACTGGCCCACGGCCAGGTGGATGGGGTTCATGCGCGGGGCGAACCAGGCCACGATGAGCACGTGCCCGGCCCAGAACACCGCGCCGATGAGCTCCAGCAGGTCGCCCTTGTTGATGCTCATGTCCTCGTTGATGCTCAGGAGGTACATGCCCGCCACGGCGGCGAGGGCTCCGATCCAGGTGCCCAGCGGCGTGCGGCTGCCGAGGAACGCCCCGAAGATGGGCACGAGGATCACGTACAGGCAGGTGATGAACCCGGCCTTGCCGGCGGTGGTGTAGACCATGCCGATCTGTTGCAGGCTCGCGCCCAGGGTGATGGCCAGCCCGGCGCAGAGGTAGCCCAGCCAGGCCGGGGCGTGCATCCCGGGGGCGGGCCGCATGGACTTGGACGAGCGCATGGCCAGGGGCAGGAGCGCCACCGCGCCCAGCGCGAAGCGCACGCCGTTGAAGAGAAACGGCCCCACATGCTCCATGCCCACGCGCTGCGCCACGAAGGCCATGCCCCAGATGATCGCGGTGACGAGAAGGAGGATGTCCGCCCTGAGGGCCTTGGAAGCCGTAACGTCACGCCTGGCCATGGTCTTTATCCTCCCATGATGCTTGCTGTTTTTTCGCGCTGCGCCTCCGGGTTCAGGCCCGGGCGGGTGCGAAGATGGCCGAGTAACGGTTCAGGGGTGAAAGATCAAGGACGATGAGCCATTGACGCAGGCGCGGCGGGCGCTTCCCTGCGGGGAGGGGCCCGCGTTGACACTTCTCGACCGCATCGAATATGCAACCGGCTCCATGCACGCCACTTCCAAGGTCATGGTCGTAAGACGACCCCGCGCCGGATCGCTCTGGTCCGGCCTGCTCGCAGGGCTGTCGCCCCGGGCCTTCGCCCGGTCGTTCTGGCAGCGCCGCGAGCTTCTGGCCACGTTTTCGCGGATCGAACTGTATTCCCGCTACCACGGGTCGCAACTGGGCGTGCTCTGGGGGCTGGTGACGCCCCTGGTGACGCTCGCGGTCTACACCTTCGTCTTCTCGGTGGTCTTCAAGCCCTCCTGGGCGGGCGGCGGTCAGGCCGGGGGCGTGGCGGGCTACGCCCTGACGCTCTTTGCCGGGCTCATGGTCTTCGAGGTCTTCGCCGGGTGCGTGAACCGCACGCCGAGGCTCCTGTCGGAGAACGTCAACTTCATCAAGAAGGTGCTCTTCCCGCTGGAGATCCTGCCCGTGGGCAGCCTGTTCGCCGTGTCCCTGGAGTCGCTGGCCAGCATGCTGCTCGTGGCGGCGGGCGTGCTCGCCACCACGGGGAGCCTGTCCTGGACCGCGCTTCTGGCCCCGCTGGCCTACGTGCCGCTCGGCATGTTCACGCTCGGCGTGTGCTGGTTCCTGGCCCCGGTGGGCGTCTTCCTCAAGGACCTGGGCAACGTGGTGGGCGTGGCCGTGCAGCTCTACTTCTTCGCCACCCCGATCCTCTACCCCCTGTCGGCCGTGCCCGAACCCTGGCGGGGGGTGCTGGCGTTCAACCCGCTGCACCCGGTGGTGGACCACCTGCGCCGGACCATCATCTGGGGCCAGGCCCCGGATTTCGCGGCCCTGGGCGCGGCCACGGCCTTCTCCGCCCTGGTGATGCTGGCCGGGTACTCCTTCTTCGTGAACGTGAAGAGGCTCTTCGCCGATGCGGTCTGATTCCGATACCGTGATCGCCGCTCGCGGCGTCTCCAAGATGTACGAGCTCTACAGCCGCCCGCAGGACCGGCTGCGCCAGATGCTCCTGCCCCCTGCCCGGCCGCTCTACCGGGAGCACTGGGCGCTTCGCGGCGTGAGCTTCGAGGTGCGCCGGGGCGAGGCCTTCGGCATCATCGGCAAGAACGGGGCGGGCAAGTCCACGCTCTTGCAGATACTGGCCGGGGTGATCGAGCCCACCGAGGGCGAGGTGGAGCTTCCCGAGCGCACCACCGCGCTTCTGGAGCTCGGCTCCGGCTTCAAGCCCGAGTTCACGGGCCGCCAGAACGTCTACGTCAACGCCGCGGTGCTCGGAATCCCCAAGGCCACCGTGGACGGGCACATGGACGACATCGCGGCCTTCGCGGACATCGGGGCCCACTTCGACCAACCCGTGCGGACCTATTCCAGCGGTATGTTTTTGCGCCTGGCCTTCGCCGTGACAACGAGCCTCGAACCCGAGGTGCTGATCATCGACGAGGCCCTGGCCGTGGGCGACGTGTTCTTCCGCCAGAAATGCTACCAGCGCCTGGAAGGGCTCCTGGCGCGCGGCACCGTGGTGGTGCTCGTGTCCCACGCCATGAACGACGTGGCCCAGTTCTGCCACAGGGCGCTCATGCTCGAGCGCGGGCGCGTGGTCTTCTGCGGGGACGCCTCGGCAGCGGTCAAGCGCTACTCCGTGGGCGGGGGCGGGTACGTCCCTGTCGCGGCGTCGGAGGGCGAGGCCGCGCTAGCGCTCCCGGCCGAGGACGAGGCGGACGGGTTCTGGCCCGCCCCGGAGGCCTTCGCGGACCTCTCCCGGGTGTCCGCCGCCGAGAACGACTGGGCCAGCTGCACCCACGTGGCGGTCTGCGACGCCTCGGGCCACCCCTGCCGCAGCTTCGAGCAGGGCGAGACCGTCTCCATCTTCTGCCGCTACCAGGTGCACCACGACATCGAGGTGGCCGTGGCCGGGGTGGAGATCATAAACGACAAGCGCATCATCGTCTTCGGCAAGAACACGCTGCAATTCGACTGCGAGCACCCCGAGGCCACCCCGGCCGGGGCGGGCGTGCGCGTGCGCTTCGACGTCGCGCTGGACCTGGCCCCGGGCGAGTACACCGTGAACCTCGGCTTTTCCGCCCTGAGCCTGGAGGACTACAAGCGCAGGGCCGCGCTGTCGCACCAGGAGCTGGAGAGCCGCATCACGGTGATCTCCATCCTGACGCGCGCAGGCGACTTCATGGTCACTTTCCGCAGCCGCGACACCAGCCCCGTGCAGCTGACCCACCACGGCGTGGCCAACCTGCCGGGGGAGGCGCAACTACGCCTGTTCGCGGCCGGGAAACAGGGGTAGCCCTGGGGGAGGCCTTCCGGCCAGCCCCGGGAGGAGAACCGGCCGCGTCGTCCTTCGGGCGCGGCAAGGGCGCATTCGACACTCTCTTTCCGGCATTTCTGGAGAAACCATGCGGCAATGTTGGTGCGGCGCCGACGTCCTGGAGCCTTTTTCCCCCGGGTACATGCTCTGTCCGGCCTGCGGCACGCTCGTTTCGCGCGGGGTCAGGACCGAGAACTACGGCAGCGACTACTGGTTCGGCCACCAGGAGGCCGACCTGGGCCAGCCCTCCATCGAAACGAGGGCGCGCGCGGACATGCCCGAGCGTTGCGTGCACTGGCTGCGCCTCTTCCTGCGGGCCTGTCTGCCGCCCGGGGAGGTGCTGGAACTGGGCTGCGCCCACGGCGGGTTCACAGCGCTCTTGTCGCGCTGCGGGTTTTCGGCCAGGGGGTTGGAGCTCGACGCGGACGTGGCCGCGCTGGCCACCCGCACCTTCGGCGTAACGATGCTCTCCGGGCCGCTGGAAGAGCAGGATATCGCGACGGGGAGCCTCAAGGCCGTGGTGCTCATGGACGTGCTGGAGCACCTGCCCGACCCGGTGGGGCTCCTGCGCCACGCGGGGCGGCTCCTGGCACCCGGCGGGGTGGTCTTCGTGCAGACCCCGCGCCTTCCCTTGGGAACCCCCTTCGAGGAGATGCAGGCCGGGGCGGACCCGTTCACGCGCATGCTCCTGCCCGCCGAACACCTCTACCTCTTCAGCGAGCAGTCCGTGCGCGGGCTTTTCGCCCTGGCCGGCATGGAGCACCTGCGCTTCGAGCAGGCGCTCTTTCCCTACGACATGCTCTTCGCCGCCGGAAGCGCGTCCCTGCCCGACCACTCCCCCGAGGAGGCCGCCCGGGCGCTCTGCCGCACTCCGGACGGCAGGCTGGCCCTGGCGCTTATGGACATGGGCGAGCGCGCGGCCAGGGCCGAGGCCGAGGCAGCGCGCGCGAGCGGCGCCGCCGCCGCGCAGCAGGGCGGGCTCGAGGGCGTGGTGCGCGAGATGGCCTCGGGCTGGGTGAGCGAGGCCCGGCTGCCCGGGCTGGTGAACAAGATACTTCTGCGCCTGGGCCGCCTCGCCTGGCTCTACAACAAGGCCGTGAAGCGCGTCTTCAAGGGTGGCGGCGGCAGGCTCCCGGCAGCGAGCCGGGGCCTGGAGGGCGCGCAGGTGCTCGTGGACCTCACCCCGGTGTTGCCCGGAGGCGACAACGGCGGGGCCAAGCTCATGACAATCCTGCTCCTGCACGAGCTTCGCGCCATGCGCCCGGACTGGCGTTTCGTCTGCCTGGTCTCGGACGCGGCCTTCGAGGAGCTTGCGCACCTGGACGCGCCCAACGTGGAGCGGGTCAGGGCGTCCTCGCTCGGGCGCGCGAAAGGCATCGACTCGTGGCGGGGCAAGCCGGTGGACCTGCTCTTCTGCCCCTTCACCATGCCCTATTTCGAGCACCCTTCGGTGCCCGTGGTGTCCGTGGTCTACGACCTCCAGTACGCCTACCACCCCCGGTTCTTCGCCCCGGACGACGAGGCCTCGCGCGAGCGGACCTTCCTGGCCGCGTCCCGGGCCGCAAGCAGGCTCGTGTGCATCTCGGAGTTCACGCGCCGGACCGTGCTCGAGCAGGGCAACGTGCCCGAGGGGCGCACGGCCACGGTGCACATCTCCCTGCCGCGCAGGCTCGCCCGGGCGGACGCCCAGGCGGTGGCCCGGGCGCGCGAGCGCTTCGGGCTGGGCGGGGAGGGGTACTTCCTCTATCCGGCCAACTTCTGGGCGCACAAGAACCACCGCGCGCTCCTGGAGGCCTTCGCCTCCTTCGCCGCCACCGGCCCTGGCTCAGGGATGCGCCTGGTGCTCACCGGGGCGGACACTGGGCTTCGCGCGCAACTGGCCGAGGAGGCCGCGCGCAAGGGGCTGGGCGGCCGGGTGGCCTTCCCGGGCTACGTGTCCGACGAGGAGCTCTCCGCGCTGATGACCGGGGCCACGGCCCTGGTCTTCCCGTCGCTCTTCGAGGGCTTCGGCATGCCCCTGGTGGAGGCCATGGCCGTGGGCACGCCGATCTTGTGCTCGAACACCACGAGCCTGCCCGAGGTGGGCGGGGACGCGGCTTTGTATTTCGATCCCGCAAAGCCCGAGGAGATCGCCCGGGCCATGGCCCGCATCGTCGGCGAGCCCGGCCTGGCCGAGGCCCTGGCTAAGAAGGGGCGGCGGCGCCTGGCGGTGTTCGGCGGCCCGGAGGACATGGCGCGCAAGTACCTGGGCGTGTTCGAGGAGGTGCTGGCCCGCCCGCTGTCCCAGAGCACGGCCGTGCGCGGCCTGTACGGCGACGGCTGGTGCGGTGGGCGGCTGTTCGTGGCCTTCGGCCCGGCCGCTCACCGGCAGTGGCTGCGGGCCAAGTTCTCGTTGCCGCCGGAAGCGCCGACCGGGCGCGTGACTGTGAGCACGCTGGTGTGCGGCAAGGCCTGGGGCAAGCCGGTGGCGCTGTCGCGCGGCGGGTCGGTCATGCTGGACCCCGACCTGCCCTCAGGGGGCGGCTACGTGGAGTTCGTCCTGGACGGGGCGAGGAGGGCGGATGCGCCTGACGGCCCCGGCGTGGCGGACACGCGCAGGCTCTCGGCGAGGTGCCTGGAGCTTCGCCTGACCGACGGCGCGCGGGATGTGGACCTGCGGTATCCGGAAGGGAACGGGGAAGAGGCCTAGGCATCTAGCGGGCAGTCGTTCACCGGCGCGCTACAAAACAAAAAAGGGGTTGCAGTGTGTGACTGCAACCCCTTTGCTTTTGGTGGAGGCGATGAGGATCGAACTCACGACCTCAGCGTTGCGAACGCTGCGCTCTCCCAGCTGAGCTACGCCCCCTCGGGAAGCGAGGTTACTAGATGCAATTTGACTTCAGGTCAAGAGAATACATGCTCAAGGATGGCCTCGATCCTGCGGGCGTAGGTGTGCTCGCTCTCGATGAGCCCGCGCCAGGCCTGGATCACGGCCTCGCGGTCGGCTTCAAGGCGCTTGAGCGTCGCGCCGATTTCGCCGGGAACAGCGTAGCTCACGGCCTGGGCGAGCTCTTCCGGGAAGATCGCAAGCCCGGGCGTCCGGTCGGTCAGCAAAAGCCCCCCGGCGGCCCAGACGTCGAAATGGCGCTGGGTCAGCCCTTGCGGCAGAAGCGGGCTCACTGCCCCCACGACGCTGCGCGCCGAGGCGTACATGTCCTTTAGCGGCCCGTAGTAGTCCACGGGGGGCAGCAGCTTGAACTTCGCGTCAGTCAGCTCCCGCCAGGCCGCGTCTCCGCAGACGCAAAGCTCCCCGGCCCTGGCCGCCGCCTCGATGACCATTGCCCGCCATTCCCGGCCGCACTCCTCGGCCCCCAGGCCGGCCAGGCGCACCTGCCTGCCCGGCCACAGCCGCTCGACGCCGAGCCGCTCCACCCACCAGGCAAAATCCGGGCGCTGGCCGCGCGAGAGCATGGCGCGCGCCTCTTCCCGGGCGTCGCGGGGAGGCCTGAGCCCGGCGAAGAAGTCCTCCCGGCCCGGGAAGGCGCTGCGCCCGACGAAGAGCATCCTGCCTGAAAGCCCGGGCTCGCACGGTTTCGCCCCGAAGAACCCGGGCGACGCGGCCAGGGGAAGGTGGGTCACGCTTTTGGCGCCAAGCTCCCGAAGCGGGGCGATGAACCAGCTGTCCGTGACGAAGAGGTGCGCCTGCTTCCACAGGGCGTTCTTCTGTCCGCTCAGGGCGTGGAAGGGGTTGTCCACCAGCCAGACCGCCACGGGCGTCCCGGCGCGGGCCAGAAGCGAGAGGCTCAGGCCGTATTCGTCCAGGCCCGCGAAGTTGATGGAGAGAAAGATGTCCGGCCTGCCTTGGGCCAGTTCGCTCGCGAGCTCCCCCGGGGCTATGCTTCTCACCTCGAAGCCGGCCTCTTCCAGGGCCTGTCCGGCCTCGCGCGCGATGAGCCTGCCCGGGGCCTCGGGCATGAGCGCGACCTTCGTCCCCGCGTGCGCGCCCACGGACCCGCCCGGAACGGGCAGGGCAAGCGAGGCAAGCACCGGGCTCCAGAAGCCGGGGAACAGACGCTGATTTCCTCTATATAAAAGGATGGTGGCGTCCGCCGCCGGGTCGAAGCTCGTCACCCTCCGCCACGCGGACGGGACGGCCTCGCGCCAGGATGGCGGCATCTGCCCGGAAAAGGCCGGGCACTCCATGTAGCGCACGCGGGCGTCCCGGGGCAGCGACGCCGCGAGCCGCGCGGGGTCCGGCCCGAGGCCCAGCACCAGCCAGTCGCTCCCTGGGGAGGAACGCAGGGTGTCGTGCCCGTCCGGGAGTGTCTTTGGAGCGCCGAGCTCGTCGGTCAGGCGCAGGCGCGCCGGGGGGCTTTGCATCTGCTGGGGGCCTTTGCTACAGGTCCGGGCCGGAGGGGCCATGAAGAAACTGCACGACCATTATTTCAAGCGCGCCAAGCAGGAGAACTACCCGGCCAGGTCCGTGTACAAGCTCCAGGAACTGGACGCCAGCTTCAAGCTCTTCCGCCCGGGCCAGAAGGTGCTGGACCTGGGCGCGACGCCCGGCTCCTGGACGCTCTGGGCCGCGCAGAAGGTGGGGGCCTCCGGCAAGGTGCTGGGCGTGGACTTGAACCCCACGGACACGGCCTTCCCGCCCAACGTGACCTTCCTGGTGGCGGACGCGCTGGACCCTGGCCCCGAGTTCAGGGCGCTCCTCGACTCCATGAAGCCCTTCGACCTGGTGATAAGCGACATGGCCCCCAGGACCACGGGCCAGCGCGTCACGGACCAGGCGCGCTCGCTGGAGCTGGTGGAGCAGGCCCTTGCGCTGGCCGGGACTTGCCTGATAAAGGGCGGCCACTTCGTGGCCAAAGTGTTCATGGGCCCGGACGTCAAGGCATTCACCGACTCCATGCGCGGGGCCTTTGAAAAGGTCAAGACCGCCAAACCCAAAAGCTCGCGTTCCGAGAGCTTCGAGCAGTTCATCGTGGGCCTCGGTTTCAGGGGCCTTCAGACATATCCGGAGGAGTAGATGGCTGGACATTCCAAATGGAAGAACATCCAGGTGCGCAAGGGCGCCCAGGACGCCAAGAAAGGCAAGGTTTTCACCAAGGTCACCAAGGAGATCATGCTGGCGGCCAAGGCCGGCGGCGGGGACCAGGTCACCAACGCCCGGCTGCGCTCCGCAGTGGCCGCAGCCAAGGCCGTGAACCTGCCCAAGGACAAGATCGAGACGGCCATCAAGAAGGGCACGGGCGAGCTCGCGGGCGGCAACATCGAGGAGGTCACCTACGAGGGCTACGGCCCGGGCGGCGTGGCCATCATGGTCGAGGCCGCCACGGACAACCGCAACCGCACCGTTGCCGACATCAGGGCCATCATGAGCAAGAACGGCGGCCAGATGGGCGAGGCCGGGTGCGTGGGCTGGATGTTCGACAAGAAGGGCGTGCTCACCCTGGACAAGGCCAAGTACGCCGAGGACCAGATCATGGAGGCCGCTCTGGAGGCCGGAGCAGAGGACGTGCTCGACCAGGGCGACACCTGGGAGGTGGAGACCGCTCCCGAGAACTTCGACGCCGTGCGCCAGGCCCTGGAGGACGCTGGGATGGAGCTTCTCTCGGCCGAGATCTCCATGATCCCCAAGAACACCGTGGACGTGGACGCCGAGACCGGGCGCAAGCTCCTGAAGCTCGTGGACGCCCTGGACGACTACGACGACGTGCAGCAGACCCACGCCAACTTCGAGCTGCCCGAGGCGCTGCTGGCCGAAATGTAGGGCGCGGGGAAACGATCCGGACATGGCCGCCATCACCGTCCTCGGGCTGGACCCCGGCTCGCGCAACACCGGCTGGGGGATCGTGCGCGAGGAGTCCGGCGTGCTCACCCTCGTGGACACGGGCGTGATCCGCGTGGAGTGCCTGGGCGAGATGGACGTGCGCCTCGGGGCCATCTTCGACGCCCTGAGCGGCTTTTTGGCCCGGCACAAGCCCGACGAGGCCGCCATGGAGGACGTGTTCGTTTCCAAGAACGTATCCTCCGCGCTCAAGCTGGGCCAGGCGCGCGGCGCGGCCATGGCCGCCTGCGCCGTGGCCGGGGTGCGCGTGCACGCCTACGCCCCCACCGAGGTGAAGAAAAGCCTGGTGGGCGTGGGCAAGGCCGAAAAAACGCAGGTGGCCTTCATGGTCGCCCAGGTGCTGGGATGCCGAAAAACGCTGGCCGCCGACGCTTCGGACGCGCTCGCCGTGGCCGTGTGCCATCTGAACCAGAGGCGCTTCAGGCGTCTGGCGGGGGAAGGATGATCGCCTATCTGCGCGGTGAGCTTCTGGAGAAGACCGACCGCTCCTGCCTCGTGCTCACGGCCTCGGGCGTGGGCTACGACGTCTCGGTGGCCACCTCCACGGCGGCGTCGCTGCCGGGCAAGGGGGAGGAGGTCTCGCTCTACGTCCACGCCCAGACCGGAGAGGACGGCACGCGCCTCTTCGGCTTCGCCGCCGGGGAGGAGCGGGCGGCCTTCCGCGCGCTGATCGAGATCCCGAAACTCGGCCCCAAGACCGCGCTCTCCATGCTCTCCTGCTACCGCGTGGGCGAGCTGGCCCTGATCGCGGCCCGCGAGGACGCGGCCGCCCTGGCCCAGGTGCCGGGCATCGGCAAGAAGAGCGCCCAGCGCATGATCCTGGAGCTCAAGTACGCCCTGGCCGACGTGCACGCGGGACCCGTGACGCCCGCAGGCCAGGCCCCGGCCGGAGGCGTCTACCGCGACGCCCTGGCGGCGCTCGTCAATCTGGGGTATGCCGATTCCCAGGCCGCGCCGCTCTTGCGCGAGGTGCTCGAGGCCGAACCGGACCTGGACGTGGCCCAGGCCATCCGCTCGTGCCTGAAGAAGATCGCGGCCGCCAAAGCATGACCACGAAGCCAGACGACACCATCCGCCCGGCGAGGCTCACGGACTTCATCGGCCAGGACGACCTGCGGGCCAACCTGGAGGTCTACCTTTCCTCGGCCACGGAGCGCGGCAAGGCCCTGGACCACACGCTCTTCTACGGCCCCCCGGGCCTCGGAAAGACCACCCTGGCCCAGATCATGGCCTCGGAGCTGGGCGTGAACCTGATCACCACCTCCGGGCCCGTGCTCGAGCGCGGCGGCGACCTCGCGGCTATCCTTACCAACCTGGGCCGCCACGACATCCTTTTCATCGACGAGATCCACCGCATGCCTCCGGCCGTCGAGGAAATCCTCTACCCGGCCATGGAGGATTTCAAGCTGGACCTGATCATCGGCCAGGGCCCGGGCGCGCGCACCGTGAAGATCGACCTGGAGCCCTTCACCCTGGCCGGGGCCACCACGCGCATAGGCCTTCTCACCTCGCCCCTGCGCGACCGCTTCGGCGTGATCTTCCGGCTCGATTTCTACTCGGCCCACGAACTCGCGGCCATCGTCACCCGCGCGTCCGGGATACTTGGGGCGAAGCTCACGGGCGAGGCCGCGCTGGAGATCGGCAAGCGCTCGCGCGGCACGCCGCGCATCGCGGGCAGGCTTCTCAGGCGCGTGCGCGACTTCGCCGTGGTGCAGTCGCGCGAGGTCATCGACCAGGACCTGGCCCGCGAGGCCCTTTCGCGCATGGACGTGGACCCGCACGGGCTCGACCAGATGGACCGCAAGATACTCTCCTGCCTCATCGACCAGTTCGGCGGCGGCCCCGTGGGGGTCAAGACCCTGGCCGTGGCCTGCTCCGAGGAGGTGCGCACCCTGGAGGACATCTACGAGCCCTACCTCATCCAGTGCGGCCTGATAAAGCGCACCCCGCGCGGGCGCGTGGCCACGGCGAGGGCCTACCAACACCTCAAAACGCATTCGCTAGGCTGACACATGCCCGAAAAAAAACTCGACGTGGCCCTTCTGGCCTACACCCCGGAACCGCTCTCGCTCATCTACGCGGCCTTCCGCCAGTGCTACCATGCCGGTTTCGTGGCGGACATGTGGCCGAGGCTTCTGGCAGGTGAGATCGCGCGCGAGAAGCAGGCCGAGTTCGTGGCCCAGGTGATCGAGTCGGGCCACGTGAGCCCCGTGGAGCACGTGAGCTTCACCTTCGCCGTGGAGGGGGTGTCGCGCGCGCTCACGCACCAGCTGGTGCGCCACCGCATCGCCAGCTACTCCCAGCAGTCCCAGCGCTACGTGGACGCCTCCAACTTCGATTTCATCATGCCTCCGGCCGTGGCCAAGAACCCCAAGGCAAAGGAGCGCTTCGAGGCCTTCATGGCGGAGGTGGGCCACGCCTACCGCGACCTCAAGGCCATCCTCGAAGAGGACGGGCGCGGCGCGAAAGCCAAGGAGGACGCGCGCTTCGTGCTGCCCCAGGCCGCCGAGACGCGCATCGTGCTGACCATGAACTGCCGCTCGCTGTTCAACTTCTTCGAGCACCGCTGCTGCGAGCGCGCCCAGTGGGAGATACGCGCCCTGGCCGACAAGATGCTCTCGCTGTGCCGCTACACCCTGCCCGAGGTGTTCGACGTGGCCGGGGCCAAGTGCGAGCGCCTGGGCTACTGCCCCGAGGGCGAGAAGTTCACCTGCGGCAGGTATCCGCGCCGCGACGCCTAGGCCGCGTGCCCTCCTGGAAATTCAAGCGCCCCCGCCGGTAATCCGGCGGGGGCGCTTTCGTTGGTGCGTGTCTTGCGACGCTTCTTGAAGCGTTTCAAAAAGCGCCCGGACTATCGGCCCAGGGCCTTGGCTGCCGGGGCGCGGTAGCCGGGGGTGCGCTCGAGGCCGCCGTCCAGGAAGACCTTCACGTAGCGCTTGTCGGTCTTGCAGATGTGGTTGGCCAGCCAGTCCTTGAGGAAGTTCATCAGGTCCATGGACACGTTGGCCGTGCCGGACTTGTACTGGGTGATGAAGTCCACCACCTTGGCCTTGAGCTCCTCGTGGATCTTCTTGTGCTGCGGGGCCTCGGGGAAGCGCAGCTGGTCGAAGTGCTTCTCCTCGGTGCCGAAGTGGTACACCGTGTACTCGGCCAGCCCGTCCAGGAGCTTCTCCAGCACGGCCTTGCCCTGGCCGGACTTCATGGCCGCGTAGAGCTGATTGACCATGTCCACCAGCTTGCGGTGCTGCTCGTCGATGACCTTCACCCCAGTGGCCAGTTCGCTGGTCCAGGGCATGAGCACGTCAGCCTGCATGCCGCTTTTCAGGTCCGCGATGAGCACGGAGAGCTCGTGCGAGAGCTCCGAGAGTTCGAGCACGGCGTGGGCCGAGTCGTGGATGCCGTCGGCGATGCCGCCCGCCACCTGGTCCACCTCGTCGATGGCCTTGTTGATGTGCGCCGAGGTGGCGGACTGCTCCTCGGAGGCGGCCGCGATGGAGTGGATCTTGAGCGTGTTGTCCTCGGCGTGGGTCAGGATCAGTTGCGCGGATTCGCCCGAACGCCTGGCCATGGCCGAGGCCTCGTCCGTACGCGAAACGGCCATCTCCATGCGTTCCACGTTCTGGTGGATGGAGTTCTGGATGGCCATGATGGAGTCGCCCACTTCCTTGGTGGCGTGCATGGTCTTTTCGGCGAGTTTCCTCACCTCGTCGGCCACCACGGCGAAGCCGCGCCCGGCCTCGCCCGCGCGGGCCGCCTCGATGGCGGCGTTCAGGGCCAGGAGGTTGGTCTGGTCGGCGATGTCGTTGATCACGTTGATGATGCGGTCGATGCTGCGCGCCTGCTCGCCCAGGCTGCCCATGTTCAGCTTGAGCTGCGAGGTGGAGTCGTTGACCTTGGAGATTGAGTCGATGGATTCGAGGGCGAGGCGCGCGCTCTCGTCGGCCAACTGCTTGGCGTTCTCCACGCTCACCGAGGCGTCGGAGGAGCTGCGCGAAATGTCCGCGATGGCGATGTTCATCTGCACCATGGCCGCCGAAGTCTCCACCATGCGCTGTTTCTGGAGGTCGGCTCCCTCTGAGATGCGCTCCATCTGGTTGGAGAGCGCCCCGGCGGAGTTCATGACGCGCTCAACCACGGCCTCGAGCTTGTTGGAGGCGTCCAGCAGGTTGCGGGCCTTGGACTCCTCGGCCAGCCTGGAGGCCTCCTGGGCCTGGAGGATGGCGTCGTCGCAGGAGCGCTGGGCGGCCTCGAGCTCCCTGCGCCTGTCGCCGGCCTCCTTGCGCGCGTCGCCCAGGCAGGCCGCGAGTTCGCGCAGGGCCTTGGAGAGCGCGGCGAATTCCGCGGGCCCGGCGTCGGGTGCGCCCTGGGGCAGGCCTGCCTGAGCGGCCTGGGCGGCCATGGCCGCGAGCCTTCCGAGCGGTGCGGCCACCAGGAAGGCGAACACGCAAAGCGAGGCCAGCACCGCGAGGCACAGGCTCACCAAGAGCCAGGCCGGAGCCCCGCCGGAACCGAAGCTCAGGACCGAGGCGGCCACCGCCATGCACGAGGAAAGGGCGAGCAGGGCGGTCAAGAAGGACTTCACGGACATATGAACTCCCAGATAACGGATGTCATGAGGTAGCTAAAATTGGGAAAGCCCACAAGCAGGAGGGGTTTACATTCACGAATCCATTGCAGGAAGGAAATGTTACAACTCCCGAGCCTTGATCTTGCACCACCGAGCGGGTATCACACAAACATCGGTCGGAATCAATCCTAATAATCAGGGAAATTCCTTACCAATCCTAATGATCGGAGAACCGTCGACATGAGCAAGACTGAAGCGCCGCGCGGAGGCATCCTCCAGCGCGACGGCGAAACCTGGGCCATCGTGCCCCGCACGCCAGTGGGCGTCATCACCCCCGACGTGCTCGAGGCCCTGAACGCCGTGGTCAAGAAATACGCCATCCCCATCGTGAAGATCACCTCCGGACAGCGCATCGCCCTGGTGGGCGTGAAGGCCGAGCAGGTGGAGGACATCTGGAAGGACCTGGGCACCCTGGTGGGCCAGGCCATCGAGCTGTGCGTGCACTTCGTGCAGGCCTGCCCGGGCACCAGCGTGTGCAAGTTCGGCGTGCAGGATTCGCTGGGCCTGGGGCTCGAACTGGAGAAGGTCTACGTGGGCATGGAACTGCCCGCCAAGGTGAAGATGGGCGTCTCGGGCTGCCCGTTATGCTGTGCGAGTTCTCTCGTGCGCGACGTGGGCGTCATCGGCAAGAAGAGCGGCTTCACCGTGTCCTTCGGCGGCCATCCCGGCGGCAAGCCCCGCATCGCGGACGTGGTGGCCGAGGACCTGAGCGCCGAACAGGTGGTGGCCCTGGTGAAGAAGCTCCTGGAGCACTACCGCGACAACGCCAAGAAGAAGGAACGCTGCGCCCGCTTCGTGGAGCGCGTGGGCATCGAGGCCATCAAGGCGGCGGTGCTCTGATCGCCCGCGGCCGCCCTCACGGGCGGCCGCTTTTCATTCATCCCATGCAACCCCTCGTCTCGGTCCTCCTGCCCGCGCGAAACGCCGCGCGCCACCTTCCCGGCGCGCTCTCGAGCCTTTCGCGCCAGACCCTGCGCGAATTCGAGATAATCGCCGTGGACGACGGCTCGGACGACGGCGGGGCAACCTGGGCCGTGCTGGAGGGCTCCGCCTCGCGCGACCCCAGGATGAGGCCCGTCCGCTCCGGCCACGCGGGCATAGCGTGCGCGCTCAACCTGGCCGCCTCCCTGGCCCGTGGCCGCTATCTCGCGCGCATGGACGCCGACGACTCCTGCCTGCCCGAGAGGCTCGCGGTCCAGGCGGCGTTTCTGGACGCCCACCCGGGAACGGACGCGGCCGGGTGCCTGGTGCGCTTCGGCGGGGACGCAGGGGCCGCCGCGGGCTACGCCAGGCACGTGGAATGGGTCAACGGCCTGCTCACCCACGAGCAGATGAGCCTGGGCGTGTTCCGCGACGCCCCCCTGGCGCACCCCTCGGCCGTGTTCAGGGCCGCTTCCTTCGCCCGCTTCGGCGGCTACCGCCACGGCCCCTTCCCGGAGGATTACGAGCTCTGGCTGCGCTGGATCGAGGCCGGTGCGCGCCTGGGCAAGGTCGGCCAGGAGCTTCTGGTCTGGAACGACCCCCCGGACAGGCTCTCGCGCACGGACGCCCGCTACGGGGCGGACGCCTTCTTCGAACTCAAGGCGGGCTACCTGTCGCGCTGGCTCGCGAGGAACAATCCCCTTCACCCGGACGTATATGTGGTGGGGGCGGGAAGGGTGACGCGCAAGCGCGCGGAGCGCCTGTGCGCCCACGGCGTGCGCATCAAGGCCTACCTGGACATCGACCCGGCCAAGATCGGGCGGTCGCACCAGGGGCGGCCAGTGCTGCACCACGAGGACGTGCCCGGGCCGGAGGAGGCCTTCGTGGCCTCGTTCGTGGCCACTCCGGGCGCCGCGGCGCACGTGGCGCGCTTTCTGGAATCCAGGGGCTTCCTGCCCGGCGTCGGCTATGTCCAGGCAGGTTGAGGTGTTGTGGCGGATCATTGGCGATAATCGTCTGATTCTCCCGGAAACGAGCCAAATTGAGGGAGGGAAACCCTCCTTTATCGTCTTGTCCCTGTTTGGCCGTGAAAAGAAGATGCTGGTAAAACTTAATTATTTAAGCATGTTGCCATTGATCCGCACTTTCAGTCGAATTCCGGAGTCATGGCCATGAGGGCGCTTCAGCCAACGGAACGCTCAAAATGGCGGGTATAAAGAACCATTCCTGCCAGAAAAAGAAATTAATTCTGACAAAAACGGGTTCTCATGGAGTAATGGCTGTGGAAAAATATTCCATAGTCTGTGGATTGTTTTTGAGTCCCCCC